>NZ_LOAS01000023.1 GCF_001558155.1 Aliiruegeria sabulilitoris
GCTCCTGTCCGGGCGATCCAGAAAACACCATCAAGAACACGCCGGTGGTCTGCGGGTTTGCGCCCATTCGGGGCGCTGATAGACAAGATGAACCACTCAAAGAACGCCCACTCCTCGTCCGACATCAGGTTTCGTGCCAAGCTGGTCTCCATCGCAGATACCAGCTTGAATCACGCCTACTGCCGAGTGTGAATCCCTTTTGTCAACACGACCTAAAGAAAAAATTTCGTGCAATATCCCTTTGGCCAACATTTTGGTTGTCGGGAAGAAAACGGCGCCGCTCCCCGACTTCGAAACCATTCCGTTGTGGAGTGGTGTGGATGTTGGAGGCTACCAAATGCCGAAGGACCTGTTTTCTCTTTCGCCCTGGTCTGTGTTCGTCAATGAAAACTCGGATGCGCTCGTCAGTTCTGCTCGGTTGTTGGGAGGACCGATTGCTGAAAGGCGCGTGCTGCGTTTGATCAACGAGCTTTCGTTCGGGCAACGGATCAGCACAAAGGTGAAGCGCGAACTCGATGCACTGGAGGACTTGCTTTCTCTTCGTCACGTCGACAACCCTGATCGTGAGGCAGCGGGTTACTTCGCGATGATCCACCCAGCGTCGCGCGAGGCCGACAGGATCTGTGATCTGCTCGAAAAGCTTCAAACTGCGAAAAGATCCCACGATTTTTTGCTTGCCTGATGCTCTCCCCGGTGCCCGATCGGCACCGGCCTTGACGCGTCCGGCGCGGTGTCGGTACGCAAGTCTGGAGGTAACGAATGGTCGACGATCCGACGATTGTCCAGGATGCCCGTCTCGCGATTTTGTATCTGGAACAGGTGGCGAACTCGTTGCAAGCGGAGCGTGATCTATTGCCGTCGCAACTGCAGTATAGCTTCGATCGTTTCCTCGCCGAAACACGCGAGTGCCAGGAGTTCAATCCGAGCAACATCTTTCATGCCCGTGATCTGTGCGAGCGTCTCGGACACCATGTTGAAGCGAAGGGCGGTGCGCCGCATCTGGAACATAGCGATGAAGGAGATCCATTCTGGGTTGGCGGCACCGAAGAAAGCCGCAGGTTGGCAACAATCGCCAGACCCCTCGAGGCGTACATTGCGCGGTCTGGCACTGTGTATCGAGCCTTTGAAGCTGACGCGGCCATGGAGAGGCTGAGGCTGAACCTGGCGAAGGTCTGAGATCGCGCTTACAAGTTGTAAACTGTCATCTGAGCCGACCGGCGGCGCTGTCCCCGGTCGGCCTTTTCGACTATGCGGCTTCTTTCACCCAACTCACGCCGGCTGGCCTCGATATTGGCGTCAGCCGAGTACGAGTTGTTCCATTGACCATGTGATGCACGATAGAGCTTCCTCGAGCCAGCGACGATCCACATCGGTCGAGCGAAGGGGACAGCATTTCGACGTAGCCCGTGCATTTCCCGGGCGCCTTGCTTCCACATAGCTGAACACTCGGACTAAACACCGTTTCTGGCCTGTTTTCGTCCTTTAAGGCCCGATGGACACCAATTGATTGCAAAATGGACCTTTTGAACCCGCCGCTGGCCAAGAATTGGTAGTCAGAACAACTACCCGCACGGGCCTGATCAGCTACACTTGGAATGACCGCAATTCATGCAGGTGCGGCAGCCTTCAACCATGCGCATCGCGTATTGGCCGCAGGAGGGGCAGGCGGGGCCCTTTGGGCGCTCGCCGGCGGTCATGCGTTCCGCTTCCGGGTCGGATTTGAGGCCGAGCCCTTCGCCCTCGATAAAGCCGATGGAGATTAAGTGGCGTTCGATGACGCCGCCGATCGCCGCAAGGATTGACGGGATGTATTTCCCCTCCATCCAGGCGCCGCCGCGTGGGTCGAATACGGCTTTCAACTCCTCTACCACGAAGGAAACATCGCCCCCGCGCCGGAAGACCGCCGAGATCATCCGCGTCAGCGCGACGGTCCAGGCGAAATGCTCCATGTTCTTGGAGTTGATAAAAACCTCGAAGGGCCGGCGCGTCCCGTTCAAGATGATGTCGTTGATGGTGATATAGATCGCGTGCTCGCTGTCGGGCCACTTGACCTTGTAGGTCGCGCCTTCCAGCGCCTTGGGCCGGTCCAGAGGTTCGGAGAGGTAGATGACGTCGGCGCCCCGATCTATTTCCGGAGTGGTGTCGGCGCTTTCGCTGACACTCAAAACCGAGCCCGTCACATCGTTCGGCCGGTAGGTCGTACAACCCTTGCAGCCCTGCTCCCAGGCTTGCAAGTAGACATCCTGGAAGGCGTCGAATTCGATATCCTCGGGGCAGTTGATCGTCTTGGAGATCGAGCTGTCCACCCATTTCTGCGCCGCGGCCTGCATGCGGACGTGATCGGCGGGCGCAAGCGTCTGGGCGTCGACGAAATGGTCGGGCAGGGGAGCATCGCCATGTTTGTCCCGCCAGAGCCGCACCGCGTAGTCCACCACTTCCTCCTCGCTGCGCGAGCCGTCCTTTTGCAGCACCTTGCGCCGATAGGCATAGGCGAAAACCGGTTCGATGCCGGAAGACACATTGCCAGCATAGAGGCTGATCGTGCCGGTGGGCGCGATGGAGGTCAGCAAGGCGTTGCGAATGCCATGTTCGGCAATGGCATCGCGGACATCTGCATCCATATGCGTGAGCGACCCGCTGGCGAGGTACTTTTCAGCTTCGAAAAGCGGAAAAGCGCCCTTCTCCCGCGCCAATTGCACCGAGGCAAGGTAGGCGGCGCAGGCGATCCGGTGCAACCAGTGCTCGGTCAGTCGCGCCGCTTCCTCGGAGCCATAACGCTGGCCTACCATGAGCAAGGCGTCGGCCAACCCGGTCACGCCAAGGCCGATCCGGCGCTTGGCCTGCGCTTCCTGCGCCTGTTCGGGCAGGGGGAAACGGCTGGTATCGACCACGTTGTCCATCATCCGCACCGCGGTGCCCACGAGCGTCTCAAGCTCGACCTCGTCTAGCGCGGCACCCGGCTCGAACGGGTCCGAGACCAGGCGGGCAAGGTTCACCGAGCCCAACAGGCAGGCGCCATAGGGGGGCAGGGGCTGCTCACCGCAGGGGTTGGTGGCCGAGATTTCCTCGCAATAGGCGAGGTTGTTCATCGCGTTGATCCGGTCGATGAAGATCACCCCCGGTTCGGCATAATCATAGGTTGCCCGCATGATCCGGTTCCACAGATCGCGCGCCTCGACCGTGTGATAGACCTTGCCGTCAAATTGCAGCTCCCACGGCCCGTCCGCCTTGACCGCCTCCATGAAGGCGTCTGTCACAAGCACCGACATGTTGAACATGCGCAGCCGCGCCGCGTCAGACTTGGCGGTGATGAAGTCCTCGATATCGGGGTGGTCGCAGCGCATCGTCGCCATCATCGCCCCGCGCCGGGAACCCGCCGACATGATCGTGCGGCACATCGCGTCCCAGACATCCATGAAGCTCAACGGGCCCGAGGCATCGGCCGCCACGCCCTTCACATCCGCGCCACGCGGCCGGATGGTCGAGAAATCGTACCCGATGCCGCCGCCCTGTTGCATGGTCAGCGCAGCTTCCTTCAGCATGTCGAAAATGCCGCCCATATCGTCCGGGATCGTGCCCATGACGAAGCAGTTGAACAGCGTCACCGAGCGGCCCGTGCCAGCGCCCGCGGTGATCCGCCCGGCGGGCAGGAAACGGAAATCCTCCAGAGCGCCGTAGAAGCGTTCTTCCCACGTTTCCGGCTCGGTCTCGTTCTGCGCCAGCGCCCGCGCGATCCGCCGCCAGCTATCCTCGACCGTCAGGTCGATCGGCGTACCATCCGCCTGCTTGAGGCGGTATTTCATGTCCCAGATGGACTCGGAAATCGGGGCGGCAAAGCGAGTCATGCACGGTTCCTTTGGGGCCGAAAACAGACAACCACACTAGCGTGAAGCCGATGTGAATGCCACTAGCATTTGCTCTCGGCCAGGAAGCGGCTACATTATATGGCCTGCCTGTGGGGGAATCTGTGGATAAGCATATCAACCTGGTCAAGCTCTGTGTTGGCGCCGAAAGGGTCGAGGATCTGCTGCTGTGGCAACAGACGCCGCGTGCGCACGGGCCGGACGGCCTGCCGCGCCATGTCACCCGCATGTGGCCCAAACGCGGCGAGGAATTGCTCAATGGCGGCTCGCTCTATTGGGTTTTCAAAGGCTTGATCCTGGCGCGCCAGCGCCTCCTGCGGCTCGACGAGGTGCTGGGTGGCGACGGCATCACCCGCTGCGCGCTCGTGCTGGACCCGGAGGTCCACCGCACCGAAAGCGTCCCCAGACGCCCGTTTCAAGGTTGGCGCTATCTCAACCCCGAGGACGCACCCGCGGATCTCGCGAAAGCCCGCCAGCACGAGGATACGCTGCCGCCGGAACTGTCGGCCGCACTGGCGGAAATCGGGGTACGGTGAGGCGCTGGCGCGGTTCCTGCGGGCTGTCAGTGCTCTGCGCCCTGCCTTACTCCTCGACGGTGCGCACAGAATCGGCGGTCCAGTAGGTATAGTGGCGGCTGCCGTGTGATAGCGTTTCAACGACCTGAAAGCCGTTCACATAAGGCTCCACATCCTGGAGCTGATCGGTTGGGCACAGCCCCCGCATCGGGCCCGTGATCTCGCCATTTTCGACCAAATCGCGGAAGCCGTCATGACCTTCGGGTTGAAAATACGGACGGTTGGCGGTGCCGTAAACGGAGACGGCCCCGGGCGGGATGCGCGTGGCGGGGTCCCAGTTGCAATAGACGAGCTGCTCGGAGGGATCCTGCTCGGCTGAAATGCGCTCCAGCATCTCGATCTGACGCAACCGCAGGTCTCGCGGGAACAGCCTGAGATCCATCGGCGAGCGCACCGGCCCGCCCATGGCGAGCGCCAGCATCACGATGAACGCCGACAATGTGCGTGGCTTGATCGGCAGGGTGAGCAGAACCGCGGCGATGGAGACTGCGAAGATCGAGGCAAAGTAGAGCGTGTATCGCGGGGAGACGCCGCCATCGGCAAACCCGACTGCCAGCAGGTAGGCCACCAGCATCATCGGCAGCGGCAGCAGGTCATATCGCTTCAACCGCCAGGGCAGGAGCGCCAAGGCGATCACCGCGCACCAGCGCAGCATTTCCTCGTTGCCGAGAAGATGGTCGATCACCTGCGACAGGTTGCGGGTCTTCTGGACATCGGCGGTTGGCACGAAGCGGTCGAACATCTGCTCGCCGAAACCCACCTTGAGAACGACCAGCCCGTGCTGCGCGATCTGGAAGACATACCACGAAGCCGAGATCGCGAGCGCCAGCGCGACCGAGATCAGGAAATGCCGGTTGGTCACGAAGCTGCGGAACTTGTAGGGATGCCAGCGCGCCGTCAGACCGGTGAACAGCAGAAAGAGCGTCACGAAGATCAGGGCCACGGGTGCCTTTTGCAGCGCGCCCAGCCCGACCGCGAGCGCCATGAGGTACCACCAGACAGGGCGCCTGAGCGCGAGCATCGCCGCCACCAGCGAGACGGTCAGGAAGAACAGCACGCCCGTGTCGAGCAGGGCCTGCGAGGCGCTGATCCAGAACCGGCGCGAGACCGTCAGGAACAGCACCGCAACCGGGATGACCCACGGGTTGGCTGGCAGCACGATTGCCGCAAGGAAAGCCGTTGCAATCAGGCAGCCAAGGGCGAAGGCCATCGACGGCGCGCGCAGGCCGAAGGTCCAGTCGTACCCTTGCTCCAGCAGAAACGCGCCGAACCAGTATTGCAGGGGCGGCTTGCGAAAGGAGACTTCGTTGTTGCGGTAGACATTCAGCCAGTCGTCATGCCGGGCAAAGCCGGTCGTGCGGTCGAGCGTGTAGAACTCGTCATAGAGGTCGAGCGCCCCGAGATGCAGCATCCTGCCCTGAAACGAAATCACCCAGACAACGAGAACAACCGTAACGAGAATGGGCAGGTATCTGGACGGGATCTCGAAGAATCCGATCGAGTACATCCGTTCCGTCCGGGGGGATGCAGGCTGTTGATCACCAGTCGAACTCAATTGGATCTCCTTTCCAGACTAAGGCAATGATCCTCTACAGCATTTCGGAAAAATCTCGTATCCGCATTCGATGGCCGCTCAGCGTCGCCTCAGCTATCCCGGAAGCTCGCCAGCCGTCCCGTCAGTTCCCGGTAGGCCTTGCGCTCGGCGTCTTCCCAAAGCGCGGAACGCGATTTGAACAGCGTCGCCTGGCTGCGGTGGATAAGCCCGTCCGACAGGATTTTGAGGTGATTGGCCCGGAGGGTCTCGCCGGTGGAGGTGATATCGGCCACGGCCTCGGCGGTCAGGTTCTTGACCGTGCCTTCGGTCGCGCCCTGGCTGTCCACCAGCTTGTAATCGGCGACGCCGGCATCGCGCAGATATTCCCGCACCAGCCGGTGATACTTGGTCGCGATCCGGAGGCGGTGGCCGTGTTCCCGGCGGAAGGCGGCGGCCGCCGCGTCCAGATCGTCCACGGTGTCGACATCGACCCAGCATCTCGGAACGGCGATGATCAGGTCTGCCTGGCCGAAGCCCATCCTGGCCAGTTCCTCGACGCGGCTTTCCCAGCCGGCAATGCGTTCGCGCACGAGGTCCGTGCCTGTCACTCCGAGGTGGATGCGGCCTTCCTGCAACTCACGCGGGATCTCGCCCGCGGAAAGCAGGACGAGGTCGACCCCGTCAATGCCGCCGACGGAACCCGCATATTCGCGGTCCGACCCGGTGCGGCGAATTTCCAGCCCGCGTTCCCCGAACCAGTCGAAGGTCTTCTCCATCAACCGGCCCTTGGACGGAACTCCCAGTTTCAGCGTCATAGCCAGCCCTCCTGGCCAAGCTCCAGCACCAGCCCGGGGCGGATCATACCGCCCACGGCCGGAATCTCGCGACCCTGTGCAAGCACCCGGGTCAGCGCGTCGTAGCGGCCGCCCGAAGCAACCGGCGGCAGATGCGGATACATGCCTGCATAGAAGCCGAAGACGAAACCGTCGTAATACTCCATCGTCGTGCGGCCATAGCTCGCCTCGAACTCGACCTTGTCGAGATCCACGCCATGCGCACGCATCGCTTCAAGCCGCCGCTCCAGCCGCTCCACGGCTATGTCGAGCGCCGGCAGGTCCACCGCGATATCGCGCAGCCGGTCGAGCGCATTGGCCGGCGTCTCGCGGATGTCGAGCAGGTCGTCGATCATCTCGACGAGATGTTTGGAAAGGGGCGGTTCGGCGGCTTCGGCCTGAAGGGTGCGCATCCGCGCGATGATCTCGGTGGGTTCACGCAGGCCGATGATCAGCCCGGCATCGGAGATGATCTCCTCCGGCGCCTCGTTCTGCAGCCGTTTCAGCATCGCTGCACGCGCGGCCGGCACCTTGCTGCGTCCGGAATAGCGGTCGAGCAGCGCGCGGAAGCGCTTGGGCCGCCAGATATGGCGCATGAGGGCGCTGCGGCGCGCCTCGCTGGTCTCCAACCCCTGCACGACAGCGGTCAGAAGCCCGATATCGCCCATCGCCGCCCGTAGCCCCAGCGGGGCCAGCGCGGCGATGAAGCGGGCGAAGATCTCGGCCTCGGCCTCGGCCGGGTCCTCGGCGTCGAATATCTCCATACCGACCTGGAAATACTCGTTGGAGCGGCCCGGTTCGGCTATTTCCTGGCGCCGAAACACCTCGCCGGCATAGGTATAGCGCGCCTCGCCACCGCCGGAGGCGACATGCATCTGCACCACCGGCACCGTGAAGTCGGGTCGCAACATCTGCTCGCCCATCAGCGGGTCCGCCGTCACGTAGGCGCGGGCGCGAATGTCCTCGCCATAGAGATCGAGCAGCGTGTGGGCCGGTTGCAGGATGTTCGGTTCGACCGCTTGCGCGCCCGAGCCACGAAAAAAGTCCTGGAGGCGCGCGGCCTCCGCTCTGACCTGGTCCTTGCTGGGCATTGGTCTCAGACCTCCCCCTCCAGCATCTTGCGGATCTCGACGACCAGATCGGCGCGGGCAATCTCGCGCTGAGCCGGTTGCGACTTCCATTCCTCAAGGCTTGCGTTCTCGGCGATCTTGGCGCCGAGCACGAGGTCCTTGACTTGAACCACGCCGCGCGCGGCCTCGTCCTCGCCCTGGATCACAGCCACGGGCGAGAGGCGCTTGTCGGCATATTTGAGCTGGTTGCCGAAATTCTTCGGGTTGCCGAGATAGACCTCGGCCCGAATGCCGGCCTGACGCAGCTCGCCAACCATCGCCTGGTACTCGGCCATGCGGTTGCGATCCATCACCGTCACCACGACCGGCCCGGCGGACTTGCCATCCATGCGGCCCTTGGCGCGCAGCGCGGCCAGCAAACGGTCGACACCGATGGACACACCAGTAGCCGGCACGGCCTGACCGGTGAAGCGCTTGACCAGATCGTCATAGCGCCCGCCACCGGCGACGGAGCCGAACTGCCGCGGGCGGCCCTTCTCGTCGAGGATCTCGAAGGTCAGCTCGGCCTCGAAGACGGGGCCGGTATAGTAGCCGAGGCCACGGACGACGGAGGGGTCGATTCTAATGGTTGCCGACGTGTGGCCTTGCCCTTCAACGAGATTGGCGATTTGTTCGAGTTCTTCGACGCCTTTGTTGGCTTCAACCGAACTGCCGCAGACTTGATAGAGAAGTTCGATCGTTTCGGAGTTCGTATCGCCTGGTGTACTCAGGACAGTCCAGATTTGTTCGGCCTGATCCTTGCTCAGTCCAACGCCGTCGATAAATGCCCCACTTGCATCAAGGCGGCCCTGAGTAAGCAGTTGTAGGACGCCTTCGCGCCCGACTTTGTCGAGTTTGTCCATTGTCCGAAGGACTGCTGCCCGTGTTTCGACATCGTCTTCCGTGAGGCCGATGTTTTCGAGCGCACCGTTCAACAGCTTTCGGTTGTTAACCCGGATCACATAGTCGCCGCGCGGAATGCCCACGCGCTCCAGCGTGTCAGACAGCATGGAGCAGATCTCGGCATCGGCGGCGACATTGGGTGCGCCGACCGTATCCGCGTCGCATTGGTAGAACTGTCGGTAGCGACCGGGCCCCGGCTTCTCATTGCGCCAGACCGGGCCCATCGCGTAGCGGCGATAGGGGGTCGGCAGGTCGTTGCGGAACTGAGCGGCCACGCGGGCGAGCGGGGCGGTCAGGTCGTAGCGCAGCGCCAGCCAGTCGCCATCCTCTTCCCAGGCGAAGACACCCGCATTGGGGCGGTCGACATCGGGGAGGTATTTTCCGAGCGCTTCCACCGTTTCCACGGCGGCGGTTTCCAGCGGGTCGAAACCGTAAAGATGATAGACCTCGGCAATCTGGCTCAACATCTGGTTGCGCTCAGCCACTTCCGCGCCAAAATAGTCACGGAAGCCCTTCGGCGTCTCCGCCCGGGGGCGGCGGGGCTTCTTGTCCTTCGCCATGTCGGTGATCCTTGGTCCTCGTTCGGGCCCGCGTCTAGCCCAAGGGGGGCGTGGTCGCAAGCGGGCGGGGCGGGCAGCCGGGAAAAAGGTCACAAATCGGAGCGGTAAATGGCCGAACAAAAGATAGAAGAAGAACTGGCCCATCTGCGGCGGACAACCGAGGAACTCTCGGAGATCGTGGCCAAGCAGGCCGACGAGATCGACCTGCTCAACAGGCGCGTTCAGATGCTGCTGATGCGGGCCGCGGACCAGGAAAGCGAGGGCACCGGCGGCGTTGTGATCGCCGACGAGCGCCCGCCGCATTACTAGAACCGGGGTGCCGGGCCTCAGGCGCCAGTGCTGGCCTGAAGGAAACGTACACCGTTGATCTTCCAGGTGCCGTCCACCTGGATCATTTCGTATTCCATTGCATGGGGTACGCCGGTGCCGTCGAACACGATTACACGCTGGAGCGCGCCGCCGGTGTGTTCGGAAAGCCTGCCGAAACGCAGTTCGGACGGGCGCCAGACCATCGGGTAGCCATTGCGGACCATGGTGCCGAAATTTTCAGCCGTGCCGAAGAGACGGCGGATAGTGGGCGAGGCGTGGTCGAACGCCCCGTCCCAGTCATCCATGGCAAAATCCGCGACCTGGTCGCGGATGACGGATTCGATGGTGGCAGGGTCTGCCTGCTGGGCCGTGCCGGCCAACCCCGATACGCAAAGCAAAAGGGCTGGAAGTGTTGCGCGTGCTATCATTGCTTGATCCTCCCTGTCTGCAAAGCTAGCGCCGGATCGGCATCGGTCAATTCGATTGCACGGGCGCTCCCCCTCCGGGATCGACGCCTTCGGCATCTCACCCGATTGGGGCCGGGCGCCGCTGCGCGGCGGAGCGCAGCCACGCGGCCCAGGGGTCAGTCAGGGGCGTGAAAGGTTCGATCACGGTCGAACTGCTCGGCCCCGGGCAGGGGAGGCAGCCAGGCCGCGCGCCGGATCGTCCAGCATTCGTAGCTTGGCTCCAGTTGGTCGGGCGCATCGAGCGCCCCGAGATGGACCTCGGTCTCGTCACCGCTCCGCGCGAAGACGGACCCGCCGCAGGCCGGGCAGAAATGCCGGCCCGCGTGGCTGTTTGTTTCGCCCTCGATCTTCACCGCATCGGTCGGGAAGATCGCCGCCGCATAAAACAAGGCGCCGTGATGCTTGCGGCAATCGAGGCAGTGGCAGATCCCGACCCGGTCGGGGCTGCCTGTCGCGACAAGGCGGACCTTGCCGCACAGACAGCTGCCGGTGAAACGCTCCATGTCTTCTCCCCGCCCATCTCGGCGCGGCCGCTCCGGATCAGGCGGAGGCCAGCTCGCCGGCCAGACCTTTCTCGATCAGCGCCACGGTTTCCTGCACACCGTAAAGCGCGATGAAGCCGCCGAAGCGCGGGCCCTGACTTGCCCCCATCAGCACCTCGTAGATCGCCTTGAACCAGTCGCGCAGCGGATCGAACTCATGCGCCTTGCCGACGGCGAAGACGACCGATTGCAGCTCTTCGGCGTCCAACCTGCCATCCCAGTCGCGCAGCCGCTGTGCGAGATCTTCCAGTGCGGCCCGTTCCTTGTCATCGGGCAGACGGAAGACCTTCGCGGGCTTCACGAAGTCATTGTAATAGCGCACGGCATGCCCCGCCGCTGCGTCAAGCTGCGGATGGGTCTCGGCGGTGGCCTCGGGCGCGTAGCGGCGTATGAAGCCCCAGAGTGCTTCCTTGTCCTCGGCGCCGGCCACGGAGGCCAGGTTCAGCAGCATGGCGAAGCTGACCACCATGTCCGATTGCGGCACGTCGCCGGCATGGATGTGGTAGACCGGGTTTGCAAGCTGCGTCTTCAGGTCCTGCCCGTGATAGGCCTTGAGTTGCTGGTGATATTCGTCGACCGCTTTCGGGATCACGTCGAAGAACAGCCGCTTGGCGGTCTTCGGCTTCAGATACATGAAATAGCTCAGCGACTCGGTCGAGGCATAGGTCAGCCATTCGTCAATGGAGATGCCGTTGCCCGAGGATTTGGAGATCTTCTGGCCGTTCTCGTCGAGGAAGAGCTCGTAGGTAAAATGCTCCGGCGCCTTGACGCCAAGAATCCGGCAGATCGAGTCGTAGATCGGCGTATTGGTCGAGTGATCCTTGCCATACATCTCGAAATCGACCCCGAGCGCGGCCCAGCGGGCGCCGAAATCGGGCTTCCATTGCAGCTTCACCTTGCCACCAGTGACCGGCAGCGTCCATTCGCGCCCGTCTTCGTCATCGAAGGTGATCGTGCCCTCGGCGGCATTGACCTCCTTCATCGGCACGTAGAGAACGCGGCCCGTCTCCGGGTGCAGCGGCAGGAAGATCGAATAGGTCTGCCGGCGCTCCTCACGCAGCGATTTCAGCATGACTTTCATGATGTCATCATAGCGTTCGGCAGCACGCAGCAGGATCTCGTCGAACTGGCCCGAGGCGTAGAACTCCGTGGCGGAGTAGAACTCGTAGTCGAAGCCGAATGTGTCGAGGAAACGCCGCAGCATCGCGTTGTTATGATCCCCGAAGCTGTCGAACTCCCCGAACGGGTCGGGAACACTGGTCAGCGGCTTCTGCAGATGCTCGCGCAGCTCCTCCTGGTTGGGCACGTTGCCCGGCACCTTACGCATCCCGTCAAGGTCGTCGGAGAAACAGATCAGCCGGGTGGGGATGTCCGAGATCTGCTCGAAGGCGTGGCGGACCATCGTCGTGCGCAGCACCTCGCCAAAGGTGCCGATATGCGGCAGGCCCGACGGACCATAGCCGGTCTCGAACAGAACGTATCCCTTCTCGGGCGGCGTCTTCTCGTAGCGTTTCAACACCCGGCGGGCTTCTTCGAAAGGCCAGGCCTTGGACGACATCGCAAGCTCACGCAGTTCGGACATTGAAACGTTCTTTCTCGTTGCAAACGCGGCCCCGTGCCGCGCAAAAGCGACCTGCCATCGGGACAGACCGCGCCACTCCCTATTGCGGGGCAGGCCGGTCGTCAATAAATCTGCTGTGAAGCAACGTCTAAAAGGAGTCGAAGATGTCTCAGGACACCCAGCCGCTGTCGCCACAGGATGCGCTCGTTGCGGTCATGATCGCCACTTCCGTCTCCGACGAGAATATCCGCACCTCGGAGTTGGTCACGATCGAGCGGATCGTGAACCATCTGCCCGTTTTCGCGGATTACGACGCCGACCATGTTCGCACGATGGCCAACCTGGTCTTCGACCTCTTCGAGGAGGAGGACGGTCTCGATGCGCTGTTCGGCCTGGTCGACGAGGCGCTTCCCGAACATCTGCATGAAACGGCCTACGCTTTGTGCTGCGACGTGGCCGCTGCCGATGGTCGGCTGACCGACGAAGAACTGCGCATGTTGCAGGAAATGCGCTACCAGCTCGACATACCCCGGTTGAACGCGGCAGCGATCGAACGCGGCGCGCGCGCGCGTCACCTGACGGTCTGAGCTGTACTGAAGCTAATGGGGCGGCTCTGGTACCGAGGGATCGGAACTAGGGCTGCGGCCTTTGGGGCTGTGAACGATCATGGGGGAAGCGCTTGCCCGAGCGCGGGGGGCAAAGCCCCCTGTGCTGCAATGCCAGCGTTGTCAGTCAGGCCGTGTGGACGTTGCTCCACCGATCAATCAGTCGAAGCTGAAGAGTGCGGGCGCGCGCGGTCCAGCTGCGGACACCTTCCGGCCGCTCGCGCTGTTCGCGCGGGATCGCATCCCGACGCGGTGGGTCTGCCACAAAGGTCGCAAAGGCGAGGCGGCGGCCATCGGGTTGGATCGCGTAGCCGGCCAGCGCCGAGACGAAATTCAACGTACCAGTCTTGGCAAGAACTGTGACCGGGTGGTTTTCAATCGGACGCCCCTTCTCATCCTTCATCCGGATCGGCTTGAGCAGCGGCTCAAGGTTCTGACCGGGGCCAAGCCTAACGAGGGCTCGGGCCATGTCGCGCGCGTTTATCCGGCTCGCGCCGCCAAGTCCGGAGTGATCGACGAGGGCGGGCCGCACGCTGTCAATCTGCCCGCCGATCCAGCCCGACATTTCTCCGGCCGAACCGGCGAGGCTCTTCGGAATCGCGGTCGAATGCGCCGTCGCGGCCAGTCCGATGGCCTCGGCCGTTACGTTGGTGGAGTATTTCAGCATGTCCTTGAGGATCGGACGCAATTCGTCGCTCTCCACACGAGCGATCTCGGCACCCGATGGCAGGGTGCGCACGGGAACGGCTGCGGGCAAGGCGATGCCCTCGGCACGGGCGAGGATCTGGAACACTTCGGCGGTGTAGAGCGTGGGCTTGCGAACGGGCAACCATCGGCTGCCGTCTTGCCCGAGCGCGCCGCTGGCCACAGTCCAGCGATCCGTCTCGCCGCCATCCTCGTAGGTGTAGATCGGGTATTTCCGCCGCACGATCTCCATCCGCGCGACCCGCACATCCGGCCGGTAGCGGGCCGAACGGGCGTCCATCGCCACGTTCCAACCGGACCCGTTGCGGCGCCATTCGAAATGCACGCGGTTGAAATTGAGGTTCAGCCCCGACAGGGCAGGGTTGTAGCCGACCTGATCCGGCTGCTCGGGGTCGATCGTATCAATACGGGGCAGCGCGCCGTCCCAGGCCAGGAAATCGCCTTCGACACCGCTGACACCCGCCGCCTTGAGCAGCTTGGCGAGTTCCGCCAACCGGTCGGTGTCGAGCGTCGGGTCGCCGGATCCCGCGAGCACGAGATCGCCCTTAATCATGCCCCCTTCCACCGGGCCGGTCGCCAGAATCCGGGTCGCGAACCGGTGGTCCGGGCCTAGGCATTCCAGCCCGTAAAGTGCGGTCAACGCCTTGGCCACCGAGGCCGGGGGGAGTTGCAGGAGGGGGTTCATTGCCTCCAGGACGGTGCCGGTTGCCGCATCGGCGACGACAAAGCCGACCTTCGCCGAGCCGAGCTTTGCCCGTTCCACCAGCGATTGCGCCGACGGGTAGAGCCGCCCCCCGGAACCGCCCGGGCGCGGCATGGGGCGCAACGAAACGGTTGGCGGAGAGGCCAAGGCCATATCCGCCGCGCTTGCGGCAAGACCGGCCAGAAGCCAGCGACGGGATGGGATGAACGGCGTTTTCGACATGGCGCGGAGTGAAACAAAGCCAGCGCATCTGGGCAAGGGGAATGGGTTGGACATCACCGATTTGTCACAAGCCGTGGCCGGTTTGTGGCCGTGCGCGTTGCTGCTCAGACCCGACCGGTCATCACCAGCCATGTCACGATGGCGGCAAAGATCAAAAGAATGTTGAGCATCAGCGGTGCGATGATTCCGATGATCCGCCCGATCAGGCGATCTCTGGGATCAATCGTGTCGAGGAAACGACGCAACTCCGACTGGGCCTTTTCGACCCGGCCGAAATCGATCTGCCGGCGCAGCTTCGGGTTGTCCCAGAGCTTTTCCATGTCGATCAGGAAGCGCACCTCGCGGCGCAGCGCGCGGGGCAGGGTGCCGGGTGCCCGGCGCAGCTTTGCCCGCAGGGTATCCTTGCCGCGCACGCCAAGTTGCTTACGCCACAGAAGTGCGAGCTCGGCATTGGTTTCAGGCAGCGACAGGTTCATCATGGCGTCCTTCTAGCCGGTTGATCCGCAGGCCGAAACAGGGAATTAACACCTCCAAACGCCAACCGCGGAGAGAAGCTGATGCTCGCCACCTATCGCCAAGGCCCCGACAGCGGAACGCCGCTGCTGATCGTGCATGGGCTGTTCGGCTCGGCACGTAACTGGGGCGTGCTTGCCAAGCGGCTCTCGGCGGACAGGCCGGTGATCACCGTGGACATGCGCAACCATGGCGATTCCTTCCGGGCCGAAGCCAATGGCTACGAGGACATGGCCGACGATCTGGCCAAGGTGATCGAGCAGAATGGCGGGCAAGCCGATGTGCTGGGCCATTCCATGGGTGGGAAATCCTCGATGCTGCTGGCGCTGCGGCGTCCGGAGCTGGTGCGCCAGCTCATCGTGGCCGATATCGCGCCAGTCGCCTATGCGCATACGCAGTTGCACCTCGTGCAGGCAATGAAGGAGCTGGACATCGAAGGGCTGCGCAAGCGCTCCGAGGCCGATGCGGCGTTGCGCGAACGCGTGGCCGAAGATTCGACTCGCGCCTTCCTGCTGCAATCGCTCGATCTCAAATCCGATCCGCCACGCTGGCGACTCAATCTCGATGTCCTTGCCGAGGAGATGCACAAGATCCTGTCCTGGCCCGCTGTCGAGGGCTCCTATGGCGGCCGGGTGCTGTTTCTTTCGGGCGGCGATTCCGATTACGTTCTTCCGGAGCATCGCCCTGTTATCAGGGGTTATTTCCCCACCGCGCGCTTCGTGAAGATCCCCGGCGTCGGCCATTGGCTGCATGCCGAGAAGCCGCGGGAATTCGAATCGACCATCGCCGTCTGGCTCGATGCCGCCAATTGATCTCGATTAAGGACTCAGAAAGATTTACCATGTTACCGTAACGTAAGCTGATCAGCCGAAAGGGGAGGATAGGATGATCACACTGGACGATATGGAGGACATGAGCTGCCTCGATCGAGACCAGATTGCAGCCATTGCGGAGCATGAGCACATCAACGAGGTCGATGCGACCATGTTGGGTGAGTACCTGATGCACATCCACAAGGGTGCGCAGAAGGTTCAACAGATGATTTGCGACGACATGCGCGTTGCGATGCACAAGGACGACGTCGCGCATGCCGCGGAGTTGTTCCGCACGCTGCAGCATTTCATGAAGGATCATCCGGAGGCGGCGCGCGGCGCTTCATGACCTCTGACATCAAGTTGTTTTCGAACAACTCGACGGGGATGGATTCACTCCTCGTAGAGTTCCTTCGCAATCAGCCTGGCAACCGGCCACCCAAGAACGAGGCCGGCAAGAATGGACAGGATGATCGCCGTCGCAGAAACGAACCCCATCACCAGCGCGGCCGTGATGCCGACGCCCATGATGACGGTCGAGGTGATTGCATGCAGCAATAGCGTCAGTCTGAACACGGGCTGGCCTCACGGGTTCGATCAATCAGTCGCCGGGTAGCAATCCGGCGGCCTCACGTCGTTGATCCCGATCAATTCCTGCCCTTTGATGGGCGGTGGCTTTCACCGCAAGCCGCTATGAAAACAAGGTATTTTGTGCCATAATAACGTTGGGGAAGCTTATCGTTTCAGATCGGCTCCCTTTCGTTTTGCAAACAGATTTTGCCTTTCAGACCGAGGTTTGTGCCCATGATGGTCTCTCAGAAAATGAAAGCCTCCTATCCCAAGCTCACCGCCTGGATCTATGACAACCTGGCCAAGGTGCCGAAGAAGAAAAAGGTCTTCGATGCTTTCGTGAAATATACCGAGCAGAAGCGCGGTGACATGAGCGCGATGCTGACCACTTGTTCGCCCACCCCAATTGTAGATTGCCGGGCTATGGTAAAGGCGAACGGGGAGTTCTCCGGCGGAACGGATCCCAACCGGGTCTATATCGACGTTGGGATCTGCGAGAAGTTCGAGAACTCTGCCAGTGACGCGAAGGATCCGCGTATGCATATCCTGCTGGAATCCACCCTGCTGCACGAGATGGTCCATTGGGGCGATTGGAAGGACGGCAAGGATCAGGAATATGAAGAAGGCAAGGAATTCGAGAAAGAAGCCTATGGCAAGGATATCAACCGGTACTGGTAGTTTCATGGCCCTGTCTGTGGTGGCCCTGATCGGTTTCAACTCCTGTGTGGAGGCAAATATGACGAATGTTCCCCTGCTTCAGCTGGTGCTCGACCTGCCCGAATTGCAGCAATATTACCACGTAGACAGTTTGCCGGAGCGCAGCCCGCTGCGGCTGGTCTGTTCGGACCCGGCCTGCGCCGATGCATCGCTTGAAAAATTCGGCGCGCCGGTCGAGGTGAGCCCCGCCGCGCCTGAGGGCGATCAGCCCTATCTGGAAATCACTCGGTTTGACCAACAGGCGAGCTCGGCAGAAGTGGAGTTCCGCTATCCCGTCGAAGGGGTCGTGGGGCGGGTCAGCCTGTCAAAGACCGGTGACACATGGTCCGTGACCGAGGCGCGCCTCGCCGAGTAACGCGACCTCGAGCGCTTTTTCAGGTTTCCGGAGCGCTGTCTGCAGCGCGCTCGAAGCTTTTCGCGGCCGGCACGCGATTTACGCCGAGAGATCGACGGATTCGATCGCCCCGTTGGAATCTATGATGCAATCCCAGGTCGTTCCGGTGCTGTCCTCGCGCAGTTTCACCATCTGGCCGTCAATGACCGGTTCGGTCGAAACCAGCGTGGTTGTCGAGCCGCCCTGTGCGGTGACGGCGGCCTTGCAACTGGCAACCTCGGGTGCATCCGGCACAACGGGCGTTCCGACGGTGACGCAGGCGCTCAGGCCGGCGAGGCAGAGAAGCGGAAGGGCGAGGCGGGAAATGGACATGGTATCTTCCTTGAAATGCGAACCTGGGCCGAGTCCTGCCCGGCCACAATTTCAGGTTAGCCGGGATTATCCGCCCGACAAAGAACTGGATTGCGCACGCGCCGATGCGTCGCCCTTCACATCTTTACCGGCGCGCCGCCGCCAAAGACGTTTTCCCGCGAATAGTCACAGGGCGCTTCCTGCATTTCCAGGTGTAGTCCGTCGCCCGTGTAGGGATGGGCGCGCGCGAGCGCTTCGTCAAATTCGATCCCGAGGCCGGGGCCCGAGGGCGGGATCAGGTAGCCCGCGTCAAAGGCAATGCTGTCGCCGATGAGCGCGCGGTGGAAATCGCCGCCGGTTTCGATCGTTTCCACCAGCAACAGGTTGGGCAGCGTTGCGGCCAGCTGCACATTGGCGGCCCATTCGACAGGGCCGGCATAGAGATGCGGCGCGACCTGCGCGTTATGCGCCTCGGCCAGTGCGGCGATCTTCTTGGTCTCCCATAGTCCGCCGGAGCGCCCGGTGGCCGGTTGCAGGATCGAAACCCCGGCGGCCAGGATCGCCGCGAACTCGGCCTTTGTGGTGAGCCGTTCGCCGGTTGCGACGGGCACGGGGCTGGCCGCCGCGACGCGCGCCATGGCGTCGACGTTGTCGGGGGGGCAGGGCTCCTCGAACCAGAGCGGATAGAAGGGCGCGATGGCCTGCGCCATGCGGATGGCGCCACCGGTCGAGAATTGGCCGTGCGTGCCGAAAAGCAGGTCGGCCCGGTCGCCCACGGAATCGCGGATGGCCTGACAGAACCGCACCGAGCGTTCGATATCCGACATTGCCGGCTGGTGGCCGGAGCGGATCGTGTAGGGACCTGCCGGATCGAACTTGATCGCGGTGAAACCCTGCGCGACCCGCTTGGCCGCTGCTTCCCCGGCGGCGTCTGCATCGACCCAGAATTCCGGCAGGCGATCGTTTTCGTCTGGGTAGAGATAGGTATAGGCCCGCAGCCGCTCGTTCATCCGCCCGCCCAGAAGCGCCCAGACCGGCCGCTCGCGCGCCTTGCCCAGAATGTCCCAACAGGCGATCTCCAACCCGGAAAAGGCGCCCATCACTGTCGGATCGGGGCGTTGGGTGAAGCCCGAGGAATAGGCGCGGCGGAACATCATCTCCACATTTTCCGGGCTCTCACCGGCCATGTGGCGCTCGAATACATCCTTGATGACCGCCTGCATCGCCTCCGGCCCGACGGCGGCGGCATAGACTTCGCCCCAACCGATAATGCCGCAAGCCGTGGTGAGCTTGACGAAGATCCAGTAGCGCCCGCCCCAGCCGGGGGCTGGCGGAGCGGTGACGATGATGTCGAGATCGGCGAGTTTCATGGCAGCCTTTCGCGGGGTCTCTGCGGTTTCAGGGCCAGCTTCAGGCGAATTGCCAGGACAAGACAAGCAGAAACCGATCAATCGGCTTTAGGCGCAGGAACAGCCGTGCCCGCCAGCCGCGTGGTCGTGAATATCGGGTAGAGCGGCGGGCAGTTTTCCCTCGGCAAGGGCGCAGGCCGCCACCACCGGATCGGTCTCGGACGTCGTGCAGGCGATGACGCCTTGTGCGGCCATGCGTCGGATGAACCCCGGCCCGGCACTCCCCGCGATGATGGCATCCATGGCAAAGAGCGGATGCTCCCCCGCGCCGCGGAACTCGTGCAGGGACATCTCCTTGGGCATGTCCAGCCGGCCGACCTCTTTCGCGGGCTGGTCGGGCGTTGCCTCGAAGATCAGGAAACGACGAGTTTTCCCGGCATGCCCGGTAACGGTGCGGAAATTCTGGCTTGCAACGGCAATGCGCATGGACGGTCTCCACCGATGACAGAAGGTATATTTCCTTTTTAGCAATGGCGCATCCCGCCATCGGGTGCAACATGCCTGCCGGCCCTTGAGCCTGGTTCGGCCACGTGATTGGATGCGCCGGGAGACTGGAGGAGGAAGGGTCATGGCATTGAACAAGATCGCAAGAGATGCTCTCGAAGAGATCAAGGCTATTGAAGGTACGGGGGTGACCGACGGCCACGAGGCCGAGATCCTCGCGGCCATCGACAAGGCGATGCATCGGGCGATGGAGGTCTGCTGTCGCGAACAGGCCGCGATCATCGAGCAGCATCTGAGCCATGCGACGGGTGTTGCCGAGCGGATCAACGAGGAGACCGACCGCCGTCGCAACCTGCTGATCGCGAACCTCTCGGCAATGCGATAGCGCGCAGAGGCGGTCATGATCGAGGCGCTGATCTTCGATGTTTTCGGAACCTGTGTCGATTGGCGCAGCTCGGTCGCGCGCGAAGTGGCGGCGGTGCTGCCGGAGGTCGACGCGCTGGCCTTCGCCGATGCGTGGCGCGGCGAATACGACCCGGCGATGGCGCGTGTGCGTGCCGGCAACCGGGGATATATTCCGCTCGATGAGCTGCATCTGGAGAACCTCCAAATCGTCGCGGATCGGTTCGGGGTGAACCTCGGGGCCCCCGAAGCGCTCAACCGGGCTTGGGAAAAGCTCGATCCCTGGCCCGATGTAGTTGACGGTTTGAAAGAGATCCGGAGGTCGCGGATCGTGGCCCCCTGTTCGAACGGCTCGATCGCCTTGATCACCCGGATGGCGCGCCATGCCGACCTGCCGTGGGATTGTGTTCTCGGGGCCGATCTGGCGCGTGATTACAAGCCCAAGCCGGAGGTCTACCGCGCGGCTTGCGCTGCATTACGCCTCCCCGCGGAGAAGGTGATGATGGTGGCGGCGCATAATGGCGATCTGCGCGCCGCGCGCGCACAAGGGTTGGCGACCGGGTTCGTGCTGCGACCGCAAGAGCACGGGGCGGACCAGAAAACGGATCTCGGGGCGGAAGAGGGCTGGGATATCGTGGCGAGCGATTTTCACGAGCTTGCCGCGCGAGTGGCAGCGTTCTAACGAGATCCCGGAACAGAAATTCTACTGTGTTTCCTATTGGATACCTTGGTGGAACGATCCTGCGTATCGTGCCTCCAGCGGAGGCACTAGCCGGAAAGATGAGAGCAACTCCGCTCTGTCCTTCGTCTTTCCGCAAATATCCCGGGGAACGCTCGAAAGAGCGCGGGGGGGGCAGCGCCCCTCCACTCGGCAAATGTCCTGCGATGCGGATAAGCAGGGGGCTTTAGAACAGGATCACGTTGCGCCGGGCTCCGCCGGTCTTCGTGTCCGCGATGGCCTCGTTGATCTGTTCGAGCGACCAGCGGCCCGAAACCAGTTCATCCAGTTTCAGGCGGCCTTGACGGTACAGGTCGATCATCCAGGGGATGTCGCGGAGCGGGACCGCGTCGCCCATCTTGGAGCCAATAATGCCCTGTCCGGCGGCGGCAACATTGACCGGCTCGTAATCGACCTTTTGTCCGACATGCGGCATGCCGACGAGAATGACCTGTCCCCGCGGCGCGAGGTAATCCAGCGCGCCCTTGTAGGCCTGGATCGCGCCGGTGCAAAGGAGCACGGCATCGGCACCCTTGGGAGCCAGCTTGTGAAGCTTGTCGAGCGCTTCGGGGTCATTGGCCAGAATGCCATCGGTGGCGCCGAAGTCCCGCGCGATGGCGAGTTTCTCCTCGCTCATGTCGATGGCCACGATCCGCGCCGCACCGGCGATGCGGGCCCCCTGGATCGCGTTGAGGCCCACGCCGCCGGCGCCGACAACGACCGCGATCTGACCGGGCCGGAGGGCCGCGGTGTTGACCGCCGCACCAATGCCGGTGATCACGCCGCAGGAAAGCAGGCAGGCGCTCTCGGCGGGCATGTCCTCGGGGATCCGGACCAGTTGCGAGGCATCCACTGTGACCGCTTCGGCAAAGGCGCCGCAATTCATCGCGCCAAGCACGGGGGTGTCGGTGGCATCGGTGAGGGGGGTATCCCGGGCCGGGTTTCCGTCGCAATAGGCGGGGTGGCCGGTGGCGCAGGCGGTGCAACTGTGACAGGCGCGGATCAGCGTCACGAGCACCCGGTCCCCTTCGGCGATGGCGGAAACCCCCGGACCCGTCGCGGTGACGCGACCGACGCCCTCATGGCCGTAGACAGCCGGAAGCGTGCCGCCCCAGCCGCCGTCAATATAGGAGATGTCGGAATGGCAGATGGCGACCGCTTCCATCTCCACCTGGACCTCGCCATCACCGGGGGCGGCCAGCGTGAGGGTTTCGATTGTCAGGGGGGTGTTGAAGGCACGGCAGACCGCCGCTTTGATCAGTTTGCTCATGGGGAGCTCCGAGCGTTGTTTGGGTCAGCTTCCACCGGGATCGCCCCGGCGCACTTGCGTTCCCGCGACATAAAGGAGCACGCAACCGACCATTAGCGCAGCGGCAAGCAGGAAAGCCGCGCCCGGATGGTGGAAGCCCGCGCCTTCGCGAGTTGAGAAGTAAAATACCTGAGTCATCACCAGTGGAGCCAAAATCGTGGCCAACGAGATCGTGGAGGTGATCACACCCTGCAATTCGCCCTGGGTATCCTCGCCCACACGCTTGGACATGACGCCTTGCAGGGCCGGAACGGCGACCGAACCGATGGCTGAGATCGGCGTCAGGATAAGGGCGACGGTTCCGGAGGTGATGACACCGAGCGCGGCCAGGAGAGCGACCTCGAAGGTGAGGCCAAAGAGGATCGTGCCGTTTTCGCCGAACGTCTTTAGGAACGGTCGCACCAGCCCCGCCTGAACGATCGTGTAACCGATGCCGAAGAGCGCCAGCGAGAGGCCGACCATGGTGCTGTCCCAGCCGAAGCGGACAGGGGTGAAATAGGCCCAGATCGCCGGGTAGACATAGAGCGCGAATTCATAGATCGCGAGCACTGCCAGCAGCCGGCCAAGACCGGGCAGGTTGGCAACATGCATGATCGCCCCGAACGGGTTGGCACGGCGCCATGTAAAGGGGCGGCGGATGCGGTCCGTGACCGTTTCGGGCAGCACGAACCAGCCGAGGCCCATGTTCAGCGCGGCCAGGATGGCGGCGGCCACGAAGGGCGCGCGCGGTCCGAAAGTGCCGAGCAGTCCACCCATCATCGGTCCGATCACGAAGCCCACGCCATAGGCGGCATGGGTGAGCGCAAAGCGCGGCGCCTTTTCCTCCGGGCGCGAGATGTCGGCGACATAGGCCATCGCGGTGGAATGGGTCGCGGCG
This sequence comes from Aliiruegeria sabulilitoris, assembly GCF_001558155.1. Taxonomy (GTDB): domain Bacteria; phylum Pseudomonadota; class Alphaproteobacteria; order Rhodobacterales; family Rhodobacteraceae; genus Tropicimonas; species Tropicimonas sabulilitoris. The sequence continues at coordinate 22,948 of NZ_LOAS01000023.1, forward strand.
AGGATGCCGCCCACGATCCTTGCCGCCAACAGCATCCAGATGGAGCCGGTCACCGCCATCACGACGTAATCGGCCGACATCACCGCGAGCGAGGCCAGCAGGATCGGCCGCCGGCCCCAGGCATCGGAGAGCGAACCGAGCACCGGGCCGAAAAGGAATTGCATCACGGCAAAGCCGGTGGCCAGAATGCCCCCCCAGATCGCCGCCTCCCCGAGCGAGCCGCCATTCACGTCGCGGATCAGCTCCGGCATGACGGGCAAGATCAGCCCGATCCCCATCGCATCGATCACCAGCGTCATCAGGATGAAGGCGAGGGCCGGGCGGTTGGCGCCGGGGGCCGTCAGGGTCTGCGTGCTTTCTGTCACGTCGCGGGGGCTTTCATGAATCGGGGCCGGGCGTCGACAGTTCGCCTGCCAATACCCGACCCCGGATCTCATAGAAGATGGATCGGGGCAATCCTACTCGCCCCGAAAACCGCGGGTCTCAGTCGTCGCTGGCCTGTTCCAGCTTGTCCTGCGTGCGCAGCTCGAAATCGGAGGCGTCGTGACGCTCGTGCAGCTGCTCGGAAAGCGCGCCAGAGGTCTTGTTCACCATCCGGCCACGCTGCACGGCCGGGCGGGAGAGGATCTCCTCGGCCCAGCGGCGCAGGTTGGTGTAGCTCTCCACGTCGAGGAACTCGCCTGCATCGTAGAGATTGCCGAGCACCAGGTTGCCGTACCAGGGCCAGGTCACGATATCGGCGATGGTGTATTCGTCACCGGCAAGGTAGCGGTTCTCGGTCAGGCGTTTGTCCAGCACGTCCATCTGGCGCTTGGCTTCCATGGTGAAGCGGTCGATCGGGTATTCCATCTTCTCGGGCGCATAGGCGTAGAAATGGCCGAAGCCGCCGCCCAGATAGGGCGCGGAGCCTTGCAGCCAGAAGAGCCAGTTGAGAGCCTCGGTGCGGGTGGCGAGATCCTTGGGCAGGAAATGCCCGAATTTCTCGGCCAGATAGAGCAGGATCGCGCCGGATTCGAACACCCGGGTGCCTGTTTCGGTGTCCAGCAGGGCGGGGATCTTGGAATTCGGATTCAGCTCGACAAAGCCGGAGGAGAACTGCTCGCCCTTGCCGATGCGGATGAGGAAGGCGTCGTATTCCGCACCGCTCTCGCCCAGCTCCAGCAGCTCTTCGAGCATGATCGTCACCTTTTGCCCGTTGGGCGTGGCGAGCGAATAAAGCTGTAGCGGATGCTTGCCGCGCGACAGCTCCTTGTCATGCGTCGGGCCGGAGATGGGGCGGTTGACGCTCGCCCATTCGCCGCCGTTGTCGACTTCCCAGGTCCAGACCTTCGGCGGGACGTAGCTGACTTCCTTCAACATGTGGTTCAATTCCTTCAGTTCTTTCGGCGATCCTGCGGTGGTCCGCGCGGCTGTTGGCGCTCAATATATGTGCCAGTGGCGCGGATGCTACCCGTGCAACATCCCGTGACAGTTTCGTGTTTTGGATTGGGCGCGTATCTCAGTGCCCGATGGCGCGCAGGAACTCTGTCAGCCGGCTCGCATAGGCGTCGGGTTGCTCGACGCAGGGGATGTGGCCGGCGGCGCGGAACAGGTGAAACTCCGATCCCTTGACCAGCTCCGCAGTTTCGCGGACCAGATCGGGCGGGGTGGAGCCGTCCTCGGAACAGGCGATGGCCAGCGTCGGCAGGGTGAGTGCGGCGGTGGTGGTGTAGAAATCGGTGCCCGCGATGGCGTGGCAGGTGCCGATATAACCTTCCTGCGGGGAGCGCGTGACCATGTTGCGCCAGAGTTTCAACTCGGCGGTCTCGCGGAAGGCGCGGGTGAACCATTTCTCCATGATCCCATCGGCCAGCGCCTCGATGCCGCCCGCCTCGACAGCGGCGATACGCTCTTGCCATGTGCCACGTGTGCCGATCTTGGCTGCGGTGTTGGAGAGCACCATGGCGCGCACGAGGTCCAGCCGCTTGGCCGCAAGCCCCTGCGCGACCATGCCGCCGACGGAGAGGCCGACGAAGACGCATTCCTTGACCGCCAGCCTGTCCAGAAGCCGTTCGGCATCGCGCACCAACGTGCCCATGGCATAGGGCGCGGGCGGGCAATCCGACAGGCCATGGCCGCGCATGTCATAGCGGATGACGCGATAACTTTCGGGCAGGCGGGCGACCACGTCGTCCCAGATCCGCAGATCTGTTCCCAGCGAGTTGGCAAAGACGACGGGCGCGCCGCTTGGGCTGCCATCCTCGCGCCAATGCAGGGAAATATCACCGAGATCCGCCATGTGCATCTGTTCATCCTCCTGGCTGGGGTCGCGGCCATCCGTAGCGCCGCGCGTGCATGCGCGAAAGCCCGGATTGCTCAGTCCGGCAATGTCTCCAATGCACGGGCGAAAACAGCCGGGTCCACATTGCCGCCCGAGGCGGTGACGATGACCGGACCATCGTCCAGCGCGTCACCATGGAAAAGCGCGGCGGCCAGCGCGGCGGCGCCGCCCGGTTCCAGAACGATCTTGAGCCGCAGGAAGGCCAGCGCGACGGCCTTCAGGCATTCCTCGTCCGTCACGCTCAGACCGGGGCCGCAGAGGCGCTGCATGATGGGGAAGGTCAGCTTGCCGGCGGCGGGCGTGACGATGGCATCGCAGATGGAACGGCTTTGGAATGCGTTGCGCAGCAATTCGCCTGCGGCCAGAGAGCAGCCGACATCGTCGGAATCTTCCGGCTCCACCGGGCGCACCGTGATGCCCGGCGCACGGGCCTCCAACGCCAACGCTATGCCCGAGGTCAACCCGCCACCACCGCAGCAGGTGAGCATCGTGGCCCGCTCGATGCCGCGTTCCGCCGCCTGGGCGGCGATCTCCAGCCCACAGGTGCCTTGTCCCGCGATCACCTGCGCGTCGTCGAAGGGCCGCACGAGGCTCAAACCCCGTTCCTCCGCCAGCCGCTCGCCAATAGCGTCGCGGTCTTCGGTGGCGCGATCATAGAGGATGACCTCCGCCCCGAGCGCGGCGGTGTTGGCGCGTTTGAGCGCGGGCGCGTCCGAGGGCATGATGATGACCGAGGGCAGGCCGTGCAGTTTTGCCGCCAGCGCCACGCCCTGCGCGTGGTTGCCGGAGGAAAAGGCGATCACGCCACGCGTGCCCTCGGGCAGGGCCGAGATCGCAGACCACGCGCCGCGGAACTTGAACGAGCCGGTATGTTGCAGGCATTCGGCCTTCACATGGACCGGTCTGCCGGCAATTTCGTCGAGAAAGGGCGAGGACAGCAGCGGCGTCCGCCGTGCATGGCCCGCGATCCGGGCTGCGGCAGCTTCGATGGCGTCGATATTCAAGAAAAACTCTCCAGGTAGGCGGAAATCACCGCACGCGATTCCGGCTCGTCGAGGAACGGTACATGACCTCGGTCGGGCACCTCCGCGAAGATCAGGTCGGGCTTGCGCCGACGCATCTCCTCTGCCGTCTCACGTGTCAAGATGTTCGAATTCTCTCCCCGGATCAGCGCGACAGGGAAGGGCGCAAGTGCCTCGAAAAGCGGCCAGATTTCGGGCAATGCACCATCGGTGGCCTGTTCCAGAACCGCGTTGCGCAAGGCGGGATCGTAACGGATATCGAGCCCCTCGGAGGTCTCGGTCCACAGCGCCTCGGCAAATGCCTGCCATGTCGCGCGCGGAACATTGCTGAAACGCGGCGCCATGGCTTCCGGAAGGCGGTCGGCGGCGTCCTCGAAGCTCGAATAACTGGGCGTGTAGCCGAGATAGCCCATGATATCGGCCAGCCCGGCGGGGTCCACCACCGGGCCGATATCGTTGAAGATGACACCATGCAGCCGTTCCGGATTCACCATCGCCAGTGTCATGGCGATAAGCCCGCCGCGCGAGGTGCCAAGGATCGACACCTTCTCCAGCCCGAGGTGATCGAGCAGCACGACCACGTCGCGGGCTTCCTGAAGGACGTTGTAATTGTGAAAGTCGGGGTCACGGTCCGAACGGCCCCGCCCACGGCTGTCGAGACGCAGGACACGGGCGCGAGAGGCGAAATGCGCCACGACAGGTGCGAAATCGTCCATGTTTCGAGACAGCCCGGCCAGGCAAAGCAGCGGGGCGCCATGCCCGGTGTCGTCATAGGCCAGGCGCAACCCGTCCGGCGTGCTGAAAAACTCGGTCATGGTGCGGTGGCAAGCTCCGGAACGGATTCGAGATCTGTCAAAACATGTGCGGGCCGATCGGGCAGGCGGTCCATCGGCAACCCGGCCCGGTTGACCCAGATCGTCCGGAAGCCGAAACCGGCAGCCCCCGCGGCATCCCACCCGTTGGAGGAGACGAAGAGAACCTCCTTCGGTGTGCAATCGAACCGGGCACCCACCATGGAATAGACGCGCGCGTCGGGCTTGTAGACCCCGACATCCTCGACCGAGAGCACCGCGTCCAGCAAATCGCCGATCCCGGCGGAAGTGACGGCATCGAGCAGCATCTCTGGCGAGCCATTGGACAGGATCGCCGTCGGCAGCCCGCCCGCGCGCAGCCGCGAGAGCATCTCGGGAACTTCCGGATAGGCATCGAGCTCGCGATAAAGCGCCAAGAGCCGGTCGCGCAGCGTTGCCTGTTCGGAAAGTCCATGCGCCTCCAGCGCAAAATCAAGCGCATCGACCGTCACCCGCCAGAAAGGCTCGTGCTGCCCAGTAATTGCGCGCAGCCAGGTATATTGCAGTTGCTTGTCACGCCATGTCGCGGCGAGCTGCTGCCAATGCGCGGCCAACGCAGCGCCTCCGGATTCTTGCGATGCGCGGCGGGCGGCGGCGGCGACGTCGAACAGCGTGCCATAGGCGTCGAATACAGCGACCTTGATCGTCATTTGTGTCTCCCTCGGGCCAAAGAGTGGCACAGGCCGGTGGGGATGAAAACGACGGATTACAGGCATGCCAGCCGCGCGGCCGGCCGATAGCGGGCATTCTGGATATGATCCGTATCGAGCCCAGGCCAAAGGTGCAGCCACATTGGAATGCCTATTTCGCCGTAGATGATGTGGAACGCGCCTCGGAGCAGTCCCGCGCTGGCGGGAGTGCTCCTCAGGATATCTGGTTAAGGACGATCGGCTCCTTGTCCGCTTTCATCTGTTCCCAAATATCCCCGCCGGAGGCACGATCCAAAGGATCGTTCCCGCGCGCGAAGCACGCGCCCCGAACGTCAACGAGCTTGGTCGTGCGGGAAAGCGGGAACTTGGAGCAGGGCTCGAAGCAAAGGGCACCCGGAAAATCCCGGTCACCCCTTGCCTCGATGCGGACCCTTCGTGCGTTCATTCGAGCTTGCCGATAGAGAAGAATAACGTTTCACCGGAATGATGGTCGATGCCGTCATTGTCGGTCGGCACGAAAGCCTCGCCCGCCAGGTCGATGGCCAGTCCCTCGACGTTGTCCTGAACATAGCCGTTCAGCTGTTTGAGGTCAGGCAGCAGATCGCGCAATTCTTCCTTCGATACGACCTTGAGCCTGCCGTCGAGCGGGGTGGGCACCATGCCGGCGGCCGGGATGCGGTAGATCTTCTTGGTCACCGCATTGGCGCCGATCTTGGGAAGCGACGGCTGTATCGCGTAAAATCTGTCATTCACGGCATGGAGCCCCCCGGCTCTTCGGCATCGGCCACCTGACCGGAGATCGCGCTCCAGTTCACCGGCACGCCATTCGGCCCGCTCAACCCCTTGGAGATCAGTATCGGGCTTCCCCCCTCGGCACGTTCGAAAACCATCACATGGGCGCGAATGCCGTCATCTTCGGCACGCCCGTTTTCGATGGCCACCGCGAGGAAGCTTGCGGCGATCGCGTCGGGCTGGCCGCCGAGATCGCAGGTGCTGGTGATCTCGGCGGATGTCTCTCGGGGTGGGGCTGGTGCGCCGGGAGCGGAGCGCCTATGTCGGATGAAAGCCACAAGGACGTTCCGATGATTGACCCGACCGCCTATGACAATGCCGATTTCATTCCCGAGGGGCACAGCTTTTTCGAGCGTTGGGCGACAGCCGCGGATGCCTTCCGGGAGTACATGCCATCGGAGCGGATGAAACTGGATATTGCCTATGGGGCGGGCGAGCGACAGCGCTTCGACCTGTTCCTTCCGGAGGGCGAGCCGAAGGGACTGTTCTTTTTCATTCATGGTGGTTTCTGGCGGATGAGCGGGCGCAAGGACTGGTCGCACCTGGCCGCGGGGGCGCTTGCACATGGCTGGGCGGTGGCGATCCCGTCCTATCCGTTGGCACCCAAGGCGCGGATTTCGGAGATCACCCGGTCGATCGCCCAAGCCCTCGAGGCCGCGTCGACGCGCGTGGATGGACCTATCCTGATCTCGGGGCACTCGGCGGGCGGGCATCTGACGATGCGGATGGTCTGCCCGGATGTGGACCTGCCGGAGGCGGTTCGAGCGCGGATTGCCGGGATCCTGCCAATCTCGCCACTGGCCGATCTGAACCCGCTGATCATGCTGCCGATGAATGGCGATCTCAGGATCGATGCCGCCGAGGCGGAGTCGGAGAGCCCGATCTTCTATCCCGAGCCCGATTGCGCGGTGGAGATCGAGGTGGGATCGGCCGAGCGGCCGGCCTTTGTCGACCAGTCCATCCGGATGGCCGATGCCTGGATGAAGGCGGAGCTGATCGTTGCCGAGGGCTGTCACCATTTCGATGTGATCGACCCGCTTTGCGATCCTGAAAGCCCGATGATGCAACGCCTGTTCGCGATGGCAGAGGACTGAGAGGGCGGCTCCCCCTCGAGGCGCGATGCTGGCGCATCTTGCCCCATTGGGGCGTGGCGCCGCTGGCGCGGTGTGCAACCAGCCGGGACGAAGGGGGGACGTGAAGGCGCTTCTGCCTAGCGGCCGAAACCGGCCATGGCGTCGAAATCGATTTGTTCTAGGATGGGTTGCATGACGTCGAGCGGTGCGCCGTTGGCCTGCACAAGGATGCGGTTGTCGACAAGACCGGTCAGCTCGCCCTCCTGTTCGATGAAGGTCTCGGAGCCGATGCGAAGTTGCTTTCCGACGAGAAGACCCGCCGCGCCAAGCATTCCGGCAAAGCCTTGTACCATCGCATTATCTGCCATCAACAGGATGGTGAAACTGTCCTGCCCGCGGGAATAGGTCGCCTCTGCCCCCACGCCACCGCCGAACATAGCCATGGCGGCGCTCAGATCGGTGTTGATCAGGCGGCTCCAGCCGTCAGGTGCGGGTGGCAGGAGGTCGGTCAGGCCGGCAGTCTTCATCTCGCGCACGAGTTGTTGGGCATAGGCCAGCTCGTCCAGCACCTGCTGCATCTTGCCGGCCTCATAGGCCGTGCGGGCGGCGTCGAGCGTTTCAAGGACCTCGTCAGCCGAGGCCGCAGCCGGTGCAAACACGGCCAGGGCCGTGACGAGGAAAACACGTTTCATGATTGCTCCGGTCACCGACTTCAAGGCGATGTTAATGGATTGATACATGGGGCTCAATTCCGGGCCGGCACTGTGGGCCGATATTTCTGTGCCCAGCAGGGTACGGGATCGGCGGGGGCCGGGCGGGCGGAGTAGACGCCGCGCGCGATTGCGCGGGCCAGGCAGGTCGCTGCGGCATGGCCAAGCGCCATGGGTGTCAGGATCTGGTCGGGCAGGGGGCGCGCTCCGGTGGCGGCGACAAAGACGAGATCGCCGTCATAAGGCGTGTGCGCTGGGACGATGGCGCGCGCCATGCCGTCATGAGCGGCGGTCGCCATGCGCTGCGCCTCGGCCTGGCTCAGGGCGGCGTCTGTGGCGACGATGGCGATGGTGGTGGCCTGCCCGTGTTTGAAGCCAGGCTCCGCGCCGGGGTCATGCTGGCGGACAGGGCCGAGGCCGCCGAATTCGTCTCCGAATTCCCAGGGCCCGGCCCAGAATTCCGGGCCATTGCCGGTCACATCGCCAAGCGCGTTCACCGCGACAAGCGCGCCGACCGTGATGCCGCAATCGAGCACCAGCGAGGCTGAGCCGAGCCCGCCCTTGAGGCTGCGCGTCGTGGCCCCAGTCCCGGCGCCTTCGGTGCCGAGCGCGAAATCTTCTGCCGCATTGGCCAGCGCTGCGGCACCCAGCGGCTTGTAGGGATTTTCGGTCCAGCTTTTGTCGCCGCCATTGAGCAGGTCGAACAGGATCGCGCCGGGCACAATGGGCACGCGTTGATCCCCGACAGCAAAACCGCGCCCCTGCGCGCGCAGCCCATCGGCCACGCCGGAAGCGGCATCCAGCCCGAAAGCCGACCCACCCGAAAGCACCAGCGCATCGACTTGCTGCACCGTCTTGTCCGGGGCCAGCAGGTCCGTCTCGCGGGTGCCGGGCGCGCCGCCCATGACATGGACGGCGGCGGTGAAGGTCTCCCGGCCGAGCAACACGCTCACGCCGCTTTTCAGCGTGTCATCCCTGGAATTGCCGACCAGCAGGCCGGGAACATCGGTGATCAGGTTGCGCTTGCCCGGTTTCATGCTTGTTCCAGTCTGCTCAGATACAGCGCCCGCCATCGACTCGTAGCACGGCGCCGGTGATCATGCTGGCTTCATCGGAGCACAGGTAGAGGGCAGCATTGCCCATGTCCTGCGGCGTGGAGAAGCGGCCCAGCGGGATGGTCGAGAGGAACTTCGCCCGCATCTCGGGGGTATCCTCGCCCATGAAGGAGGCAAGCAGCGGCGTTTCGCCCGCCACCGGGGCCAGCGCGTTCACCCGCACACCATGGGGAGCCAGTTCGACAGCCATGGCTTCGGTCGCGGTGATCATCCAGCCCTTGGAAGCGTTGTACCAGTTGAGCCGGGGGCGGGGAGACACACCGGCGGTGGAGGCGACATTGAGGATCGCGCCAACGCCGTTGGCCTTCATATGCGGCACGAGGCTGCGCGCGGTCAGGTAGACGGACTTGGCATTGACCGCCAATACGCGATCGAAATCTTCCTCTGTCACGTCTTCCATCGGCGCGGGCAGGTGGGTGATGCCGGCATTGTTGACGAGGATATTAACTGTGCCGAAAGCGGCGATGGCGGCCTCGGACATGGCCGCGACGCTCTCGCCTTTCGACACATCGACCGGTTGGGCGATGCCGCCGATGTCCGCCGCGATGGCCTCTGCGGCCTCGCCGTTGATATCGGCCACCATCACGCGCGCGCCCTCCTCGGCGAAGCGGCGGGCGATGCCTGCGCCGAAACCTGAGCCGCCCCCGGTCACGATAGCGGTTTTTCCTTCCAGTCGCATGCGACTCCTCCCATTGTGCAGCCAGTTATCGAGAGGAGACACCTCATGACACTGGATCTCAACAACAATCCGCGACTTGGCATGGGATGCTGGGCAATTGGCGGGCCATTCTGGGCCGAAGATGCGCCCCTTGGCTGGGGCGAGGTCGATGACGGCGAGTCGATCCGGGCGATCCATGCCGCGCTGGATGCCGGTGCGCGATATTTCGACACCGCGAGCGTCTATGGCGCGGGGCATTCGGAAGTCGTTCTCGGCGCGGCGCTTAAAGGGCGCGAGGATGTGATCATCTCGACCAAGATCGGCAATCTCTTCGACGCGAAATCAAAGCAGGTGACGGGGAATGTGGCGACCCGCGAAGAGGCTGTTCGCGAGATCGAAGGCTGCCTGCGGCGGCTGGGGCGGGATCACGTCGACATGATCTTCCTTCATCTCAACGAGATGACGCCGGAGGAGGCCGCCCCGATCTTCGACGCGCTGGAGGCCGCGCGGTCGGCGGGAAAGATCGGCAGCTTCGGCTGGAGCACGGACTTCCCGGACTCGGCGGCGGCCTATGCCGAATGGCCGGGCTTCACGGCCGTCCAGCACACGATGAACCTCTGGGTGCCGGCCAGTGCCGTGCTGGCCACGATCGAGGCGCACGGGCTGCTATCGGTCAACAGGATGCCAATGGCAATGGGCGTGTTCTCGGGGAAATACACGGCAAGCACGACGCTGCAACCCTCTGATATTCGAACCAATTTCTTCGACTGGATGGAATATTTCCAGGGCGGGCAGGTGGTGCCGGAAGTGCTCGATATGTTGGAAAGCGTGAAGGAGTTGCTGCAAACCGGCGGTCGCAGCGTGGCGCAGGGCGCGCTTGGATGGATCTGGGCAAAGAGCCCGAATACCTGCCCGATCCCGGGCTTCCGCACCGTTGCGCAGGCCGAGGAAAACGCACGCACGCTGCAATTCGGACCGCTGCCGGAAACGGTAATGGTCGAGATCGAGGCGCTGGTGAACCGCCCGCCAGAGGGGCCGCCACGCGCTCGGTAATGCGGTGTCGGGCTTCTGCTCCGGCTGCGACGTGTTATGCCGTCATGCCGATACGTGGCAGCTCGACACTGCCCAAATCGTCAGGGCTCGTGGCAACGAGGGGGACTGCCGCCGAGCAGAGCTCGAGCGGCGATGGAGCCGCTTCGCGGCGCGGAGTATTGCTTGAAGCTTTAGCCGGATGGATTCTGGAGCTGTCGTTACGGGCGAAATGCAACCGCCGCGCGCCAGAGGTGCGCGGCCACCCCCGTACGGGAGGAAGCGCATCTTTGATGCGTCGCCGGCCGGCGGGAAGTCTGCTTCAACGTCTGACACCCGCGTGTCGCTAGAGGCGAGTGGTTGGAAACGGTCTCACAGGTTTTCCGGCTGCGGCATGCCCAGAACGTGGTAGCCGCCATCGACATGGATGATTTCTCCGCTGGTGCAGGAACCGGCATCGGAGGCGAGATAGACCGCCGTGCCTCCGACTGCGTCGAGCGTTGCGTTCGCACGCATCGGCGCGTTGGAGTCGGTGTGGCGGAAGGTGGCGCGGGCACCCGAAATCGCGGCCCCGGCCAGTGTCTTCATCGGGCCCGGCGAGATGGCGTTCACGCGGATGCCGTCCGGACCGAGATCGTTCGCAAGGTACCGGACTGCCGATTCCAGCGCCGCCTTTGCCACGCCCATGACGTTGTAATAGGGCGTCACGCGGTTGGAGCCCTGATAGGTCAGCGTCAGGATCGTACCGCCTTCGCGCATCAGCGGCGCCGCACGGCGGGCGACATCGATCAGCGAGTAGCAGGAGATGGTCAGCGAGTTGCGGAAATTCTCACGGCTTGTGTTGATGAACCGCCCGCCCAGCTCGTTCTTGTCGGAATAGGCGATGGCGTGGACGAGGAAGTCCAGTTTGCCCCATTTCTCCTTGAGCATGGCAAAGGCCGTGTCCAGCGAGGCATCGTCCATCACGTCGGCATCGATCAGGATGTCGGAACCGATCGACTCGGCCAGCGGTCCGACGCGTTTGCCGAACGCTTCTCCCTGGTAGGTGAATGCCAGCTCGGCACCTTCGCCGGCCATCGCCTTGGCAATGCCCCAGGCGATGGAGCGATCATTGGCGACGCCCATGATCAGGCCCCGCCTGCCCTTCATCAAATCAGCCATGAAATTTATCCGCCATATTTGGAGAGCAACATGGACCCGTTGGTTCCACCGAAGCCAAAGGAGTTGGTCATCACCGTATCGAGGCCGGCATTTTCCACCAGCGCGGTGGCGATTTCCTCGGGCTTCAAGGCCGGGTCCAGCTCGGTGACGTTGATCGAGGGCGCAATGAAATCGTTCTTGAGCATCAGCAGGCAGAAGACGGCCTCCATCGCGCCGGCGGCTCCCTGAGCATGTCCGGTCATCGACTTGGTCGAGGAGACCGGCGGCGTGGAGCCTTCGCCGAAGACGCGGCGCACGGCCTCGATCTCGCCCACATCGCCGACGGGCGTCGAGGTCCCGTGGGCGTTGATATAGGAGACGTTGTGGCCGTCGGGGATGGTTTCGAGCGCCAGACGCATGGCGCGCTCGCCGCCCTCGCCGGAGGGGGCGACCATGTCATGGCCGTCGGAGGTGGCGGCAAAGCCCGTCACCTCGGCATAGATCTTCGCGCCCCGCGCCTTGGCGTGCTCCAGCTCTTCGAGCACGACGATGCCGCCGCCGCCGCCGATGACGAAGCCGTCGCGGGTGGCGTCGAAGGCGCGCGAGGCCGTTTCCGGCGCGTCGTTATACTTGGAGGACATCGCGCCCATCGCGTCGAAGAGGCAGCTGAGCGTCCAGTCCAGCTCCTCGCCTCCGCCGGCGAACATCACGTCCTGCTTGCCCATCATGATCTGCTCGGAGGCGTTACCGATGCAATGCAGCGAGGTCGAGCAGGCCGAGGTGATGGAATAGTTGATGCCCTTGATCTTGAAGGCAGTGGCCAGGTTGGCCGAGATCGTCGAGGACATGCATTTGGGCACCGCGAAGGGGCCGATGCGCTTGGTCGCGCCGGTTTTCAGCACGGTCTGATGCGCGGCCAGCATGGCCGAGGTGGACGGCCCGCCAGAGCCCGCGACAAGGCCGGTGCGCACGTTGACCACGTCGCTTTCCTCCAGCCCCGCATCGGCGATGGCCTGGCTCATGGCGATATGGGCATAGGCCGCGCCGGGGCCCATGAAGCGCAGCGTGCGCTTGTCGATAAGTTCGGCGGTGTTGATGTTCAGCTTGCCGGAGACCTGCGAGCGAAAGCCGTGCTCGGCCATCGCCTCGTCAAAGGAGATGCCGGAAGTGCCGGCCTTCAGGTTGGCGGTGACTTCATCGGCGGAATTGCCGATCGGGGACACGATGCCCAGACCGGTGACGACAACGCGACGCATGGATGGATCTCCTTGAGATCGATTGCGGATCAGGATTCAGCTTCGGCCAGGCCGACCTTCAGCCCGGTCACATTGTAGATTTCTTCGCCATCGGCGAACACCTTCCCATTGGCCACGCCCAGCTTGAGCTTGCGGTCGATTATGCGGGTGTAGTCGATCTTGTAGGTGATCATCTTGGTGGTGGGGCGCACCATGCCGGAGAACTTCACCTCGCCCGCGCCGATGGCAAATCCCTGGCCCTTCATGCCGCGCCAGCCGAGGCCGAAGCCGGTGAGCTGCCAGAGGCCATCGAGGCCAAGGCAGCCGGGCATGACCGGGTTGCCGGGAAAATGGCAGGGGAAGAACCACAGTTCGGGGTCGATATCGAACTCGGCGACGATATGGCCCTTGCCGAACTCGCCACCATCCTCGGAGATCTCGGTGATCCGGTCGGCCATGAGCATCGGCGGAAGCGGCAACTGGGCATTGCCCGGGCCGAACATCTCGCCGCGGCCACAGGCCAGCAGGTCTTCCTTGTCGAAATGCGTTTTTCTGTCAGCCATATGCCTGCCTCCCATGCGCCATCAGCGTGCTTGGCGCTCACTATCACCCCCCATGCGCGCGGCGCAAGGGGGACGCGGGTGGGGAGGCGCGGCTTTATGGGGGCCGTTTTCAATTGAAATCCGGGGCAAAATGGTCATATTCAAGCAATCTGGCGGGAACAGAAAAGCGATATCATGTCCACTACGGAAACTCAGCGCGGATCAGAATGGCTCGAACGTGGAGGGCTGCGCCCGACGCGGCAACGGCTTTCGCTGGCGACGCTGCTGATCGGGGACGGCAAGAACCGCCACGTGACCGCCGAAAGCCTGTTCGAGGCCAGCCGGTCGACCGGTGAGAAGGTCTCGCTGGCCACCGTCTACAACACGCTCAAGGCCTTCTGCGAGGCGGGCCTGATGCGCGAGATCACGGTTGACGGCACCAAGAGTTATTTCGACACCTACACCGCCGACCACCCGCATTTCTACTGGGAGGACAGCCAGTCGCTGAGCGACGCGCCTGCCTCCGAGCTGGAAATCTCCCGCCTGCCGCAAGCGCCCGAGGGCGCGGAAATCGCCAGTGTGGATGTGGTGATCCGCCTGCGGCGGAAGTGAACTTACTTAATTGCGGATCGTGACGGTAGCCGGGCGGGCGCTCGCCGGGCGGCTTGGACTTTATTCAAGCTATTGCTTTCGCGGATAACGCACTCCGGATTCCCAAAAAATGTTGCTTCAAGCGCCGTTCACGCTGCATTCTTGCTACAGCAGACAGTAAAATGGGATGCCCTAAAAAGGATGAAATGGTTCCGCAACCCGTCCTGCGATGTGACATCGCTTCGAGAGGCTAGTCGTGGATATCCGCTGCTCTTTTCTCTTGCTTGCTCATTCGTGATCGGCTTGGCACTCCAATATTCGGTATTTTCTTATTTTGGTTTCATGAACGAAGATTTCTGGTTGGATCCACCGAATCCTCCCGAAGATCACTCTTCCCCGAAACTTTTTCCAATTGACTACGTAGTCTTTTTTCCAGTTGCTTGTGTGTTGGTTTATTACTTCCTCCCGAATATTTTTGAGAAACTGGCCCGGCGCGGACAGCTGGGGCTGATTCCGGTCTTCCTTTCCAGTATGACTTTGTTCATGTTGTCCTACTTCATCGCTCTGACGCCTCTAATTTTTTTTGGCTTTGCTTTCTTGGTTGTGCAGCCGGTTCTGTTTTTGGCTCTCTTGCTGCCATGCATCCATATCGGTGTGACATATGGGTCAATATTTGCCGCCTCACTCGTGCAATATTGGGAAAAAAACCGTCCGGGTCTTTTGGGGGATCAGCCATCGGAAATGCACCGATTGAGATTTTTTTTGTTACCGTTCTGTTGATCGGTATATGGCAACTTGTCTATTGGCCGCTTTGGGACAAGTTTCATTTGTGAACTCTAAAGTTAATAATTATATCTGTACCTGGTCATTTGGAGGAATCAATTCATTGATTGAGGAGCGGGTAGATCACTGTATAATACAGCTCCCTTCCCTCAAAACCACTGCCCCGGCTCCATCAGCCCCAGCTCCATCAACTGCCGAGAGGACCACTCGAACTTCACCGAGTTGTGCCAGCAGAAGCTGCGGATATCGTGTTTCGAGCCGGGGTTGAGCTTGAGCGCCTTGGCCGTCCGGAAGGAGCAGACCGCCGCCGTCAGGTTGTGATGCCAGGGGCAGGCATAGGTATTGTATTCCTCGTCGTTGAAGGTGAAATCCGGCCGCAGTTCCAGGTCCGGCCGGGTGCGGAAGAGCGAGATGCGGTCGATCCGGCGGCGGGCGGCCGGCACGTGTTCCTCGAAGCGCCAACGCAACCCGCCGTGGAAATCGAGCTGTCGTTCCTTCGGCCCGCCCTCGCCGGGGCGTTCCAGCGCGAAATAGCCCACGCGGTCCAGATGCGCGTCTTCCAGCGAGACGGCGTTGGGGTGGGCCTTCAGGTCAGTTGCATAGAGATCGACCACGTAGCTCAGCATCGCGTTCCGCCGCTCCTCGGTGTGGAAGGCCAGCATCTCGCCCACCGTGCGGCTCTCGCAAAAGGGGAAATGCAGGTATTCGGCGTTGAAGCAGTAATGCATCCACGTGCCCGCGGGCGCGGCGGCGATGAGGCGGTTCATCGGTGCGGTCAGCGCGTCGTCGCGATGTGGGTCGTTGGGGATGTAATAGACATTGTCATGCAGCACCGTGGGCGGGCGCACCTTGGGCGGGTGCAGCAGGATGGCGCTTTGAAAACCGATGCGGAGCACATGTTCCAGTGTCGAGACGATCTCCACCCCGTCCTCGGCCAGAACCACCGCAACCGGGCCACGGGCCAGCACGTCGGCGCGGTTTCTGAGGAAATGGTCGATGTCTTGGAACTGCATGGGCCTGCTCAGGGGATGCCTTTTCGGTCTGTGATCGCACGATAGGGTTAATGCGGGGTTTCGCGCAATGGGGGGCTGCGGCGTTGCGGTGCGTGGCCGCTTGCGCTATGCCGCGCGCCAGCGAGCAGGAGAGAGTGACCCGATGAGCGACGTGCCCAAGAAGCTCTATATCAAGACCTATGGCTGTCAGATGAATGTCTATGACAGCGAGCGCATGGCCGAGGCCCTGGGCGGGCAAGGCTATGAGCAGGTCGACAGCCCCGAGGGGGCCGACATGATCGTGCTCAACACCTGCCATATCCGCGAGAAGGCGGCGGAGAAGGTCTATTCCGAGCTTGGCCGCTACAAGGGGCTGAAAGCCGCCAATCCGGACCTGAAGATCGGGGTCGCGGGCTGCGTGGCACAGGCGGAGGGCGCGGAGATCATGCGCCGCCAGCCGATGGTGGACCTCGTGGTCGGCCCACAGAGCTATCACCGCCTGCCGGAGATGGAGGCGAAAGCGCGCTCGGGCGAGAAGGCGCTCGATACGGATTTCCCCGAGGAGCTGAAATTCGACCACCTGCCGAAGGGGCGCAAGGCCAGCCGCGGCCCGACAGCCTTTTTGACGGTGCAGGAGGGCTGCGACAAGTTCTGTGCTTTCTGTGTGGTGCCGTATACGCGCGGCGCCGAGGTCTCCCGCCCCGTTTCCCGTGTTCTGCGCGAGGCCGAGGGCCTGGTCGAGCAGGGCGTTCGGGAGATTACCCTGCTGGGGCAAAACGTGAATGCCTATCACGGGCAGGAGGGCGGCGAGGATTGGGGGCTGGCGCGGCTCATCCGGCGTTTGGCCGAGATAGACGGGCTGGACCGGATCCGTTTCACCACCTCGCACCCGAACGACATGGAAGACGACCTGATCGCCGCGCATGGCGATTGCGAAAAGCTGATGCCGTATTTGCACCTGCCGGTGCAGTCGGGGTCGGACCGGATTCTGAAGCGGATGAACCGGGGCCATACCGCGCAAGAGTATCTCCGCCTGATCGAGCGCATTCGCGCGGCGCGGCCGGATATCCTGATGTCGGGCGATTTCATCGTCGGTTTCCCGGAGGAGACCGAGGAAGACTTCCAGGCGACGATGGACCTGGTCGAGGCGGTGAATTACGGCCAGTGCTTCTCGTTCAAGTATTCCGCCCGCCCGGGCACTCCCGCCGCGGAACGACCGCTGGTGGAGCAGGCAGCCGCTGATGATCGGCTGCAGCGGCTTCAGACCTTGCTGACGACGCAACAGCGCGCGGCGCAGGATGCGATGGTCGGGCGCGAGGTCGGTGTGTTGTTCGAGAAGGCCGGGCGTTTGCCGGGACAGATGGTCGGCAAATCCGATCACTTGCACGCGGTCCATGTGCAGTGCGACCTGCCGGTCGGCACGCTGGCGCGGGTGCGCATCACCGAGAGCGGGCCGAATTCGCTCGCGGGAGAACTTCTCTGAGCCTTACCGTGGAACGCTCAATTTGTCCCGCAATGGCGATTCGTGGCTGGATCTGACCCAAGTATTGGGACGGGACTGGATGGATCTTCTGAGACGAGGCCCGATGCTCAGCGCTGGCAAGATGCAATAAAAAAACGGGCCGGCACAAAGATGCCAGCCCGAACAAGATTCGTTTAAGGGAGCTCAGGCCGCGAAGGGCCCGAACGCTGGTCGCTCGCTTCGGTCAGAACTTCGAGCCGACCGGATGCTCACGGAGCAGACGCTTCATGGTGTTGATCTGGTGCTCGGAGTCGCCGACGCCCCATTCGTCACGGCAGACTCGCATTCCGAGCGAATGCGCTTGCTCCATGCTGTAGCCGTATTTCACAAGGTCTTCGATGAAGACCGCGTTGGGCCGATCCCAAGCGACAGTGTTTTTTAGCGCACCGCGATAGCAACTCACATGGATCGTGCCTTTGGGCGACGATTCCGGATGGGCAGGTTGCGACCGGTCATTGGCAAAAGCAGCGGTTCCAAGCGGCATGGTTAGGCCGGCCACAAGGGTCGCGATAATGGTTTTCTTCATAGATCTCGTCCTTCCAGTTACAACGAGCAGTCCGTACGGCATCGGAAAGCCGCCCCCGGGGACATGCACGAAATTCCACGAATACGTTGGGGATCTTATCTTTTGTGCCGAATTTGTGAAGCGTCGCATATGGAAACGATCTATTTCCTGTTTGATTTCATGTATTTTTGACGAAACAAGAACAATTGGCGGCTTGATGGGGGCCGTTGTGGGCCGTCAGGCCGCTGCATTCCTGTGCGTGTGCTTGCACAACATCTTCGGTATGGGCCGGTGCGGCGGCGTCTATTTTGTGTCACAGACATGAATTTTGCCCATAGGCGCTTGCCAGATAGAGGAAGCCCCGGCAGCATGGGCCAAAGAGCACACGAGCAGTGGAGTCGCCTTTTTGGGAATCAGCGCGCTGACCGATCCGACCAGAGCCGAAGAGATTATCGAAACGCCTCTGGAGTTTCCCGACAATCGCCTGCTGGTCGAGCTATGCGGTGAGTTCGACCGTAACCTCTCCCAGATAGAGCATCAACTTGGCCTGCAGATCATTCGCCGGGGCAACCAGTTGGCATTGATCGGGGATGGCGAGAGCCGGGAGCGCGGCGCGGTGATCCTGCAGGAACTTTATGAACGGCTGGAGGCGGGACGCTCGCTTGAGCCCGGCGATATCGACGGTGCGATCCGGCTCGGCACGCTCGAGGACGAGGCTGCGCCGCGCGCGGGCGACCAGCTGGAGATGTTCCAGGGCGGCCATGTCGAGATCAAGACCCGCAAGAAGATCGTCGAGCCGCGGACTGCGGCACAGAAGGCCTATGTGCGTAGCCTGAACAGCAATGAGCTCTGTTTCGGCATCGGTCCTGCGGGGACCGGCAAGACCTATCTCGCGGTGGCGGTGGCGGTGAACCTGTTCATAAACGGCCATGTCGACCGGATCATTCTTTGCCGTCCGGCGGTCGAGGCGGGCGAGCGGCTCGGTTTCCTGCCCGGTACCCAGGAGGAGAAGGTCGATCCCTACATGCAGCCGCTCTATGATGCGCTGAACGATTTCCTTCCCAGCAAGCAGGTGGCCAAGCTCAAGGAAGACAAGAAGATCGAGATCGCGCCGCTGGCCTTCATGCGCGGCCGGACGCTTGCCAATGCGGCGGTGGTGCTGGACGAGGCGCAGAATGCCACGACGATGCAGATGAAGATGTTCCTGACCCGGCTTGGCGAAGGCTCGCGCATGGTCGTCACCGGTGACCGTTCGCAGGTGGACCTGCCGCGCGGGGTGATGAGCGGGTTGATGGAGGCCGAGAAGCTGCTCAAGGGCGTGGACGGGATCGCTTTCAACTATTTCACCTCTAAGGATGTCGTGCGGCATCCGCTGGTGGCGAAGATCATTGATGCCTATGACGTGGAGTATGCGCAGGGCTGAACCCTCCGCGCCGGACGGAGGGGGCGGATGGGGGCGCTGCTCCGGGGTGTTTTTCGTCAGAAGAAGGCTCGATCCGCAGAGGCGTTTGAACGTGAAGCGTCGGCGGATTTGTTCCGAACCCCCAAAAGGGTTGCTGTCCCCTTGTTTGCATGGACCTGATTTGAATGGACCTGGCCCGGCCATGTTGTTATGGGCCTGTCGGCTGAATGCCGAGAGGGGCCATGGAAACAATCGTCGATGTCGTGATCGAGGCAGAGGCCTGGGACGTGATCGGGCTGCGCGAGCTGGCCGAGCGCGCGGTGCGGACGAGCTTGCGCCACCTTCGACTGCCGGCGGCGGCCGAGGTTGCCGTGCTGGCCACCGATGATGCCCGAATCACACTGCTCAATGCCGATTTTCGCGCCAAGGAGGCCGCCACCAACGTACTCTCCTGGCCGTCCGAGGATCTGTCGGCCGACACGCCCGGCGGTCAGCCCTTGCTGCCCGAAGCGGATTTTCCCGGAGAGCCGGCTTTTCTCGGCGATATAGCGCTCGCGTGGGAGACCTGCAGCCGGGAAGCGGTTGCGGCGGGCAAGCCGGTAGAGGCACATGTCTGTCATCTCGTCGTTCACGGGCTGTTACATCTGTTGGGTTATGATCACATATCCGAGGAAGATGCGGCCTTGATGGAAGGGATCGAGGTTGAGATACTTGGAAAACTTGGGTTGCCGGACCCATATTAGGACGATCCGGCCACGGCCGATGATTTTGGAAAGGTAAGATGGGCGACACAGCCGACGGTTCTCCTAGCGCAGCGCATGGCGCGCAGGAAACCCAGACCCCCCCGAGAAAGGGGATGCTCCGCAGAATCGCGGGGCTGTTTATCGGCGGTGAGACCGCCTTAACGGAACAAGCCAATGTGGCTGTCGACGGGCCGGAAACGGATGTTCCGGAAGCCGCGCCCCGGGGGATGGCCAACCTGCGCAGCATGCGGGTGGAAGACGTTGCCATTCCGCGCGTCGAGATCGTGGCGGTTCCGGTGGAAATCGACCTTGAGGCGTTGATCGAGGCCTTTCGGGAAAGCGGGAATACGCGCTTGCCCGTGTATGACGGCACGATCGACAGCCCGATCGGCTTGGTCCATCTCAAGGATGTCGCGTTGCGGCATGGTTTCAACGGGAAGCATTCGGCCGATTTCGATCTGCGTGCGATGTTGCGCCCGCTGATCTATGCGCCGCCATCGATGCCGATCGGTGTGTTGTTGCAGAAGATGCAGGCGGATCGGCGGCACATGGCGCTGGTGATCGACGAATATGGCGGAGTCGACGGGCTGGTGACGATCGAGGATCTGATCGAGCAGGTGATCGGTGAGATCGCTGACGAGCATGACAGCGAGGAGGAGGCGTTCTGGACCGAAGAACGGCCCGGTTGCTACCTCGCTTTCGCCAAGGCGCCGCTGGAGGAGTTCGAGGCCGAGATCGGCCTGAAGCTCGTCGATGTCGAGGACGAAGAAGATGTCGATACGCTGGGCGGGCTGGTCTTCATGGAGATCGGCCGCGTGCCCGCGCGCGGCGAGGTGATCCCGCACCCTTCCGGCACGCTTTTCGAAGTGATCGACGCGGATCCGCGCCGCATCAAGCGGTTGCGCGTACGCTTGCCGGGAACGGCGCCGCTGCGACCGGCGGCGGAATAGGCGCGTCTGAATGGACCTTGTGAGGACGGTGCAGTCCCGTCGCAGCGGCCTGGCGCTGGCCTTCGGGTTGGGCCTGATTTGCGCGACGGGGCAGGCGCCGCTCGGCTGGGCCTGGCTGTCGCTGGCGGCCTTCGCTCTGGCAATCGCCCTGCTGACATTGCCTGAGCGCTGGCAGGTCGTTGCCTGGCGGGGCTGGGCGCTCGGAACAGGGTATTTTGCCGGCAGCCTGTTCTGGATTGTCGAACCCTTCCTGGTGGACTTGCCGCGACATGGCTGGATGGCACCCTTCGCGCTGGTATTGATGGCCGGCGGGCTGGCGCTGTTCTGGGCGGCGGCATTCGGGCTGGCGGTGCGTTTTGGTCGAACGCGGGGCTTGCGCATTGGCTGGTTGGTCCTGTTGCTGACAAGCGCGGAGATCCTGCGCTCCTTTCTCTTCACGGGCTTTCCCTGGGTCTTGATCGGCCATGTCTGGATCGGCGCGCCGCAGATGCAATTCGCGGCCCTTTTTGGCGCACACGGGCTGACCTTGTTCACGCTTATTGCGGCTGCCATGCCCGCGTTGTTTGGCGCGCGGCGCGCGGTGTTGGGGATGATTGCCGGGACGGCTCTGGCATCCTTGCCGGCGGGATATGCCCATTTCCGGGTGCCGCCGGGGGATGCCGCCAATGCCGAGCCGGCGCAGGTGGTCCGTCTGGTCCAGCCCAACGCCCCGCAGCACGAGAAATGGGATCCGGACCTCGTGCCGCTCTTCTACCAGCGCCATCTCGACCTGACGGCGGCAGAGGCCGCGCCGGGCCTGCAACGCCCCGATGTGATCATCTGGCCGGAAACATCCATTCCATGGCTGCTGGAATATGCCGAGCCAGCGTTTGTCGAGATGGCGCAGGC
Source organism: Aliiruegeria sabulilitoris (assembly GCF_001558155.1). Lineage (GTDB taxonomy): Bacteria > Pseudomonadota > Alphaproteobacteria > Rhodobacterales > Rhodobacteraceae > Tropicimonas > Tropicimonas sabulilitoris. The sequence goes on from NZ_LOAS01000023.1 coordinate 44,461, forward strand.
CGGGCAGGGCGCACAGCTCCTTGTTGGCCTGCAAAGGCGGAGCGCCGAGGGAGCCTGGTTCAACACCTTGGCCGTGCTGGCGCCGGATGGCACGCTGCTGGACAGCTATGACAAGCACCATCTCGTCCCTTTCGGCGAGTATATGCCATTGATGCATGTCTTTGCCCGCTGGGGCGTCTTTGGTCTCGCGGCGAATGAGACGGGTGGCTACACGGCCGGTCCCGGGCCGGCGCTGCTGGAGCTTGGGCCGGCGGGTCGGGCGCTGCCCCTGATCTGCTACGAGGCGATCTTTCCCAATGACATTGCGCGCGCACCGGGGCGGGCGGACTGGCTTGTCCAGATCACCAACGACGCCTGGTTCGGCCAGGTTTCCGGTCCCTGGCAGCATCTGGCGCTGGCGCGGCTCAGGGCGGTGGAGCAGGGGGTGCCGATGCTGCGGGCTGCCAATACCGGGATCTCCGCCGCGATCGACCCCTATGGCCGCGTGATCGCCGCGCTTCCAATGGGGCAGGCCGGAAAGCTGGATGTCGCTCTGCCGGCGCCTCTTGCGCCTACCTTCTACGCGCGGCGCGGGGATCTGCCGGTCTTCCTTTTTCTCGCGACGCTTTTCCTTTCGCTTGCGGCCCTGTCCCGGAAATCGCATTTTGGTTGACCCCGACCGAGCAGCAGAATACGGGTTCTTCGCCTCTTGCCACAACGGCTTCCTGGCGTGGCACCAGCTTTGGACGTAATGGAGCAATCATGTCCCGAAAGAGTTATATCTTCACCTCCGAATCCGTGTCGGAGGGCCACCCAGACAAGGTCTGTGATCGGATTTCCGATGCCGTTCTGGACGCGTTCATCGCCGAGGAACCAACCGCGCGCGTCGCCTGCGAGACCTTTGCCACGTCGGGCATGGTCGTGATCGGCGGCGAGGTGGGCCTTTCCGATGAGGAACGCCTCAAGACCTATATGGGTTCAATCAGCCAGATCGCGCGCGACTGCATCAAGGATATCGGCTACGAGCAGGAGCAGTTCCACTGGAACACCTGCCGGGTGCTGAACTTCCTGCACGAGCAGTCGGCGCATATCGCCCAGGGCGTGGACCGCGACGGCGCGGGCGACCAGGGGATCATGTTCGGCTATGCGGTCAACGAGACCCCGGAACTGATGCCGGCCCCGATCCAATATTCGCATGCGATCCTGCGGCGACTGTCAGAGGCCCGCAAGGCAGGCGAGGCACCGAGCCTGCGGCCCGATGCCAAGTCCCAGTTGTCGATCCGCTACGAGGATGGCAAGCCGGTCGAGGTAACCTCCATCGTGCTTTCCACCCAGCACGCCGACGAGAGCCAGACCAGCGACGACATCCGCGCCATCGTGGAGCCCTATATCCGTCAGGTCTTGCCCTCCGAGTGGATCACGGATGCAACCGAATGGTGGGTCAACCCGACCGGCACCTTCGTGATCGGCGGTCCCGATGGCGATGCCGGCCTTACCGGGCGCAAGATCATCGTCGACACCTATGGCGGCGCAGCGCCCCATGGCGGCGGCGCGTTTTCCGGCAAGGATCCGACCAAGGTCGACCGTTCGGCGGCCTATGCAGCGCGCTACCTGGCCAAGAATATCGTCGCTGCTGGCATGGCCGAGCGCTGCGCGCTGCAGTTGTCCTATGCCATCGGTGTGGCGCATCCGCTGTCGATCTATGTCGATACCTATGGCACTGGCGTGGTTGACGAAACGGAAATCGAAGCGGCGGTCGGCAAGGTCATGGACCTGACGCCGCTGGGCATTCGCTCGCACCTCGACCTGAACAAGCCGATCTACCAGCGCACCGCGGCCTATGGCCATTTCGGCCGTGCGCCAGATGCTGATGGCGGCTTCAGCTGGGAGCGCACGGACCTGGTAGAAGATCTGAAGAAGGCGATTGCCTGAACAGTCTGACGACGCATGACCCGTCCTGCGGGTTGGAATTGGGGGCGCAGTTGCGCCCTCTTTTTTTGGTGGCGCTCCGTGCGGGAGAACGGTCCTCTGGATTAAGCCTCCGGCAGGGATGTTTCGGGACAGAAGAAATCCCGAGTGCCGCATTGTATTCTTCTGACCTGAAATATCCCGGGCGTTTGGCGGCAGTGCCCCCAAGGGCAGTTGCCTTGGAAGCGCCCTTTTGAACTGATGCCGGAAGGTCATGGCGCGAAGTTTCGCGCCGCAAAGCTTGACCCGCGCCCCCGGCTCTGCAAAAGGGGCGCGCCATGTCCGACAAGAATCCCGATACCGCTCCCACCGGCGCCCCGTGGCGCAATTTCTATGGTCGTCGCCACGGCAAGACGCTGCGGCCGAGCCAGCAAGGCTATCTCGAGGAAGACCTCGCGAAGCTCTCGCCGGGGCCGGTGGACTGGGACGTTAACCCGGATCGCAGGTCGCTGGATCTCGACGCGCTTTTTGGCGGCAAGGATGTCTGGTTGGAGATCGGCTTTGGCGGCGGCGAGCACATGGTCCACCAGGCTGTCACCTACCCGGAGGCCGGTATCATCGGCTGCGAGCCCTTCATCAATGGCGTCGCAATGTTGCTTGGCAAGATCCGGGCAGCCGGTGCTGAAAACATCGCCGTGCATCCGGGCGATGCGCGCGACATGTTCGACGTGCTGCCCGAAGCCTCGATCTCGCGCGCTTTCCTGCTGTACCCCGATCCGTGGCCGAAAAAGAGGCACCACCGCCGTCGCTTCGTGACGCCGGAACATCTCGAACCGCTTGCCCGGGTCCTGAAACCGGGCGCTGTGCTGCGGGTGGCAACGGATATTCCCGATTACGTTCGCCAGACGCTGGAAGAGGTGCCACGCCACGGCTTCACCTGGACGGCGGAAGGGCCGGCCGATTGGCGGGAGCCCTGGGGCGACTGGATCTCGACCCGCTACGAGCAGAAAGCGCTGCGCGAGGGCCGCACCCCGCATTACCTGACCTTTCTGCGAAGCTGAAACTGGACCCGCCCGCGCCGCTGGGCTAAGCCGCTTCGGCAACCGGTGAAGGAGGGGCAGATGTCGGCACACGGACCTGCGCAGAAGATGACCGCCCGCGCGAGTGGACCGCTCAGGGGCACGGCGCATGTGCCCGGCGACAAGTCGATCTCGCATCGTGCGCTGATCCTTGGGGCGATGGCGGTGGGCGAGACGCGCATCACCGGCCTGCTCGAAGGCGAGGACGTTCTGGATACGGCCAAGGCGATGGCCGCACTTGGAGCGGAAGTCATCCAGCACGGGCCCGGCGAATGGTCCGTGCACGGGGTGGGCGTCGGCGGGTTTTCCGAGCCCGAAGACGTGATCGACTGTGGCAATTCCGGTACCGGGGTTCGGCTGATCATGGGCGCGATGGCCACGACGCCGATCACCGCCACCTTTACCGGCGACGCCTCGTTGCGCTCCCGTCCGATGGGCCGCGTGACCGATCCGCTGACTTTGTTCGGCACCCAGGCTGTGGGCCGCGACGGCGGAAGGCTGCCAATGACAGTCGTCGGCGCGGCCGATCCACTGCCGGTGGACTACATCACCCCGATGGCTTCGGCGCAGGTGAAGTCGGCCGTTTTGCTGGCCGGTCTCAACGCACCCGGCCAGACGGTTGTGACCGAGCGCGCCGCCACGCGCGATCATACCGAGCGGATGCTGCGGGGGTTCGGCGCCGAGGTCGTGACGGAACAGACGGAAGACGGCTACCGCGTTACCCTCACCGGGCACCCAGAGCTGAAACCGCAGAATATAGCCGTGCCGCGCGACCCCTCGTCGGCGGCCTTCCCGGTCTGCGCGGCGCTGATCGTGCCGGGCTCGGACGTGCTGGTGCCCAATATTGGGCTGAACCCGACCCGCGCGGGCCTCTTCACCACTTTGCGCGAGATGGGGGCCGAGCTGATCTTCGAGAATGAACGCGAGGAGGGCGGCGAGCCGGTGGCGGACCTGCGTGCACGCTACTCGCCCAACATGAAGGGCATCGAGGTGCCTGCCGAGCGCGCGCCTTCGATGATCGACGAATACCCGATCCTCTCCATCGTCGCCGCCAATGCCGATGGCGTAACCCATATGCCCGGCGTGCATGAACTGCGGGTGAAGGAGAGCGACCGGATCGACGCAATGGCCGTTGGCCTGCGCGCCTGTGGCGTCACGGTTGAAGAAACCGAGGACAGCTTTTCCGTCGAGGGTCTCGGTGCGGGCGGGGTCCCCGGCGGGGCGACGGCCGCGGCGCGGCTCGATCACCGGATCGCGATGTCCTTCCTCATTTGCGGTATGGCAGCGAAGAACTCGGTCTCGGTGGATGATGGCAGCCCGATTGCGACCTCCTTCCCGATTTTCGAGCAGCTGATGGCCGAGCTCGGGGCCCAGATCGTGCGGTCCAACCGCTGAGGTCTTTGCGGTGTGCGGGCGCGCGCATTGCGCCATATTCCCCTTGCCGCGCCAATGAGCTAAGACGGACCTCCACCACGTGAGGAGGCGTTGGAAATGAGTCTCACAGTCGCCATCGATGGCCCGGCTGCCGCGGGCAAGGGCACCATTGCCCGGGCCGTGGCCGCGCATTTCGGTTTTGCGCATCTCGATACCGGGCTGCTCTACCGGGCGGTCGGACGGCGGGTGCTAGACGGGATGAATCCGATCGAGGCGGCGCAAACGCTGCAATCGGCGCATTTCGCCGATGCCGACGCGCTGCGCATGCCCGATGTCGCGCAGGCGGCCAGCCAAGTCGCGGCGATGCCGGAAGTGCGCGCCGCGCTTGTCAGCTTCCAGCGCGCCTTTGCCCGCCGGCAGGGCGGCGCGGTTCTGGACGGGCGCGATATCGGCACGGTGATCTGCCCCGATGCCGAGGTGAAGCTCTTTGTGACCGCCACCGACGAGGTGCGTGCGCGGCGCCGCTACGAGGAACTGCTCGGCAAGGGGCAGAAGGTGACGTTGGATGAGGTTGCGGCGGATCTTGCCCGGCGGGACCAACGCGATTCCGGTCGCGCCACCGCGCCCATGACCCCGGCAAGGGATGCGCAGCTTTTCGATACGACGACCATGTCCATCGACGAAGCGGTTGCCAAGGCAATCGCCGCGGTGGAAACTGCGCAGGTTTGAAACCGGGAGCTAACAATGCAACAGCGGAAAATGGGCGCCGACGGGCCATTGATCTCGGCTCTCGGGATCGGGGCCATGTCCTTTACCGATGTCTACGGGCCGACAGATGAGGCGCAATCCTTCGCGCTGCTCGATGCCGCGCTGGAAGCGGGGGTGACACATCTCGACACCGCCAATGTCTATGGCCGGGGACGCTCGGAGACCGTGATCGGGAACTACCTTGCGGCGCGGGGCGCCGGGACGCGGGAACGTTTCCACATTGCTACCAAGGCGGCGATCCGGGCCGAGGACGGACGCCGCTGGTTCGACAATTCTCCCGAGTATCTGGAAAGCGAACTGGACAAGAGCCTGAAACGGCTGGGCACGGAGACGGTTGATCTCTTCTATGTCCACCGGCGGGATCCAGATGTGCCGATCGAAGACGTGACCGGAACGCTGGCGCGGCTGGTCGAAAGCGGCAAGACGCGCGCCTTCGGGTTTTCCGAGATCGCGCCCTCGTCGTTGCGCCGCGCGTCAGCAGTGGCGCCGGTGGCGAGCGTGCAGTCCGAATACTCGCTCTGGACCCGTGGGCCGGAGCTTGGCCTCGTACAGACCTGTGCCGAGCTGGGCACCACGCTGGTTGCGTTTTCGCCCGTGGGCCGTTCGATGCTGACCGATCACCCGATCCCGAAGGAGCGGCTGGGCGAATGTGCGCTGCTGCCCGAGATGCCGCGTTTCCAGGAGCCGAACTACGCGGCCAACATGGCCATTGCAGACGAGTTCCGGGCGCTGGCCGCCGAGATGGGCCTTCCTGCGGCGGGGTTGGCGATTGCGTGGCTTCTGGCGCAGGGCGAACACATCGTGCCGATTCCGGGCACGCGCTCGGTGGATCATTTCAAGGAATTCGTCGCCGGCACGAAGCGCGCGCTGACGCCTGAGGATCTGGCTCGGATCGAGAAGGTGCTGCCGGTCGGCTGGGCGCATGGCGAGCGCTACTCCAAGGCGCAATGGGTGGGGCCCGAAATCTACTGAACCGGGCGACGGCCACCCGCGCCGGCGTTCGATAAGCAAGAAACGTGGCAATTTTCTGCGGATTTTCCTGCAAACAAAGGGAAGTCGTACGCCAACGGACTTGCTCCGCGAGCGCGGAACCCTTATACAGCGCGGCGTCACCCAAAGGCGGTTACGTCGGGACACAAGCAGGGTCGGGGCAACCTCCGGCCCTTATGTCGTTCCTCATTTCGTCTTTTTCGACCAATTCCAAGACCGGCGGAGACAACCGCTCGGCCAGATAAAGCGTAAAGTAAAGGAAACACATCTATATGTGCGCTAAAGCAACCATGGACGAATTCGAAGCCCTGCTGAAGGAAAGCTTCGAAATCGACACCCCCAACGAAGGTTCCGTCGTCAAAGGCACCGTGATCGCCATCGAGGCTGGTCAGGCCATCATCGACGTGGGCTACAAGATGGAAGGCCGTGTCGACCTCAAGGAATTTGCAGATCCGGGCGAAGCCCCGGAAATCGCCGTGGGCGACAGCGTCGAGGTTTTCCTCGACCGCGTCGAGAATGCCCGTGGCGAAGCCGTCATCTCGCGTGACAAGGCCCGCCGTGAAGAAGCTTGGGACCGTCTCGAGAAGGCCTATGCCGACGAGGCCCGCGTCGAAGGCGCGATCTTCGGCCGCGTCAAGGGCGGCTTCACCGTCGATCTCGGCGGCGCCGTGGCGTTCCTGCCCGGCTCGCAGGTTGACGTCCGCCCCGTGCGCGATGCCGGCCCGCTCATGGGCCTCAAGCAGCCGTTCCAGATCCTCAAGATGGACCGTCGTCGTGGCAACATCGTTGTCTCGCGTCGTGCGATCCTCGAAGAGTCCCGCGCCGAGCAGCGTGCCGAGGTCATCGGCAAGCTGGCTGAAGGCGATGCGGTTGACGGCGTGGTCAAGAACATCACCGAATACGGTGCGTTTGTTGACCTCGGCGGCGTTGACGGCCTGCTGCACGTCACCGACATGGCCTGGCGCCGTGTGAACCACCCCTCCGAGATCCTGTCGATCGGCGAGACCATCAAGGTCCAGGTCATCAAGATCAACAAGGAAACCCACCGTATCAGCCTCGGCATGAAGCAGCTGCAGGACGATCCGTGGAACTCCGTGGAAGCCAAGTTCCCGCTCGAGTCGGTTCACACCGGCCGTGTCACGAACATCACCGACTACGGTGCGTTCGTCGAGCTGGAGCCGGGCGTCGAGGGCCTGGTGCACGTCTCCGAGATGTCCTGGACCAAGAAGAACGTCCACCCGGGCAAGATCGTTTCCACCTCGCAGGAAGTGGAAGTCATGGTTCTCGAGATCGATACCGCGAAGCGTCGTGTGTCGCTCGGCCTCAAGCAGACCATGCGCAACCCGTGGGAGCTCTTCTCCGAGAGCCATCCGGAAGGCACCGAGGTCGAAGGCGAGGTCAAGAACATCACCGAATTCGGTCTGTTCATCGGCCTGCCGGGCGATATCGATGGCATGGTTCACCTCTCCGATCTCAGCTGGGATCAGCGCGGCGAGGAAGCCATCCAGGAATACCGCAAGGGCGACGTCGTCAAGGCCGTCGTTACCGAGGTGGACGTGGACAAGGAGCGCATCTCGCTCTCCATCAAGGCACTGGGCGGCGACAAGTTCGCCGAAGCCACGGGCAGCGTGAAGCGCGGCTCGATCATCACCGTTGGCGTCACCGCCATCGAGGATGGTGGCATCGAGGTGGAATACGAAGGCATGAAGTCCTTCATCCGCCGCTCCGACCTGTCCCGCGACCGTGCCGAGCAGCGCCCCGAGCGCTTCCAGGTCGGCGACAAGGTCGATGTGCGCGTCACCAATATCGACAGCAAGACCCGTCGTCTGGGTCTGTCGATCAAGGCCCGCGAGATCGCCGAAGAGCGTGAAGCCGTCGAGCAGTTCGGTTCGTCCGACTCCGGTGCTTCGCTCGGCGATATCTTGGGTGCGGCGCTCAAGGGCGACGAATAATCCCTCATCCGGATTTTGTGAGATTGGAAACCCCGCGGCCTGGCCGCGGGGTTTTCGTTTGTCCGGTCGTGCGTCTCGCGCGGTGACGATCCTGCGGCCCGTGCCTCCGGCGGAAGTATTTGGAGAAAGATGAACGTGTCTTGTCCTCGAGTTTCGCACCGTTGCAACGTCCCAATCTCGCATCAGGCTCAAGCGATTCGAGCTCTGCGCGGCAAGGCCTGTGCGCGCGTTTGAAGCGGTAAGAGGCGAAATTCCGGGTTTTCTTGCCTTTTATCGGGGCGTTACGTCCGAGAAACTCGCTTTGGGGCCGACCTTTTCCATTCACGTTCCAGAAAAATGCCGTATAGTCGACCGAGCGACATGAACGGTGCGCCGTCGAATTTCGGGCGGATGCGGGGGAGACACATGATTCGATCCGAACTGATCCAGATTCTTGCCGAGGAAAACCCTCACCTCTTTCAGCGGGACGTTGAAAAGATCGTTAATACGGTCTTCGAGGAGATAATTGACGCCATGGCGCGGGGCGATCGTGTCGAACTGCGCGGTTTCGGCGCCTTTTCCGTGAAGAAAAGGGATGCGAGGACAGGACGGAATCCACGCACCGGTGATGCGGTGGACGTGGAGGAAAAACACGTGCCGTTCTTCAAGACCGGGAAGCTCCTGCGGGACCGGCTGAACGGCGCCGAAACCTGAGGGGGCGCTAGATGCGTTATATCCGTTACGTTCTTGTTGGGTCGATCGTGGCGGCCTTGGTCGTCGTGGCAATGGCCAACCGGAGCTTTGTCACTCTGACGGTTCTGCCGGAGCCGCTGGCGAATCTGGCCAACTGGAATTTTTCCATCGATCTGCCGCTCTTCATCGTCGCCCTTGGCGGCGTGGCGGTCGGACTTCTGCTGGGCTACCTGTTTGAATGGATCCGCGAGAGCAAGCATCGTTCCGAAGTGGCCAAGCGCCAACGCCAGGTGAAGCAGCTTCACCGCGAGGTGAGCCAGCTGAAGGCGGAGAAGAACAAGGGCAAGGACGACGTGCTTGCCATTCTCGACGAGGCGGCGACCCGCAAGGCCAGCTGATCCCATGAGCAACGACACCCGTGTGAAGATCTGCGGCCTGACCCGGCCGCAGGACCTGCTTGCCGTGGCCTCCGCCGGAGCGGCCTATGCAGGTTTTGTCTTTTTTGCGAAATCGCCGCGGCACCTGGAGGTGGAAGCCGCACGGGCCCTGGCTTTGGAAGCGCCGGTGGGGCTCGCCAAGGTGGCGCTGACGGTGAATGCCTCGGATGCGGAGCTGGAGCGGATTGTCGAGGCGGTGCCGCTCGACATGTTGCAACTGCACGGCTCGGAGAGCCCGGAGCGCGTAGCCGAATTGCGCGCGCGCTTTGGGTTGCCGATCATGAAGGCCGTGGGCGTGGCGAGCGAAGAGGATCTGCCGGCGCTGGTCGAGTATGGCCGGGTGGTGGACCAGTTGCTGGTCGATGCCAAGCCGCCCAAGGGGGCGGAGTTGCCTGGCGGCAATGGACTCTCCTTTGACTGGCGTTTGATCGCCGGGCGGAGATGGCCGGTGCCGTGGATGCTCGCGGGTGGGCTGACGCCCGGGAATGTGCGCGAGGCGATCCAGTTGACCGGCGCGCGGCAGGTGGATGTCTCCTCGGGCGTAGAGAGCGCGCCAGGCGTGAAGGACGCCGCTCGTATCGCCGCTTTCGTCGAGCAGGCGATAGTGTGCGCGTGATCTGGCGTGAGGCGACGCGGGAGGATGTGCCTGCGATTGTGGCGATGCTGGCCGATGACGTCTTGGGGCAGGGGCGCGAGAGCGCGGATGCAGCGCCGTATCTTGCGGCCTTCGATGCAATGCAGGCAGAAGGCGGCAACCTGCTCATCGTAGGCGAGATTGATGGTTCCGTTGTCGCGACCTACCAGCTGACGATGATTTCCGGCCTGTCGCTCAAGGCGGCACGGCGGGCGCAGGTGGAGAGCGTGCGCGTGGCCTCGGATCGCCGGGGAGAGGGGCTGGGAGCGGCGTTGATGCAGGATGCCGAAGCGCGGGCGCGTGCGGGCGGCTGTGCGTTGATCCAGCTCACCTCGAACCGGTCGCGGGAGCGGGCGCATGATTTTTATGCCGAGCTAGGCTATGTCGCCAGCCATGTCGGCTTCAAGAAGAGCCTTCGTTAGCGCACTGAAAGTGATCTTCCAGCGGAAGATCATGCCTCCGGCGGGGATATTTTTGAACAGATGATGGAGGAGGGGATTTTCCCCGCCCAGCGGTTTGTGTAGGGTCTGCGGACTGTCCGGCCGGGCGGTGGCAGAAGCGAGGTAGAGATGGCCCACGATCTTTTCAATTCCTTCATGAGCGGACCGGACGAGAAGGGTCGGTTCGGAAAGTTCGGCGGGCGGTTCGTGTCCGAGACGCTGATGCCGCTGATCCTGGATCTTGAAGCGCAATACGAGTTCGCCAAGACGGATGAGAGCTTCTGGGCCGAGATGGACGATTTGTGGAAGCATTACGTGGGCCGTCCCTCGCCGCTCTATTTTGCCGACCGCCTGACCGATCACCTCGGCGGGGCAAAGATCTATCTCAAGCGGGACGAGCTGAACCATACCGGCGCCCACAAGATCAACAACGTGTTGGGCCAGATCATCCTTGCCCGCCGCATGGGCAAGACCCGGATCATTGCCGAGACCGGCGCCGGCCAGCATGGCGTGGCCACCGCGACGGTTTGTGCCAAGTTCGGGCTGCAATGCGTGGTCTACATGGGCGCGACCGATGTCGAGCGGCAGGCGCCGAACGTGTTCCGCATGAAGCTTCTGGGGGCCGAGGTGATTCCCGTGACCTCCGGCCGGGGCACGCTCAAGGACGCGATGAACGACGCGCTGCGCGACTGGGTGACCAACGTGCGCGACACGTTCTACTGCATCGGGACGGTGGCGGGGCCACATCCGTACCCGGCCATGGTGCGCGATTTCCAGTGCATCATCGGCAAGGAAGCCAAGGCGCAGATGCTGGAGCGTGAGGGCCGTCTGCCTGATACGCTGATCGCGGCCATCGGTGGCGGCTCCAACGCGATGGGCCTGTTTTACCCGTTCCTTGACGACAAGGATGTCAACATCATCGGCGTCGAAGCGGGCGGCAAGGGTGTGAACGCGAAGATGGAGCATTGCGCCTCCCTCACCGGCGGCCGTCCCGGCGTGCTGCACGGCAACCGGACCTATCTTCTGCAAGACGACGACGGGCAGATCCTGGAAGGGCATTCGATCTCGGCCGGGCTCGACTATCCCGGAATCGGGCCGGAGCATTCCTGGCTGCATGATATCGGCCGGGCGAAATACGTCTCGATCACCGACAAGGAAGCGCTGGCGGCCTTCCAACTCAGCTGTGAGTTGGAGGGAATCATCCCGGCGCTGGAGCCCTCCCATGCGCTGGCTCATGTGGTCAAGATCGCTCCCGAACTGCCGGCCGATCATATCATCTGCATGAACATGTGCGGGCGCGGCGACAAGGACATCTTCACCGTGGCGCGTGCGCTCGGTGTGGATATGGGCGCAGCCGACTGACCGGCTTCGGCCACACACCCGTCTCGGCGTTCGACCAGCGCGCTTCAATGGCGCGACCGGTCATAAACCATGGTTTATGCGCCTCGGCGTCGGGGTTACACCCGCGCCGCTAAACCTCCGGCGGATGGATCGCCGCGCCGGCTTCCGTCACAATTGAGCTCATGACGAGACTGCTCATTGACGGGAGGAAAAAATGACAGGCAAGGCCAAAAAACTTCTTTCTCTGTCTTCTCTGCTCGCAGGATCCGCGTTGGTCTGGGCGGCGTCTGGTGCCGTCTCGATGGCAATGCCGGATATGGGTATGAGTGGCGCGACTGAGCCTTGGAAGGTTCCGTATGACGCCGGTCTGACCGTGACGGAGGGACCGGGAGAGTTCCTGCTCGCCGGGATGTCTGGAGACGCCGGTAACGGTGGCGATCAAGGCAAGGCGGGCAATGACAATGCGGGCGAAGCCCAGAGCGGTGATGACAAATCCGCCGCTGGGAGTGATAATGTCGGCGATCTGGACCGCGACCGGCTCCGGTATCGTGATGGTGACTGCGATGGTGATCAAGACGGTGATTGTGATCGCGACAGGGATCGCTTGCGCGACCGCGATTGTGACGGCGACCCCGACGAAGAGTGCGATCAGGATCGCGACCGTGACCGGGATCGCGATGGCAGCACCGACGACGCAGACGAGAGCTGAAACCTTTGTTCGGACCACCGATGCCCCCTTAGGACTTCGGTCCAGCTCTCCAGGCGCCCGGGCCCCCGGGCCGGGCGCCATTTTCTGATGGGAGGATCCGACATGTTTCGTGTTCTGACCGCCAGTGTTGCCCTTGTTGTTCTCGGCGCATTGCCCTTGGCCGCCGAGAGTGTGCAAGCGCGGGTGGTTCGGGAGTTGCAGGCTCTGGGATATACCGAAATCACCGGAAATCAGACCTGGCTTGGGCGGTACCGGATCGTTGCAAAGGCGCCGGGCCAGAGCCGGGAGATCGTTCTGAACCCCCGTACCGGCGAGGTTCTTCGTGATTACGTGCGCCGTATCGTGCTGGAGGAGGACGGCGACCGGGGGAGTGATCCTGTCGTCGAGGATCCATTGCTGGACGATGCCGATGGCCAGAGTGGCAATGGCGGTGTTGGCCAGGGCGCGGGGGAGGCCGGGAACGGCGCCGGAAACAGCGGAAGCAGCGGGCATGACTAGGCGTGCCGGAGCTGCGTCGAAACGCCCGTTCCCACGGAGCGTGATGGTTGTCGTCGTGGCATTCCAGGTTCTCGGGGCGATCTTCTTTTCCTATGACACGCTTGGGCCCTTGCTGGGGCTGCGCAATGAGCCGCTCGATTGGCACCTACACGAGTTGATCGAGATCTGCGCCGCGGCCGGTCTGATCGTCGGATCGGTCTTCGGTTTCGTGATCCTTCGGCGGAGCGATGCGCGCCGGCGGGTGGCGGAGGAAAAGCTTTCCGCGCTCTCGGTTGCCTTCTGCGAGATGCTGGAGGCGCGGTTCGTCGCATGGCAACTCACCCCGGCTGAACATGACGTCGCCTTCCTCGTCATCAAGGGCTTTTCCACCCAGGAGATTGCCGGGTTCCGCCAAACCTCTCCAGGCACAGTGAAGGCGCAGACCGCCGCGATTTATCGCAAGGCGGGGGTGACCGGACGGGCGCAACTGGTCAGCCTGCTGATCGATGACCTGATGGAAGCGGAGCACCTGCCGCTACGGGTTCCCGCTGCCTGAGGTGGCGTGGGTATAGAGCACTTCAAGAGGAACGATTTCCAGCGCGCGCGCATGGGTGGAGAGCAGGTCGACCTTGGGCGCGCAGCCTTCGTCATGCGCCTGCAGGAACCGGCCGGCGCAGAGGCACCAGTGGTCGCCGGGCTTGAGGCCCGGAAAGCGGAACTCGGGGCGCGGGGTGGACAGGTCATTGCCGACATATTTCGAGTAGGCGAGGAATTCGGCTGTCATCACCGCGCAGACGGTGTGGCTGCCGCGGTCCTCGTCACAGGTGTTGCAGGCGCCATCGCGAAAGAAGCCGGTCAAGGGATCCGTGGAGCACGGGGAGAGCGCGCTGCCGAGCACGTTGGTCGAAGGGTCTTTCTGCATGGTCGATCCCACCTGTTTCGCTGCCATCAAGATAGCGGAGAGAAGGGATCTGTCGAGGGGGAGGTTCCAGCGCTCACGCCAGTTCGGTTGGGCGCCAGTCAGCGAAAGCGGTCGGCAAGCCTTTGCAGGGCAGAACGCGTGTCCGGTTTGTCGGGTGGAGTTTGGGCTGCCGATCCACTGTCGGTGGGATCAGACCCGGTTGTCGGTTGGCTGGTGGAGGAACGCGGCGGGTTCACCCGGAGCGCGATGGCGTTCATGAACTTGCCGGCGTCGCCTGCGGCGAGCGCAGGTGCGCCATCGCCGATCCCGCGCAGCAGATCGTCGAGCCAGTCCGAGTCGGCCTTGGGAAAGTCGCGCAGAACGTAGCCGGAGACAGCGTCCTTGTGACCGGGATGGCCGATGCCGAGGCGCACGCGGCGGTAGTCGGGGCCGATGGCCGCGTGGATGGAGCGCAACCCGTTGTGGCCGGCATGACCGCCACCCTGTTTTACCCGCACCTTGCCGGGGGCCAGGTCCAGTTCGTCGTGAAAGACGGTGACGTCCTCCGGTTCGAGCTTGAAAAAGCGCATTGCTTCGCCGACGGATTGGCCAGAGCGGTTCATGAAGGTCTCGGGCTTGAGCAGCATGATCCGGTCCGAGCCGAAGCGGCCTTCCGAGAGTTGCCCCTGGAACTTGATCCGCCACGGGCCGAAACCATGATCGGCGGCGATCTGGTCCATCGCCATGAAGCCGATATTGTGCCGGTTGCGGGCATATTTTCCGCCCGGATTGCCGAGGCCGACGAAGAGTTGCACGGGACGTGGCTCCTGTTTCGCTTGTTTTGACCCCCTCATGCCGCGAACCGGCCGGCAATGCCAGCCCCACGGTGCAAAAGGGCTCTGACGGTGGAGGGGGCGCTGCCCCCCGCGCGCGGGCGCGCGTCCCCCGGGATACTTTCAGAAAGGTGAAGATCTGTGGTTTCGCGCGGAAATTCGCCTTGGAGAAATGACCAAGCAAAAAGGGCGCGCCGATTGGCACGCCCTTCCCTGTATTCTGAGAGGCGGAAGGATTACTCCTCCGTGCCTTCCTCTGCGTCTTCGTCCTCGTCGTCGCCGCTGGCGGCCAGGCCCGACGGGGCCGAGATGGAGGCGATGTTGAAGTCGCGGTCGATGGTTGCCTTGGAGCCTTCAGGCAGCTTGACCATCGAGATCGAGATGTGGTCGTTGATGTCGAGACCCGCGAGCGAGATTTCCACCTTTTCGGGGATCTCGCCGGCCGTCACGACCAGTTCGATTTCGGGGCGAACCACGGTCAGCACACCGCCACGCTTGATGCCGGGGCTGTCCTTCTCGTCGGTAAACTCGACGGGGATGAACAGCTTGACCTTCGAGGTACGGCGCAGGCGCATGAAATCGACATGCGTCGGCAGGTCCTTGACCACGTCACGCTGCACGTTCCGGCAGATGACGCGCACGTCTTCCTCGCCTTCGACTTGCAGGTTGAAGAGCGTGGACAGGAAGCGGCCCGCCTTGAGGCGCTTCAGCAGTTCGTTGAAGGGAAGGTTGATCGCAATCGGATCAGCGCCGCCGCCATAGACGACGCCCGGTACAAGCCCGTCACGACGAGCTTGGCGAGCGGCCCCCTTGCCTGTCCCCGCGCGAACCGTGGCATTAAGATTCGGAATCTCACCAGCCATTGGTATCTCCTGATATTTGGGCATCCTCCAAGGGTGTATGCCCGGTTGAATGAAGCTGGGGCTATAGGTCGGATTTGCCGTTTTGGAAAGGGGAATCGTGTTTTTGCGTGGCCGAATGTGCGTGCGTGCGATGGTTCGCCGGCCGAGGGAGCCTTGATCGAGGTCAAGGACAGTCTGTTTACCCAAAGTAATGCTGCGAAGACCGGTTCGACGAATCGCGTGCGAGGGGGGAGACTTGCAATGACCGAAACGAATTCCGCCGCCCAGGCGGCCACGGAGCAGATGATGTCGCTGTTCGGGGATTGGCAGAAGGCCGGGCTGGGTGCCTGGGCCTGGGCCAATCCGATGTGGTATGAAATGGTGGTGGAGATGAATGCCGAGATTGCGCGCTTTATTTCCGATCGTCTGAAACAGGATCTCGAGTTCCAGGCGCGGGTTTTACAATGCAGGGACCCGGCGGCGTTGCGCGAATTGCAGTGCCAGTTCATGAAGGAAGCCTTCGAACAATACAGCTCCGAGACGGGCAAGCTGTTCAAGATGAACAGCGCCGCGTTGGATGCCGTCACCGGCCGCGGCACGGACGGCTAACCTTCGATTTTAAACGTGGAAGCCGGGGAGGACCCATATGGGGCGGCTTTCGCGCGGGACTGGAACCCATCCGGTCCCCGGCCGCCGCTTTTCTGCACAAGAATGGCGGCGGTCCTTTTTCCATCATGATGCGCCCCGGAATTGGCAGGCCGAAGGGAAATCCTGTTCCAGGGGGGCGATCTGCGGGTGAGCGCTCTGGCGAAGGCAAGTTCTGCGGGGAGACGGCGCGCGGATACGAAAGGCTCGGATGTCCGTTCTCTGGGGGAGTGAACTTCCGGCTGGCCGATCGTCCGACTCATGGTGATGCGACCGAGCTCCGCTTTTCCATGATGGCAAGTGGCGAGACAAACGGGGAACGCCATGCCCGGTGAGGGCGTGGCAGATTGACGCCAGTGATACCGCTACCCTTGCCGTTTCATGTCCGTTCCGTCGGGAAATCGCGCGGTTTTCCGGTTTCAAAGCGCCAAAAGGCCGAAAGCATGAGATTGTTTTGCAACGTGGTGGGGCGCAGGTATCCGGATGTGCGGGGGCGAGAAAACACCAACAAAATCAGTCATGAAGGTCGGTGGGGGAACTCGGCCTGTCGTTTTTGTGCGCGCCGCAAGTTGGGTTGTAACCGGGGGCCTTGCCATGGCCGGGCGTGCCAGCGCCACGCGAAGGGCCGCTTGCCCCCAAGCCTGCCATGCAGTGAGTGAGGACCCGTTAGCGGTATTTGAATGGTGACAAAACTGCCTATCTCGGTAAGACAACGCCCAAGGGCCTGAGCCTTCCGCAAGGGACCTTGGACCAACAGTTTCGGCGCCATGGAAGATTGCCATTGGCGCTACGATGATCCTGCTCTGAAATGAGGAAAAGACCATGACAGTGAAAGTTGCCATCAACGGTTTCGGCCGCATCGGACGGAACGTGCTCCGCGCCATCGTGGAGAATGGCCGTGACGATATCGAAGTCGTTGCGATCAACGATCTGGGTCCGGTCGAGACCAATGCCCACCTCATCCGCTTCGACTCCGTGCATGGCCGTTTCCCCGCCACGGTCACCACGACCGAAGACACCATCGATGTCGGCACCGGCCCCATCAAAGTAACCGCGCTCCGCGACCCCAAGGAACTTCCCTGGGAAGGTGTCGATATCGCTCTGGAATGCACCGGCATCTTCACCGCTCGTGAAAAGGCCGCAATGCACCTGGAGAACGGCTCCAAGCGCGTGCTGATCTCGGCTCCCGGCGCCGGCGCCGACAAGACCATCGTCTATGGCGTGAACGACGACATTCTGACCGCCGAAGACACCGTCGTGTCGAACGCGTCCTGCACCACCAACTGCCTCTCCCCGTTTGCCAAGGCGATCAATGACGCCATCGGCATCGAGAAGGGCATGATGACCACGATCCACTCCTACACTGGTGACCAGCCGACGCTGGACACGCTGCACAGCGATCTCTATCGCGGCCGTGCGGCTGCAATGTCGATGATCCCGACCTCGACCGGTGCTGCCAAGGCCGTTGGCCTCGTTCTGCCCGACCTGGCCGGCAAGCTCGACGGTTTTGCCATTCGCGTGCCCACGCCGAATGTCTCGGTCGTTGACCTGAAGTTCATCGCCAAGCGTGCAACCTCCGTCGAGGAAATCAACGCCGCCGTGAAGGCCGCTGCCGATGGCCCGATGAAAGGTGTTCTGGGTTACACCAACCTCAAGAACGTCTCCATCGACTTCAACCACGACCCGCATTCGTCGATCTTCCACATGGATCAGACGAAGGTCATGGACGGCACCCTGTGCTCGGTCCTGTCCTGGTACGACAACGAATGGGGTTTCTCGAACCGGATGGCCGACACGGCCGTCAAGATGGGTTCGCTTATCTGAGTTCCCTCGCGGTCAGGATGAACCACCTGACCGAAACTAAAGGAAGCCCCGGCGCTCTCGCCGGGGCTTTCTTCTTGGGGCAATGCAAGTCCGGTGGTGAAGCCCGGGGGGTGAAACCCCAATGGCGGTGCCAGAAGAACGCCTTGGCTAGGTCCGCCAGTTCAGGACACGTTTCTCGATCGCGCCAATCGCCGTGCTGACAAGGATGCCGAGCGCAGACAGGATCACCACGCCGGCAAAGAGCCGTTCAAGATCATAGAGCGCGCCCGCTTCGAGGATATAGGCGCCAATGCCGTATTCGGCGCCCAGCATCTCGGCCGCGACAAGAAGGATGATGCCGATGGCAAGCGAGATCCGGAGCCCCGAGAGGATGCCGGGCATGGCGCCGGGCAGCACGATCTTGCGAACAATGGAGAACCAGCCCATTCCGAAACTCTGCCCCATGCGGATCAGCGTGCGATCCACGTTGTCGACGGCGCCATAGGTTGCCACGACCGTGGGTGTGAAGGTGCCGAAGGCGATAAGCGCGTATTTGGAGCCTTCGTCGATTCCGAACCAGATGACGAAAAGCGGCAGCAGGGCGATCTTCGGGATCGGGAACAGCGCGGCGACGAGCGGGACGAGGCCTGAACGGACATAGGAGAACAGCCCGATCAGGATGCCGGTCGAGACGCCCAGCGTGACGCCGATGGAGGCTCCAACAACGAGGCGCGTGAGCGACGGAACCAGATGCTTGAACAGCATCCCCGTGCTCCAGAGTTCGCCGAAGGTTTTCACCACATCGCTCGGCCGGGGCAGGGTGAGGGCGGAGATCCACCCGGAACGGGTGCCCCATTCGGCCAGGATCAGCAGGCTGGCAAAGACAGCCAGACCAGCCCCACGGATTGCCACCGGGCGGAAACCGCCGCCGCGAAAGGGAACGGGTTGGGCGTGCGTTTCAGGCATTGAGCAGCTCCGCATCGGCCGCGCGGGCCTCTTCACGCATCAGGTTCCACAGGTGCTCCTGCGTCGTTTCAAGCTCGGCATCCATGTGGATGCGATCGGCGAGAGGCTTGTCGATGTGCACGATCTCGCGGATCCGGCCGGGGCGGCGCGAGAGCACCGCGATGGAATGGCCAAGCCGGACCGCCTCGGCGAGGTTATGGGTGACGTAGACGGCGGTGAAGGGGGCGCGTGCCCATAGCGAGACAAGATCCTCCATCAGCAACTCGCGGGTCTGCGCGTCCAGCGCCGAAAGCGGCTCGTCGAGCAGCATGACGGCGGGGTTCACGGCCAGCGCCCTGGCAATAGCCACGCGCTGTTTCATGCCGCCCGAAAGCTGTTTGGGCAGCGCGTCGGCAAAGTCCGACAGGTTGGTGCGGGCGAGTACGTCCGCGGTGATCTCGGCCATGCGGGACTCTGGAAGCCCATGCGCCTCCAGCCCGAGACGCACATTTCCGGCAACGCTGCGCCAGGGCAGCAGGGCGAAATCCTGGAACACGTAGGTCAGCGGGTTCAGGCAGCCCTCCGGCGGGGTGCCGAGCTGCATCACCTGGCCGCTTTCGGGGCGCTCCAGCCCGCCGATGATCCGCAACAGGGTCGATTTCCCGCATCCCGACGGGCCGACCAGGCAAAGGATCTGCCCCGTGGCGATGTCGAGGTCTATTCCGTCGAGCACCGCCATGCCGTCATAGGCGTGGCTGAGCCCTTCAACGCGCAGATCCATCCGCGCTCCTTTCCTTCACGGGCGCCGAACGCGCCCGGTCACAAGAACCGGCCCGATGTTCGGGCCGGTCGGGGGATTGGCAGGACGGTTTCGCCGCCGCCATTGCTTTCAATCGGCTCAGAGCGTCTCGACGAAGCTCGGATTCACCAGCGTGTCCATGGTGATCGCGGCATCGACCAGACCCTCGGACTGGAACCAGCTCAGCTGGTCCTCGACCGAGGCCATGTTGAGCGCGGCGCCCTCGTTGAGACGCATGGTGCCGTTGATGATGCCCGGCGCCGCCTTCTCGCGTTCGCGGTCGGTGTAGACATATTTGTGGATCAGATCGACCATGGCATTGACGCCATACTCGCCGGCGGCCTTGTCGATCATCGTGCTGTTATAGTCGGCAACGCCATTGGAATAGGCTCCGAGGAAGGATTTCACCAGATCGGCCTCGCCGGAGGCGTTCTTCTCGGAAGTGAAGACGGTCGTGACCTGGTAGTTGGGGATATAGTCCGAGACATTGCCGATGATGTGGACCGCGCCGGAGCCGGCGAGCGGCTTGGCGATATGGGGCACTATGGACCAGGCGTCGATCTGGCCGGATTTAAGTGCACCGATGATCGCGCCGACCTTTTGCAGGGGCTTGAACTTGACGCTGACGCCTTCGGCGGCGGCGATCTTGGAGCCCATGTAGTGGAAGGAGGAGCCGGCGGTGGACATGCCGAAGGTCTTGCCGTCCAGCCCCGAGGGCGCTGTAAGACCGGCCTGGAAGGCGGCGTCGGAGGCAAGGATCTTCTGGCCGTCAATGCCGTCTTCCTC
Organism: Aliiruegeria sabulilitoris; assembly: GCF_001558155.1. Classification (GTDB taxonomy): domain Bacteria; phylum Pseudomonadota; class Alphaproteobacteria; order Rhodobacterales; family Rhodobacteraceae; genus Tropicimonas; species Tropicimonas sabulilitoris. The sequence continues at coordinate 64,775 of NZ_LOAS01000023.1, forward strand.
GGAGAGCGCGCCGCCGATGACCTTGACCGCGCCCTTCTGCGCCAGCGAGATCAACCCGCCGGAAATGGCGGTGACGCCGAAATCGACATCGCCCGAGGCAATGGCCACGGCCATGGGCTGGGCGGCCTGGAAGAATTTCAGCTCCACATCGACGCCGGCTTCGGTGAAATAGCTGTTCTCATAGGCGACAAACGTGCCGGCATGGCTGGTGAAACGCAGCGCGCCCACCGTGATCTTGCGGTTTTGCGCTATTGCGGGGGCGGCAAGGGCCGCCGCGGTGGCGCCTCCCACAAGCCCGATGGCCTGGCGGCGGTTGAATTTATGCATGGGTTTCCTCCCTCTCACCGTAATCAAATTTGCTTATGGCGCCGGGCGGAACCGGCCCACGCACCGCGCAGGCGAGTCAAACCCTTTGACGCCGGGGCCGCAAGGGTGAAGCCGGATTCATTTCGGGTGAATCTGCCGCAGGGTGTTCCGCTGGGAGGGGCTCCCGCCGGTTTCCAGCGCATCGGAGATGCTTTGGAAACGGTTGGACCGGGCGCGCCCGTCGGGCGCGATGGCGACGGAGTGCCAGGAGCCAGTCTTGTTCTGACCGGAAGCATCCCCGCCGGAGGCGCAGTCCAACGGACTGCTCTGGCCCCTTTGGTGTCAGGCTCTCGCGGCTTCCGCCGCTGTACGGATCGCCTGGATATTTTCGCCATAGGGCGCGGGGTCCGAAACCGAGCCGCCCTTGAACACGGCCGAGCCGGCGACCAGCACATCGGCACCGGCTGCAGCCATGAGCGGGGCGGTTTCGGGTGTCATGCCGCCATCGATCTCGATATGGATCGGGCGGTCGCCGATCATGGCGCGCAGCTTGCGCACTTTCTCGACCTGGGAGTGTATGAATTTCTGCCCTCCGAAACCGGGGTTCACGCTCATCACGCAAATCAGGTCGACCATGTCGAGCATGTACTCGATTTCTTCGATGCCGGTGCCGGGGTTGAGCGCCAGTCCCGCTTTGCAGCCCGCGCCACGGATGGCCTGTAGCGTGCGGTGGGTATGGGGGCCGGCTTCCAGATGGGCGGTGATGATATCGGAGCCGGCCTCGGCGAAGGCGTCGATATAGGCATCGACAGGCGAGATCATCAGGTGCACATCCATCACCGTCGCGATATGCGGGCGGATCGCGGCGCAGAGCGGCGGACCGAATGTAAGGTTCGGCACGAAATGCCCGTCCATCACGTCAACATGAATCCAGTCGGCGCCTTGCGCCTCCACGGCGAGGATCTCCTGGCCGAAATTGGCGAAATCCGCCGACAGGATGGATGGTGCGATCTTGATGGAACGGTCGAACATGGCTCTCTTCCCTTTGGCCAAACGGGCCTTCGGGAGCGGGTTTTACAGGTTCCCACGCTGCTGTCGAGCCGGTTCCGGGCCGCGCCCGCGGATCAGGCGACGTCGAGACGCTTCCAGTGCAGCATTTCCGATTCTACCACCCGGCGGGCAAAGGGGGCCATGCCGGCAGGCCCCGAGGCGCGGTCCTTCACATGGATGCACAGATCGGGCCGCCGGGAAGCGATCACACCGATCAACTCGCCCCGGATGGCATCGTCCAGCCCGGCGCCAATCACGACGCTCTGGATATTCGGCTCGGCGTCCAGTTGCGCGATAACCTCGTCACGGTCATGCGCGCCGAGCCACTGGATCGGCAGGTCCTCCAACTCGTGAATGACATTGCGCATGACATCCGGCAAACGACCGACCAACAGGACAACAGGTTTCATTTCTCCCTCCCTGCAATTGCAAATTGGAAGATCGCCGCCCCAAAGCGGCGGTCCTTTCCCAGCCTAGCACATCCCGAGAGGCGAATCGCTGATCCGGCGCAAGGGCGGGACATGTTTTCCGCTTGTACCCGTGGCGGATAGGGCTTGAAGTGGCTTGGAAATCAGATGGGGCTTCGCATGCTGAGCAATTCCGATCTTGTCGAACTGACCGCATTCCGCAGGGAGTTGCACCGCCATCCCGAACTTTCGGGCGAGGAGGTCGACACCGCGCGCCGCATAGGGGCGGCGCTCGAACCACTGGGAGCGGACAAGGTGCTGACCGGTCTTGGCGGGCATGGGGTCGCGGCTGTGTTCGACACGGGTGTCGAGGGACCGACCGTCCTGTTCCGGGCCGAGCTGGATGCATTGCCGATCGAGGAGATATCGGAGGCGCCCTGGCGCTCGACGGTTCCCGGCAAGGGGCACCTGTGTGGTCATGACGGCCATATGACCATGCTGCTCGCGCTTGGCCGCCTGCTAGAGCGCAAGCCCGTGGCGCGTGGCCGCGTGGTGCTGATGTTCCAGCCCGCCGAAGAGGACGGCAGCGGCGCGCGCGCCGTGGTGGCCGATCCGGGTTTCGAAGCAATCCGGCCCGATTGGGCCTTCGCCATCCATAATGAGCCGGGCCGGCCCTTCGGCACCGTCTCCACCCGTGTCGGCTTGATCAATTGCGCCTCGCGGGGGCTGGAAATCCGGCTGACGGGCAAGACCGCCCATGCGGCGAACCCGGAGGACGGCACCTCGCCCGCCCATGCCGTGGCTAGGCTCATCCCGGCGCTGGAAGGACTGGGGCAGGGGGGCAAGCTGGACGATGATTTCCAGCTGGTGACGCTTACCCATCTCCGCGTCGGCGAGCCGGCCTTTGGCGTGGCACCGGGCGAGGCTGTGCTTTTTGCCACCCTGCGCACGGCACATGATGAAGCGATGGCGGCGATGGAGCAGGATGCGCGGGCGCGCGTGACGGAGATCGCGGAGGCGGAGGGGTTGGAGGTCTCTTTCGCGCTGCACGACATCTTCGCGGCCTCCATCAACGACGCCGAGGCGACGGCGGTTGCCGTTGCGGCGATGGACGCCATTGGCGTGGCCAACGGCGATCAGGGCCTGCCGATGCGCGCCTCGGAGGATTTCGGTGTTTTCGGCTGGGGAGCGAAGGCGTCAATGCTCTGTCTCGGGCCGGGCGAGGATCACGCGGCCTTGCACAACCCGGACTACGATTTCCCGGACGACCTCATCCCCATCGGCGCGGCGATCTTCGAGCGCATCGCGCGGGACCTGCTGGGCTGAGCCTTGCCGTCAGCCCGTGTGACGGGCGCGGAAACGGGCAAATTCCGTCTCGCTCGGCTCACGTCCCGTGAACACGGCGACATAGGCGGGGATGCGGGCAAGGCGCGTCTCGGGGCGCTCCTCGATCTGCATCGAGATATAGCCGAGCTGGGTATAGAGAACTGTCATCGCACGCACCTCGGCCTCCTGAGATGGATAGCCGAAACGTAGGAAAACGTCGGTAATGGCCTTGATCCGCCGCCCGTCTGCCTGCTCGACGCGCGGGTGCAACACTGGATCGGTCCGCGCCCAGTTGCGGATCGCCAAATCCAGCCGGGAGTCGAACAGCTCCGGCATCAGCCAGCAATCGCAGATGTTCAGCATCGCCTCGCAGATCGTCTCGGCATAGGCCACGCATCGCGCTTCAAGGTTGCCGGAATTGCGTGCCTCCCACCGGGTCACCATCGCCTCCAGCAGCGCCTCGCGATCCTTGAAATGCCAGTAGAAGCTGGTCCGCGACAGGCCAAGCGACTTGGCCAGCGGCATCACCTTCACGGCCTCCACGCCGCTCTCGGTCAGCAGCCGATAGGCCGCGTCCAGCCAGAGCTCCTCGGTTCCGCGCTGCTTGGGATGTGACACTGCAATCATGGAGCAGACGTAGCAAGACTCGACAGGTATGACAACTTTCTTGACACATATGTCGAGATACTGCCCGATTGACGCGCGGCGACTCATTCCCGGTCAGAACCACATACCAGCGCAGGAGAAAGACATGCCCAACGATCCGCTGTTGCAGCCCTACCAGCTCAAGCACCTGACGCTTCGCAACCGGATCATGACAACAAGCCACGAGCCCGCCTATTCCGAGGACGGCATGCCCAAGGAACGCTACATTGCCTATCACGAGGAGCGGGCAAAGGGCGGCGTGGCGTTGGCGATGACGGCGGGGTCTGCGGTCGTCTCGCGCGACAGCCCACCCTCGTTCAACAATATTCTCGCCTACAAGGACGAAGTGGTGCCATGGATCCGCCGGCTGACGGACGCGCTGCACGAACATGGCTGTGCGGCAATGATCCAGCTCACGCATCTGGGCCGGCGCACGGGCTGGTCCAAGGGCGACTGGCTGCCCTCGGTGGCGCCGGGGCCGCATTACGAGCCGGCGCACAAGTTCTTTCCCAAGGTGATGGAAGACTGGGACATCGCTCGGATCATCCGGGAGTATGCCGATGCGGCCGAGCGGATGCAGGCAGGCGGCATGGACGGGATCGAGCTGGAGGCCTATGGTCACCTGATCGACAATTTCTGGTCGCCGCTGACCAATGCGCTGGACGGGCCTTACGGTCCGCAGACGCTGGAAAGCCGGATGAAATTCGGCCTGGAGGTGATCGACGCCATTCGCAATCGGGTGGACGACGAATTCATCCTCGGCGTCCGTTTCGAGGCCGACGAGGCTTGGGAAGGGGGCATCGACCGGGCGATGGGGCTGGCCATGGCCGAGCGGATGAAGGCGACGGGGCAGGTCGATTTCCTCAACATCATTCGCGGCCGCATCCACACCGACGCGGCGCTGACCGGCGTGATCCCGGTTCAGGGAATGCGCAACGCACCGCATCTGGAATTTGCCGGATCGCTGCGTGAAGCGGTGGGGCTGCCGACCTTCCATGCCGCCAAGATCCCCGATGTGGCGACGGCGCGCCACGCGGTTTCCGCGGGGCTGCTGGACATGGTCGGGATGACGCGGGCCCACATCGCGGACCCGCATATCGTGCGCAAGATCATGGCCGGGCGGGAAGAGGACATACGCCCCTGCGTCGGTGCCAATTACTGTCTCGACCGGATCTACCAGGGCGGTGAGGCGCTGTGCATGCACAACGCGGCCACGGGGCGCGAGCTGACCATGCCGCATGACATTCCGCGCGCCGAGGTGAAGAAGAAGGTGGTCATCATCGGTGCCGGACCCGGCGGGCTGGAGGCCGCGCGCGTCGCGGCGGCGCGCGGGCATGCGGTGGTCGTATTCGAGGCCGCGCCCGATCCCGGCGGTCAGGTTCGGCTTACCGCGCAATCGGAACGGCGGCGCGAAATGATCTCGATCATCGACTGGCGCATGGCGCAATGCGTGGCCGACGGGGTGGAGTTCCGCTTCAATACATGGGCGGAAGCTATTGATGTTGAGAAAGAAAGCCCGGATGCCGTCATCGTTGCGACGGGTGGTTTACCGAATACGGAGCTTTTCGAGCAAAGCGGAGAGAACGCGCTGCTGACCACGACCTGGGACATCATCTCGGGCGATGTGAAACCGGCTCGTACCGTTCTGGTCTACGACGAATCCGGTGATCATCCGGGCTTGCAGGCCGCACTGGGGGCGGCGCAGGCCGGCGCACAGGTCGAGATCATGACGCCGGATCGGAGTTTTGCGCCCGATATCATGGGGATGAACCTTGTTCCTTACGTTGCTGAACTGCAGGAAAAGGGTGCCACCCTGACCGTCGCGCGCCGGCTGCTTGCCGTTGTGCAGGACGGAAACCGGTTGAAGGCGACGATCGGATCGGACTTCAACAGTCAGACCACCGATCTGTCTGTCGATCAGGTCGTGGTGAATTATGGCACGCGGCCCTTGGATGCCCTCTATTTCGACCTGAAACCCGGATCGACGAACCTTGGCGAAGTGGATTACGATGCGTTGATTTCCGGAGATCCCCAACGGGTTTGCCGCAACCCCGAGGGGCATTACCAAGTCTACCGCATTGGCGATGCCGTCGCCCCGCGCAACACGCATGCCGCGATCTATGACGCGCTGCGCCTGCTCAAGGATATCTGAAGCCTCGATCTGCGCTTGCGGGAACGACCCTCCGGATCGTGCCTCCGGCAGAGATATTTCCGGAAAGATGAAACAAAGACGCGTGTCCCGTCTTCTGCAAGGGCGCGGGGGGCAAAGCCCCTCTTGGCCTTGGGCATTTGGGCCAGTTTCCGAGCAATGCGCCCCTGGCCCAAAAGAAACGGCGCGCCTGTATCAGACGCGCCGTCATGGATTTCGTAGAAGGGGCCGGAACTCAGCCCACGATCATCTGTTTGAGCTTCAACGCTTCGTATTCCAGTTCGCGAAGGCGGAATTTCACCACGTCGCCGATGGAAATCAGACCGGCGATATGTTCGCCGTCCAGAACCGGGATATGGCGGAAACGGCCTTCGGACATGCTGCGCAGAAGGTCCAGAAGCGGGGTCTCGGGAGTGGCCGTGATGACCTCCGTCGTCATCAGGTCCGCGGCGGTCTCATCGAAAGTGTCGTCGGGTTCGTCGGCAAACCCGCGGACGATGTCACGCTCGGTCAGGATGCCAACCATGTGGCCATTCTGATCCTTCACCAGAACCGAGCCGATGCCATGTTCCTTCATCACCTCGGTGACCTTGTGGATCGTGTCGGTGGGGCGGACGGAAATAACGTCATGCCCCTTGCTGGACAGAATGGACTCGGCTGTCGCCTTTGATCTGTCCACAACCGCGGCCTCGACCGACTGGCTGTGGGTGTGCATGCTTTCATGCCCGAAATGGGGCTTCTTGTTCTTGGATACCATCTATCCCTCTCATTGACTTCCCTGGGGCGTGGTTACGCTGTTTCGGCCTGGGACCTGACACAAGTTTAGACCGGGAAGTTGCGACTTCCCAAAGGTAAAATAGGTATTGCTGCCTTGTTGTTAGCGTCATGCATAAAAAAGGGCCGATACGTTTTCCGCATCGGCCCCCTGATCCTTGGACTTGTCCCGGCTCAGCCGCCGAAATCGTCCAGCATGATGTCTTCGCGATCCACGCCCAGTTCCAGCAGCATGTTGATCACCGACTGGTTCATGATCGGCGGGCCACACATGTAGAACTCGCAATCTTCTGGCGCGGGGTGGTTCTTGAGATATTCGTCGTAGAGCACGTTGTGGATGAAGCCGGTGTAACCGGTCCAGTTATCCTCGGGCAACGCATCGGAAAGCGCCACGTGCCATTCGAAATTCGGGAACTCGGCCGCAAGCTCGTCGAAATCCTCGACGAAGAACATCTCGCGCTTGGAGCGGGCTCCGTACCAGAAAGTGATCTTCCGATCCTTGTTCTGCAGCCGCTTGAGCTGGTCGAAGATAAGGCTGCGCATTGGGGCCATGCCGGCACCGCCGCCGATAAAGACCATCTCCTTGTCCGTGTCGCGGGCAAAGAACTCGCCGAACGGACCCGAGATCGTGACCTTGTCGCCCGGCTTGAGGTTGAAGATGTAGGACGACATCTTGCCCGGCGGGATGCCCTGCGTGCCCGGGGGCGGCGAGGCCACGCGGACGTTGAGCATGATCATGCCCCTTTCGTCGGGGTAGTTGGCCATGGAATAGGCACGCTCGATCGGCTCGTCGACGACGGACTCGTACTGCCAGAGATTGAACTTGTCCCAGTCCTCCCGGTACTCGCCCTCGATGTCGAACTCGGTATATTTGAGCTCGTGGGCCGGGGCCTCGATCTGGATATAGCCACCGGCGCGGAAGTTCACGGCCTCGCCTTCCGGCAGGTCCAGAACCAACGCCTTGATGAAGGTCGCCACGTTTTCGTTCGAGCGAACCGTGCATTCCCATTTCTTGACGCCGAAGACCTCTTCGGGGACCTCGACATCCATGTCCTGCTTCACGGCCACCTGGCAGGAGAGACGGTCGCCAGCGGCGGCCTCCCGCTTGGTGATGTGGCTTTCTTCGGTCGGAAGGATCGAACCGCCGCCGGAATGCACACGCACCCGGCATTGCGCGCAGGTGCCGCCGCCGCCACAGGCCGAGGGCACGAAGAGCTTCTCGGCGGCCAGCGTTTGCAGCAGCTTGCCACCGGCAGGGACGTGGATGGTCTTTTCGCCATTGATGGTGATCGCCACGTCGCCCTGTGCCACCAGCTTGGAGCGGGCGAACATGATGATCGTGACCAGCGCGATCACGATCAGGGTGAACAGGGCAACGCCCAGGATGAATGTGGTCATCTCTGCGCCTCCCTTAGAGTTTCACGCCGCTGAAGGACATGAAGCCCATGGCCATCAGGCCCGCGGTGATGAAGGTGATGCCGAGGCCCTGCAAGCCGTCCGGAATGTCCGAATACTTGAGCTTCTCGCGCACGCCGGCCATCGCGGTGATGGCGAGCGCCCAGCCGAAGCCGGAGGAGAGGCCGTAGGTGACGGATTCGGCGAAGTTGTAATCGCGTTCCACCATGAAGAGCGAGCCACCAAGGATGGCGCAGTTCACGGTGATCAGCGGCAGGAAGATGCCCAACGCGTTGTAGAGCGGCGGGAAGTACTTATCGAGCACCATCTCCAGGATCTGCACCATGGCCGCGATCACGCCGATATAGGAGATCAGGCCGAGGAAGGTGAGGTCTACATCGCCGAAGCCCGCCCATTCGAGCGCACCGGGCTTCAGAAGTCCGTTCAGGATGAGGTTGTTGGCGGGCACGGTGATGGTCTGCACCACCATGACCGAGATGCCGAGGCCAAGCGCGGTGGCCACGTTCTTTGAAACGGCGATGAAGGTACACATGCCGAGGAAGAAGGAGAGCGCGAGGTTCTCGACGAAGATCGCCTTAACGGCGAGGGAAATAAGCCCTTCCATCAGTGCGCCTCCTCAATGTGTTGGATCTGGAATTCACGGTCTTCGACCTGCTCCGGCTTCCAGCTGCGGAAGGCCCAGATGATCAGCCCGATGATGAAGAACGCCGAAGGCGGCAGAAGCAGCATGCCATTGGGCACGTACCAGCCGCCATTGTTGACGGTCGGCAGCACCGTGATGCCAAAGAGCGTTCCGGCGCCGAAAAGCTCACGAACGAAGCCGACCAGCATCAGGATCAGGCCGTAGCCCAGCCCGTTGCCGATCCCGTCGACGAAGCTGTCGAGCGGCGGGTTCTTCATTGCAAAGGCTTCGGCGCGGCCCATCACGATGCAGTTGGTGATGATCAGGCCGACAAACACCGAGAGCGTTTTCGAAATGTCGTAGAGATAGGCCTTGAGGACCTGATCCACGAGGATCACGAGCGAGGCGATGATGACCATCTGCACGATGATCCGGATCGAACCGGGGATGTGATTGCGCAGCATCGAGATGAACATCGAGGCGAAGGCCGTCACGAAGGTCACGGCGAGCGCCATGACGAAAGAGACCTGCAACGAGGATGTCACCGCCAATGCTGAGCAGATCCCCAGAACCTGCAGCGTGATCGGGTTGTTGTCGACCAGCGGATCGACCAGGTAGGTGCGTCTTGTCTGCGCCATTTAGAGGCCCCCCGCCTTGAGGTTTTCGAGGAAGGGCGCGAAGCCCTCTTCCCCCATCCAGAAGCGCACAAGGTTGTCGACACCGACCGAGGTCAGCGTGGCACCGGCCAGCGCATCGATATGGTGGTTTTCCATGACCGGCGACGGCACGCCCTTGGCCACCGTGATCTTCAGCTCGCCGCTTTCGTCGCGCAGCGCCTTGCCGGGCCACATGGCCTTCCAGCGCGGGTTGTCCACCTCGGCACCGAGGCCGGGCGTCTCCGCATGGTCGTAGAATTGCAGCCCGAAGATCGAGTTGCCGTCCTCCTCTAGGGCAATGAAGCCATAAAGCGTGGACCAGAGACCGTATCCGCTGATCGGCAGGATTACCTTGTCCAGCTCTCCGGCCGCATCATTGAGCAGGTAGACGACGGAATAGTTGCTCTGGCGGCCGAGCCCGGCAGGGTCCTCTGTCAGAGCCCGGCTCAGCTCCGGATCGGACACCGCGGCGCGGTCGTCGAAACTTGCCGCGTCGAACTGGTCGGTGAAGGTGCCGGTCGTGAGATCGACCACCCTTGGCTCGAAGGCGGAAAAGGCCTCGCGGACGTTGACCCCATCCTCGTAGAGGCCCGCGACCTGCAGAATGTTCATCTGCTTGTCCTTGAGCTTGTTCACCTCCTGGATGGGCCGCAGGCTCACCGCGGCGGCCGAGACCACCATGGAGCAGAACAGGCAGAGCGCGGTGGCGACGAACACGGTCTTTGGAACCGAGTCGACCGGAAGCGCCTTCCAGCGGGCCAGCAGGCCCTCGTTATTGGCGTCGTTCTCAGGCATTTCGCTTTGCCCTCCGAGCGATGTTGGCCCGCACGACGAACCAGTCGATGAGCGGGGCGAAGATATTGGCGAACAGGATGGCGAGCATCATGCCCTCGGGGAAGGCCGGGTTGACCACGCGGATCATCACGACCATGAAACCGATCAGCGCCCCATACCAGAAGCGGCCGACATTGGTATGCGAGGCCGTCACCGGCTCGGTCACCATGAAGGCGAGGCCGAAGGCCCAGCCCCCCAGCACCATGTGCCACCAGAACGGCATTGCGAACATCGGGTTGGTGTCCGACCCGATCAGGTTCAGCAGGGTGGAGAAGGCGATTGTGCCAGCGATGCACCCCACGACCAGCCGCCAGTTGGCGATCTTGGTGACGAGCAGGAAGGCCAGCCCGATCATGCACATGAAGACCGAGGTCTCGCCGAAGGAGCCCTGCATGTTGCCCCAGAAGGCCGAGGCGAAGGAGATGTCATGCGCGGCCAGCCCGGACACGCCCTCCTGCGCGGTGATCCCGAGCGCTGTTGCGCCGGAGAAGCCGTCCACCGGGGTCCAGATCGAGTCACCGGACATCTGCGCGGGATAGGCGAAATATAGGAAGGCCCGTGCGACAAGCGCCGGGTTGAGGAAGTTTTTCCCTGTCCCGCCAAAGACTTCCTTGCCGATCACGACACCGAAGGAAATGCCGAGCGCCACCTGCCAGAGCGGCGTGGAGGCCGGCACGATCAGCACGTAGAGGATCGATGTGACGAAGAAGCCCTCGTTGACCTCGTGGCCGCGGATGATCGCGAACAGGATTTCCCAGAAGAGACCCACGATCATCGTGACCGCGTAGATCGGCAGGAAATAGAGGAAACCGTGGAACATGCTGGACAGGATGCTGTCGGGGTTCAGCCCGAACCCGAGCCACTGCATGAGGGCGATCCGCCAGCCGGTATGCGCGTCCTCGCCGAGCGCGGCAAGCGCCACGTTGGCGCCGTGGCCGGTGTTCCACATGCCGAAGAAGGCACAGGGCAGGGCGGCGATCAGGACATAGATCATGATCCGCTGCATGTTCGTGAAGGTACGGGCATGCGGCGCGACGGTGGTGACTGTGCGGTGCGAGAAGAACAGCGCCGCGATGGATTCGTAGAGCGGATACCAGGACTGGTACTTCCCGCCCTTCACAAAATGCGGTTCGAGCTTGTCGAAGAAATTCTGGATAAACTTCATCCCTCAGCCCTCCTTCTCGATCTTGGTCAGGCTGTCGCGCAGCGCGATGCCGTACTCGTATTTGGCCGGGCAGGCAAAAGTGCAGAGCGCGAGATCTTCCTCGTCCAACTCCAGCGCGCCAAGTTTCTGGGCGTTGTCGGTGTCCATCACAAGCAAGGAGCGCAGCAACTGCGTCGGCAGGAAGTCCTGCGGCATCAGTTCCTCGAATGTCCCGATCGGCACCATCGCACGGCGTCCGCCATTCAGGTTCGAGCCCATCGAGAACTTCTTTGCCCGGGTGAAGGCGGAGGCCAGCACCGGCAGAACGGCGTATTGCTCAGGGCGCGGTGTGATCCAGGCCAGGAACTTCTGCGTGCGGTCCTCGTCGATCAGCGTCACGGCGCGGGCATAACGGCCGAGATAGTCGAAAGCGGCCCCATCGCTCATCCGTCCGGTCAGGACCGAACCGGAAATCGTGCGCAGCGGTGCATCGCCGTCAACTTCGCCATCGGTCAGATCGGCGAGCGAGGCGCCGAGATTGGTTCGAATCAGACGCGGGTTGGAAGCGCGCGGACCGGCCAGCGAAATCACCACGGAGGTGTCCAGCTTGCCGGTGTCCATCAGCGTGCCAATCGCGATGACATCCTGGTAGGAAATGGTCCAGACATGGCGCTCGGCGGTGGGCGGTTCGAGGTAGTGAATATGCGTCCCGGCAAGGCCCGCAGGATGCGGCCCGGAAAAAGTGGCCACCTCGACGCCCGCGACATCTCCGCCCGGAACAGACGCGCCGCTCGCGTGGCACAACCATGTCCGGCCTTCGCTCAGCTGCGCAACGGCCCTGAGGCCGGCCACGAAGGCTTGCGGTTTCTCGGCGATGATCAGGGCCGGGTCCGCAGCCAGCGGCTCGCTATCCATCGCGGTGACATAGATCGCGGCCGGCCGTGTGTCGGCGGCGGGGATCTTGGAATAGGGGCGCGTGCGGAACGCCGTCCAAAGGCCTGATTTCAGGATTTTTTCGGCAACTTCGTCTCCGCCGGAACCCTCCGGAAGAATGCCGAAATCCACGCCCGCATCGAACATGTTGTCGACATCGATCACCACGCTCTGCAACACCCGTCGGGCGCCGCGATTGATCGCGCGCACCCGCCCCGTGGCTGGCGCGGTAAAGACGACCTCAGGCGAATCCTTGTGACAATAAAGCGGCTGGCCGCGTTGGACACTGTCGCCCTCGGCGACAAGCATCTTGGGTTTGAGACCGATGGAATCGGCCCCGATCACCGCGACGGAGCCAATCGCTGGCCCATCGTGGATTGTCTGTTCCGGCGCCCCGTTAATGGGTAGGTCCAGACCCTTCTTGAATGAGAATTCGGGCATGTAACTCGCTGCGGTTTCCGTTCCGGTTCGATCGTTCCTCCGACCTGCGGACCATACGCCCCGTGCTGCTTTCCGGGGGCATTGTATGCATTGGCCTACAGACGTTCCTGATCCTATTAAGGAGTTCTACGCCGCAGCGCAACATTTTGCCCGGAAGCCGATTGTCTCAGTGCGGAAGGCCTTCCTCTTTCCGGAAATACCCTTGGGGGGAGCGCCGCCCCTCGGGCGGCGCGCAGGGGGCAGACTGCCCCCATCCGGCCCCGTTACCGGCAAAAGACCGCCCGCGTTGACAGCCCCCCCAAAAAGGTGCCAGACCCCCGGAAAAGCAATTCCACCCGGGAGCTTCCCTATGCGCGCCATTTACCTGCTGCCCCTTGGCCTCCTGCTTTCCGGCTGTTTCGGAGAGGAAGAGGGCGAAACCTATCGCTTTTCCGGCGAGACGATGGGCACGAGCTACAATGTCGTTGCTGTCGACGTACCCTCCGAGGTTACCGAGACGGAAATCGCCGTGGCGATCGAGGAGACGCTCAAGGCGGTCAATGCGTCGATGTCGAATTGGGACAAGCAATCGGAAGTCTCGCTCTTCAATGCCATTCAGAGCACCGAACCGGTAGAGATCTCGGCCGAGTTCGCCCATGTCATGGCGGCGGCGGACAAGGTGCACGCGCTTTCCGATGGCCGCTTCGACGTGACGCTGTTTCCGCTGATCGAACTGTGGGGGTTTGGCGCCAAGAAACCGGGCGAGCCGATTCCGTCGGACGCGGAGATCGCGGCGGCGCTGGAGCATGTCGGGCAGGCAGAGTTGGTCACGCTCGAGGGCGAGACGCTGACCAAGCGCGATCCGGCTGTCTCCGTCAACCTGTCCGCAATCGCCAAGGGCTATGGCAATGACGCGGTGGCCGAAAAACTGCGGGAATTCGGTATCGAGAACTACCTCGTCGAGATCGGCGGCGACCTGGTCTCGGCCGGCCGGAATGACAAGGACGAGGCCTGGAAGATCGGCATCGAGACGCCGGATTCCAAGACGCAGACGGTGGAAATGGTTCTGCCGGTCTCCGATCTCGGCATGGCGACCTCCGGTGATTACCGCAACTTCTTCGAGCAGGACGGCGTGCGCTATTCGCACCTGATCGACCCGACCACCGGCCGGCCGGTGACACACCGGGCGACCTCTGTGACGGTGCTGGCCGAGAACGGGATGATGGCCGATGCGCTGGCCACGGCAATGATGGTTATGGGCGAGGAGACCGGCATGGCTGTTGCCGAGGCGAACGATCTGGCCGTGTTTTTCATCTCGCGCGCTCCGCAAGGGTCCGATCAGGATTACGTGAAACATGCCAGCGCGGCATTTGAAAAACTGCGCAAGGCAGAGTAGATACGGAAGACCGGCCGCAAGGACAGACCCATGGCAACATTCGTGCTCGCATTCCTCCTGTTGACGACCATCGTCGTGGCGATGGCCATTGGCGTGATCGTCGTCGGTCAGAAAATGCGCATCAAGGGAAGCTGCGGCGGGCTCAACGCCATCGCCGGCGCGGATAAATGCGTGGTCTGCCAGAAAGACATCGATCCGGATTCGCCCTTGCGGGACAAGCTTCAATGCAAGCGCGCCCGGCGGATGGTCGAGGAGATGGAGGCGTCCTGACAGCTCCGACTGCATGGACCGCATGTCGAAGCCAGAGGCTTCGATGCCTTCCGCGAGGATATTTTCGGTCAGAAGAAGCGTGAAGTCGCTCCAATCGGGGGGCTTCACATTTCCATTGGCAGGAAGGCCAGGGCGAGGAAGGCAGCGAGCGCGGGCAGCCCGTAGGCCCAGGATTTCAGTTTCCAGTTCGGCCCCTGCGCCTTCCAGTTTTGTCGGAAGCCGCGTCCACAGAAGACAAGCAGCAGAAATAGCGGCACGGCCGTGATTGGCGTCAGGAAAAACGTGTCGTGCATGGGCGCATCCGGTATCAGGGAGCGCCTGTCTTGGCACAGCCGGGCTTGCCGGTCCAGAGCCGAGCGGGCTGTTTGCATTTTGGCCAAAACGGACAAAAACGCCCCATTTGGCGGAGGCGTGTAGAAAACTCAGGGTTTCGGAAGCCCGGTCAGGGGTCAGGCGGTCCTGAGCATCTTTTGCTGGGTTTCGATCTGGGTGTGGTCGATCTGGCCCAGGATCCTGTGGTCCGGCTCGCTGAGAAGCGTGGCGCCGGTATTGTCGAGCATCGCGGAGAAGGCGCGGGTTGCGTCATCGGCGACGATCATCACCACGGCTTTCAGTCCGCCATCGTCTGCCTTTCCGATGGAATGCACCGAGGCGCTGGTCAGCGTGGCAGGTTCCGCCAGGCTGTCCAGCAGAAGATGGATTGCACAGGCCGCATGCAGGTGATGGCAGACCTGGATCGCCAATTTTGCCCGCGATGTTGGGGTGACGGCCAGGCGTTTTCCCAGTTTGTGCGGATAGTGGAAAAGGATTTCGTCGATCCGGTCATAGCGGAGGCGGCGCAGTTCGGCGAGGCTCGGGCCGGGCGCGGCTGCCTGTGGCCGCTCCGGGACGGCCTCAAACAGGGCGAAACCTTCCTCGATCAGGACACCGAATCTTTCGCCGGCAACGGTGCGCATCCAGCGGGCAGGGGCGATCTTGTCCGGGCCGGTGGTCAGGTGCTGGACACAGCCGATATGGATCACGGGTTCGGGCGTCTGCCGGGACGCAGCGGCCATGCCAAAGCCGACATTTGCCGGGTTGGACAGGAAATGATCGATCTCGGCTATGGTTTCGGCGATTCCGGAGCCACGGCGCCGCCGGGCCTTCGTGATTGCGCGCCGTTGGGCGCGTCCGAAGTCCGAATCGTCGACCACTTCGAGCCAGGGTTGCGTGATGATCCATTCCGCGAGGGCCGAGACAAGCAGGCCCTCGGCTTCCAGCGCCTGGAACTGGTGATCGAGGCGCGTCAGCTCGGGCGCTTCGTCTTCATCCTCGCCGGTCAGGTCGGCGGCATCTTCAGGGTTGAGCGCGATCCAGGTCTGCATCTTTTCGAACAGGTCACGATACCTGTCGGCCCCGCAAGCCCGAAGTGCCTTGCCGGAATCGGACAGGGCGTCGGCCAGGCTTTGTTGGGAGCGACCGATGAAGCCGGCATGACCCCATGTGTTCACTTCACGGCGGTAGAGGTCGGCGTGATAGAGTTGCAGCGCTTCGGCGGGGAAGTCTTCCCGGCGGTAGCGTGCCTTTTCTGTCAGAACCGAGACATGGGAAGAGATATCGGCCACCAATGCGCCGGGATCCGTGGCGATGGAGCGGATGGAACAGGAACGCACGATGACCGGCTCGAAGGTTCTTTGAGTAGGGGTCATGGGCGGAATCGAAGGGGACGTCGTGTCGGGCGCAGCGGCGGAAACTCTTCGAAATCTTGAAAGAAGCTTCCTGAGCATTCTGCTTTCCCTTCATGCCATATTCCGGTGTTCCATTTGTCTCCAAAGCTCACGGCAGAAACATGGCGAAAGCGGGGAGTTCATCTGAAGTTTGACCTAAAGGAAGGCGGTTCTGTGACGCTGTCGCGAGGCAAAACAGGACGCCCCGCCACGGCAAATCCAGCAGCGTCGGGGCGATCAATGGGCGGGGCGTTCAGGCTTGCGGTTCGGGCGGCCTGCCGCTCAAGTTAGTCTTTGAAAACGCGTGCGAAAATTGTATCTACATGCTTGGTGTGATAGCCGAGATCGAACTTCTCCTCGATCTCCTCGGCCGACAGAGCGGCGCAGACATCGGCGTCGCCCAGCAGCTCGGTCTTGAAGTCCTTGCCTTCTTCCCAGACCTTCATCGCGTTGCGCTGCACGAGGCGATAGGCATCTTCTCGACTCACGCCGGCCTGGGTGAGCGCCAGCAGCACGCGCTGCGACATGACCAGCCCGCGGAACTTGTTCATGTTGGCAATCATGTTGTCGGGGTAGATCACCAGCTTGTCGATCACCGTGGTCAGGCGCGCGAGGGCGAAATCGAGCGTGATGGTGGCGTCGGGGCCGATATTGCGCTCCACCGAGCTGTGCGAGATGTCGCGTTCGTGCCAGAGGGCGACGTTCTCCATCGCCGGCACCACGGTCATGCGCACCAGACGGGCGAGGCCGGTGAGGTTCTCGGTGAGCACCGGATTGCGCTTGTGCGGCATGGCCGACGAGCCTTTCTGGCCCTTGGAGAAGAACTCCTCGGCTTCCAGCACTTCGGTGCGCTGCATGTGACGAATCTCGGTGGCGACATTCTCGATCGAGGAGGCGACGACGCCGAGCGCGGCAAAAAAGGCGGCGTGGCGGTCGCGCGGGATGACCTGGGTCGAGATCGGTTCGACCTCCAGACCCATCTTGGCGCAGACATGCTCCTCGACCGCCGGGTCGATATTGGCAAAGGTGCCGACCGCGCCTGAGACGGCGCCGGTGGCGATTTCCATCCGCGCCTTTTTCAACCGGTTCAGGTTGCGGTCCATCTCGGCATAGAAGCGGGCGAAAGTGAGGCCCATCGTGGTGGGCTCGGCGTGGATGCCGTGCGAGCGGCCAATGCGAATCGTGTCCTTGTGCTCCAGCGCACGGCGCTTGAGAGCGGCCAGAAGGCCCTTCACATCCTCGATCAGGATATCGGCGGCGCGCACGAGCTGGACGTTGAAACAGGTGTCGAGCACATCCGAGGAGGTCATGCCCTGGTGGACGAAACGGGCCTCATCGTTGCCGATGATCTCGGCAAGGTGGGTGAGGAAGGCGATGACGTCGTGCTTGGTGACGGCCTCGATCTCGTCGATGCGGGCAACGTCGAACTCGACATCCTTGGCTTTCCAGACGGCCTCGGCATTCGCCTTCGGGATCACGCCAAGCGCGGCCTGGGCGTCGCAGGCATGGGCCTCGATCTCGTACCAGATGCGGAACTTGGTCTCGGGCGACCAGATGGCAACCATGTCGGGGCGGGAATAGCGAGGGATCATGCGGGCGGCCTTCGGTTTGATATGAAAAGCGCCGGTGTCATAGCGGGCGGGGCGGGATGGAGCAAGCGTTCTGGCGTGTCGGACACGCGCTTGCCCGGCGAGAGGCAAGCGGCTAGTCCCGCGGGGACGGGAAAAGGCGTGAGGCGGGCGGAGATGACGGGAGCGGAGCACAAGCCGATGGACGGGCCGGATCTGGGCGGTTTTCTCGGCCTGTGGCGCATGGAGCGCGTAATTGACGACCGCCGCGCGGGCGAGATCCTGCGCCTGAGCGGTCGGGCGGAGTTGTCGAAGGCCGGCGACGGTCGGTTATGCTACTGCGAGACCGGGCAGCTGGATCTGGCCGGCGGGCAGAAGCTGCAGGCGGTACGGCGCTATTTCTGGCGCGCGGAGGGCGGCACGATCCGGGTGGATTTCGAGGACGGCCGCTATTTCCACAGCTTCGATCCTGCCGCTGCCGATCCCGATGCCGCGCATTGGTGCGACCCCGACCAATATGATGTGCGCTACGATTTCGCGCGGTGGCCGCGCTGGAAATCGGTCTGGCAGGTTCTGGGTCCACGCAAGGATTACACGATGACGACCTGGTACCGGCGCTCGCAGGACGGCTCAGCGTAGGCCGGTTTCCTCCAGCATTCCCCGACGCTTGGCCTCGTAATAATAGCCGCGCGAGTACCATTGGACGGCGCGGTCGAAACTGCCATCGGCGAGCATCCATGCGCCGCGCAGGTATTTCACCGCGTATTTGAGGTTGGTCTCGGCGTCGAGCAAAGCGCTGGGCGGGCCGTCATGGCCCATGGTGCGCGCCGTAGCCGGCAGGATTTGCATCAGCCCATAATAAGGCCCGTTGCGAGCGGCGGGGGTGTGGGTGCTTTCGCGGATCACCACCCGGTGTACCAGCGCGGGGGGCACTTCGTAGAGAAGCGCGTAGCGGTTGATCAAAAGGCGCAGTTCGGGGGTTTCGTTTGGATGCAGCGGCGCGTCATAGGCGGCGTTCAAGCGGCTGACATCGGGGCCCTTGCCCGCACCACTCGTGCCGCAGGCGGCAAGGCTTACCAGCAGCAGGACGAGGGCAGGGCGCAGAAGAAATGGTGGCATGAAGACACTCCGGGAACTCGGGAGAAGTGCTAAGCCGTCGCCGCGCCGCCGGGCAAGCGAAACTTTCAGGCGGAGCAGCTCGCCCCGCCGAGTACGCAGAATTTCGCGCAGTGCGGGTGATTGAGCGCCACGGCGCCCTCTGCCTCGGCCAGTGTCTTGCCCATCTCGAATTCCGGCTCGTAGGCCAGCAGCGTGCAGGCCAGCACGGCCGGGCTCGCCGCGCCGCGCCGTTTCACGACCATCCGCGAGGAGGCGCACATCACGGAGGCAGGCGATTTGCCAAGGATGTCCCAACAGGCGGTGGTGATCTCGGGCACCTCGACCGACATGTCCATTTCCGGAAACAGCACCGTCATGGCCGGATCCTGCGCATCGATGGCGAAATCCTTCGCCGCAAAAAGGCTTGCATAGCCGTTGCGAGCCGCGGCCTCGCTCTCGCCCCAAACGGTGCGCCCGGCCACTGCCATGCGGAACCCGCCGTCGCGCAGCCATTCCATGCCTTCGATCGTGCGGTCGAAACTGCCGGCGCCGCGTTCCTCTTCATGATGCTCGCGCGTCCAGTGATCGAGCGAGATACGCAGCGTGAGCCTGTCGCCAAAGCGGTCGCGGAGCATTTCCAGCCCCTTCTGCATCTGTGGACGCATCATCGGCCGCATCGCATTGGTCAGGATCAGCACCTCGTAGCCGCGCTCAAGGCTGCGGCGTGCCATCTCGATCATCTCGGGGTTCATGAACGGCTCGCCGCCGGTGAATCCGATCTCGCGCACGCCCCAGCCGCGCTCCTCCAATTGGTCGAGATAGGTTTCGACCTCGTCGGCGGTGATATAGACGAGCGCGTCATTTTCCGGCGAGCTGTCGATGTAGCAGTTCCGGCAGGTGATATTGCACAGCGTTCCGGTGTTGAACCACAGCGTCTGCGGGTCGCTCAGCGCCACCTGTGCGCGTTCCTCTCCATCCGCCGTCCGGTTCGGATCGGAGAATTTCCCGGCATTCGCCCCGTCGGTCTTTTCGTTCAACCCGTCATTCAGGTCCTTCACCCGCATCACTCCCTGCAGCTGCGCTGTTTCACCAAGTGCTAATCCCTGCTAACAGGAACCGAAAGGGCACAACCCGTAACTGACGTTGATGTGAACCCCTTGGATCAAGGTCGTGTTTGCGCTAACGGTGCAGGCGAAACCAAGCCTACCCAGTTTGCCGCGCGCTCGCGGCTTCGCTTTGCAGGAGCTCGAAAATGGTAGCACGCATTATTCCGGTGGAGCCGTTCGATCTGGTGATCTTCGGCGGGACGGGCGATCTGGCCCGGCGCAAGATCTTTCCCGGTCTTTACCGTCGTCTGGCCGATGGGCAGATGCCGCCGGAGGCGCGGCTGATAGGCGCGGCGCGCAGTGATTCTGATGATGCGGAATTTCGCGCGCTGATATCCGCCGCATTGGAGGAATTCCTGCCTGCGGAAAGTCTTCGGCCCGAAATCGTCTCGCAATTCCTCGACATGCTGTCCTATGTGAAAATCGATGCGCTCGGCGAAGGCGGCTGGCCAGAGCTCAAGGGGAAGATGCGGGAGGGTGCGGTTCACGCTTTCTATTTCTCTGTCGCGCCGTCTCTTTTCGGCCCGATTGCCGAGCGGCTCAAGGAGCGCGGCATCGCGGACGGACAGGCGCGGATCGTGGTGGAAAAGCCCTTCGGCCATGATCTCGCCTCGGCCAAGGCGCTCAATGCGAGCCTTGCGGCGCATTTCGATGAGACGCAGATCTACCGGATCGACCATTACCTGGGCAAGGAGACGGTGCAGAACCTGATGGCGGTCCGCTTCGGCAACATGCTGTTCGAGCCGCTCTGGAACAGCCAGTATGTCGATCACATTCAGATCACCGTCGCCGAGACGGTGGGCGTGGGCGGCCGGGGTGAGTATTACGACCGGATCGGCGCGATGCGGGACATGGTGCAGAACCACCTGTTGCAGCTCGTCTGCCTGATCGCGATGGAGCCGCCCGCGCGTTACGACCATGACGCGGTGCGGGACGAGAAGCTCAAGGTGATCCGGGCACTCGACCCGATGGAGCCCGACGACATCGTGCGCGGCCAGTATGCCGCGGGTCCGGGCGGGCCGTCCTACCTCGAAGACGTGGGCGATCCGCGCAGCCGTACGGAGAGTTTCCTTGCTATGCGGTTGGAAGTGTCTAACTGGCGTTGGGCGGGCACGCCCTTCTACGTGCGCACCGGCAAGCGGCTCAAGGCACGTGCCTCGGAGATCGCCATCGTCTTCAAGGACGCGCCGCACTCGATCTTTGACGTGCCGCGCGGGCGGCACTCCAACATCCTGTCGATCCGGTTGCAGCCCAACGAGGGCATGCAGCTTGGCGTGACGATCAAGGAGCCGGGGCCGGGGGGCATGCGGCTGATCGACGTGCCGCTCGACATGACCTTTGCCGAGGCGCTCGGCGACGACCATGACGCCATTCCTGATGCCTATGAACGCCTGATCATGGACGTGATCCGTGGCAACCAGACGCTCTTCATGCGCGGCGACGAGGTCGAAGCGGCCTGGGCCTGGACCGATCCGGTGATTGCAGGTTGGGAAGCGCGGGGGCATATTCCCTCACCATACGATCAGGGCTCGTCCGGGCCCGACGACGCGCTGATGCTGTTGCATCGCGACGGCAGGAGATGGAGGGAAATCCGGCCATGAATTTCATCGAGTACCCTGACAGGGATCTGATGATGATCGGCCTTGCCGATCGATTGTCGAGCGAGTTGGAAAACACGCTGCTGACGCAGGCACGTGCAACGCTTTGCGTGCCCGGCGGTACGACCCCGGGGCCGGCCTTCGATTCGCTCTCGGCTTCCAACCTCGACTGGAGCCGCGTGAACGTCGTGCTGTCGGATGAACGCTGGGTGACCGAGGACCAGCCGCGCTCCAACACGCGGCTGCTGAAGGAGCGTCTTCTGGTCGGCAATGCGGAGCGCGCCTACTTGCAGCGGATCCGTGCCGAAACCGCGACGCCCGAAGAGGCGATGGATGCGATGATCGCCGAAGTGCGGCTGATCCTGCCGATCACGGTCCTGCTGCTGGGGATGGGCAATGATTACCACATTGCCTCGATCTTCCACGATGCCGACAATTTCGAGAAAGCGCTCGCGCCCGACGCGCCGCCGCTGATGGCGATGCGTTCGCCCACCGCGCCGGAACCGCGGGTGACGCTGACGGCGCCCGTGCTCGCCAACGCCATGCATACGCATATTCTCATCACCGGGCCGGAGAAACGCGAGGCCCTTGAGCGGGCGCGCAACTTGTCGCCTCGTGAAGCGCCGGTGAAGCTCGTATTGAATGACGCAACCGTTCATTGGGCAGAATAGAGGTCCCCATGTGGAATGAGCTGAAGGCCTACCGGGCCAGTGTCGACAACCGCTCCATCCTGTCGCTTTTCGACTCCGATCCCGGTCGCGGCGGCAATTTCTCCGCCAGTTTCGGCGATATGCTTTTCGATTTCTCGAAGACCAATATCGATGCCAAGGCGCTCGACCTGCTGATCAAGCTTGCCGAGGGCGCGGATCTGGCGGGCCGACGCGACGCGATGTTCTCGGGCGAAAAGATCAACGAGACCGAGGGCCGCGCCGTGCTGCACACCGCGCTGCGCAATCTCGATGGCGGCCCGGTTCTGGTCGATGGCGCGGACGTGATGCCGGAGGTGCTGGCCACGCTCGACCGCATGGAAGGTTTCGCCGCCAACGTGCGCGACGGGATTTTCAAGGGGCAGGGCGGCAAGATCACAGATGTCGTCAATATCGGCATTGGTGGCTCCGATCTCGGCCCGGTCATGGCGCTGCAGGCGCTGATGCCCTATGCGGACGGGCCGAAATGCCACTTCGTTTCCAACGTGGATGGCGCGCATGTGTCAGACGTGCTGCGTCCGCTCGACCCGGCGACGACGCTGGTGATCGTCGCGTCCAAGACCTTCACCACCATCGAGACCATGACCAACGCGCAGACCGCGCGGGCCTGGATGAGCGAGAAAGTCGCCGATCCGGCGGCGCAGTTCGCGGCGCTCAGCTCGGCCACGGAGAAGACCGCCGCCTTCGGCATCGATGCCTCCCGCGTCTTCGGCTTCGAGGACTGGGTCGGCGGGCGCTATTCCATGTGGGGGCCGATCGGCCTCAGCGTGATGCTCGCCATCGGTGGCCCGGCTTTCCGCGCCTTCCTGCGTGGCGCGCAGGCGATGGACAATCATTTCAAGGCGGCGCCGCTGGCGGAAAACCTGCCGGTCCTGCTGGCGCTTGTCGGCATCTGGCATCACCAGATCTGCGGCTACCCCTCGCGCGCCGTGCTGCCCTATGAGCAGCGGCTGCTGCGCCTGCCGGCCTATCTCCAGCAGCTTGAAATGGAGAGCAACGGCAAGCGCGTCTCGATGGACGGCGCCGATCTGGAGGTGGTCTCGGGCCCGATCGTCTGGGGCGAGCCGGGCACCAATGGCCAGCACGCCTTCTACCAGTTGATTCACCAGGGCACCGGCGTTGTGCCGTGCGAATTCATGGTCGGCGCGCAGGGGCACGAGGCGGACCTCGCCCATATGCATCGTCTGCTCGTGGCCAACTGCCTTGCCCAATCCGAAGCGCTGCTGCGTGGCCGGTCTCTGGAAGAAGCGACCGCGATCATGGCGGCCAAGGGGCTGGAAGGGGCTGAGCTGGAACGTCAGGCGCGCCACCGCGTCTTCCCGGGCAACCGTCCCTCCACCACGCTGGTCTACCCGCTGCTGACGCCCGAGATTTTCGGCCAGATCGTGGCGCTTTACGAGCACCGTGTGTTTGTCGAAGGCGTGATCCTCGGCATCAACAGCTTCGACCAATGGGGCGTCGAGCTTGGCAAGGAGCTTGCCACGGCGCTTGGCCCGGTCGTGGCCGGCGAGAAGGGTACCGAGGGCAAGGACGGCTCCACCGCGCTGCTGGTGGAAACAATCCGCAAACACGGCGGCTGATCGAAAGACGTAGCGGGAGGCCGTTCGCGCGGCCTCCGCGAAAACTGGATGACGGGGGCAGGCCGAGAGATTCGGTGCCTGCCCTTTGTCTTTATTTGGGGGCGAAGGTCGGCCCGACAGAACTCCACGAGACATTCAGGTGGGTCACCAGCGCCTCCTCGGCGGCGTCCGGGTCCCGTTCCAGAATCGCGGTGTAGATCGCCAGGTGACTGGCATAGCTTTTCCGGTTGAACTCTGGAGAGCCCTCCATCCGCCGCCAATGTGGCGCCAGCCACGTGGTATAGGCGCTGTGAAGCGTCGGGAAGATCGGGTTTCCGGGGATCGTGTAAAGGACCCCGTGAAAATCCATGTCGGTGTCATAGAAGGCATCGAAATCCATGATCGCCGCCTCATTGGCAGCAAGGGCTTCCTTCAGTTCGGCGATATTCTCCCGAGTGGCCGATGTTGCGGCATCCCGAACCAGCCCTCGCTCGACAAAGACGCGGCTCTCGAACAACGATTCCGCGCCCTGTTGATGCTGCAGCATGAGTTGCACGATCGAACCGACGGTGTTGAGCGCGGTATCGAAGCCGGGTTTGCGGATGATCGGCCTGTAGCGCGGCTTCGCTTCCAGCAGGCCGCGCCCGGCAAGGGTCGCGACCGCTTCCCGCACGACGGTCCGGCTGGCCGAGAACCTTTCCATGAGGTCCCGTTCCGACGGCAATGGCGTGTTGTGCAGCAGCGTCCCAGACAGGATCTGTTCCTGGATCCGCTCGACGATTGCGTCCGAGGCGCGTCCGTCCGGCGCGGCGTTTTCGATGGCCTTTGAGCGACTCGCCTTGGTCACGGTTATGTGCCTTTGGTCTGATGATACGGGTAGGGTATAACCTTCTGGGCCGGGTATTCCAGTAAAAACCTACCAAATCCGGTTGGTTGTTGTCGTTTGCGCTAAAGGAGATTGACCTTTGGGCGCTAGTTCGTTTAGGTTCGCCCCAATTTGGTCGGTCCAAAGCATTCGGGCGAAACGGAGGATTTTTCGAAATCCGGTGGGGCATCCCGCCACCCGTTATCTGCGCCCTTCTGTGCTGGAGCGTCCTTGCCACATGTGCCGGAAAGGGAACCAGATATGGCCTGCATCGTTTCTCTTCGGGCACAGCGTTTCGCGCTCCCGCTCGGCGAGCTGCATTCTTTCCCGATCGACGGTTACACAACCCGCCCTGACGTGTTCGAGGACAGCCTTGCTGTTGCCCCCGACACGCCCGGCACCGGTGTGGTTTTCGATTGGGACAAACTGAACGCCGCCAACGACCTGGCGGCCTGAGGAGGACGAAAGAGAGTCATGACTATCACGGCAGCATTCTACCGAGGCGACAAGAGCTTCGAAGTGAAACAGATCGAGGCCGAGGCGCCGGGCGCCGGTCAGGTCCAGATCGAAGTCGCGTTCTGCGGCATTTGCGGCACGGACCTGCACGCCTATCTCGGGCACATGGACGGGCGCGTGGGCTTCGACCGCATTCTTGGCCACGAGATGTCGGGCACCGTCAAGGCCGTCGGCGAGGCTGTCGAGGGCTGGAAGGAAGGCGACCGTGTCGTCGTTCGCCCGCTCGATCCTTGCGGCGAATGCCCGGCCTGCAAACGTGGCCACAGCCATATCTGCCACAAGCAGACCTTCATTGGTCTCGACAGCCAGGGCGCGATGCAGCAGCTCTGGAATGTGCCGGCCCACACGCTGCACCGCGTCCCCGAGACTGTCTCGCTGCGCGACGCTGCTCTGATCGAGCCGTTGGCCGTGGCCTGCCACGACGTACGTATGGCCGAAGTGGCGGAGGGCGAGGACGTCCTGGTCATCGGTGGTGGACCCATCGGCATGCTGGTCGCCATGGTGGCCCGTGCCGCCGGCGGCAAGGTGACGATCTCCGAGGTGAACGAGAACCGCCTGGCCTATGCCGACAAGCTCGGCTTCGACACGATCAACCCGAAAGAGGTCGATGCCGCCGCAGAGATCATGAAGAAGACCGGCGACAAGGGCGCGGATGTGATCTTCGAGGTCTCCGGCACCCAGCCGGGCGTTGACCTGATGACGGAAGCCGCCTGCACCCGCTGCCGCATTGTCATGGTTGCCATTCATGCGAGCAAACCGACGGTGGACATCTTCCGCTTCTTCTGGCGCGAACTGAAACTCATCGGCACGCGCGTCTACGAACCCGAGGATTACGAAAAGGCGATCGCTTCCATCGCGGCCGGTGACATCGATGCCGACAGCTTCATCACCGATATTCGTCCCCTCGACAAGATCGGTGAGGCCTTTGCCGAGCTGACCGCCAACCCCAACGCGATGAAATCGCTTCTCCAGATCAACGGGTGATAAAATGTCTGACCTGAACATGTTCGACCTTACGGGCAAGACTGCCCTCGTAACCGGCGCCAAGCGCGGCATCGGCAAAGGCATGGCGCTTGGCCTCGCGCAGGCGGGTGCCGACATCATCGGTGTTTCGGCCTCTCTTGAAGCCGAAGGTTCGGCAGTGGGCAAGGAAGTCGAGGCACTGGGCCGCAAATTCAAGGGCTATTCCTGCGACTTTGCCGACCGTTCCGCGGTGACCGCTTTCGCCGCCAAGGTTCTGGAAGAGAACCCGCAGATCGATATCCTGATCAACAATGCCGGCACCATCATGCGCAAGCCGGCCGCCGAGCACCCCGATGAGTGGTGGGACAAAGTGATCGAGGTGAACCTCAGCGCACAATTCGTGCTGACGCGCGAGATCGGCCGCTCGATGATCGAGCGCGGCTCGGGCAAGATCATCTTCACCGCCTCGCTGCTGACCTTCCAGGGCGGTATC
The DNA here is from genome assembly GCF_001558155.1 of Aliiruegeria sabulilitoris. Lineage (GTDB taxonomy): Bacteria > Pseudomonadota > Alphaproteobacteria > Rhodobacterales > Rhodobacteraceae > Tropicimonas > Tropicimonas sabulilitoris. The sequence goes on from NZ_LOAS01000023.1 coordinate 91,302, forward strand.
ACCGTGCCGGGCTACGCGGCATCCAAGGGCGGGATCGGCCAGCTCACCATGGCCTTCGCCAACGAATGGGCGTCCAAGGGCGTGAACGTCAACGCCATCGCTCCGGGCTACATCGCCACCGACAACACCCAGGCGCTGCAGGACGACCCGGAGCGCTCCGTCGCCATACTCGGCCGCATCCCGGCTGGCCGCTGGGGCAAGCCCGAAGACTTTGCCGGCCCGGCCGTCTTCCTTGCCTCGGATGCCGCCAACTACGTCCACGGCGCGACACTGCTGGTCGATGGCGGCTGGATGGGCCGCTAAGTCAAACAGGCTGGGCAGAAAGACACCGGGGGTCGCCTTTGGGCGGCCCCTTTGCTTTTGGCCGGTTCGAAACGCCTTCGCCTTGAGATGGGAGCGTATAGACCGTTCGGGGGCACGCGCTTCGCGCGCGGGGGGGGGGGCAACACCCCCATTGCTATCCTGTCGATATTGGCGCAGCGAAAGGACCTTGCTCTTCGGCGTTCTGTCGCGCTCGGGAGGGCTGGTTCGAACGCTCAGTTCAGCGCTACGACATATTTCACCACTCGGTTATTGTCGCTGTCGGAAAAGTAATAGGCGGGGCCACGTATGGCGACGCCTTCGGGATCGTCGAGCAGGCCGGGGCCCATGCCAGGGCTGCCGCTGCCGATCACGCCCAGAAGGCTGTCGGTGGCCGGGTCGATCAGAAGCACCCGATGGGCGTCCTGGTCGGCGACCACGAGCTTTCCGAAATCGTCCACATCGAGGTAGCGCGGGCCGATGAAGCCGAATTGCGGGCCGGACAGGATTCGAAGTTGTTCGAGCTCGGGGGAGAATTGCACAAGGCGGCGGTTGAAATTGTCGGCGACCCAGATCGTGCCATCCGGAGCCTCGGCAACATCATGTGCGCCGGGCATGCCGCCGGCGGTGGCAAGTAGGGTCTCTCCTTCAACGGCCATTAGCTGGCCCGTTCCCGAGGCCATGACATAGAGACGCCCGTTCGAATGGGCCAGCGCGCCTTCGGTGCGGGGGAAGGGACCAATGAGCCCTTCGTTAACGGGTGCGTCGCCCGAGAAGTCGAATATCCCGACGGCGTTCGAACCGGTCACGGCGATATAGGCCTTGCCGTCCGGTCCGAAGGAGATGTCATGCACATTTGGCAGCATCCCGTCGCCAAAGGTTTCCAGCAATTCGAGCGTGTCGGGGTCCAGCACGGCGATGCGGCTGCCGAATTTGTCGGCCACGTAGAGCCGTCCGTCCGGTCCGAATGCAAGGTCATGCGGGTCGTTCAGCACCTGCGGACTGGCGCCGGCGAAGCTGGCGAAAGGGGCAGGGGCGTCCTGCGCCATGGGCGCCTGTGCGAGCGCAAGCAAGGCCAGCGCCGTTCGGCAGGCATGGCGAATTGGATTCAACATCGCGGTCTCCGTTCCTGTTCGACAGGGTAGCGGCGTTCTGGAACGGAGCAAGTCCCTGCTTCTCTCCTGCTGTCAGCCGAACAGCGAGAGAGCCGCTCCGCCAAGGGCTGCGACCAGCACAACGATCCAGGGCGGCGTTTTCCAACTGATCAGCAGAACGAAGCAGAGAAGCCCGAGCGCAAAGCTGCGCATATCGGTGATCGCGCTGGTGAAGACCGGCGCGTAGAGGGCGGCGCCTAGGATGCCAACCACGGCGGCGTTTGTGCCCATCATGGCGGCCTGTGCGCGGGCGAGGTTGCTAAAACGCCCCCAGAAGGGCAGCGCGGCCAGCAACAGCAGGAAGCCGGGCAGGAAGATCGCCAGCAGCGCGATGCAGGCGCCGGTTTGGCCGTTGGGGGCAGGCGTGACGCTTGCGCCGAGATAGGCGGCGAAGGTGAAGAGCGGGCCCGGAACGGCCTGTGCCGCGCCATAACCGGCAAGGAAACTGTCATGGCTCAGCCAGCCATTGCCGACGGTTTCGGCCTCCAGCAGTGGCAGCACGACATGGCCGCCGCCAAAGACAAGCGCCCCCGAGCGGTAGAAACCATCGAAGAGCGCCCAGCCCTGTCCCAGACCCGCCAGAAGCGGCAGGCCCAGCAGGAGCAGGGTGAAGATGGCAAGGCAGGCAAGGGCAAAGGCGCGCGAAACCGGCACGGCGAGCGCGCCTTCGGCTGGCGCGGGCTGGGGGCGCAGGAAGGTCAGACCGGCAAGCCCGCCCGCAAGGATCGCCGCGATCATACCGACGGCGCCGGGCAGGACGGCCAGAAGGCCCACGGCCAGCACGCCAATGGCCGCGCGCTCCCTGTCGGGGCAGAGGCTTCGGGCCATGCCGAGGACGGCCTGGGCAACGATGGCCACGGCGACGATCTTGAGGCCCGACAGCAGGCCAAGCCCAACTGGACCGGAGAGCGAGGCCGACCCAAGGGCAAAGACCAGCAGCAATAGGGCGGAGGGCAATGTGAAGGCCGTGAAGGCGGCAAGCGCCCCCAGCGGGCCGGCGCGCATCAGTCCGATTGCAAAACCCGTCTGGCTCGATGCGGGACCGGGCAGGAACTGGCACAACGCCACGAGGTCGGCATAGCTCCTGTCGGTCAGCCAGCCGCGGCGGCTGACGAACTCCTCCCGGAAGTAGCCCAGATGCGCGATCGGGCCCCCGAAGGAGGTCAGGCCGAGCTTGAGAAAGGCAGCGAAGACCTCGCTTGGGGTGCCCGGTTGCGATGTCGGGGAGGGGCGCTGCCCGCCCGCGCCGGAGGGGGTTTTCTGCACTGTCATCGGTCCTGTTCCCGAGCGATTTCCGCTTCCCGGAGATTTGCAGCTTTGGCTCGGATCGCAAGGGGCGATTGCGGGCGAAGCCTGCGCCGGAGGGACTCAGGAGTGAATGCAACCGCAGCGCAACTATGTTGCGGTTTTCGTGACAATTCTTTAGCTATGCAATTCTGTGGTGGCGCTATGCGCTGAAAGCATGACGGGAATACACTACAGTCAGGCCTTTGACGTCGAGGGCAAGAAAATTTACAAATTTTATCAGAAATTTGCAAAGGCGTCGGGGTAGCGATAACAAAGCCGGTTGGCAGCGAAACTATGGGCCGTTTCGGTCCCTTTTTGTGATATGGTCGCCGGTAGTTCATTTTCCGTACGACCCGGTCCCCGGAAGGTCTGTGTCTAATCGTGGTATGTTTGGTCGGACCTAAAAGTTGTATGCATGCGTCAAATGAAATGTGGTGGATATGATGAAAGACACTCTCCAGAAGGATCCGAAATTCCCCGGTGTACCGGCCGTCATCCACGGTAATGGCGCGATCGCGCAGGTGATGGGGCAGGTTTGCGGCGGTGTCATCGGCTATCCGATCACGCCCTCGACCGAAATCGCCGAAATCTACGAGGCGTTCCGTGCCGGAGGGGGGGTCAACATCTGGGGCCGTCACCCGTTCTTCTTCGAGCCTGAAGGCGAGCACTCGGCGCAATCCGGCGCCCTCGGTGCGGCCCTGACGGGCGGGCAGTATATATCGAACGCCTCGTCGAGCCAGGGCATCCTCTACGGGATCGAATCCCACTATGTGACCGTCGGCAAGAAAGTCGGCGGTTTTGTCATGCAGGTGGCCGCGCGCTCCGTCTCGCGCCATTCGCTGAACGTGATGGCCGGCCATGACGACGTCTATGCGCTGCTGCCGTCGGGCTACACCATCCTGTTCGGCTCCAACCCGCAGGAAGCGGCCGACCTCGCCGCGATCTCCTACAAGGTCTCCTCACTGTCGATGATCCCCGTCGCCAACGCGATGGACGGTTTCGTGACTTCGCACATGATGAGCGAAGTGATGATGCCGGAGGACGCACTGCTCGAGGAGTTCGTCGGCGATCCGAACGGCCGCATCCCGTGCCCGACCGTGGCCCAGGAGATGCTGTTTGGCGCCAAGGGGCGGGTCTTCCATCTCAAGCGCTATCTTGGCCGCCATAGCGCCGACCTCGCGCAGGACGACTATGTTGCACTCGTCGATTTCCTCGATGCCAATGCCGAGGCCGTCGAAAAGGACAATGAAGCCGCGCTGGTCGATCAGACGCTCGCCAGGCTTCCCGAGGAGTTGCACGCGCAATGGCGCCGGCAGTGGAAGAACGCCTTTGAAAAAGGTACCCGCCAGCGCGTTCCGGCGCAGGTGGACGTGCATAACCCCGGCCTCACCGGCGGTGTGCAGAACCAGCCGGACTACCAGGCCGGCGCTGTCGATCACCGCACCCACTTTGTGCGCGACGTGCCGCGCTTCGTCCGCGAAGCGATGGACGAATACACCGCGCTTACCGGTCGCCACTACTCGCCCGTGAAAACCTTCGAATGCGAGGATGCCGAGACCGTCCTCGTGGGCCTCGGCTCCGTCACCGACGATGCCGAAGCCATCGCCTCCTATCTGCGCCGTCAGGGCCGCAAAGTGGGTGTCGTCTCCATCAAGATGCTCCAGCCCTTCCCGGAGGCCGAACTGGTCGCCGCCCTCAAGGGCAAGCGGGCCGTTACCATTCTTGAGCGTTCCGACGTCACCGCGCTGACCGGCCTGGTCAACCAGGCGCTGGTCAAGGCGGTCGAGAATGCCGCCGGGACACGCTACCCGGGCATCGAGCCGCTCAGCGAGCTGCCCAAGCTGACCACCGCGATCTTCGGGCTTGGCGCGCATGACCTGCAGCCGCGCCACCTGATCGCGGCCTATGACAACATGGACGAGCGCTGCGAGCCCTTCGTCTATCTCGGCTCCCAGTTCTTCTCCAAGACGCCGAGCCCGCAGCTTGCCGCGCTTCAGGACAAACTGCGTGCCGCCTATCCGGAAACGGAGCTGATGGCGCTGGAGACCAAGCCCAACCCGCGGCTTCTGCCCGATGACGGCCTGCGCATCCGCTTCCACTCGGTTGGCGGCTACGGCACGATCGCCACCGGCAAACTGCTGACGGATATCCTTGCCAATGCGCTCCAGCTGCATTCCAAGGCGGCACCGAAATATGGCTCGGAGAAATCCGGGGCGCCGACGAATTACTACATTACCCTCAGCCCCGAAGAGGTGAAGATCACCAACGCGGATCTTGAGGATGTCGAGGTCGTGGTCTCGCCCGACCACAAGGTCTTTGCGCATTCCAACCCGCTGCGCGGGTTGGTCGAGGGAGGCACTTTCGTTCTCCAATCGCAGCTCTCGCCGCTGGAGGTATGGGAGGAACTCCCCTCCGCGATGCGCAAATTTATTGTCGAGAAGAAGATCCGCTTCTTCGTGCTCGACGGGTTCTCCATTGCCAAGAAACATGCCCCGCGTCCCGAGCTTGAGACACGGATGATGGGCATCGCCTTTATCGGCGCAATCTGTGGCAACGTGGAACGCATCACCGAAGGCGCCTCCGACGAGGCGGTGATGGAAAAGATCCGCACCCAGATCGCCAAGAAGTTCGGCGGCAAGGGGCAGGCGGTTGTCGATGGCAACATGGCGGTGATCCGCGATGGTGCGGCGGCGACGGTTCGGGTCGATTATACCGCGCCGGAGTTCGTCGAGGTGACCGCAAAGGCCGATATCGCGCCGCATTTCTCTTCCGCGATCTCCGGCAACATGTGCCGCATCGCGCAGGATTCCTCGTCCGCCGGCCTGTTCGACGCCGAGTATTTCGAGGAAACCGTTGGCCGACCGACCCGCGAGGGGACCGTCGGCGAGGCACCGGTTCTGCCCGGAGTTGGCATGTTCATGCCTTCGGGGACCGCTGCGGCGCGTGACAAGGGCCTGTTCCGGCGCGATGTGCCGGTGCTGGATCCGTCGCTCTGCACTGGCTGCCTGGAATGCACCATGGTCTGCCCCGATGCCGCCATCCCGGCCACGGTTGTCGATATCGACGACCTGCTGAAAACGGCGCTGAAGGAGATCGAGATGCCGGCCGCGCAGCGCGAGACGGTGCGCGATCATATCCGCGATATCGGCGCCAATGTCCGCGCGGCCTATCTTGCCAGCAAGGAGGCCAAGGGCTTCGGCCAGCTGGTCTCAGAGGTGGTGGATTCGATCGAGGTCGAGAGCGCGGTCGTCAAGCGCAACCTCAAGCTAATGGCCGAAGGTGCGGCGCTTCTGCCGGTCTCCCGCACGCGTCCCTTCTTCGACGCGATGGAAGCGGAGCGTGGCGGTTCGGGTGGCCTGTTCGCGGTCGTCGTCGATCCGTGGAAATGCTCCGGCTGTCTGGAATGTATCGAACTCTGTGGCCCCGGCGCGCTGAGCGTCGCCGAGCAGGACGAGCCGCTGCTCGAAAAGCTCCAGGCGGAATTCGAGTTCCTGTCGAAAACGCCGAACACGCCGGCCCGCTTCATCGAACATGCCTTTGATCCAGGCGGGGACATCAAGCGCATGATGCTTGACCGCGACACCTATTACGCCACCACCGGCGGGCATGGCGCCTGTCGTGGTTGCGGCGAGGTGACGGCCCTGCGGCAGGTGGTTTCGGCCACCCATGCGATCCATGACCGCAAGCTCAAGACCCATGTCCACGAGCTTGAGGACCTGATTGCCGAGTTGGAAGCCAAGCTTCCGCAGGTTGGCGATGACGCGGCCCGCAAGGCGCGGATCACCGATGCGTTGAAGGTGCTCGAAAAACGGCTCTTCCTGATGGAAGGCGGCCCGACCGGCAACGGCCCGGCGGCGATGGTCGTGGCGAACGCCACCGGCTGTTCCTCGGTCTATGCCTCGACCTTCCCGTACAACCCCTATCAGGACCCTTGGGTGAACTCGCTCTTCCAGGACGGCCCGGCGCTTTCCAAGGGGATCTTCGAGGGGATCACGGCGTCGACCAATGTCGACTTCAAGGCGATGCGGGTTGCCAGGCTGGAACTGGCGGACGCCTATGACACCGCCGACGAGGCCCTCCTGCGCAAGTTCGAGTGGCAGGATTACAATCCGGCCGAACGCGCCCTGCTGCCAACGGTGATCAACATCTCCGGCGACGGCGCGGCCTATGACATCGGCTTCGGCGCGCTGTCGCGGCTGCTGGCCTCCAACACGCCCGTAAAGGTGATGGTGCTCAACTCGGGCGTCTATTCCAACACCGGCGGGCAGGCCTCCACGGCCTCGCTCTCGGGGCAGGACAGCGACCTGAGCCGCTTCGGCCCGGCCTCCCACGGCAAGCAGGAAGACCGCAAGGAACTCGGCATGATTGCCGCCTTCCACCCGGAAGTCTACGTGGTGCAATCCGCCACGGCGATGCCGGGGCACTTCCTCAAGAGCTTGATGGGCTACCTGCAGCACAGCTCCAGCCCGGCCCTGCTCGATGTCTACACGCCTTGTCAGGCCGAGCACGGCATCGCCGATGCGGCCGCTGCGCAGCGCGCCAAGCTGGCCGTCGAGGCCCGCGTCGCGCCGCTCTTCGTGCACGACCCGAAGGCGGGCGAGACCATCGAGGAGCGCTTCTCGCTCGACGGCAACCCGGCGGTGGACAAGGACTGGACCACGGTCACCCTCGAGTACATCGAGGATGGCAAGCTCCAGCTCAAGGAAGTCTCCCTGACACCGGCGCATTTCGCCTTCGACGAGACCCGCTTCAAGAAGCAGTTCCGTCCGCTCAGCGCAAATGCCAACGCGGTGCCGATCGAGGACTTCATCAATCTTCCGAAAGCGGAGCGCGTGGGCAAGGCGCCCTATGTGCTGGCCACGGATGCCGAGAAACGCCTGATCAAGCTCGAAGTGGGCAACACGGTGGTTCATCTGGTCGAGGAGCGTCGCCGCTCCTGGCGGACGCTGCAGCACCTTGCCGGCCAGGTGGTCGACAAGCTCGATGCCGCGCATCACGCCGAGATCGATGCGCTTCAGGCGCGCTACGAAGAAGCGGTCGAGGCCCGCGAGGCATCGATGGACTCTATCGCCACCGGCATGAGTGCCCTGGCGGCGGCCTCGGGTGCCCCGGCGGCTGTCGGAATGACCGGCGCTCTGGCCCCGGTTGCGGGCGCGGCGCCCACGGCGGCGGCGGCGGCCCCGGCCGGCAATGGCGGCGCGCTTCCGCATATCGCGGAGGAGGACATTGCGAAATGTTCGGACTGCAAGACCTGCTACCAGGAGATCCCGGAGCTCTTCGAACTGACCAAGATGGTCGTGGATGGGGAGGCCAGGAACGTGGCCCGCACCATCCCCGGCGCGCTTGAGAAGATCGAGATCACGGATGAGCTCAGGGCGCGGGTCGCCAGGGTGGCCGCAAACTGCGACTCGGAGATCATCAAATGAACGTAGAGGCTTCAAACACACAGGACGAACTGTTCCAGCAACAGATCGAAGTCCTGAAGAAGCACCTGATGGCGGACCCACGTTCGCTCAGGAACATCTTCGTCGCTGACGGAACCCAGGCCATGGCCTGGGAATTCCAGCAGCCCGAGATTTCCGAGAACTTCATCGGTGTGCTCTGGAACCTGCTGCTCAAGGAGGACGACATGTCCACCGTGCTGCAGCGCTTCCTCTGGGACCTGCCGCTCAAGTACAAGCGCAAGTTCGTGCGCGCCCTGGACCATCACCTGTCGGGCCGTTACCCGATGTTTAAGGGGCTGTCCGAGGGCTGGCCGGCGGAAAACTTCATCCCGCCCTACGTGCGTCCGCCGGAAGAGCGGTCCGCAGATTTCGAATTGGTGAACACGGGCTATCTCGGCTACCGCGCGCTCGGCTATTCCCTGCGCGAGGTGGACCTGTTTGTCTGGCTGGAGGTCATGCGCGACAAGCAGTGTGACGACAAGCCCTGCGAGCTCGGTGTGCTCAAGGAGCGGATCAAAAACCGCCCCGAGACCAAGATCGGCGGCTGCCCGGTCAAGATCCACATCCCCGAGATGATCGACCTTCTGGGCAAGGGCAAGATCAAGCAGGCGCTGCAACTGATCGAAAGCTCCAACCCGCTGCCCAACGTGACGGGCCGGGTCTGCCCGCAGGAACACCAGTGCCAGGGCGTGTGCAAGCATACCAAGCGGCCGATCGAGATCGGACAGCTGGAATGGTACCTTCCGGAGCATGAGAAGCTCGCCGATGCCGACCGGCTGGAGCGGTTCAAGGGCATCATCTCCCCATGGGAGCGCGCCGAGAAGCCGCCGGTGGCGATTGTCGGCTCTGGTCCCTCCGGCCTGATCAACGCCTATCTGCTGGCGGTCGAGGGCTACCCGGTGACGGTGTTCGAGGCCTTCCACGAACTGGGCGGCGTGCTGCGCTACGGTATCCCGGAATTCCGGCTGCCGAACTCGCTGATCGACGACGTCGTGCAGAAGATCGACCTGCTGGGCGGCAAGTTCGTCAAGAACTTCGTCGTCGGCAAGTCGGCGACGCTGAACGACCTGAAGGAAGCCGGCTTCTGGAAGATCTTCGTCGGCTCCGGTGCCGGCCTGCCCACCTTCATGAACGTGCCGGGCGAGCACCTGAACGGTGTGATGTCGGCCAACGAGTTCCTGACCCGCGTGAACCTGATGCGCGGACGGAGCCCGGAATTCGAGACCCCGCTGCCGGAAGTGAAGGACCGCCATGTCCTGATCGTTGGCGGTGGCAACACGGCAATGGATGCCGCGCGCACGGCCAAACGACTGGGCGGCAAGGTGACCATCGTTTACAGGCGGACCAAGGCAGAGATGCCGGCCCGCGTCGAGGAGTTGCATCACGCGCTGGAAGAGGGGATCGAAGTCGCCGAGCTGCGCGGCCCGACGGAGTTCGTTGGCGACAGCCACACCCATTTCGTCACCCACGCCATCGTCGATATCAACGAGCTGGGCGAGCCGGATGCCTCCGGGCGTCGGCGTCCGCAGGCGACGGGCGAGCAGATCACCATGCCGGCCGATCTGGTCATCATGGCGCTCGGCAACAAGTCCAACCCGATCATCCCCGAGGCGGAGCCGGATCTGAAGCTCTCAAAATGGGGCACGATCGAGGTCGAGGACGGCCAGGAGACCTCCATCAAGGATGTCTACACCGGCGGTGACGCGGCGCGCGGTGGCTCCACCGCGATCCTCGCCGCAGGCGACGGCCAGGCGGCGGCGCGCCAGATCGTCGGCGACATTCCGTTTGACGCCGAGGAGATCAAGAAGCGTGTCGAGGCGGCCAAGGCCTATACCGACATGGGCCAGGCCCGCCAGTCCATCGTGGTGCATCGCGACGTAGCCGAAGGCATTGTCGAGATGTCGGTCTATGCGCCGGTCGTGGCCAAGGCGGCCAAGGCGGGCCAGTTCGTCCGCGTGCTGGCCTCCGAGGATGGCGAGCTGATCCCGCTGACGCTGGCCGACTGGGATGCCCGCAAGGGCACGATCGATATCGTGATCCAGGGTCTCGGGACCTCCTCCAAGCTCATGAACCTGATGCAGGAAGGCGAGGCCTTTGCCGGTATCGCCGGCCCGCTCGGCCGACCAAGCGACGTGCATGCCTACGCGGCGGACGAGACGGTTGTCTTTGCCGCTGGCGGCGTGGGCCTGCCCGCGATCCTGCCGATTGCCAAGGCGCATCTGGAGAAGGGCAACCACGCCACGATGATCATCGGCTTCCGCTCCGCAGGGCACCTGTTCTGGACCGGTGACGATGATCGTATGGGCCAGCTCAAGGCCAAATACGGCGACAAGCTCGATATCATCTATTGCACCAATGACGGCACGTTCGGTGTTGGTGGCTTCGTCACCGGGCCGCTCGAAGAGATGCTGAAGGACGGCAAGATGTCGAAGGGCCGGAAACTGGCCGAAGTCATCTCCGTCGGTCCGCCGATGATGATGCGCGCGGTGAGTGACCTGACCCAGCCCTACGGCGTGCCGACGGTCGTCAGCCTCAACTCGATCATGGTCGATGCGACGGGCATGTGCGGTGCCTGCATGGTGCCGGTGGTACGTGATGGCAAGCCGATGCGGATGCATGCCTGTATCGACGGCCCGGAATTCGACGCCCATACCGTCGAGTGGGACAAGTTCATGCCCCGCTTCAACCAGTTCAAGGCGCAGGAAGTCCGCAGCCTGAAAGAACACGGGCTGGCCTGAGCCGGTTAAGCAGATCCGAACCTTCGGGTGACGAAGGTACAGTCTAGAAAGCGCCCCGCCGAACCTCCGGCGGGGCTTTTTTCTCGCTCTCACGGCGTCGGCGACGCTTTCATCGAGATGGCGGAACGGCACGGCTGACGGATGGCCGCGATGCGTCGCCATCAGGGTTCGAGCAGGACCTTGGAGTCCTTCTGCGAATAGGCCGCCGGAAGCTCGGTCAGGGCGTTGTCCAGGGGCACGGACGCCGTGATGTCGGTGTGCCAGGTGCCTTCGGCAAACCGTGCCTGCACCTCGCCCACCACGGCGCCAATCTTTTCGGGAGCGGTTTCGCGCAGCCAGCTTGCCAGCCAGAATCCCTCGATCCGCTTCTGCTTGAAGATGAATTGCGGCAGTTGGGTGAGCGTAGGCGGGGTGGGAGCGAGCCGGCCATAGGAGATCCAGCGCGCCTTTTCCGGCATGGCAAAGAACAGATCGGCCGAGATCTGGTCCCCGACCGCGTCGAGCAGGATTCGCGGGGAATGCGCCTCGAAGAGCGCGGAGATCCGGTCCGAGAGCCCGTCGCCCTCGGTGACGAGAACATCGGCCGCGCCGAGCTCCTGCAGCGTGGCGGCCGGCGCGGCGCGTCGGATGACGGCCAGGGCGCCGATGCCGTGATCCTTGCCCAGCCCGATGAGGAATTTCCCGAGCTGCGAGCTGGCCGCGGTCACGACGAAGCTGTCGGCGCCGTCGTCGCGGACAATGTCGAACATCGCCATCGCCGAGAGCGGGTTGACGATCAGCCCGGCGGCATCCTCGTCGCGCAGATCGGGGCGCAGCGGGATCAGCATCGGTATGGGCGCGAGGCAATACTCGGCCCAACTGCCCGAGCCCGCTGCAAAGAAGCTGACGCGCTGGCCAACCAGCGGCGTGTCGCCCGCCACAACGGTGCCGGTGCCTTCGAACCCGGCCGCCTGGTCCTTCACGCGCGCCTGTCCGTAGACGCCCTTGATGAAGGCAATGTCGGACGGGTTCACCGCCGCGCGCGCAACCTTGATCAGCGCGAGGCCGGGCCCCGGCTGCGGCACGTCCAGCTCCCGCAGTTCCACATAGGGCGCGAGATCGGTCAGTTCCTGCGTGGCCGGCGCATTGGCATAGCCGTCTTCGAGAAGGGCAAGGCCCTTCATCTTCGTTGGAATATCCATTCTGTCCTCCGTCATGACTTGCCCGAAGTCGTCATCCCGGCCCGAAAGGTCAAGGGCGACACCGGCTTTCCCTCGTGTCGCCCCGGAATGTTCCTGTCAATCTGCCGTGTTCGCGCGCCAGTGGGGTGCGTGCACGGTCAGAGTTCCTGCAATTCCCGCCACGAATTCAACGGGCCCATGAGCGCGATCCGTTTGCCGTGATGACGTTCCATCCGGTGCAGCACTTCCTGCAGGAAAGCGATGCCTTGCGGCGCGTAGGGGCCCTTGTTCAGCATCACGCATTCGGCGCGCTGGCCCATGGCGGCGTCTGTCACTTCGGCCCGGCTGGCCAGGCCTTCTTTCATCAGGCTTTCGAGCACCTGGGTTGCCCAGACCGTCGGAACATGGGCGGCCGCGCACATCCACAGGATTTCCTCCTGCATCTCCGAGGTCCGGTCCATGCCAAGCTCGACCGAGAGGTCGCCGCGCGCGATCATCACCGCAACCGGCAGTCGGCCTCCGGCTTGAACCAGCAGGCGCGGCAGGTTGCGGACCGCCAGTTCGGTCTCGATCTTCAACATCACCGCCGGCAGCGGAGCGTCGCCCAGCCGCTCTTCCAGCGCGGTGATCAGGTCGCGCACATCCTGCGACGTCTGCACGAAGGAGAAGCCGATCGTGTCGGCATGGCGGGCGACGAAGTCGAGATCGTTCAGGTCCTTTTCCGTCAGCGCCGGGATCTCGACCGCCACGCCCGGCAGGTTCACGCCCTTTTCATGCTTGATCTTGACGCCGCTGGGGCGGACGGAGGTGACCTCTATCACCGCGCCGTTCTCATCGAGGCTCTCCACGACGCCGCCGATCTTGCCATCGTCGAGCCAGACGCGGGAGCCGATCACCAGCCTGTCGATCAGTTCCGGGTGATTCAGCGTTGCCACCGCAAGGCCCTTGCGATCCTCGGGCAGCTCGCGGACGAGCGAAAAGCGATCGCCGGAGAAGAGGCGCTTTCCCTTGAGCTTGTCGCCGAGATCCGTGCGCACCTTGGGCCCGCCAAGATCCATGTTGATGCGCACCGTGCGGCCCACCTCGCGCGAGATCTCGCGGATATGCCGGATCATCGCTGCCCAGGCGGTTTCGTCGTCATGGGCGCAGTTGATGCGCAGTGACGTTGCGCCGGCATAGACGAACTGGCGGATGATATTCGCGTCTTCCGCGGCCTCGCTGGGCAGGGTGACCATGATCCGGGTCCCCGGCTGGCCTTCGCCGAACATCGCGTCCCGGGCGCGCGAGACGCGTTGCGGCCCGTCGTGAAAGGAGGAGGGGATGGGGTAGGGCTCCGGCGTCAGTCCGGCAACGCAGGCAAGCGTGGCGCTGGCGGCATCGAGCGTGGGGCCGACATGGCTCTCGCAGCGACCGAGCGAGGACATGCCCATCAGGACGAGGCCATCCTGAATGCCGCGCAGGTCGACCTTTCGCAAGGCCAGGTAGCGGGCGAGGTTTTTCGCAGAAGGCAGGAAGTCTTCGCGTTCGATCGCCGGGCGCCAGCCGTCGAATGTCTGTTCGGCCTCCTGTTCGATCGCGTTTCGAAGTCGGGACAGGTTCGCATGCATTTCGGCGGCACTTTCGGTGGCAGAAAGCAAAGGCGCACTCGGAGACGACTTCATGGGAAACCTCCTCAAAAACGAACGGTCCATGGGGGCGCTCGTGTCTCTACTCTGAAATCTGGTCAGCGCCGGCGCGTATTTCAATCGGCAGCCGCCAAAAGGGACCGGTTGCAACAAAAAAGCCGGGCCACGAAGGGCCCGGCAAGGAAACCAACGGGGAAGCAGAACTCCCCCTCGGGATTAATTCAGATCGCGAGATATTCGGCCCGCAACTCCGCATTCTCCAGCACTTCGGCCGCGGTGCCATCAAAGACGATGGAACCGGTATCGAGGATGACGGCGCGGTCGGCCAGTTCCAGCGCGCGCACGGCGTTCTGCTCCACGATGACGGTGGTGATGCCCTGTTCCTTGATGTGGATGAGGGTCTTCTCGATCTCGTCCACGATCACCGGGGCGAGGCCTTCATAGGGCTCGTCCAGAAGCAGCACCTTGATGTCCCGGGCCAGCGCGCGCGCGATGGCGAGCATTTGCTGTTCGCCGCCCGAAAGGGTCACGCCCTCCTGCTTGCTGCGCTCGCCAAGGCGGGGGAAGAGGTCATAGAGACGGTCGAGGCTCCAGCCGATGGGCTCGACGATCTGGGCCAGTTGCAGGTTCTCCTCCACCGTCAGGCCGGGGATGATCGAACGGTCTTCCGGCACGAGGCCGATGCCGCATTTTGCTGCCTGGTGGCTTCTCATCGTGTGCAGATGCTGGTGGTCGAGCCAGATCTCGCCATGGGTGACCTGCGGGTCGTCCATCCGCGCGATGCCGCGCAGCGTGGTCGTCTTGCCCGCGCCATTTCGGCCGAGCAGCGCCAGGATCTCGCCTTCGTGCACGTTGAAGGAAATGCCCTGGATGATGTAGCTCTCGCCGTAATAGGCATGCATGTCATAGATCGACAGGTAAGCCGGCGCGGTTGCCGCCAGGTTGGCGTTCTTTGAAAAGTCCGGTTTGACATTCATGAGTCAGCCTCCGACCCGGCCGAGGCGCTCGCCGCGATCACGGGAGCCTCCGGCGGGGATATTTGAGAACAGATGATGGTGCAGGCCATCAGGCGGCCTCGCCAAGGTAGGCTTCGCGGACCTTGGGATTGCCACGGATGTTTTCAGGCGAATCCTCGACCAGGGGCGTGCCCTGGGCGAGCACGGTGATCCGGTCGGCGAGGCTGAACACCACGTGCATGTCGTGCTCGATGATGGCGATGGTGATGTCACGCTTCTCCTTGATCTCCTTGAGCAGGTCGATCGTGTTGTTGGTGTCGGCGCGCGCCATGCCGGCGGTGGGCTCGTCCAGCAGCAGCAGGCGCGGCTCCTGCAGCAGGCACATTGCCATCTCCAACCGCCGCTTGTCGCCGCGCGAGAGCGAGGCGGCATGCATGTGGATCTTGTCCTGCATGTTCACCTCGGTCAGCATCTCCTCGGCATGTGCCACGATGTCCTTTTCGGAGGCGACGCTTTCAAAGGCGTGCATCCGGAAGGAACCGTCGCGCTTGGCGAAGGCGGGGATGACCATGTTCTCGAACACGGTCAGGTCGCCGAAGATCTCGGGTGTCTGGAACACCCGGGAAATGCCCATCTGGTTGATCTCGTAGGGGGTGCGTCCCAGCACCGACTGGCCGTCGAACATGACAGAGCCGGTATCGGGGATGAGCTTGCCCACGAGGCAGTTCAGCAGGGTGGATTTGCCGGCACCGTTTGGCCCGATGATGGCGTGCACGGTGTTTTCGGCCACGGAGAGGTTCACGTCACCCAGGGCTTGCAGGCCGCCGAAGCGCTTGTTGACCCCTTTGACTTCAAGAATTCCCATGTCTCAGGTCTCCTTATTCCGCCACGTGCGGGGTTTCTTTGGGGTGATGCTCGGGATCCTTCGGGTCCGCGGGCTTCTTGCCACGGTTGCGGATGAAGTTGCCGATCCGCTGACCACCCTCGACGAGGCCGCCGGGCAGGAAGGTCACCACCAGCATGAACAGGATGCCGAGCGTCAGGTGCCAGCCCTTGCCGACGAAGGGATGCACGATGAAGACCAGGAAGTCTTCCATCCCGTCGGGCATGAAGGCGAACCACTGGTGCAGCACGTTGTCGTTGATCTTCGAGAAGATGTTCTCGAAATACTTGATGAAGCCCGCGCCCAGGACCGGCCCGATGAGTGTTCCGGCACCGCCGAGGATCGTCATCAGCACGATTTCGCCAGACGCCGTCCACTGCATCCGCTCGGCGCCCGCAAGCGGGTCCATCGAGGCGAGCAGGCCACCGGCCAGGCCGGCATACATGCCCGAGATGATGAAGGCGGCGAGCGTGTAGGGCTTGGGGTTCAGGCCCGTGTAGTTCAGGCGCTGCTGGTTCGATTTGACCGCGCGCAGCATCAGCCCGAAGGGCGACCGGAAGAGACGGATGGACAGGTAGAACACCACCAGCATGATGGCTGCACAAAGGTAGTAGCCATTGTTGAAGGTGAACTCCCAGCCGCCCATTTTCAGCTCCAGGAAATTGTCGCGCATGGCCCAGCCGAAGAGGTGGGGCACGTCCGGCATGTTTTCGCTATGCAGGATCTGCGGATCGCCGGCATAGACCTGAAGACCGGTTTCACCATTGGTCAGGTTGAACTTGGGGTTCGACAGGACCGAGTAGGCGAGCGCGAAGGACATCTGCGCGAAGGCAAGTGTCAGGATCGAGAAGTAGATCCCCGAGCGGCGCAGCGAGACATATCCGATCAGCACCGAGAAGAGACCCGCCATGATGACCGAGAGCAGGATGGCCGGAACGACGTTGTAGGAGAGCAGCTTGAACATCCAGACGGCGGCATAGGAGCCCACTCCTAGGAAGGCCGCGTGGCCGAAGGAGAGGTAGCCGGTGAGGCCGAACAGGATGTTGAAGCCGATGGCGAGGATGCCGAAGATCACGAAACGCTGCATCAGGTCCGGGTAGCCGGCATTGAACTGCGCCATCGCGGAGTCGACGGGGAAGGGGTTGAGGATGAACGGTGCAAACAGCGTCAGTATGGCGACGACGATCAGCAGCGTCATGTCCTTCTTGTTGAGACCCATGGGATTAATCCTCCATCACGCCCTTGCGGCCCATGAGGCCCCTCGGACGGGTCAACAGAACGATGATGGCGACCAGGTAGATGATGATCTGGTTGATGCCGGGAATGGTGGTGGTGGCCCAGGTGGTGGAGGCGAAGCTCTCCAAGATACCGAGCATGAAGCCAGCGAGCACGGCGCCGGGCAGGCTGCCCATGCCGCCGACCACGACCACGACGAAGCTGAGCACGAGGAAATCCATGCCCATGTGATAGTTTGGCGGGTTGATCGGTCCGTACATCACGCCGGCAAGGCCCGCCACGGCGGCGGCGAGGCCGAACATGGTGGTGAAGCGCTTGTCGATGTCGATGCCGAGCAGGCCCACCGTCTCGCGATCCGCCATGCCGGCACGAACGACCATGCCGAAAGTGGTGAATTGCAGGAAGGAGAAGACGCCGCCGATGATCGCGATGGCGAAGAGGAAATAGACCATCCGCCAGATTGGGTAGGCGATTTCAAGCCCGAAAGCCGCGCCGATATTGACGACACCGAGAAGCGCGTCGGGCGGCGGGGTCTGGATCGGGTTGGCGCCGAAGAAATACTTGATGATTTCCTGAAGCACGATCGCGAGGCCGAAGGTCACCAGGATCTGGTCGGCATGGGGGCGCTTGTAGAAATGCTTGATCAGGCCGCGCTCCATCGCGTAGCCGACGCCGATCATGATCGGGATGGCGATGATGACCGAAAGCGGCACAGCCCAGTCGATGATTGCACCGCCGACCTCGGGTCCGAACCAGCCTTCCACATAGGGTGTCTTCACCTTCAGCGGATTGCCGAGAAAGTCCGTCTTGGTCTCGTCGATCGTCTCGAAGGAGAGCGAGAGCAGGCGTTGCAGTGTGACGGCACAGAACGCGCCGAGCATGAACAGCGCGCCATGGGCGAAGTTCACGACGCCGAGCGTGCCGAAGATGAGTGTGAGCCCGAGCGCGATCAGCGCGTAGGCGGAGCCCTTGTCGAGCCCGTTCAGAATTTGAAGTAGGATCGCGTCCATTGTTCCCGCCTGTCAGAAGTGTCAGGGGCGCCGGCGGGGATGCAGCCCCCGGGCGTCTCGTGAATCCGGCCGCGCGGGATGCGCGGCCGGTCTGTGTTGCGTGAGTGGGTTACGCGCCGTTGTTGCACTCGCCGAGCGAGGCCTCGTCGCCACCGAACATCGGGTGGTTCGGCGGGTAGGTGACCTGAGCGGCGGGGGTGACTTCGACGACTTCGAGAAGGTCGAACTCGGACTGCGGGTTCTCCTTGCCCTTCACGACGAGGACGTCCTTGAAGCACTGGTGGTCTTCGGCACGGTAGAGCGTCTTGCCGTTGCCCATGCCGTCGAACTCGAAGCCTTCGAGGGCGGCGGCGACATCGCAGGGTGCGAAGGAGCCGGCGCGGGTGACGGCATCGGCATAGAGCAGGGTCTGCACGTAGCAGGTATGCGCAGCCTGGCTCGGCGGGAAGCCGTACTTCTCACCGAAGGACTTCACGAAGGCCTTGGAACCCTCATCCTGCAGCGACCAGTGCCAGTTGGTCGAACCGACAATGCCCTTGATGTTCTCGCCGGCGCCGCGCGCCATCAGGCGGGAGAAGAGCGGAACGACGATCTCGAAGTTCTTGCCGTTCACCTGCTTCTCGCGCAGGCCGAACTGAACCGCGTTGGTCAGCGAGTTGACCATGTTGCCGCCATAGTGGTTCAGAACCAGAACGTCGGCGCCGGAGTTCAGGACCGGGGCAATGTAGGAGGAGAAGTCCGTGGAAGCCAGCGGGGTGAGAACGTTGTTCACGGTCTCCCAGCCGAGCGCCTCGGTTGCGGCTGCGATGGATTCCTGCTGGGTCCAGCCCCAGGTGTAGTCGGCGGTCAGGTGATAGGCCTTGCGGTCATCGCCATAGAGATTCTTGAGCACCGGGGCGAGCGCCGCGCCGGACATGTAGCCGTTGAAGAAGTGACGGAAACCGTTCGCCTTGCGGTCCTTGCCGGTGGTGTCGTTGGAGTGGGTGAGACCGGCCATGAAGATGACGCCGGCTTCCTGGCAGAGGCCCTGCACGGCGATGGCAACGCCGGAGGAGGAACCGCCGGTGATCATGATCGCGCCGTCTTTTTCGATCATCGACTTCGCGGACGCGCGGGCGGCGTCGGACTTGGTCTGGGTATCGCCGGTGACGTACTCGACCTTCTTGCCCATGATGCCGGTGCCATCCAGCGCCTTGGAAGAGAAGGTGTTCAGCATGCCGCCATCGCCGCCACCGTTCAGGTGCTCGACAGCAAGTTCATAAGCGCGAAGTTCGTCCGCACCCTCGTCCGCGTAGGGACCGGTCTGCGGTACGTTGAAGCCCAGGGTTACGCTGGAGCCGGTGGGGTTGTTGGTGACGGCGTGAGCCGCCGAGGTGAAAATGGTCGGCAGAGCCAGACCCGCGCCAGCGGCAGCGGTGGTCTTGATCGCACCCCGACGGGTAACGTTGAATTTCGACATGTAGTCCTCCCAATGTATTTTTTGCGCCTGCGGTCCTCTACGCCGGCACGACCCGTAGTCTACGAGTGGACACAGTATCAGGGTGCTTTGGCAAATCTGGCAACAACTCCTTTTTTATACACGATTTTTTTGTAAAGACTTACACAATCCGGCGGTATATCTTGTAAATTAATCGTCTGCGCAGTGCAGAAAGCCCTTGGGAAGATGAGAAAAAGTTAATGGCACGCAGTTCTCTGACAGGTAGCCGTATCCGCGAAAGGCGGAACATGGTGGGCCGGAAACAGGCCGATCTGGCCCGGGCTGTCGGTATTTCTCCGTCATATTTGAACCTGATCGAGCACAATCGGCGAAGAATCGGGGGTAAACTCATTAACGATATTGCGCGGGAGTTGGGCGTGGATGCCGCCGCGCTGACGGAGGGCGCGGAGGCGGAACTGCTGAACACCCTGCGCGAGGCCGCGGCGGACCATGAGCGCGCGGCGGAGGACTTGCCCAGGCTGGAGGAATTCGTCGGCCGCTTTCCCGGCTGGGCGCGGCTGCTGTCGGATACGCGGCGGCGCGCGGTCGAGTTGGAGCACAGCGTCGAGGTGCTGTCGGACCGCATGACCCACGATCCCTTCCTGTCCACCTCGCTGCACGAGGTGATTTCCACCGTGACGGCGATCCGCTCGACGGCGACGATCCTGGCCGAGACCCGCGACATCGACCCCGAATGGCGCGACCGTTTCCACCGCAACATGGCCGAGGAGAGCGCGCGGCTGGCCGAGAGCGCCGAGGCGCTCGTGCGCTATCTCGACGACGCCAGCGCGACCGATATTGCCGGCTCCACGCCGCAGGAAGAGCTTGACGGCTGGCTGCGGGGCAGGGGGTTTCATATCGCCGAGTTGGAACGCTCGCTGGCTCTGGAACCCGAAACCCTCGTCAATCGCAGCACCGAGTTGCAGAGCGCGGCAGCGCGCGAGATGGGGCAGAAATTCCTCGAACGCTATCGCAAGGATGCCGAGCACATGCCGCTCAAATCCTTTGCCGAAGCGGCCACTGCGACCGGGTTCGACCCCGCGGCGCTCTCCGTTCGCTTCGGTGTGGACCTGACGGCGGTATTCCGTCGGCTGGCCACGCTTCCGACCGAGCTTGTTGGGGCGGAAATCGGTCTGGTGACCTGCGACGGCTCGGGAACGCTGACCTTCCGCAAGCCGGTCGAGGGCTTTCCCCTGCCGCGCTATTCGGCCGCCTGTCCGCTCTGGCCGCTCTACCAGGCCCTGTCCCGACCGATGGCGCCTGTCCGCCGAAGAGTGGAAATCGGCGGGCGGAACCCGCGCGGTTTCGTCGCCTATGCCGTCTGCCAGCCCGCGCAGCCTGCGGGATTCGACGGCCCGCAGGTGCTCGAAGCGGCGATGCTGATCCTGCCGCTGGAGATTGTCGGCGCAGAGATCCTCGAGCCTCCGCAGGAAGTCGGCACCTCCTGCCGCATCTGCCCGCGCGCCGTCTGCGCTGCGCGTCGGGAGCCCTCGATCATGTCAGAGGCGTTTTGACACCGCCACCAGAAGCGGCATAGTGTGTGCGGGCGGAAGGATCGGAGGACACTTCCGGCCTGACGGAGGGGAGCCGAATGGGCAAGCGCGTATTGTTGGTCGAAGATGAGCCAAACATCATCGAGGCCATCCGTTTCATCCTGTCACGCGACGGCTGGGTGGTAGACACCCATTCCGACGGTGCATCGGCCGTGGAAGCCGTTCTGGCCAACCCGCCTGATGTGCTCGTGCTCGACGTGATGCTTCCCGGAAAATCCGGTTTCGACATTCTCAAGGAGCTGCGCGGCGTTCCCGCGACGGGCACGCTTCCCGTTCTTATGCTGACGGCGAAGGGCCAAGGGCGCGACCGGGAACTGGCCGAGCGCTATGGTGTCAATCGCTTCATGACCAAGCCCTTTGCCAATGCCGAGGTCCTTGAGGCCGTGAACGCGCTGCTCGAGGGCGCCACGGGGGCTGCGTGAGCGGGGCGCCCGGCGGCCCGGACGGTCCGCAATCGGGACGTTTGCCGGAGCGATGGGACAGCTGGGCCGAAATGCCCCTTGACGGGGATGATCGCAGCCGGGTGCCGCTGTTTCTCGGCCGCGAGATCTATCGCCGCCGCCGGATCATGGATGCCGCGCGGCTTCTGCCCGCCTTCGGCACAGCCCTTTTGCTGCTGCCCATGCTCTGGGCGCACGATCACGGTACGGCCGCCGGCGCGGTCTATACCTTTCTTGTCTGGTTCCTTCTGATCTTTGCCGCCGCTTTCCTGGCCCATCGCCTGTCCGAGCCGCTGCGCAAGAGCGCGCCGCCGCCCGACCCCGATGGCAGGGAGCACTAGGGTATGTCCTTCAATCTGCTGGTTGCAGTCTCGCTGATCTATGTCGCGTTCCTGTTCGGGGTCGCGGCCTTCGCGGAGCGGCGGACGCAGCGGGTGGGGGGCGGATGGCTGCGCACACCGCTGGTCTACACGCTGTCGCTCTCGGTCTATTGTACCGCCTGGACCTTCTACGGCGCGGTCGGCTACGCGGCGCGCTCGGGGCTGGAATTCATCACCATCTATCTCGGGCCGACGCTGGTCTTTACCGGTTGGTGGCTGCTGCTGCGCAAGCTCGTTCGGGTGGGCCGCTCACAGCGCATCACTTCCATCGCCGACATGATCTCGTCGCGCTACGGCAAATCCAACGGGCTTGGCGTGCTGGTCACGATCCTCGCGGTGATCGGCACCACACCCTATATCGCGCTGCAATTGCAGTCTGTTACACTGTCGTTCGGCGTTTTCGCCAATCCGGACAGCGAGTTCTGGGATCCGGCGAACCCCGCCTCGACCGGCCTTCTGGTGGCATTCGGGCTGGCGGTGTTCACCATCATCTTTGGCACCCGCAATCTCAATTCCAGTGAGCGCCACCATGGCGTGGTCATGGCCATTGCCGTGGAGGCGGTGGTCAAGTTGCTGGCGCTGCTGTCGGTCGGGATTTTCGTGGTCTGGGGGCTGGCGGACGGGCCGGCAGACATGCTGACGCGTATCGACAACTCGCAGATCGCGGGCTGGGAGATCCAACCCTCGCGTTGGGCGGGGCTGATCTTCACCTCGGCCGCGGCGATCCTGTGTCTGCCGCGCATGTTCCAGGTGATCGTGGTCGAGAATGACGACGAGGCGCATCTCGCCTCCGCCTCCTGGGCCTTCCCGCTCTATCTCTGCCTGATGAGCCTCTTCGTGGTGCCGATTGCCGTGATCGGGCTGGAGCAGATGCCGGAAGGGGCCAACCCGGACCTCTTCGTGCTCACGCTGCCGCTCAAGGAAGAATGGCACGGGCTGGCCATGTTCGCCTTTCTTGGCGGTTTCTCCTCGGCCACCTCGATGGTCATCGTCGCGGCACTTGCGCTGGCCACGATGGTCTCCAACCATGTTGTCATGCCGCTCTACCTGCGCCGGCACAAGGAGGGCGCGGTGGTCTCGGGCGATGTGCGCGCCGTGGTGCTTCAGGCGCGGCGCTTCGCGATCATCGCGGTGTTGCTCTTCGGCTATCTCTACTACCGGTTCTCGGGGGGCTCGGCAGCGCTGGCCTCTATCGGCCTGATCTCCTTCGTCGGTGTCTCGCAGGTGCTGCCGGCGCTTCTGGGCGGGCTTTTCTGGCGCGGAGGCACGCGCGCGGGGGCCGCGGCGGGGCTGATCACCGGCTTTACGGTCTGGGCATACACGCTGTTTCTGCCGAGCTTTGGCCCCTCCGGTCCGATCGGCAGCCAAATCATCGAAAATGGTCTGTTCGGCTTCCACTGGCTGCGCCCGCAGGCCCTTTTCGGCGTCGAGGGGATGGATCCGCTGATCCATACGCTGTTCTGGTCGATCATGCTGAACACGGTCGCCTATTGCTGGGTGTCCATCATCAGCTTCCCGACCCCGTTGGAGCGGCTGCAGGGGGCGCAGGTGGTGAATGTGTTCGAACACACGTTGGGCGCGCGCGGCTGGACGCGCGGTTCGGCGGAAGCGGAGGACCTGCTGATGATGGCGCAGCGCATCCTCGGCTCCAGCGAGGCGCAGGCGCTTTTCCATGCCGAGGCGAGCCGGCAGGGCAAGGTCGGCTATCTGCCCGACACCACGCCGGAATTTCTCGACCTTCTGGAGCGCGAACTGTCGGCTTCCGTGGGCGCGGCCACGGCGCATGCGATGGTGGGCCAGATCGCCGGTTCTTCCTCGATCCTGGTCGAGGACCTGATCCGCGTGGCCGACGAAGCGCAGCAGATCCTGGAATATTCCAACCAGCTCGAGACTCAGTCGGCCGAGTTGGAGCGCACGGCCCGGCAGCTCCGGGAAGCCAACCTGAAACTCACCGAGCTGTCGATCCAGAAAGACGCCTTTCTCAGCCAGATCAGCCACGAGCTGCGCACGCCGATGACCTCGATCCGGGCCTTTTCCGAAATCCTGCGCGAAGGCGGCATGACGGCGGAGGAGACCGGTCGTTTCGCTGGAATCATCCACGACGAGGCGATCCGCCTGACGCGGCTTCTGGATGATCTGCTGGAATTGTCGGTTTTGGAAAACGCCCAGGTCAGCCTGAGCATTGGCCCGGCGCGGCTGGTGGACATGATCGACCGGGCAATTGCCGCAACGGGCGAAATGATCGAAATCCGTGCCGATGGCGCGATGCGCATCATCCGCGACCGCGCGCGGGAAGAGGTGAGCCTGATCACGGATTCGGATCGTCTGACGCAGGTCTTCATCAACCTCATCGGCAATGCGCGCAAGTATTGCGATGCCGACGTGCCTGTGCTGAAAATCCGGGTGCGCCAGAGCGGCGGACGCCTGGTGGTGGATTTCATCGACAATGGCAGCGGTATTCCGGCGCGGAGTCAGGACATCATCTTCGAGAAATTCTCGCGGTTGTCGGATCAATCCGCCGCCGGTGGGGCCGGGCTGGGGCTGGCGATCTGTCGCGAGATCATGACCCGGCTGGGTGGCGGTATCGAATACCTGCCCGGGCAGGGCGGCGCGGCCTTTCGCGTGAGTGTGCCGCTGGCCGAGGCGCGCGGGCTGGTTGCCGCAGCCAGCTAGGCGTTTTCGCAATCATCGCGGCTCTTAACCATTTCCCAAGGGAGTTCTGCTCAATCTGGCCCTGTGTGAACTGTGCGCCCTTGGTGGGTGCGCAGAAAACGGGATGAGATCGCAATGGCCGAGGAGGCCCGGCAAGATGTTCTCAAGCGCAAGGTGGAAGCCGGGCGGAACTCCGCTCCGGCCAGCCAGACCGTTTTGCCCGCCAAGGCGCTGTCGAGCGCCCTGAGCAAGGCCGCGGAGAAAAGCTTCGGGCTGGCCGTGGTGGCCACGAGCTGCTCGGAGCGAATCGTCTCTCTCGCCGATCTGTTGGAACGCCTGCCGGAACAGGGGCTTCTGGCAGTTTTGGAGGGGCCGGGCGATGGGCAAGGCCTGCTCTCGATGGACGTCAAGGCGCTCTCCGCGATCATCGAGAAACAGATGACCGGTGCCGTCTCCCAGTCGTCGCCGCCGTCGCGGCGGGTCACGCGGACGGATGCGGCGCTCGCCGCCGATCTCATCGATGCGATGCTTCAACGTTTCGAGGCCACGCTTGCGGGGCGGCCGGAGGCCCGTTGGGCGAGCGGCTTTGGCTATTCGAGCCATGTCGAGGATCTGCGCCCGCTGGGCCTGTTGCTGGAGGAGATCGACTACCGCGTGTTCGGGCTCTCGCTCGATTTCGAGATTGGCACGCGGGAAGGGCAGCTCCTGCTTGCGCTCCCGGCGGAGGGGCGCAGCGATGCGCTGGCGCTCCCCGAGCCGCGCATTTCATTGGAAAAGCCGGCGGACCCGGAATGGGCACCCGGTCTCGAAGGTCTCGTCCTGGAGGGCGAGGTTCGGCTGGAGGCCATCCTGCATCGTTTCAAACTACCGATCTCCGCAATCCCAACGCTCAAGGTGGGCGATGAAATCCCGATCCCGCTTTCCGCGATAGACAATGTGCGGCTCACCGGAACGGAGGAGATCCCGCTTGGCCGCTGCCGGCTCGGGCAGAGCCTGGGCCTGCGCGCGGTTCGGCTGGGGGCGGGCGAAGCCGGGGCAGAACGACCTCAATCCGGGATGTCGAACCTGATCGGTGCCGGCGCGGGCGGGCTTGCGCCGCTGCCGCGTGCGGCCTTACCCGATCCGGTTGGGTTGGACGATGAGGCGTTCGCGGCGGCACCGCTGGCGGAGGGCGGGTTGCCCGATATCGGTCTCGAGCCCATGGCGGCGCCGATGGACCTGTCGGCATTGCAAGGATTGCCCGATATCTCCTGACGGGTGCAGCTTGTGGACCTTTCGTCGGCCGACCGGCCACGTTGCGGGGGACCTCCCGCTTCAAGCAGTGATCGACGTCATTCGGGTCAAGATCGCTATGCGCCCGGCGGCAGCGCTCAGGCGTCGCACCTTGCTTGGGTTGGGCAGAAACGGGAGCCACCGACCGCGACGAAAATGCATACTGGAAGGTGCTTGTCCTGCGTGGCGTCCCGCGGTCACGTGGATGGTGTGCAGTAGGGGCGGCGCGAGGGTCACATTTGCGCGGCGGCTTCGAGTTGCGGGCGCAGGGCCGCCAGCGGGTAGCCGGCGCGGTTTGCCGTCTCCAGCAGGTCTCCAATCGGAAGCGTTTTGACGGCGCCGAACATCCACACGATGGTCGAGCGCGTTCCAGACGCGCAATAGGCCAGAACCGGCCCCTCGGCCATTTCCAGCGCTTCGCGCTGCCGTGCCACGTCGCGCACGAAGTTCTCGCTTTGCGAGAGCGGGATTTCGATGAATTTAAGCCCCGCTGCCTGCGCGGCGGCAGCAATGTCAGCGGCGCGCAGGCCCGGAACGATTTCCTCATCCGGGCGGTTGCAGATGATCGTGCCGTAGCCCGCCGCCGCGATCGTGGGAACGTCGTCTGGTGTGATCTGTGGCGACACCGAATAGGCATCTGTCAGAGCGCGAATATCCATGCGCCTTGATCCGTTAACGCAAAGGGGAAATCAAGCCGTGAATTGAGTTGATTTGCGTCAAGGACGCATCCGCGCAGGCGTCTTAGCCTGTTTTGCCAATGCTTGGCGCGGAGGAATGAGCTATGACCAACATCCAGGAACGCAAGGCGCAGCTTGAAGCGCGACTGGCCGCGCTGGATGTGAAGCTGCACGAGATCGACGCCGAACTCGACAGCCACCAGTCCCGCGACTGGGAGGAACTGGCCGTCGAGCGCGAAACCGACGAGGTTTTGGAGGGCGAAGGGCGCGCGGGCAAGGTGGAGATCGCCGCGATCCGTGCGGCGCTCGAACGGATCGAAAACGGCAACTACGGCGAATGCGTGCAATGCGGTGAGGATATCGCCGAAGCCCGGCTGGACCTGCTTCCCTATACTCCGTTCTGCGCCGAATGTGCCCGCAATCTTAGCCGTTGACCCCCCACGACCGCCGCTCTTGGCCTTGTCTTCCCGGCCCGTCGCGGCTTTGATGCCTCGGAGACAACAGGCTTAAGGGGCAGCGCAAGGTGGAGCGGCTGAAGCTCGAACATTCCGGCAATGTGCTGGTCGCACGGTTGGAAACGCCGCCTGGAAACGCGCCCGATGCCCAGGGCCGCGCGGCGCTATCCAAACTCGTCAGCCAAACCCTGCCAGCATCGCGGGTGCGGGCCGTGGTGATGCTGTTCTCCGGCACTCTGACCGGGAAGGTGGTCCCCCCTCTGCCCTTGGACCCGGCCGCAGAGGACGGGCTTTGCGCACTGTGTTCTGCGTTGGAAATGCTGGAAATGCCCGTCATCATGGGGTTGCGCGGCGATGTGATCGGGGCCGGGGCGGAGCTTGCGCTTGCGGCCCATTTCCGTCTTGCCGAGCCCGACGCGCGGCTTGGCTGGCCCGATGTCGTGCGGGGCGGGATCGCGGCTGGAGGAGGCAGCCAGCGACTGGCCCGAATCCTCGGGGCGGAGCAGGCCTTGGAGCTTTTGCTGTCCGGCGCGCCGGTTGAGGCGCCGCAGGCGGTCGAGGTCGGGCTGGTCGATGGCGTGGTGCAAGGTGGTCTGGAAGGGGCGGCGGTCTCGCTTGCCCGCCGCTTGATGGAGGCCGGTGCCGGCCCCCGCCGCAGCCGCGAACGTACCGAGGGCTTCGCCGACCGGGCGCGCTTTTCGTCTGGCGTCGCGCAAATCCGGAAGCGATGGAATCCGCCGTCCAACTCGGCCGAGGCCCATCTGGTGGAATGCGTGGAGGCGGCGCTTGTCCTGCCTTTCGAGGCCGGACTTGCCTTTGAACTGGCCGCCGCGAAGCAGGTGAACCGTTCCGACGCCGCGCGGGCGCTGGAGCATGTGCTCAAGGCGGAACGTGCCGTACCGCAGACCGGGGATGCCGCGACGTGTCCGCTCGGTTCGGTTGCCATTCACGGCGCAACCCCGCAAGCGGCGGATCTTGGGCACGCCCTGTTGGCGGCGGGTCATGAAGTCGTGCTGTCGGATAGCGACGCCGGGCGTCTGCGCGCGGGGCTTTCCCGGATCGGGGCACAGGTTGCGGCGGCGATGTCCGCTGGTCTGCTGGATGCAGCCGGGCGGGCCGAGCAGCTTGCCCGCCTGAGCAGCGCCTGCGCGCCGGGGCCGTGTGATCTGGTCCTTTACGGCAGCAGCGCCCCCCGTAGTGAAACCGCGAGCGGCATTGTCGGTTTCCTGCGCGAAGGCACCGTCACCCCGCAGCTGACAAACGCCGCATTGGAGGTGGGCGACGCCTGTGCCCTGTTCCCGGCAGCCCCCGAAAATGCGTCCGGGATCGTGGAGATCCTGCCCGGGCTGCAGCTTTCACAGGCGGGGCTTGCGGCGCTGGTACAACTCGTGCGGGACCTCGGACGGCAACCGGTCGTGACCGGCAACCGTGCAGCAGGCGCCATGTCCGGCCGGCTGGCCGAAGCGCTGCTGCTGGCCGCCGAACACCTGTTGGAAGACGGGGCGACGCCGCGCCAGATCGATTCCTGCCTGGAGGCGGCGGGCTATGCGGAAGGACCGTTCCGGATGCTGGACCGCGCAGGGCTCCATTCTTTCCTTGCCCGTCGGCAGGCCGCCGCCGCTGGGCGCGACCCGCGCGACCGCCATGTGCCGGTTCTGGAGCGCCTTGCCGCCGCCGGCCGCTTTGGACGCGCAGCCGGGCAGGGGTTCTACGATTACCCCAAGGGCATCCCCGAAGGCGTGGCCTCCGGCGAGGTGGACGCGCTCGTGAGACAGTTGCGGGCGGAGGCCGGAGTCGTGGTGCGGGAGGTTTCGCCGGAGGAGATCCGCCGGCGCTGCCACCTCGCTCTGGTGCTGGAGGGCGTCCGCCTGTTGGAAGCAGGATGGGCGCGACGGGCCGCCGATATCGACCTGGTCGCAATCGGTGGGCTTGGCTATCCGCGGCGCAGCGGCGGGCCGATGTACGAGGCCGGTCGGCAGGGGTTGGCCACGCTGCGCGATCGCCTGGAGCTTTTGGCGAAGACCGAGGATGCGCGCTTCTGGACCCCGCCGGCCTATCTCGATCGGCTTATCGCTGCCGGGGGGCCGTCCGACGCGTGACCGGGCACCTGAACGGCGCGCGTCAGCCGAGGAAGATGCCGACGATCACCATCATCAGGCCGATGGCCGAGACGAAGAGCGAGCCGAGATTCCAGACCACGACCTTCTGAAGTTTTGCCCGCATCACCTCGTCATCGAGCTGCGCGCGCTTGGCCCGTGCCACCGTCACCACGCAGCCAATGATCCCGGCGAGCCCGGTCAGCGAGATCGCCGCCCCGATCCAGATCAGAATTTCCATGGTTCCCTCCCGCCGCCGGTTTTCTGCCTTCCTGCGCTACCGGCTCGCGGCTCCGGTTGCAACCGGCCTTGCGAGCGGGAGCGCGGCTGGTTAGATCAGGGCTTCGGCATCCATCGAATTCAACAGCGCAGGAGGCGCGGGCAGCCATGGACGACACGAGTATCGAGGCCACGAACGCAGGCGACGCCACCTACAAGGTGGCAGCGGGTGAACTGCGCCAGTTCATAGAGCGCTATGAGCGCCTGGAGGCGGAGAAGAAGGACATCGCCGAGCAGCAGAAAGAAGTCATGGCCGAGGCCAAGGCGCGCGGCTACGACACCAAGGTGTTGCGCAAGGTGATTGCGCTGCGCAAGCGCGAGCCCGATGACATTGCCGAGGAAGAGGCGGTGCTGGAAATGTACAAGGAAGCTTTGGGTATGTCGTAGGTACGCCCTAATATACAGATATTTAATGAGAAAGATCCTAAGGCTGTGATATTGGATGTTTCTCGTCGTGAACGGATTGCCGAGCCAATGATGCAACCGGAAGTAACCTCTGGCGCAACTGGCTCGGCCTGTATGATCGGCGGTGTCGCATACCTTGCACCTGAGGCATGACTTTCCCTTTGCCCGTTGATGTCATGCCATGCGAAGGATTTCGGCGGTGCCGAGCGCGTTGAAGCGGTCCATGGGGGCGATGCTTATTTAGATTTCGGTGGCATGCCAGCGACGGGTATCGGCTTCTTCATGGTGCCCGTCTTGCCGCGCGGGGTCGCAAGATGAAGCCTTCCCACCAAGCGGAGCACAGCTGTTCAGAGCTGGCTCCTGATTGGCAGTATTCCGTAGACGCCTGACATGAACTTGCGCCACGCAGATCTTGAAGGCTCTTTTCTATGGGCTACCCAGGAACCGTCCTTGCCGCGGGCAAGCCATTCGATCTGGCCATTCTCGCCAAGCCGAAGCCTGTAGGCGACGTCCACGAGTGCGCGGTCGAAGTTCGCCATAGCGCGCTGAGCACTCTCCCGATCCTCCAGCAGGATTCCCATTTCGGTATTGATGAACACCGACCGCGGATCCCAGTTGAACGAGCCGATGAACAAGTAGTGTCGGTCGATCGTGAAGGCTTTGCTGTGAAGGCCTGAGAGCGATTGGCCGAGGCCGAGAAGCTCGCGATCCGGGCGAGCCTTGTCCGGCCGAAGCTCCCACAGCTCGACCCCTGCCTCAAGCAGGTCCTTTCTGTAATGCGCATAGTGACCGTGCACGGGTGTCACATCGGTGGAGTCGAGCGAGTTGGTCAGGATCCGAACCTGCACGCCACGTTCCTCCAGCGACGCCAGGAATTCCGTTCCCCTTTCGCCAGGAACGAAATAGGCGGATACCACGACCAGCTCGGTCTGAGCGGACTGGAAGTAGGGAATCATTGCGGCGAACAGGGTCTCTGTCGTGTCGGATCTGGAGTCGGCCTTTTCGGGCGGATCGGCCATGACGGTCGCCGGAACCCAATCGAGCACCAGGTCGCCGGAGTTCAGGGCGTCACGGATGCCTTGCGTCAGCGCATCTCCATATTCCGTTGTACGCGCCTGTTCGGCGAGCACCGACAGACGGCTCCTGGCCTCCCCGAGTGACAGTTTTTTGTCTCTGTTCCTGACCACGTCCGCGACCGGGATCGCGAAAGGGCTATTCCAATAGTCGTCGAAACTCCGGGAAACCTCGCGGGCGACCGGACCGGCCGCGAGAAGATCGAGATCGTCGTAATTGCTGTCGTCCCGGGCGGCGAAATACTCGGCGCCGATGTTTCGGCCTCCCACGACCGTGACCTGATTGTCGAAGGTCATGGACTTGTTGTGCATCCGCCGGGTGACCCGGCGAAAGTCGAACGCCGAGGCGATATTCTTGCCAAGGCCCCGCGCGAACGGATTGAAAAGGCGGATGTCGAAGTTCGGATGAGAACTCAGCGCGGCCGTCATGGCGTCGTAGCTACTGGTGTCCATGTCATCGACAAGAAGCCGAACACGCACGCCACGATCGGCCGCCTCCAACAGGGACCAGGTGAACAGATGGCCGGTCGGATCGTCGTGAAGCAGATAGTATTGCGCATCGATGCTCCGTTCGGCCTTTTCCGACAGCACAAGCCGAACACCCAGAGCTTCAGGGCCATCCACGAGCATGTGGATGCCCGAACGGCCGTCACCCGGATCGCCGAGGCCCTTTGACCGCTGCGCGAGAAAGGTCGTCCCGGTGTCCTCCGGAGCGAATGACGGGCTCTTTTGAACATTGGGCGGACTGCCAGCGCAGCCTGACAGAGCGACGCTGAAAGCCGTGGCCATCAACAGACGTGCCGGCACGCCCCGGAATTTCCGAGATGTCCCGAAGGCCGACATCGAGCCGGCCTTTGGATCTGCAATGGGAACGTCGAGCATCGCACGGCTGCCTTCAGTCATTCAGTAACCTCGGTCATGATCCGGCCGCTGGCGCCAGATGGCTGGCGAATGCCGAGATAGGCGGAGATTGTGAGGGCGACGTCGACAGTCTCGACGGGACGTCCTATCCGACCCTGCGGCACACCCGGGCCCATCCAGATGACCGGTACGTTGGTATCATAGCGCCATGGCGAGCCGTGCGAGCCGGTGACCGACTGGCCGTCGAAATCCGCGACGAACCAATGAGGTTCGAACACCACGTAGATGTCGCCCGAGCGGTCCTCGTTGAAATTGGCGAGCACGGCTTGGGTGACCGGTGTGTTGGCCACGGCGCCGGCACGAAGATCCTCGCTGGACACTGCGTAGGCGATGCCGGGGAACGCGCGCAACTCCTCCGCAACCCGGTGGGAGACCTCGCCAAGGTCGAGGCCCTTTTCTGCGATGACATCGCGATTGAGGTAGAGGTAGGGCTGGAAGAACTGGTCCACGAGGTCTTCGCCAACGCCGAATTCCGCCTTGAGCGCCAGGATCGCATCGTTTGTGTCAATGTCGTCGAAGTTGAAGTATTGCCCACCGATACCGAGCGCGTTCAGGTATCCCGGCGCTTCGGAAGCACCGTGGTCGGCCGACAGTACCACCAGCGTCCGATCCAACCCGACCTTCTCGTCGACGAAGGAAAGGAAGTCCGCAAGTGTCCGGTCGAGCCGATGCAGATTGACCTCGGATTCCAGGCTCGAAGCCCCGAAGAAATGGCCGACGTAATCTGTCGATGAAAAGCTGACCGACAAGTAGTCCGTCACGCCGTCCGTGCCGAGGTCTTCGGCGACCAGAAGCTCCTTGGCGAAGTCCGCCGTGATTTCATCCCCGGCGGGAGACACTGTCAGAAGCGTGGTGAAGTAATCCCCGTCAGCCGGCCCAAAGGGATGCGGGAACGTGCGGCCATAGCCTGGAAAATCGGTCTCCCACTCCATGTCGTCCGCATCGCCGAACAGATAGGTCGCGGGGTCTGCCCCAAGCTCCCAGGCGGTGTCCGCGTAGGCCAGCGGCATGCCCTTGGCATTCCAGGCATCAACCCAGTCGGGAAGGGCCTGCATGTAATAGGTGCTGGTGGTCATCTCGCCGGCAGCTTTCGAGAACCAGTAGGCCGTGCCTGTGTGGCCTGCCATCGTGATCGCGCCGCGGTCCTTTACCGACACGCCGAACACCTTGGCATTGGGCCCGAGTGACAGGGCGATCTCGTCACCGATGGTGGTGGTGCGGATGTTGCGGGGCGAGCGGCCCTGGGTCGTGGCGAGCTTTTGCGTCGGGTCGATCTCGGTCGCGGTATTCACGCCCCCACCTTCGCCAACCAGCGGATAGTCTGGATCCTCGACGTTGTAGACCAACTCGCCCGAGGCCCGGTCCAGCCAGACATTGGCGACCATACCGTGGATCGCCGGATCGGTGCCGGTGGCAAGCGTGGCGTGGCCGACCACCGTTTCGGTGTTGGCATGGCGGTGATGGGCATCGACGAAGAAGGCGCCTTCGTCGAGCAGGCGACGGAAGCCGCCTTCGCCAAATCCTGCCGAATAACGGTCGATCAGATCAGTGCGCAGTTGGTCGACCGTGATCTGAAGGACCAGTCGGACCGGTTTGTCCACGTCCTGTGCCGTCGCGGTTTTTGCCGCAAGCAATGCCGCCAAAATGGTTGCCAAGTGGTTTTGCATCATTCTCTCTCCCCGTTTCGCCGGTCATTGGGTCGCAATCTGCTCAGGATGCCGGTCCCGTTTACCGGCCAATGCTCGTTGACCGTCGCCCCGCGCAGGGGGCGTCTTGTGACCATACCATCAGGACGCCCGAGTTCAGAACTCCAGTACCTCATTGGCTGCCCCTGGTCAGCGCATTAGATCCGAGACGATGCCGATGGCCTCGAGCACCGTGGCTGTGTCGCGGGCAACCCGGTAGACATCATTGTCGTAGCGCACATAGCCCTGGCCCGGCATCAAAGGCGGAAGACGCCAGCGGTCATAATCGTCGATCCAGACGTAGTCGCCGGAGAGTTTGTCGCCCTTGCGATAGATCTTCTTGTACTGTCCGGGCGGCATCCCACCTGGCTTCTTGGCCAAACCGGGCGGGGTCCCTTTGGCCTTGCCTGGCGGGATGATATAGGCCTTTCCGGGCTTCTTGTTGTCCGCAATCGCCGGCCCCGCCAACGCCGTAAGGGCGACGGACAAGGCCAGTATGAGTGTGGTTCTTGTGGTCATGATCATCCTCCGATCCTGTCTTCCCCGGATGAGGGTGGTTGAGGAACGCCCGGGTCCATCCGGATCTGCTCCCGAGCCTCTTTCCAACGTGCCAAGGCGCAGCAAAGCCTCCATTACGCGGGCTCTGCGGCCGGTAACTTCCACCTGCCGTCGAGGATCTCCTCCCGGGGCTGGTACATCCGTACAGCATAGTTCCAGCCGGGCGTTACCGGAATGCAGTTCACGCGCTCATCGCCGCAGTCGCCGAAATGCAGCGTGAAGGCGCCGTCCTCATTCGGCTCGGTGGAGAAATTGTTGTAGCTGTTCACGCCCAGACCGTTCGCCTCGAGATAGCCCTCGGCATTGTGGACGGTCACCGACCCGAAGGCATCGACAGGAACATCCTTGACGGTGACCTTGCAAGGTGTTTCGCCGTCGGTTTTGTCAACGCAGCCGAGCACGTAGGACGCTGCTCGGATGGGATCGACTTCACCTTTGGTTCCGAGGACGCCGGAGTTGGAGGTGCCGAAGCGCGCGAGTTCGACTGGGGCCTTCACAAGGCCGTCGAAGGTCTCCACGTCGAGCGTGTGGCTAGCTCCGCCAACAAAGACCGCATTCATGTCGTGGTCCTGGTTGATAACCTGCGCGGAAATGTATCCCGCGCCCGTGTCCGGCAGGATCAACGTCGCACCTTCGCCGATGTCGATCACCGCGATGCAGTATAGGGTGTCGCAGTTCATCCGGATCGTAGCCTGCTGATCGATCGGCGTGGGCGTGCGAATATGGACAAACGCATTTACGCCGCCAGACAGCGAAAGGTATTTTCTGAACGCGATATCTGAAGCCGCACGCACGAAATTGTCCAACGGCACGGAAATCTCGCGGCCGTCGAGAAAGCCCCGAAGGTTGTCCGAGGCGTTCTGCGTGGTCGCAGGGGAAACTTGCGCGATGGCCATCGTGATGGCGACGGGACCAAAAGTAAGGGTTTTGCGCATTTTCTTCCCCTTCTTCCCTCACATATCGGCCGCAGCGATTGGCAGCACGTTCAACACTCCAGATCCGCCGAGGACAGCTGTGCTCTGTTCATGAAAGACACGGCGCGCGGCCGGACTCGCCGGTGGTTGTTTTCCCACAGCAGCACACCGGGGTGGCGGCGCGGTCTTTGGCGATCGCTGCCGCGTCGGTGCGTGCTCCTTTTGCGGCGGTACACATCGGGTTCGAGCCTCCCGAGACTGTAACAGAAAACGCTGCAGGGTGCTTGGCAAGGGCGTTGCCACCGTTTCCCTCCCTTCTCAAATGACACGCAGCGCAGCGTCACGCGGGCCTCCATTGACCAAAGCGATCGTCTTGTTGGGGCGCCGGTACGAGGTACTGTAACCCGGCGCCCCTCCTGTCCTGAATTTCGAGGCATGTTTTGCCTAGATGCCTGTCCGCTCGATCCAGGATTTGGTGAGTGTTCGAATGCAGGCCAACGGCCTTGCATTCATTGCCTCAGCCCCGCGCTTCTTCGAAGGCGGCCAGCAAGGGTTGATCCGGAGTGTCGATGCAGGATTCCAGAGCGGCATCGGTCGCCGCCGTCAGGGCGGGCGTGTCAAACGTCATCTCCGCCATCTTGCCGCTCATGAAGCCGTGCATGTAGACGAGGACAAAATCCCGCTCCTCCCCGCCACGCATCAACAGATCGCGGCAGGTGAACTCCTCGACCTGCCAGATGCCGTCGCCGTCAGTGTCCTGGGCGGTGGCGCCGCCACCGACAACGCAAAGCAGTGCGGCAGCGATCGGTCCTGTTGCGAACTTGATCTTCATGGTCTTCCTTTCCATCGATTTCGGTCTCGCTGCGGTCACTGGTAGATCACGCCGCTCAGACAGCCGTGGTAGTACTTGTTGTAGAGGTTGTTGCGATCTGCGGCGCCTGCCACGCTCCCGACCACCGCACCGACAGCCGCCCCCTTTTGCCGGGAACTCAGTTTTCCATCAGCAATATGGCCAACCGCAGTGCCGGCGGTCGCGCCCGCCACCGCGCCGCCAATGGCACCGCCCGATTTGCGGTTGGCGCGATCACGCGCATAGGCCTCGCAGTATTGTGGTGTGAACTGCGTCTGCGTCTGTGCGTCAGCAGGCTGCGGGGCCATTGGTCCCGTCAGTAACAGCAACGCCGCTAAAACGGCTGCCGGAGTTCGGATACAGATCGGCATGGGTGGTGTCTCCTCATATTCTGTCCCGCCATCAAAGCGAGAGCGAAAGAGCGGTTCGCGCAGGATCCCAACGATCAAGTTGTCTGGCATCCATGAGGTTTCGCTCCCTCGCGCCCGATCGGGCGCGAAAGAGCTGCGGCAGGTCATTTCTCGAGCAATATATTGAGCGCGTTGAGCTTTTTCTCGAACGTTCCGGGGGCATCCCGCAATGCATTCAAGACCGCGATCGCATTTTCCTTGGCTTCAGCCGAAAGCTCGCTGCCTTCGATTGCCTCGGTTGCCGCGGCAAAATCAACGCCTTCCTCCGTCAGGATACCCTTCGCTCGCCACTCCGCGAGAAAACGAGTCAACTCCTTCTGAGTTTCCTGAGAGGTCTGGGCCACCCGTTCAGCCACGTCAGCATAGCCTTCGGCAACCTGACCCATAATGCCGCCGACCGCTTCTCGAGCGGCATCCGAAGCCGCCTCGACGGATTCTTGCGTGGCGTCGCGAATTTCTTCGGCTGCCTTGTTCAATCTCTCTTCCGGCGTTGGTGGAACGGGTTCAGGTTGATTGAGGAGAAACACCAATGCGCCCACAATCGCAGCTCCCAAAACTGCTCCCAAAAGTACCTTGCTCATTTCTTTTTCCTCCAGGCAATGGGGCTAGCCCGGCGTGTACCAGATGGGCGATGTGTAGGCGCGCTCCTGGTGGGTTGGCTCCACGAAGTCGGGCAGCTCGAGGCCGAAGAGGACCGCGTCGTAGGTGGTCCAGCGGGGTGTCGGAATTTCGAGGACGCGCACGTAGTAGAAGGCGCGCAGGGCCGGGTCGAAATCGGGATCTTGCCAATGCGTATCGAGGAACGGTGCGCCGATTGCGTTGGTATAGGTCGCGGTGGTCACGTCCACCGTGTTGCCCAAATCGCCATCGCAGGCGCCGTCAATGATCGCACGTCCGTCCGAGCAGGCCACGTCATAGATCCGCTCCTGGGTTTCGCCAGAGGCATCGACCCAGCCCTTGACGACTTGCACACGGTCGAGATTGGCTGCGTCGGGGTCGCGCAGGGCCCGGATCAGCAGGCCGGGAACGGTGCCCTCGGCAAGTCCGGTCAATTCGCCGCCCATTGGCACACCGTTCTCATAGCCGTATGCCGCAAAATCGGAACGTACGAGATCATCAGCGCCAAACCCGGTTCCCGCGAAGACGCGCACGCGCAGGCGGGTTCCGGTTGTGGCATAGACTTCCTTGTTGTTGAGGGAGTCCCAGATTGCCTCGCGGGTGTTTTCGCGCGCCCAGACAGCAGCAACGCCGGAAGCAAGGCCGATGCCGTGAATCTGGTCATCGGCGGGATCGTCGGGTGTGAGGCGGCCGGTTATCTCTTCCTCCCAGCGCAGCACGTCGCCGGTCGGTTCGACCATCGGAGCCTTGCCGAAGAAATTGTCCTCCTGCGCGGTCGACAGGCCGGTATGCGAATCCGTCGAGCCGACCATGCCGAACTTGAACGGGTTGGCGCCAAGTTTGGCTTCGTAGGCCATGCCGCGCTTCAGCGCCTCGCGGGCATATTCCCGTGGCAGCATCTCGGGGGTCTTGAGCTCTGGACCAAAGCTGCCGACATCCCATGTTCCGTAGTCTGCGAAGGCGTCATCGGGCGACAGCATCGGGTGCGCCTCGCCGTCGCCCTTGATCTGGGTGACTTCGTACAACGGCTCCCACCGCATCCGGCGCTCGGCATAGGCGGCGTCGATCGGGGTCTTGTCCGTCAGCGTGACGTCATCGAACATCAGGCCATTCGACAGATTGCCATTGTGAGGAATGGCCAGCACCTGCCCGCCGGTCAGCGTTTCGTACCGCTCCATCCAGTCCCAGAGATCTTCCGGGTCGTCACTGTCATAGGCGCTGAAGGGGACAACCTGATCGGCCTCTGCCTTGCTATCCCTGAAAATGAGGTTGCGGTGCAGGTTGTTGCCGTCGGGGCCGGACGTCCATTCATAGCCGATCAGGGCGGTGAACGCACCAGGATCGTTGTGCTGTTCGGCGGCCTCGGTAATGCGCTCCCACATGGTCTGGACAAGCGGGCTGTCAGCCAGTGGATCGCCGCCACTTGGACCGGACGAGAATGCGCTGCCCCAGTAAACATAGGCTTCGTCCTTGGCCTCCTTGGTCCGGGGCGAAAAGATGTCGCTCAACCCGGCGGCCCATTCGTTGCCCTCGAGAAGCGGGCTGTCTTCGTCGAGCGCGATATAGAGACCGAGGTTCTCGGCGTGGTCGGCAACAACCAGGAAATCCAGCGGTCGCTGCAGGCGCGCCGGGATGCCGTTCGACGACGTGACGACCTGCCCCTTGGCAAAGCGATAGGCATCGTCAGGTGTGGTTGTTGCACCGGTAAGTCCTGCATCGGCGGAATATGCGGTGTGCAGATGCGTATCGCCGAAGAGTACCTGGTTGGGATAATCGTGCTGCAGATACGGCGCGTATTCGGTATCCGCACTGGGCGAAAGCGTGCCAACGTCCTGGGCCGCCGCCTGGGCGGCCAAGGTGACGCCGGCGAGCGTCGCGAGAGATAGGTAGTGCATGGCGCGTCTCCTTTTGCCTGCCTAGGGTCTAGTTCGACATTGCTGTCTGGCATTCCCGCAGCGCTTCCAGCGCGGCCTTCGTGCCGGTCAGGTCGATATCGTACGCCCGATCCGTTTCGGGATTGACGGTCATCGTCTGCAGGTTCGCGATGTCGTCGATGAACTTGGCTCTGTTGGCGACGGCGTAGCCACCGAAGTAACCGTCTCTCTCAGCGCCGACGGCATCGCCACCGTAGACCGTTTCCCCAAGTTGGAACTGGACATGGCGCTTTTCATCCGGCTGG
>NZ_LOAS01000024.1 GCF_001558155.1 Aliiruegeria sabulilitoris
CCCCGCAAATAAAACAGCGGGGCTTTTTGCATGACAAAAATCCAAATTTGAACCGAAACCCAGTTGCTCGTATCGTTCGTGACTATCCATCTTCGGAACGCGCACAGGAGAACGTGAATTGGCACGATTGCAGGACCTTCCCGAACTCGAAATTGCCCCCACTCCCCAGGACGAACGTCTGACGGCCTCTGTTGAGGGGACCAACCATTCGGGCGAGAAAATCGACCTTCGCGTTGTCACGGAACGCCCACTGACAATCTATCTGAACGCGCGGGAAATCGTGACGGCGATGACGATCGGGGACCATCCGGACCTGTTGGCGATCGGCTTCCTCCGGAACCAGGGAATGATCCCCGACAATGTGCGTATCACCGGCGTAGATTACGACGATGATCTCGGCGTGGTCGTGGTGCGCACGGACCGGGAGACGGACTTCGAAGAGAAGCTGAAGAAGAAAACCCGCACCAGCGGATGTGCCGTAGGCACGGTCTTTGGCGACATGATGGACGGGCTGGAAGGGCTTTCCCTGCCGCAAGGCGAGGTCCGAACCAGCTGGCTCTACACGCTTTCGAACAAGATAAACCGCATTCCATCGCTCTATCTCGAAGCCGGGGCGATCCACGGTACTATCCTTTGCGAACAGGATAAGCCATTGATTTACCTTGAAGATGTCGGGCGCCATAATGCCGTGGACAAGGTGGCGGGTTGGATGTTCCAGAATGCGACCGATCCGACCGACAAGATCCTGTACACGACCGGTCGGTTGACTTCGGAAATGGTATTGAAGACCGCACACATGGGCATCCCCGTTCTCGTCTCTCGATCTGGCTTCACGGCCTGGGGGGTGGAACTGGCGCGCCAGTTCGGAATGACATTGATCGGGAGGTTGCGCGGAAAACGCTTCATCTGCGTGAGTGGAGAAGAACGCGTTGTCTTCGACGTCGATCCCGCAGAAATTGTGGAAGAGAAACGTGCGCACCAACGCAAGGGAGCCGACAAGGATGGGTAAGGCGGCGAACATCCCGGCGGTGATTCTGGCCGGCGGTCTTGCCCGACGAATGGGCGGCGGCGACAAGCCATTGCGGGAAATCGGGAACCGACGCCTGCTCGATCTCGTAATCGACCGACTTTCCCCCCAAGCATCTTCCATCGCCCTGAATGCGAACGGTCCGACCGAGCGGTTCGACGCATTCGGTCTTCCGGTGATCCCGGATTCCCTGCCCGGTTACGTGGGGCCATTGGCCGGTGTTCTGGCTGGGCTGGATTGGGCGGCGGAACTGGGAGCGAGCGAAATTGTGTCGGTGGCGGCAGATACGCCCTTCTTTCCCCGTGACCTCGTCGACCGCTTCCGGACCGAAAGGGGGGCGGCACAGATCGTCCTCGCCGCGACCCCGCACCCGTCAAAAGGCGCTCTACGTCAGCCCACATTTGGCCTGTGGCCCGTCGCACTACGCGAAGATCTTCGCCAAGCGCTTGAAAGCGGTGTGCGAAAGGTGGTTCAGTGGACCGATGTCCATGCCACGGTTGAAGTCGTCTTCGACGCGCCCGACGGCAGGGACCCGTTTTTCAACGTCAACACGCCGGCGGACCTCGATATTGCCCGGCGCCGCTTCGAAGAGGGCAAGGTTTGAAGGTATACGGCGTAACAGGTTGGAAGAACTCTGGAAAAACCGGCCTCATGGAGCGGTTGATTGACGATATGACTGCGTTCGGTCTGCGCGTTTCGACGGTGAAACACGCCCATCACCGTTTCGACGTCGATCAACCGGGCAAGGATAGCTATCGCCACCGCGCCGCCGGCGCGGAACAGGTCATGCTGGTTACGTCAAAACGTTGGGTTCTCATGGACGAATTGCGCGATCATTCAGAGCCGCCACTGGAAGAAATGCTGGCCAAGATGCGCTCCGTGGATCTCGTCCTGATCGAGGGGTACAAGCGGGATCGCCATCCCAAGATCGAAGCCTGCCGCATGGAGACCCGACAGCGGCTGATCGCGATCGATGATCCGACCATTCAGGCCGTGGCAACGGATTCGCCGGAGGCCGTTCGGGCGCAACTGACCGATGATCGGCTGGTTTTTCATCTGGACGACACCGCGCAAATCGCGGCGTTTATCCGAAAGGAATGTGGTTTCGAATGATCTCGCCGCCGAAACTCCGGAACGATTGCTTCGCGCTTCCGCCCGGAGTGGACTGGATTCCGATGGATACCGCGCTTGGCACACTGCGCGACCGTATGACTCCTGTTGTCGGCGAGCGGGTTCTTCCCGTGGAACAGGCTGCGGGCATGGTACTCGCCGCACCGGCGCAGGCACGACGCGCCAACCCACCGGCGGATAATTCCGCGGTCGACGGCTATGGGTTTTGCGGCCCGGTTCCGGACGGTCCGGTTGAAATGCCGCTGGTCGACGGGCGTGCGGCCGCTGGCGTTCCCTATGAAGGGGTTGTGCCGGAACGTTCGGCCATTCGGGTTCTGACAGGAGCGATTCTGCCCGAGGGTGTGGACAGCGTCGTGTTGCAAGAGGACGTGGCCCGCGAAGGCGACCGGATCGCGTTCAATGGCCCCTTGAAGAAGGGCGCGAACCGCCGTCTTGCCGGAGAAGATATTCGCGTCGGCCAACCGATTCTGCCTGCAGGGCACCGGTTGCAACCGCAGGACATTGGTTTTCTCGTCGCATCAGGCGTTTCGGAAGTGTCTGTTTTCAAAAGACTTCGGGTCGGCGTCCTGTCGAATGGCGACGAGGTGGTTTCCGCAGGTCAATCTGACCCGGAAACCCTCGGGCCGGGGGCCATTTTCGACGCGAACCGACCGATGTTGTTGGCGCAACTGGCGCAATGGGGCTTTGAGGCCGTCGATCTTGGTTGTGCTTCGGATGCGCGCGATGACCTGCGTGCGCGGTTTGACAGGGCGGCGGCGGATGTGGATGCGGTCCTGACATCCGGCGGTGTCTCTACCGGGGATGAAGACCATGTCTCCGCGCTTCTGCGCGACGAGGGGCAGATCACGTCCTGGAGGATTGCCATCAAGCCCGGCCGCCCGCTGGCGCTCGGTCTTTGGAAAGGGGTGCCCGTTTTCGGCCTGCCGGGAAACCCGGTCGCTGCCTTTGTCTGTACCCTGCTCTTTGCGCGCCCCGCGCTGGAAGTTCTGGCCGGCGGTCAATGGCGGGAGCCGCAGGGGTTCGATGTGCCGGCGGCTTTCGAGAAGCGCAAGAAACCGGGGCGGGCGGAATTCCTGCGCGCACGTATCGGCCCGGATGGGCGGGCGGAGGCCTTCGCTAGTGAGGGATCGGGACGGATTTCGGGCCTTAGCTGGTCGACTGGACTCGTTGCGTTCGACGAGGCGGAGCAGCATGTGACACCCGGCGATCCAGTGCGTTTCCTGCCCTATGCCGGTTTCTGACTGTCACGCCTCCAAAGCGTCTGTTCCGGTATGCACAAGCGGCCGCACTATGGCCGGAGCGCCCATGGTTCGGATTTTCTCTGGCTTCCTGCAGGGTTCTGCCGATAGGGTCGCTCTACGGGGTGAGGGCGAGCACGACATTTTTCCATGAACGATATATTGCAAGGGCTTCTTGAAGCCGGCCGGTTGGTCGTGACGCTCGATCCCGATCTGATTGAAATCTCGATACGTTCACTGGAAGTGACCCTGAGCGCAGTGCTGATTTCCTCGCTGCTCGGGATCCCCTTTGGCGCCTGGCTGGCGGTGAAACGGTTTCGCCACCGGCGGGCGGCGATTGCCATTCTGAACGCGTTGATGGGTCTTCCGCCGGTCGTAGTGGGCCTGGTTGTCTACCTGCTCTTGTCGCGGTCGGGGCCTTTCGGGGTGTTTGGCCTGCTGTTCACGCCGGCGGCGATGATCATCGCCCAGGTTATCATCCTGACCCCGCTCATTGCGTCGATCGCCCATCAGGCGATGCGCGAGATGTGGGCCGAGTACCACGACCTGCTGATTTCGCTCAACACGACCCGCTGGCAGCGGATCAAGGCGCTGGTCTGGGACGGGCGGCGGGCGCTGCTGACCGCGTCGCTGGCCGGATTCGGGCGCGGCATTGGCGAGGTCGGGGCGATCATGATCGTCGGCGGCAATATCGACCATGCGACGCGGGTGTTGACGACGGCCATTGCTCTGGAGACCGGCAAAGGGGAATTCGCGCTCGCCCTGGGGCTCGGATTCGTTCTGATCGGGCTGGCAATCGCCGTGAACTGGATGATTCATGTCCTCTCGCGCACGGAGGTCAGCGGCCAATGGTGACGCAACCTATCTTGCCGCTCCGGCTCCGAGATGCGCGTGTTCGCAAGAATGGGCGGGTCATTGTCGGGCCGGTCGATTACGAATTGCCGGCGGACGGTTTCACGATCGTGATTGGCCCGAATGGTGCCGGCAAGACGACACTCCTGCGCATGATGCACGGCATGGAACGGCTCGCCTCCGGGGCGGTCGAATGGCAGGTGTCGGAGAAAAAGGCGCGTGAGCGGCAGGCTTTCGTGTTCCAGATCCCGGTCATGATGCGCCGGAACGTGTTGGAGAACGTCGCCTATCCGATGCAGCTGCATGGCAGTTCGCGCAAGCAGGCGCGGGCGGAGGCAGCGCGCTGGCTTGAGCGGATCGGGTTGGCCGATGCCGCCGAGCGGCCGGCGCCCGTTCTGTCGGGCGGGGAACGGCAGAAGCTTGCGCTGGCGCGCGCCTTGATCCGCAAGCCGGAAATCCTGTTTCTGGACGAACCTTGCGCCAGCCTCGATGGCCGCGCCATGCGCGAGATCGAGGCGGTCTTGCTGAGCGCGCATTCAGAGGGAACACGGATCGTGATGTCCACCCACGACATGGGGCAGGCGCGGCGGCTGGCCAGCGATGTCCTGTTCATTCATCGCGGTCGGATCCATGAAGACGGGTCGGCTGCGCGGTTTTTTGAAAAACCACAAACGTCCGAAGCACGGGCATTTCTGCAGGGAGATATCGTGGAATGAGAAAGCTGTTCTTGAGTGCTGTGTTAGTGGCCTTTGCCGCCGGGGCGGCCGGGGCCGACGTGATGAAGATGGCGGTCACGACCTCCTTTCACAATTCCGGCCTTTCGGAGATTCTGCTGCCCGAGATCAAGAAGGATCTGGATCTGGAGGTGCAATTGCTCGTTGTCGGCACTGGTCAGGCGATCCGGCTGGGCGAGGCGGGCGATGTCGATGCGATCCTGGTGCATTCACGTCCGGCCGAGGAAGCGTTCCTGGAAGGCGGCTTCGGCACGCACCGCACCGAGATCATGTATAACGATTTCGTCCTGATCGGTCCGGCAGACGATCCGGCGGGGATTGCCAATGCCGAGAGCGCGACGGCGGCGCTGGTGGCGATCAGCGAGGCCAAGGCCCCCTTTGCCAGCCGTGGCGATGATAGCGGAACGCACAAGATGGAGCTGTCGCTCTGGACCAAGGCCGGTGTGGGGGCGGATGCGCGCCAGGTCGAGTGGTACAAGGAAGCCGGCTCTGGCATGGGCGCGACGCTGAACACGGCGAGCGGGCTGAACGCCTACGTGATGTCGGACCGGGCGAGCTGGCTCAAATTCGGCAACAAGGGCGATCTGGAGCTGCTCTTTGCCGGTGATCCGGTGCTGTTCAACCAATACGCCTATTTGCCGGTGAACCCGGAGAAACACCCTCATGTGAAGGCGGATCTGGCCGGGCAGCTGGAGGCCTGGTTGGTCTCGGACCGGGCGAAGGCGTTGATTGACGGCTACCGGCTGGAAGGGGAGCAGCTCTTTACCTTTAACGCGGGCCAGAACTGAGGCCGGTACGGGGGGCTTTCTGCCCCCCCATGCCTCCTGGTCGGAGGCTCCCCCGAGGATCTATGTCGAAAGAGGAAGGCGTGGCCTATTCGTCCGGCGTGATATGCACGGCGAATTGATCGAGGCTGGCCTCTTCGCTTTTGATCGACCGGAATTGCTCGCGGATGCCGGCCTCGGTGAGACTGCGGGCGACGGTGAGCAGGGTGTTTGGGGCGTGCTCCTCGCAGAGATCGATCATTTGGGCGAGCTCTTCCTTGGCGACAGGCAGGGCGGCTTCTCGGGAAGGCGCGCCGTAGAGATCGACGAAATGCTGGGCGAGGGTGTTTTCGAGCGTGGCAAGTTCTTCCGGCTCTATCCGTGCCACGGCAACGAAGGTGACCCGTCCGAAGGTTTCGCAGCCGAGCCAGCCATTCGAGAAGGCCTGGCGCGGTTTGCCGGTGAGGTCGGCCTCGGTCCAGTTGGAAAATTCGAAACCGCCGCTCAG
The DNA here is from genome assembly GCF_001558155.1 of Aliiruegeria sabulilitoris. Classification (GTDB taxonomy): domain Bacteria; phylum Pseudomonadota; class Alphaproteobacteria; order Rhodobacterales; family Rhodobacteraceae; genus Tropicimonas; species Tropicimonas sabulilitoris. The sequence goes on from NZ_LOAS01000024.1 coordinate 6,255, forward strand.
GCACCATTCGCCGGTGCGGGCCGGGTTGGCGAAGACCTGCATGTCGCTTTCGTCCAGATGGATGGCGCGGGCCAGTTTCATGTCCTGTTCTTTCCTTCGAGAATGCTGCTGATCGGGATGACATGGGTTCCGTCCGACGCTCGGAGCAACATGCCGAAATCCTCATCCGTCCCGAGGAAGGTGCCGGAGAGCGCGCCGTGCGTCATGTCTTCGCCAATGCCGTCTGCAATGCCCTGCCATTGGGCGTGGAGCGGGCGATTGCCGTCTTCTTCCAGAGTGTTGAGCCAAACCAGCGTGTGGCGGATCCAAGCTTCCAGCAGGCGTAGCGGTTCGACCTCGGCGCAGCCCTCGTCGAACAGGCTGGTCGTTTCATGCGATGGGTCGCCGGTGGGCAGGAGCGGGGTTTCGAGACCGATCACGAGCCAGTCGGGAAGCGCGGTTGGGTCTGCGGTGGACGCGGCAGCGCGAAGGCGCCCGCAGCCCGCGCCATTGACGCGAATGCCGCCTTCCCATGTCAGGTGCACGGCGACCTCGGGCGGGGCGAGGGCGCCGAGCGCGTTCTGGAACCCGACCCCGCAGGCGATGAAGGCGGACATGGCCGGTTCCAGCGGAACTTCGGGGGCAAGCACGATGGCCGCCCTGAGCGTGTCGGCGCCGATATTGTAGGCCACGAGCCCGGAGTCGCAGCCCAGAAGCGCCTGCGCACAGGCCTTGGCGAAGGGGTCTGCTGCGCCGTTGACGGGGTGGCCGTGAAAGAGCGGCGGAAAAACGGGAAGCTCCGGCGTCACGCGTTGCCTCCGTCGATCAGGCTGCGCGCGACGGCTCGGAAGGCCATGGATTGTGGCGCGTTCGGGTTGGAGGCGACGATGGGCGCGCCGCCATCGGCAGCCAGGCGAACATCCATTGATAGCGGGATCTCGGCCAGCAACGGCACGCCGAGCTTCTCGGCCTCCGCCCGCACGCCGCCATGGCCGAAGACATGTTCCTCGTGGCCGCATTGCGAGCAGATATGGGTGGACATGTTCTCGATCATGCCGACGATTTTCACGTTCAGCTTGTTGAACATGTCGATCCCCTTGCGCGCGTCGAGCAGGGCGATGTCCTGCGGGGTGGAGACTATCACAGCGCCGGTCACCTGCGCCTTCTGCGCCAGCGTCATCTGCACGTCGCCGGTGCCGGGCGGCAGGTCCACGATCAGCACGTCGAGCGCGCCCCATTGCACCTGCGTCAGCATCTGTTGCAGCGCGCCCATCAGCATCGGGCCACGCCAGACGACCGCCTCGTCCTCCTGTGTCATCAGCCCGAGCGACATCATGGTAACGCCATGGTTGCGCATGGGCAGGATCGTCTTGCCATCGGGCGAGGAGGGGCGGCCGGAGACGCCGAGCATTCTTGGTTGCGAGGGGCCGTAGACATCGGCATCGAGCAGACCGACGCGACGGCCTTCGGCGGCGAGCGCAACGGCGAGATTCGCGGCGACGGTGGATTTGCCGACGCCGCCCTTGCCGGACGCCACGGCGATGATGCGCTCGATGCCGGGGATCTTTTGCGGCCCTTTGGGCTCGGCGGGGCGCTGCGGCTTCAGGTCGGGCGGCGCGGAGGCGGAATGGGCTGTCATCACTGCAGATACCTGCCCGACGCCGTCGAGCGCCTTCAGCGCGGCTTCGGCTTCTGCCCGGACCGTTTCCATCGCCTTCGCGCTTTCGGGAGCGACCTCCATAACGAAGCGGATATTGCCGTCCTCGACATTGAGTGCCCGTACCGTTCCGGCGGACACGATGTCGGTTCCACCGGGAAGGGAGAACTTCCGCAACACTTCCAGAACCGCCTCGCGGGAAATCGTCATCTCGAAATTACCTCGTCTTTTCTTGGCTGTAGCCGGTCGGCTGACCGTGCAGTTGACGGAATATCGAAACGCACCCTACCCTTGAGGCACGCAGACTGCGAGCAGGAAAGGGAGGAAACGTGCGACTTGGCCATTTGGCAAGTGTCATTGCCATTGTGCTCGGCGGCGCGCTTTCGGCGCAGGCCGAGGAACGACGGCTGTTCATCGCAGCCCCGTCCGAACTGGTAGAAACCGGGTTTCTGCGGCACCTCCTGCCGCGGTTTTCGCTCAAGAACAGCATACCCATAACGCTCGTGGCGCCGGGAGAGCCTGCGCAGGCGACATTCGCCCCCGAAGGGGATGTGGCGGCTTTCGCGCAGGATGAGGCGTTGTGGTTTGTTGCCCTGTCGCCGGAAGCCAGCGACCACCCGCATTTGAGCAAATTCCTCGACTGGCTGGGCAGCGACGCCGGAAGCCGAGCGATCGAAGGCTTTGCCGGACCGCCGGTCTTCTCTGTCGCCGCTGTCCTGCGGGCTGAAGTCGAGGAGGAAGAAATCTCCGGCGATCTCGTGCGCGGGGCGGCGCTGTCGCTCACGCATTGCGGGCGCTGCCACGTGATCGGGCCGCAGAATGCCATGAACGGGGTGGGGTCCACACCGTCCTTTGCCGTCCTTCGGACCCTGGAGAACTGGCACGACCGTTTCGCAGCCTTCTATGCGCTCAAGCCGCATCCCTCCTTCACCCAGGTAGCAGAGATCACGCCTCCTTTCCCGGCGGGCCTTCAGCCGACGCTCGCGCCCGTGGAGTTGACGTTGGACGAGCTGGCCGACATCACGGCTTATGCCGCAAGCCTTTCGCCGGCCGATCTGGGCGCGCCGATCCAGCATCAGTGATCGCGGCGCTTGCTCAGGTAGTCATCCGTTGTCCGCACGCGCGGTCGGTCCGCGCCGGCAAACGGGTTGTCCTGCGAATGGTACTGGGCGCGGACGCGGCAATCGTCGCACATTCGGATCATGCGGGTCGCCTCCGGGTTGGCGAACATCGGGTTCTTGCCTTCGAGCTTCTCGATGATCCGTTCGATGGTCGAGCGCACACCGAAGGGCGTGCCGCATTCGATGCACTCGAAGGGATCCTCTTCGCGTAGCACCTGCTGGCCGAGAGCGGCGTCGCTGAGGTCCATGCGCGGTTGCAGGGTAATGGCGTCTTCCGGGCAGATCGTCACGCAAAGCCCGCATTGAAGGCAGGCATCTTCCTGAAAACGCAGTTGCGGGCGGTCCGGGTTGTCGCCCAAGGCACCGGAGGGGCAGAGCGAGGCGCAGGAGAGGCAGAGCGTGCAGGTGTCGTCATTCACCTCGACCGTGCCATAGGGGCTGGAAGCGGGAAGCGGCAGCGGTTCGGTCGCGTCCGGGTTGAGCGCCTTGGAAGCGAGCCGGGCCACTTGCCGGCGGGAACCGAGCGGCAGGATCGGGGCGGGTGGTTGGATCGTTGCCGCACCGTAGAGCATGGTTTCCAGTGCCTCGGGGTCCTTCGGCTCCAGCAGGCGCAGCGCGGGAGACGGTCCGCCGAGCGCCAGGGCAAGCGCATTTTCCTGCTCCAGCGCTTCGCGTTCCGTGCCCGGGGCCAGCAGCACGTCCACCGCGCCGAAGCCGCAGGCAAGGGCGGCGAGCATCTCGGCATGGCCGAAGCCCGAGACGCGTTCGAGATCCATCGGGATCACATCCGCCGGCAATCCGCGCCCGTAGCGGGCGGAAAGCGAGATCATCTCACTTCCGAAGTCCCGGTCATGAACGAGCAGGCGGGGAAGGACGCCGCCGGCCTTGGTGAAGCTCTCGGCGAGTCGTGCGATTCGCGACATCAGGGCGGCCACCGGTGGGTCTTCGAAGGAGATCGCCCCTGAGGGGCAGCGCGCGGCACAGGAGCCACAACCGGCGCAGATCAACGGGTCGATATCGACATGTTCGCCATCGGGGCGGATCGCGCCGGTCGGGCAGAGGTCGAGACAGTTACGGCAACCTTCCTGCCCGGCGCGGGAATGGGCGCAAAGCACCGGGTCCAGGCTCAGGTAGAGCGGTTTCTCGAACGTGCCGACCATTTGGGAGGCTTCGAGGAGCGCCGCTTCGACGGCGGATGTGCTTTTCGGGTCCGCGCGCAGGTAGCCCTCGCGCTTGGCGGGTGCGGGAAAGAGCGGCGGCTGGCTTGCCGGTCGCAGGTCCAAGATCACGTCGCAGGCGGTGCGCGCACCATCTCGCGGCGCGCCGAAGCGAAACGCGCCGCGCCCCCCCGGCTCCAATTGCTGCAAACGGTCTATGCGCAACTCGAAATGCCCAAGCGCGCCTTCTGCGCCGCGCAACCGGCCAAGGGCGATGTCGTACCGACGGGTGGTCGGCAATTCTGTTTCTTCCTCCAGCAGAACGGTGAGCGCGAGTGCTCCGGCCAGCCGTTCGGCTGCGTGAAAGGCGATCTCCGGCGCGCCAAGCACAAGACACGTGCCCTCGGAAGCGATGTCTATCGTGCGGACCGCCGGGGCGGGGTGCAGCGCATCGGCCAGCAGTGCGGCCATTTTCGGGCCAGCGCTGTCAGCCTCGTCAGACCAACCGGCCCGGTCGCGCAGATCGACAAAACCGGGGATATCGACGCCCAGATCGGCCGCGATCTCCTCGAAACGCTCCTGCTCCTGTGCGCAGGCGATGATTGCTCCGCCCTCGGAAATTGCCTTCTCGGCCAGGGGAAGTTCCTCGCCGCACAGGTTGCTGTGCATTCGTGAACATTTGAGTCCGCCGACCGTACTCAGCGCTTCTGCGTCGGGAGCCTGGCTGCCGAGGCAGCTACACAGGATCAGTTTTTCGGGCATATCTCCTCCATGACCGGGACATGCCGGCCTCGAACTGCTCGCGTAAAGACAAGAGGTAAGCGGGAATATATCGCTGGGTAAAGCGGTAAGCCGCGAAATCTCGCGGAAACCTAAAAAAGTAAACTTGAGTGAATTAAACGGTTTTGAATGTGTTTATGTGTTTTTTGTCGTTTTCGCTCAAATGGTTGTTGTCGGCCCGAATCTGCACACAAAGAGCAAAAAAACCTTGGCTTGGAGAGCATTTCGCACAATGCTGGAAGCCAAAGCCGTCAATGAGCGCGAAATCAGGGGCGGCTTCAGGGAGGACAAAACTTCAATGCAGCAGCCGTCTGTCTGCTTACCCCTTGGGATCGTGATCCGAAGGGTGCCGGGTAAAACGCGTTGGGTGCGTCACGTGTGGAAGGCGGTTGACCTTCTGCCCGGGGCGGGTCCGGCGGCGTGGAAAGTGCTGCGCGAAGAGGGCGAGGCGGTGGAATATCATGCCGCGACCGTGACCCTGGAGCTGTGGCGGACGGACACCGAAGCTTACCTTTCCGCCCTGTCTGCCCGCGTGCCCTCCATCGGCGTGATAATGTCGAACGACCCGGACAGGCCGCAGGTACTGCTGGCCACGGCGTCGCCCTATGAAACGCAGGACTACCTCGACAGTGGCGAAGAGCTGGTCGAACTGGTGCCGATGCCCGAGGGACTGGTCGCGCTGATCCGCGACTTCGTCGAGGAACACCACACGGAGGAAGCCTTCGTGAAGCGCCGCCGCGACCGGGAGCGGACGGACCGCAAGGTCGATGGTGTCGGCGATGCGCGCATTCCGCAGCTTACGGACGTCTATCGCTCGCCGACGAGCCGCAAGGCCGGGAGGCTCCATTGACCAGCGGGGATTTCTGGAGCCGGAGACGGGCGGCCGTCGCGGAGGAAGCCGAGGCCGAGCAGGTCGCTGCGCAGGTCGAGCACGCCGAGCAGGCGCAGGCCGCGCTCGCGGAGCGGCCGGACGAGGAGATCCTCGATGAGCTGGGCCTGAAAGATCCCGATACGCTGGAGGCCGGAGACGATTTTGCCGCTTTCCTGAAAGCTGCGGTGCCGGAACGGCTGCGTCGCCGGGCACTGCGGCGGCTCTGGCTGTCCAACCCGGCGCTGGCCAATCTCGATGGCATGGTCGATTACGGCGAGGATTTCACCGACGCGGCCATGGTCGTCGACAACCTCCAGACCTCCTACCAGGTCGGCAAAGGCATGTTGAAACATGTCGAGGCGCTCGCTGCGCAAGAAGACGCCGAGGGCACAGCTGATCCGGAAAGCCTTGAAGCCGCGCCGCAAGAAGATGTTGTGGCCCTTGCCGACGTTGCCGAGCTTGCCGACACCCCGGCGGCGGAGCCAACGACCTCGCCGTCCGAAATCCCCCCGTCCGAAACCACCAACGCAATGGAAGCACCGGAGGAAACCGACCTGGGTTCCGCCGATGACGCCCCGTTGCCCCGCCGCCGCATGCGCTTTGAATTCACCTGATCCGAGAGACCGAAGAACCAAATGTCCGCCGCCCAAGATATCTCAATTTCGCCAGAGGACCGCCTGCGCGCGGATCTCTACGACTTCCTGAGCGCCCTTCTGGCCGCTCCGCCCGACGCGGCGCTGCTCGAAAAGGCCGCCGCGCTCGGCGGTGACGAGTCCGAGCTGGGTCGGGCGATCGGAAGCCTCTCGCGCGTGGCGCAGGCGGTGACGCCCAAGGCGGTGGAATCGGAGTTCAACGCGCTTTTCATCGGTTTGGGACGGGGTGAATTGCTGCCCTACGGTTCCTATTACATGACCGGGTTCCTCAACGAAAAACCGCTCTCGAAGCTGCGCGACGACATGGCCGCGCTGCGGATCGCGCGAGCGCCGAACGTGTTCGAGCCGGAGGACAATATCGCCAGCCTCATGGAGATGATGGCTGGTATGATCCTGGGCCGGTTCGGGGCGCCCGCGTCGCTTGAGCGTCAAAAGGAGTTCTATTTCCGTCACATCGCGCCCTGGGCCGGTCACTTCTTCGGTGATCTCGAGGGCGCTCAGAATTCGATCCTCTATGCGCCGGTCGGTTCCGTCGGCCGCGCCTTCATGGAGATCGAGAGCCAGGCTTTCCGCATGAGCGGCGAGTGAAACCGCAACCGGTCGGGCAACCGGCCCCCAACCAAGGAGCAAGTATCGTGCCCGAGCAAGTCAAGGAATCGAATCGCCGCGACTTTCTGAAAGCCGCCGCCCTGTCCGTTCCCGCTGCCGCCGTTGCGGCCACTGTCGCCCCGCAGGAAGCTGTGGCCGACGAGGTGACCGGCGAAACGCGCATGCAGGACACCGCGCATACCCGCGCCTATTACGACAGCGCCCGGTTCTAGATTTCGAACCGGACGATGCCCCATAAGCCCGAAGGCGACTGGTTGCGTGACGCCCGACTGCCCGAGGAAAAACATTCGTACCAAGCGATCCCGATTTCGGGAAAGCAAGGGAGGGAAAGAAATGCTTAGGAAAAAGACCAACGGGGTTGCGAGACGCCCCCAGCGGACAAGTATCCTCACTTCGGCGGCTGAGAAGACCGTCGATCGCCGCACATTTCTGCGCGGCTCCGGTCTGGCCATCGGTGGCCTTGCCGCGTTGGGCGCCACTGGAGGAACGGTAACGCGGGCGGATGCCCAGTCTTCCGTGGATGGTGCTGTCCAGAACGTGAAATCCGTCTGTACCCATTGTTCTGTGGGCTGCACGGTCATTGCCGAAGTCCGAAACGGCGTCTGGATCGGGCAAGAGCCCGGTTGGGACAGCCCGTTCAACCTCGGCTCGCATTGTGCCAAGGGTGCCGCGGTTCGCGAGCACGCCCATGGCGAGCGCCGGCTCAAGTACCCGATGAAGAAAGAGGGTGGCGAGTGGAAGCGCATCTCGTGGGAGCAGGCGATCAACGAGATCGGCGACGGGATGATGAAGATCCGCGAAGAGAGCGGACCTGACAGCGTGTACTGGCTCGGATCGGCCAAGCATAACAACGAGCAGGCCTACCTTTTCCGCAAGTTCGCAGCCTATTGGGGCACGAACAACGTGGATCACCAGGCCCGTATTTGCCACTCCACAACCGTTGCGGGTGTTGCGAACACATGGGGCTACGGCGCCATGACCAACTCCTACAACGATATTCACAATTCCAAGGCGATCTTCATCATCGGCGGCAACCCGGCGGAGGCGCACCCGGTGTCGCTTCTGCACGTGCTGCGGGCGAAGGAGAACAACAATGCGCCGCTCATCGTCTGCGACCCGCGCTTCACCCGCACGGCCGCGCATGCCGACGAGTACGTGCGGTTCCGTCCAGGTACCGACGTGGCACTGGTCTGGGGGATCCTCTGGCACATCTTCGAGAATGGCTGGGAGGACAAGGAGTTCATCCGCACCCGTGTCTGGGGCATGGACCAGATCAAGGAAGAAGTTGCCAAGTGGAACCCCGAAGAGGTTGAGCGCGTTACCGGTGCACCGGGCTCGCAGCTTCGCCGTGTGGCCCGCCAGCTTGCCAATAACCGCCCCGGCACCGTGATCTGGTGCATGGGTGGCACGCAGCACACCAACGGCAACAACAACACCCGCGCCTACTGCATCCTGCAGCTCGCGCTGGGCAATATGGGCACCTCCGGTGGTGGCACCAACATCTTCCGCGGCCATGACAACGTGCAGGGCGCGACCGATCTCGGCGTGCTGTCGCACACGCTGCCCGGCTATTACGGCCTTGCGGGCGGTGCCTGGGCGCACTGGGCGCGGGTCTGGGAAGAGGATCTCGATTGGCTGAAGGGTCAGTTCGAGACCGTCAAGGGTTCCGACGGCAAGGACAAGAACCTGATGAACCTGACGGGCATCCCGGTGTCCCGCTGGATCGACGGTGTCCTGGAAGATCCCGAGAACACGGACCAGCCCAACGCGGTGCGTGCCATGGTGCTCTGGGGGCACGCCCCCAACTCGCAGACCCGGATGCCGGAGATGAAGACGGCGATGGAGAAGCTCGACATGCTTGTCGTGGTGGACCCGTTCCCGACCGTTTCCGCCGTACTGCATGACCGCACCGATGGCGTCTACCTGCTGCCGGCTACGACCCAGTTCGAGACGCGTGGCTCGGTGACGGCCTCCAACCGTTCGATCCAGTGGCGCGATCAGATCATGGACCCGCTCTTCGAGAGCCTCCCCGACCACGTCATCATTGCCAAGTTCGCCAACAAGTTCGGCTTCGCCGACCGGTTCTTCCGCAATATCGAGATGGAAGACGCCGAGACGCCGAATATCGAAAGCGTGACCCGCGAGTTCAACCGCGGCATGTGGACGGTCGGCTATACCGGGCAGAGCCCGGAGCGGATCAAGCTGCACATGGCCAACCAGCACACGTTCGACCGGACGACGCTGCAGGCGATAGGCGGCCCTGCCGATGGCGATTACTACGGTATGCCCTGGCCCTGCTGGGGAACGGCCGAAATGGGTCATCCCGGCACGCCGAACCTCTATGACATGTCCAAGCCTGTCTCCGAGGGCGGCCTCACTTTCCGCGCCCGTTTCGGTGTGGAGCGCGATGGTGACAACCTTCTGGCCGAAGGCGTCTATTCGGCGGGTTCCGAGATCCAGGATGGATATCCCGAGTTCACCATGGCGATGCTCCATGATCTCGGCTGGGATCAGGACCTGACAAAAGCCGAGTGGGCTGTGATCCAGGCTGTGGCAGAAGGCAGTTTCGAAGGCGTCGAGGCGCTGAACCTGGCTGATGCGGACTACGAGGATGGCGAGACGCCCGATGCGATCGAGGCGATCTGGTCCACCTCCGGCGAAGCCATCGGCAAGGTCAACTGGAAGACCGACCTGTCTGGTGGTATCCAGCGGGTCGCGATTGCGCATGAATGCGCGCCCTTCGGCAATGCCAAGGCCCGGGCCGTCGTATGGACCTTCCCGGATCCGGTGCCGCTGCACCGTGAGCCGCTCTATACGCCGCGGCGCGATCTGGTGGCGGATTATCCGACCTACGAGGACCGGAAGTTCTATCGCCTTCCGACCATGTATGCCTCGATCCAGAAGAACGACTTCTCGAAGGACTTCCCGATCGTCCTCACCTCCGGCCGTCTGGTCGAATATGAGGGCGGTGGCGACGAGACACGGTCCAACCCGTGGCTTGCGGAACTCCAGCAGGACATGTTTGTCGAGATCAACCCGCGCGATGCCAACAACCTTGGCGTGCGCGACGGGGCACAGGTCTGGGTCGAAGGTCCAGAGGGCGGCAAGGTCAAGGTCATGGCGATGGTCACGCAACGGGTGGGCGAAGGCGTTGCCTTCATGCCCTTCCATTTCGGCGGCCATTTCCAGGGCATCGACCAGCGGGACAAATACCCCACGGGCGCGGATCCATACGTGCTGGGCGAGAGTACCAATACTGCCCAGACCTATGGCTACGACTCGGTCACCCAGATGCAGGAGACCAAGGCGACTCTCTGCAAGATTTCGCCGGCATAAGGAGGAATGAAGAATGGCTAGATCCAAGTTTCTCTGCGACGCCGAGCGCTGCATTGAGTGCAATGCCTGCGTCACGGCGTGCAAGAACGAGCATGAAGTACCCTGGGGCATCAACCGCCGTCGCGTGGTGACCATCAATGACGGTCAGCCCGGCGAACGGTCGATTTCCGTGGCCTGCATGCATTGCTCGGACGCGCCCTGCATGGCCGTCTGCCCGGTGGATTGCTTCTACCAGAACGAGGAAGGGGTCGTGCTTCACAGCAAGGACCTCTGCATCGGCTGTGGTTATTGCTTCTACGCGTGCCCGTTCGGTGCGCCGCAATACCCGCAGGCGGGCAACTTCGGTTCTCGCGGCAAGATGGACAAATGCACTTTCTGCGCCGGTGGCCCGGAGGAGACCCACTCGAATGCCGAGTTCTCCAAATACGGCCGCAACCGGATCGCCGAGGGCAAGCTGCCCATCTGCGCCGAGATGTGTTCCACCAAGGCGCTGCTGGCCGGCGACGGCGATGTCGTCTCCGCCATCTACCGCGAGCGCGTGGTGTCCCGTGGCTTCGGCTCGGGCGCCTGGGGGTGGGGCACTGCCTACGACCAGAAAGGCGGCTGAGGCCACTTTCCAAAGGTAAGGGATGCCCGGCTCGGGCATCCCGCGCGTTCCCCGGCCCGCTCCGGGGAACGTTTTGATCCATTTAATTTCGAGCGTGCTCCAGCGCGTCTCGCAGAACCCGAGTGAGACCCGGATGTCCGAGAGAAAAAGCGGATTTGGCGGCTTCGTGCTTGTCTTCGCGATCATCGTGATAGCGGCCTTCGTTCTGAGCCTGTTTGCACCGAATTCCGACCAGACCGATCCCGCCACGATGCAGGCTGCCCGCGAAGCGACAGGCGGCGCCCAGACCCGCGAAGACATCATGGCCCGCCAGCGCGGCGAACAGGTGGACCTCGATTTCCGCCGGCAAGCGCTGGGCGACCCGTCACAGGCCGCTGACATCACCGGCCAGCTTGGCACGCTTGGCGGCGTCTCGGACGCCGAAATGTTCCGTGCCCTGCGCTATGGCACGGCGGACGTGACCGCTTCCGCCAGCACGCCGGGTGCCGATGTACTGATCCAGGATGGCGGCATGAGCTGGCTGATCCTGCGCGACCACCGGCTGGCCAAGTATGGCGGCTGGCTGCTCATGGGTATGATCGGCCTGCTCGCCGTGGTTCTCCTGCTGTTCGGCCGGGTGCCGATTGCCGGCGAGCGTACCGGCCGCACCATCCTGCGTTTCGGCCATCTCGATCGCTGGATCCACTGGACCACCGCCGGTTCCTTTATCCTGCTCGGCCTGACGGGGCTCGTCTCCATGTATGGCCGCCCGCTCCTGATTCCGATCATGGGACACGAGGCGCATGCCACGCTCGCGCTCTGGTCCAAGCTGATCCACAACAATGTCAGCTGGGCCTTCATGCTGGGGGTGACGTTGATCTTCTTCAAATGGGTCCGTTTCAATATCCCCAACTGGAATGATGTGAAGTGGCTGATGGTCTTTGGCGGACTGTTCGACCATTCGATCCACCCGCCGGCGGGCAAGTTCAATGCCGGTCAGAAGCTGATCTTCTGGTCCGTCATTGCGCTGTCCATCCTTATAGTGGCCAGCGGGCTGAGCCTGCTCATGCCCTTCAACGCGCCGGTTTTCACCCCCATCTTCGCCTGGATCAACGATACCGGCCTGCTCGGCGCGCTGGGCATGTCCAACCTGCCCACCCCGCTCGCCCCGCAGCAGGAGATGCAATACACCCAGCTTGTCCATGCCACGGTCGGCTTTGGCTTCATGGCGATGATCATCGGCCATATTTACATCGGCACGGTCGGTATGGAGGGCGCCTTCGACGCAATGGGCACGGGCTATGTCGAGGAGCAATGGGCGCGCGAGCACCATTCGCTCTGGCTTGACGAGGTAAAGGCCAAGGAGGCCGCCTCGCAGGCACCCGCCGAATAGATGCTGCGCGCGGCTTTGACAGCCGGGTTCCTGATCGCCCCGCGGCTAGCCGCTGCGGGAGAGTTCTTCACGCTTGAAGGCCATGGCGGTCCGGTCAAGGGTATCGCTGCCGGGGCGAACGGGGCGATCCTCACGGCGAGTTTCGACAATTCGGTCGGGCTTTGGCGCGAGGGAGAACCCCTCTGGCTGGAAGGGCACGCGGCCGCCGTGAACACGGTGACCTTCGTCGATGCTACCCGCGCAGTCTCTGCGGGCGACGACTTCGCGCTCTTCCTGTGGGACCTTGAAACAGGGCAGGGGCAACGGCTGGGCACCCACAAGGGCAAGGTCATGTCGCTGACGGTCTCACCGGACGGGCAGATGATCGCCTCGGCAAGCTGGGATGGCTCGATCGGGATATGGAACCTCGCAGACCCGGGAAGCGAAGCGCGTTTCCTCACCGGGCACGAGGCCGGCGTGAACGCGGTTGCCTTCTCCGATGATGGCGCGACGCTCTATTCCGGCGCCGCCGATGGAACGCTGCGGCTCTGGCGCGTGGCCGATGGCACCGCGCTTGGCCAGCTCGCCAATAACGGCTTCGGCATCAACACGTTGGCGCTCAACGAGACCGCCGGCTGGATCGCCTATGGCGCCGTCGATGGCGCGACCAAGGCGCTCTCGCTCGCCGATGGCTCGGTGATTGCAGACCTGACGCTGGACCGTCGCCCGATCCTTGGTATGGCGGCCGGACCCGATAAACGCCTGCTCGCTGTGGGCGATGGCGAGGGGTATATCTCGCTGATCGACACCGAAAACTGGCGCTTCACGCTCGATTTTCGAGCCACCCTGCGCGGCCCCGTCTGGGCGCTGGCCTTCTCGCCCGATGGCGGGAATGTCCACGCCGGCGGGTTGGACGATGCGATGTTCTCCTGGCCGGTGGAAGGCGCGGGCGAGCGGCCGCGGATGGTCGAGGGCGAGCGCAGTTTCCTCGCCAGCGGCGATGATGTGTCCAATGGCGAGCGGCAGTTCCAGCGCAAATGCTCGATCTGCCACACGCTCGGCCCCGAGGAAAATCGCCGTGCCGGGCCGAGTCTGCACGCGCTTTTCGGGCGCCGTGCCGGAACCGTACCGGGCTACACCTACTCAGAGACCCTGGAAGATTCCGAGATTGTCTGGGGGCCGGAGACGATTGATGCGCTGTTCGACCTTGGGCCCGAGGTCTATGTGGCGGGAACGAAAATGCCGATGCAAAGGATCGCCGGGGCGCAGGACCGGGCCGATCTGGTCGAATTCCTGCGCGAGGCGACCCGTGGAGAGTGACAAATGAGATCCTTCGTACTGGCCTGTATAACCATCGTCGTCGTTTCTGTCGGCGCGCATTACGTGATCGACGAGGTCGACCCGGTCGGCCCGAGCGGCAGCCCCAACGCATCGGTACGGTTGGACTGACGCGACACGAAATCCCGTTGCATCGGGGCGGCTGCGGGAGGAAAGTGGCGCCGAGCCTGCCGGGCTGCTCCGGCGGGGCCCTATCCGGAGATCTCTCATGAGCTATGTCGCGCATCCCGACCGTTATTCCCGCATGGAATACCGCCGCTGTGGCCATTCGGGCCTGAAACTTCCGGCAGTTTCGCTTGGCCTTTGGCACAATTTCGGCCACGACACCCCGCACCGCACCAAACAGGAGATCTGTCGGACGGCCTTTGACCTCGGGATCACCCATTTCGACCTGGCCAACAACTACGGCCCGCCCCCGGGTTCGGCCGAGGAAGCTTTTGGCGAGATCCTGCGGACGGATTTCCGCGACCATCGGGACGAGCTGATCATTTCCTCCAAGGCGGGCTACCTGATGTGGCCGGGGCCCTATGGCGAGATGGGCAGCCGCAAATACCTGATCGCGAGCTGTGATCAGAGCTTGAAACGGATGGGGCTCGACTATGTCGATATCTTCTATTCGCACCGCTTCGACCCGGACACGCCGCTCGAGGAGACGATGGGGGCGCTGGCCGATCTCGTGATCGCCGGCAAGGCGCTCTATGTTGGCCTGTCTTCGTACAATTCCGCACGCACCCGCGACGCGGTCGGTCTTCTGGAGGATATGGGCGTGCCCTGCCTGATCCACCAGCCGAGCTACAGCCTGCTAAACCGCTGGGTGGAGCGCGACGGGTTGAAGGAGACACTTCAAGAGCTAGGCGTTGGATCGATTGCCTTTTCGCCGCTGGCACAGGGAATGCTGACGAAGAAATACCTTGGCGGTGTGCCGGAAGGCAGCCGGGCGACCAAGGGCGGCAGCTTCCGTGACGGCTTCCTGACCGAAAGCGCGCTGAACTCGGTTCGGGCGCTCAACGAGGTAGCGGAACAGCGCGGGCAGACGCTGGCACAGATGGCAATTGCCTGGGTGCTGCGCAATGAGGGTATCACCTCCGCGTTGATCGGAGCCAGCAAGCCCGAGCAGGTCGTGGATTGCGCCGGGGCCGTTGGCAATCTCCACTTCACGGAAGAGGAACTGGCGGAGATCGACCGGTTGGCCTCAGAGGAAGACATCAATATCTGGGCGCAGTCCTCCGAAGGCGTCTGAGAGGGTATTGCCGCGAGAGGAAAGACGGCCCGGAGGTAGCCTTCGAGCCGTTTGTTGACGGTAAAGGGGGGCGCCGCCCCCCCCCGCTCTTGCGAGGGCTCCCTCAGGATTCGTGAGGAACGAGGAAGTCCCGGAGCGCTTGAGGTCTTCTTCTTTCAGGAAATATCCCCGCCGGAGGCACGATCCGCAGGATCGTTCCCACGTGCGAAGCACGCGCCACCGAATGGCCGAAAGAAACGCTGTCGGTTTCAGGCCTCAATTGGCGCCCAGCACGGCGCCGGCTCCAGAACGAAGCGCATCGAGTGCGGCTTGCCGTCCGGAGAATTGCGCTTTCGCACTCTCATAGGCCTCCCGCGCCGTCTCCATCTGCCCAAGATTGGCATAGGAGCGTACGAGCATGATCCAGCCGTCGAGGTTGTCCGGGTTCTCTTCGAGCTTCGCGGCGAGCCCGGCCACCATGCCGTCGATCATCTCGTCCTGCTCCTCGCGGCTGAGCTGAGAGATCGCGGCGACCTGTTCGGCATCCGGGCCGGACACGCCGGGGCCACGGTCGAGCATGTCCAGACCAAGCGCGCGAGCGGTTTCATCGAACTTCTGCAGCACGAAGGGGGCGGCGCGGAAATGGCTGCGGCCTTCGTTCAGTGCGGCGAGCGCGCCTTCGCCGTTCCCCGCGCCTGAGCGCAAAGTGGCGAGCTCGATCCAGCCCTTGTAGTCGGCGGGCTCGGTGCCGAGGCTCGCTTCGAGTTCGGCGATACGCGCGGTGCCGCTCTCGGCGATTGTGCCGCCGGACGCCGCGATCTCGGCCGGGGTGGCATCAGGCAGGTAGGTGCGCAGGTCCTGCTTCAGGAAACGCGCCATGTTTGCCATGTCGCGGCGGACCATCGGGATCCAGCCCGCGCCCTCGGGCGAGTCCGCGAGCAGCATGCCCCAATCCTCGATCGCGCCCTGGAAATCTTGCGCCTGGGCCTTGGCCAGCGCGATGTAGTAGCGGGCGCGTGGCTCCGGTGTCTCCGCGAGCACTTGCTCGAAGATGATACGCGCTGCTGGTGGAACCTTGTTGCCATTGGCCTTGATCATGGCCTCGGCATAGGTGGCGAGCACCTCGGGGTCGTTCTCCGAAAGTTCTGCCGCACGGCGGTAGGCTTCGGCGGCCGCGCCCAGGTCGCCAACAGCCGCGTAGGACTTGCCCAGCAACCACCAGGTGTCGAGGTCTTCCGGGGTCTTCTCGGTGGCATCGATCAGCAACTGGATTGAACTGGAAATGTCTCCGGCGGCGGCTTGTTGGGTGAGCATCTCCGAGCGACGCGCGGCCAGCGGCTGATCCGGTGCTTGGGGTGTGCCAAGCGCGAGATAGGTGCCGAGTGCGGCCACGACGACCATCGCGGATATGCTCAGCGCGGCCGGGACGGAGCGGTGCCCCATGAAGAAACCCTGATCCATGCGCCGTGCGGCAGCGAGTGCACGGCGTTCGATCTCCTGCCGGGCGGCGTCGCATTCGGCAGGGCTGATGAGGCCCGCCTCGCGGTCGCGTTCGACCTCGTCCAGTTGGTCGCGATAAATCGAGATCGTGCTGTCGGCGGCCTCCATTTCCATCGCACCGTGGCGCAGGAAGGGGCGGGCGATCCAGAGCCCGCAGAGGATGACCAGAAGCGTGGCGACGGCCCAGAAGATCATGTGCGGGTCTCCTCTAGAAGGCGACGGGCTTCGGCCGTCTCTTCTTCGGTCAGTTCAGGCAGCGGATTGGCCGGTTTCGGGCGGCCCCGCAGGTAGCTCAGCATGGCGAGCGCACCGAGGGCGATAAAGCCGATGGGCGCCAGCCAGAGCAGGGTGGTCTGGGCGGTCACGGGCGGCTCCAGCAGGACGTAATCACCGAACCGGGAGCGGACATATTCGAGCACTTCCGCATCGCTGTCGCCTGCCTCCATACGTTCCCGCACCACGACACGGAGGTCGTGGGCAAGCCCGGCATTGGAATCGAAGATCGACTGGTTCTGGCAGACAAGGCAGCGCAATTCGCGGCCGATCTCGCGGGCGCGGGCTTCCTTTTCCGGGTCTTCGAACATCTCGGCGGGGTCGAGGGCGAGCGCAGCAGTGGCAAGAAGACACAGGCCAAGTGCAAGCAGGGCGGAACGGATGCCGCGTTCGTTTCTGGAATTGCTACGGATGTGCATTCTTCTGTCCTATTCCGCGGGTTGCGCGACCGGTCTGCGCGGCGCGGGGGCACCGATACGCAGGCGACGGTCGGCCAGCGAGATCAGCGCCGCGAGCGTGATCATGAGCGCGCCGGCCCACATCCAGGGAACGCCGGGGTTGTAGTAATACCGGGTGACGTAACCTCCTCGCCCGTTGGCATCGCCCAGAACGGCATACAGATCGCCATGCCAGAGCGTTTCGATGGCGGCCTCTGTCGTCGGTTGGCGCTCCACCGGGTAGAAGCGCCGTTCGGGCTCCAGCGTGGTCACATGAGCGCCGTTTCGCGTGACGTCGACTTTGGCGAATGTGGTCTGGTAGTTCGGACCGTTTCCGGAGCGCACATCGTGCAACGTGAACTCGTAGGGGCCGACAGAAACGGGCGTCTCGGCGGTGACGGTCTGGATGGACTCGGTGCTCCATACGGAGACGGCGATGACACCCGCGGCGGCGACGGCAAGGCCCGCGTGGCCGATATAGAGGCCATAGGCCGAGGCGGGCAGGCCGGCAGCACGGCGCAGCGCGGTGAGCGGGTTGGCCTTGGGCAAGCCAATGCGGCGGCCGAAGTCGAGCAGCGTGGCGGTGGCGAGGAAGGTTACGACGAAAGCGCCCAGCAGGCCGACGGCATCGCGCAAACCGAAGCCGAGCGCGAGCCCGGCGGTGATGGCAAGCGCCAGCCCGGTTGTCAGCGTGCACCGCCGGACCACGTCGGCGCGGTTGGCGCGTTTCCACGCCATGAACGGACCGATGCCCGCGATCAGCATGGTGAAACCGAAGATCGGCAGGAAGGTCTTGTTGAAATAGGGCGCGCCAACCGAGATTTTCGCGCCGTTCAACAACTCCAGAAAGAGCGGATAGAGTGTACCGACAAAGACCACGCCACAGGCCGCAGCCAGCAGCAGGTTATTCAGCAGCAACCCGGTTTCCCGCGAGTAGAGCGCGAATACCCCGCCATCGCTCAGCTTTGGCGCCCGCCAGAGATAGAGCGAGAGCGCGCCGCCAATGGCGATGGTGAGCAGCAGCAGGATGAAGGCGCCGCGCTCGGGATCGGTGGCGAAGGCATGGACGGAGGTCAGGATGCCGGAGCGGACGAGGAAGGTGCCGATCAGCGAGAGCGAAAAGGTCAGGATCGCCAGCAGGATGGTCCATTTCAGCAGCGCATTGCGCTTCTCGACCACGATGGCCGAATGCAGCAGCGCCGTGCCGATAAGCCATGGCATGAAGGAGGCGTTCTCCACCGGGTCCCAGAACCAGAAGCCGCCCCAGCCAAGCTCGTAATAGGCCCACCAGGAGCCGAGCGCGATGCCGGCGGTCAGCCCGGACCAGGCGAGCAGCACCCATGGGCGCATCCAGCGCGCCCAGGCGGGATCGACCCGGCCTGTGATGAGGGCGGCGACAGCAAAGGAGAAGGCGGTCGAGAAACCGACATAGCCGAGATAGAGCAGCGGCGGGTGGAAGGCGACGCCGGGGTCCTGCAGGAGCGGGTTCATGCCCTGTCCGTTGATCGGCGCATTGGCGAGCCGCTCGAACGGGTTCGAGGTGAGCAGGATGAAGGCGTAGAAGCCGACGCCGATCATCGCCTGCACCGCCAGCACCGTGGCGCGCATGACAACCGGGATAACGCCGCCGAAAACCGAGATCAGCAGGCCGAAAAGCGACAGCATCAGCACCCAGAGCAGCATCGAGCCCTCGTGGTTGGCCCAGACGCCGGACACCTTGTAGAGCATCGGTTTGCTCGAATGAGAGTTGGCCGCGACGGTCATGACGGAGAAGTCGGAGGACACGAAAGCCCATGTCAGCGCGCCGAAGGCCAGCGCGGTGCCGAGGAACTGGATCTGTGCCGCGGTGTCGGCGCATCGCATGGCGGCGGGCGAGCCATTCAGGGTTCCCCAAAGCGGAACCGTGGATTGCACGACCGCCGCGATCAGGGCGATGCAGAGGGCCAGATGCCCGAGTTCGACGATCATGACGAAACCTCGCGCAAGGTTCTCGGGCCACCCGGAACGACCGCCGAGCGGAAGACCTGCGGTGTGGGGATGTCGACCGGCAGGCGGCGATCAAGCTCGGCAAGGTCGGGGATGATGAATTCGGAGGGTGAGAGGAATTTCACCAGCTTGGATTTCTTGAGCCTGGAGAGGATCCGGCTGACCGTCTCCGAGTTCAGCCCGAGATAATCGGCAATGTCCTCGCGCGACATCGGCAGCGAGACCATCGGTTGGGTCTCGGGCGTGGCGCCGGCGCGAACCGCCATCTCGGCAAGAAAGAGTGTAACCCGCTCGACGGAATCGAGGCGGCCAAGCGTGGTCAGGTGGGACTGGGAACGTTCGAGGCGGCGATGCACGACGTGGAAGGACGCAGCGAGGAAGGCCGGGTCCGTGTGCAGTTGCCGCGCACGCGCGCTCAGATCGATTTCGCAGATCAGGCAATCGCTCAACGCCTCAAGCCAGTTCTGCGTGCCGGGGCCGGCCATCAGCGAGCAGATCGTCTCGCCCTTGGTCTCAAGGCTGACGATCTGGCGTCGTCCGTCCTCGAAGGAGGTGCAGGAAGCCGCCGTGCCATGCACCACGATCCAGAATTTCAAGCAAGCATTGCCCTCGGCCGCATCCAGCCGGTCGCCGCGCTTGAGCGCATGCTTGATTCGAATCGCATTTTCCGGCTGCGGCGGCAGGAAGGTGCACAGCACCTGCTGGCAGGAGCCACATGGCGCCGCGCCGTCAACGACGTTGTGTTTTCTCAACATTCTGTGGCCCTGTTCGCGAGTTCTGGGGGCGTTTGATTTTAGTATAGTTCAAACAGAGGCTGTTCTTTGCGCTGGATCAAGGCCTGACAGTGATTTCTCGACAGTGGGCCGCGGCTTGATCATCGGCCACGCGCGCAAGGGCGAAACATTCCGATTTGAGCAAGTGTTTTAAACCTGACAAATGTCAGGGTGCCACAGATCACGCGCGCGTTATCAAAATTGAGAACGAAACTTTAGCCAGGGGAGGAAACGCGCGTGAGACGTATATTCCTGACACTGACCCTGCTTCTTGGGTCCGCCGGTCTTGCGGTGGCCCAGGATAATGCGGCAGCGGAAGCAGAGCCGATGACGGTCAGTGCCGAACTGGCAGCCGAAAAGGGCTGCCTTTCGTGCCATGAGGGCATCGAGAAATTCACCGAAGGCGTCATGATGGAGACCATCGAGGCGCTGGGCGGCGACTATGACGATGCCGCCGGCTGCACCGTCTGTCACGGCGGCAACGTGCTTGGCACCACGGTCGACGAGGCCCATGCTGGTGCACATGCCACGATGATCGAAGATGGCGGCCCGCAGATGTTCTACCCCGATCCCGGCTCCGTCTGGATTGCGGACAACACCTGTGGCCAGTCCGGTTGTCACGAAGGTTATGCCGAGCGTCTGACCAAGTCGCTGATGAATACCGAGGCCGGCAAGCTGCAGGGCAACCTGTGGTCCTGGGGCGTGCTCGACACGCATCGCTCGGTTTACGGCAACTATGACCTGGTGGATGAAGACGGCTACGTTCCGACTGTCGGCACAGATGCCTACAAGGAATACATGGTCGCCTTTGCCGAATCGCACCCCGACCAGATGCCTGACTCGATGGAGCA
Organism: Aliiruegeria sabulilitoris; assembly: GCF_001558155.1. Lineage (GTDB taxonomy): Bacteria > Pseudomonadota > Alphaproteobacteria > Rhodobacterales > Rhodobacteraceae > Tropicimonas > Tropicimonas sabulilitoris. Next base: position 26,753 of record NZ_LOAS01000024.1, read on the forward strand.
GGTGCCTGAAGTGGATGTCGACCAGATTTCCGAGCACCCGAATCTCGCCGGTATCACCTATTCGCGCCAGCAATGTCAGCGTTGCCACGTTGGCGTGAACGGCCGCGAAAAGCGCGGTGACTATCGCGGTGCCGGTTGCTCTTCCTGCCACGTTCCCTATTCGAACGAGGGCTTCTACGAGGGCGGCGACCCGACCATTGCCAAGGACCAGCCCGGCAAGCTGCTGACACACCAGCTTCAGGCGACCCGGAAGTCCAAGGTCAAGCATGGCGATATCGAGTATTCCGGTATTCCCAACGAGACCTGCTCGTCGTGCCACAACCGCGGCAAGCGGATTGGCGTGAGCTACCAGGGCATCATGGAATTCCCCTACGGCTCGCCCTACTCGCCCACCGGTGGCAAGCAGCCCAAGCTTCACACCAAGAACTACCTGTTCATCAAGGACGACCTGCACCATCAGGTCCAGTCGCGCGAAGGCAACCCCGAAGGCGGTATGCTTTGCCAGGACTGCCACACCACCGTGGATATGCACGGCGACGGCAACATGCCCGGCACGACCCTTGCCCAGGTGGAGATCGAGTGCGAGGACTGCCATGGCACCGTTGGCCAGTTCCCGTGGGAGCTGCCGCTCGGCTATGGCGAAGAGTTCCAGCAGGAAATCGCTTCTGACGCTCGCGGCCTTGCCGACGACCTGACGGACGAGCAGTACTTTGCCGAGGTCTATGACGCCGAGGATGGCTACCTGCTGACCGCACGCGGCAACCCGTTCGGCAACGTGGTGAAGAAGGGCTCCAAGGTCATTCTGCACTCCGCATCCGGTGTCGACTTCGAGATTCCGGTGCTGAAGCAGATCGCGATGGACGGTACCTGGAAGTCGCCGAACGCCGAAGTGGCGATGATGTCGGTTGGCAAGCACATGGAGTCCATGGAGTGCTATGCCTGTCACGCCGACTGGGCGCCGCAATGCTACGGCTGCCACATCACCGTGGACTATTCGGAAGGCAAGACGGATGTCGACTGGATCACCAATGCCAATGCGCGTGAGCCCAATGGTCTGACGGCGGATGCGCCGCTCGGCACCAACGGTCTGACGAGCGCCGGCAAGGTCTCCGAGACACGCTCCTACCTGCGTTGGGAAGAGCCGACCCTCGGGATCAACGGTGAAGGCCGCGTTTCGCCGCTCATGCCGGGCTGCCAGGTCATCACCACGGTGATCGACAAGGATGGCAACACGGTTGCGCATAACGAGATCTGGATGACGCCGGATGCCGGTGGCACCAAGGGCCTCGACCATGCTGCCGTTCAGCCGCACACGGCTGGCCGTCTGGCACGGACCTGCGAGAGCTGCCACAACAACCCGAAAGCGCTGGGCTACGGCATCAGCGGTGGTCGCTTCCTGAGCGACTACACCAAGGGCTTCGTGGTGGATCTGGAAACCGCTGCCGGGGAAATCATCCCGGGTCAGCACCAGTTCCAGTCGCAACCGGTTCCCGAACTCGACCACGATCTAAGCCGGATCGTGACCGAGGATGGGCAGCAGCTCGTGACCATCGGGTCGCACTGGCCGCTGACCGGCCCGCTGCCGCAGGAGATGCGCGAGAAGATGGAGCGCACCGGCCTGTGCATGGGTTGCCACCAGAACATGACGAACGAAGAGCTGTGGAATAAGGTCAACAGCCCCGAATTCGTCAATAACGAAGAGCACCAGGATGTGATGGATCAGGCGATCCACGCCCTGGCCGACAAGAAATCCGAGTAATATCGGAACGCCCGGCCGCTCCTCGCGGGTGGCCGGGCCTGTCTCTTGAACTCGGGGGAACACCGACATGCGCAAGACCTTGATCTTCACACTTGCCGCCATGGGGCTGGCCACGGTTGCCGCGGCGGATTCCCACATGGCTTCCGGCTATAGCGCCAAAGACCTGCTTCAGCCCTGTTTCGACGCGGATAACGACGCCCGTGACGGCATCTTTGCCGAGATCGAATGCGAGCAATACATGCTTGGGTTCGTCGGGGCGCTGAAGGCAGCCGGCGCGATGGAAGGCATCTGCCTGCCGGAACAGAACGTCGCCGACGAGGTGCGTTGGGCCTATATGCGCTGGATCCACGAATCCTACACCGCGCGCACGAAGCTCGCGGCCGAGGACGCCGTGTTCGGCTCGCTGAAAGACAATTTCGCCTGCTCGAACTGAGCCAGCGGAAGCAACAGGAAAAGGAAGGGCCCGGCACTGCCGGGCCTTTTCAGTTTCGACGTCTGGCCCGGGTTCGGGTGTCGGCCTGGGAAATTCCGATGCGCAGGAAGAGCGGCTTTGTCCTGCGCTCTAGGTCAGGGCAGGACCTTGCCCGGGTTCATGATCCCCTGCGGGTCCAGCGCGGTCTTGATCTGCCGCATCACCGCCAGCGCCACCGGGTTCTTGCGCCGCCGCATCGAGGCCAGCTTGGACTTGCCAATCCCGTGTTCGGCCGAGAAGGACCCGCCAAGCGCGATGGCCAGCTCCTCGACCTCCTCAAGGATCCGGTCGAGCAGCGTGTCGTCGTCCCGCGACGGCTGCGCGGTGTAGTGGATATTGCCATCGCCAAAGTGGCAGACGCACATCGAGGTCATGGCCTCGTCCAGCGATTTCATGCGCGGTTCAATCTTTTCGAGGAACTCGGAGACCCTGTCCAGCGGCACGCAGACATCGGTATTGACGAAGGGCGGGTTTTCCAGGGCCACTTCGGCATTGCCCTCGCGGATTGCCCACATCGCCGCCCGCTGGGTCTCGTTCTGTGCGACCACCGCGTCCAGGACGCTTTCCTCCTCGAGCATGCCGCCGAGCACTTCTTCCAGATAGGCCACCACTGGCAGCGTGCCGTCATCGCCCGGGATGGCGTCGCGTGCAGCGGTGGCGCCGATCTCGACAAGGATATTCACGTCATAGGTCTCATCGAAGGGCGAACGCATGCCGTCGAAATGCGCGGTGATCGCGTCAATGGTGGGACCGGGCATGTATTCGAAGGCTTCCACCGCGCCGCCCGTGGCCGATTGCAGGCGGTTCAGCATGACAAGCGCATCGTCGAGCGTGGCCACCGCGACCATGGCCGTGGCATAGGCAGCGGGCTTGGGAAACAGCTTCAGCGTGGCGGCGGTGATGATGCCGAGCGTTCCCTCGGCGCCGATGAACAGGTCCTTCAGGTCGTAGCCGGAATTGTCCTTGTGCAGAGCGGTCATCAGGTCCAGCACCTCGCCCGAGGGCAGCACGACCTCCAGCCCGAGGCAGAGTGCCCGGGTGGAGCCGTAACGCACCACGTTGGAGCCGCCGGCATTGGTCGACAGGCACCCGCCCAGCATCGCCGAGCCGCGCGCGCCAAAGATCAGCGGGAAGATGAGCCCATGCGGGTCGACGGCTTCATGCATCTTGTCGAGCACGACGCCGGCCTCGACCACCGCCACGCGCGCCTCCTTGCGGATCTCGCGCACGGCGTTCATCCGCTCCAGCGAGACCATGAGCGCGCCCTCGCCATAGGTGCCGCCGCACAGGCCGGTATTGCCGCAGACCGGCACGATGGGAACGCCCTCGGCCGCCGCGGCCTTGACCACGGCGGAGACGTCTTCTGTCGAGGCGGGCCGGACGACGGCAATGGGCGTGCTGGGGTAGACGGCCGTCCAGTCCGTGCTGTAGCGGGCGCAATCCTCGCCGGTGAGCACATGGGCTGGGCCGACAATCTGGGCAAGTCTTTCGATCAGGGTCATTCTAGTCTCGGTCAATGCGATCCAGCAGCAACGCGACCTTTGGGCCGAGCGCGGCGACGATCTTGCTGACACCCGCAGCATTTGGGTGCAATCCGTCCGGTTGCAGATAAGTCGCTGCGGCGGACGGATCGCCCTCAACGGCCAGCCCGGCAAAGAAATTGTCGGCGTGAAGCGTGCCGAATTCCTCGGCGAGTTCGGGATACATGTTGTCGAAGGCGGCCTTGTAGTCGGGCCCGTAATTGCCGGGCGCCTGGATGCCCACAAGAAGGACCTCGACCCCGGCCTCGCGGGCCGCGACGAGGATGCCGCGCAGGTTCTCGCGCGAATTGGCCGGGTCGATGCCGCGCAGCATGTCATTGCCACCAAGCGCCACGATCATGCCGCGTATTTCAGGCGTAAGCGTCCAGCCAACGCGGGACAGCCCGCCGGCGGTCGTGTCGCCGGAGACGCCGGCATTGGTGATCGAAACGTCATGCCCGTTGTCGCGCAACCAGGCTTCGAGCTGTGGCACGAAGCCTTCCTCGGGCGGCAGGCCGTAGCCCTGTGTCAGGCTGTCGCCAAGGGCCGCGAGGTTCACCGGTTCTGCCAAGGCCGGCAGCGCCAGCAGGAGAGCCGCAGCAAGCACTGCCTTGCGGACTCCGCCAACTGCCCCATATGCAAGGCTGAGAAGCAATTTGGAGGCCCGGCCCATGACAGACACGATCTTGTCCCTGCGTGACGTGACCTTGGCATTGGATGGCAATGCCGGCCGGGTCGAAATCCTGCACGGGATAACGCTCGATCTGCGCGAGGGCGAAACTCTTGGGCTTGTGGGGCCGAGCGGGTCCGGCAAGTCGTCGCTCCTGATGGTGATGGGCGGGCTGGAGCGCGCCTCATCGGGGACAGTCACCGCAGCGGGGCATGATCTCTCCGCGATGGGAGAAGATTCGCTCGCCCGGTTTCGACGTAATCATATGGGCGTGGTCTTCCAGAGTTTCCACCTAATTCCAACGATGACGGCGCTTGAAAACGTCGCAACCCCGTTGGAACTGGCGGGTCGGCGCGATGCGTTTGACCGCGCGGCGGCAGAGTTGGAAGCCGTTGGCCTTGGCGCGCGGCTGGACCACTACCCCGCCCAGCTTTCGGGCGGCGAGCAGCAGCGCGTGGCGCTGGCGCGGGCGGCGGCGCCGCGGCCGCGGATCCTGCTGGCCGACGAGCCGACGGGCAATCTCGACGGGGCCACGGGGGAAGCGATCATGGAACTTCTCTTCGGGCTGCGCGACCGGCACGGGGCAACGCTGGTGTTGGTGACCCACGCGCCTGAACTGGCCGAGCGCTGCGACCGGATCGTGCGGCTCGTCGATGGCCGGGTCGATGACGACGCCTCGGCGGGAGCAGCAGCGTGAGTTTCGCCAACGCTCTGCGCATCGCGCGTCGGGAGTTGCGCGGGGGGCTTCGCGGCTTCTGGGTGTTTCTTGCGTGTCTTGCGCTTGGCGTGGCCGCGATCGCCGCTGTCGGCTCGGTGCGGGCCGGGATCGAGGCGGGGCTGGCACGCGAAGGCTCGGTACTGCTCGGCGGCGATGCCGAGATGACATTCACCTATCGCTACGCGCTGCCCGAGGAGCGCGCCTGGATGGAGGAAAATGCCGAGCGGGTCTCCGAGATCGTTGATTTCCGCTCCATGGCCGTGGTCGGCGAGGAACGCGGGCTGACGCAGGTCAAGGGGATCGACGGGGCCTACCCGCTTTATGGCGATGTGGTGCTGGAACCGGAGATGACGCTGGAAGCCGCGATGGACGGCCAAGACGGCGTGCCCGGCGCGGTCATGGAGCGCGTTCTGGCGGACCGGCTGGGCCTCTTGCCCGGTGCGCAGTTCCGGCTGGGAACGCAGGATTTCGTCCTGTCGGCGGTGCTGGCGCAGGAGCCGGACAATGCCGGGGACGGCTTCGGCCTCGGGCCGCGTACGCTGCTGCGCACGGAGGCACTGGCCAATTCTTCCCTGCTGGAGCCGGGGACGCTCTTTGAGACGCGCTACCGGCTGCAATTTCCGGAAGGCGCCGATTTGCACGTGCTGAAGGGCGCGGCGGAAGGGCAGTTCCGGGACGAGGGCCTGCGCTGGCGTGACAGCCGCAACGGTGCGCCGGGCGTGGCGCGCTTTGTCGAACGTCTGGGCGCGTTCCTTGTGCTTGTCGGGTTGGCGGGGCTGGCCGTGGGCGGGGTTGGTGTCTCGGCGGCGGTGCGGGCCTACTTGGAGGGCAAGCGCGAGGTGATCGCCACGCTCAAGACACTCGGGGCCGAGAGCCGGACGATCCTGGCCGCCTACCTGTTCCAGATCGGCGCGCTTGCCGTGCTTGGCATTGCCATCGGCTTGCTGCTGGGCGGGCTTCTGCCGCTGCTCTTTGCCCCGGTGATCGAGGCCCGCCTGCCGGTGCCGGCGGAGTTCGGGCTCTATCCCGGCCCACTGGCCGAGGCGGCGCTTTACGGCGTTCTGACGGCGTTGCTTTTCACGCTCTGGCCGCTGGCGCGGACCGAAGAAATCCGGGCGGCGACGCTCTTTCGCGATGTCGTCTCGTCCCGGTTCGACCTGCCGCGCCTGCGCTACGTGCTGGTGACGCTGCTTCTGCTGGCCGCGCTGATCGGGACCTCGGCGGCGCTCTCCGGCGTGCCGCAACTGGCGCTTTATGCTGCCGCCGGGGTGGCGGGCTCGCTGTTGCTGCTTGTTGTGGCCGCGCTCGGGATCCGGGCGCTCTCGCGGCGCGCGGCCCGGCTGCCGCTGCTGCGCGGCTGGACGCCGCTGCGGCTCGCGCTTGGTGCGGTCGGCGGGCCGGGCACGGAGGCCACATCGGTCGTGCTCTCGCTCGGGCTGGGCCTGACGGTTCTGGCAAGCGTCGGGCAGATCGACGCCAACCTGCGCAGCGCCATCGCGCGCGACCTGCCCGAGGTCGCGCCCTCCTATTTTGTCGTCGATATCCAGCCGGGACAGCTCGAAGGTTTTCTGGAGCGGGTCGAGAGCGATCCAGCCGTGAGCCGGGTCGATACCGCGCCGATGCTGCGCGGCATCGTCACCCGCATCAACGGCCTGCCGGCGCGTGAGGCGGTCGGCGAGCATTGGGTCGTTCGCGGGGATCGGGGTGTGACCTATGCCGCGCAACCGGATGCACGCACAACGGTCATCGCCGGCGAATGGTGGCCGGAGGATTATTCCGGTCCGCCGCAGGTGAGTTTTGCCGCCGAGGAGGCCGAGGAGATGGGGCTGAAGCTCGGCGACGAGATGACGATCAACATCCTTGGCCGGGACATCGCGGCGACGATCACCAGCTTCCGGGAGGTCGATTTCTCGACCGCCGGCATCGGTTTCGTCCTGACGATAAACCCCGCGGCGGTTGCCGGTGCCCCGCATAGCCATATCGCCACGATCTATGCCGCGCCGGAGGCCGAGGCGGCGATCCTGCGCGACCTCGCCAAGACCTATCCGAACATCACCGCGATCCGCGTGCGCGACGCCATCGACCGCGTCAGCGAAGTGCTGGCCGGTATCGCCGCTGCCATCACCTATGGTGCGGCGGCAACGCTGGTGACGGGCGTCGTGGTGCTGATCGGGGCGGCGGCGGCGGGCGAGCGGGCGCGGGTGTTCGAGGCGGCAGTGCTCAAGACGGTGGGCGCGACGCGCTGGCAGGTGCTGAGCTATTTCGCCATCCGCTCGGCACTTCTGGGCGCAGCGGCGGGCAGCGTGGCGATCCTCTGCGGCGGGTTGTCGGGCTGGGCGGTGACGACCTTCGTCATGGAGACCGATTTCGCCTTCGAGCCGCTCTCGGCGCTGGCCATCGTTGCGGGCGGCGTGCTGGCAACCTTGCTGGCCGGGCTTGGCTTTGCCTGGCGTCCACTGGCGACGCGCCCGGCGCGGGTTCTGCGCGCGCGGGAATAGCGACGGCCTGCCCTGGGGTTCTCAGCGCTGTGGCACCAGGTGCGCGGCCGAGAGACCTTCGGCGAGGTAGTCCCCATATTTCACCGGCCTCTGTTCCGCTTTTCCAAAGCCGGGGAAGGGGCACAGAGGCGCTTCGGGGGCCGGATCTAGGTAGAAGTTTATCGCCTGCCGCCGTCGGTCAGGAGATCGGACGCGATGCGGTGTGGCGGCATATCTGCCGTCCGTCCAGCGTTCCAGCGCGTCTCCCAGCAAGATGATGAAACTGTCGGGATCCGGTTCGACATCGATCCAGTCGCCGTTGCGGAGTTTTGCCTGCAAGCCGGGCTGGTCATCGGTCAGCAGAAGCGAGATCGAACCGAAATCCGTGTGCGTTCCTGCGCCGGTCTCGGCCCGGGACCCCGTACCGGGCGGATAGGTGATCAGGCGCAGCGTGGCCAGCGGATCGGCAAAGAGCGGATCGAAATAGTCCAGAGCTATCCCCAGTTCGGCGGCGAAGGCGCGATGCAGCGCAAGGCCGAGTTCCAGAACGGCGTCGTAATAGGTCAGCATCGTGTCCCGGAAGCCGGGTATGGCAGGCCAGGGGGTCTGCGTGCGGAAGGGTTGGCGGGTGGCCACGCGCGGATCGGTCCGGGGCAGTTCCAGCCCGATATTGAACGCCTCGCGCCGTTCCAGGACGCTGGAGCCATCGGCCAGGCGCTCCACGCCCAGCCGCGCCCAGCCGCGATTATGGGGGCCGGCCTGCATGGCGAGCGTGCGTTTCTCGGCTTCGGTCAAGTCGAATACGTTGGTGCAACCAGTGAAGGCATCGCAAATGAGCTCCGGGTCGATTCCGTGATGCGCCAGCCGGAAGATACCCGGCCCGTGAATGGCGGTCGAAAGGTCTGAAATGAAACCTTCTTTGTCCGTCGCCTCCGAAAAGCGACGCCAATCGAGCGTTGGGATCATGATACGTTTCCTTCTCCCGTTACTGTAACGGTCCACATTTATGGACAGGAAATCAAGCGCCTATCTGGCGCAGTTTCGCGCCTTTCCCTAGGAATACGTTTGCGCGCGGCGCTTTCACTCACCCATTGCCTGCGCTAAGAGCCGGTCATGGCTTATGAACTGCCCGACCTCTCTGCGCCCTTGGAGATGCCCTTCGATGATGTGATCGATGTGCGCTCACCGGATGAATTTGCCGAGGACCATTTGCCCGGTGCGATCTCGCTGCCTGTTCTGGATAACGAACAGCGGGCGATTGTCGGCACGATCTACAAGCAGGAAAGCCCGTTCAAGGCACGCAAGGTCGGCGCGGCGCTGGTGGCGCAGAACGCGGCCCGGCATTTGCAGGGTCCGCTGGCAGACAAGGACGGGGCCTGGCAGCCGCTGGTCTATTGCTGGCGCGGCGGGCAGCGGTCGAACTCGCTGGCCTCGATCTTCAAGCAAGTGGGCTGGCGGGCCGATGTGCTGACGGGCGGTTACCAGACGTACCGCCGGGCCGTGGTCGCGCGGCTCTACGAGAACGTGTTGCCGCATCGTTTTGTCCTGATCGACGGCGATACCGGCACGGCCAAGACCGAAATCCTGCATCTGGTCGCCGCGCGTGGCGGGCAGATTCTGGACCTTGAAGGGTTGGCGAACCATCGCGGCTCCGTGCTTGGGCCGCGCCCCGGCGGGCAGCCGAGCCAGAAGATGCTGGAGAGCCGCCTCGTGGCCGCGCTTGCCCGGCTGGACCCGGCACGGCCGGTTCTGGTCGAAGCCGAGAGCAGCAAGGTGGGCGATCTGCTGGTGCCGCCAACGGTTTGGCAGGCGATGCGGGCGGCGCCGCGTGTCCGGGTGCAGGCCAGCGTGGAGGATCGGGCGAAATACCTTGCCCGTGCCTATGCCGACATTTCGGCGGATCGGGACGGGCTGAAGGACATCCTATCGCTGCTGGTCCGGCTGCAGGGCCACGAGCGGGTGAATGGCTGGAAAGAGATGGTCGATCAGGGCCAGTTCGAAGCGCTGGCGCTGGACCTCGTGACCCTTCACTACGACAGCCGCTACGCGAAATCGCGCAGTGTTGCGGGCGAGCCGGCGGTGCGGATGGACATTGCCCTTTCCGCAGAGGGGCTCGGTTCTGCCGCGGACAGGGTGCTGGAAGCGGTCGAGACACTGCGTGGTGCCGGTTCACAGAACGGTCAGGAAAGCCGGCCCCTCGACTAGGCCGCCGATCTGGCGCGCATCGAAACCCGCGTCCTGAAGGGCTTGCAGGGCGTTCTGGGCTTCACTTCGCGCCACGGCTGCCAACAGGCCGCCGGCCGTCTGCGGATCGAACAGCAACTCCGCGCGGGGGCCTTCGGGCAGCAGCATTCTGCCGGCAACATTCCGGTTCGCGGGGTGGAGCGTGGAGTGAACGCCCGCTTCCGCCAACCCCACCGCCCCGCGATAGAACGCGATCTCGTCCAGCCGAATCTCCGCAGACAACTCCGAAGCGTCACAGATACCCAGAAGGTGCCCGGCCAGCCCGAAACCGGTGACATCGGTCATGGCATGGGCGCTGGAGAGGATGCGGGCGGCCGTGCCCTGTGGCCGTGCCATTGAGGCAAGCGCGTCCAGAACGTCCGCCCCGCGCGCCTTGCCTTGCATTTCGCCGGCCAGGATCGTGCCCGTTCCGAGCGGCTTGGTCAGGATCAGAGCATCGCCCGCCCGGGCGCCGGCCAGCGTGATCGGCGGGGTAGGGCGCAGGCCGGTGAGGGTGAAGCCGATGCTGCACTCCGCGCCGATGCTGGTATGGCCGCCAACGAGATCCGCGCCTTCGGCCCGGAACACCTCCGTCGCCGCGCCCAGAATCTCGCCCAGCGTCTGCTGCTGGAGCGCGCCGCGCATCGGCGGCAGGGTGACATTGGCCAGCGCCACCTGCGGCGCGGCACCCATCGCCCAGATATCGCCAAGCGCATGAATGGCCGCGATCCGGGCGAACAGGGCCGGATCCTCGGTGAAGGCGCGCAGGTGATCGGTTGTGAGAACCTGGAACCCGTCGCCCGTGGAAAGGATCGCGGCATCGTCCCCCGGCAGGCTGGCCACTTCTGGACGCATGGGCGCGGGCAGCTTCGCCAGTGCCTGTTGCAACTCCGATCCCGCCACCTTTGCGCCGCAGCCGCCGCAGAGCGGTTGGTCGCCATGGAGTTCGTCCAGCCCCTTGGCTCGGCGCGGGGGCAGGGGAGGCGCGGGCATGCGTGGCAGATCCTGCATCTTGTGCATGAACCGCCGGTCGATCCGGTCTTTCCACCGCCAGAGCCATCGCCCGGACAGGGTGAAGCCGCTCCTGTCGGCCAGTGCGTCCTTGCCGCCGAGCGAGACCAGTTTGAGGTAGTCCTTTTGCGGACGGAAGCGGCGCAGGCTGCCGCCGGCGAGTGTTGCGCGAAGGTTCTGGAACAGGATTGGCGCCGCGCGCACGGCATAGACGCCGGCCTTCGGGCGTGGTGCAAAGCTCAGATCGGCGCAATCACCGCTGGCAAAGATTTCGGGCGCGTTCAGGCTGCGCAGATGCCGGTCGACGCTGAGATAGCCCTCCGCATGCTGTAAGCCTGTCTCGGCGATCCAGTCATGTGGCCGCGCACCAGCACAGCCGAGCACAAAAGACGCCTCGATATAGGCCCCCGAGGCAAGCTCGACGCCGTTCGCCGCGACCCTGGCGACAGGCGATTGCTCGTGGAGGATGATATCGCCCTGCCGCAACCGCTCGAAGAGTGTGGAGCGACTGTCACCCGAAACCCCGTCCAGAGCCCGGCCCGAATCCACGATCTCGATCCGTGCCGGTTTGCCGAGCGTGTCGCTGCGGTGGCGCATCGCCAGTGCCAGTTCGACGCCGGCGATCCCGGCACCGATGATACAGATGCGCGGCGCAACCGCGCCCGCCTGCAACCGATCGCACCACGCGTTCCAGGCAAGAGCGAACCCGTCGAGCGGCTTGGCCGGAACACCATGTTCCGCAAAGCCCGGGATCTGGGGGATATCCGTCGTTATGCCGATATCCACCGCCAGTGCATCGTAGCGGAGGCCGGTTCCGGTCGACAGCAGCACCTGCCGGTTGTCCGGATCGATCCCCGTGGCTGCCGCGTTTACGAAGCGCGCGCCCGCGAAGCGCGCCAGCCGCACGAGGTCGATTTCCAGCTCGTTGCGGACATAATGTCCGGCAATATGGCCCGGCAACATGCCGGAATAGAAGGCAACAGGGCCGGGATTGACCAGTGTGAGGCGCACGCCCGGAAGCGGATCCATGCCCCACATCCGCAGCAGGAGGGCATGGCTGTGCCCGCCGCCAACGAGCACGAGGTCCCGGGTCAGGGGTAGTGGCATGTGCATGCGTGTCTCCGTTTGCCTTCACCGACTGAAACAGAGGCCCGGGACAAGGTAAAGGGCTCGGAATTTCCCGGTTGAAGGCGGTACGAATCCCGGCTGCAATCGATGCCCGGATCTGTGCGGCTTAATCTGCCGAAAACCGCATCTTGCCCCTTGACGCTCCCCCACATCTCATTTAGTTCCCGCCCACGCTTTGGGGCGGAGTAGCTCAGCTGGTTAGAGCAGCGGAATCATAATCCGCGTGTCGGGGGTTCAAGTCCCTCCTCCGCTACCAAAATTCCCCAGTAATTTCTGTGACTTACTTCTGGTGCGGTTTGCGCTGAAGCGTGCCGTCAGTTTTTTTGGGTGGCATCGGCGTGGCAGACTGAACTTGCTGCATTGGCTCCCGAGTCGAGCCTTCCGGCAGCATGGCAAGCGAGCAGGCCCGGTCAACCCGGGAATGCTGAAGCCAAGCCAGGACTTGTTCCGCCATCCGGACGGTTTTCTTTTTCCGCGTCAAACGAGTTGAACCGACCTCGCGTTCGCAAGAGCTGAGGAGATCATCATGCATACCGCTCAAGCGACTCCGGAAGGCCTCGTCAGCATCGCAACGCTTGTCGAGATGCTCGACCGTTCGCGGGCAAGCATCTACCGCGCTATCGAGCGCGGGGACTTTCCAACGCGGTTGCAGCAGGGTGGTGTCTCGCGTTGGCTGATGTTCGAAGTCATGGCCCGGTGATGTCAGAGCAAGTTAGCTTGTCGCGGATGCTAAGTTTGAAGATGTTCGTCGCCGTCCACGCTTCTGTCTGTAACCGTTTCAATTCGGAGCGCAGCCTCTCTCCCAGAGCCAATTTCAAGACGAACCGCGCCGCTGCTCTCGCCGAGTGGGGTCAACTTGATGCGGCATAAGGGATAGCGATCCTGTCCTTGCGTAGACGGGATCGAATCTGCCCGACACCACCCACCGACGTGCCTCGCCCTGACGAAATCCCTCTGACACCGCCCATACCGAGATCAGCACAAATGAATGTTGATGGGTTCGGGCGACTGAGTTCCGCTTTCTACTCGTCGACGACAAATACCTTGTCTTGCGAATTCTCACCCGCTGTCAGGTGCATATGCGCCGAAGGAATGCCTAGCGCGGCCGCCAAGAGCTCTGCCGTCGATTCGTTTGCCTTCTCGCTATCGATATTGTCGGTTATGAATACCCGCAATCCCATGCATTCAACCAACAGATCGTCATGTGGGGCGTTGGGCGTAACCCGGACTTCGATCTCGGTTCCGGGGACCGATAGATCTGACAGGACACCGTGTTTCATAGTTGCAGCCTTCCGTGGCGCGTCCCCACCTTTCCAATAGGTGCATCTTTAATGTACCATAAAATGGGTCGTAACGCCACCATGTTGCCCGGCCAAGACTCGGGACCGCATTGTGTCAGTCCGGTGAAGTCTTCAAGCCCGAAACCTGTTCCCGTCGGTTTCAACCGCACGCGCGTTGACAACTCCAAGCCAGTAATTCTTGGCGGCTTGTATGGTAGAGCATCATCTACAAGACTCGGGAAGCCCAGTGCGGTGTCTCGGCCGGGAGGCCGGTATTTGATTCCGGAGCCCAAATCCGACAAATTCTGTCCGTCCGCCGAGCGCACCTGCTGACGAAATTAATACGTATTAGCTACTCATAATTTATGACTGCGGAAAGCTGGTTACTCTTCCGATTTCTGACAAATTCCTACAACTATTTATCCCTACACAATTGGCGAAATTGCGGAGCAATCGGCAGGATTCGCGCCTCATTTGTCGCAGTCGGCACTGAAGAATACCCAAAAGTTCCGGGACAAACAGTAAGTTACCGAAATTCAATTCAAAAACCGGTAGCGATAACCTGCCTTCAAATTACATAATATCTTATTGTATACGCATTCGAATTTCTGCATGACGCAGATCAAGGACGAGTATGTTCGGGTTTGTCAAAAAGCCCACGAACCGGCCCGGAGAGTCGGAAAAACGGGATCGCAAGATTGCAGAATATATCGAAATCAGGAGCGGACGTTGTCCAGCTCAAGGAGGCGGTAGCGAACCTTCCGACGGGAAATGCACTGCCTATCCTGGCCGAGATCCACGAGGCACTCGGCCGGTTGGTCGAGAGTGGAACGACCGCAGTGATCGACCTCGGGTCGATACCGTTCACGGGGGGAGACGAAAAGCGCCTTCAAGAGGTCCTCGGCGAAGGTGAAGTCAACGCTGTTCTGAACGCGATGGGCGAGAGCTTTGTTCAGGAAACAGAGATTCCGGGCGTGTGGCGGGTCGACCATTACGACCAACAGGGTGAGACCCAGTCGAGGTTCATCGAAGTCACGTTCATCCCCGACATCCTGAGAACGCACCGGGAAGACGCCGTGCGTGGACACGAAATGCTGGCCGAACGCCTGAACGGGAAGACTGGCGCCGACAAAAAGGGAGGGTAGTGCAGATGCCGAGTAGTCCGTTGTTGCCAAAACTGATGAAGGCACACGGGGTGAGTCGCAGGAGTTTCATGAAGTACTGCGCGTCTCTGACCTCGCTCATGGCTCTGCCGCCCGCGATGGCGCCACGGGTCGCTCATGCTCTGGAGACCGCTCCCCGGCCGTCGGTGATCTGGCTCTCCTTCCAGGAATGCACCGGTTGTACCGAGGCGATCACCCGTTCGAGTGCACCATCGTTGGAAGAGCTGATCTTCGACTCGATCTCACTGGACTACCACCACACCCTTCAGGCGGCCTCCGGCGCCGCCGCCGAGCACGCCCGCGAAGAGGCCATGCGGGAGCATTACGGCAAATACCTTGTGATCGTCGATGGTTCGATCCCGCTGGACGAACCGGGCTATTCCGCCATCGCCGGCATATCAAACCTCGACATGCTGAAAGAGACCGCCGAAGGCGCCGCCGCGATTGTCAGCGTTGGCACCTGCGCGGCCTATGGCGGCCTGCCACAGGCAAACCCGAACCCGACTGGCGCGGGGGCCGTTTCGGATATCATCAAGGACAAGCCGATCATCAACGTTCCGGGCTGCCCGCCCATTCCAATGGTGATGACGGCGGTTCTGGCCCATTACCTGACATTCGGCATCCCCGATCTGGATGAGCTTGGCCGGCCCAAGGCCTTCTTCGCCGAGTCGATCCATGACCGCTGCTACCGCCGCCCGTTCTATGACAAGGGGCTCTTCGCCGAAGGGTTCGACGACGAGGGCGCGCGCGCGGGCTGGTGCCTCTACAAGCTCGGCTGCAAGGGCCCGACCACCAAGAGCGTCTGCGCCACGGTGAAATGGAACGACGGGACCAGCTTCCCGATCGAAGCCGGGCATGGATGCCTTGGCTGCACGGAGCCCGACTTCTGGGACAATGGCGGCTTCTACAAGCCACTCTCCGCGCCCGCTGGCAACTATCGCCGCGTCGGGCAAGCAGCCGTGATTGCTGGCGTCGCTGCCGGCGCCGGTGGTGCCTATCTCGCCAGAAAAGGAAAGGCGGATGCGCTTGCCAACCACGAAACCGTCGATGCCTTCACGCTCGAGAAGGAGGAGAAGGAGTCATGAATAACCCGAACTTCGACCTTCTGATGTTCGCACGCGGACCGCTCTTTGACATCGCCTTGCTGATCTTTGTCGCCGGCGTCCTGATCCGAGTCGTCGAGATCCTCGTCCTTGGACGGAAAAAGGATTTCTCCAAGGCCAAGGGCAAGCCTGTTCAGCAGGGGATCAAGACGATCTTCACGCGGACCTTCCCACGCCCCGGCGCAATCAAGGCGAACCCGATCACCATCGTCGGTGGCTATGTCTTCCACATCGGTTTCTTCATCGCGTTCCTGTTGTTCGTGCCGCATATCGCGCTGATCGAGGAACTGACCGGGCTGAGCTGGCCGGGCGTTGGCCGGGTCATCATCGAGAGTTCGACGGTCCTGGCCGTTATCGCGGGGCTTGCGTTACTCTACACCCGCTGGCGCGATCCGGTTCGCCGAAAGCTCGCGACCTGGGTGGACTACCTGGTTCTGATCCTCAGCCTGCTGCCGTTGATCACCGGCTACGTGGCCGTCAACAAGCTCTTCGGCGATCCGACCTTCATGATGGCGCTGCACATCCTGTCGGTCGACATCCTGATGATCGTCTTCCCATTCACCAAACTGATGCACGCGTTCACCTTTGCGATGGCGCGCTACTACAACGGATCGATCCAGGGCCGCAAAGGAGCTGAATCATGAGTGCGACTGCCGAACGCGGCGTAAATGCCCTTCGCGAACAGATCGACGCCCCGGTTGCCAGCTTCTTTTCCAGCTGCGTGAGCTGTGGCCTCTGCGCCGATGCCTGCATTTTCTTCCATGAAACAGACGACCCGCAATACACGCCGATCCGCAAGGTCGAGTTGCTGCGGCGTGTCTGGGAGAACGAGTACACGCTTTTCGGACGTGTGAAATCCATGGTCGGGCTTGGCAACAAGATCACCGATGAAGATTTCACCGAGGCCGAAAGGCTGGTCTATGACAGCTGCACCATGTGCGGACGTTGCACCATGGTCTGCCCGGTGGGCAACGACATCACGTTGATGATCCGCAAGATGCGCGAAGGCATGTCGGCCGCTGGTCACGCGCCTGTCGAGCTGATCGGAGCCGCCAAGCGGCATACAAAGGGCAACAGCCCGATGGGGGATCTCAGCAAGGCCATTCAGGCGCAGGTCAAGCATGCCAGCGCCGAGACCGGGATCGAGATCGAATTCGACAAGCCGGGCGTGGACTACCTCGTCATCCTGTCGGCGCAGGAAATTGCCGAATACCCGGAAGTGATCGGCGCTATGGCGAAGATATTCAAGCAGGCCGGCGTTACCTGGACAATCTCACTGGAGGCTTTCGAAGCCACCAATGTGGGCATCCAGATCGGCAACCGGGACGTTGCGAAATACCTCGTCACCCGCGTGGTCGAGGCTGCCGAGAGGCTGGGCGTCAAGAAGGTCATCAGCCCCGAATGCGGCCACGCCTATCAGGCGATGCGTTGGGAAGGGCCAAACCTGATCGGCCGTGAATATGACTTCGAGGTGGTTCACATCATCGAACTGCTCGACCAGCTCCGCGCCGAGGGCAAGCTCAAGACCTCCGGCAAGGACAGCGACAAGATCACCTTCCATGACCCGTGCCAGATCAACCGCCGCGGTGGCATCAACAAGGAACCGCGCCGGCTGCTGAACATGGTCGCAGAGAATTTCGTCGAGACAGACGATGCCGGAACGATGAACTGGTGCTGCTCCGCCGGTGGCGGGGTTGGCGCGAACGAGCGTGCGGCCGATCTCAAGAACGCCGCCTTCCAGCTCAAGAAACGGCAGTTCGAGAAGGTCGCGCCGGACAAGATCGTGACCATGTGCGCCTTCTGCCACCACACGCTGGAGAACGCGCTGGAAGACAACGACATGGATATCGAGGTGGCCGGCCTGACCGAGATGATGGCCGAATACCTGGTCGACGAGGATTGAGGGGAGATACGAGATGGCAGAAAGACTGGTCGTAGACCCCATCACACGGATCGAGG
This sequence comes from Aliiruegeria sabulilitoris, assembly GCF_001558155.1. Taxonomy (GTDB): domain Bacteria; phylum Pseudomonadota; class Alphaproteobacteria; order Rhodobacterales; family Rhodobacteraceae; genus Tropicimonas; species Tropicimonas sabulilitoris. The sequence continues at coordinate 44,236 of NZ_LOAS01000024.1, forward strand.
GGCACCTGCGCGTCGAGGCGCAGATGGACGGCAACAGGATCGCCGAGGCCTATTCGTCGGGCACGATGGTCCGCGGCATCGAGATCATCCTGCGCGACCGTGACCCGCGCGACGCCTGGGCCTTTGCCCAGCGGATATGCGGTGTCTGTACGTTGGTGCATGGCATGGCCTCGGTCCGCGCGGTTGAAGATGCGCTGAACTGGAAGATTCCGAAGAACGCGCAGCTGATCCGCAACCTGATGATCGCCTCGCAATATGTGCATGACCACGTGATGCACTTCTATCACCTGCATGCGCTGGATTGGGTGGATGTGGTCTCGGCGCTTGAGGCCGATCCCAAGGCGACATCGGAGTTGGCCCAATCGCTCAGCAGCTATCCGCGATCCTCGCCGGGACATTTTGCGGACGTGAAGAAGAAGCTGAAAGGCTTCGTTGAATCCGGGCAGTTGGGGATCTTCTCCGGCGGCTACTGGGGGCATCCGGGCTACAGGCTGCCGCCCGAAGCGAACCTTATGGCCGTCGCGCACTACCTCGATGCGCTTGCCTGGCAACGCGAGGTCTCCAAGCTGCACACGATCTTCGGCGGCAAGAACCCGCATCCGAACTTCGTCTGCGGCGGTGTGCCCTCCCCGATCGATCCCAATTCCGAAACCGCCATCAACATGGGAGCCTTGAGCCAGGTCTCGTCTCTGATCACCCAGATGGAAGACTTCGTGAACCAGGCCTATCTGCCGGACACGCTGGCCATCGCGTCCTTCTACAAGGATTGGGGTGCCATCGGTGAAGGCGTCGGCAATTTCATGTGCTATGGCGACTTCCCGACTGGCGAATACAACGACCCATCGACCTTCCTGGTGCCGCGCGGCGTGATCCTCGACCGGGATCTTTCCACGATCCACGACGTGGACCTGCACGAGGAGGGCCAGATCGAGGAGTATGTCGATCACGCCTGGTACAAGTACCAGGGTGGCAAGGGCACCGGCCTGCACCCATATGACGGCGAGACCGAGCTGAACTACACCGGGCCGAAACCGCCCTACACGCAGCTCGACGTTGATCAGGGATATTCCTGGCTGAAATCGCCACGCTGGAAGGGCAAGCCGATGGAAGTTGGCCCGCTTTCCCGGATGCTGATGCTCTATGCCAAGGGTCATGATCAGGCGAAGGAACTGGTCGACAGCACGCTCAGCACGCTGGACGTGCCGGTCGAGGCGCTGTTCTCGACGCTGGGCCGGACAGCGGCGCGGACGCTGGAGACCAAGATCTACCTCGACATGATGCGCGGCTGGTACAACGACCTTGTCGCCAACATCGCTGCGGGCGACCTCCAGACCCACAACGACGAATTCTGGGATCCCGCAACCTGGCCAAGCGTGGCCAAGGGCGCGGGCTACATGGAGGCCCCGCGCGGCGCACTCGGCCACTGGATCGTCATCAAGAACCGCAAGATCGACAATTACCAGGCCATTGTTCCGACAACGTGGAACGCCGGCCCGCGGGATTCCGACGGCGTCTCAGGCCCTTACGAGGCGGCGCTGAAGGGGCACGAACTGGCCAATCCGGACCAGCCGCTGGAGATCCTGCGCACCATCCACAGCTTCGATCCCTGCATCGCCTGTGCGGTGCACATGGTCGGCGAAGACGGCGACGAGAAACTCAAGATCAAGGTCCGCTGAGACCCGCGCACCGCCCCCAGCGGGGGCGGCGCCAAAGACGCGAATGGGAAAGGAAATGCCAGATGCTTGACGACAGCCAACTCGAAAAAGCCAAGAGCATGTCGATCATCGTCACCAAGGGCACACTGGACTGGGCTTATCCGCCATTCATCCTCGGCACGACCGCCGCTGCGATGGATGTGGAGGTGACGATGTTCTTCACCTTCTACGGTCTTGTCCTGCTCAAAAAAGACCTCAATCTCGGCTTCTCGACGCTCGGAAACGCGGCGATGGAAATGCCGATGATGGGCGGACACATGAAGATGCCCAACATGGTCTCCATGCTGCCGGGAGCCGGCGCGCTTGCCGGTACCATGATGAAGAACCTCATGGCCAAGAAGGGCGTGGCCTCCATCGAGGACCTGCGCGAGGCGGCGGTGGATCTCGAAATCCGCATGATCGCCTGCCAGATGACGCTCGACCTCTTCGAATACTCGAAGGACGACATGATCGACGGGATCGAGCTGGGCGGTGCGGCCACCTACATGGAAACCGCCCTCAAATCCGACATCAACCTGTTCATCTGAACATCACCACCACACAGGAGAAGAAACGTGGCAGATCAAACCCTCAACGCCCAAGGCCTGAACTGTCCGCTGCCGATCTTGAAGGCGAAAAAAGCGCTCAAGGGCATGGGTGCGGGCCAGGTGCTTGAAATCACCGCGACCGATCCCGGCTCCGTTGCCGACATGGCCGCCTTCTGCAACCAGACGGGCAACGAATTGCTCAGCACGAGCAACGAAGGCGACGTCTACACCTACGAGATCAGGAAAGCCTGACAAATCGCGTGGATCGCGACCGTTCATGTCTGGTCAGCCGCTGAATCCGTGGCTGACCCGGTCCTTGCACAAGGCCGGACGATAGAACGCCTCGAGCCAAGGACCGCCACGACCACGACGCGACCGATCCCTTCCACCAAGGAAAGGATACTCCGTGAAATTCGGAATTGTCGTCAGCGAGGGCCCGTATACCCACCAGGCCGCTGACACCGCCTATCACTTCGCCAAGGCGGCGCTGGACAAGGGGCACGAGGTACCTCGCGTCTTCTTCTACCATGATGGCGTTAACGTCGCGACGAACCTGTCGGTTCCGCCCCAGGACGAGCGCCAAATCCAGAAAAACTGGACCGCGCTCGCCAAGGCCAATGACATCGACATGGTCGTCTGCATCGCCGCCGCTCAGCGCCGCGGCATTCTCGACGAGAACGAAGCGAAGCGGCAAGGCAAGGATGCCTCCAACCTCGCAGAGGGATTCCGCATCTCCGGACTCGGACAGCTCATCGAGATGGGCATCGAATGTGACCGTACCGTCACGTTCGGCGATTGAGGAAAGCGAATATGTCAGAAGCCAAGAAATTCCTCTACGTGAACCGCAAGGCGCCCTACGGGACGATCTACGCCCTCGAAAGCCTCGAAGTGGTGCTGATTGGTGCCGCCTTCGAGCAGGATGTGTCGCTCGCATTCCTGGATGACGGTGTGTTCCAGCTTACCAGGGACCAGAACACCGACGAGATCGGGGTGAAGAACTTCTCGCCCACCTTCCGCGCACTCGGCGACTACGAAGTCACCAAGCTTTTCGTCGAGAAGGAGTCGCTCGAGGAACGCGGGCTGGAGCCCTCCGATCTTCAGGAGATCATGTACGAGGACGAAGATGACGACTGGGAGGAGAAGCCCTCCATCCAGATCGTTTCCCGTTCTGAAATGGCCGACATCATGTCCGATCAGGACGTGGTTCTGAGTTTCTGAGGGGGGAAACATGTCCACACTTCACACAGTCAACAAGTCCCCGTTCGGTGACAGCGCATTCAACAGTTGCCTCGCGCATTGCAAACCCGGCGATGCCGTCTTGCTGATCGAGGACGGCGTCTATGGCGCGGTGGCCGGCTCGGCGGTGGCCGCGAATGTCGAGGCACGCGCTGGCGATGTCAGCTTCTACGTCCTCGACGGCGATACAAAGGCACGCGGATTGGCCGCCGGGAAACTGATCCAACAGGTGAAGCCCGTTGGCTACGACGGTTTTGTCGATCTGGTCGCGGAACATGATCGCACCCAATCCTGGCTTTGAAACGACGCCCGCGGACGCGGGACACAAGATGAGAAGAGAGAAGGAACACCCATATGTCCTATCAAGTAAACGGCGCGGCCATTGAAGCCGACGAAGACGGCTACATCGTCAACCTTGACGAGTGGTCGAAAGAACTGGCCGAAGAGATCGCCAAGGCCGAAGGCCTCGCGATGACCGACGACCACTGGAAGGTGATCGACTTCCTGCGGAACTACTACGACGAATTCCAGATTGCCCCCGCCATTCGCGTCCTCGTCAAGAACGCAAAGAAGAAGCTCGGCCCGGACATCGGCAACAACAAGACGCTTGAAGCGATGTTCCCGGACGGCGCCGCCAAGCAGGGCTGCAAGATTGCCGGGCTTCCCAAGCCGACCGGCTGCGTCTGACCTCCGAAACGCGGCGCCCCGCCCCGAAGAGAGCGCAACAGAACGACGAGCGCACGGGACGGGGCGCCGAACGGAGGAACCGGAAGACGAAAGGTCTGCCTTCCGATCGATTGCAGGCCGCAAGGGACACATCCTGTCGAAGCGCCGAAAGATCCGACATCGACAGGACAGTGGGTGGAGAGACCCGGCAGGGCTCCACATTTGCGGCCCAGAAGAATGCCTGCCGAGCACGTGATTGCAAACCCACGGAGGTCAATCATGAAAGCCACTCTAACTTGCCTGTTCGCCGCATCGGCGATGCTGATCCTGCCTGCGCTGCCCAGCTCTGCCGAAGGCGACGGCAACTGGAAGCGGGGCCGGATCTACTACCGCGCCGCCTGCACGTCCTGCCACACGGCGGAAATCGGCGAGTCCATTTCACCCGCTTCCAAGAAGATCGCCGAATGGGAGGAATGGATCGAGACCCCTGAAGGCGCCGAGCACCTGGCCGAGTATGTCAGCCAGGAGTACCGCGCCAGCATCGCATCCGACAACAAGGTCGCGGAGAAGTTCGCCCCAATCGCCAATGACGATCTCTGGGCCGATATCCGCGCCTTTGTCGTCTACGGCGCCGCGGATTCCGCCACCCCGGCCACCTGCAACTGAAGAGGTCCCCAGTCACCGCCTGAACGCGACTGACCGGGGAAAAGGACACCAAATGGCTACGAACGAAACTGCCGCCGGCGCGCCACCGCAAGAAAAGCGGTCGTTGCCCGAATGGGCCGAGGGTTTCGCCGAGGACTACAAGAAGATCTTCATCGACGAATGGTCGCCCTACCTGGGGTTCATGCTGCTCGTCAGCCTCGCCATGATGCTCATGGCCAGCGGCGTGTTCTGGGGCGTCTTCGGCGGGTTGAAGCTCTGGGGAGACTACATCAACAACGCCATCGGACTGGGCCCGATGCTGGGTATCAGCGAAGATCTGAAGAGTCCGCTGGAGCACCAGATGTCGGTGATGAACATCGCGCTGCTGCTTGGCGCCTTCACCGCTGCACTGATGTCGATGCAATTCGCGATCCGGAAGGCTCCCTTGAGCGAATACGCTTATGGAGCCGTTGGCGGCTCGCTGATGGGGATCGGCGCAACCATCGCCGGTGGCTGCACCACGGGCGGCTTCTTCATCCCGCTGACCTTCAGTGCGCCCGCCGGTTGGGCTATGTGGATCGGCCTGTTGGCCGGTGCCTTCATCGGGCTCAAACTGCTGCTTTGGGGGATGGAGAACATCACCTGGGGCACCAGGGCGCCCAAGAACAGGACACCGGCGCTCAAGCCCTACTTCCCCTATTTCGGATTGGTGATCGCGCTCGGCGTGCTCTGGTGGGGTGTGACCTGGTTGCGCAGCGAAAGCAACTACACCTCGATCCTTGCGTTGATGATGCTTGCCGGGTTCGGCATCGGCTTCGTGATGCACCGCTCGCGGCTTTGCTTCGCGCGGGCCATCCGTGAACCGTTCATGACCGCCGAAGGCATGATGACCAAGGCGATGATCCTCGCGATCTTTGTCGGCTGCCTGTTCGGTTCGATCCTGATCCAGAAGGGCAATATCGACCCCTACGTGGCGCTGTCCACGCGCTTCTGGCTTGGGTCGCTGATTGGCGGCCTGATCTTTGGCATCGGCATGGTACTGGCGGGCGGCTGCGCCTCGGGTACGCTCTGGCGGATCGGCGAAGGGCATCTGAAACTCGTCGTCGTGCTGTTCTTCTTCGCCTGGATCGGCTCCATCGCCAGTGCAGCTTTTGGCAACCTTGGCGTGACCACGGGCGAGATCGACCTCGATTTCATGGACGGCATGGTCGAGTTCAGCGCGCTCGGTTATCAGGCCTTCCTGCCTGACATGCTGGGCGGATGGGGGCCGACCTACATGGTCATGATCACCATCCTCGCGATCTGGTGGTGCCTCGTTCGCTACAACGAGACCACCGAGAAGTTCACCGTCATCTAAGAATTGCGCCCCTCGGAAGGACCCGGGGGGCCACACGCTTTCCAATACAGCAAACAGGAGGAAAAAATGAGCGCCAGGACCAAGTTGACAAGACTTGCCATGGCCGTTGCGGTGGCTTTCGCACCGGTATCCATCGCATGGGCCGAGCAAGCCGCGCCGACCGCAGAAGACAAGGCGGGCTGGTATCACGAGGAGCATGTGGTCGACTACGACTTCATCGCACCCTATGCCGTGCTGCCGCAGCGCGACGACGTGATGATCGTCGATTCCCGCCCCGACCGCATGTTCGGCCCGGGCCACATCCCGACCTCGGTGCTGATCCCCGACAGCAAGTTCGCGGAAATGACCGACATGCTTCCCGAAGCCAAAGACCAGATGCTGATCTTCTATTGCGGCGGATATGCCTGCAAGCTCAGCCACAAGTCGGCCTTCAAGGCGGAGGAACTGGGTTATACCAACGTCAAGGTTTATGCGGCCGGTTTCCCGGACTGGAAGGAAAAGGGCGGCTCGGTCTCGATCAACACGGCTTACGTGCAGCAACTGATGGCCGGCGAAGAACCGGTGCTGATCGTCGACTCGCGCCCCAAGGGCAGCAAGTATGACAAGGGTTACATCCCCGGTGCGATTAGCCTTCCTGACAGCAAGTTCGACGCCATGTCTGGCCTGCTTCCGGCAAACAAGGACACCGCGCTTGTGTTCTACTGCGGCGGATACATCTGCAAACTGTCGGACAACTCCGCTCAGGCGGCAATGAAAATGGGCTACACCAAGGTCTTCACCTATCCTGCCGGCTACCCCGAGTGGAAGAAGCTTGTCGGTGTGGTCGCCATGCTTGTTTCCCCCGACACCAACGCAGCGGCCTCCATGGCCACGCCAGACATGCCCGCGCCGGGTGAAGGCGTGATGGGTATCGAGGAGTTCAACAAGATCGTTGCCGAACGTCCGGCCGATGTTCTGATCGTCGATGTGCGTGATGCCGACGAGTATGCTGCCGGTGCGCTTGCGGACACGATCAACATTCCGGTCGGTGAGTTGGAAGACAAGGTGTTCGACCTGCCCGACGACAAGCGGATCGTCTTCATCTGTACGTCCGGCGGGCGCAGCGGGGAATCCTACGACCTTGCCAAGCTGCTGAACCCGGGCCTGAACGTCGCGTTCCTCGACGCCGTGGTGAAGTACAACAAGGACGGCACGATCGAAGTCACGCCCCATAGCTGACCGATTGCGTGCAAATGAACCTGAGCCGGCCCTCAAATGCGGGCCGGTTTCGCCCTTCGGCAAGGGTGTTCGAGCTTGCTAGGCCTTCCAGCCGTCCAGGGTTTCCTTCGCAAGCGCGACGGCTTGGGGAATGGCCGCTGCAACCTTGGGGCTCAACTCGAGCCCCCAGCCAAGCGTTTCGGGTTCGATCCCGACAAGAACACGACGCTCGGGAAGATCGCCGCTCAAACGGGACATGTCGAAGAGATCTGCCAGTCCGACCTCGTGCACGCTGAGTTTTCCGGAACGGACGAAGGCGTCCATCTCCTCGCCCTCCAGACGCCGCACGGTGCCGGCGCCGGAATGGAACTGTGCTGCATCGAACACCACGAGTTGATCGCTGGCGCCAATTGGTTCGGCAAGGGTGAAGCTGAGCGTGCCGCCATCGATGCAGGTCACGTCGTCGTCCGATCCGTGCAGTTCTTCGAACAGTTCAACGGCCCGGATCCCGGCCGCCTCGTCGGACATGATCGAATTGCCGATCCCCAGAATGAGTATGCGCATCGCCCGTTTCTCCGATCTTTTTCTTGGCTTCTCTGCCGTGTCTTTATGGTAGGTGCGAGACAAAACGCCAGCGTGAAGCCGGAATGAAAACGTATTAAACATCACGAATATAAGAGCAACAAAAAGGGATGCGACCCATGTGCCTTGCAGTGCCGATGCGTATAAGTTCGATTGATGGATTTGTTGCAACCTGTGAGGCCAGCGGGATCGAGCGGGACGTCAACCTGTTCATGATGCAGGGCGAGGACCTGGCCGTCGGGGATCACGTTCTGATCCACGTCGGGTATGCGATCAAGAAGGTGTCGGAAGAGGAAGCCCGGTTGAGCTGGGAAGCCTTCGACGAGATCCTTCAAGCAGATGCATGAACTCGCGATCTGCCAGGCCCTGATCGACCAGGTCACTACCGTCGCACGGGACAACAACGCCTCGCGCGTGAGCGGCATCACCCTTGAGGTCGGCCCGTTATCCGGCGTCGTGCCGGACTTGCTGTCGAATGCCTTTTCCATTGCTGCGGCCGGTTCCGTGGCCGATGGCGCCAGCCTGACAATCGAGCTGTCGCCGGTGCGTGTCTGGTGCAAGGCCTGTCAGGCCGAGAGCGACGCGAAAATCAACCGCCTGGTCTGCGCCCAGTGCGGCGACTGGCGAACGGAGCTGCGCTCCGGAGATGAAATGCTGTTAAGGTCGGTGGTGCTGGAGGATGCTGAATCCGACCTGCCTGCGCGACAATCCGAGGAGGAAGGCAATGTGTGATACCTGTGGCTGCAACGTGACCCCCGGCAACCGGGACCTCGCCGAGGGCAGGCAAGCGACGCAGGTTCTCGGCAACCTGCTGCAGGTCAACGACTCTCAGGCCATGCACAACCGCACCCATTTCAACCAGCACGGGGTGTTTTCGGTCAATCTCATGTCCTCCCCCGGCGCCGGCAAGACAGCGCTTTTGGAAGCGACGGCGGAGCTTGTGAAGTCCGGCCTGCGGATCGGCGTGATCGAGGGCGACCTGGAGACCGAGAATGACGCCGACCGCATTCGCGCCTGTGGTGTTCCGGTCGTTCAGATTTGCACTGGCACGGCCTGTCATCTGGACGCGCATATGGTGCATGACGCGCTGCATGAACTGGAACTGGCCAAGCTGGACGTGCTCTTTGTCGAGAATGTCGGCAACCTTGTCTGCCCGGCCAGCTTCGATCTCGGCCAGCATCGGAACGTCGCGCTGCTGTCGACGCCGGAAGGGGACGACAAGCCCGCAAAATACCCGGTCATGTTCCGGTCGGCCGACATGGTGCTCCTGACCAAGCGGGACCTCGCTCCCTATATGCCGGAGTTCGACACGGCGCGGGCTGTGAACTTCGTCCGCCAGTTGGGCAATGCCGCGCCCATTCTCGAGGTCTCTGCCAAGTCCGGCGACGGGCTGGATGGCTGGGTCGACTGGTTGAAGCGCGGGGTGGCCGAGCTTCGCTCGAACCTCTCCTTTCCGACCACAGCGGCAGGAGGCTGACCATGAGCCTCGGCGCCGCGGAGTTGCTGGAGCGGATCAGGGCATTGGACCTGCCGGAAAAAGTGCGGATCATGAACGTGTGTGGCGGGCATGAACGGTCCATCACCCAGGCCGGTCTGCGCAACGCCTTGCCGCCCGCTATCGAGTTGATCCCCGGGCCGGGCTGTCCCGTTTGCGTCTGCCCCGAGGAGGATGTCTACCAGGCAATCCAGCTGGCGATGAACGAAGACCTGACGCTGGCCACCTTCGGGGACATGTTGCGGGTGCCGGTGAACGTCCGCAAGACCGAGGTCCGTTCCTTGGAGCAGGCCAAGGCTGCCGGTGCAGATGTCGTTCCCGTCGCCAGCCCGCAGGAGGTTGTCGCGTTGGCCCGCGCCAATCCGGATCGCCGGGTGGTGTTCTTTGCGGCAGGGTTCGAGACGACAACCGCGCCGGTCGCTGCGATGATGGCGCAGGGCGTTCCCGACAACCTGCTCCTTTTGCTTTCCGGACGGCTCACCTGGCCCGCGGTCTCCATGCTGCTGAACTCCGGAGAGGTCGGGTTCGACGCGCTGATCGCGCCTGGGCATGTCGGCACAGTGATGGGGCCGGAGGAGTGGGAATTCGTGGTTGAAGAGCACAATGTGCCGGCCGCAATCGCCGGTTTCGACAGCGACAGCCTGCTGGCCGCGATCTACTCCGTGCTGCGACAGCTTCAGTCGGGCAAACCCGCTCTCGACAATTGTTATACCCGGGTTGTCCAACCGGGAGGCAACCCGACGGCGCGGCGATTCCTGTCGCAAGTCATGGAAGTGACCGATGCCACCTGGCGCGGGATCGGCACGATCCCCGCATCCGGCTTTTCGCTGCGGGACGTGTACGCGGCCCATGACGCCCGAAAACTGCTCCCGGATTACGGCGACGCCGCCCGCCGACGTGTCGGGGAGATGCCGGCCGGTTGCGACTGCGCCCAGGTGGTGCTGGGTCGTATCTATCCCGACCAGTGCCGGATCTTTGGTGCGGCCTGCACCCCGCGCACGCCGGTTGGTCCCTGCATGGTCTCCGACGAGGGCGCCTGCCGGATCTGGTGGTCCAGTGGGAAACGCACGCGCGTGGAACAGGCCGCGGAGTGATCATGGCGCCGGACGCTGAAAACGATCCTGCTTCCACTGACTCCACAATCGTCTCCCGACGGCTCGTGCTGACCGGTCACGTGCAGGGCGTCGGGTTTCGCCCGCACGTCTATCGCGTCGCGACAGGACTGGGTTTGAAAGGCTGGGTGCAGAACCGGATGGGCGAGGTCTACGCCCATGCGCAAGGGCCGGAAGTTGATGTACAGGCGTTCCTGCGCGAGGTGATCGAGACGGCGCCCCCCCTCTCTGCCCCCACTCTTCGAGATGTGACAGCGGTTGCTATCGAACCCTTCTTAGGGTTTGAGATCCTCGACAGCGAGAAGGGCACCGGAGCGTCGATTTTCGTGCCTGTCGACACCTGTGTCTGCGAGGCGTGCTTGCGGGAATTGCGTGACCCGGCAGATCGGCGCCATCGCTACCCGTTCATCAATTGCACCCAATGTGGACCTCGTTACACGCTGATCGAGGCGATGCCCTATGATCGGCCAAACACGACCATGGCAGGGTTTCCACTCTGCGAGGCGTGCCGCGCGGAGTACGAGGATCCGGCGAACCGTCGGTTCCACGCAGAGCCTGTCGCCTGCCCCAGATGCGGCCCGTCTCTCCGGTTCGTTCGCGAGGGTCACAGCGAGGTTGCCGATACCGAGGCCGCGCTGACCGAGGCTGTTCAGATCCTTGTCTCTGGCGGAATTCTCGCGATGCGTGGGATCGGTGGCTACCACCTTATGTGCGACGCCCGCAACGAGGCCGCAGTTTCGCAACTGCGGGCAAGGAAACGCCGTCCGGCCAAACCCTTCGCAATCATGGTTCCACAGGCAGGCGACGACGGGCTGGATGCTGTCCGCATCTTCGTCACGCTGTCCGATGTTGCCGGGAAGGAACTGGTCACGCCGCGCCGCCCGATCATCCTTCTGCCACGATTGCCCGAGGCTGACCTGGCACCGTCGGTTGCGCCGGGGTGCGGCGAGCTCGGCCTCTTTCTGCCCTACAGTCCATTGCACACGCTCCTGCTCGACGCTTTCGACGGTCCGCTCGTTGCGACTTCGGCGAATCTCAGTGGAGAGCCGGTGCTGACCAACCCCGATGAGATCGACACCCGGCTTGTCGGCGTTGCGGATGCGGCGCTGCATCACAACCGGCCGATTGCGCGCCCGGCGGACGATCCTGTCCTGCGCGAGATCGCCGGAGCGATCGTTCCTTTCCGCCTCGGGCGCGGCACGGCGCCGGTCGAGCTGTCGCTTCGTCGGCCAACCCCGAAGCCCGCGCTTGCGCTTGGCTCGCACATGAAGGCCACGGTCGCGCTGGCCTTCGAGAACCGGGCGGTTGTCTCCCCACATATCGGCGAGATGGATGCCCCGCGGAGCCTCGAGATATTGCAGCGTGTCTCGCAAAGCCTACAGGATCTCTACGATCAGCGCGCAGAAGTTCTGCTTTGCGATGCCCATTCGGGCTACACGACTCATCGATGGGCCCGGACGCAGGAGCTGCCGATGGTGCCGATCCTGCATCACCACGCCCATGCCTCTGCGCTGGCCGGTGAGTACCCTGAGGCGGAGGGGACGTGGTTGACCTTCACCTGGGATGGCGTCGGTTTGGGGCAGGACGGGACGCTCTGGGGCGGCGATGCCCTGCTGGGCCGCCCGGGCAACTGGCAGCGGGTCGCCCATTTCCGCAGCTTCCGGCTGACGGGCGGGGACCGCGCCGGGCGAGAGCCGTGGCGCAGCGCGGCAGCCCTTTGCTGGGACGCCGGGCGAGATGTGCCGGTCTTGCCCGATGGCGCGGAGATCGCCCGGCAGGCTTGGGAGAAAGGCATCAACACGCATGAGACCACTGCAGCGGGACGGCTGTTCGACGCGGCCGCCTGCCTTGTCAGCGGAATGACCCATGCGAGTTTCGAAGCTCAAGGGCCCATGCAACTGGAAGCATGGGCAAAGGGAGAAACCGGGCATGCGACCCCTGTGCGGATCCATGAGACCGAGAGCGGGATGGCAATTGCCGACTGGGCTTCCCTGCTCGATACGTTGACGGACAGTGCCCGAAGCCAGGGGCAGCGCGCGGCGGATTTTCATGCAAGCATGGCGCAGGTCCTTGTGGATCTTTCGACCCGGCTTTCCGAGCGCCATGCCATCTCGAATATCGGCCTGACAGGAGGCGTCTTCCAGAATGCGCGCCTCGTCCACGAGATACAGCGACGGATGACGCACGCCCCGGATCTGCTGCGGCTGCATCGAAAAGTGCCCTGTAACGACGCCTCCATCTCCTTCGGGCAGGTGGTCGAATATGCCGCTTTGGCAGGAGGATCCCTCGAATGACGCTTCAGGACAGCCACATCTCGCTTGCCCACGGCAATGGCGGTCGATTCATGCGCGAGTTGATCGACGAAGTCTTCGCGCGTCATCTCGCAAGCGACACGCTGGACACCACGGCCGATGCCGTGCGGCTTTCGCTGCCCGGGGAAGAGATCCTGTTCACGACCGACGGCTTCACGGTTCAGCCGCTGGAATTCCCGGGTGGCTCCATCGGCTCTCTCGCCGTGCATGGCACGACCAACGACCTCGCTGTCGCCGGTGCAGACCCGCTCTACCTGAGCCTGAACGCCTTCATCGAAGAAGGGTTCGACGTGGCACAGCTCGAACGTATTGTTGCCGATCTCGGGCGTGCTGCATCCGAGATCGGCGTCTCGGTCGCGGCGGGCGACACCAAGGTTCTACCGCGCGGCCAAGGCGGCGGGATCTACCTTGCGACGACCGGTATCGGTGTTTTACGGCATCCGACCCCGCTGGGGATGAAGCAGATCCGGGACGGCGATGCGATCCTCGTGAGCGGTCCGATCGGGGACCACGGAATCTCGGTCATGCTCGCACGAGAGCAGTTCGGGCTTCGCGGGGATATCATCTCCGACGCGGCAAGCGTTCTGGACATCACCCGCGCGATGCGCGAGGTTCCCGGCATCCGCTTCATGCGTGATCCGACCCGGGGCGGGCTTGTTTCTGTCGCCCATGAAATCGCCCGGGCCACGGGTCTCACCGTCGCCCTGGACGAGCCGACGATCCCGGTGAGGCCGGCGGTCCGCACCGTCTGCGATATGCTCGGCTACGATCCCTATTATCTCGCCTGCGAGGGTCGGGTCGTGGCCGTGGTCGACCCCGGTTCGGCACAGGATGCCCTCTCCGCCATGAGGCGTCAGTCGGGCGGCGAACTGGCCGAGGTGATCGGCTGCGTTCGTCAGCAATCCGGCGAAGCCTGCGTGTCCCTGAAAACGGAAGTCGGCGGGCTGCGCTTCCTGCAGGAACTGGAAGACGACCCCCTCCCAAGGATCTGTTGATCGGGGTCTGGCTCGCGCGGGCAAGGGGGCTTCCTCACTTGTCAGCGCGGAGCGTTGCGCACTGGCCCGTGCCGCCGTTCGGATGGGCGCAGCCAGGCGCAGTGCCACCAGATACTGCCGGTCGTTAAAGCCCCGAATCCCCCTCCTGCCAGGCCGGGCGGCACTCGAGACACACATGTGCTGCCCATGCATCCGGACAGTTGAGAGACTTGGCCGCATTCTTTTTTCGGAATGTCTGAGGTACCGTGGGCACTGAACCGCTTCAGCTGTGGGGAAACACGCATGGGCGCACATTCTCGCGAAAACACACTCGACTTCCTGCAAGTCGCCAAGGATCTGCTCCCGAGCGGCGCCAGCTATGACGCTTGCGTGGGCTGCGGCATTTGCGCCTCGGGCTGCCCGGCTTCCGGGCTCTTCGGGATGGATCCGCGCCGCTTCATCAACATGGCCATGCTGGGCATGAACGAGGAGCTCTCGACCACTCCATGGGTCTGGGCCTGCACGCAGTGCAAACGCTGCGCCTATCTCTGCCCGATGGGGATCGACGTATCGCTGCTTGTCGGCGCTGCACGCGGCGCCTGGCCGACCGAGGACAAGCCGAGCGGGATCGTGCGTTCCTGCGCAGCGCAACGGCTCGATGAGAGCACCAGCGCCATGGGGCTGATGTCGGAGGATTTCGTCGAGATCGTCGAGGAGACGGTCGAGGAGTTGAAGGAGAACGACTCCCGCTTCGCGGACCTCAAGGTGCCGATCGACAAGAAGGGTGCGAAATTCGTCATCAATCAGAACTCCAGGGAACCCGCCACGGAGCCCGAGGAAATGGCGCCGCTCTGGAAGATCCTCGACTATGTCGGTGCAGACTGGACCTATGCCTCCAAGGGCTGGGCGGCCGAGAATTTCTGCATGTTCACCGGCGATCTCGATGCCTGGAAGGACATGGTCGAAACCCGCGTCAACGCCATCAACGCGCTCGAATGCGAAACCTGGATCAACACCGAGTGCGGGCACTCTTTCTTCACCCTCTGGGCGGGGATCGAGAAATTCGGGCTGGAGGCCAATTTCGAGGCGGAAAGCCTTGTCACCTACTACGCCCAGTGGATCCGCGAAGGGAAGTTGCCGGTCAATTCGGACTGGAACAAGGGCAACCTCAAATTCACCGTGCAGGACCCTTGCCAACTGGTCCGCAAGTCCATCGGCGATCAGGCGGCGGACGACCTGCGCTTCGTGGTCAAGACGCTGGTGGGCGAAGAGAATTTCATCGATATGCAGCCCTGCCGAAGCGCGAATTACTGCTGTGGCGGCGGTGGCGGCTTCCTGCAGGCGGGCATGTCCAAGGAACGCCGCGCCTATGGAAAACGCAAGTTCGACCAGATCATCGCCACCGAGGCGGACTATGTGCTGACCCCTTGCCACAACTGCCATTCTCAGATCGATGACGTGGGCGAGCACTTTGGCGGCGCCTATACGGTGACGCATCTGTGGACCCTGATCTGCCTGTCGCTCGGTATCCTCGGCCCGGATGAACGCAAGTATCTTGGCCCCGACCTGGCAGACATCAATCTTCCAGAAGGAACATGAACGCCATGGCCAAACGGATTCACGAAGCCGACGTTCTTGTCATCGGTGGCGGTGCCACCGGGTCTGGGGTCATGCGCGATCTTGCGCTGCGGGGGATCACCTGCCTGTTGATCGATCGCAAGGATCTGAATGCCGGGGCGTCCGGCGGCAATCACGGGCTGCTCCATAGCGGTGGTCGCTACGCAGCCGCGGATGCCGAGACAGCCGCGGAATGCATGCGCGAAGGTGAGATCCTCAAGCGGCTCGCGCCGGAATGCATCGACGATTGCGGCGGGGTGTTCGTTGCGGTCGAGGGCGATGACGTGGACTTTGCAGCGCGTTTCCCAGAGCATTGCCGCGTCGCCGGCATCCCCTGCGAGCCCCTGACTGCGGCCGAGGCGCGCGAGCGGGAACCGGCCCTGCCGGAAGGGATCATCGCAGCCTACGCGGTGCCCGATGCCACGATCGACCCGTTCCGGGTGGTGCTGGAAAATGTAGGCCATGCAGAGCGGCAGAACGACAGCCGCTATCTCCCGCACACCGAGGTCGAGGCATTCGAGATCGTCGACGGCACGGTCATCAGCGCGCAGTGCCGCGATCGCAGAAGTGGCGACCCGATCGAGATTCGTGCCCGGCAGTTCATCAATGCCAGCGGCGCCTGGGCAGAGAAGGTCGCACGCCTCGCCGGTTGCAAGGATGTCAGCCTGCTCTACTCCAAGGGTACCTTGCTGATCAGCAATACCCGGGTGACCAATGGCGTGGTCAACCGGCTGCGCCTTCCTGATGACGGAGACATACTTGTGCCGGGTGGAACGGTCTCGCTGCTTGGGACCTCTTCGGTCACCGTCGAGGATCCGGACGGCGTTGCGCCGACGATTCCTGAGGTGGACCGCATCCTTGCCGAGGGCGCCGCGATGCTGCCGGTTCTGAACGAGACCCGCTTCGTGCGGGCCTTTTCGGGGGTCCGGCCGCTGCTGAAATCCGCCGGGAGCGAGGCGGACGGACGCAAGGCCAATCGCGGTTTCGCGCTGTTTGACCACGAGGATCAGGGCCTCACGAATTTCGCCACGGTGGCGGGCGGCAAGTTCACGACCTTCCGGCTGATGGCCGAGAAGGCGGGCGACCTTGTGGCACAGCGGCTTGGCAATGCCGAGCCCTGCAAGACAAATGTCGAGCCTTTGCCCTCGGGCGACGCGTTGCGCTGGACCGAACCCGGGGCCGCCGCGCGCGACTGGTTCAAGCGGTCAGATCCGACCGACATGATCCTCTGCGAATGCGAGATGGTGGCCCGCTCCGCTGTCGACACGATCCTGCAGGACGCGCCGGGCGCCGAGGACCACATGAGCCTCAAGGCAATCGCGCTGCGCAGCCGGATCGGCAAGGGCGCCTGCCAGGGGGCATTCTGCTCGATGCGGGTCACGTCCTATCTCTATGATCGCGGCGTCTATGACAGCCCGGACGGGCTGCGCCTGATGCGAGAGTTCGTGCAGGAACGCTACAAGGGCGTCCGACCGGTTCTATGGGGCGCACAGATGCCCCAGGCAGAGCTTGCGGAGATCCTGCATTGCGGACTGGCCGGTATGGACCTGGCGGCGGATGAAGACGGGGGCACGGGCAAATGAAACGAGGAACCCGCCGGATCGAGACGCAACTGGCCGTCATAGGCACCGGAATCGCCGGATTTGCCGCGAGTATCTTCGCCTTGCAACGCGGGCTGGATGTTGCGCAGTTCGGCCACAGCGGCGCGATGGCCTATACCACCGGGTATCTCGACCTGCTTGGCGTACACGACCAACGCGTCCGGACCGACCCCTGGGCGGCACTGGACGACCTGCGCCGGGACGAGCCGCACCATCCGATGAGCGGACTCGGCAATCAGACCATCCGCACCGCCTTCGACGGATTCACCGATGCGCTCGGTGAAATGGGGATCGGCTATACCAGGGCCGGCGAGCGCAACCTGTCGGGGCTGCTGCCCAACGGCATCGCCAAGCCGACGCTCTCTGTGCCGGACACCATGCTGGCAGGCATCACGGCATTGGAGACCGGCGCAAGGACGCTGGTGATCGATTTCGACGGGTTGCAGGGGTTCAGTGCCAAGGCTTTCGAGGTCAATTTCGCCGAGCGATGGCCGGCCCTGCGCTCGGCGCGGCTGACCTTCCCGGGTATGGAAAACCGCCAGGTCTTCCCCGAGGTTCTGGCACGGTCGCTGGAGACACGGGCGACGCAGGACGCGCTGGCAGAGGCAATCCGGCCGCTGCTGAACGGCGCGGAATATGTCGGACTTCCAGCGATCCTCGGCATGCACGCGCCCGATGCGGTTCTGGCACGGATGCAAGAGGCGATTGGTGTGAAGCTCTTCGAAATCCCGACCATTCCGCCAGCCGTACCGGGGATCCGGCTGCGCGAATGCTTCGAGCGGGCCTTCCCGGAGATGGGCGCAAAGCTGGAGCCGCAGCTCAAGGTCGCAAATGTCGAGTTCGGCGTCTCGGGCGCGACCTTGTACCTGCACGGACCGATGGAGGACCTACAGGTCGAGGCCTCCGCGGTCCTGCTCGCAACGGGTCGGTTCCTGTCCGGCGGGTTGCGATCCGATCAGCATCGCCTTTCGGAGACCCTGCTAGACTTGCCGATCCGGCAGCCCGAGGGGCGGCAGGAGTGGTTTCGCCGGGAATATCTCGATCCGCGGGGGCATCCGGTCAACCGGCTCGGGGTGGAGGTCGACAGCACTTTCCGGCCCATCGGGCCGGATGGCGACCCGGTACATGAAAAACTCTTCGCGGCCGGCGCAATCCTTGCGCATCAGGACTGGGCGCGGCAGCGCTGCGGTGCCGGCTTGGCCATTGCGACCGCCTACAGTGCGACCGAGGCCGCCACAGCTGCGCTTGGCTGACCGGGCAAGACGCATTATTTCGCGGCCGAGGGAGGTGCCAGATCTGACAGGGGCTGCTGCGTTAGACCGGCAGGAAACTGGCTACTTGTCCATCAAAGGTGGAGATAAGAACAATCTGGCAGCGCCCTCGCAATTTGCACAGACCACTCGGATTTGGGCAGCCGCGGCCGCCTGGAGAAAGCTCTAGGGAAGATTCTCGTAGGCCAGCATAGAGGGTGTCACCATGCGCCGCGCACCCCCATGGGTCCTTTACGCAAGCCCTCGCTCCAACAGCCCGACCAAATCTCGCCGGCTGGTTTGTGGTGAAACGTCGAGTGCCGGGCCAAATTCTCGGTTTCCACCGAATCTTCAGCGCGAAGGAGATCGAGAATCGTTTGTTGCCTGTCGGTTCCGATCATTGGACCTCACACCGCTTTGAAGCACGTCTTATCCGCGCCAAACACCGAGAGAACTTCTCGTTTCAAGCTCGTACGGCCTTGATCGAACAATTTCAAAAATAAAAATATATATCTAAATCAATTATTTGAATTGATGTCGGCCGCCTACTAAGAATTTAGTTTGACAACTCTCATCTTCGTATGGGCATGATTTCCTTACCGGCAACGACCGGAATAGCGTTCATCAGGGAGGAGACCAGGATGCGCACATACCTGTTGGGAGCGGTTGCGCTCCCGGCCGTTCTAGCCGTGCAAGCGGCCTATGCGGACGAAGCGGCTGCCACGAAATGGATCGACGAAGAATTCCAACCATCCGTGCTGTCAAAGGAGGAGCAACTCGAGGAGATGAAGTGGTTCATCGCCGCGGCTGCGCCCTTCAGCGGCATGGAAATCAATGTTCTGTCGGAAGGCATTCCAACCCATTCCTATGAATCCGAGGTGCTGACCAAAGCATTCGAGGAAATCACCGGCATCAAGGTGAACCATCAGATCCTGGGCGAGGGAGAGGTTGTCCAGGCAGTTCAAACCCAGATGCAGACCAAGCGGAATCTCTATGACGCTTATGTCAACGATTCCGACTTGATCGGCACCCATTCGCGGCTGCAACTCGCCTATAACCTGACCGACTGGATGGCGGGAGCGGGCGCTGACGTGACCAACCCCGGTCTCGATCTGGACGACTTCATGGGAATCCAGTTCACCACCGGTCCGGATGGCAAGCTCTACCAGCTGCCCGACCAGCAATTTGCGAACCTTTACTGGTTCCGCAAGGATTGGTTTGACCGCGAGGATCTCCAGGCTGCGTTCAAGGAGAAGTATGGCTACGATCTCGGCGTACCGGTGAACTGGTCCGCATACGAGGACATCGCCCAGTTCTTCTCCGAGGATGTGAAGGAGATCGACGGTACAACGATCTACGGCCACATGGACTACGGCAAGCGTGCGCCGGATCTGGGCTGGCGGATGACCGACGCCTGGCTTTCGATGGCAGGCGCCGGATCTCAGGGCGAGCCGAACGGTGTGCCGATCGACGAATGGGGCATTCGCATGGAAGCGGGTTCCTGCAACCCGGCCGGCGCCAGTGTTTCCCGCGGTGGCGAAACCAACGGTCCGGCTTCGGTCTACGCGATCCGCAAGTGGGACGAGTGGCTGCGTGCCTACGCCCCGCCGGGTGCGGCCTCCTACGACTTCTACCAGTCGCTGCCGGCGCTCAGCCAGGGCAATGTCGCCCAGCAGATCTTCTGGTACACCGCCTTCACCGCCGACATGGTGAAGCCGAAGTCCGAAGGCAACAACACCGTGGATGACGAAGGCAACCCGCTCTGGCGGATGGCGCCGTCGCCGCACGGCCCTTACTGGGAAGAAGGCCAGAAGGTTGGCTACCAGGACGTGGGTTCCTGGACGATCCTCAAGTCCACGCCTGAAGATCGCGCCAAGGCGGCCTGGCTCTATGCCCAGTTCGTCGTCTCCAAGACCGTCGACACCAAGAAGTCGCATGTCGGTCTGACCTTCATCCGCGACAGCTCGGTGCGCCACGAGTCCTTTACCGAGCGTGCACCGAAGCTGGGTGGCCTGGTCGAGTTCTACCGCTCGCCGGACCGCGTGGCATGGTCGCCCACCGGCATCAACGTGCCTGATTATCCGAAGCTCGCGCAGCTCTGGTGGCAGCAGATCGGTGACGTGAACTCGGGTGCCTTCACCCCGCAGGAAGCCATGGATCGTCTCGCCAGCGAGATGGACCAGGTGATGGCCCGGATGCAGGCTGCCGACGAGCAGGCCGAAGTCTATGGCGGCTGTGGTCCGCGCCTCAACGAGGAGATGGATCCCTCCGAGTGGCTCGGCAAGCCTGATGGCCCGAAGGCCAAGCTCGACAACGAGAAGCCGCAAGGCGAGACCGTGAACTACGACGAGCTGGTCGCGCGCTGGGCCGCCCAGTGACCTGACATCTTCTCGGGCCGGTGCATGGACCGGCCCGGGGCTCCCCAGATCGCCCGCTTTCGCGGCGGGCGGTCGCCTCTCTTCCCCTCAACATTCTGCGCCGTGCGGGCTCGGCTCCGACGCAGGACGGGCACGGAAAAAATGACACTAGACCTCAGAAACGTGACCAAGCGAGTCGGCGCCAATCTCCATATCAAGGAGACGAGCCTGACGCTTGAAACAGGGCATTTCAACGTGCTGCTCGGCGAGACGGGCGCAGGGAAGACGTCGCTGATCAAGCTTATGGCCGGACTCGATCCGTTGGCCTCCGGCCAGATCCTGATGGATGGCGAGGACGTTTCGAAGCTGAGCACGCAGAAGCGCAACATCAGCCTCGTGCACCAGTTCTTCATCAACTACCCGCACATGACGGTTTTCGACAATATCGCCTCGCCGCTCAAGGTGGCCGGCATGGCGAAATCCGAGATCCAGGGACGTGTCGAGGAGGCCGCCGATATTCTCCAGCTGCGCCCGATGCTGCTCCGTCGCCCGCATGAGTTGTCGGGAGGCCAGCAACAGCGCACGGCGCTGGCCCGCGCAATTGCCAAGGAGAGCCGCGCGGTCTTTCTCGACGAACCGCTGGCCAACCTGGACTACAAACTCCGCGAGGAGCTTCGCGACCAGCTTCCAGAACTCTTCGCCGGCCGTGGCGCCGTCGTCGTCTACGCAACCTCGGAGCCCGAGGAGGCGCTGCTGCTGGGCGGGATGACCGCCCTGATGCATGACGGCCACGTCACGCAGTTCGGCCCAACAGCCGAGATCTATCGCAAGCCCGCAAATGTGATCTCCGCGGATGTCTTCTCGGACCCGCCGATCAATATCGGCGAGATCTCCAAGCAGGGGAACGAGGCCGTCCTGAACGGCCACGCACGCTGGCCGCTGGAAGGCGAGGCCGCCGCATTGCCGGACGGCTCCTATACCGTGGCGATCCGCCCGAACCGCGTCCTGCCGCGCCGCACCGAGACCGCCAATGTCCGGCTGACCGGTACCGTTCTGGTCACGGAGCTCAGCGGCTCCGAAAGCAGCGCCCATTTCCACTTTGGCGACAGGAACTGGGTTTCGCTCTCGGCCGGGGTCTTCCCCTTCGAAGTCGGCCAAGAGCAGGAATTTTTCATGGAACCAGCGCATTGCCACTATTTCGGCGCTGACGGCATCCGGGTGGCGTGAGGACGACATGGCCAAGATAACACTCTCCAACCTGCGCCACAGCTATTACCCGGACCCGCAAGGGCCGGATGATTACGCGCTCAAGATGATCGATCTCGACTGGAACGACGGCGGGGCCTATGCGCTCCTCGGCCCGTCGGGTTGCGGGAAGTCCACCCTTCTCAACATCATTTCGGGGCTTCTTGTCCCGTCCGAAGGCCGCATCCTCTTCGACGATAAGGACGTCACCGAACTGGCCCCCACTGAGCGCAACATCGCCCAGGTGTTCCAGTTCCCGGTAATCTACGACACGATGAGCGTGCGCGACAACCTCGCCTTCCCGCTGCGCAATCGCGGGGTGGACGAAGCGACGGTGACCCGCCGGGTGGCCGAGATCGCCGAGATGCTCGAGGTGACCGATATCCTCGACCGCAAGGCCGCCGCGCTCTCGCCCGACAACAAGCAGAAGGTCTCGATGGGCCGCGGTCTGGTGCGTGAGAATGTCAACGTGGTGATGTTCGACGAGCCGCTGACGGTGATCGACCCGCACCTGAAATGGAAGCTGCGCTCCAAGCTCAAGGAACTGCACCAGCGGGTCCGTGCGACGATGATCTATGTCACCCATGACCAGACCGAGGCGCTCACCTTTGCCGATCAGGTCGTGGTGATGCAGGACGGCGAAATCGTCCAGATCGGCACGCCCGTCGAGCTGTTCGAGCGTCCGGCCCACACCTTTGTCGGCCATTTCATCGGCTCACCGGGCATGAACATTCTGCCTTGCGAGACGCAGGGCGGCGCCGCGATGTTCCGTGGTCAGCACATTGCACTCGAGGGCGAGATCGTGCCCGGCGACGGCACCCGCACCGAGATCGGCGTGCGGCCCGAATTCGTGACCCTTGCCGAGAGCGGCGTAGAGGCTGTCGTGCGCAAGATCTCCGATGTCGGCCGGCACATCGTTGTCGAGACCCTGATCGGCGAGGACCGCGTTGCGGCGATCGTCAAGGACAACGCGCCAGAGAAGGGCGAAACCGTGCATCTGAATTTCCGGCCCGACCGCACGCGGCTCTATCGCGACGGCTGGCTGGCGACGACCGCAGGGGAGGCGGCGCAATGAAAACCGTAAACCAACGCGCATGGTTCCTCGTGCTGCCGGTGTTGTTCCTGGTGGCGTTCAACGCGCTGATCCCGATGATGACGGTGGTCAATTACTCGGTGCAGGAGACTTTCGGCGATAACCTGTTCTTCTGGGAAGGGCTGGGTTGGTACGAACAGATCCTGCGGTCCGACCGGTTCCACGCCGCCCTTGGCCGGCAGTTCATGTTCACTGGCCTGATCCTTTTGATCGAAGTGCCGTTGGGCATCATCATCGCACTTTCCATGCCACGTCAGGGCTTCTGGGTGCCTGTCTGCCTGGTGCTGATGGCGCTGCCGATGCTGATCCCGTGGAATGTGGTCGGTGCGATGTGGAATATCTTCACTCTGCCCGATATCGGCCTGCTGGGGTATTTCCTGAACCACACACTCGGCATCAATTACGATATGACACAGGATCCGCTTGCGGCCTGGATCACCATCGTCACGATGGATGTCTGGCACTGGACTTCGCTCGTGGTGCTGTTGGCCTATGCGGGCCTCGTCTCGATCCCCGACGCCTATTATCAGGCGGCCAAGATCGACGGCGCTTCCAACTGGGCGGTGTTCCGTTTCATCCAACTGCCGAAGATGAAGAACGTCCTGACCATCGCGATCCTTTTGCGCTTCATGGACAGTTTCAACATCTACACCGAACCCTTCGTGCTCACCGGTGGTGGTCCCGGCAACTCGACCACGCTGCTGTCGATTGACCTGGTGAAAATGGCGCTTGGGCAGTTCGACCTCGGACCGGCGGCCGCCATGTCGCTCATCTATTTCGCAATCACTCTTGGCGTCAGCTGGCTGTTCTACACGCTGATGACCAAAGACGACCTGAACTGAGGGAGGGCAAGATGCAGAAACGATCCATCATTCCCATCGTCTACATCCTGTTCCTGATGCTGCCGATCTACTGGCTGGTGGCGATGAGCTTCAAGACAACCAACGAGATCCTCTCTGGCTTCTCGCTCTTCCCCCAGACCTTCACCTGGGAGAACTACATCACCATCTTTACCGATCCAACGTGGTACTGGGGCTATATCAACTCCATTCTCTACGTCTCGATCAACACGGTGATTTCCGTGATTGTGGCGCTGCCGGCAGCCTATGCCTTCTCGCGCTACCGTTTCCTCGGCGACAAGCACCTCTTCTTCTGGTTGCTGACCAATCGTATGGCGCCGGCTGCGGTCTTTGCACTGCCCTTCTTCCAGCTCTATTCGGCGGTCGGGCTTTTCGACACGCATCTCGCAGTCGCGCTGGCGCATTGCCTTTTCAACATCCCGCTGGCGGTCTGGATCCTTGAAGGCTTCATGTCCGGCGTGCCCAAGGAGCTGGACGAGACGGCCTTCGTCGACGGCTATTCCTTCCCGCGCTTCTTCACCACGATCTTCATCCCGTCGATCAAGGCCGGCGTGGGCGTGGCGGCGTTCTTCTGCTTCATGTTCTCCTGGGTGGAACTGCTGCTCGCCAAGACGCTGACCGCAGTGGCGGCCAAACCGATCGCGGCAACGATGACCAAGACGGCCTCTTCGGCCGGTTATGAGCTCGGGCTTCTGGCTGCGGCCGGAACGCTGACGATCATCCCCGGCGCCATCGTCATCTATTTCGTCCGCAATTACATCGCGAAGGGCTTCGCGATGGGGAGGGTGTAATCATGAGCTGGATGGCATGGACTTGGCCAACGGCCCTGTTCTTCATCGGGATTTTCTCGGCTATGGGTGTCCTGACCCTGCTTGAGCTTCGCTATCCCGGCGGACAGGAGCGCAAGGGCGTCTTCGGGCTGGTGACAACCCGCGGGGATCGCCTCTTCATGACGATCCTGGGGGGGATCTACATATTGCTGGCCGGCCTTGGGTTGTTTGGAATGCCACTCTGGTGGCCCCTCGCAGTCGCATTTGCTTGGGCAGTCTTCTGTTTCTGGAAGGTTTAAGCGTATATCGGAAATAGGATAGAGGCGGCCCTTCCTCCCCCGCGCCGCCCGCACTTGGAGCCGACATGCGAAAACGTCAAGAGAGCGGTATGCTGACAGAGGTCGAACTGGAGTTCATGAACGTGGTCTGGGAGACCGACGGCGGTACGGTGCGCGATATTCACATCGCACTCAACCGCGAGACGGAGCGGGCCTATACGTCGGTGGCGACCATCCTGAAGATCTTGGACCAGAAGGGATATCTCACGTCCACAAAGGTCGACCGTTCGCTCGTCTACCGCCCGGCCGTGCCAAAGGTTGCCTACCAGAAGCAGACGCTCAAGAACCTGTCCAACAAGCTCTTCGACTCTACCCCCTCCGCGCTTGTTGCCAGGTTGGTGGATGATGATACTCTTTCAGATGACGCTTTGGAAGAAATCCGAAACCTGGTGAACAAGAGGCTAGAGGATGGCGGCTGAAGGCATCCTGAATGCGTGGATAGACGCGAATATCTTGCTGCTCGTGCTGGTTGCGGCCTGGTTGCCCTTGCGTCGTGTCCTTGCGCAAGGTTGGCTTGGCCAGGCGCTTATGGGGCAGGCGCGCGCGATGGAATGGATCTTCATCTCGGTGGTCGTGGCGCCCTTCCTGGCGCGGCTGGTGTCCAGCCCCGCAGCCGGACAGTTCAATCTATCCGACCTTCTCGTCGCCCAGTACCTGGACGGCAACGTCGAAATGAGCGCCACCCAATTCGAAACGCTTCTGGGCCTCCGGGCAGACCTCACCGACGCTTTCCTTCTGCAGCAGGCCCCTTGGGCACAAGGGCTTCTTGTCCTGCTTCTGCTAGGATTGTTGGTTTCGGTCGCGCGGCTCGGCCTTGCGGTTCTGCGCCTGCGTCGAATGTTGAACCGTGCGCATGTCTGGCGTCGGTTCGGCCGGTTGGAGCTCCTGATCTCAGACGACGCCAATGTACCGTTTTCGACCTGCGGCTTGCGCCGTCGGTTCGTCGTGTTGCCGTCCGATGCGGTTGCGCATGGGCAGGACCTGCATTTCACACTGGCACATGAGTTTCAGCATCTGCGACAGGCTGACCTTCTGCACGAGTTTGCCGTCGAAGCGCTGCGGCCGTTCTTTTTCTGGAATCCGGCGTTCCATATCTGCAGCCGCCAGTTGCGGGAGCTGCGCGAAATGGCCTGCGACCAGGCACTCACCCTGCGTCGCCCGGTCGAACTCGGCGGCTATTGCCGCAGCCTGATCCGTGCTTGCGGCCGGGCCCGTGCGGATGGCGCGTTGTTTATTCCCGTTGGACCGGCTGTTGGCTTTGTCGATTCCCGGCACGGGACGGCGCTTAACAGCCAACTTGGGCGGCGGATCGTGGCATTGACGGGCCGGACCCCGTCGCCGTTGGGGCAAAAGACATGGAAAGCTATCGGCTTGCTGCTTTGCGCGTTGCTCGCGCTTGGTGCCGTGCTCATGCGTAGCCCGACCGGCTGGAGCCATGACCGCATCATGCTCAGCACGATCGTCAACCTCGAGCGTTTGGACGCGCGCAACGCATCTCAGCCTCGACTGTCCGGCTCGTTCGTTCCGACAGACACAGCGCCACTGGCACGAGAATAACCCCGCCTCAGCATCTCTCAACCCGTCGCGGTATAAATGAGCGGAAGATCCACTTAGAAAACGGCTCGAAACTGTTCAGACAAACCGCGCCACCTCTGTCACGTTCGCCCCACGGTTCCTGCTCCACCTTCAAGATGCTGAGATTTGGAGCACCGAAGCGAATCCCGGGCCGTTGCGTCCATCGATCCCGTCTGGCGGCCACAATGAGAGCGGCTTTGATCTTGATCACTCGAACAGCGGCTTTGCAGATTGCAGGGTCATTGGAGCCCGAACAGAGGGTTCGGACAGCGTTGTGAGCAGGTGTTGCGCCATCAGGCGACCAGCCTGCTCTACATCCTCCTGAATCGTGTCTGCATCCGGATCGATCTGAGAAATGACGCCCGAAATCGACTTCGAAACCACCCGAAGATCCCGGCCGATAACAAGTCCGCGTTTCTGGCAGGCGCTGCGGATTGCAAGGTATGACGCCTCGCCGGGGCACAGAAAACCGTCTGGTCGGTTCGGCCCATCCAGAATGCCACAGGCCCAGTCGCGGATTTCGTCTGCTGGAGTGTCAAGCGTGATGCTTTCCGGAACCAGAGTGTCGACCCCGAATTCCCTGACGGCGCGCATGAAGCCATATTGCAGATGTTGCCGGAAGGTGAGTGTTCTCGGGGGCAGGATCGCACAGACGTTGCGACAGCCCTTTTCGATCAGGCGCAGCGTTCCCCGATAGGCGAAGTCCTCATTGTCGAAATCGACCCAGGAGTGCTCCTCCGTGAAGTCCGTTCGGCCATGACTGACGAAAGGAAACCCGTGCTCCATCAGGAAGCGGACACGAGAATCGAAGGGCGCGGTTCTGGTAAAGATGACGCCGTCTGCCTGCCGGTTGACGACGATATGCCGGATCGGGGCCAATTGGTCGGTATCGTCGAAATGCGGCGTGACGACGAGATTGTAGCCACTGCCTTCAAGCGCTGTCGTGAGGCCGATCAGGAGCGCATTTCCGAAACCGAGGACTTCGAAATGCGGATCGAGGATGAGGTTGATGACCATGGTCCTGCCGGTGCGCAGGCGCCGGGCGGCGCGGTCTGGCTCATAGCCGATCTGCCGGGCGATCTCGGCCACGCGCCGGCGTGTGGCCACGGCGATCTTGGGATCCTCCGCCAGGGCACGGGACACCGTCGCCACTGCGAAACCCGACAGGTCTGCGATGGTCTTCAAGGTGGGGCGATCTGCCGCTGTCTTTGGGGCCGCTGGGGACGGCGCGTCCGATCGCATGTCTGAGGCCCTCATTTGCAAGGTTAAATCGATGCACATTGTTGCACTTTCAATCGAGCACGTCGAGCGTATGCATCAAGAAACCGATTGTAAAAAAGGTGTTTGCGCCAACGGTGTTGACAGGCGAAAAAAATTGAATCGTTATAACAACGCAACAAGACACTACGCCTATGTTTCATTGGGAGGAAAACATGAAACTCAAGCTTGCCCTGTCCATGACCACCGCTCTGGCCCTTGCGGCATCGGCCGTATCGGCCGCCGAAGTGGAGGTCCTGCACTGGTGGACCGCCGGCGGCGAAGCCGCGGCGCTCAACGTGCTCAAGGAGGATCTCGAAAGCAAAGGTGTGACCTGGAAGGATATGCCGGTCGCCGGCGGCTCCGGTGTCGAGGCCATGACCGTGCTGCGCGCCCGGGTGACCTCGGGCAATCCGCCGACCGCCGTGCAGATGCTGGGCTTCGACATCAAGGACTGGGCGGCCGAAGGCTTCCTCGGGGATCTCGGCGACGTCGCGGAAGCCGAAGGCTGGAGCGAAGTGGTCCCGCCGGCGCTGCAGGAATTCTCGAAGTACGACGGCAAGTGGATTGCCGCCCCGGTGAACGTGCACTCCACCAACTGGATGTGGATCAACAAATCCGCGCTGGATGCCGCTGGCGGCAAGGCCCCCGAGACATGGGAAGAACTGATCGCCGTTCTTGACGCGATGAAGGCCAATGGCATCATCCCTCTCGCGCATGGCGGACAAGCCTGGCAAGACGGCACGGTGTTCGACTCGGTCGTGCTCGGCCTTGGCGACGACTTCTACAAGGCCGCCATCATCGATCAGGACCCGGACGCGCTCAGCAGCGAGAAGATGGTCGAAGCCTTCAAGCGCATGGAAGTGCTGCGCGGCTATTTCGACGAGAACTTCTCTGGCCGCGACTGGAACCTGGCCTCGGCCATGGTCATCAACGGCGAGGCTGGCATGCAGGCCATGGGTGACTGGGCCAAGGGCGAGTTCGTGAAGGCCAAGCAGGTTCCGGGCGAGGATTTCGTCTGCATCCGCTTCCCGGGCACGCAGGGTTCGGTGCTTTTCAACTCCGACCAGTTCGCGATGTTCGACGTGTCCGAAGAGCAAGTTGAAGCACAGAAGATGATGGCATCCGCGGTCATGAACCCGGACTTCCAGGTCGCCTTCAACCTGGTGAAGGGCTCGGTGCCGGCGCGTACCGACATTCCCGACACCGAGTTCGACGCGTGCGGCAAAAAAGGCATGGCCGATCTCGCCGAAGCCGCCGCGAATGGCACGCTGCAAGGCTCGATGGCCCACGGCCACGGTGCCAGCTCGAACATCAAGTCGGCCATTTTCGACGTCGTCACCGCGCATCTGAACGGTGAATACGGTGCTGAAGAAGCCGCCGAGGAACTCGCCGCCGCTGTTGAGGCCGCGAAGTAATCCCGTCAAGGGCGCGCGCTCCTTTCCCTCCTCCCGCGCGCGCCAAATCTGACTGGCGGGCCCCGTGGCCTGCCAGTCGCACTTCCCGAAGGGGGTCCCATGAGAGACCGACTGCAGGAATGGGTGCCGCGTATCGTGCTCGCGCCCAGTTTCGTGGCTGTGCTGATCGTCGTCTACGGCTTCATCCTCTACACCGGGTGGCTGTCGATGACGAATTCGCGGATGCTGCCAAATAACGAGTTCATCGGCCTTGCCAACTACACCAAGCTTTTCGGGTTGAAACACTGGAGCATCGCGCTGACAAATCTGGCGATCTTCGGGACGCTCTATATCCTGATCTCCAGCGTGCTCGGTCTTTTCCTCGCCATCCTGCTCGACCAGCAAATTCGGACTGAAGGCTTCATCCGAACCGTCTATCTCTACCCGATGGCGATCTCCTTCATCGTTACCGGCGTGGCGTGGAAATGGTTCCTCGATCCCGGCATCGGGCTTGAAAACACCATGCATCAATGGGGCTGGGAGAGTTTCGAGTTCAAGTGGATCAAGGACCGCGATTTCGCGATCTACACCATCGTCATCGCCGCGATCTGGCAAAGCTCTGGCTATGTCATGGCCATGTTCCTTGCCGGTCTGCGCGGCGTCGACAACGAGATCATCAAGGCCGCGCAGGTCGATGGCGCCTCGGGCTTCCTGATCTACCGCCGGATCATCATCCCGATGATGCGCCCGGTGTTCCTCTCCGCCTTCGTCGTGCTGACCCACCTCGCCATCAAGTCCTACGACCTCGTCGTGGCGATGACCGGCGGCGGCCCGGGCCGGGCGACGGAAATGCCCGCGACCTTCATGTATTCCTACACGTTCACCCGCAACCAGATGGGGGTCGGGGCAAGTTCCGCGATCATCATGCTGATAATGATCTTCTCGATCATCATCCCCTATCTCTACAGCGAAATTCGGGTGGGGGCCGACAAGCGATGAGCCATTCATCCCAAGACAACGCCATTGAATCCGGCCGGCTGGTGCGGGCGCTGATCTACACGCTGCTGATCTTCTTCGTGATCTACTACCTGCTGCCCCTCTGGGTGATGGTGGCCAACTCTCTAAAGACGCTTGACGAGATCCGGGGCGGCGACATGCTCGCCCCGCCGAAGGATATCACCTTCGAGCCGTGGCGGCAGGCCTGGTCAAAAACCCAGATCGGCGTCGAGGCGACGGGGCTCAAGCCCTATTTTCTCAACTCGATCATCATGGTCGTGCCGGCGGTGTTCCTGTCCACCTTCCTCGGCGCGCTGAACGGCTACGTGCTGACGAAATGGGCCTTCCGCGGCTCCAACCTCATCTTCGGCCTGATGCTGCTGGCCTGCTTCATCCCGTTCCAGATCGTGCTGATCCCGATGGCGCGCATCCTCGGCATGCTCAACCTCGCCGGCACCATTGGCGGGTTGATCCTTGTGCACACGGTCTACGGGCTCGGCTTCACCACGCTCTTCTTCCGCAACTACTACGCGGCCTTCCCGACAGAGCTGGTGCGGGCAGCCCAGATCGACGGCGCGAGCTTCTTCCAGGTGTTCTGGCGGATCCTGATCCCCTCTTCGGGGCCGATCATCGTGGTCACCATCATCTGGCAATTCACCAATGTCTGGAACGACTTCCTCTTCGGGGCGTCTTTCTCCAGCTACGATTCAACGCCCATCACCGTGGCGCTGAACAACCTGGTGAACTCCTCCACGGGGGTGAAGGAATACAATGTCCATTTCGCCGGTGCGATCCTCGCGGCCTTGCCCACCCTCATCGTCTACATCGTCTCCGGACGCTACTTCGTGCGTGGCCTCATGGCCGGCGCCGTGAAGGGATAAGCCCATGGCCTCTCTGACAATCGACAAACTCATCAAGAGCTTCGGCGCCGTCGAAGTGCTCAAGGGGATCGACCTTGAGATCGAGGATGGCGGCTTTCTCGTCCTCGTCGGCCCTTCTGGCTGCGGCAAGTCCACGCTGCTCAACTGCATTGCCGGCCTGGAAAAGACGACCTCCGGCGAGATCCGCATCGGCGAGCGCAACGTGGAGGGGCTCCACCCCTCCAAGCGCGACATCGCCATGGTGTTCCAGAGCTACGCGCTCTACCCCAACATGACCGTGCGCGGGAACATCTCCTTCGGCATGGAGATCCGCGGCGTCGACAAGGCCGAACAGGAGAAGGCCATCCAGGAAGTGGCCGACATCCTGCAGATCGGCGAGTTGCTCGACCGCAAGCCCTCGCAGCTCTCCGGCGGACAACGGCAGCGCGTCGCCATGGGCCGCGCGCTTGTACGCCATCCGCAGGTCTTCCTTTTCGACGAGCCGCTCTCCAACCTCGACGCCAAGCTGCGCGTCGACATGCGCACCGAGATCAAGCGGCTGCACAAGCGCATGGGCACCACCATCGTCTATGTCACCCATGACCAGATCGAGGCGCTTACGCTGGCGACGAAGATCGCCGTGCTCGAAGCCGGCTACCTGCAGCAATTCGGTACACCCGACGAGATCTATAACGATCCCAACAACATGTTCGTCGCCGACTTCATGGGCTCACCTTCGATGAACCTGATCGATGGCACGCTGGTTGAGCGCGATGGCGCGTTGGAAGTGCAGATCGCAGGCCATGGCGGATCCTCCATCTCCCTGCCGGTTCCGGACGGTGCCGAGATGCGCAAGCATGTCGGAGGTCCGATCGTCTTCGGCATCCGCCCCGAGGCGATGACCGACCCCGACGGTGCCGACCGCACTTCGCCGCATATCGAGACGCGCGACTGTTACATTGAAGTCAGCCAGCCTGCGGGCTCTGACACCTTCGCGCTCACACCGCTTGGCGGCAAGGAGTGTATCGCCCGGTTCCGCGCCGATGCCCGCATCGAGCTTGGCGCTTTCTCTCCGATTTCCTTCAACATGACGAAAGCGGTGTTCTTCGACCCGCAGACGACCGGGCGCATTCGATAAGCGCCCGGGATTCCAAAGGGGACCTCCCATGAAACGCTCCACCATCAACGAAATCATGGCCGCGGCCGACGAGATGATCCGCCACTACGGATTTGTCCTTCCGCCCTTTGCCTATTGGACCCCGGACGAATTCAAGGCCAGGGCCGGGACCGCGCGTCGGCTGATTGACGCCCGCATGGGCTGGGACATCACCGATTACGGACAGGGGGACTTCGAGAAGCTCGGTCTGTTCCTGTTCACCCTGCGCAACGGCGAACTGGCCGATCTGCAGCGCGGCGGCGGCATGTGCTATGCCGAGAAACTGCTGATCTCGCGGCAAGACCAGATCAGCCCCTGCCACACCCATGTGATCAAGGCCGAAGACATCATCAACCGCGGCGGCGCCACGATGGCCATCGAGCTCTACGGCTCGGATGGGGACGGCAATTTCGACGAGACCGCCGGCGGCACGGTGATGTGCGACGGCATCGCGCGGGACTTCAAGCCGGGCGAGGTGTTGCTGTTCCAGCCGGGCGAGAGCGTGACGCTGATGCCGGGCGACTGGCATGCCTTCTGGGGCGAGGGCGGTGATGTCCTGATCGGGGAGGTCTCGACCGTCAATGACGACCTGACCGACAATATCTTCCGCGCGCCAATCGGACGGTTTGCCAAGATCGAGGAAGACGTCGACCCGACTCATCTGCTGGTCAGCGACTACGATATCTGGCTGAAATAGGCTCGGCGGACGCCCACCCGCCTGCGCACGGCGCGGGTGGGCGGGTTCTGTGCCACGCGGAGGTGCAGGATTGGCGGCTGTCGATCTTGCCTGTGCTGATCGCGGCCTTCCTGCCGCAAGAGCCCGGCAGAAGGCGCCCGCGATCCATGGAGCTATTCAGGGGAAACTGAATACAAGGCTCCAAAAGCTGGCGTCCCGCGCGCTTCCATTTCGGCATGTGACGAGAACAACACGCTGCCCCATCTGAATTGGTCCACCGTTACGTCTGGTGAACAGAGGACGTCATAGCAGCTCTATCAAACCGGCCGCGCCCTGTCCGCCACCGACGCACATCGAAACGACGCCATAGCGCGCAGCACGGCGCCGGCCCTCCAGCAGCAGATGTCCCGCCATACGTGCGCCCGACATGCCGTAGGGGTGACCGATGGAGATCGCGCCGCCGTTGACGTTCAGCCGTTCGGCCGGGATTTTCAGCCGGTCGCGACAATAAACAAGCTGGGCGGCGAAGGCCTCGTTGATCTCCCAGAGGTCGATATCCTCCACGCGCAACCCGGCCCGTTCGAGCAGGCGCGGCACCGCCACCACGGGGCCAATTCCCATCTCCTCCGGGGCAACCCCGGCCACCGCGAAACCGCGCAGCGCACCGAGTGGCTCCAGCCCGCGCCGGGCGGCCTCGGCGGCTTCCATCACCACCAGCGCCGCCGCGCCGTCGGAAAGCTGGCTGGCATTGCCCGCGGTCACGGTCTTGTCGTCGCCCATGACGGGCGGGAGGCGGGCCAGCCCCTCGGCGGTGGTCGCGGCCCGATTGCACTCGTCCGCCTCCAGCCGCACCGCCTCGCTTCGCGTCTCGCCGGTTTCCTTGTCGGTGACCTGCTTCACCACATCCACTGGCACGATCTCGTCTGAGAAAACACCCGCGGCCTGCGCCCGTGCGGTGCGAAGCTGGCTTTCCAGTGCATAGGCATCCTGCGCCGCGCGGCTCACGCCGTAGCGGGCGGCCACGATCTCGGCCGTCTCCAGCATCGACATGTAGTAGCCGTCGCACACCGCCGGGTCGCGGTAGCGATAGGCGTTCCAATGCTTTTCCTGGACGAGCGAAATGCTCTCCAGCCCGCCGGCCAGTACCACGTTCGCCCCCTCGGCGGCGACCATGTGGCCGGCCACCGCGAGCGCGTTGAGTCCCGAGGCGCATTGCCGGTCGAGCGTGACGCCCGCGACGCTATCGGGCAGGCCGGAGGCCAGCGCGATATGGCGCGCGACATTCACGCCGGTCGAGCCCTGCGTAAGGGCCGAGCCGAAAGCGGCATCCTCGATCTCGCTACCCTCCAGCCCGGCGCGGGCCACGGCGGCACGCACCGCGTGCGCGGCAAGGCTCGGCCCTTCGAGATTGTTGAACGCGCCGCGATAGGCCTTGCCGATGGGCGTGCGGGCGGTGGAAACGATAACAGCTTCGCGCATTGGGTCTTCCGATCAGATTTCTTCGGTGCCGCACCAGTCGGCAATGAACAGCGCCGTGGCCTTGGTGACACGGCGCATGCTTTCGAGGTCTACCCGCTCGTTGAAGCCGTGGATCGCCTCCGCGCGCGGGCCGTAGACGAGCGCGGGCGTGTCGGCATATAGGCCGAAGAAGCGCGCATCCGTGGTCGCGGTGATCGCGGCTCGGTCGAGCGAGTCGCCCGTCACCGCGCCATGGGCCGCCTCCAACGCGCCCACGGCCTGCGCGGCGGCGGTGCTTCCATCGGCGGAGAGCGCGTAACCCTCGGCGTGGAAGCCGTGATAGACGATCTCCGGCAAGGAATTCTTCAGAAACGCGTTTTCGCGCGCCGCGTCCATCAGCACCGTTTCGATCTCGGCCTTGGCCACTTCGATGCTCTGGCCGGGAAAGATCGCCATGCGCACGTCGAACACGCACCAGGCGGGCACGGAGCTGGTCCAGTCGCCGCCCTGGATCTTGCCGATATTGAGGTTGAGCGCGTGGTCCATATGCACGTAATCGGCATGGCGATTGGCGGGCAGGTTCCAGCGCGCTTCCATCGCGTGCAGGGCCGAGATGAGCGGTATCGCGGCCTCGATGGCGTTGGAGCCGCTGCCGGCATAGGCGACATGGGTTGGTAGGCCCTTGAGGTGGACCTGAAACCAGATCACGCCGAGCTGCGCGGTGACGAGACTTTCGGCAAAGGGTTCGGGGATCAGCGCCGCATCGGCCTTGTAGCCCCGCGCGAGGCAGGCCAGCGCCCCGTTGCCGGTACATTCCTCCTCGACCACGGACTGGAAGAACACATCCGCCGCCGGCGCGAGGCCACAGGCCCGTAGCGCGTCCAGCGCGAAGAGGTTGGAGGCCAGCCCCGCCTTCATGTCCCCCGCTCCGCGTCCGTACATCCAGCCATCGGCGATGCGCGGCGCATAGGGCGGGCTGTCCCACATATCCAGCGGGCCTTCCGGCACCACGTCGATATGCCCGTTAAGGATCAGCGACCGGCCCGCGCCCGTCCGGCTGCGGTGGCTGCCCACAACGTTCACCGCATCGTCATAGGGGCCGAGCACGGGCGAGAAGCCCGGCAGTTGCCGGATCTCGTCCACGTCGATCTGCCAGCGATCGACCGCGTAGCCCCGCGCAGCCAACTCCCCGGCCATGAAGTCCTGGGCGCTCTGTTCTTGCCCACGGGTGGACGGGTGCGACACGAGCTCGGCCAGGAACGCGCATTGCGCGTCGAATGCGGCGTCGACCGAATCAAGCAGGCCGGTTTGCAGGTTCTGGTCCATGCGGGCCTCCTCAGAATGTTGGTATGTCACCGGCGGGCAGCGCGAGCGGCGCGCCTGTCGCCCCGACGATCTCGGCCGCGCTTACGCCCTCGGCGCGCTCCCGCAGGGCAAAGCCCTCGGGCGTTACGTCGATCACGGCGAGATCGGTGAAGATCCGCGAAACGCAGCCGCGCGCCGTTACCGGCAGCGTGCAGTCCGCCTTGAGCTTGGGGTTGCCGGCGCGGTCGGTATGGGTGGTGAGCACGACGACGCGGCGCGCCTTCTGCGCAAGCTCGATCCCGCCGCCAGCACCGGGAGAGAACTTGCCCGGGATTTTCCAGTTGGCCAGATCGCCCGCCTGCGACACCTCGAAAGCGCCCAGCATCGTCAGGTCGAGCCGCCCCGAACGCACCAGCGCAAAGCTCACCGCGCTGTCGAAAAAGGCCGAGCCGGGTACGGTCGAGACATAGGCCCCGCCGGCGTCGATCAGGTTGCGGTCGGCGCGCTCGACCGGCAGCGTCGGGCCGATCCCGGACAGCCCGTTCTCGGTATGCAGGCAGACCGGGAAATCGGCATCGAGATAATTCACCACCTTGGTCGGCAACCCGATCCCGAGATTGACCACCATGCCGGGGGCAATCTCGGCCGCGGCGCGCGCGACCATCCTGTTCCTAGCGTCGGACAACGGCATATTCCTTGCTGAGATCGCCCAGTTCCACCACGCAATCGACAAAGGGGCCCGGGGTGTGAACGTCATCGGCGGCCAGTCCACCGAAGGGCTGCAGGCGCTCCGACTCGACGATTACCCGAGAGGCCGCCATCGCCATCAGCGGGTTGAAATTGCGCGCGGTGGCGACGTAGTCGAGATTGCCGAACGGGTCCGCGCTGTTGGCATGGATTAGCGCGACATCGGCTCGCAGCGCGGTCTCCACGACATAGGATTTTCCATCGACCTCGACGCGCTGCTTGTGCGCGGCCAGTTCGGTGTCCGCGGCGATATCGGTCAGGATCGCGGCAAGTCCGGCCCCTCCGGCCCGGATGCGTTCTGCGAGGATGCCCTGGGCGCAGAATTCGACCTCGATTTCCCCGGCATTCATCATCGCGATCGCATGGGCGTTAAGGCCGATATGGGTCGTGATCAGCCGGTCCACCTGGCCGGCCGCGAGCAAGTGATCGACCCCCATACCCGCTTCGTTGGCGTCGTTCTTGATGAGGGTCAGCCCGCGCTGGCCCTGGCGGACGAGCTCCCGGATCAGCGTGAACGGCGTGCCGGGCACGCCGAAGCCGCCCACCATCACCACCGCCCGGTCGGGAATCCCGGCAACGGCCTCTTCGAGGGTTGTGGTCTTGTCGGGCAGTCTCATGCGGCGGCCTCCGATTTGGAGCGGTTGGCAAGGCGGGTGAAACCGTCGCCGGACAGGAACATGGGCACGTCGCTCTCCTGTGCCGTGAAGCCGAACCGCGTGTAGAAGGCATCCGCGCCTTCGTTGTGGCCATGACGGGTGAGCGCCAGATACGCCGCCCCCCAGCTGTTGCGGGCATAGGCGGCCGCGGCGATCAACAAGGCCGCGCCGAGCCCGCTGCTGCGCCCTTCGGGCGCGATCCAGAGATCCTGCACATAGACCCCCGGTTGGCCGCGCGTCGTGGAGAAATGGCGAAAGAACAGCGCGAGCCCCGCCGGTGCACCGTTCTGCTCGGCTATCAGCGTTTCAAACAGGGGGGCATCCCCGAAGCCATGCGCCCGGATGGTTTCTGCCGTCGTCGAGAAATGCGGCCCGTCGCCGGTTTCCTCGGCTAGGCGGAATAGCATCGCGGCAATGGCCTCGGCATCCGCAATGGTTGCATGGCGGATCGTCATGCGGCGGTTCCCGTTTTCAGCCCGGCTTCGGACGCGAAGGCGTCGAGGCTGTCGACAAGGATTTCCATTATCTCGTCGATCTGGGCTTCGGAGATGATGAGCGGGGGCGCCACCAGGAAATGATCGCCGGCCACGCCCCCTCGCGTGCGGCGCGAATAGGTGATGAGGCCGCGCTCATAGGCGATTTCGACCAGCCGGCTATGGGCGTTCAAACCGACGGGCAGCGGCTCCATCGTGTCACGGTCGGCAACGAACTCGAAGGCGGTCAGCAGCCCCTTGCCCCGGACATCGCCGATGAAGGGATACCGCGCCATCAGGCTCTGTAACCGCCCGATCAGAACCTCGCCCATCGCGGCGGCGTTATCGATCAGGCCCTGCGTCTCGAGCTCCTCGAGAACCGCCAGGCCGGCGGAACAGGCCAGCGGGTTGCCGGCATAGGTGAAGCCATGCAGGAAACCGCCGGCATCGAGGATCGGCTCGACAAGGCGCGCGGGCGCGACCGTCGCGCCGAGCGGCACATAGCCGGCGCCGAACCCCTTCGAGAGCGCCACGATGTCGGGCACGATCCCCCAGTGTTCGGCGGCTAGAAACCGCCCCGTGCGCCCCGCGCCGGTCATGACTTCGTCGTAGATCAGCAGGATGCCGAACTCGTCACAGATTTCGCGGATGCGCCCGTAATAGCTGTCGGGGGCCACCAGCGCGCCGGTCGAGGCGCCACCGACGGGCTCCATGATGAAGGCGAGGACGGTATCGGGGCCTTCCGCCAGAATTTTATCGCGCAGCATCTCTGCGTATTTCAGCCCGCGGTCGTGCTCGGTGAGGTTGTCCCGGTCGAGATAGGTCGCCGGCGCGGGGATCTTCGGCATGCCGCGCATCATCGGATCGAAGGGGCGCGCGAGCGGGTCGTACCCGGTCAGATCGAGCGCCCCAAGGGTGCAGCCATGATAGGACGGGAAGCGCGATATCACCTTCCAGCGGCTCTGCTGGCCTTGGGTGATCGCGTATTGCCGGGCGAGTTTCACCGCGCTTTCCACGGCTTCCGACCCACCGGAGACGAAGAACACCCGGTCGAGATCGCCGGGCATCATCTGCGCGGTCTTTGTCGCCAGCGCCTCGGAGGCTTCGGTACGAAAATGCAGCCGGTAGCCGAAGGTGGACCGGTCCATCTGCGCCTTCATCGCCGCCAGAACGCGCGGGTTGGAGTGCCCGATATTGGAGACCATCGCGCCCGAGGAGCCATCAATATAGCGCTTGCCGGACTGGTCGAAGAGGTAGATCCCTTCGCCCCGGTCGAGAAACGGGCGCGGGTTGCGCGATTGGTAGAAGAGGTTTGAGGGGGTGTCGGTCACTTCGCACCTCCAAGATGCTTGCGCAGGAATGCGCGGGTCCGTTCTTCCTTGGGGTTCTTGAAGACCACCTCGGGCGGGCCCTCCTCGACCACGTATCCCTGGTCCATGAACAGTACCCGGTCGCAGACGGAGGCCGCGAAATCCATCTCGTGGGTGACGATAATCATGGTCATGTGCTCCTCGGCGAGCTTCTTCATCACAAGGTTGACCTCTTCGACCAGTTCCGGGTCCAACGCCGAGGTCGCCTCGTCGAAAAGCATCAGCTTGGGCTTCATCGCCAGCGCACGCGCAATGGCACAGCGCTGCTTTTGCCCGCCCGAGAGCCGCGAGGGGTAATAATCGATCCTGTCCAGCAGACCGACATGGGCAAGCTGTTCCTCGGCGAGCTTGTTGGCCTCGTCGTTGGAAATGCCCTTGAGCAGCTTCGGCGCCATCGTCACGTTTTCCCGAACCGTCAGGTGCGGGAACAGGTTGAAATGCTGGAACACCATGCCGACATGCTCGCGCATCTGGTTGATGTGCTTTTCATATTGCCGGTGCGGAAGCTGCTTGTTGACCTGCACACCGTCGAGCCACACCTCGCCTTCCGTCAATGGGTCGAGATCGTTGATGGCGCGCAGGAGGGTCGACTTGCCCGAGCCGGACGGGCCGATGATGGCAACGATCTGGCCGCGCTCGACATTGAGGCTGATGTCTTTCAGGACCTCGATATAGCCGTAATTCTTCCGCGCGTGGCGGATTTCGACAAAATGCTGGGGGTCGGACATGGGAGCCTCGCAGGGTTAACGGGAGAGCGCGATGCGGCGCTCGATGCGGCGCAGGACGGCCTCCATCCCGAGATTGATGACGTAGTAGCAGACAGCGGCCACGAGGTAGAATTCGAAGGGCCGATAGGTGCGGCCGATGGCGAGCTGCGCCGAGAGCGTCAGCTCGGTCACGCCGATCACCGAGACCAGTGCGGAATCCTTGAGAAGCGCGATCATGTTGTTGCCGATGGGCGGGATCACGTCGCGCACCGCCTGCGGCACCACCACCTTGCGCAACGCCTGGGTCCGCGACAGGCCTAGCGTGCGCGCCGCCTCCATCTGGCCCGTGTCGACGGCGATGATGGCAGTCTGGATCAGTTCCGAGTTGTAGACGGCGAAATGCAGCCCCAGTCCGATGAAACCGGCGACGAAGGCCGGAAGGTCGATGCCGATCTGGATCAGGCCGAAATAGATCAGGAAGAGTTGCAACAGCAGCGGCGTGCCCATGAAGAGCCAGGCGAAGAACCGGAAGGGTTGGCGCACGATCCAGGGCGCGTAGAGCGCGATGACCGCGAGCAGGATGCCGCCGACGAAACTCAGCAGCGCCGCGGTGACGGTGATGGCGATGGTCCAGAGCACGCCCAGCAGGATCGTGTCCATCCAGGCCGGGACAACGGAGAAATCAAGCCCCATGGCGGGATCCTTTCTGGCGGATCTTGGTCATGTCGCGGGTCATGTCAGGCGCACCTTCCTGTCGAGATAGGTGATGCCTTTGCCAACGATGTAGATGATGACCATGTAGAGAAGGCCGGAGAGCAGGAACATCTCGAAGGGCTTGTAGGTGGAGCCGATATAACGCTGTGCGGTATAGGTCAGCTCGACCACGGAAATCGCGGCCACCAGCGCCGTGCCCTTGATCAGCGCGTTGATGTTCACCCCGAGCGGGCGGATCATCAACCGCAGCGCCTGCGGCAGCACGACATTGCGTAAGGCCTGAAAGCGCGACAGGCCGAGCGTGCGGGCGGCCTCGGTCTGGCCCTTGTCGATGGCGATGATGGAGCCGCGCATCGTCTCGGTCATGTAGGCACCGATATTGACCCCGAGCCCGATCACGCCGGCCTCGAAAGCGTCGAGCTGGATGCCGATCTGCGGGCCGCCGAAATAGAGCAGAAAAAGCTGGATGAGTGCCGGAGTGCCCCGGAACAGGCTGACATAGGTTGCGCCGATCATGCGCAGGTACCAGTGGCGCGACAGCCGCGCCGCCGCCCCGAGCGAGCCGCAAGCGAGCCCGAGGATCGTCGTCAGGATCGACAACTGTACCGTCACCCAGGCGGCATGGAGAAAGTACGGATAGATCCGCATCATCAGCTCGAAATCCAGCACCTTGCCCCCTAGTGATGATCTTTGCGCGCGAGGATCGGCAGGGCGCGGATTTCGCGCACCAGTGCCAGTGTCTCCTCGACAGCGGATTTCAGGAATTTCGCCCCGGTCTCGGCGTCGGCCACGGTCGGATCGCCCATCGTTCCGTCCGGCGAGACTTCGGACCACCAGCGCATCAGTATCGCCTTGCCGCCACCGCGCGCGAGATCGAGGTTGAAGAAGCGGCTGTCGGGGTTGTGCAGGTTCTGCTCGGCGGCCTTTTCAAGATGCACATGTTCGGGATGGAGATGCGCATACATCGCCGCCTCGAACTCGCCCGCATGGGCGATGCCGCCGATCTCGGATTTGCGGTCCGCGTTGATCCGGTCGGCGCAGAGGTTCCAGTAGGAGGCCGAGACACACAGGATGCCGGTCTCGATCACCGTCTTGCGCGCGGCGAGGTCCAGAACCGGGTGGTTGGAGCCATGCGAATTGAGCAGCAAGATCCGCCGGAAGCCGTGATGGGCGAGCGATTTCGTGATGTCGGTCACGAAGGCGATCAAGGTCTCGGGCTGGATCCAGATGACACCCGGAAAATCCTTGTGATGCTCGTTGAAGCCATAGGCCACGGGCGGCATCACGAAGACCTCGTCGGGGGCCAGTTCGGCCACGCCATTCGCCACCGCCATGCCGAGCACGGTGTCGGTGTCCAGCGGCATGTGGGGCCCGTGGTCCTCGGTGGCCGACACGTTGAGGATCACGACGCGATCCTTGTCCGCATCGCGCACCTCTTCCCATGTCAGCTTGCCATATTCGGCTGTCATGACGCTCTCATTCGGAAATGTTCTGTAGGGAGGGTCCGCCAACCGAGGCCGGCGGACCCGCAAAACTCAGCGGATGTCGGCGCCGATCCACTCCATGGCGATCTCGACATAGGTGCCGTCGTCCATCATCGCGTCGAGCGCTTCCTGCATCGCCGCGGCCAGTTCCGGGTTGCCTTCGCGGATCGCGATGCCGGCACCGAATGCATCGGTCTCCAGATCCTCGATGATCGCGAATTCCTGACCCTTTTCGGTCATCGCCAGGATCGCGGCAATCGAGTCGTTCACGATCGCGTCGACGCGGCCGTTCTCCAGTTCCAGCAGCAGTTCGGGCAGACCCTTGTAGGTGTTGATGTCATACCCCTGCTCGGTGGCCCATTCCTCGTGCGTTTCGCCCAGCGTCACGCCGACCTTGGCATCGCCAAGCTGGCTCACGGAGGTGAACTCGGAGCCGGGCTTGGTGAAGATCGCCCGCTTGGTGGTGTAGTAGGGGCCGACGAAATCGACCACCTCGTCACGCTCCGCGGTGATCGTCATCGAGCCGACGATGGCGTCGTATTTGTTGGCCAGAAGGCCGCCGATGATGCCGTCCCACGCGGTGGTGACGATCTCGGCCTCCAACCCCATGCGCTTGGCGATCTCGGTGCCGATGGCCGGATCGAAGCCGACGACTTCGTTCTTGTCGTTGACGAAGTTGAAGGGCGGGTAGGCGCCGGACATGGCGATCCGGATCACACCCTTTTCCTTGAGCGCCTCCAGCTCGTCGGCAATAGCGGGTGATACCGCCACAAGGCCGGCGAGGGCAAGGCCGCCAGCGGCGGCAGCGGCTTGCAATAAGGTTCTGCGCTTGGTCATCTGTCTCTCCTGTTGGATCTGTGACAGTGGCTCCCACCGGGGGTAGCCAGTGTCGGGACGACGGTTCCATCCGCCTTGCAAAAAAACGCTTGCACGGCCTGTTGTATCGAGCAAATAAATAATACGAATTTCCATCATAGATAAAATCGATAATGAAGCCCTACGAACAGCGATTCCCCTGGCAACTCGACTGGAATCTCCTGCGGACCTTCATGGTTATCGTGGAGCAGCGTGGCATTTCCCGCGCGGCCAGTTTCCTCGGCCTCAAACAACCCACGGTCTCCGCCGCGCTAAAGCGTCTCGAACAGGCCACGGGAAAGGCGCTGATTGTCCGCAAACCCCATGAATTCAAGGTGACGCGGGCAGGGCGGATGCTCTATGCCGAATGCTCGTCGATTTTTGGCGCCGTCTCGCAACTGCCGTCTCTGCTCGAGGTGGGCGGTGAAGTTCTGCGCGGCCACATCTCCGTTGCCATCGCCACCCACGTGATCTCCCCGCATCTCGACAAGGTGCTGCACGAGTTCGCTTGCCAGCACCCGAAGGTCACCTTTTCATTCGCCGTTGCGGAGAGTGATGAAATTCGCGCCCGTATTAGTCAAAATCGCGCCAGTTTTGGAATTTGCCTGCTGCAGGAGATCCCGGCGGATCTCGAGGCCTCGATTCTCTATCGGGAGTTCTTCGGCCTGTTCTGCGGCCCGCACCACAGGTTGTTCGACGCCGACACGATCGCGCTTTCCGATATTGAGGGCGAGCCCTCCGTCTCTTTCCAGACGGAGACCGAGGACGGGCCCTTGAACCCTGTCGCACGGCTTCGCGAACGCGCGAAGATCGAGACCCGCTGGAGCGGCGTTTCGTCGAACCTGCATGAGCTTCGGCGGATGATCGTGGCAGATATCGGCATTGGCGCGTTGCCGCTTCATGTCGCCAATACCGACGTCGAACTCGGGAAACTCCGCCAGTTGCCGCCCTATGACGGTCTTCCCCTGATCAACATCTACCTTCTCACCAACCCGGCTCGGCGATTGTCGCCCCCCGAAGCCGCATTCCTGTCGGCTTGCCGCGAAATGATCACCCGGACGGATATCTCCGAGCGAACCTATCGATGAAGAGCGCTTGAAGGCATCCGGTCCCAGTTTCAGAGGGGGCGGGTGGTGTTTCATCAATCCCGGCAGGCGGTTTGATTGCCAGATGCCCGGGCTGAACACCTGGATGGTCCGCGTCCGACGGCATTGCGCAGGGGATGTGAGAGCGGCCCGCCCAAAGATTGAGCGGTTGCTGTATAATTTTGCTCTTTTCAAGGGGTGGCGGCGGGAGTTCCGCTTTGTTCTCTGGAGGATGGAGTCCCCCGGAGGTCGTGCCCAAACTTGAGGCTCGCGTTTTGCGCGCCTTGGCGGCTACTCTAATATTATTATTATTTGAGGAGTTTTCAGAACATGGATTTCCATGGTTGGGACGTCGTGGCCGCCTGTCGGCTGGACCGGGTGAATTCCTTGCTCGCCAAGAGGATGAAGACGGCGCCGCCAACGGCCAATTACAAGGATGGCAAGGGCGTCGAACTGGATCTGACCTTTGGTCCGTGGAAGATCACCAAGCTGAGCGGCACGAACCGGCTCAACATGACCCTTCCGATCGCCAAGGGGACGTTCAAATCGACGAGTGTCTTCGCGGGGCCGACGCCGGTGGTGTTGGACGGGGTCGAGGTAGAGATTTCTCTCAATCTTGATTTCATCACGGCGGCGGACGGCAAGACGCTCGATCTGACTTTCGATCTGACGACGCCGGGCGCCGCGCCAACGGATACGGGCGACGGGGTTGTTACGGTCACGGTGCCGGACGTGAACGACACGCTGAAAAAGGCCGGTGCGCCCGGAACCGCCGGGCGCGAGCTGGCCAAGCACCTTCCGCAATGCCTGATCTCGAACAAGGCGGCGCTTTCCTACGCGATCAGTTCGCTGCCGCTGCTGCCGGGGGCCGGCGAGGGCTGGATGAAGCCAAAGGACCAGGCGTATTTCTTTACCAGTGGGACGGGTGGCCAGAGCTATCTGGCGGTGGCGATGATGGTGCGCGATCTGGACCCAAAGACACGCCAGCGCGATATCGACAGCAGCCTGTGCAACAGTGGCGAGGAAGTTTGTGTCGCCATTGCCAAGGATGTCGCGCTGGAGCATGTATTCCTGCCCGCGATCAGGAAGGCCTTTCCCGGCGCAACGGGCTTGCCCCAGTACATAAACGGCAAGATGGACACCGAGGCATTCCGGCTGCAGGGCGACGACATCGTCGGTATGGGAATGATCCCCTGCAAGGAGGTGACCCATGCCGGTAC
This sequence comes from Aliiruegeria sabulilitoris, assembly GCF_001558155.1. Lineage (GTDB taxonomy): Bacteria > Pseudomonadota > Alphaproteobacteria > Rhodobacterales > Rhodobacteraceae > Tropicimonas > Tropicimonas sabulilitoris. Next base: position 89,176 of record NZ_LOAS01000024.1, read on the forward strand.
CGGCTATCACCCGGCGTTGAGCTGGTTCGAAATGGTCATTCAGGGCAGCCAGTTACAGATAAAGGCCAATGGCGGCTTTCACATCACCGGGCTGCCCCATGCCTCGGCGACGTTCAAGATCACCCAAGGCCTGAAGGCGACTGTGCTGCCCGGAACAAACGCCTTTGAAATCGTCAAGGGCACATCGCAACCACCGGACACCGACATGAAGATCCCCTGGTACTATTATGTGACCGGGCTGGCCGCGCTCCCCCTTGGACTGATCGTGACCGCGGTCGTCGTGGCGATTGTGGATCTGACGATTTACGGCGTGACGAACGCGGTGGCCAATACAGTGACCAGTTCGGGCCAGACGGTCGGTATTGGAGACATCGGCCTGATGGCCATTCAGTGGCCCGGCAACAGCGGATTTACCATGACCAGCGGTGGTTTGAATGACGGGATTATTCTAGGCGGTTCGCTCGCCTGACGTACCCGCCAGATTTTTCAGGAGACGACATATGAGCGGTTTAACGGAATTGGATCTTCAGGGTTGGGACGTGGTGAATGCCGCGCTGTATTCGAGCGTCAATGACGCGATAGCGACCCAGAACAAGATGCCGCCGGGCTTCGATCAGACGGATACTGGCACCGGCAAAAGCCTGAATGGGAAATGGAAAACCTGGGAGGTTGTGCCCGGTGGGTCCGGCGCACAGCTCAGGATGAAGATGACCATTGCGTCAGGCCACGCAAGCGACACGGCCTTCCCGTCTTTCTCAAAGCTCGATCCCGTGACTGTTGGCGGCTTGACGGTGGGCATTTCGGGGCTGGCGGTGATCAACCCCAGCCCGGCAAAGACGGCCATCGGCAGCGCTTTCGGCGACAATGCGCGGAGCAGCGGCAAGTTCTACTTCGAAGTGACGAATGACGGGTCGGTCAATACACAGATCAGCGACATCGTCTTCGTTGGCGTGTCGCCCAAGGGCTCTCGGGATGCCGAGTTTTTCCTTGCCCAGAACGCTTTCGGGATGCGCACCGATGGCGCGGTCATCACCAAAGGGGCCCCGGGACAGGCAGTCCCGGCGGCCGATTGGGATACCAAGGGTTCCGTTGTCGGCGTGGCCGTGGACCTCGACAATGGGCTGTTGTGGTTCAAGACGCCTTCAGGCGCGTGGCGGACGGCCGGAGCGGATCCCGCCAAGGGCACGGGGGCGGATGCGACCCTGGGCTCCGGTGTCGACTATGTGCCTGCGGTCTGTGTTCGCACGGATGCGAAAGTGACGGTCAATTTCGGAGCGAGCCCGCTCGTGAACATGCCGCCGCTGGGATTTGTGTCCGGCTGGCCCGCGCCTTCGGGCAAAAGCGGCGTGGACCTGGCGGGCGCAACGGCGACAGTCCTGATCACGCTGGCCAAGGTGCCGGGGCCCAATGGCGTGCCGCAACTGATGGCAGGGAGCGAAAAGGGCGCGACGCTGCCCGCAGCGATGGTCGACACCTTCACCGATGCCAATGGCAAGGACCTCGAATCCGAATATGGCGGGGCGCTGAAAACCTGGCTGGCAGCCAACCTGACGACGTTCAAGAACGTCTTTCACATCGTGGATGCCAGCGGGCAGGTCGCCGGCGCGAAGAACACTGGCTACGAGTGGCTCGCGCCAAAGGGCGGGTTCGACTACGCGGTCGCCGACGAGCCCGGCGGGACAACCGGTGTGCTGGCGGTCATGTCTCTGATCGAGGATCTCGCGCCCGGGGAAACCGGGCCGCAACAGGCCATCCCGCCCGAGATCGTGAGTTACATGAAGGGCCAGCAGAACGCGGTGATGGTTCTGAGCAACGAGCAGGTGGTGTCCCAGATCCTGTGGCGTGCCGCGCCGAGCCTGGTCAAAAAGGGCGCCACGGGTCAGGACTTCATCGTGGCGGCCGATGGCAGGAGTGTTTCGAACAACAAGGCGCTGGATTGGCAGGATATCAATCTGCCGGACGGCACCACGATCACACCGAATATCCCGGTAGGTGGTCTGACGCTGAAAGTGGACGGCAGAAAGATCAGGATCTCTTTCGAGAAACTGACCTTCACCCACCCGATGGTCGTGCTGGGCGGCAACGAGATCGTGGATTTCAGCTTCAATCAGGAGTTGTATCTGATCCTTCACGATGGCCCCAACGACGACGATGGCAATCCGACCCAGATCCTGTATCCGACCTTTGCCGATCCACAGGACCAGACGGCCAAGGACGCGCCCCAGATCCTGGATCTGTCTGTGACCTCGCATCTGGATCATGACGCGCAGCGCAACAAGCGGATCGAGCTCATTTCGGGCATCGTGCTGGCGGCTCTGTCTGTGGGTTTGGCGATGTTTTCTGCCGGCAGTTTCGTGATCAAGAGCGCACGGGCCGCACGACTTGTGGCGGCGGCAGGCAATGAGGTCCAGCTTGGCAATTTGCCCGCAGGTTACGGCCCGCCCCCGATGGCCGTCGTCGATGGCATCTATGGCAATGCGCCGCTGGCGATTCAGATGGACGGCGCAGGGATCCCGTTCCTGTCCAAACTGGCGGTGGGTTCGGGCGTGCTTTCGGGCATCGCGGCGCTCGGGTCAGGCGCGAGCTGGACGCTTTGGGGAATAACGAAGGCAACGATATCGGATGAGGATTTCTCACAGGTATCTACGCAGTTGTCGGTCCAGTCCTTCATCGAGAAGGCCATGGCCAAATTCATCTGGCCGTCCACCACGGAATGGAAACTCGACGAGATCGAGTTGGACGGTTCGCTCATCTTCAAGGGCAAACTGTCATGACGGCTGCGGGGGGCACACCCCCGCCTTCCGCTGGCAGCGGGTCCGTCGACCTTGAGGGATGGGATCTGGTTCAGGCGGTCTTGCCGGAGACGCTCAACGCCACGATCAAGAAGAACGCGGCCTGGCCCACGACATTCTCCTGGGTTCCAGACAAGTCGGAGCCGTTCGACAAGCGGCTTCAAGGCAACTGGGGCCCATGGCAGATCGAACCGTCGCCACAGGCGACCGGCAAGACGGTGCAGATGACCTGCGAGATCGCCGCGGGCCAGGGAGCGGCGCCGGGAAAGCCGACCGAGGACCTGAGCGGAGCCGTGGTGACGATCCTCGTCGATCTGGAGGCGCAATATGACCCCCAGAACCCCCTGAGCGATCCAACGGCATCCGACGCCCCGAACCCGAAGGCCGAAACTCGGGTTCTTCGGGCGACGGACAAGGCGACCGGCCCGGTCTCGGCGGTGCAGATCGTCAGCATCAAGAAGAACGGCGCCGATCTGGATTACCAGAACGAGTTCCGGCATTGGTTCAACTCGAAACAGGGCATCGCCGATTTCGACCAGCCTTTTCATCAGGCGGTTCTGAACGTGATCGCCAAGGACGATACGTTCCAATGGCTCAAGCCGAGCCATTTGAGCTACGCCAATCTCGCGACGAAAACCGGTGGAGCCCTGTTTGCGGCGCTGACGCAGACCGTATCCCCCATGAACGCATTGCTCGCCCATCAGATCAGTCCCGCGCTGCTGGATCATATGCCGAAGGGCTGCAATGGCGTGATTGCCCTGAGCGCGGAGCTGGTCACATCGCAGATGCTTCTGAAAGGGGCGGTGCACGTCCTGGATGGGTCGATAGACACGGATTTCACCATGGATTCGACCGGGCGAATTCTGAGCAATAACAAAGCACTCCTCTGGCGCGACATGGTTCTGCCGGACGGCACGAAGATTTCCCCGACGGTGCCCAAGGACTGTTTCATAATGGAGGTGGAGGAGAACCGGATAAAGATCCAGTTCAAGCACCTGAGCTATCTCAAACCTCTGTTCATGGGCGGGAACGAGGATTACACCCTGTCCTTCACCCAACACATGTATCTCGGGCTCGTGCCGGTTCCCGGCGGCAGCGGCTACACGCTGATGGCGTTCAATCAGGATCCCAACGATCCCAGTTCCAAGAACGTTCCCGATCTGCGGGACTGCAATGTGACGGTGACACCCGACAAGGCGGCGATGGATGCGGACCGCACCCTGACATATGTCTCGATGGCGCTGGCCTTGGTCTCGATGGGGTCGTCCAGCCTTGCAGGCTGGGCAATCCGCGGGGCCAAAGCCGCCAAGGCTGCGGCGTCCGTGCGGGCGGCGATCGGTGCGGGCGAAGCCGTGTTCGATATCATGGCCGACGCAGATGACATGGCCAACGCCCTGGAAGCGGTTGAGGTCGAGGGCAATCTGGCGGCCGCGGCTGCCTTGACCACCGGCGGCGCCCCGCTTCTGGCGAACTACGCCACGTTCCTGGTTCGGTTCGGGATCCTCACCGGGATCCTGTCAGGGATCCTCACAGGGGCCAAGATGGGCCGACAAATCAAGGTGCTGAACGACGGGGAGATCGATACCTCCAGCGTGCCGCCCTTCGACGATTTCCTCAACAACGTCCTGGGGCCCTCAAACTGGCCCGGATACAAGAAATTTACACCGCATAGTGCCCGTCTGGCCGGTAGCCTGCTGGTTTATGGCAAGATCGATACTTGAGCCGAACGATATTCAAAGAACTTGTAGACGGGAGAGACCTCATGCCTGCCGCCGCAGCCGCCCCCCCCTCGACACCGGGAGTGTCCACCGAGAACTGGGATACCGTGTTTGCGGTCACGCTCGATCAGGTCAACGCGGATATCGTGAAGGCGAACAAGACCCCGCCAAACATCGATACAGCGCCCTATGGACAGTTCCAAACGCGTGTCAAAGCGGATTTCGGCCATTGGCGCGTGACCGAGGGCGGAGACACGCAAACCCTGTACCTGAGCATTCCGATGAAAAACCTGGTCTGCAAGACGGTCGCCAACAACACGCCCTACACCACGACATGCGATTCCTGCGAGGCCGTCTTCGCAATCAAGCTTGAACTCATGCCGCATCAGGGGCCCGCCACCAAGCCCGACGGCACTGCTTTGCCGCCGCCCAAATCCGGCACAACGCGGCACGCCTTGAAACCGCGCATCAAGAGCACAAACCCCAAGGACCCCGTGGCGGTGTTCAAGCAGATGACCTGGCTGGCGCCGCAAGTCGGCGTGGATGCGGAAGATCCCTTGTCGGACGCGATGGAGAACTGGTGCCAGAACAACCTCGGTCTCTTTGACCATGTGTTTGCCTTCATCGACATAAATGACCGGGTTGCCACGGGCGATTTCGCCTTCTGTGCCCCCGTTCACAGCACCTATGCCTATGTGGACCGGATCCAGGGGCCGGGTCTGCTGGGAATCCTGTGCATGACATCCGGCGATCCGATGCCGACGGCCGCCGCCCTGTCGCCCGAGGCGGTGCCTGCCGGATCGGGGGCCGCTTTCGTGATCGCGCCCCAGCGGTTCCTGCTGGATATGGTTGCACCGTCTTTGACGAAGATCTGGCCCAATCTGGCCACGACGGATCTGGAACTGGATACCAACAAGAAGGTTTTGCGGCTCAAGAGCAATCTGCGCATCAACTTGCCCAAGACCACGGACCCCAAGAGCGGCCAGTCCTTTTTGCCGATCCTGACCAATCTGACGGTTTCCCTGGAAGGCGACGAAGTCATGGTCGAGACCTTGGTCGAGGCCGAGACGGATCCGGGGCTGTACGCCACAAGCCTGAGTACGAACTGGTATCGGATCGGTCTGGGCAAGAACAAGAAGGGCGCCCAGACGCTCGTCTATGCACCAAGTCGCAAGATCGCGCCGGTCAAGGGGCACTGGGTGGACCCGGCTCGGGCGACGGCGGGCAAGGTTCTGACCGGGGCTGAAATCGTCTTTGGCGTGTTGGCGTTGTTGGCGGATGGAGAGGGTGCGATCATCCTCGGGGCGCTGTTGTTGACGTGTCTGGCCGGCTCTCTGAACATGAGCAATGCGGTTGAAGCCGCCCAGGAAGATCCGCCTGACATCAGCGCGCTGCACGATGCCTTTACCGGGCCGTTCACATGGACGGATACCGATCTTACCCTGACCAAGGGAGGGCTTGCCGAATCCCTGCAACTGGTGGGCAATTTCGCCTGAGGACAGAGAAAACCGTAGCTATTGGTGTGAGGCGACCGCAGGCTCCGGGCAACTCCTCCGCGTCCTGCGAAACAGTCTCCTAGGTCCTGAGCATTTGCGCAATGTCCGGGCGTTGCAGCTTGGTTTCGAGTGCTGCCATGTGTGGACGGCTCCGTTGGCGCAAGGGATGATTTGAGTT
>NZ_LOAS01000025.1 GCF_001558155.1 Aliiruegeria sabulilitoris
CCGGCGTCGTCTCCAAGATCCTCGAGTAATCACTCGAACGATCGAAGAATTCGGGGTGGGCCCGCGGGCCTGCCCCACCCTTTTGATCCGGGTTCGAAGCCGTGTGTGGAATGAGCCGCATTCGACCTCTCAACCCCAATGCCGAGAACAAGGCTGACTGACAATGCAAAGCCAGAACATCCGCATCCGGCTGAAGGCGTTCGACTACCGCGTGCTGGACGCCAGCACGCAGGAAATCGTCAATACCGCCAAGCGGACGGGCGCACAGGTGCGTGGCCCGATCCCGTTGCCGAACAAGGTTGAGAAATTCACGGTTCTCCGTGGACCTCACATCGACAAGAAATCGCGCGACCAGTGGGAGATTCGTACCCACAAGCGTTTGCTCGACATCGTGGACCCGACCCCGCAGACCGTGGACGCGCTGATGAAGCTCGACCTCGCGGCTGGTGTCGATGTCGAAATCAAGCTGAACTAAGGAGGGCATCAGATTATGCGCTCTGGAGTTATCGCCAAGAAGGTGGGCATGACCCGCCTTTTCCTCGAGGACGGAAAGCAGATCCCTGTGACCGTTCTTCAACTCGACAACCTGCAGGTCGTCGACCAACGCACCATGGACCGCGACGGGTACACCGCCGTGCAGCTGGGCGCTGGTTCGGCCAAGGCCAAGCGGACTTCGCAAGCCATGCGCGGTCACTTCTCTGCTGCCAATGTTGCGCCCAAGCGCAAGGTGGCGGAGTTCCGCGTGGACCCGGCTAACCTGATCGAAGTTGGCGCCGAGATCTCTGCCGAGCACTATGTTGCCGGTCAGAAGGTCGACGTGTCCGGCACCTCGATCGGTAAGGGTTTTGCCGGTGCGATGAAGCGCCATAACTTTGGCGGTCTTCGCGCCTCGCACGGCGTGTCGATCTCGCACCGTTCGCACGGTTCCACCGGTCAGTGTCAGGACCCGGGCCGCGTGTTCAAGGGCAAGAAGATGGCCGGTCACATGGGTGCTGCCCGTGTTACCACCCAGAACCTGGAAGTCGTTCGTATCGACGCCGACCGTGGCCTGATCATGGTCAAGGGCGCCGTTCCGGGCTCCAAGGGTGGCTGGGTCACCATCAAAGACGCCGTCAAGAAGAAGCTGCCCGAAGGCGTGCCGTTCCCGGCCGCGATCAAGGCCGCTGAAGCTGCCGCCGTCGCCGAGGCTCCGGCCGAAGCGCCTGCTGAAGGGGGTGCGGAAGAATGAAACTTGATGTGATCAAGCTCGACGGCGGGGCCGCCGGCGACGTGGAACTGTCCGAAGAGATCTTCGGCCTGGAACCCCGTGCCGACATCCTGCACCAAGTGGTCCGCTGGCAGCGCAACAAGGCGCAGGCCGGTACCCACAAGGTCAAGACCCGTTCCGAGACCAGCTACTCGACCAAGAAGATCTACCGCCAGAAGGGCACCGGTGGCGCTCGCCACGGCGACCGCAACGCGCCGATCTTCCGCAAGGGTGGTATCTACAAGGGCCCGACCCCGCGCAGCCATGCCCACGACCTTCCCAAGAAGGTCCGCAAGCTCGGTCTGAAGCACGCGCTGTCGTCCAAGGTGGCCTCCGGCAACCTCGTGATCATCGAGACCGCGGCGCTGGACGAAGCCAAAACCAAGATCCTGGCCAAACAGGTCAAGGAGCTCGGCTGGAAGCGCGCGCTGATCATCGATGGCGCCGACGTGAACGAGAACTTCGTTCGCGCCGCTGCCAATATCGAAGGTCTGGATGTGCTGCCCTCGATCGGTGCCAACGTCATGGACATCCTCAAGCGTGACACGCTCGTGATCACGAAGGCGGGTGTCGAAGCTCTGGAGGCCCGTCTGAAATGAGCGTGAAAGCAGACTTTTACGACGTGATCCGCAAGCCCGTCATCACCGAGAAGGCCACCATGGCCTCCGAGGCGAATGCCGTGGTCTTCGAGGTCGCTATCGACGCCAACAAGCCGCAGATCAAGGAAGCCGTCGAAGGTCTCTTTGGTGTGAAGGTGAAAGCGGTCAACACGACCGTCACCAAGGGCAAGGTCAAGCGTTTCCGGGGTCAGCTCGGCAAGCGCAAGTCGGTCAAGAAAGCCTATGTCACCCTCGAAGAGGGTAACACGATCGACGTGTCCACCGGCCTGTAAGGCTAAGGACAGATCGGAAGAATGAGGCCCCCTGCCGGAAGGCGGGGGGCTTTTTTGTTGACGTCAGTCCGGTGTTTAGCTTGGCTTCGCAGGAACGCTGCTAAGAAGTGCCCGTTTGCCAAAGGCTGTGTGATCTCGACACCGAGCGGTTTTCCTTTTCTAGGTGTTCTGTTGGAGCGGCGGAATGAAATTACTCATAGATAACAATATATTAAGCATGACAAGCGTTGCGAGTCATGCCAGCGTGTCTCTTCCTGGTTTTTCGAATCCTATGGTGGTTTTGGAAGTCGATGACCCCAACCACGACAACAAGAAAATGGGCGAAATAGAATGCTTGGCCACAATCGCGAGGTTGGCAAGAGAAAAAAAGATCAGCCTTTGTTCGTCTGTGTATTTAACGATTGAGGCATGGGCTGCTCCAAATTCCTTCCCATATGGCCCCGGCACAAGCCTCTTTGAAGGCATCGCTATTGAGGGCATAGAAAGTCCTGTGAATGTCGAACCATTTGTTTCCGGAGATGCCTTCGCCCTTGACAAAAATCTACGAGCGCTCGTGAGGTACTTAGTTGCCGAATTCGATACTGAAATGTTGGAACGCGATAACTGCTTGATCAGGAAACAAACCGACTATCAAAAAAAGAACCTACGAGAAGTCGATCGGCTTTGTGAGATCTGTTCTAGCTTATCCGAAAAACACTATGCGGATGCCTTCCACTTTTGGACATGCGTTGCGGCCGATGTCCCGGTTTTTCTTTCAAATGATCGAAAATTTCGAAATGCTCTCTTTCAAAACAAGAACGCTGGCAGGAGCGGAACAAAAATCTTCTCGCCCTCTGAGTTATTAGATGAACTTCGTGTTGAGAAGGATCCCTTTCCGTTGAAAAGGGGTAGCAAGTTTGACCTGTTTGGACGTCCGCTCAAATGAACATCATAAATCAGAGATTCTAAGGTTGTTTTGGGTAGAGCACCCAGCACGGAATCAAGGCGAAGCCGCCGTGCCAGCGCCTGCCCGTCCCGGCGGGCTGGCGCTTTGTTGAAGCTAGCGCTTCGTGTCGGGCTTCTTCGGATCGTCACGATAAAGGGAGAGGCGGAGGTGTCGGAGCGCCATCCCACGGGCAGGCACCGGTCCGGCTAGCGTTGGGGCAAGTGTATTGGTGCGTTCACCGGGGGGCTACGCGGCCCCACTGGGCCACGGTCCCGGCTCACCCCCTCGGGCAGGTGCTGGCACGGCTACTGTTGGAGCCGGTTTCCGGGCGGATTGTGCCGGGAATCGCTTGACCCGCACGGGGCTCTTCCATATGAGGACACATCGCCGTGGCCCCGGAGTCTTCCGGGGCTTTGGTTTTGTTCGCAAGAACGATAGCCCGGGGACCTCTCGCGAGGGCCCTATACCCAGGCCGCAAGGCCCATACATAGCGGGGCGCAAAGCCCTGCAAAGCTAACGGAAGACAGAAAGCATGGCACTCAAGTCGTATAAGCCGACGACGCCGGGCCAGCGCGGGCTGGTGCTGATCGACCGTTCGGAGCTGTGGAAAGGACGCCCCGTCAAATCCCTTACCGAGGGTCTGACGAAGAAGGGTGGCCGGAACAACACCGGACGTATTACTGCACGACGCCGCGGTGGCGGGGCGAAACGCCTCTATCGCATCGTCGATTTCAAGCGCACCAAGGTTGATGTGGCGGCCACCGTCGAGCGGATCGAATATGATCCGAACCGGACCGCCTTCATCGCGCTGATCAAGTATGAAGATGGCGAGCAGTCCTATATCCTTGCCCCGCAGCGTCTCGCTGTCGGTGACAAGGTGCTCGCTGGCACCAAGGTGGACGTGAAGCCGGGCAACGCGATGCCGTTCTCGGGCATGCCCATCGGTACCATCGTTCACAATATCGAGCTGAAGCCCGGCAAGGGTGGTCAGATCGCGCGCGCCGCGGGCACCTATGCCCAGTTCGTCGGCCGTGACGGTGGCTACGCCCAGATCCGCCTGAGCTCGGGCGAACTTCGCCTCGTGCGTCAGGAATGCATGGCCACCATCGGTGCCGTGTCGAACCCGGACAACTCCAACCAGAACCTCGGCAAGGCCGGTCGCGTGCGCCACATGGGCAAGCGTCCGTCGGTACGTGGTGTGGTCATGAACCCGATCGATCACCCGCATGGTGGTGGTGAAGGCCGGACCTCTGGTGGTCGTCACCCGGTCACCCCGTGGGGCAAGCCGACCAAGGGTGCGCGCACCCGCAACACCAACAAGGCGTCGCAGAAACTCATCGTGCGTTCGCGCCACGCCAAGAAGAAGGGTCGCTGATAGATGTCGCGTTCCGTTTGGAAAGGTCCCTTCGTCGACAGCTACGTGTTGAAGAAGGCCGAGAAGTCCCGTGAGTCGGGCCGCAACGAGGTCATCAAGATCTGGTCGCGCCGCTCCACCATCCTGCCGCAGTTCGTTGGTCTCACCTTCGGTGTGTACAACGGCCAGAAGCACATTCCGGTCAACGTGTCCGAGGACATGATCGGCCAGAAGTTCGGCGAATACGCTCCGACCCGTACCTATTATGGTCACGCGGCGGACAAGAAAGCCAAGAGGAAGTAATCCACCATGGGCAAGGAAAAGAATCCCCGCCGCGTGGCGGAGAACGAGGCGATGGCCAAAGTGCGCATGCTCCGTACTTCGCCGCAGAAGCTGAACCTCGTAGCGGCGATGATCCGCGGCAAGAAGGTTGAAAAGGCCCTGACGGACCTGACCTTCTCGAAGCGCCGGATCGCCGAGGACGTGAAGAAGTGCCTTCAGTCCGCGATCGCCAACGCCGAGAACAACCACAACCTGGACGTTGACGAGCTGATCGTCGCGGAAGCCTGGGTCGGCAAGAACCTGGTCATGAAGCGCGGACGCCCCCGGGCCCGTGGTCGTTATGGCAAGATCATGAAGCCGTTCTCTGAGCTGACCATCAAGGTCCGCCAGATCGAGGAGCAAGCCTAATGGGTCATAAAGTAAATCCGATTGGCATGCGCCTGCAGGTGAACCGCACCTGGGACAGCCGCTGGTATGCCGACACCAAGGATTTCGGGAACCTGCTGCTTGAGGATGTCGCCATTCGCGACTTCATCGAGAAAGAGTGCAAGCAGGCCGGCATCTCCAAAGTGATCATCGAGCGCCCGCACAAGAAGTGCCGCGTTACGATCCACACCGCCCGCCCCGGCGTCATCATCGGCAAGAAGGGCGCGGACATCGAAGGGCTTCGCAAGAAGCTTGCGAAGATGACCGACAGCGAAGTGCACCTCAACATCGTCGAGGTTCGCAAGCCTGAGCTGGACGCGGCGCTGGTCGCCGAATCCATCGCCCAGCAGCTGGAGCGCCGCGTGTCCTTCCGTCGTGCCATGAAGCGCGCGGTTCAGAACTCGATGCGCATGGGTGCCCTCGGCATCCGGGTCAACGTCGCCGGCCGCCTTGGTGGCGCGGAGATCGCCCGGACCGAATGGTACCGTGAAGGTCGTGTGCCCCTGCACACCCTGCGCGCCGATATCGATTATGCCCAGAAAGACAGCCTTACGGCCTATGGAATCATCGGCATCAAGGTCTGGATCTTCAAGGGTGAGATCATGGAGCACGATCCGTCGGCTCGCGATCGCAAGGCTCAAGAGCTTCAGGATGCTCCCGGGCCGCGTGGTTCCGGTGGCGGTGGCCGCCGTGACCGTGACCGGTAAGGAGTAGAAAAAATGCTGCAACCGAAGCGCACGAAATTCCGCAAGCTCCACAAGGGCCGCATCAAGGGCGAAGCCAAGGGCGGGTCTGACCTGAACTTTGGCCATTACGGCCTGAAGGCGATCCAGCCCGAGCGCATCACCGCGCGCCAGATCGAAGCCGCCCGTCGGGCCATGACGCGTCACATGAAGCGTCAGGGTCGCGTCTGGATCCGGATCTTCCCGGATACGCCTGTCACCTCCAAGCCGACGGAAGTTCGGATGGGTAAAGGTAAGGGTTCGGTCGATTACTGGGCCGCCAAGGTCAAGCCCGGCCGGGTGATGTTCGAGATCGACGGTGTGACCGACGAGGTCGCCCGCGAGGCTCTGCGTCTGGCCGCGATGAAGCTGCCGATCAAGACCCGGATCGTTGCTCGGGAAGACTGGTAAGTCTTTCCGAACGCGAGCGGTTTTACGGAAATCGACGATTTCTGCGGACCGCAAGCCGGTAGAGTTAGAAAGCCCCCGCTGACATCAGCGGGGGCTTTCCTTTTTCCGTCAATCGGTTATCCAGAATTGGATCCGCAAATCCGAGGACCCCATGGCCCAGATCGAGTCCCTTTTCGTCACCCGCCTGTATCGTGCCGAGCTCAAGGAGCATGGGAAACCCATTGATTCCCAAGAGCTTGAGAATTCATGCATTGTCATCGCGGAGGAGGACGAGGCAGGCCAGACGTGGTGCGAGGAGAATGGGTATCCGGGTTACACGTCATACGCGTCGCTGACGGATCTTCCCTGGCGGTTTCCGGTCTTTGCCGATCTGAAGGAGGCGTTGGATCGGCATGTTGTTGAATTTGCAAAAGATTTGGAGTTCGATCTGGATGGGCGGGAGCTCGTTCTGGAGGATCTGTGGATCAACATTCTGCCGGAGGGCGGGACGCATTCATCGCACCTGCATCCGCATTCGGTGATTTCGGGGACGACCTATGTGTCGATGCCGGAGGGAGCGTCTGCGTTGAAGCTGGAGGACCCGCGGTCGGCGCGGATGATGGCGGCGCCGCCAAGGAAAAAAGGGGCGCGGCGGGAGTTGCAGACGTTTATCCACATGAAGCCGAAGGTGGGCGAGGTGCTGCTCTGGGAGAGCTGGCTGCGCCACGAGGTGCCGATGAACATGGCCGAGGACGAGCGGATCAGCGTGAGCTTCAATTACCGCTGGGATTGAGCGGAATTCCGGTCGTTTTGCACGAAACCGCGGACGGGTTTGACCGAAAATCGGACCGATAGGACCTGTTTTGCGACCGAAACTCCGCTCGGAAGGCGCTTTGGAGAGGCCCAAACCGGGTTTGGGACGCTTTTTCGGTCAATCCGGGGCCAGGTTTTGACCGATGGTTCGACCGAAAGGCGTGACCTGTGCCAGCGCGCGCCGGGTTAACGCTCCCGAAACCGGGCTGGGATCAGATGCGGGCATGCCCGAGATGTCCCCCGCCCCGCATATCAAAACCCAGATGATCCCGCTCAGCGAGTTCCGCACGCAGATCGCGATGTGGACGGCGCGGGTCTCGCATATCCCCGAACGCATCCTGCTGACCAAACATGGCCGCCCGTTTGCTGCCGTGGTCTCGATGCGCGACCTGGACATGATCGAACGGTTCGACAGCCGGTCGGTGGAGCGGTTGCGTCAGGATTTCGAGGAGACGGCCCGCCGGTTCGAAGCCGCGCAGGAGGCAGGGCGGCAGGGCACACGAGACGCGCGCTATCCCGGTTCCGGGGAGAGCGGGTATCATGGTGGGTTTAAGGATTGAGGGGGGCAAGCGCTGGAATGTCTCCTTCCGGTCATCCGATAGCTTTTGTTGGACGACCGGCTCGAACCCGCAACAGAAATATACTCGTCCTCTTGTGTCGAGCTCACGCTAGCGAAAGCACCGAGCAGAAAGCCAACGTTGCCAGTGCAGCTGACGAGGTCCGGCGACGCGAAAAGACAGGACGTTTTTATATAGATTGCCTTTCCTCGAATTTTTCCCAAACGTGCATTTTTCCCTTTTGGCGAGCATCGGCAAGAAAGAGCTTCTTGCGAACATCCGACGGCTCTAAGTTCCGGTAAAGACCGCCCGAGAATTTTGGCCAATCAATGGCCAAGCCTTGTTTGACCATCTCTGCTGATAGATCTCGCCCGTCCGAAAGGTAGCATCGCGCTACCGTTCGACCATAGTCATCCATTTCAGAAATCTCTGCTCGGACGGTGTGTCCTTTGCACAGCCTATGCAAAGCCCATTTGGCGTTCTTTCCATAGGGATGATTCAGTTCGGGCGCATCGATCCCGAACAAGCGGATCTGCGTATTCTGGACTTTTATTGTATCGCCATCGACTATCCAGGCTGGGCCTGACAAAACGCGCGTCGCATGCATCTGCTCCGCACTTTTTTCATCAAATGGCGTTGATTGATCCGTTCTGGATTGGGTGGAGTGCTTTGGGTTCGGCGGTGGTTCTGAAGGTGTCTTAGCTGCGGGTCCGCTGGTTTTGTCCTTGGATCGGCTCGACCTGAAGGCGAGGTAAATGACAGCGAAGGTGAACAAGCCGCCTAAAAGGACTTCCATCAGCAATGCCTTTCGTCATCGGACCTACCCCTGCCGGAACCCTCATTGTGTCGGTTTGCAAACAAATCGAGGATCTACGCGGATACGGGGATTATTGCCTCTTTAAACGGGGTGGGCAGTAGGATTGAAGTCACGTACTTTCGTTACGTCGCCGTCAGCGCAAGCAAATTGGCCTGTCGAAGACAGCTTCCATGCCGGCGCGCACTGGGAACGATACGCGTAGGGGCGCGCCCGACCCTGGGTGGGCGCTTCGCGGCGCTTGTTGATTGCGGTTTATCCAAAAGCCCCGAAGGACGTGTGTGCGGCAAAGGACATCGCCAAAGCGCCCTCCCGGGGGGAGGGTCGGGCGCGGTCCGGGCTGGTCGCCCGGACCAAGGGTGGAAATGAAGCGCAGTAGTCCGGTCGAACTGCCGCCCTCCCGAGGTCGGGCGCGTGCCGGGCTGGTCGCCCTATCTCTCTGCCTTCGCTGAGGTTGGGCGGGGCTCGACAGATTTGGTACAATCGCATCGGGAAATCTGACTGGAAGGGCAAAGAGCGATGCTTTGGGACGACAATAGGCGGCAAAGGCCGACTGTCGTGGTGACGATCGTGGGGTGCGTCGGGCTGCTGCTCTTTCTTGTCTATGCCGTGTCTTCAGAGGGTTTCAGGGCGCGGGTTGATCGGTTCCTGAACGAGGTGACGGGGGCGCATATCGAGGTTGTCCGGCACAAGCAGAGCGGGGAGTACGTTGCGAAGCTACCCGGGGGGCGGTTGGTCAAGTTGTCGGGGCGGGAGGAGGCCGAGGCGATTGCCGAACGTGGGTATGAGGCTTGCGAGAGTTGTCGGTGAGGGGGCGGTGTGTGCGGAGGCGCTGGTGCGGAGAGAGTCCGGGCCCGGAATCAAGCCGAAGGCGCCGGGCCAGCGCCTGCCCGTTCGGGCGGGCTGGCGCTTTGGTGAGGTCGGCGCTTCGGGTTGAGCTTTTTCGGATTTGGCGGGATAAAGTGATCTGCACGACCGTCGGAGCGCCAGCCCACGGGCAGGCGCTGGCCCGGCTTCTGCTTGCGTTTGCGGCGACGGAAGCAGGGCACATGTGGTTTGGGCCTTTTTTCCTTGCCCCCGCGTAGACTCACCCTTATAGAGCGGCATCTCACGGATTCCCGGCGACGGGATTCGTGTGTGTTGACGTCTAATCATCCGTCAGGTCTCGAGTGACCCTGAGCAATCCAGGGGCTCACTGGCGTTTTGAGAAAGGAAATGGCGATGAACGCCACTGAACTTCGCGATCAGACTCCGGAACAGCTCCGCGAGAAACTGACCGATCTGAAGAAAGAAGCCTTCAACCTGCGTTTCCAGCAGGCCACAGGCGCAATGGAAAACACCGCACGCACCCGTCAGGTTCGCCGTGACATCGCGCGTGTGATGACTGTTCTGAACGAAAAGGCGGCGTCGGCCGCAGCGGAGGCTTAATCCATGCCCAAGCGTATTCTGACCGGCACCGTCACCAGCGACAAGAACGAGCAGACCGTCACGGTCATCGTCGAGCGTCGCTACAAGCACCCGCTTCTGCACAAGACCATCCGGTCTTCGAAGAAGTATCGCGCCCATGACGCGAAGAACGAATTCAAGATTGGCGACCAGGTCCGTATCCAGGAATGTGCGCCGATTTCGAAGACGAAGCGCTGGGAGGTGATCTCGGCCTGAGGCCGGTTCACAGCTCAGTTTGATCGAAACCCTGGGGGGAAGAGCAAGAACATCCCCCAAAGGTCGGGAGAAACCTAATGATCCAGATGCAGACCAATCTGGATGTCGCTGACAACTCCGGTGCTCGCCGGGTTCAGTGCATCAAGGTCCTCGGCGGCTCGAAGCGGAAATACGCCTCTGTGGGCGACATCATCGTGGTGTCGGTCAAGGAAGCCATCCCGCGCGGCCGTGTGAAGAAGGGTGACGTGCGTAAAGCAGTTGTCGTCCGGACCGCCAAGGAAGTTCGTCGTGAGGATGGCACCGCCATTCGTTTCGACCGCAATGCTGCTGTTATTCTCGGGAATAACGGCGAGCCGATCGGCACCCGTATCTTCGGCCCGGTCGTGCGCGAGCTGCGTGCGAAGAACTTCATGAAGATCATCTCGCTTGCCCCGGAGGTGCTGTAATGGCTGCTAAACTCCGCAAGGGTGACACCGTGATCGTCCTGTCCGGCAAGGACAAGGGCAAGACCGGCGAGATTGAGAAAGTCGACCCGAAGGCCGGCAAGGCCATCGTCGGCGGCATCAACATCTCCGTTCGCCACACCAAGCAGACCCAGAATTCGCAAGGTGGCCGCATTGCAACCGCGATGCCGGTCGATCTGTCGAACCTGGCCATCGTCGATGCCAACGGCAAGGCGACCCGCGTCGGCTTCCGCGAGGAAGAGGGCAAGAAGGTCCGCTTCGCCAAGACCACGGGAGACGCGATCTGATGCTTGACGCTACCGATTACACCCCGCGCCTCAAGGCCTTTTACAAGGACACGATCCGCGCCGCGCTGATGGAAGAATTCTCGTACAAGAACGAGATGATGATCCCGAAGCTGGAGAAGATCGTTCTGAACATCGGCGCTGGCACGGAATCCGTGAAGGACTCCAAGAAAGCCAAGACCGCTGCCGATGATCTGACCGCGATTGCCGGTCAGCAGGCCGTCGTGACCATGGCCAAGAAGTCGATCGCGACCTTCCGCGTACGCGAAGGGATGCCGCTCGGCGCCAAGGTGACCCTCCGCGGTGACCGGATGTACGAATTCTTTGATCGCCTGATCACCATCGCGCTGCCGCGCGTCCGCGACTTCCGCGGCGTCTCCGGCAAATCGTTCGATGGTCGTGGCAACTACGCCATGGGCCTCAAGGAGCACATCGTCTTCCCCGAGATCGACTTCGACAAGGTCGATGAGAACTGGGGTCTGGACATCGTTATCTGCACCTCCGCTTCGACGGATGCGGAAGCCAAGGCGCTGTTGAAGCATTTCAACATGCCGTTCAACAGCTGAGGGAACTGACCTATGGCTAAGAAAAGCATGATCGAGCGCGAGAAGAAGCGCGAGGCGCTGGTGAAGCAATATGCTGCCAAGCGTGCCGCTCTGAAAGAAATCGCGAATGACGAAGCCCTTCCGATGGAAGAGCGGTTCAAGGCCCGGCTGAAGCTGGCCAAGCTGCCGCGCAATTCCTCGGCCACCCGCCTGCACAACCGCTGCCAGGTCTCGGGGCGTCCGAAGGCTTACTACCGTAAGCTGAAGATGAGCCGGATCGCGCTGCGGGACCTTGCCTCCGAAGGCAAGATCCCCGGCATGGTCAAGTCCAGCTGGTAGGGAGGAGATATAAATGAACGATCCTCTTGGTGATATGCTGACCCGTATCCGCAACGCTCAAATGCGCGGCAAGTCCACGGTTCGCACCCCCGCTTCCAAGCTTCGCGCCTGGGTTCTGGATGTGCTGGCCGACGAGGGCTATATCCGCGGTTACGAGAGTGTTGAGGATACCCAGCACCCCGAAATCGAAATTTCGCTCAAGTACTACGAAGGTACCCCGGTCATTCGCGAACTCAAGCGCGTCTCCAAGCCCGGTCGCCGCGTTTACATGAGCGTGAATGACATCCCCTCGGTCCGTCAGGGCCTGGGCGTCTCCATCGTCTCCACGTCCAAGGGCGTGATGTCGGATGCAGCGGCTCGCTCCAACAATGTTGGTGGCGAAGTTCTCTGCACCGTCTTCTAGGGAGGTCTGACCATGTCTCGTATTGGTAAGAAACCGGTCGAGCTGCCGTCGGGCGTTTCCGCGTCCCTCTCCGGCCAGACCATCGAAGTGAAGGGGCCGAAAGGCACCCTGAGCTTTACCGCAACCGACGATGTGACCATCTCCATCGATGGCAGCACCGTTTCGGTCGAGCCCCGCGGCTCCTCCAAGCGTGCCCGCCAGCAGTGGGGTATGTCCCGCACTCTGGTCGGCAACCTGGTGACCGGCGTGACCGAAGGCTTCAAGAAGGAGCTGGAGATCCAGGGTGTTGGTTATCGTGCCCAGATGGCCGGAAACGTGCTCAAGCTGAACCTCGGCCTGTCGCATGACGTCGAGTTCGAGGTGCCGGCCGGTGTGACCGTGACCTGCCCGAAGCAGACCCAGATCGTTGTGGAAGGCATCGACCCGCAGCTCGTGGGTCAGGTTGCCGCGAACATTCGCGAGTGGCGCAAGCCGGAGCCCTACAAGGGCAAAGGCATTCGTTACGCTGGCGAGTTCATCTTCCGCAAAGAAGGCAAGAAGAAGTAAGGACGAGAGAGATGGCAAACAGCAAACGGACCCTGTTCCTGAAGCGCCGCCTGCGCGTCCGGAACAAACTTCGCAAGAGCAATGTCGGCAAGCTGCGCCTTTCGGTGCACCGCTCCGGCAAGAACATCAGCGCTCAGCTGATCGACGACGTTCAGGGCAAGACCCTGGCCGCGGCCTCCTCGCTGGAGAAGGATCTCGGTGTCGTCGGCAAGAACAACGTGGAGGCCGCCGGCAAGGTGGGCGCCGCGATTGCAGAGCGTGCCAAGGCAGCCGGTATCGAAGAGTGCTACTTCGATCGAGGTGGCTTCCTCTTCCACGGCAAGGTGAAGGCTCTGGCCGAAGCCGCGCGTGAAGGTGGTCTGAAGTTCTGATCCCTGCGGAGGGCTCTCGGGCCCTCCCGATGATCCGGGAGGCCGGCCTTCGGGCCGGTTTCACCAGGATTGAGACAAGCATGGCCGCAAGCGGCCCATGAGAAAAGGAATGCCGAATGGCAAGAGAACCCAATCAACGCCGGGGCAACCGTCGCGACCGCGACGAAACACCGGAATTTGCGGATCGCCTGGTTGCGATCAACCGCGTCTCCAAGACCGTCAAGGGTGGTAAGCGTTTCGGCTTCGCTGCGCTCGTGGTCGTTGGCGACCAGAAGGGCCGCGTCGGCTTCGGCAAGGGCAAGGCCAAGGAGGTCCCCGAGGCCATCCGCAAGGCCACCGAGCAAGCCAAGCGCCAGATGATCCGCGTGCCGCTGCGCGAAGGCCGCACGCTGCACCATGACATCGAAGGTCGCCATGGCGCCGGTCGCGTCGTGATGCGCACCGCCCCGCAAGGTACCGGTATCATCGCCGGTGGTCCGATGCGTGCCGTGTTCGAGATGCTGGGTATTCATGACGTCGTCGCCAAGTCGATCGGCTCGCAGAACCCCTACAACATGATCCGCGCCACCATCGACGGCCTCAAGAAGGAATCCAGCCCCCGCATGGTCGCGCAGCGTCGCGGCAAGAAGGTAGCCGATATCCTGAAGAAGGACGAGGCGCCCGCAGCTCCGGCCGAAACCGCCGAAGCCCCGGTCGAAGCGTAAGGAGTAGCGAGACATGGCAACCATCGTCGTCAAGCAGATCGGTTCTCCGATCCGTCGCCCCGCCGTCCAGCGCCAGACGCTGATCGGGCTGGGCCTCAACAAGATGCACAAGACCCGCGAGCTGGAAGACACCCCTTCCGTGCGCGGCATGGTCAACAAGATCCCGCATTTGGTCGAGATCATCGAAGAGCGCGAGTAAGCCTCTTCGAGACAGATTTTGAAGCGCCCCGGAGCCTGGCTCCGGGGCGTTTTCGTTTAGCGGTACGGGTTCGTGGACCTGCAGCCGCAGTCGAGGCCCAGATCGCGCCGCAAATGCGGGGAGAGTGACAGGTGTTCGATCTGGTCGGCCCGGCAGATCGAGGCGATTTCGGCTTCGATGTCCTGGCGGAGCGCGTCGGCCGGTCGGCGGAATAGCCGTTTCAACATGGGGTTTCCTTTCGCGGATTCGGAATGTCGGGCGACGCTAATTGCTCAACCCAACTTGAGATCAAGGCATTTTCCGCAAGTTCCGTGCGCGCAGAGGATCGACCTCTGGCACGCGCGGGGCTAGCCTCTGCCTGTGGTTTGAGGGGAGGGACGTCATGATCAACATGCCCATTCGCGCGGTTTCCGATGCTTTTCATGACGCCTGGCGTCTGCGCTGGCCGTTCCTGCTGTCGCGGCTGGTGTTTGGCCTGCTGGTGCTGGCGCTGCTCGCGCCGGTGACCTCTGTGGCCCTGCGCGGGGCGATCGCGCTGTCCGGAAAGCCGGCGCTGTCGGATTTCGACATCGCGATGTTCCTGTTCTCTCCGGTCGGGTTCGCAGCGATGCTGGTTGTCGGCGCGCTGATCCTGACCAGCTACGTGCTCAACATCGCCTTCATGATGGCGATCGCGCTGCACGCCCGGCGTAGCGGGGAGCGGCGTTTCGAGGAGGGCGTGGCGAATATCCTGCCGCGTTTCCGGGCCATTTTGGGGTTCGCCATTCGGTTCATCCTGAGAATCGTCGGGATCGTGCTGCCATTCGTGGCGATTGCGGCGCTGATCGCCGGGAAATACCTGTCGGAATACGACATCAACTATTACCTCGCCGAGCACCCGCCGGAATTCCTGCAGGCGGTGGGGGTCATCGCTGTCGTGCTCGCCGTGATGCTGGTGCTTCTGTTCCGGGCGCTGCTTGGCTGGGCCTTCGCCCTTCCGCTCGTGCTGTTCGAAGGTGTGCGGCCCGCCGAGAGCTTCGCGCTGAGCAGTGCCGCGATAAAGGGCCGGCGGGTGGATCTTCTGATCGCCATTCTTGGATGGGGTGCGATCTCGGCGATTGCGGTTTCCATCGTCTTTGGCATCGCCAGCGTTGCAGCCACTTTGGTTGTCGATGCCGTTGCGCCGGACCTGAAGACGATGGCGGCCGGGTTGCTGGTCATTCTCGGGGTGTGGTCGCTGGTCAACCTGCTGGTCACGGCGACCACCACGGGGGCACTGGCCTGCCTGTTGATGGAGCGCGCCGGATGGCCCGGCACCGAGGGCGTGCGCCCGAGCGGACGGGAGAACCGTCATCTGTTGCGAAACGCTCTGATTGGCGGCGCAGCGATTGTGGCGGGCCTGGCGGCACTTGGCGCGGCAAATCTCCAGGGTTTCAAGACAGAGGACAGGGTCGAGGTGATCGCGCATCGCGGCGCTGCGGGCACCCGTCCGGAGAACACCATGGCCTCCTTTGCGCTTGCGATCGAGGACAAGGCGGATTGGGTCGAGCTGGACGTGCAGGAGAGTGCCGAGGGCGAGGTGATCGTGGTTCATGATAGCGATTTCATGAAGCTCGCCGGGAACCCGCTGAAGGCATGGGATGCCACGGCGGCGGAACTGGCCGAGATCGATATCGGTAGCTGGTTTTCGCCCGATTATGCCGGCGAGCGGACGCCAACGCTCGCCGATGTGCTGGAGCTTGCCCGCGGCACCGATTCGGGGGTGCTGATCGAGCTGAAATATTACGGCCATGACGAGATGCTGGAGCAACGTGTTGCCGATGTCGTCGAGGCGGCGGGGATGGAAGCGCAAGTCGAGCTGATGAGCCTGAAATACGAGGCGGTGCAGAAGATGAAGGCGCTGCGACCGGAATGGACGGTCGGCCTGCTGGCCTCGGCGACGGTCGGGCGGCCATGGGAGCTGGAAGCGGATTTCCTGGCCATGAACATGGGACTGGTATCGCATAGCCTCGTCCGCTCGACGCAAGCCGCGGGCAAGCGCGTCCATGTCTGGACGGTGAACGATCCGCTGGCGATGTCGGAAATGCTGAGCCTCGGTGTGGATGGCCTGATCACGGATGAGCCGGCGCTGGCGCGGCAGGTGATCGCGCAGCGCGCGGAACTGGGAACGCTGGAGCGGATCGTCCTGGCGCTGGCCAGCCGGCTGGGGCTGGTGTCATCGGACAAGGAATATCGCGATGGTTCGCCGTAATCTGCTGGCCCTGACGTTGGTCTTCGCGGCGGGCAACGTGGCCGCGCAGGATTGGAGTGAGCAGCTCTCGCGGACGCTGGAGCTGCCCTCGCATCAATGGCTGGAAACGCTGCGGGCCTCGCCCGAGGTTTCGCTCGACGATTTCACGACGGATGGCTGTAGTGGCGGCATGTCGAGCATGTGGGCCTTTTTCGCCGAACGCTACCCGTCCTTTGCCGACGCCTTGGGCGGGCATCCGCCGTGGGAGGAATGCTGTGTGACCCATGACCGG
The DNA here is from genome assembly GCF_001558155.1 of Aliiruegeria sabulilitoris. Lineage (GTDB taxonomy): Bacteria > Pseudomonadota > Alphaproteobacteria > Rhodobacterales > Rhodobacteraceae > Tropicimonas > Tropicimonas sabulilitoris. Next base: position 16,440 of record NZ_LOAS01000025.1, read on the forward strand.
GCCTATCACACGGGCGGGCCGGATCCGGAGGCAGAGGCCAGCTACGAGGCGCGGCTGGAGGCCGACCGGGTGCTACGCGAATGCGTGCGGGAGACCGAGAGCGCGCAGGATTCGATTCTTCGGGAGGAATACGCCTTGAGCGATCCGCAGGTCCGCACGGCCTATGGCGCCATTGCGGTGGCAATGTTCCAGGCGGTGCGCCTTGGCGGCGGGCCCTGCACCGGCTTGCCGTGGCGTTGGGGATATGGTTACCCGCAATGCTGGCAAAAGCCGGCGGAGTAACGGGCAAACCCCTTGAAACAGGGGCGCGGGGCGTGTAGATGCGCCCGGTGGTCCTCCGGGATCCGACTCAATCAACAAGAAATGCCGTGTTCGGCCGCTCCCGTCGCTGGGGGCCGCATCCGGCAAGGAGAAGCGACATGAAACTGCACGAACTCAGCCCCGCCGCGGGCTCGACCCCGTCCAAGAAGCGCATCGCCCGTGGTGCCGGTTCCGGCAAGGGCAAGACCGCCGGCCGTGGTATCAAGGGTCAGAAATCCCGCTCGGGTGTGGCTCTGAACGGCTACGAAGGCGGCCAGATGCCGCTCTACATGCGTCTGCCCAAGCGTGGCTTCAACAAGCCGAACCGCAAGTCCTGGGCCGTCGTGAACCTCGGCATCCTTCAGAAATTCATCGACGCCGGCAAGATCGACACCTCCGCGCCGATCACCGAAGAGGCGCTCGTTGCTTCCGGCATGGTGCGCCGTCAGCTGGACGGTGTCCGCGTTCTCGCCAAGGGCGAATTCTCGGCCAAGGTCGAGCTTCAGGTCTCCGGCGCGTCCAAGTCGGCCGTCGAGGCCGTCGAGAAGGCTGGCGGCTCGCTGACTGTCACGAAGGCGGCAGCGGCCGAATAAGAGGTTGTGGGGGGCGACGATGCCCCTTACTTAAGCCCCTAAGTTTTCCAGCGCCGCCGACCGGGAAACGGTTCGGCGGCGCATGCACAAGAGAGACCGCGAATGGCATCTGCAGCAGAGCAAATGGCGGCGAACATGAGCTGGGGTGCGCTTGGCAAAGCGACCGAGCTCCGTCAGCGCATCTTCTTCACCATCGGGCTTCTGATCGTCTATCGCCTCGGCACCTATATCCCCGTGCCCGGCATCGACGGACAGGCGCTCCGCGACTTCATGGATCAGGCCTCCGCCGGTATCGGTGGCATCCTGACCATGTTCACCGGCGGCGCACTTGGCCGGATGGGCATCTTTGCCCTCGGCATCATGCCCTATATCTCGGCCTCGATCATCATCCAGCTTCTGGCCTCGATGGTGCCGGCGCTGGAGCAGCTCAAGAAAGAGGGCGAACAGGGCCGCAAGAAGATCAACCAGTACACGCGCTACGGCACCGTGTTCCTGGCCACCTTCCAGGCCTATGGCCTTGCGGTCAGCCTCGAGGCAGGCGGGCTTGCCCATGATCCGGGCTGGTTCTTCCGCGCGGCCGTGCTGATCACGCTGGTCGGCGGCACGATGTTCCTGATGTGGCTGGGCGAACAGATCACCGCCCGCGGCATCGGCAACGGCATCTCGCTGATCATCTTCGTCGGCATCGTCGCCGAGATCCCCGCGGCTTTGGCGCGTTTCCTGGCCTCCGGCCGCTCCGGTGCGATCTCGCCTGTGGTGATCATCGGCATCATCCTGATGATGGTCGCGCTTGTCGCCTTCGTGGTCTTCATGGAGCGCGCGCTGCGCAAGATCCACATCCAATATCCGCGCCGGCAGGTCGGCATGAAGGTTTATGACGGCGGCTCCTCGCACCTGCCCGTCAAGGTAAACCCCGCCGGCGTCATCCCGGCGATCTTCGCCTCCTCGCTGCTGCTGCTGCCGACGACGATCGCGACCTTCTCGGGCGGCAATTCCGGCCCGGTCATGTCCACGATCCTGGCCTATTTCGGTCCTGGACAGCCGCTCTACCTGCTGTTCTTTGCGTCGATGATCGTCTTCTTCACCTATTTCTACACGCTCAACGTGTCGTTCAAGGTGGATGACGTCGCCGACAACCTGAAGAACCAGAACGGCTTCGTTCCGGGGATCCGGCCGGGCAAGAAGACGGCGGAATATCTCGAGTATGTCGTGATGCGCGTGCTGGTGCTCGGCTCGTCCTACCTGGCGATGGTGGCGCTGCTGCCGGAGATCCTGCGCAGCCAGCTGTCGATCCCGTTCTATTTCGGCGGCACCTCGGTCCTGATTGTCGTCTCGGTGACGATGGACACGATCCAGCAGGTCCAATCGCACATGCTGGCCCACCAGTACGAGGGCCTGATCGAGAAATCGAACCTGCGCGGCAAGAAGCGCCAGCGCAAGGCGCCCTCGCGCCGCTGACAGACGGTTTCGAAAGATTGAACGAACGGGCGCCTGCGGGCGCCCGTTTTCGTTCCGGCGGAAGCGTTGTTCGAATCTTTGACTGAGGTTACCCTAGGGGAATTGCTTTCAAGACGTTGAGACATCCCATTCTTGCGCGAGGTTCCCGATGCGACTTTTCCTTTCCAGTCTGTTCGTTCTTGGCACTGCAATCGCGGTCTCTGCCGAAACGTTGCCCCTGCCGGAAAGCCTGATTGCCCTCAACAGCGACGAGGGCGGCAAGCTGCTGATGTCGTCGGAGGCCAATGCGGATTATTTCGATCTCGGCATCCATTTCACCAACCAGGTGCACCCGGCCTTTTGCGGGCCGGCCACGATCGCCATGGTTCTGAATGCGCTAGAGGTGGAGCGGCCGAAATCGGACATGACGCTGGGGCTCGGCCTGTTCGATCAGGAGAATGTCTTCACGCCGGAGACCGAGGCCGTGAAGCCGCGCGCCGTGCTCGAGCGCTCCGGGCTCACGCTGGACGAGTTGGCGGGCATGTTCGGCGCGCATGAGGTCTCGGCCAAGGTCCACCACGCCGAGGACAGCTCGCTGGACGCCTTCCGCAGCGCCGCCACCGCCAGCATCGAGGATGATGAGAGCTTCGTTCTGGTGAACTACCTGCGCGCCGGGATCGGGCAGGAGCGCGGCGGGCATATCTCGCCGCTCGGCGCCTATGACGCCGACACGGACCGGTTCCTGATCCTCGATGTGTCGCGCTACAAGTATCCGCCTGTTTGGGTCGAGGCGGCAACGCTGTTCGGCGCGATGAACACGCCCGATTCGGACAATAACAACCGTTCGCGCGGTTACCTGCTCGTCTCGCGCTAGAGCGCGGGTCCGGCCGGGCGGCCGAGCACCCGCAGCCGGCTGACGCCGCCATCGGGGAAGATGTTGAAGCGGATATGGGTCACGGGGCCGAGATCCTGCAGTTCTTCGCGGAAATCATGGATCGCGTCCGGGCCGAGTTTGACCTCGGGCAGGACCGTCTTCCAGAACATCGAATCGGTGACCAGCGCCTGGGTCAGCCCGTCGCCGAAGCTTTGCAGGTCCGCGGCCTGAAGCGAGCAGCGGTCGGGGAAATTGCCCTTGAAATGCGCCGTGTCCACGCGCAGCCCGTCGATGAACCCGCGCGCGCCGAGCGCGATGACCATCCAGTCATAGCCCGGCTCGCGCCGGCGCCGGGTTTCCCAGCCTTCGCCCATGTTGATGCCGCGCCCTGGGGCCAGAAGCCGCCTGTAGTCGCCGAAATGGGCGTCTGACATGGCGAGGATGCGGCCGCCATTGAGCGCCGCGGCCAGATCGATCTCCTGCCCGTCGCCGGTCGCGTCCAGCTCGGGAACGCCATAGGCGCGCAGGCGGGCGACGCCGCCATCGGGGTAGATGTGCAGCCGGAGGTGGGTCCAGCTTTCGAAGCTCTGGCAGCGGAAATAATGCTGGGCGCTGGGCCCGAGCGGCTGGTGGGGCAGGATCTCGGCCCAGAGCGTGTCCTCGGTGATCTCCTTGGTGGAGGCGGCCTCGATCCGGCAGGCGGGTGCGTAATTGCCGGTGAAATGGCGCGTGTCCACGTCGAAGCCGAGCAGGCGGCCCGGGGCGGCGAGCTTGATGATCGCATGGTCATGGCCACCGCCGCGCCGCCGGCGGGTTTCCCAGCCATCCATCCACTTGCCATGATCGTCAAACTTGTCGGGAATGAAGATCGGTTCGGAATCGGCCAGCATCCGCTCCACCGGCGCGAAAAACTCGTCCGAGGCAGAGACCGGCTTCGCGCCGAGACCGGCGGAGGCGAGATTGATGCCCGTGCGGGCAAAGAGCGGAATATCGGGGTTCATCGATTCAATTGTAGGCATGCGGCTACTTTCGACATTTTTCCTGGGATGTACCGGCGAAATGTGCCGGAGGACCTTGTCCCGGTGATCTGCCGCCGTTTTCGCGGGCAGTTCCGAGATGTTGCCCATTTCCTAGTCGATGCACGTAGCGGGCGGCAAGCCTGCCGTTGCCTGTTGCTTTCGATTTGATCTTGGGCCGCGATTGCGGGACGCTCGGGGCAATCGATCAGGAGTGCGCGCGATGGACATGACAATTCTCTGGGCCTGGGCGGAATTCGCGGTGCGCTGGCTGCATGTCATCGCCGCGATTGCCTGGATCGGCTCGTCCTTCTTCTTCATTGCGTTGGACCTTGGCCTGCGAAAGGCGCCGGGCATGCCGCCGCTCGCCCATGGCGAGGAATGGCAGGTGCATGGCGGCGGCTTCTATCACATCCAGAAATACCTCGTGGCGCCGGAGCGGCTGCCCGATCATCTGACCTGGCACATGTGGGAGAGCTACACGACCTGGCTCTCGGGCGCGCTGATGCTGGTGCTGGTCTATTATCTCGGGGCGGATCTCTATCTTGTCGATCCGGCAGTGCTGGATATTCCGACCTGGCTGGCAATCGTGATCTCGGCGGCCTCGCTCACCATCGGCTGGCTCGCCTATGACCGGATCTGCAAGTCGAAATTCGGTGACGACAACACCAAGCTGATGCTTCTGCTCTACGTGATTCTTGTGGCGATGGCCTGGGGCTATTGCCAGATCTTCTCGGGCCGCGCGGCGCTGCTGCATCTGGGGGCGTTCACGGCGACGATCATGTCGGCCAACGTGTTCTTCATCATCATTCCCAACCAGCGGATCGTGGTGGCGGATCTGAAGGCGGGGCGGGTGCCGGACGCGAAATACGGCAAGATCGCCAAGCAGCGTTCGACGCATAACAATTACCTGACGCTGCCGGTCATCTTCCTGATGCTGTCGAACCATTACCCGCTGGCCTTTGCCAGCGAGTGGAACTGGCTGATCGCCAGCCTCGTCTTCCTGATGGGGGTGACGATCCGGCATTACTTCAACACCAAGCACGCGAGCGATCACCCCAAGAAGGGGCCGCTCTGGACATGGGGCGCAACGGCGCTGCTGTTCGCGGCCATCGTGGCGCTGTCGATGGCGCCGCTTTATGGCGAGGACGAGGGCTGGGAGGAGGAGGCGCTCAGCCCGGCCCAGTTGCGCTATGCCGAGGCGGAGGGGTTCGAGGATGCCTTTGAAGTGGTGGTGAACAATTGTTCCATGTGTCATGCGCCGGAGCCAGCCTGGGAGGGGATCGGGGTGCCGCCAAAGGGCGTGAAGCTCGTCACCCAGAGCGACGTGGCGCGCCATGCGCGGGAGATCTACCTGCAGGCGGGCGTGACCCATGCCATGCCGCCGGGTGTTGCGAATTACATGGAAGCGGCGGACCGCGCGGCGCTGGTGCGCTGGTATCGCGGGGCGCGGGAGGGGTAGGCCTTACGGGCCTTGCTTAGGGCACGGAATCAAGCCGAAGGCGCCGTGCCAGCGCCTGCCCGTCCCGGCGGGCTGGCGCTTTGGTGAAGCTGGCGGGAAGCCAAGACCTTCTTCGGATCGTCACGATGAAGCGTTCTGCATAACCGTTGCAGCGCCATCCCACGGGCAGGCGCTGGCACGGCTTGCCGTAGGGGGCGGCGCCCGCGGAACGGGCGCCGCATGTTACCTATTCAGCCGGATAGCCGCCGACGGCCTTCACTTCGAGGAAATCCTCCAGCCCGAACTCGCCGCCCTCGCGGCCATTGCCGGACTGCTTGATGCCGCCAAAGGGCGCGGTCTTGGCGCGGCTCTTGCCGTTGATCTCGACCATGCCGGCCTTGAGCGCATGGGCCATGCGGCGCTGGCGCTCCGGGTCCTGTGTCTGGGCGTAGTTGGTCAGGCCATAGACAGTGTCATTGGCGATCCGCACCGCTTCCTCTTCGGTGTCGAAGGGGATGATCGAGAGGACCGGGCCAAAGATCTCCTCGCGCGCGATGGTCATGTCGTTGGTGACATCGGCAAAGACGGTCGGGCGAACGAAGTAGCCACGGTTGAGCCCCTCGGGGCGGCCCGGGCCACCGGCGACGAGGCGGGCGCCCTCGGCGATGCCCTTCTCGATCAGGCCCTGCACCTTGTCCCACTGCATCTGGCTGACCAGCGGACCCATGTGGCGGCCCTCTTCATGCGCGGAGGCGACGGACGTGTTCTCGGCGGCTTGGCGCGCGGCCTCGACCGTCTGGTCATAGATCTCGCGCTGCACCAGCATCCGCGAGGGCGCGTTACAGGACTGGCCGGTATTCTGCATCATGTGGCGCACGCCGCGCTCCACCGCCTTGGCGTCCGCATCGGCAAAGACCAGGTTGGCCCCCTTGCCGCCCAACTCCAGGCTGACGCGCTTGAGCGTGTCGGCGGCGGCCTTGGAGATCAGGATGCCGGCGCGGGTGGAGCCGGTGAAGCTCACCATGTCGATGCCCGGATGGGCGGACAGCTGGCTGCCCACGCCCGGCCCATCGCCGTTGACCATGTTGTAGACGCCGGCCGGGACGCCCGCCTCGTCGAGGATCTCGGTCCAGAGAAGCGAGGAAAGCGGCGCGATTTCGGAGGGCTTCAGCACCATCGTGCAGCCCGCCAGAAGCGCCGGGATCACCTTGAGCGCCACCTGGTTCATCGGCCAGTTCCACGGCGTGATCATCGCCACGGTGCCGATCGGCTCCATGATGATCCGGTCGTTCGGGGAGTGGTCGTTCAGCTTCCGGACGAACTCGAAATCCTTCATCGTCTCGAGGAAGCCCTCGATATGCCAGGAGCCGGAGGTGACCTGCGAGCTGCGCGACATGGAGATCGGCGCGCCCATTTCGAGCGTCATCGCCTGCGCCATTTCCTCGGCGTGGGCGTTGTAGACCTCGAGGATCTTCTCGACCAGCGCCACGCGCTCGGCCGGATCGGTCGCGGCCCAGGCCGGGAAGGCGGCATTGGCTGCGGCCACGGCGGCATCGGTGTCGGCCTGATCGCCCAGAGAGATCACCGCGACCTCCTCCTCGGTCGAGGGGTCGATCACCGGGAAATCCTTGGCAACGACCGGGTCCACCCAGGCGCCGTCGATATAGAACTGGCGTTTTTCGATCATGACGTTTCCTTCGCCGTAGACTTCAATTCGCGACACACTGTCACCGCTGAGGGGAGGCCGCAAGATCGGCCTTCACATCTTCGATTTAGAACCTATCTCAACTCGGGACACGCGAACCGTACACTTACAGGGAGCCATATAATGGGCCTTCGCATTAATGACATCGTCCCGGATCTGAAATTTGAAACCAGCCAGGGTGAGATCCAGTTTCACGACTGGATTGGCGACAGCTGGGCGATTCTTTTCTCGCACCCGAAAGATTTCACGCCCGTCTGCACCACCGAGTTCGGCGCGGTCGCGCAACTCGCCGAGGAATGGGAAAAGCGGAACACCAAGGTGATCGGCCTCTCGGTGGACGGCGTGGAAGAGCACAAGCAGTGGATCGCCGATATCGAGAAATACGCCGAAGCCCCGGTGCCTTTCCCGATCATTGCCGACGAGAGCCTCGAGGTTTCCAAGGCGTTCGACATGCTGCCGGCTGAAGCCTACATGCCCGATGGCCGCACGGCTGCCGACAGTGCCTCGGTGCGTTCGGTCTTCATCATCTCCCCCGACAAGAAGCTGCAGCTCTCCATGACCTACCCGATGTCGGTCGGCCGCAACTTCGCCGAGGTGCTGCGCGCGCTGGACGCGCTGCAAGCCACGTCCGGGGCGCCGATCGCGACGCCTGCCAACTGGACCATGGGCCAGGACGTGATTATCTCGCTGGCGCTGGATGACGCAGCGGCCAAGGAGAAATTCGGCGAATTCGACGCCGTTCTTCCCTATCTGCGCAAGACCAAGTCGCCGGTCTGAAGCCATTGAAATTATTGCAGGAGCCTCGCCACCCGGCGGGGCTCTTGTTGTTTTGGCTCAACGGTGCCAACGTTGTGATACCCAATCCCGGCGCTGCGGTTGATCGTTCCGCGCGAGGCGTGGCAGGCTGGGCGCGTATAGATGAGGTGCCGCCATGATTTCTCGCAGGGTCTTTCTTGCCACCGCCACCGCCGGGCTTGCCGCGCCCGGGCTGGCGCTGGCGAAGCAGAAAAAAGAATTCAAGCTGGACAAGCAGTTCGAGCCAAAGCTGGTCAAGGTCCGGCCGGAATTTGCGCCCGGAACCATCCATATCGAGCTTGGACGCTACTATCTCTATTACATCGCGGCACCGGAACAGGCCATTCGCTACGGCGTGGCCATCGGCGAGGAGGGGCGCAACCTGCGTGGCTCGGCCGTGGTCGGGCGCAAGGCGGAATGGCCCAGCTGGACGCCGACGGCCAACATGATCCGGCGCGAACCGCAGGTTTATGCCAAATGGGCCGGCGGGCTGCCGGGCGGGCCAGAGAATCCGCTCGGCGCGCGGGCGATGTACCTGTATCGCGGCGGGCGCGACACGCGTTACCGCATCCACGGCACGCCGCAGCCCTGGACCATCGGACGTTCTGTTTCCTCGGGCTGCATCCGTCTGACCAACGAGGCCGTTGTCGATCTGTATGAACGCGTTGCGATCGGCACGCGCGTGACCATTCACTATCCAAAGAGCTGAGATCGCGGACCGGAGCGGTGATCGGTTCGGCAAGGTGGGTCCGAGATTTGCTGCGTGTGCAGCGTTCTAACACGCTGCGTTGCAGCGATTTTTATTTGAACGTACGTTCAGAAATTATTTGACGAGTCGCCTTCGTCCCGTCCTATAGTAGCCCAAAGCCGCAAAGGCTGAGGTGTCGAAACGGCACCAGGGGAGGACATCACTTGAACGCGACCGCAACGCCCTCGGGCGAGCTGTGTTCCGTTCCCGCGCTTCTGCGCCGCAATGCGCAGAAGTTTGGCGACAGACCCGCCTATCGGGAAAAGGAATATGGAATCTGGCAGAGCTGGACCTGGGCCGAAGCGGCGCAGGAGATCGAGTGGTTGGCGCTCGGTTTTCTGTCGCTGGGGATGGAGCGGGGCGACCATGTTGCCATCATCGGGCGCAACCGGCCGGACCATTACTGGGCGATGATCGCCGCGCAGATGTGCGGTGCGGTGCCGGTGCCGCTCTATGCAGACGCGGTGGCCGAGGAAGCGGCCTATGTGCTGGGCCATTGTGGCGCGCGTTTCGTCGTTTGCGGCGACCAGGAGCAGGTGGACAAGGTGATCGACGTGCAGGACCAACTGCACCAGATCGACCATGTGCTCTATCACGACAAGCGGGGCATGCGGAAATACGACCACGAGCACCTGAACTGGCTGCATGACATCCAGGAGGAAGGCCGCGCGTCGCATTACCGGCACGAGGAGGAGTTGCGCCGGCGCGAGGCGGAACTGACATACGACAGCACCTGCGTGATGCTTTACACCTCCGGCACGACGGGCAAGCCCAAGGGCGTGGTTCTGTCGAACCGCAACATCATCGAGACCTCGAAGAATACCTCCGAATTCGATCATCTGCGGGTGGATGACGAGATCCTCGCCTATCTGCCGATGGCCTGGGTCGGGGATTTCATCTTTTCCATGGGGCAGGCGCTCTGGAACGGGTTCTGCGTGAACTGTCCGGAAAGCGCCGAGACGATGATGACCGATCTCAAGGAGATCGCGCCCACCTATTACTTCGCCCCGCCGCGGGTTTTCGAGACCCAGCTGACGCAGGTGATGATCCGCATGGAGGATGCCAGCAAGCTCAAGCGCTGGCTGTTCCGGCATTACATGGACCTGGCCAAGCGGGTCGGGCCGCAGATCCTCGATGGCAAGCCCGTGGGGATGCTGGACCGGATGCGCTATGCGCTGGGCGAGTTTGCCATTTACGGGCCGTTGAAGAACACGCTGGGCTTTTCCCGCGTGCGCGTCGGCTACACCGCGGGCGAGGCGATCGGGCCGGAGATCTTCGACTTCTATCGCTCGCTGGGGATCAACCTGAAGCAGCTTTACGGTCAGACCGAGGCCAGCGTTTTCATTGCCCAGCAGCCCGATAACGAGGTGCGCGCCGATACGGTGGGAGTCGTCTCGCCGGGCGTGGAGATCAAGATCGACGACAAGGGCGAGATCTTCTATCGCTCGCCGGGCACCTTCGTGGAGTATTACAACAATCCCGAGAGCACGGCCTCGACCAAGGATGCGGAAGGGTGGGTCGCCACGGGCGATGCCGGGTTCTTCGAGGAGGGGACCGGGCACCTGCGGATCATCGACCGGGCCAAGGACGTGGGCAAGATGGCCGATGGCCATATGTTCGCGCCCAAATATGTCGAGAACAAGTTGAAGTTCTTCCCCGACATCCTGGAAGCCGTGGTGTTCGGCAATGGCCGCGACCGCTGCACGGCCTTCATCAATATCGACCTGACGGCGGTCGGCAACTGGGCCGAGCGGAACAATATCGCCTATGCCTCCTACCAGGAGCTGGCGGGCCATCCGCAGGTGCTGGAGACGATCAAATCCCATGTCGAGGAGGTCAACGCCTCGGTCGCGCAGGACGACATGCTCTCGGCCTGCCAGATCCATCGCTTCCTGGTGCTGCACAAGGAACTCGACGCCGATGACGGCGAGATGACCCGCACGCGCAAGGTGCGCCGTGGCAAGATCGAGGAGAAATACGCCGATCTGCTGGAGGCGCTCTATGACGGCTCGGACACGATCTTCACCAAGACGGAAGTGACCTACGAGGATGGCCGCAAGGGCAGCATCTCCGCCACGCTGAAGCTGGTCGACGCCAGGACCGTGACGCCCCGCCATCACGAGGTTGCCGCCGAATGAAGGACATGTACGAACCCTATGAGACCCCGGACGGCCGTACCATTGGCGGCTGCCTGATGGAGATGAAGAACATCACGCTGAAATTCGGAGGCGTGGTGGCGATCAAGGATATTTCCTTTGACATCCGCGAGGGCGAGATCCGCGCGATCATCGGGCCGAACGGCGCCGGGAAATCCTCGATGCTCAATGTTATCAGTGGTTTCTACCACCCGCAGGAGGGCGAGGTCTGGTACAAGGGCGCGGTGCGTCCGGCGATGAAGCCCTACGAGGTGGCGCGGATGGGCGTGGGCCGCACCTTCCAGAATATCGCGCTGTTCGAGGGGATGACGGTGCTCGACAACGTCATGACCGGGCGGCTGACGCATATGAAGGCGTCGCTCTGGGAGCAGGCGCTCTGGTGGGGCAAGGCCGAGCGAGAGGAGGTCTTCAACCGCGACCAGGTGGAGAAGATCATCGACTTCCTCGAAATCCAGGCCATTCGCAAGACGCCGGTGGGCCGGCTTCCCTACGGGTTGAAGAAGCGGGTCGAGTTGGCGCGCGCGCTGGCCGCCGAGCCGTCGCTGCTGCTGCTGGACGAGCCAATGGCGGGGATGAATGTCGAGGAGAAGGAGGACATGTCCCGCTTCATCCTCGATGTGAACGATGAATTCGGCACCACGATTGCCCTGATCGAACACGATATGGGCGTGGTGATGGACCTCTCGGACCGGGTCGTCGTGATGGATTACGGCAAGAAGATCGGCGACGGCACGCCCGACGAGGTGCGCAACGATCAGAACGTGATCGACGCTTACCTGGGGGTGCCGCATGAGTGAGGACAAGCGCAAGGCCGGCTGGCTCGGGCTCGGGTGTGGCTCTGCCTGCATCTGGCTCGGCTACGTGAATGTGCCGGTCCCCCGGACGAGCGCCAATATCAACCGTGTCGAGGAGGCGAGCCCATGGAAATCCTGAACGCGATCTTCATCGCGCCCTTCGCGGACATGATCGCCGCCCCCGATTTCCTGATGCAGGTGCTCTGGGAGGGGCTGGTTTCGGGCGTTCTCTATGCGCTGATCGCGTTGGGCTTCGTGCTTATCTTCCGCTCCAGCCGGATCTTCAACTTCGCGCAGGGCATCATGGTGGTCTTCGCGGCGCTGACGCTGGTGGGGCTGCACGAGATGGGCGTGCCGGCCTGGATCTCGGTGGCGCTGACGCTGGCGGTGATGTTCGGGCTGGCGGTCAGCATCGAGCGGATCGTGCTGCGGCCGCTGGTCGGGCAGCCCGATATCATCCTGTTCATGGCCACGATCGGTATCACGCTGTTCCTGATCGGCTTTGGCGAGATCATCTTCGGCGGCGAGAACAAGCTGATGATCACCTCCGAGCTGGGCATTCCCACGGGCGATTTCGTGCTGGAGCCGTTCGGCGGGCTGCTGATCCTGCAGCATATCGACATAACGGCGGTTCTGGTGGCCGCCGCGCTGGTGGTCTCGCTGCTGGTGTTTCTCAACAAGACGCGGATGGGCCGGGCGATCCGGGCGCTGGGCGACGACCACCAGGCGGCGCTGTCGGTCGGAATCTCGCTGCAGACGATCTGGGTTCTGGTGTGGTTCATTGCGGGGATCATCGCGCTGGTGACGGGCATTGCCTGGGGCAGCCGCGCGGGCGTGTCCTTCGCGCTGGAAGTGATCGCCTACAAGGCGCTGCCGGTGCTGATGCTGGGCGGGCTGGAATCGATCACCGGCGCGATTATCGGCGGGCTGATGATCGGCATGCTGGAAAAGATGTTCGAGATCTACTGGGGCGCGCCGCTGCTGGGCGGCAATACCGAGAGCTGGTTTGCCTATGTGCTGGCGCTGGTGGTGCTGCTGTTCCGGCCGCAGGGGCTGTTTGGCGAGAAGATCATCGAACGAGTGTGAGGCATTTGAACCCGCCGGGCCGGCGCGCGAACCGGCCCGGCGGGGAGATGGGAAGGACGAGGATTTGGCAAAGCTGATTGCAATTCTGAACGTGGTCGCCTGGGCGGGTTTCTGGGCCTTCGGCTACCTCGCCCTGACGGCGAACGGGGACTCGACCGGGCAGTTGATGACCGCGCTGATCCTCGCCGTGCTCGGCGCGGGGGCCGGGATCTGGGCCTATCTCTGGCTGGTGCGCCATTCCGAGGCCACCGGCTATGCCAAGCCGCCGCGGCGCGCCGTGCCGGAACAGCACCGCAACCCCGAACTCTACGAAGATGAGGAAAACGCCTGATGCTCTACCGCACGGCTGGCCAGTTCAAGACCTCCTACAGGGCGGATCAGGCGCTGTTTCCGATCAAGCAGGATGCGTTCCTGCTGGGCGTGATCCTGATCTGCGCCTGGGTGGTCTTTCCGCTGACCGCATCCGAATTCACCTTCCAGACGATCCTGACCCCGATCCTGATCTATTCGCTGGCCGCCCTCGGGTTGAACATCCTGACGGGCTTCGCGGGCCAGCTTTCGCTCGGCACCGGCGCCTTCATGGGCGTGGGGGCCTATGCCTGCTACAAGATGATCACGCTGATGCCGTGGATGAACCCGATCATCGCGATCCTGCTTTCGGGCGTGTTCTCCGCCGGTGTCGGCGTGATGTTCGGCATCCCCTCGCTTCGGATCAAGGGTTTCTACCTCGCCATTGCCACGCTGGCGGCGCAGTTCTTCCTGGTCTGGCTGTTCGAGAAATGGGCCTGGCTCTACAATTACAACGCCTCCGGCGCGATCCAGGTGCCGAACCTCGACATGTTCGGGGTCTATGTTTCCGGCCCTCAGGCTAGCTCGATGACGCAGTATTATGTCGTGCTCTTCATCGTGACGCTGCTGACCTATCTCTGCATCAACCTCACGCGCGGCAATCTCGGCCGGACGTGGAAGGCGACGCGGGACATGGATATCGCGGCGGAACTGATCGGCATCAACCTGATGAAATCCAAGCTCACGGCCTTTGCGGTGTCGTCCTATGTCGTCGGCGTCGCCGGAGCGCTCTTCGTCTTCATGTGGCGCGGCGCGGCCGAACCGAACCTGTTCGACATCCCGCTCAGTTTCCGCGTGCTGTTCATCGCCATCATCGGCGGGCTTGGCTCGATCATGGGCAATTACCTCGGTGCGATCCTGATCGTCGGGCTGCCGGTGGTGCTGAACACCGTGCCCTCGGTGCTCGGGATCCATGTCGAATCGGCGCTGCTGGAGCATCTCAACATCATGATCGTGGGCTCGCTCATCATCTTCTTCCTGATTATCGAACCGCATGGGCTGAACCAGCTCTGGCGGCTGATCCGGGAGAAACTGACCATCTGGCCGTTCCCGCATTAGGGCATTGGTCAAACCGAATAACAAACCGGGGAAAACCCCACCAACCGCAACGTCGACCATGTTCCATCAGGGAGGAGAAACATGAAGACCTTTACCAAGCTGGCCCTGGCCTCTGCCTTGAGCCTCGGCCTCGCCGCCCCGGCTTTCGCCGAGGGCCTTTTCGCGCCCAACCTGGCCTATCGCACCGGCCCCTTCGCCTCGACCGGCATCCCGCTGATGGATGGCCAGAAGGATTACATGACCATGCTCAACGAACGCGATGGCGGCGTTGGCGGGGTCATGATCGATTTCGAGGAATGCGAGACCGGCTATTCCACCGAGAAGGGCGTGGAATGCTATGAGCGCACCAAGGCCAATGCCATCGTGACCCAGCCATGGTCCACCGGCATCACGCTGCAGGTGCTGCCCAAGACCAATACCGACATGATCCCGATCCTTGCGCCGGGCTACGGCTTCTCGCCGATGGCCAATGGCAAGGTGTTCCAGTGGGCGTTCAACCCGCCGGCGTCCTATTGGGACGGCGCTTCGATGATCATGCAGTATCTCGGCGGCGGCGACATGAGCAGCCTGAACGGCAAGAAGGTGGTTCTGCTCCATCTCGACCATCCGTTCGGCAAGGAGCCGATCCCGGTTCTGGAGGCGATGGCCGAGGAATACGGCTTCGAGCTGAAGCTGGTGCCGGTTGGCCTGAAGGAGATGCAGAACCAGTCCGCCCAGTGGCTGCAGATCCGCCGCGAACGCCCCGATTACGTCGTCATGTGGGGCTGGGGCGCGATGAACGCGTCGGCCATTGCCGAGGCCGTGAAGACCAAGTTCCCGATGGAGAATTTCATCGGCGTGTGGTGGGCCGGGCATGATGCGGACCTCAAGCAGGTCGGCGAGGCCGGCAAGGGCTACAAGTCGATCTCCTGGTCGTTCCCGATGCCCGATGCGCCGATGATGGCCGACCTGAAGACCCATGTGCTCGACAAGGGCCTCAGCACGGTCGAGGATCCGAACTCGGTCTTCTATCAGCGGGGTCTCGTCATGTCGATGTTCCTGACCGAGGCGATCGCCGCCGCGCAGGGCGAGTTCGGCGTGGCCGAGATCAATGCCGAGCAGCTGCGCTGGGGGCTTGAGAATCTCAACGTCACCGAGGAACGTCTGGCGGAGCTGGGTATGACCGGCATGGTGCCGCCTTTCTCGACCTCCTGTTCCAACCATACCGGCCATTCGGGCGCCTGGATGCTGGAATGGGATGGCGAGAAGTTCGTCAAGGCATCGGACCTGCTGATGGCGGACGCAGAATTCATCACGCCGCTGGAGGAGGCCAAGGCAATGGAATATGCCGAGGCCAACGCTCCATGGCCGATGAACGAGGCCTGTAACTAAGGCCACCACTCACGGCCCGCCGGCAGCGTTTTTGGCTGCCGGCGGGATTTGAGTATTTTTCCCAGGAAGAAGAACGCGATGCTGGATTCCACTCCTGACGTGACGGCCGAGACGCTGCTCGAGGTCAACAATATCGAGGTGATCTACAATCACGTGATCCTCGTGCTGAAGGGCGTGTCGCTCTCGGTGCCCAAGGGTGGGATCACGGCGTTGCTCGGTGGCAATGGGGCGGGCAAGACGACCACGCTCAAGGCCATTTCGAACCTGCTGCATTCGGAGCGGGGCGAGGTGACGAAGGGCTCGGTGAAATACAAGGGCGAAGTCGTGCAGGATCTCGACCCGGCCAAGCTGGTCAAGAAGGGCGTGATCCAGGTGATGGAGGGCCGGCATTGCTTCGGGCATCTGACGGTCGAAGAGAACCTGTTGACCGGCGCCTATACGCGCGGCGATGGCAAGGCCGCGATCGAGGCCGACCTGGAGATGGTCTATAACTATTTTCCGCGGCTGAAGGAGCGGCGGCGGAGCCAGGCGGGTTATACCTCGGGCGGCGAGCAGCAGATGTGTGCGATCGGGCGGGCGTTGATGAGCCGGCCGGAGACGATCCTGCTCGACGAGCCCTCGATGGGGTTGGCGCCGCAGCTCGTGGAGCAGATTTTCGAGATCGTGAAAGCGGTCAACGAGGGCGAGGGCGTCAGTTTCCTGCTGGCGGAGCAGAACACGAACGTGGCGCTGCGCTTTGCCCATTACGGCTACATCCTGGAATCGGGCCGCGTGGTGATGGACGGGCCGGCCGCGGAGTTGCGGGAAAATCCGGATGTGAAGGAGTTCTACCTCGGCATGGGCGATGACGGGCGGAAGTCTTTCCGCGATGTCCGCTCCTACCGGCGCCGCAAGCGCTGGTTGAGCTGAGGTTTCGGCGGCTGGGCGGGGAGGCCCGGCTTCCGTGGCGGGTCCGCGTTCTTCGGAACGCGGCCCGTTTTTTTGTCGGGCGGTAGAAAACGCCTTGCAACCGTGGCTGCAGGAGAGCGTGCGCGCGGCCGGAGGTGGATTGCGGCCGCGTTGATAGGAGGTTGCGTGCCCGATGAGCGACCCGCGCCGGAAAGCTGGCGGCCGTTCGGGCGCGTCCTTTCCACACGGGGCGACGCTCCACGCTTGACAAAACTGCAAAGGAATCGCTCGAACCCATTGAAGAATCTGTCGGCAGACAGATATATTCGATCAATCGAATGTGAGGCGCGACGAATGTTTCTGACCATGATGAACCCTTTTGCGGCGGGTGCGGTTCCGATTGAACCGCTGAAAGCCATCGCGATGATGAAGAAAAACCAGGCCGTCCTGGTGGATGTGCGCGAGGCGCATGAATTTGGCGGCGGCCATGCCAAGGGGGCGGTCAATATCCCGGTGGGACAGGTCGCGCGCATGGCGGATCCAGCCTCGGCGGAGTGCCATCCGGCGCTCAAGCAGGGAAAGCCCGTGATCCTCTACTGTCTGTCCGGGTCGCGTGCGACCATGGCGGGCAAGGCGTTTCGCAAGCTGGGTTATGAGAAGGTGTTCAACTTCGGCGAGCTGAAGAAGTGGACATTTTCCGGCGGAGATGTCGAACTCTGACCGATCACCGCGCCCGCAGCCCGAGCGCGTCTATCCGTTCCTCGGCGAGGCTCAGCAGGGTGCGAAACGCCTGGTTGGACTGTAGCGAGCGCCGATGGATCGGGCCAGACTGAAAGGCGATGGGCTTCAGGTTCGTCGGGATGATCGTGAGGCCCGTGCCGTGGCTGGAGGTCAGCGACGAGGACGGCAGAAGGGCGAGGAAATCGCCTTCGCGCAGCAATTCGAGCACGGTGATCATGGATTCGCACTGGATGGCCGCGTGGATGCGGGTGCCGGTTTCCTCCTGGATCGCGTCCCGAACGGTATCGAGATAGGCCAGGTCGCTCTGGTAGGAGAGCCAGGGCCATGACAGCAGGTCCCGCGCCGATGCAACGCCTTTTGACAGCAGCGGGTGCGTGTCGCGCCCGATAACCGTGAGTTCGGCCGCCATCAGCGCCCGGCGGATGAGGAAGCTCGGCAGGCCCTCGATACGCTGGAACCCTCCGAAAAACGCGTCCAGCTCTCCGTTCTGAAGTCGCGGGGAGGCGGTGGTGTAGTCCATCGGCTCCAGCGTGACGGAAAGGGCCGGGTGGCGGGCATGCATGCGGGCAATGCAATAGGGCAGGATCGTGTGCATCCAGACCGGCGCCGCGGCGACCCGGATCGTGCCGCGCTCGCCTTCGCGCAGGGCGCGAATCTCGATCTCGGCGAGGTGGCTTTCGCGCAGCAGGTGGCGGGCGTGGATCAGCACGCGGCCGCCAAGCGATGTCAGGTGGACACCACGCGAGCGGCGTTCGAACAGCGGCGCGCCGACCTGCTCCTCCAACAGGCGGATCGAGCGGGTGAGCGCGGGCTGTGTCAGGCCGATCTGGTCGGCGGCGCGGCGCACGGAACCGGACTCGGCCACGGCGACGAAACGTTTCAGGCTTTCGAGATTCTCAAGCATGACTCACGCGGTTTCGGCGATGCGGGCGAGGATCGTCATCGCCTCGTCCTCTCGCCCGTCCGGCACGAAGAGGTGATCGTGGTAGAAGCCCGAGACCGGGTTCACCCCCATGCCATGCCGGGCAAGCTCCGTGGCGATGCAGGCGATGAAGCCGACGGCTTCGAGCGAGGAATGCACGTCGAGCGTGATCATTCGGCAGGGAAACGCGTGATCCAGGCCACGGGCCACGGCCTCGGCCTTTCGCAGGATCAGCGTCGTCCCCTCGGCCTCTTCGAAAACCATGCGGGGGGACAGGTCGGCGGGGCGCAGGCCTCGCACGGTGGCGAAGACGTAAAGATCCGGGTCCAGTCTGGCGGAAAGGCTGCGGAGAAGCGCGTCGAGGTTGGTTTCTCCGGACATGATGTCTCTCCACTTGGCGGTTACTGTGATGCATAATCGTTATCGATATTTAAAAAATGTCAACTTTTACTGATCGAAGCTTTGACGCAGGCTCAGTGGCGAGGAGAACCGAATCCGTCATGCCAGGGAGGAACTCATGACATTCGCCAAGACCGGGCTTTCGCGCCGTGCCTTTATCCAGGGAACCACCGCCGTCATTGGGGCTGCCGCGTTTGGGGCGCATCGTGCGGCCGCAAGTGTACCCGCGCCGATTGGCGATCTGCCCAAGGGCGTCACCTTCCGCTGGATCGACTCGGGCGACCAGAAGGCGGTGTTCTACAAGAAGTTCTTTGCCGATTACGCCAAGGATCGGGGCATCGAGGTGGTCTATGACGCGCTGCCCTGGAACGAGATCGCGCAGGTTGTGCCTCTAGGCGTGCGCAACAACTCCGCCCATGACGTTTTCGCGCTGCCGCAGAACGTGAACCCGGCCGATGCCGTGGCGCAGGGCTGGGTGCAGCCCTATGACGATTTCATCCCCGATATTGCCGCCTGGAAGGCGACTTTCCCGGCCGGTGCCTTCCTGCCCGGCATCAACGAGTTCGACGGCAAGACCTATGGCCTGCCTTTCACCTCGAACAAGCGCTACGGCACGCATCTGCTCTACAACAAGGCCTACATGACCGAGGCGGGCTACGATCCGGAGGCCAAGCCGCTCAGCTGGACCGAGTTCCGTGACGCCGCCAAGAAGATCACCGAGGCCGGCAAGGGCCGCTATTTCGGCTTCATCATCGGCGGCAACCAGCTTGGCCGCTGGAGCCAGACGGTGCGCAACATGGGCCGGATGGCGGGTGCCAGCGCGGGTGGCGACAGCGTGATCGAGGCGGATATCGATTTCCGCACCGGCGATTACGTCTTCGACAGCGATGCCTATATCGCCGCCATCGAGCTGCTGATCGCGATGCAGGCGGATGGCTCCGTCTTCCCCGGCATCATGTCGATGAACGCCCCGCAGGCGCGAGCCTACATGCCGCAGGGCGCGGCGGGCATGATCCTGCAAGGGCCGTGGAATATCGGCGGCTGGGAAGGCCAGAACCCGGAATTCGACTTCGGCGTCTCCTCCGGCCCGGTGCCGGATGAAGGCCCGGTTGGCAAGCTGACCATCGGTCAGGGCGCGCTGGCGCCGAACACGATGTGGCTCTTCAAGGGCTCCGAGCTTGGCCCCATCGCGGGCGACATTTTCCACTATCTCGGCACGGTCGAGGGGCAGACGGCCTGGGCCAATATCGTCGGTGCGGGCGATCCGCCGATCTTCCCCGAGGCGCTGGAAGGCGCGGAGATGTCGTACCGTTCCAAGGCGATCCTGCAGCATTTCAACGAGGCGATCCGCGTCGGGCCAAACCCGGTGGTCGGCAATGCCGAGCTGGGCAAGGTGATCGGGGCCTTCCAGGCGCCGGAAGTGAACTTTGCCCGCACCGTGCAGGGGCTTGTCGCCGGCGAGTTGAAAGGCGTTGCACAGGAGATGAAGGGCCTCAAGGACCGCTACAACGCCGCGCTTGATGCCGCCTTCGCCAAGGCCAAGGCCGATGGCGCCACGGTGGATCGGTCTGACCTGGTCTTCTCGAACTGGAATCCGAACGAGGATTTCGGAGCTGCCGACTATTGAAGCATTTCGCCGTGACCTGAATCGTCTTTCGCTGTCTCTCGGCACAGCCTCGAACGCGAAAGACGATACGAGATAACTCAGGTTGATGGCGAAACGCTATGATCGGCTGACCGGGGCTGCCCGCCTCCCCTAGAGGGCGGCCCCACCCCCCATTTGAGGCAAGGCGCGAACCGTGTTCGAGACATTGCACCGATACAGGTATCACTACCTCATGCTGCTTCCGGGGCTGATCCTGGGTGGCATGTTCGTATTCTATCCCATCTTCGCGGCCTGCTATTACGCGATGCATGACTGGTCGGGTTTCAACTCCGACAAGGTCTTCGTGGGCATGGGGAATTTCGTGAAACTGTTCACGGACCCGATCTTCTGGGATGCCTTCCAGCGCTCGCTGATCTTTCTGCTGGGGACGGTGCCGCTGCAGATGACCATCTCGCTCGTGCTTGCCGTGCTGCTCAACAACCAGCTCCTGAAAATGAGCACCTATTTCCGGACGATGATCTTCCTGCCCGTGGTGACCCCGGTCGCGGTGATCGGCATCATCTGGACCTTCCTGCTCTCGCCCTTCAACGGGCCGGTGAACGGCTTGCTGCTCGATCTCGGGCTGATCTCGCGGCCGGTGGATTTCCTCGGCTCGACCGACACGGTCATGCCCTCGGTCATCGGCGTCTATGTCTGGAAATGGCTCGGCATCACCATGATCTACTGGCTGGCCGCGCTGCAGACCGTGCCGGACGATGTCTATGACAGTGCCAAGCTCGACCGGTGTCGGGGCGCGAAGCTCGTCTGGTACATCGTGCTGCCCATCGTGCTGCCCTTTGCCGTGGCGATCACGCTGATCTCGGCCGTGGGCGCGCTCAACGTCTTCCCGTTGATCATGTCCATGACCAATGGCGGGCCGTTCTTCGCCTCCGAGGTGATGGAGATCTTCATCTATCGCACCGCTTTCGCCACCGGCGACGGCTCGATCCCGCGGCTGGGCTACGCGGCGGCGGCGGGCGTGTTCTTCGGCTTCGTCGTGCTCTCGCTCACCATCGGACAGGCCATCGCCACGCGGCGCGCCCGCGCCGGGGCCAAGGAGATCCGCTCATGAGATCGCGCCTCTCTCCGCTCCGCATCGTTTATGGCGACCACCGGGCCAACTGGCGGATCGGGCTCGTCTCGGCTTTCCTGACCGTGATCTGCCTGATCTGGATCTATCCCTTCGTCTGGATGATCTCGACCTCGCTCAAATCCAATGCCGAGATGTTCTCCAACCCCGGCCTGATCCCGCAGAGCTGGGCGACGGAGAACTACGCCCGCGCCTGGACCGAGGCGCATATGGGCAGCTATTTCTTCAATACGCTGATCGTGACCGTGGGCTCGGTGGTGATCGTGACCACCTGCACCTCGATGCTGGGCTACGTGCTGGGCCGCTACCGCTTTCCGGGGCGCAACATCCTCTTCTTCTCCTTCGTGGCGACGGTGTTCATCCCGCAGGGCTTCACCATCATCCCGGTTTTCGAGTTGCTGTCGCGGCTGGGGCTTTCGTCGAACCTGTTCGGGTTGACCATTGCGACCTCCGGCCACGCGATGGTGATCTTCGTCGTGCTCTTCGCCGGCTATTTCGCGCAGCTCCCGCGGGAGTTGGAGGAGGCGGCGCGCGTGGATGGCGTGAGCTTCCTGAAGATCTTCTGGTACGTGATGCTGCCGCTGGCTCGGCCCATGGTGGTGACGGTGGTGATCATGCAGGTGCTGCATGCGTGGAACGAC
The DNA here is from genome assembly GCF_001558155.1 of Aliiruegeria sabulilitoris. Taxonomy (GTDB): domain Bacteria; phylum Pseudomonadota; class Alphaproteobacteria; order Rhodobacterales; family Rhodobacteraceae; genus Tropicimonas; species Tropicimonas sabulilitoris. The sequence continues at coordinate 38,489 of NZ_LOAS01000025.1, forward strand.
TTCCTGCTGCCGCTGGTGGTGACGCTGGCCAACCCGGCGATCCGCACGCTCTCGGTCGGCATCTACGCCTTCAAGGGCGAGCAGTTCATCGACTGGACCGGCATGGCCGCGGCGGCGACGATTTCCATCGTGCCGATCGTGGTGCTGTTCATCCTGTTGCAGCGCTATTTCATCAACGGCCTCGCCGGGGCGGTGAAGGGATGACGATGCTTCCGACATACGTAAAAGGCGAAGAGGGCAGCGCCCGACCTGGAGGGCGTTCGCAACGACGCTGCCACGCGGGGCCGCGCAATGCCCGCCACGTGGATTTGGTTTGCGACGTTGCAAAAGCGCCCTCCGGGGGGAGGTCGGGCGCTGCCCGGCGTTGCCGCCGGGCGGAACAGATGAACGACGTGCCACGAGGCGCGCCAGACGGCTTTAGCAAAGGATAAACCGGTGACCAAACGCCCAAACATCCTGCTCATCACCACCGACCAGCAGCATTTCAGCGCGCTCGGCGCGGTGAACCCGGCGATCCGGACGCCCAATCTCGACCGGCTCTGCGCCGAGGGCACGCGGTTCGACCGCGCCTATTGCCCCGCGCCGACTTGCACGCCCTCGCGCGCCTCGATCATCACCGGGCTGATGCCGTCGCAGCACGGCGCCTGGACTATCGGCTGCAAGCTGCCCGAGGAGGTGCCGACGCTGGGCGCGGCGCTCTCGCAGGCGGGCTACGCCACCGGCCTGATCGGCAAAGCGCATTTCCAGCCGCTGGCGGGGGACGGTTCGCTGGAGAAACAGCCGATCCTGCGGAATCTGGACTTCTGGCGCGGCTTCCACGGCCCGTTCTACGGCTTCGATCATATCGAACTGTGCCGAAACCACGCCGACGAGGCCCATGTCGGCCAGCATTACGCCGCATGGATGGAGGAGAACGGGCTGGCGGACTGGAAAGAGTATTTCCAGCCGCTACCGGGCGAAACCGCGTCGAAGGCGCCGGAAATGGCGAGTGATGCGCCCTATTGGGCACGCGAGGGCCGCGTCTGGGCGCTGCCGGAGGAGATGCATTACACGACCTGGATCGGCGAGCGCTCCATGGCCTTCCTCGACCGTGCCGCCGAAGCGGACGCGCCTTTCCTGCTGTGGACGTCCTTCCCCGATCCGCACCCGCCCTACACGGTGCCCGAACCCTGGGCGACGATGTACGACCCCGCCGACATGGAGCCGGGGCGGTTGACGCCTGGCGAGCACGACCGCAACCCACCGCATTTCGCGAAGACCCAGCAGGCAGCGCCTGACTTCGCCGGCTGGCACGAGCCGTATGAGGCCCATGGTTGTGCCAGCCACCTTTACCCCGAAGACGCGCTGAAAAAGGACATGGCCGTCTATTACGGCATGATGTCCTTCCTCGATCACGAGATCGGCCGCATCCTCGACCATCTGGAACAGCTCGGGCTGGCGGAGGACACGCTGATCGTCTTCACCACCGATCACGGGCATTTCCTCGGCCAGCATGGGTTGGTGGCCAAGGGGCCGTTCCATTACGAGGACATGCTGCGGCTGCCCTTCATCGTGCGCTGGCCGGGGCAGGTTCCTGCGGGGCATGTGAGCGAGGCGCTGCAATCGCTGGTGGACCTGATGCCGAGCTTCATGGATGCCGCCGGGCTGGGCGCGCCAGACAATCTGCAAGGTATCTCGCAACTGCCCGTCTGGACCGGCGCGGCGGAGAGCGTCCGCGATTTCGCGCTTTGCGAGAACCGGCACAACACGGTGCGCCCGCATGTGACCAGCTATATCGATGCGCGCTACAAGATCTCGGTCTATCGCGAGGGCGACGACGGCGAGATTTTCGATCTTCAGGAGGATCCGGGCGAGATCCGCAATCTGTGGGGAGACCCGCAGCGCGAACCGCTCAAGCGCGACCTGCTGCACCGGATGGTGCAGGCCATGCTCGCCTCCGAACCGATGAAGACGCCGCGGGTGGCGCAGGCCTGACGGGGCGGGATATTCCGTTTCACGGGTTCCGGTTCTAGACTTGCCGAAAGGCTTCTGGAGGCTGTCCTTGTGCAACGATCATTTGGCGAGAAGAAACAGGATACCTGGCCGGAGACGGCGGCGATCAGGCGGCTTGTGGCGTCCCTCGCCACCGAGTTGGAAAAGCTCCCACATTCCGGCGCGGCGATACCACCCGAAATCCTGAAGCTTGGCCGGGCCATAGGCGACCTGGCGCGCTCCAACGCCATGTCGCTGGGGAATGCCGATGCCGTCAAGGCGCAGGTGATCCGGGGGTGGATCTCAAGTTGGCCACGCATCGAGGCGCTCTTGCAGGCGCAGTGCCCCGCGGTTGCCCGCCCGCTCTTTCCCGAGTTCGAGGATCCCTTGCATCCGCGCCGGCTCCAAGCCGAGCTTGCCAATCAATTTGCCCATGGGCAGCACCGGCTGCTCAACACACTGACACAGGACGCGGATACCGAAGTGGAGGGCGCTTTCAGCGACATCTCGCTTCCACTGTCCGTTTTCCTGGAGAATATCCACGCCGCTTGCCGCGTCCTGCTGGCGCTCGGGCGCTATGAAGACCGGCGCTTCGTCGATATCGGCTGCGGCAGCGGCGAGAAGCTTCTCGCCGCGGCGCCCTGTTTCGAGCGCGTCACCGGGGTGGAGATCGATCCGGGTTATGCCGCGCTGGCCCGCGACATCACCCACCGCGCGCGCATCGGAAATGCGGATATCGTCGAGACCGACGCGCGCATATACGAAGGCTGCCCGCAACAGGACGTGATCTATTTCTACCGTCCCATGCGCTACCCAAAGGCGCTGGCGCAGCTCGAAAGCCAGGTGGTCGAGACCTGTCGCGCGGGCACGCTCCTGATCGCCCCCTATGAAGGCTTCCGGTACAAGTTCAAGGAGCTCGGCTGCGCCCATCTGGGCGGTTTTCTCTATGTTTCCGGTCTGAAGGACGCGGAGGCGGAGGCGTTGCGGAAAAAGGCGGAGCTGATCGGTCCGCATGTGCATCGCGAGCAGCCGGAGCTTCCACAGGTCTGGGGGCCGATCCTCGAAGCATCGCGGCTGCGCGGCTTCTCGCCCCTTGCAAACCGCTATTCGGGCACGTGGTAGCCAGCCTCGGCCATCAGCCGGATGGACGCCGTTTCGACGGCCTCTTCGAGTTCCGTCATGAAAACACGTTGCTTTATGCCCGGCTGGATGACCGGCAGGAACTCGACCACGGCAAGGCCCGGCTTGCGCAACACGCCGAAGCGCGGCCAGAACACGCCGACATTGGTGGCCGCGGGCACGCAATCCTGCTCCAGTTGGCCATAGAGCACGCCGGTGCCGATCTTGTAGGGCAGCCTTGCATCCGGCGCGACGCGGGTCCCTTGCGGATAGATGATGAGCTGCCCCGGCGAGCTGAGCCCGGCCGCGACCCGCTTTTTCATTTCCAGAACCGCCTGGCCGCGCTTGCCGCGATCGACGGGAATGCAGCCGATCCAATTGGCGTACCAGCCGACGATGGGCACGAAACGCAGCTGTGCCTTCATGATGAATTTCGGCCGCGGCACCTGCGAGACGATCATGATGATGTCGAAGAAGCTCTGATGCTTGGAGGCGATGATGCATTCGCCGGTGGGAACCGTTCCGCGCAACTCCGAGCGCAACCCGACCATCCACGACGCCGTCCAGCGTACCCAGCGGCAATAGGTGCGGCAGGCGGTGAAGGCCATCGGACGGTGGACCAGCGTGATGGGGGTAAAGAACAGCGCCATCAGCACCATCATCAGGTACATCTGGGTGTTGAAGATCAGCGAGCGCAGATATTGCAGCATGTCACGTTGTCTTTCGCAATTGCCGGAAGGCGGCATAGCGTGTTGCCGCGAAGGCGACGATGGCGGCGATGGGCGGAATGGCCAGCGGCAGCAGCCAGCTCGTGCCGGTGAGGCTTAGCCCGGTCAGGAAGCCGCCCTCGGCATCGGCGCTTGGCAGCAGCGCGATGGCGGCCATGCCGAGCGCCGTGCCGGTCGCCGCGCCCACCAGCGCACGCAGCGTGAAACGGCGCACGAAGGCGCGGGCGATATAGGTGTCGAGCGCCCCGATCAGGCGCAGCGCGGCGATCACCCGTTCATTGGCGGCGAGCGCGGCCTGCGCGGCCAGCGTGATCATGGCGGCGGTCGCCGCCGAGATCAGCCCCAGCGACAGCAAGCCCAGCATCCGAAGCCGCTCGGCCGCATGGACCAGCGGCTCGCGCCAGCGGGTGTGATCGTCATAGACGGCGCCGGGCGCCTCGCCCGCGAGCCGTGCCCTGAGCCCGGCCACGTCCACGCCTTCCTCGGTCTCGACCACCTCGATCAGCTCCGGAATGCGCAGCGCATCGAGCGGCAGGTCCGGCCCGAACCACGGCTCCAGCAGCGCCATGCGTTCGGCATTGCCGAGCGGGCGCGCCTCGGCCACGCCGGGGGTGGTCTCCAGCACGGTCAGGGTGTTGGTCAGCTGTTGGGCGGCCTGCTCCGGCGGGGCGGAAATGCGAATGGTGGCCGTCCGCGCCAGCGCTTCGGACCAGCGGGTCGCGAGCCGGTCGGTCGCCAGCGACAGCGCCAGCGCAAAGACGGCGAGAAAGGCCATGGCGGCGGCGGTGAACACGGTCAGCCGGGCGGTGAAGCCGGTGGGCGGCACCACGCGGTCCGCGCCGCTCGTTCCCGCCAGAAAGGTGCCGGCCTTGCCAAAGACGCTCATAGCTCCGCCCCCGCCAGCGACAGCGTTCCGCCGGCAATGCGCAGCACGCGGGCCGGGACCTGGCTCTTGGCGGCCCGGATCAGGTTGAGATCATGCGTGGCCACGAGGATCGTCTTGCCCATCCGGTTCAGCTCCACCAGCAATTGCAGCAGGCGCAGCGACATCTCCCAGTCGACATTGCCGGTCGGCTCGTCGGCGAGCACGATCTCGGGGTCCATGATCACGGCGCGGGCGAGGGCGGCGCGCTGGCGTTCCCCGCCCGAAAGCTGCGGCGGCAGCGCGTCGGCGCGCGAAGACAGCCCGACCCACGCCATCAGCTCTTTCAGGTTCTGGTCCTCCGAGGCCGCATCGCGCCCGGTGACGGCGAGCGGCATGGCGAGGTTCTCGGTCAGCGGCAGGTGGTCGAGGAACTGGCAATCCTGATGCACAACGCCGATCCGGCGGCGCGTACGGGCGACATCGTCCCGGCTCAGCGAATGCACATCCCGGCTGAAAATGGACAGCTGCCCGGATGTCGGCAGCAATTCCATGTAGCACAGCTTGAGCAATGTCGATTTGCCGGCGCCCGAAGGCCCGGTGAGAAAATGAAACGACCCCGGTGCGAGTTGCAGCGTGACGTCTCCCAGAAGGGTGCCGTTGCCGTAGGAATAGGCAACCTCGTTCAGCTCGATCACGAAATCTCCTTCCCCTGCCTGCGCGGCCCGTTGTGCCTGAGCAACGGACGCGTTTCAACGGGGTTCGCATCCGAAGGGATGTGCATTTTCTTTGTCATCCCCCCGATCCCGAGGCATAAACGTAGAAAAGTCAGAGCAGTGGGGCAGTTTGCAAGCCCCGTCGAGAGGGGACATGCGCCTTACCTGTCCAAATTGCGGAGCCCAGTATGCGGTCGATGCCCGTGTGATTCCGGATACCGGTCGGGACGTGCAGTGCTCGAATTGCGGCAAGACGTGGTTCCAGCATCATCCAGATCACCAATCCGCTCCGGAAACGCCTGTCGAAGAACCGGAGATTTCTGCGCCGCCCCAACCGGAGACGGAACCCGAACCGCCGGTAGAGCGGCCGGCTTCCGCCGCTGTCGCCGAGCCTGAAGCGGCCGAAGAGGTGCCGGATCCGGCGCTGGCTTCGGTTGCCAGTACCTTTGAAGCGCCCGAAGAACACGAAGACCTGTCCTTCGAGGCCGACCTGCCCGACGAAGCGGTGCCGGAGGTTGAGGAAGACGCGCCCGAAGAGGCGCCCGAGCCTGAACCGATCCCGCCCCGTCGTCCGGTCGATGAAGCCGCCATGGCGGTGCTGCGCGAGGAGGCCGCGCGCGAGCAGGCTGCCCGCAAGGCAGAGCGCGGTTCGCTTGAGAGCCAGGGCGAGCTGGACATGGCGGCCCCGCAGGGCGCCGCACGTCGGCCGGAGCCGGATCTCGCACCGCGCGAACCGGCGCGGGTCGTGCCGTCGGACACCATTCCGGTCGAGGAAAAAGAGCGCCGCGACAAGGCGGCGCCGCGCCGCGAGCGTCTTCCCGATGTCGAGGAAATCAACTCGACCCTTCGGCCCGAGGAGGCCGCTTCCGCCCGGAACGCGGAAAGCCGTGTGCCCCGGGAACAACGCAGCCGTGGCCGCCGGATCGGCATGGGGATCGCGTTCCTGACCTTCGGCGGGCTTGCTCTGCTCTACGGCCAGCACAAGACAGTTGCGGACAAGCTGCCGCAGGCGGCGCCGGCATTGGAGCAATATGTGGCGTCGGTCGACGCGGCGCGCCTCCGGCTGGACGAGGCGCTGCGGGCCTCCGTGGCCAGGCTTCAGGGAAGCGACGAGTAACCCTGCCCGGCCATGCCGCAACGGCAACCTTCCCCCGCTGCCGGTAACCCTTTCTGAAAACGATATGATTGCCCGTTTGCGGGTTCGCGTGGCGTGCCGTTATGCTGCCACTGCGAAAAGAGTCTTGTCAGCGTGCGCGCAATAATCTACCCCGTAGCGAACCAGATTCGAAATATACTTGCCAGAGAGAGTCATGAGCTTCCGCATTCAGCCTGCCGCCCCCGCCCGCCCGAACCGTTGCCAGCTCTTTGGCCCGGGCTCCCGTCCGGCGATCTTCGAAAAGATGGCGGCGAGCGCGGCCGATGTCATCAATCTCGACCTCGAGGATTCGGTGGCCCCCGACGACAAGGCGGCGGCGCGCAAGAACATCATCGAGGCCATCGGTGACGTCGATTGGGGCAACAAGACGCTCTCGGTACGCATCAACGGGCTCGACACGCCTTATTGGTATCGTGACGTGGTGGACCTGCTGGAGCAGGCCTCGGACCGGCTCGACCAGATCATGATCCCGAAAGTGGGCTGCGCGGGCGACATCTACGCCGTGGACGCGCTGGTGACCGCGATTGAACGGGCCAAGGGGCGCACCAAGCCGATCAGCTTCGAAGTGATCATCGAGAGCGCGGCCGGTATTGCCCATGTCGAGGAGATCGCCGCCGCCTCGCCCCGGATGGAGGCGATGAGCCTTGGTGCCGCCGACTTCGCGGCCTCCATGGGCATGCAGACCACCGGCATCGGCGGCACGCAGGAAAACTACTACATGATCCGCGAGGGCGTGAAGCATTGGTCCGACCCGTGGCACTGGGCGCAGGCCGCGATCGTTGCCGCCTGCCGGACCCATGGCGTTCTGCCGGTGGACGGGCCGTTCGGCGATTTCTCGGATGATGACGGCTATGTCGCCCAGGCCCGGCGTTCCGCGACGCTCGGCATGGTCGGCAAATGGGCGATCCACCCCAAGCAGATTGCGCTGGCCAACGAGGTGTTCACGCCGTCCGAGGCGGCGGTGGCCGAGGCCAAGGAGATTCTCGCGGCGATGGAGAAGGCAAAGGCGGAGGGGGCCGGCGCCACGGTCTACAAGGGCCGTCTCGTGGATATCGCCTCGATCAAGCAGGCCGAAGTGATCGTGAAGCAGGCTGAGCTTATCGCCGGCTGATCCGTTCGACTAGGTCCTGCTGCGCCTGCCGGGGGAGGGGAGACCCACGGCGGGCGCACCTTTTTCCGGGCGGCCCGGTTGGGTGCCGCGTCGATGCGCGCAAGTATGTTCCGTGTTCGTGGTCGGGCGGTCCGGGTTCTGTTGCAAATCCCCCCGTTCGGACGCATATGGGTGCGAGCAGTAAGGGAGCCGCGTGATGAACTATCTGGAGTTCGAAAAGCCTCTGGCCGAGATCGAAGGAAAGGCCGAGGAGCTTCGGGCGATGGCCCGTTCGAACGAGGGGATGGACGTGAAGGCCGAGGCCGCGGCGCTGGACGCCAAGGCGGCGGCCATGCTCAAGGATCTCTATGGCAAGTTGACGCGCTGGCAGAAATGCCAGGTGGCCCGCCACGCGGAGCGCCCGCATTGCCAAGAATATATCGAGACGTTGTTCACCGAATACACGCCGCTGGCAGGCGACCGGAATTTCGCCGATGACCACGCCGTCATGGGCGGCATGGCCCGCTTCAATGACCGGCCCGTGGTGGTGATCGGCCACGAGAAGGGCCACGACACGCAGAGCCGGATCGAGCGGAATTTCGGCATGGCGCGCCCCGAGGGCTATCGCAAGGCGATCCGGCTGATGGAGTTGGCCGACAAGTTCAACCTGCCGGTGGTGACGCTGGTGGACACGCCCGGCGCCTATCCGGGCAAGGGCGCCGAGGAGCGCGGCCAGTCGGAAGCGATTGCGCGCTCGACCCAGGCCTGCCTGACCATCGGTGTGCCGCTTGTCTCGGTGATCATCGGCGAGGGTGGCTCGGGCGGGGCGGTGGCCTTTGCGACCGGCAACCGTTTGGCGATGCTGGAGCATTCGATCTATTCGGTGATTTCGCCGGAGGGCTGCGCGTCGATCCTGTGGAAGGATGCGGAGAAGATGCGCGAGGCCGCCGAGGCGCTGCGCCTGACGGCGCAGGACCTTCTGGAGCTTGGCGTGACGGACCGCGTGGTGGCCGAGCCGGTTGGCGGGGCGCATCGCGACCGGCAACAGGCCATTGCCAGCGTGGGCACGGCAATTGCCGCGATGTTGGGCGAGCTGGATGGGCTGGATCGGGCAGCCCTGATCGCGGATCGGCGCCGGAAATACCTGGATCTGGGAAACAAGGGCCTCGCGGCCTGATTTCGCGGTAGCCGCGATGACATGACGTTCCGCCGGGGGGCGCTGCCCCCCACGCGCTCTTTCGAGCGCTCCCCCGGGATATTTGGGAACAGATGATGGCACGGGGAGCTGCGGCAACCCGTAGGGAAATTTGCGTCTGCTGTTTTCGATCCGGACTGTTGATTTCACTTGGCGGGTGGCGTGAACTGCGGGGGAGTTCAAATTGCAGAACGTGGCCGCGATTGGTGCCTGTCCGGGTGCGCGGTTGGCGGCAAGGGAGGGATCTGGAACATGAGCAAGCCATTTGACGGGTTGGAACGGCGCAGTGCGGATGAGCGGGCGGCGGCTTTGGCGGAAAACCTGCCCCGGCAGATCGCGGCGGCGAAAGCGCTGGTGGGGTATGCCAACAGTCTGGCCAAGGTGGATCCGGCAAAGATCACGGATGCGGAGGCGCTGGCCGGCCTGCCGGTTCTGCGCAAATCGGAGCTTGGGTCCAAGCAGTCGGTCGATGAGCCGTTTGGGGGTTTCACCACCCGGCCGGCGCAGGGTTTTGACCATGTCTTCCAGTCGCCGGGGCCGCTTTACGAACCGGGAATGACATCGCAGGACTGGTGGCGGTTGGGTCGCTTCCTGCATGCAGCCGGAATCGGCAAGGGCGATATCGTTCAGAACTGCTTTGGCTATCACCTGACGCCGGCGGGGATGATGTTCGAGAACGGCGCCCGTGCGGTCGGCGCGGCGGTGCTGCCGGCGGGGACCGGTCAGACCGACCTGCAGGTGCGTGCGGCGGTGGATGTGGGTGCGACCGCTTATGCGGGCACGCCGGATTTCCTCAAGGTGATCCTGGATCGGGCCGAGGAGTTGGGCGAGACGCTCCGGTTCGCGCGGGCCGTGGTCTCGGGCGGCGCGCTCTTCCCGTCGCTGCGGCAGGAATACACGGATCGCGGCATTGCCACGCTGCAGTGCTACGCCACGGCGGATCTTGGCAATATCGCCTATGAGAGCGAGGCGATGGAGGGGATGATCGTCGACGAGGGCGTCATCGTCGAGATCGTCACCCCGGGCACGGGGGATCCGGTGGCAGCGGGCGAGGTCGGCGAGGTGCTGGTGACCACGCTCAACCCCGATTACCCGCTGATCCGTTTCGCCACCGGCGACATGTCGGCCTGGCTTCCTGGAGAGAGCCCGTGCGGGCGAACCAATGCGCGGATCAAGGGCTGGATGGGACGGGCCGACCAGACGACCAAGGTCAAGGGCATGTTCGTGCGACCCGAACAGGTGGCGCAGCTGGTGGCGCGGCACAGCCATGTGCACAAGGCGCGGGTGATCATCAGCCGCGAGAACGAGATGGATTCCATGCATGTCCAGATCGAGGCCGATGGTGGCGACTGGACCGAATATGGCGAGGACGTGAAGGACCTGCTGAAGCTGAAGGCGTCGATCGAGGTTCTAGCGCCGGGCGAACTACCCAAAGACGGGATCGTGATCGAGGATCGCCGCGTCTACGACTGAGCTGCTATTTGATAACCGGCGCCACAGGCGTAGACTCGCCCCAAAAGAAATACTTGGAGGCGGGTATGAGCAGATTGATTCCGAACCTCGTGGCGCTGGCCGCAGTCATCGGTGTCGCCGCTACGGCGGGTGCCGCGCGGGCGGATCGGGCGCTGGTAATCGGCGCCCCGGAAGCGGAGCGGCGCGGGCTGTGGGGCTCGGGCGACGGTGTCGACACGGCACAGGCGTTGCGCGATGCCGGTTTCGAGGTGATCACGGCGGATGCCGGCTCGGTCACCGCGATGCGCGCGGCGCTGTCCGGTTTCCTGGCCGGGATCGAGGGGGAGGAACGCGTTGTCGTCCATCTCTCGGGAAGTTTCCTGCACGGGGCGGAGCGGAGCTGGTTGGTCGAGGCCGACAAGGCCGCGCGTCCGGATCTGGCCAATGTCGATGATATCGGGCTGTCGGTGGATACCGTCCTGGCCGTTGCCGGGCGGGTGCCGGGCGCCGCGGTGGTGGCGCTGGGCGCGGCGAGCGGCAAGGTCGAGGCCGGCGACGGTCTGGAGTCCGGCCTGTTTCGTGGCGCGGTTCCGCAAGGTGTGACGATTGTCGAGGGCGGCTCCGAGGCGGTCGCGAGCTTCGTTGCCGGACCGCTGCTGGAAGAGGGGCGCAGCCTGACGGAGGTCATCTCCGGGACGCGTGGCCTGCGCGGGCGCGGCTTCCTGCCGGAACGCGTTATCTTCCTGCCGGTGGGCGAGGAACGTCCGGTTGCGCCGCCGAACGCGGCCGAGGTCGAACGGGCGATCTGGCAAGCGACCAAGGCACAGGACAGTGTCGGAGGCTATGAAAGCTACCTGGAGCGCTTCCCGGAAGGGTTCTTTGTCGCCGAGGCCCGCGAGGCCATTGAACGGATCCGCACGGAGCCGAACCGGCTGGCACGGTTGGCGGAAGAGGAGCTTGGGCTGAGCCGGGACGAGCGCCGGAAGATCCAGCGCGAGCTGACCCTGCTGGACTACCAGCCGCGCGGGGTGGACGGCGTCTTTGGGCAAGGCTCACGGGCGGCGATCATGCGTTTCCAGACCAGGAACGGCTTTCCCGCCACGGGCTACCTCGACGCCACGCAGGTGGAACGGCTGAGCCTGCAGGCGGAGCGGCGCGCGGCGGAACTGGCCGCCGAGCAGCGCCGGCAGGAGCTGGAACGGGACAAGCTGGACGGGGAGGCCTGGGCCGCGGTGACCGGGGCCGAGGACGAGGCCGGGCTGCGGACCTATCTCGAACGCTATCCCGAGGGGCTCTACGCACCGATCGCGCGCGAACGGCTGGCGGCCATCGAAGCGGCGGCACGGGCACGCGCGGAGGCGCAGGAGCTGGCAGATTGGCAGGCGGCGTCCGAGGCCGGAACCGTCGCCGCGCTGAACGCCTATCTCGCGGCGCATCCCGAGGGGGCGCATGCCGCGCAGGCCAGGGAACGCGTTGCGGTGCTGGAAGGGGGCGATAGCGCGGCCATGCAACAGGCGCGCGCCGTCGAAGGGGCGCTCGGCCTGAATGCCGTCACGCGGACGATGATCGAGCAGCGGCTGGAGCAGTTGAACCTTGCGCCGGGCAATGTCGACGGCACCTTCGACGCGGATACGCGCGCGGCGCTTCGGCGCTTCCAGAGGGAGCGTGGGCTGGAAGAGACCGGCTACATGAGCCAGCAGGTCGTGTCCCAGATGCTCGCGGATTTCGGCAATTTCCTGATCTCGCCGCGCTAGAAAAATGTGACCGCCTCCCAATGACGGGAGGCGGTCGTGTTGCCGTGAGTGGTCGTGAGTGGAGTGGTGGTTTGTAGTGCCTTAACCCGCGAGCGCTTCCGAAAGCGGGGTGGTCTCGTAGCCGAGCGCCTCGGCGACGGCATCGCAGGTGATCTTGCCGTTCCAGACGTTGAGGCCATTGGCCAGATGCACGTCCCTGCGCAGCGCGGCCTGCCAGCCCAGATCGGCGATCCGCAGGGCGTGGGGCAGGGTGACGTTGTTGAGCGCATAGGTCGAGGTGCGCGCAACCGCGCCCGGCATGTTGGCCACGCAGTAATGCACGATCCCGTCCACCTCGTAGGTCGGTTCGGCATGGGTGGTCGCGTGCGAGGTTTCGAAACAGCCGCCCTGGTCGATGGCGACATCGACGAGCACGGCGCCGGGCTTCATCAGGGCGAGATCGGCGCGCGTGACGAGCTTCGGGGCTGCGGCTCCCGGGATCAGGACCGCACCGATCACCAGGTCCGCCTCGGCGATCATCTCGGAAATACGGGTCTGGGTGGAATAGGCTGTCTTGGCACGGCTCTCGAAATGGGTGGCCAGCCGTTCGAGCACGTCAGGGCTGCGGTCGAGGATGGTCACGTCCGCGCCGAGCCCCACCGCCATCTGGGCCGCGTTGAAGCCGACCACGCCGCCACCAAGCACCACGACCTTGCCCGGTTGCACGCCCGGAACACCGCCGAGCAGCACGCCGCGCCCGCCATGCGCCTTTTCGAGCGCCGTGGCGCCGGCCTGGATCGACATCCTGCCGGCAACCTGGCTCATCGGCTTCAGCAGCGGCAGCGTGCCCGTCGGGCTGGTCACGGTTTCATAGGCGATGGCCGTCACGCCGGAGGCAATCAGCGCCTTGGTCTGTTCCGGATCGGGCGCGAGGTGCAGATAGGTATAGAGGATCTGGCCGGACCGCAGCATGGCGCATTCGGCCGGCTGGGGTTCCTTGACCTTCACGATCATCTCGGCCGCTTCAAAGATTTCCGCAGCCGTGGCGCCGATCGTGGCGCCCGCTGTCCGATAAGCCTCGTCATCGGCGCCGATCCCGGTTCCAGCGCCTGTCTCGACCTGAACCGAGTGGCCATGCGCCACCAGTTCGGACACCGATTCCGGTGTCAGGCCGACCCGGTATTCGTGGTTCTTGATTTCCTTCGGTACACCGATGAGCATGGTAAACTCCCTACTGCCCTGAGCGCGATTGGAAGAAGTCTTACGCAAAACGCGCCGAGTGCGATTCCTATTTCTGTCTTTCCACTGGCGCCCTGCGGGAAAATTTCCGAAGATTGATGGAAATATAAGGATCACATCTTGGATCGTTTTGACGCCCATATTCTTCGCGAATTGCAGAGGGATTCGCATATCGCCGTGGCCGATCTGGCCGAGCGGATCGGGCTGTCCACATCGGCCTGCCACAGGCGGGTCAAGCTGCTGGAATCCAGTGGCATGATCGACGGCTATTCCGCGCGGGTGAACCCGAAGGCACTGGGGCTGGACCTGGAGGTTTTCGTGGACATCACGCTGACCTCGCAGAGCCAGGAAGCGATGGATGCCTTCGAGAAGGCGGTACAGCTTTACGACGAGATCCTGGAATGCGTTCTGACCACCGGCACGGCGGATTATATCCTGCGCATCGTGGCGCGGGACGTGGCCCATTACGACATGATTCACCGCCGCTGCCTCGCGCGTCTGCCGGGCGTCTCGGGCATGCAGACGAGTTTCGCGTTGCGCTCGATCAAATCCTGGCGCGGCTACCCGGTGCCGGGGTGAGCCACCCCTTCGGCTTGTGATTTCCCCCGTGAGACCCAATATGCTCTTCTTACCGGTGGGAGGACCGACACCGTGGAAATCGACAGATCCAGCGCCGCATCACGCAATTTCCAGGTGATGACCAAGCCCATTGGGCCGAAATGCAATCTCGATTGCAAATACTGCTATTACCTTGAAAAGGAACGGTTCTACCCCGAGGAGAAGAAGTTTCGCATGCCCGAGGAGGTCCTGGAGACCTATATCCGGGACTATATCGCCGCGCAGCACGCGGCGGGCGCGCAGGAGATCTGGTTCTCCTGGCAGGGTGGCGAACCGACGATGCTGGGCGTGGAATATTTCCGGAAGATCGTGGAGCTGGAGCAGCAATACTGTCCGCCCGGCACGGTCATCCGCAACGCGCTTCAGACCAACGCGACCCTGATCGACGAGGAATGGGCGGTTTTCTTCAAACAGCATGACTTCCTGATCGGCGTCTCGATCGACGGTCCGAAAAAGATCCACGACCGCTATCGCTATTACCGCAACGGAAGCGGGTCCTTCGACAAGGTCATGGAAGGGATCCGCCTCCTTCAGGCGCATGAGGTCGAAATCAACGCCCTCGTGGTGGTTCAGCGCGAAAGCGCGCGCAAGCCGAAGGAGGTCTATCGGTTCCTCAAGAAGGTGGGTTTCCGCCACATCCAGTTCATTCCGATTGTCGAACGCGTCACCGAGGACGGCACGCTCGCCGGTCCGCCGCAGAGCGATGACGAAATCGAGGCGCAGGTTTCGCGCTGGTCGGTCTTGCCGAAGGATTTCGGGAAATTCCTCAATACCGTCTTCGACGAATGGGTCCGCCACGATGTGGGCGAGGTATTCATCCAGTTCTTCGAGGTCCAGATCGGTCTCTGGCTCGGCCGTCCGGCGGGGCTATGCGTGTTTGCAGAGGAATGCGGGCAGGCACTGGCGATGGAGCATAACGGCGATCTTTTCTCCTGTGATCATTATGTTTATCCCGAGTACCGGCTCGGCAATATCATGGAAGAGAAGATCGAGGCGCTGGTGGCCAAGCCGGAACAACAGCGATTCGGCGAGGAGAAGCGCACGACACTCCCAAAACAGTGCCAGGAGTGCAAATTCCGCTTTGCCTGCAATGGCGGCTGCCCGAAACACCGCCTTCTGGCGACCTCGGACGGCGAACCGGGCCTGAACTATTTCTGCGCGTCCTACATGAGCTTCTTCCACCACGCGGGGCCGTGGCTGCGGGTGATGACGGATCTGAACAGGCGCGGACGGATGGCGTCCGAGATCATGGAGATCGTGCGCCAGCGTTCCAGCCGCAAGCAAAGACGGGCTGGATTGCCCTGAGGCGTGGGGCGGCGAATCTCCCTGCTTCCGGGGCGGAGCGCCAACACCGTGCATGCCGTTCTGGTATCTGGTGACCGGATGTTCCTCCGACGGAGGTGCGATCCGACCAGTCGTTCGCGCAGGCGAAACGCGCGCTATCGAAGGGCCGACAGTCCTGCAATCAGAACGCCCAGAAACGAAAAAGGCCGCGAAAAACGCGGCCTCGTTCGAATGCTGTGTCGCTGAATCAGCCCTGACGGGCCTTGAAGCGGCGCTGGGTCTTGTTGATGACGTATACGCGGCCTTTACGGCGCACGACACGGCAATCCCGGTGCCGATTCTTCAGCGAGCGGAGCGAGTTGCGGACTTTCATAGTCTTCCCTTTCCTCAGTCGCCGGCGCGAGAACGGCGCCGATTGTTTCGCCAGCGAGCCGTCTCCGGCCCGAATTCAATGGTGGGCGGTACTGGGATCGAACCAGTGACCCCTACGATGTCAACGTAGTGCTCTACCGCTGAGCTAACCGCCCGTACCGTACCGAACCATCCTGCCGCCCTTATCCCGAAAGAAAAGAACGCGGTCGATTCCGCGTCGGTGGAGCGCGTATAAAAGGAACGCGCGTCGGGTTCAAGGGCTTTTGGCAAGAGAATTTATACCGCTATATGGGGGCTCAAGGAGACCCTATGCAAAACCCGCCATTTCGCCTCGAACTGCCCCGGAGCCGGACCACATCGGTGGTGTTTGCCTCGCCGCATAGCGGGCGTGACTATGGCCTGGATTTCCTGCGCCGAACAGTGCTTGACGAACTCGGCATCCGCTCCTCCGAAGATGCTTTCGTGGACCGCCTGTTCGACACCGCGCCGGGGCTCGGCGCGCCCTTGCTCGCCGCCACCGCGCCGCGCGCCTTCGTGGATCTCAACCGCAGTGCCGACGAGCTCGATCCGGCAGTGGTGCGCGGCGTTCGCTCTCAGGCGCATAACCCGCGGATAGCCTCTGGTCTGGGAGTTATTCCGCGCGTCGTGGCGGGCGGGCGGGTGATTTACCGCGGCAAGATCGATCTGGAAGAGGCGCAGCGGCGGCTGGAGCAGGTCTGGCACCCCTATCACGCCGCCCTTCGGCAGGTTCTGGCGGAAAGCCGGGCCGCCTTCGGACAGGCCATCCTGATCGACTGTCACTCCATGCCGCATGAAGCGGTTCGGTCGGCGTCGGGCAAGTCCTACAGCCGTCCGCACGTGGTTCTCGGGGATCGTTTCGGGGCGGCCTGCACTGGCGATATCATGGACAGCGTGCAGGCGGCGTTCGAGCGGGCGGGCCTGCGCGTGTCCCGGAACACGCCCTTTGCCGGCGCTTTCATAACCCAGCATTACGGCCGGCCCGCGCATGGCCAGAACGCGATTCAGGTCGAGATCGACAGGTCGCTCTACATGGATGAAGGCAGGATCGTGCCGAGCAAGGATTTCCCGGCCTTTCGCGGCATCCTGCGCGGGATCATCCAGGAGATCACGGAGATCGGGCGCGCCTCGCCGAAATCGCTGGCGGCCGAATAGCGCTCAGCCCTGCGGGGGCAGGGGCGGCGGCACGGCGGGCGCTGCCTTCAGCCGCATTTCGCGCCAGGCGATGAAGGAGACCGAGGCCATGATGAGGCAGCCGCCGAGCACGACCCATCCATCCACCGGCTCGTGAAAGACCACCCAGCCGAGCAGGCTCGCCCAGACGAGCTGAAGGAAAGTGACGGGTTGTGTGACCGCCATCGGGGCTGCCTGAAAGGCGAGGGTCATCGTGAAATGCCCCGCCGTTGCGAAACAGGCGACGAGGAACAGCCAGCCCAACTGCTGAAATGTCGGCTGCACCCAGTGGGCAAAGGCAAAGGGGGCGAGGAAGATCGTCACCATGATCGACATCATCGCCACGACGACCGTGGGGGAAACCTCCCCGGTCATGCGCTTGGCAACAAGGTAGGCGCAGGCAAAACCGAGCGCGGCAAAGATCATGGCGATATGGCCAAGATCCAGCTCGCGCATCCCGGGCCGCAGGATGACCAGGGCCCCGAGGAACGCCACGCCAATCGCCGCCATGCGCCTTGCGGCAAGTGGCTCGCCAAGGAAAATCGCGGCCCCCAGCGTGACATAGATCGGGCTCATATAGTTCATCGCCGTCACCTCGGCGATGGTGATCCGGGTCATGGCATAGAACCACATGATCACCGCACCTGCCTGTGCCGCGCCGCGCAGGGTGAACAGCGCAAGCGCCCGGCGGGACAGGCGCGCGCGCTTGAGTTCGGGCCACATCGGGATCAGGAAGACCAGCCCCAGCAGGTAACGCAGGAAGGCCGATTCGGCGGGCGGGATGCCCGGCCCCAGATGCTTCACCGTCGCCTGCACACCAATGAAACAGAAACCGGTCATGACCATCCACAGGACGGCTTTCAACGGGCGCTGTTCGGGCGGGGTGCTCATGGCGGCGACCAGACATCATTCCGAATGCGGCCACAAGCCCAAGCGGTCAGCCCAGAATCAGCCCGGCGGCGATGGACCACATGACGATACCGATCACCACATCGAGCACGCGCCACGAGAAGGGGCGGGCAAAGAGCGGCTGCAACAGCCGCGCACCGTAACCGAGTGCGAAGAAGAACAGGAAGGAAGCGGAAACGGCCCCGGCGGCAAAGGCGGCTTCGCGGCCGGGAAACCCCGAGGAGATCGACCCGATCAGCCCGACCGTGTCGAGATAGACATGCGGGTTCAGCCAGGTCAGCGCCAGCACCGTCGCCAGCACCTGCCGCAGGCTCCGAACGCCGTTTCTGCCGGCCTCCAGCGCCTCCCCACCCCGCCAGGCATTGCGGAAACTGATTGCGCCATAGGCCAGCAGGAACGTCGCACCGCCCCAACGCATGACAGGGACAAGCCCCGGCAGCAGCTTGGAAAGGGACGTGAAGGCAAACACACCGACCGAGATCAGGATCGCATCCGAGATCGCACAGGCCAGCACGACCGCCAGCACATGCTCCCGCTTCAGCCCTTGCCGCAGAACAAACGCATTTTGCGCCCCGATCGCGAGGATCAGGCTGAAACTCAACAGCAACCCCTGAGTGAATGCTTCCGTCATGCCGCCCGTCCGCTCTGCGCCCGGACCGTCTAGACGCACGAAGCCCCGGCTGCAACGCCACAAGCCCACCGGCTCCACGCGATACACCGCACCACCGCAGCTACTCGCAGTGGAGGGTTCGAGTGACGACAGCCGGGCGGCTTTGGCGACGTAGGAGACAATTGATGCCTTGTGTCAGATGTCTCCTTCGGTTGGGCCAGTCAGTTACTTCTGGATCGACTGAAGGTGGTAGATGAGCGACAAGATGCGTCCCCTCGCCACCATTTCCGCCGTCTCTCCCCGCTGGCTGGTCGCCGAGGATTGAAAGCGCTCACCCCAGATCGGCATGGAACTGCCATGCGCTCTTACCCCGTCGCGACCATCGATCGTTGTCAGAACCGCTTCGTAAGGAAAGGTTCCGCCATTTGCCTGTGAAAGCTCCAAAAGACTTGGGGTCGAAATGTTCAGGAGACCGGCTAGGGGGCCGTCTCCCATCGCGCTTTCGCCGTGACAACCGGCACAAGCGACGGTGTATTCTTGCTTGCCAAGTTCTTCTGCTCGCTCTTGTGACAATAACGCCGTCGGAGCAAGCGACACGCAAAGACCCACGGCAAGTGAAAACAACACATTCATCTTCAGTTCCCTCCGCTTTGGTTTACGTAAGGGAATTCTCGCATTGGCGGCTGCTCCTGTCTCTGAGTTGGATCAAGCAAACGCCATCAAACCGCGGTGTGTTGTGGGCTTGAGAAAGCGGTTCTTCAGACATCGGCCCCGATGTCAGCGAAGCGCGGGGAGCGCCCCCAAACACCCCGGCGTAAGGCCGGGCATCCAAACCGGTCGCGCTTTCGGTCGAAACCGGGGGCGCATTTGACCGAAAAAGGGTCAAAAACGGAGGCTTGGCGGATTCAGGAGGTCCTGAAACGGTCGAAACGACCGGAATACCGGTCGTTTCGGACGGATTTTGGGTCGAGATTGACCGGGGTTTCTTGCAAATCAACCGGAAATCAGGCGTCGAGTTGCGCCGCAACCTCGTCTGTCAGTTCCAGGTTGGCGGTGACACGCTGCACGTCGTCGTCATCCTCCAACACCTCGATAAGCCGCATCAGTTTCTGCACGCCTTCAAGGTCAAGCTCGGTCGTGGTGGTCGGTTTCCACACCAACTTGGTGTGCTCCGACTCTCCCAACGCGCTCTCAAGCGCCGTGGAAACCTCGTTCAGATCGGTGTCCGCGCAATAGATGACGTGAGAATCTTCATCTGATTCAACGTCTTCCGCACCTGCTTCGATCGCCGCCATCATCACCGAATCCTCGTCGCCCACGGAGGCCGGGTAGGTGATCTCGCCCTTGCGCTCGAACATGAAACCGACAGATCCGGTCTCACCGAGATTGCCGCCATGCTTGGAGAAGGTCGAGCGCACGGTGGAGGCCGTGCGGTTGCGGTTGTCGGTCATCGCCTCGACGATCACGGCAACGCCGCCCGGGCCGTAACCCTCGTAGCGGATCTCTTCGTAATCGTCGCCATCTCCGGCCTGCGATTTCTTGATCGCCCGGTCGATCACGTCCTTGGGGACGGAGTTAGACTTGGCTTCCTTCACCGCGAGGCGCAGGCGCGGGTTTTTCTCAGGGTCCGGATCGCCCATCTTCGCGGCGACGGTGATCTCTTTCGAGAGCTTGGAAAACAGTTTCGAGCGGGCTGCATCCTGGCGCCCCTTGCGGTGCTGGATATTCGCCCATTTTGAATGGCCGGCCATGGGTCTTCTCCGTTCGGGTCGGGACTTCGTATGATTTGCGCGTCCATAGCCCAAAGAACAGGCCGGGGGCAATCCCGCAGCGTTCCGAGGCGGACAGCTCTTTGGTATCAGAGCGGCCAGAGCACAGGGATCAGCGCGGAAGAGAGCAGACCGATGGACAGGTTGAGCGGTATCCCGACCTTCAGGAAATCCGAGAACCGGTAGCCGCCGGGGCCATAGACCATCATGTTGGTCTGGTAGCCGATGGGCGTTGCGAAGCTGGCCGATGCTGCGACCATCACGGCGATGACCAGTGGGCGCGGGTCGAACCCGAGCGCCGTCGCCAGGCCGATCGCGATGGGCGTGACGACGACCGCGACGGCATTGTTGGTGACCAGTTCGGTCAGCACGGAGGTCAGCAGGTAGATCGCCCAGATGATCAGGAACGGCGGCAGCTGCATCAACCAGGGCGAGACCGCCTTGACGATCAACTCGACCGCACCGGAGGCTTCCAGCGCCGCACCGATGGCCAACATGGAAAAGATCAGCGCCAGCAGTCGGCCCTCGACGAAGGAAAACGCCTCGTCGGCGTCGATGCAGCGTGTCACCAGCACCAGTGCGACCGCGAGGAAGGACAGGAGCAGGATGGGCGCGACCCCGATGGCCGAAAGCACGACGATGCTCAGCAGCGCGCCGATGGCGATGGGGGCTTTCTCGCGGCGGAAGGCACGGGCCGAGGGGCGCGCGATATCAACCAGGCCCATGTCGGAGGCCAGCCGCTGGATATCCTCGGGCGCGCCTTCGAGCAGCAGCGTGTCGCCGACGCGCACCACCAGATCGTCGAGCTGTCGTCCGATATTCTGGTTCCGTCGGTGCACGGCAAGCGGGTAGACGCCGTAACGCCGGCGCAGGCGAAGCTGACCCAGCGTGCGGCCGACCATGCGTGCGCCGGGCGAGATCAGCACTTCGACCGTCTCGGTGCGCACCGAGCTCAGCTTGTCGACCTGGCGCAGCGCCTTGTTCTCCTGCAGGCTCAGAAGCTCCGCCATGCGCGTGCGCAGCACGACCCGGTCGCCCGCTTCCAGCACGACCTCGTTCATGTTCCGACGCAGCGAGGCATCGCCGCGCAGAATGTCGATCAACCGAACCCCGTCGCGCTTGAACTGTCCAACCTCGACCGCCTTGCGCCCGATCAGATCGCTATCCTCCGGCAGGGCAACTTCGGTAAAGAATTTCATCTTGCGCTTGTCGGAGAGCAGCGAGGCCATGGACTCCCGCTCCGGCAGCAGCCTGTAGGCGATAAACCGCAGGTAGATCATGCCCCAGGCAACGATGACGATGGCCAGCGGCGTGACTTCGAAGATGCCGAACGGCTCCATTCCGTTGGCGCGCGCAACGCCGTCGACGAGCAGGTTGGTCGATGTGCCGATCAGAGTCAGCGTGCCGCCCATGATCGCCGCATAGGAGAGCGGGATCAGCATCTTGGAGGCAGGCCGCTTGAGCGTGCGCGAGATCTGGACCATCACCGGGATCATCACGACAACGACCGGCGTGTTGGAAACCACCGCCGATGCGATGACGACGAACCCGATCAGGGTGCCGATGGCCAGGCGCGGGTCCCTTTCGGCCTGTGCCTGGGCGATATGGGTGAACCAGTCCAGCGCGCCGGTCCGTACCAGCGCGCCCATCACGAGGAACATCATCGCGATGGTCCAGGGCGCGGGGTTGGACAGGGCATCGCGCGCGGCCTCATAGGGCAGGATGCCCGTGGCCAGCATGACCGCCGCGCCGAGCATGGCGACGACTTCGGCCGGGAAAATCTCCCGCGAGAACAGCACGAACATTGTCAGCACGACACAAAGCGCGAGGATCGGTTCTCCGGTCGGTCCGAGGTTCAGAAATTCCATACGCGTCCCATGGCTGCTCCACCGGCCATCCTTAGCGTGCCTGCGCACTGGCGCAAGCGTTCTATGTCCCGCCCGCGCATGGCGGGCAGGGCCTGCCCGAAGAACTGCCGGTCAGCCCAGCGGCTATGCTCGGATGAAAAAGGGGCCAGCCGCCACAGGCGTGTTCAGGGGCCCGCCTGTGCCAGCCGCCCGCCCTGGCGGACCATCTCGATCCGCGTCGTCTCGCCGGTCCTGTCGTCGGTTTCAACGTAGAGACCGCTGACCGTCGCCTCTTCCAGCGCTGGCGTGAACCGGCCCTTTGGCATGCCGGTGACGAAACGGCGCATCGGCTCGGCCTTTTCCATGCCGATGACGGAATTGTAGTCGCCGCACATGCCGGCATCCGACTGGAAGCCAGTCCCCTTGGGGAGGATCTGCGCATCGGCCGTTGGCACATGGGTATGCGTGCCCACGACCACGCTGGCGCGCCCGTCGCAGAAATGGCCCATGGCCATCTTCTCCGAGGTGGCCTCGCAATGCATGTCGACCAGGCTGGCCGCCACCATCCCGCCGCGCGGGTGTGCGCGCAATAATGCGTCGATATCGGAGAACGGATCGGCAAAGGGGCGTTTCATGAAGATCTGGCCCAGAACTTGCGCCACCAGGATCTTGCGGCCACCGGTTGCCGTGAAGACCGCCGCCCCGCGCCCCGGCGCGTCCTTGGCGAAGTTGAGCGGCCGCAGGATACGTTTCTCGCGCTCGATGAATTGCAGCATGTCGCGCTGATCGAAGGCGTGATCGCCCAGCGTGATGCAATCGGCCCCGGCCTCCAGCAGCGCCTTGGCATGGGCACCCGACAGCCCCATGCCCGAGGTGGCGTTCTCGCCATTGACCACGACGAAATCCAGCCCCCAGTCGCGCCGCAGCGCCGGCAGGCGTTCCGCCACCGCCGTGCGCCCGGCACGGCCCATTACATCGCCCAGAAAGAGAATTTTCATGGCCAACGCCCTAGCCCCGCATGGGAAGGGGAGCAACCCCCTCTCGTGTGAAAGCGGAACGTACAGTTGTCCCACGCGCCGCAGGCGCGCCCGGCCTCAATGCTCCGCGACGCGTCAGCGTCAAGGGGCGCGGGGAAATACCCCCTTCTCGGTCAGCACGCCATCGAGGCGTTGATCGGTCGCTTCTAGAGGCAGCTTTTCGAGGTATTGCGCCGAATAGGCAAAGCCGAGCGCTTCGACCTTTCCCCGCCTGCGCAGCCTCTCCAGGGTACGATCATAAAACCCGCCGCCATAGCCGAGGCGAAACAGCTCCCGGTCAAAGGCCACAAGCGGGGCGATGACGAGATCCGGTATCAGCTCTTCACCGCCTGTCGGGACCATCACGCCAAAGGCACCTTCCTCCAGCCGGCATCCCGGCTTCCACTCCCGAAAGACGAGCGGCATCCCCGGCCCGATGACAATCGGCACGGCAATCCGGTTCGCGGTGCACAGCGCTTCCATCGCCGGCAGCGGATCGGCCTCCGTGCGGATCGGAAGATAGCCCGCGATGACCCGCCCCGCCGTCCCGGCAAGGTGATCGCAAAGCGCTTGCGACGCGGCCGCTCGATACGCGGCATGGGCGGGTTTGCGCAGGGCGAAGGCGTGCTGTCGCGCCTCTTTCTTCATCGCGCCCAGGTTCAAAGAAGCACCATCGAGGCCAGCCCGAGGAAGGCGAAAAAGCCAACCACATCGGTCACCGTGGTCACGAACGTGCCCGATGCCAGCGCCGGATCGACCCCGAGTTTCTCCATCGTCACCGGCACGAGAATGCCCGCCAGCGCCGCCACCGCGAGGTTGACGATCATCGCTACCGCGATGACCAGCCCGATCTGCGAGGAGCCGAACCAGAACAACGCCACCAGCCCCATGACAACGGCGAAAACCGCCCCGTTCAGAAGCCCCACGACCAATTCGCGGCTGACCACGCGCCAGACGTTCGAGCCCGTCAGGTCCTTGGTGGCGATGGCTCGCACCGCCACGGTCAGCGATTGGGTGCCCGCATTTCCGCCCATGGAGGCAACGATCGGCATCAACACCGCCAGCGCCACGACCCGCCCGATCACGTCTTCAAACAGCGCGATCACCATGGAGGCGAGAATCGCCGTCAGCAGGTTCACCGCGAGCCAGGGCAGGCGCAGCTTCGTCGTCTCGATCGCGTTGTCCGAGAGCGAGGACTCCTCGTTCACACCGGCCAGAAGCAGGATATCTTCCTCGTGCTCGTCATCGAGCACCGCCATGGCGTCGTCGATGGTGATCACCCCCACCAGCCGGTCTTCGCCATCCACGACGGGCAGCGAGATCAGGTGGTACTGGTTGAAGATATAGGCCACCTCGGCCTCGTCGAGATCGACCGGAACCGAGCGGAAGGAATGCTCGCTCACCTCGCGCAGCGGCTTGTTGCGCGGCATCGACATCAGCTTGCCGAGGGTAACATAGCCGGTCGGGTGCATCTTCGGATCGACGAGGATGACGTGGTAGAACTGCTCCGGCAGGTCCTCGGCGTCTTCGCGCACGAAATCGATGGCCTGGCCGACCGTCCAGTGCTCCGGCGTGCGGACCACCTCGCGCTGCATGAGGCGGCCAGCGGAGCCTTCGGGATAGCTGAGCGCCTGTTCCACCGCGACCCGTTCGCTGGCGGACAGCGCATCGAGCAGGATATCCTTCTGTTCGTCGCCGAGATCCTCGATCAGGTCGACGATATCGTCCGATTCGAGGTCCAGAACGGCTTCGCTGAGCACCTCGTCGGGCAGCATCTCGATGACTTCGGCGCGCACGCTTTCGTCGAGTTCCGACAGGATCTCGCCATCGATATCCCGGCCCCAGAATCGCAGCAGCAGGTGGCGCGTCTTGTCGCCCACCTGTTCCATGAGGTCGGCCACGTCGGCGGGGTGAAGCTGGTCGAGCATCCGCCCGAGCCCGGCCGAATCGCCGCGATTGATCGCCAGCAGGATTTCCCGCGCCCGATCCTTGGGCAGAACGAAGGCATCGTCGTCACGACCTGCCTTGTCGGCAGTATCTTCGGCCATGGCTGCACCCTCCGATTTCACTTTCGACATAGAATAAGCGCGCGGAAGCGGGGTGCAACCTGCCTTGCCCGTTGCCGAGCGCATGTCCTGTCCCTAGGCTCACTTTCATGAGCAAGACAGAGACATTGCTGCTGGGGCAGGTGCTGGATATCCATGCCAACCCGTTCGAGCTTCCGCCCGAAGAGGCCGCGCGCCATGAGCGCCGCGGTGCGGTCTTGTTGCGAGGGGGTACGATTGCCGAGACAGGCCCGGCGGAGAAGCTGCAAAAGGCCCATCCCCGCGCACAGGTGATCGACCACGGCGATGCGCTGATCCTGCCCGGTTTCGTCGATTCGCACGCCCATTACCCGCAAACGGCGATCATCGCCTCCTGGGGCAAGCGGCTGATCGACTGGTTGAACAGCTATACCTTCCCCGAGGAAATGCGCTTCGGCGACCCGGTTTATGCCGCCGAGATCGCCAACCGCTATCTCGACCTTCTGCTGGCGCATGGCACCACCTCGGTCGCCAGTTTCTGCACCATCCACCCGTCCTCCGTGACCGCCTTTTTCGAGGCGGCAGAGGCGCGGAACATGGCCGTCGCGGCCGGGCGCACCTGCATGGATCGAAACGCCCCCGACGGGCTGCGCGACGATGCCAAGAGCGCTTATGACGAGAGCAAGGCGCTGCTGGAGGCATGGCATGGGCGCGGGCGGGGGATCTATGCGATCACGCCGCGCTTCTCGCCGACCTCCACGCCGGAGCAGCTCGAGGCGCTTGGCAGCCTGTGGAACGAGCATCCCGACTGCCCGATGCAGACCCATCTGAGCGAGCAGACCGACGAGGTGGCATGGGTGCGCGAGCTGTACCCCTGCAAGCGCGATTATCTGGACACCTACGAGGCGCATGGGCTGCTGGGCCCCGGCGCCATGTTCGGCCATGCGATCTGGCTCACGGATGACGAGCGTGCCCGGCTGCGCGCAAGCGGGGCGGCGCTGATCCATTGCCCGACCTCGAACACCTTCATCGGCTCGGGGATCTTCGATACCGCGCGGGCCATGGGTGAGGGGCAGATCGTCGGGTTGGCCACCGATACCGGCGGCGGTTCGAATTTCTCCATGCTGCACACGATGGCGGCGGCCTACGAGATCGGACAGCTTGCGGGCAGCGCCCTGCATCCTGCGCAGTTGCTCTGGCTGGCGACCGAAGGTTCCGCGCGCGCGATGCGCGCCGAGGGCCGGATCGGCACGCTGCGGCCGGGAACGGATGCCGATCTCGTGGTGCTCGATCTCGCCTCGACACCGGCCATTGCGCAGCGCGTGGCGCGGGCGGAGACGATCTGGGAAGCGGTCTTCCCGACCATCATGATGGGCGATGACCGGGCCATCGCGGCGGTCTATGTCGCGGGCGCACGGCACGAGGCATTGGTTCCGGGCGGCGAGGGGGGCGGGCATAGCCGCGAGCTCCACCCGTTGATTTCCGACAGCCTGGGGCTCTGAGGCCTCAGCAGCCGGGGCGTGCCAGCACCATCACCCAGATCCGGTCACCGGCCTCGGCCACGCCGAACTCCGAGACCTTGCGATGCAGCATGTTCTTGCGATGTCCCTTGGACTTCATCCAGCCGTCCACGACCTGGGGGGCGGTGGAGTAACCCTTGGCAATATTCTCTGCCATCAGGCACGCCCGGTAACCCCGGCGCGCGGCGCGGTCGCCCAACTGGCGCCCATCGGGGGACTGATGGGAGAAATATCCCCGCTTCGCCATGTCCGTGGCGTGATCGGCCGCGATTCGATCAAGTGCCGCCGAGCGGTTCAAGGCCGCCCGCCCGATGCGTTGCCGCTGCTTGTTGACAAGCGTCGTCATGCCCGATGTCGCCTCGGCGGTCAGCCAGAGATCCGTCGTTTCCTGCGGCGCGGGCGTGGCCCAAAGGTGTAGCGATGCCATCAGGGCAACGAGTGTCTGGAACATGGTGGCCTCCTGTCGTTTCGGAGGAGTTTACCCAGCAGAGGTTTCTCAGTCATTGACCAATCGCCGGACGAGCCTGTTAGCGCACTCGGCCAGCATCCCGGCATCCAGCCCGCGCAGGATGCCGCCCGAGACAACAAGGCGCCCCTCGACCAGCAGGTCTCGCACGCGGCGCGGCCCGGCCAGCAGGAAGGCAACGGGATCCCAGGTGCCGGCGGCGTCGAGCCCGGACATGTCCCAGATGGCGATATCGGCGCGTTTGCCCGGCGCGATGACGCCGCATTCGGGCCGTCCGAGAACCGTGGCTCCGCCCAGCGTGGCGATTTCCAGCGCTTCCCGCGCGGACATCGCATCGGCGCCGAAGCTCACGCGTTGCAGCAGCATCGCCTGCCGTGCCTCGCTGGCCAGATCCCCGGCATCATTGCTGGCCGAGCCATCGACACCCAGCCCTACGGGCACGCCGGCATCGCGCATCGCACGCACCGGGGCGATGCCGGAGCCGAGTCGGCAGTTCGAGCAGGGGCAATGGGCGACGCCGGTTCCGCTGCGGGCAAAGAGGTCGATCTCGCGCCCGTCAAGCTTCACGCAATGAGCGTGCCAGACATCTTCACCGGTCCAGCCAAGCTGTTCGGCATAGTCGCCGGGCCGGCAACCGAAATTCTCCAGCGAATAGGCGATATCCTCGTCGTTCTCGGCCAGATGCGTGTGCAGGCGAACGCCTTTCTCGCGGGCCAGAATCGCCGAATCTCGCATCAGCTCGCGGCTCACTGAAAAGGGCGAGCAGGGCGCAAGGCCGACGCGCAGCATCGCGCCCTCGGCGGGGTCGTTATAGGCGTCGATCAGGCGCTCGCTGTCGCGCAGGATCGCGGCCTCGTCTTCCACCAGCGCGTCGGGCGGAAGGCCGCCCTTGCTCTCGCCGATGGACATCGAACCGCGCGTTGGGTGGAAGCGCAGCCCGACCGTCCTTGCCGCCTCGATCGAATCGTCCAGCCGTGCGTCGTTGGGATAGAGGTAGAGGTGATCCGACGACATGGTGCAGCCCGACAGCGCCAGTTCGGCCAGGCCGAGCTGGGTCGAAACACGGATCTCCTCCGGTCCCATGCGGGCCCAGATCGGATAGAGCGCCTTGAGCCAGCCGAAAAGCAGCGCGTCTTGCGCGGCCGGTACGGCGCGGGTGAGGGTCTGGAAGAGGTGGTGATGTGTGTTCACCAGCCCCGGCGTGACAAGGCAGCCCGAGGCCTCCAGAGGCTCCGCGCCATCGAGCGGCAACGCGTGGCCGATCTCGGCAATGACGCCGTCCATTATGCGGATATCCGCGCCGGTCAGTTCCCGGCGGGTCTCATCCATCGTGACGAGATGGTCGGCATTTCGAACAAGCTTGTGGGTCATGCCAGAAGCGCCAGCGCCTCTTCGAGGATCTGCCGGTTCGCGGCGGCGACGACCTGGCCGCCGCCATGGGCGGGGCCGCCCTGCCAGTCCGTCACGCAACCGCCCGCGGCCTCGATTACCGCGATGGGGGCGCAGATGTCGTAATCGTTCAGCCCGGCCTCGATCACCAGGTCGATCTGGCCGATAGCCAGCAGGCCGTAGGCATAGCAGTCGGTCCCGAAACGCGTCAGGCGGGCCTTGCCCGAAACTCGCTCGAAGGCCGTTCGCTCCTCGGCGGTGCCGATCTCGGGAAAGGTGGAAAACAGGATCGCGTCCGGCAGTGCCCGCGGCGCGCGGGTGGACAGATCCCGGTCCCCATGCGGGCCGGAATGGCGTGCGATATGGGCACCGCCTTCCCAGCGTTCACCGGTAAAGGGCTGGTCGATAATGCCGTGGACCGGGCCGTCCTCGGAGCAGATTGCGATCAGCGTGCCCCAGGTGGGCGTGCCGGCCATGTAGGCGCGCGTGCCGTCGATCGGGTCCAGCACCCAGCGGAATCCGCTGGTGCCGGGGGTGAAGCCGAATTCCTCGCCCTGGATGGCGTCCTGCGGGCGGCGTTCGGCGAGAACGGCCCGCATTGCCTGCTCTGCGGCGCGGTCCGCCTCGGTGACGGGATCGAACCCGGAGGAGAGCTTGTTGGCGATATCTAGGCCGGAAGACCGGAACAACGGCAGGGTCTTCCCCCGGGCCGCGTCGGCAAGCGCATTCGCGGTTTCGCTGATATCGCGAAGGAATTCTGGGGTGTGCGGGCTGTCTGTCATCTGGGGCTCCGGTCCGGCAGGGCAGGGGGCGCAGGGCCCCCTTGCGCGGTAGCGGTGTGATGCGCCCCGGTCAACCCGCTCAGGCCGCGCTGGACAGCACCTTTGCCAGCTCGAACAGTTGCCGGCGCTGGTTCTCGGGGATCGCGTAGTAGGAGCGGACCAGTTCGAGCGCCTCGCGATCCGCCAGCAAGTCTCCGGCGGGCGTCTTGGAATCGGCGGCACTGTCCAGGCCGCCAAAGAAAAAGGTGATGTTGACATTCAACGCGTCGGAAATGTCCCAAAGCCGGGAGGCGCTGACGCGATTGGCGCCGGTTTCGTATTTCTGTATCTGTTGAAACTTGATCCCGACCTTTTCGGCGAGCTGTTGCTGGGTCATTCCCAGCATCCAGCGCCTGTGGCGAATTCGTTTCCCGACATGCGTGTCAACGGGATGAGTCATGAATTTTCCTCTCAACCAGAGCGTGCCATCTGGAGAGCGCCGGAAAAAGGTTTGGCGATATCAATCGAGACGGCGGGACATTAAACAACCTACGCCACGGATATCGCTGAAAAATCGGTAAAAAGCCAAGCAAATTCTTGTCGCCTTTAGGGGGTGGGCTGTCTGGCCGCATTCGCGCGATAGGCGAATTGCATTGCAATTTGCAAATCAGTACTGCGTTTTTCCGGGAATGCATCGCGCGGTGCCCATGCGCGACGTCTCGAAACCCGCCTTGAAACGGAGTTTCCGTTGGCGTGGATTCTCCATAGGATGGCCGAAGCCATTTTTCACGGAGCAGACGATGCGCGCCTTTCAGATCCCGGATTTCGACACCCCTCCGCGACTGGTGGACGTGCCGTCCCTTCCGCCCGCCGCCGGCGAGGTGACCCTCGCGATCGAAGCCTGCGGGTTGAATTTCGCCGACCTGCTCATGTCCAAGGGCAAGTACCAGGAGCGGCCGGAGCCTCCGGTGACACTTGGCATGGAAATGGCCGGAACGGTTCTCCGGCTGGGAGAAGGTGTTGTGGGGCTCGCACCCGGCGACCGGGTTGCCGCGTTCAACGGCCAGGGCGGGCTCGCCGAGGAGGCGAATGTGCCGGCTGATCGCTGTGTGAAGCTGCCCGAGGGAATGCCTGCGAGCCATGCCGCTGCCTTCCAGGTGGCCTACGGGACCTCGCACGTGGCGCTCGCGCACAAGGCACAATTGCAGCCGGGAGAGCGGTTAGTCGTGACCGGTGCGGCCGGAGGCGTCGGTCTGACCGCGGTGGAGATCGGTGCGCTTATGGGAGCGGAGGTTGTCGCCATTGCCCGTGGCGCGGAGAAGCTGGAAGTTGCCCGCAAGGCCGGGGCGACACATCTCATCGATGCCGAGAGCGAGGATATTCGTGGCCAGATCAGGGCGCTTGGCGGTGCCGACGTGGTGTACGAGGCGGTTGGCGGGGAGCTTTTCAACCAATGCTTCCGGGCGACCAACCCGGATGGCCGGATCCTTGCCATCGGATTCGCCGGTGGGGAGGTTCCGCAGATCAAGGCGAACCACCTTCTGGTCAAGAACCTCTCTGTGATCGGGCTGTACTGGGGCGGCTATCTCGCCTTTCACCCCTCCGTTCTGACGGACTCGCTGGCGCAGTTGTTCGACTGGTACGCGCAGGGGCGCCTGCAGCCGCATGTCAGCCACGAATTGCCGCTCGATCGGGCAGCGGAGGCGTTGGAGCTGCTCAGGCAGCGGCGTTCGACTGGGAAGGTCGTGGTGACGATGCGGTAAGCTCGTCGCTGCGATAGGCCGCCCGCACCAGTTCCAGCAAGGCATCCTCGGCACGCCCCCGCGCGAGTTCGGAGACGTAGAGGTTGATGGAATAGCTCGGCAAATCGGGCAAGTTTCCGTTATGATCGATCCTCTCCAGGAAGGGCGGCTCGGTTCCTTCCAGCATCAGTGCAATGGCAAGGTCGGCCCGGACGGTGGCTTCGATTGTGCGGTCAGATTCCGATTCGACGGCGAGCTCCCAGGTGATCCCGCATTTCTCCATCGCTCGAATGCCGGCGGCGCGGAACATGCATTGACGGCCCGAACCGAAGCGCAAAGGCCGCTGGCGCCAGCATGAGCCGCCCTTTGCGCCAATCCAGACAAGGGGCTTTTCGCTCAGTACTTCCGCCGCTTCGGGGTGACTCTGTTCCGTGGTCAGGATCATGGTGAACTGCCCGCGCGCGAACTGGTCCAGAAGCGCCCTAGAATAGGAGGAGACGAGGTTCACCCGCACGCGCGGGAAGGCAGCGTTGAAGCGGCGCAGGATCTCGGGAACATGTGGATACACGATGTCATGTGGCACGCCGAGCGTGATCTCGCCGCCGAAATCATGCGCCGTGAGACGGTCGATGGCCTCGTCATTCAGGTTCAACATGCGGCGGGCGTAGGAAACAAGCTGTTCTCCATTCGACGTCAATGCCACGCCCCGCCCGGAACGTTCCAGCAACTCGACATCGAGCGACTCCTCCAACCTCTTGATCTGCATGGAAACTGCGGACTGCGTGAGGTTCAGGTAGCCGGCCGCACGGGTCACCCCGCCGCTATCGGCGACCGCCACGAAGGAGCGTAGCGCGGTCAAATCGAGATTGCGGGGCATGTATCATCTCCTGTGATGAATCTGTTCAGAAACATTCGTTTTTAAAATGATGCATGATCCCCCATATAGATCAAGAGAATTGATGGCAGGCGAAGCCTTGTTCACGAAAAGTTAAGGAAACCGCAATGAGCGCACACAGCACCAATACACCGTTCGTCGGTGCCCTGCACCACATGGGCTTCTTCTCCCGTATCATGGAGATGATCGCAGTTCACAAGCAACGCCGGGACCTGGCCAGGCTGGATGACAGCGCCCTCAAGGATATCGGCATCAGCCGCTACGAGGCGGAAATCGAATCGTCCCGCCCGGCCTGGGATGTGCCGCATCACTGGATGGACTGATCTGATCTTTCTGGCCGTTGGTAACGAAAGCGGTCGGGAAAGACTTGAAATAGGACCTCCGCCAGACGATATTTATCGCAAAGCCGCCCGCTGCATGCCAGCGGGCGTTTGTGAAACACGAACGGAGGTAAACATGGCTGAATTCGACACGATCCGGACGGCTGGCGTCTCTGGCGCACGCGCTGCCCAGATCGACGAGGGCCTTCGTGCCCATATGAACAAGGTCTACGGCACGATGTCCGTGGGCATGCTCATCACGGCGCTCGCGGCGTGGGCCATCTCGGGACTAGCCACCACGACCGACCCGGCGCTTGCCGCTGCGCAACTGCGTCCTGACCTGTACATGACCAATTTCGGCATGGCGATCTACGCTTCGCCGCTGAAATGGGTGATCATGTTCGCGCCGCTGGCCTTCGTTTTCGGAATGTCCGCCGCGATGAACCGCATGTCCGCGGCGACCGCGCAATTGGTGTTCTATGCCTTCGCGACGGTGATGGGCCTTTCGCTCAGCTCGATTTTCCTCGTCTATACCTCGACTTCCATCGCGCAGGTCTTCCTGATCACCGCGATCTCCTTTGCCGGTCTTTCGCTCTATGGTTACACGACCAAGAAAGACCTCTCGGGGATGGGCACCTTCCTGATGATGGGCCTGATCGGCCTGATCGTGGCGTCGATCGTGAACATCTTCCTGGCCTCCTCGGCCATGGCTTTCGCAATCTCGGTGATCGGCGTTCTCGTCTTCGCGGGCCTCACCGCTTATGACACGCAGAACATCAAGAACACCTACATCCAGATGGCGATGACTGGCGATAAGGAATGGCTGGGCAAGGCCGCGATCATGGGTGCGCTGAGCCTCTACCTGGACTTCATCAACATGTTCGTCATGCTGCTGTCGCTCTTCGGTAACCGCGAATAAGCGAACCGATCAAGTTCTGAATGCGAAAGGCCGGGGAGACCCGGCCTTTTTCTTTGCGTCGGTATGCTCTGTTCTTCGACAGGGATGCCGAATTTCTGGTGTAAGTTGGGGCGCTGCCCCCCCACCCGTGTTCTTCCGAGCGTTTTCCCCGAAGCATGCCGCCCGCCGGGGGTGGGGGGCGATCCGCAGGATCGTTTGCCAGTTTGCGCGCGAGCGATGGCTGTGTCACCAACGCGGACCAGCGAGGTCAACGTTCCAGCTCTATACCAAAAAGGCCGCGCGGTTTCCCGGCGGCCTCATCGGAGGTAAAGGTCAGGCAGATCTTACTTGATCTTGCCTTCCTTGTAGTCGACGTGCTTGCGTGCGACCGGGTCGTATTTCTTCACGACCATCTTCTCGGTCATGGTACGGGCGTTCTTCTTGGTCACGTAGAAGTGGCCGGTGCCGGCGGTGGAGTTCAGCCGGATCTTGATCGTCGTCGGTTTTGCCATCGCTTAGGATCTCCTGCGGGGCCGGCTTTCGTTTGCCCCTGGCGCCGAAGCGGTTCGCCAAAGGCCCCGCGCGCTGGCCGGGGTGAATCTGGAAACCCGTCGTTTAAGCACTCTGGCGGCGGAGTCAACAGAAAACACCACGGAGCTCGCCTGGTGTGTGTTCGCCTGCCCGGGCCCGTGGCCAAATCAAGAAAAATACGCGCGGATGGCCTGTAAGCCGGATTCTGTTCCAGGGCTGGCGCCCCTTCGATGACCATTCCTCTAGACGTGCCGTTGCCGACACGCTCAAGCTGCCTACCCGACCTGCCTGGGGCTGAAGCGGCCCTGGGGTCTGGCCCCGCGGAGGTCCTATCTGGCATTGCTCCCGGTGGGGCTTGCCGTGCCGGGACTGTTACCAGCCCCGCGGTGGGCTCTTACTCCACCGTTTCACCCTTGCTGCGCGAACGCAGCGGTCTGTTCTCTGTGGCGCTTTCCGTCGGGTTTCCCCGCCCGGGCGTTACCCGGCACCGTTGCTTCAGGGAGTCCGGACTTTCCTCGCGGCAGGCGGTGCAAGCACCGCCGAGCCCCGCGGTCATCCGGCCATCCGCGCCCGCTGCACTTAGGTGTCGCGGAGGGCGGGGTCAACCGGGAAGCGTTGGGCCAGGTGTCGGGCCAGGGCGATGTCTTCTGGAGACAGGGGGCCATGTGCCTGTTGCGCGAAGCGGGAGCGGAAGGCGTCCAGCAGGGCGTCCAGCGGAGCGTCTTCGGGGTAGCCCAGCCGACGGACGCTCTCTCTGAAGGTCGAATCGTCGCTTGCTCCAAGGGGAGCGGCCTTCTCTGGGGCTGGGGCCCCCTCGTCGGCCGCGCTGGCCGTTGGCCAGCAGGCCAGGCCCTGGCGTGCGAGCCGTTGCCAGTCGAAGCGGCGGCCTGGATCGATCTTGCGCCCGGGCGCCATGTCGGAATGGCCGATCACGCGTTCGCTGGGGATCTGCCAGCGTTGAAGGATCTGCGGCACCAATCGCTCCAGTTGGGCCATGAGTGGCTCGCTGAAGGGGCTTGCGCCGTCATTGTCCAGCTCGATGCCGATCGAGTGGCTGTTGACGTCAGCGCGACCGCCCCAGCAGCCCGCACCGGCGTGCCAGGCACGCTTGCGCTCGTCCACGAGCTGCCAGCATTTGCCATCGCGCCCAATCAGGTAATGCGCCGACACTTCCACCGCCGGGTCGCAGAGACGCTCCAGCGCGGCCTGCGCATCGACCATCGCTGTATAGTGGAGCACGACCATATCCGGCTGGACCCCGCCGCGACGGTCGCCGAAATTCGGCGAGGGGTGCCAGACGCAGGTTTCGTCGGCTTCAGCCACTGACCGCGCGCCGGTAAAGCCCCGGATCCCAGCGACAGGCGTAGCCGTCACCGTCCGGGTCGATGCCGTGACGGTCCCGTTCCGGTCCGCCGGATTTCAGGAAGTCGAGCTGGGCCAGGTCGTCGGAGCCGTAGCCCGCGCATTTCCGCTCTGCCTTGGCCTGGTTCGGCAGGGTGCGGCGGTAGACCGGCTGGCCTATCGGATGGGTCGTGGCAAGCGCATAGGCGACGATGTCCGGCCCGGTATCCCTTGGCCGTTCGGGAACGGCGGTCGGTGCCACATCGGTGTATTGCGAACGTTGCTGGGCAAGTCTTTCGGCATCGCTCTGGATCGATTCGCGCGCGCTCACCGCGCTGAAATCCTGCTCGTCCGAGATGCCGGCGCTGCTGCCGGAGACATAGGCCGCACCTGCCGCTGTGGCCGCCAAGGGTGCCCCGACCGATTGCGAGGCATTGTTGGCTGGCTGAATGGTCGTTGCGGATCCGATGCCTGCTGCGGCCAGATCGGCCGTGCTGACCGCCTGAGCGGAGGAACTTGCCGATGCCGGTGGCGCGCCGGTGGCTTCCGGTGTCCCGGTCAGCGAAGAGCTTGCCAGCTGGGCGTTGCGTGCCGCTCGTTCCTGCTGGGTGGCATAGGAATCGAAGGCTCCGATGCCCGCCCCTGCGGCACTGTCCGGAACTTCAGGATCACAGGCCGAAAGCGCCAGCACGAGGGCTGCCACCAGTCCAGTTCGATTCATCGGAGCACCTGCTCGTTTTGCCTTATTGGGCGGAGATTACCACCAGCGCCCGGGCTTTGCCACAAAACCGGCTGCGGTTTCGAGCGATCCGGCGATGTTGAGCAGGTCTCCCTCTTCCCACGGACGCCCGATCAGTTGCAGGCCGAGCGGCAGGCCCTTGGCATCCAGCCCGGTGGGCACCGAGATCCCCGGCAGGCCGGCCAGGTTGACCGTCACGGTGAAGACGTCGTTGAGATACATCTGCACCGGATCGGCATCCGTCATCTCGCCGAGGCCAAAGGCAGCCGACGGCGTGGCGGGCGTCAGAATCGCATCCACACCGGCTTCGAAAGCCTGATCGAAATCGCGCTTGATCAGCGCGCGGACCTTGCGGGCGCGGTTGTAATAGGCGTCGTAGAAGCCCGCGGAGAGCACGTATGTGCCGATCATGACACGGCGCTGTACCTCGGCCCCGAAGCCCTCGGCGCGGGTCTTCTCGTACATCTCGGTAATGCCGTCGCCCTGCGCCAGCTTCGCGCGGCGGCCGAAGCGGACACCGTCATAGCGGGCGAGGTTCGAAGACGCCTCGGCAGGCGCGATCACGTAGTAGGTCGGCAGTGCGTATTTCGTGTGCGGCAGCGAGATATCGACAATCTCGGCCCCCGCATCGCGTAGCATCTCTGCGCCCTCGGCCCAGAGCTTCTCGATCTCCGCCGGGGTGCCGTCGATGCGGTATTCCTTTGGAATGCCGATTTTCTTGCCGCGAATATCGCCGGTGATGGCGGCCTCGAAATCCGGCACGGGAAGGTCGGCGGATGTGGAATCCTTCGGGTCGTGACCGGCCATCGCGCCAAGCATGATCGCGGCGTCGCGCACCGATTTGGTCATCGGGCCGGCCTGGTCGAGCGAGGAGGCGAAGGCGATGATGCCCCAGCGGGACACGCGGCCATAGGTGGGTTTCAGGCCGGTGATGCCGGTGAAGGCGGCCGGCTGGCGGATCGAGCCGCCGGTATCGGTGCCAGTGGCGGCAAGGCAGAGATCGGCGGCAACCGCCGAGGCAGAACCACCCGAGGAGCCGCCCGGCGTCAGGGCCCGGTCGTCCACCTTCCACGGGTTGACCGCATTGCCATAGGTCGAGGTTTCGTTCGACGAGCCCATGGCGAACTCGTCCATGTTCAGCTTGCCGAGCATGACGGAACCCGCCTGCCAGAGCTGGGTCGTGACGGTGGATTCGTATTCCGGCTTGAAGCCGTCGAGGATGTTCGACGCGGCCTGACTCGGGACGCCCTGCGTGCAGAACAGGTCCTTGATACCAAGCGGGATACCGCACATCGGGTTCTCGGCCCCGCCCTGGATGCGGGCGTCGGCCGCGGCGGCCTGTTTTAGCGCGATCTCGGGCGTCTTGTGGACGAAGGCGCCGAGCGCGTCGGCCTTCTCGATCTCGTCGAGACAGGCTTGCGTCAACTCGGTCGAGGTCACGTCGCCGGAACGCAGCTTGTCGCGGGCTTCGGCAATGGTCAGCTTGGTCAGTTCGGACATTATTCCACCACCTTCGGCACGGCAAAGAAGCCCTCGCGGGCATCGGGGGCGTTGGCGAGCACCTTCTCCTGGTAGCCGCCATCGGTGACGACGTCTTCGCGGCGCTTGAGGCGCATCGGTGTGACGGAGGTCATGGGCTCGATGCCCTCAACGTCCACTTCATTGAGTTGCTCGATGAAGCCGAGGATGGCGTTGAACTCGCCGGCGAGGGCGGGCAGCGCGTCGTCCTCGACCTTGATGCGGGCGAGCTTGGCGACGCGGCGCGCGGTATCTGTGTCGATCGACATGGGGCCTCCGGGGTCGGGCGGATGATCGGCACGGGTTTAGCCGCGCCTTGCGCGGGTCGCAAGGCCGGTAGATGGGGAAACGGTTGTGACGCGTGATGCGAGCGACCCGGCTGTCGGGTGCTTGTAGCGGTGCCGGCTACGTCGACGACTGTCGATGTAACCTGGCCGCTTTGCTCGAATATGCGGTCTGTCCCCATCGGGAATATCATACAGAATTGACCGGCCCGGCTCTCTAAGGCCGCATTTGCCGCCAGTGGCTGCGGTGCGGAACAGGACTGCTCCTCAATGCAGCCGCGCCTAGACTTGGTTGACCGCGCGCTCATCCCGTTCGTCAAGTCGGAGAACCGAGCAAACTGCAAAGCCAATCATGATGCATGTCATAACCTACAGGACCAAGAAGGCGTAAAATCGGGGCCGTGCAATAAGGGAGGCTTGGATGCTTACGCAAACCCTACGTACGGCCGTCTTTGTACCGGCCACACTTATTCTTGTAGCGATCATTTCACTTTTCTCAGCCGGTCCAGTATCGGCCGATAGCAAATTCGGCCCGTATTATCCAGATGACGCAGCGATCGCCAAGTCGGTTCTGTCGTCTCTCGGGAGGGCAGCATCGACCCTTTCGTTTTCCGTGGTCAATGACGATCCAACCACCACCTTGATGGTGGTGGACCCGGACAGGCGGAATTTTTGCTGGTCGCCCCCATTCGAAGCTGGCGCCAGGGTTTTCCTGAAAGGAAAACGGATTGGTGTCCGGGTGCCGCTGTACTGTGAGAACGGTCAGACGGGTACCGGATCTATCAAGGGAAGGGGACGGAGCTATATGGTCAACATCAGGATCGAAGGAGGGCCGAGTTTCAAAGAGAAGGTCTCCTTCAAGGATAACTGATTGATTTGGATAGTTGAACCAGGCACGTGAACCGAACGGGTCGTCTTCTGCGATCTTGCGTCCAGGTTTTCTGGTTTGACCGACGGCATTTCCCGACAATCGGAAACGACGCAAAGGCCGCTCAGCGTCAGAGAAAGGCGCAGATAGCTATTTCTTGAACCGAGATCGTGAGAGTGATCTTTCTGGTCTTTGGTAATTTCCAGAGAGTTGCGGTTGTACTCTGTTGGGTTTCGGCTATCGCCCGCGTGCTTGATGTATCCCCCTGAGGGGGATATTCTGTCCCGGTTAGCCGGAGCTGCCACCAATGCTCGCCATCCTCGCCAGTCGTTCCTATCGCCATCTCTTCTCAGCTCAGATTGTCGCACTCCTCGGCACGGGGCTGGCAACCGTCGCGCTCGGCCTTCTTGCTTATGATCTCGCGGGTGCCAACGCTGCGATGGTTCTCGGCACAGTCTTCACCATCAAGATGGTGGCTTATGTCGGAATTGCACCCATTGCCGGTGCCTTCGCGACGCGCTGGCCGCGCCGGGCGATGCTGGTCTCTCTCGATCTCGTCCGGGCCGCGGTCGCGCTGCTGCTGCCCTTCGTAACCGAGATTTGGCAGGTCTACCTGTTGATCTTCGTGCTGCAATCGGCCTCGGCGGCATTTACACCAACATTCCAGGCGACCATTCCGGACCTGCTACCGGATGAGGAGGACTACACAAAGGCCCTGTCGTTGTCCCGCCTGGCCTATGACATGGAATCGCTTCTCTCGCCGATGCTGGCGGCCTTACTGCTGGTTTTCGTGAGCTTCGATTCGCTGTTTCTTGGAACGGCTATGGGCTTCGCCGCTTCCGCGCTGCTCGTGGTGTCGGTCGTCCTGCCCACCTCCGTCCCCTCTGCGCCGCGTGGCATCTACGAGCGGACGACCCGAGGCCTGCGGATCTACCTGAACACGCCGCGGCTGCAGGGGTTGCTGGCGCTCAACCTGTCGGTTGCCGCAGCCGGCTCCATGGTGATCGTCAATACGGTCGTGCTTGTGCGTGGCACGCTTGGGCTGGCCGAAGGCGATGTCGCGCTTGCATTGGCAGCCTTCGGTGGCGGCTCCATGGTTTCGGCGTTGCTCCTGCCGAAGCTGCTGCAACGCCGGCCCGACCGGCAAGTCATGCTGGCAGGCGCGACCTTGCTGTGCACAATCCTGATCGGGCTCTGCATCATGGTGGCTGCAACCGGCGTTTCCTGGCGCGGCTTGCTGGTCGGCTGGTTCCTGATCGGGATCGGATATTCGGCTGTTCTTACCCCTTCGGGGCGCTTGCTGCGCCGCTCGGCCCATCCCGAAGATCGCCCGGCCACCTTCGCCGCCCAATTCGCGCTCTCCCATGCCTGCTGGCTGATCTGTTATCCGCTCTCAGGCTGGTTGCAGACCACTTTCGGAACCGTGGTGGCGCTGGCAGGGCTCGGCGCACTCAGTGTTGCGGGACTGCTTCTGGCACAGCGGTTCTGGAGCACGGCGCATCAACGCATCGTCGAGCATAGACATGACGACCTGCCTCCCGACCACCCCCATCTGGCTGGCGGGCACCGGCACAGTCATACCTACATCATTGACGACTACCACCGGCACTGGCCCCAAGGCGGCTAAGGGACTTGCTCATCCGTGACGCAACATGGGGGCGCGCGCTTCGCGCGTGTGAACGATCCTGTGGATCGTGCCTCCGGCGGGGATATTAATCAAACAGATGATGCCGAAGATACGCTCAGCATCAACTTTCCGGAACTACCCTGGGTGGAGCGCTCACAAGTGATCGGGGGGCAAGGCCCCCCCTTTGGGTCGTCGTCAAATCTTGCGAGCGGCGGTCGGATCGCAAAGGAACCAGAACGAAATGGCTGGACCCTACGCAGCCCATTCCCAGGGCGTCGTGAAATTGCCGAGAAGGTGGCCCAGAGCCTCTTCATCGACCTCGCCAGTCCTGTTCAGTTTTGCGACGAGGCCGCGCTTCTTGTCCTCGGCAACCTCGGCAACCTCTGCCGCGATCTTCGCCTCTTCCAGCGCCTGGTTGAGGACGCGCGTTATGGCCATCTTGCGCAGCTCCGGCTTGAAGATCTTTCCGACCGCCGTCTTGGGGAGTTCATCGACGATCTCGAGATACTTCGGAATGGCCGCGCGCTCGGTGATCCGCGGCCGGATATAGTCCAGCAGCTCCTTGCTCGTCACCTCGGCCCCATCCACCAGCTCGACATAGGCGCAGGGAAGTTCACCGGCAAAGCTGTCCGGCTGGCCGATGGCGCCGGCAAAGGCCACGGCCTCGTGGCCCGCGAGCGCCTCCTCGATGATCGCCGGGTCGATATTGTGGCCACCGCGGATGATCAGGTCCTTGGCCCGGCCGGTGATCCACAGATAGCCATCCTCGTCGATCCGCCCGAGATCACCCGTGCGCAGGTAGACATCGTGGTGGAACAGCTCGTGGTTCTTGTCGGCCTCGGTATAGGTCGAGCCGGCATAGACGCCCGGGTTGTCGATACAGATCTCGCCCACCTCGTCGGTGGCGCATTCGCGCGGGCCGTCCGGCGTGTGCAGCAGGATCTTCACGTCCGTATGCGGGAAGGGGATGCCGACCGAGCCCACCTTCTTGGCGCCTTCGATCGGGTTGCAGGAGACAAGGCAGGTCGCCTCAGTCAGCCCGTAGCCTTCGATGATCTCCACGCCGGTCGCCTTCTCGAAACGATTGTATAGCTCGATTGGCAGGGGGGCGGAGCCGGAGAAGGCCTTGTTCAGCGAAGAGACATCGGCATTGACCGGGCGCTGCATCAGCGCGGCAAAGGCGGTTGGAACGCCGATCATGAAGGTGACCTGCCAGCGCTCGATCAGCTTCCAGAAATTGTCGAATACGCCGTCGCCGCGATAGCCCTGCGGCGTGGGAAAGACGACATGCGCGCCGGAATAGATCATCGACATCAGCACCGGCTCTACGGCGAAGACATGGAAAAGCGGAAGCGGGCAGAGCACCACGTCCTCTTCGCCAAAGAGCAGCCGGTCGCCGAGCCAACCGTTATAGACCATTCCGGAATAGAGATGCTGGGCAACCTTGGGCATGCCGGTCGTTCCGCCGGTGTGGAAATAGGCAGCCACGCGGTCGGCCTTGCTGTCCTCGAACGTCAGCCGGTCCGACGGATGCTTGGCGATTTCCTTGTTGAAGTCGCGCATGGCGGCGGTGTGGTGCACCACGTTCTTGGGCCGGATCAGCGGGATGACGAGTTTCTTGACCCCGGTCACGTAGCGCAGCAGGTCGACTTCGAGCACGTGCTTCACGTTCGGGGCAAAATCAACCGCTTCGGCAACCTTCTGTGCCACGTCCGTGCGGGGGAAGGATTTCAGGGTGACGACGACCTTGGCCTGGGTCTCCCGCAGGATGGCCGAGATCTGGTCGGCCTCCAGAAGCGGGTTGATCGGGCTCACGATGCCGGCAATGGCGCCGCCCAGAAGGGCAAAGACGGTTTCGTTCGAGTTTGGCAGCACGTAAGCCACGGTATCGTTCTCGCCGACGCCCAGCGAGCGCAGAAGGTTCGCCGTCTGAATGACCTTGCCGTAAAGCTCGAACCAGGTCAGCGTCTCCGCCGGATCTTTCGGGCCGGAGAGAAGCTGGTAGGAAACGGCCGGACGGTTTCCGTATTTCTGCCTCGCCCGGTCCAGAAACTGGTACATCGTGGTGGGAACATCGCGCTGCTCCCACTCCATTTCATTGTGAATCGCATCCCTGTCGGCGACGGTCGCAAAGCCCATCCCGTTGTCCTCCCTCATGGCACCTGTCACGGCGTTGCCCGGAAACTGGGGTGAAACAAGTATGTTTCGCAAGTCTGACGCTGCGCAACTAACAAGTCTGCTTCTCGCGGTTTTCCCACGAAAAGTTGCGCCCCGGTCCGTTTGCAAAGCCGGAAATGGCAAAGCGGCGGCTACTCGGCCGCGAGCCCTTCGGTAAATTGCAGGCGCGCCAGCCGGGCATAAAGGCCGCCCTGTGACACCAGTTCGTCATGGTTGCCTTCGGCGACGATCCGGCCCTGTTCGAAAACGATGATACGATCGGCTTGCTTAACGGTGGCCAGCCGGTGGGCGACGATCAGGGTCGTGCGGCCTTCGGTCAGGGTGGCGAAAGCATCTTGCACCGCGCGTTCGCTCTCGGCGTCGAGCGCCGAGGTTGCCTCGTCCAGGAGCAGTACCGGTGCGTCGCGCAGGATGGCGCGGGCGATGGCGATGCGCTGTTTCTGTCCGCCCGAGAGCATCACGCCGCGTTCGCCGACATAGTTGTCATAGCCTTGCGGGAGGGCCGAGATGAAATCATGCGCCTGCGCGGCTCGCGCGGCGGCTTCCACCTCGGCGTCGGTGGCATCGGGGCGACCGAAACGGATGTTGTCCCGTGCGGTGGCGGCAAAGATCACGGGATCCTGCGGGACCAGGGCAAGGTGCTTGCGAAAGGCGGCGCGTTCCATGTCGGTCAGCGGAATGCCGTCAAGGCGGACCATGCCCTGTTGCGGGTCGTAGAAGCGGAGCAACAATTGCAGAATCGTCGATTTGCCGGCGCCTGAGGGGCCAACCAGCGCGATCTGTTCGCCCGGACGCGCGCTGAAGGAAACGCCGTTGAGCGCGGCTTCCTCCGGGCGGCTGGGATAGTGGAAGACGACGTTCTCGAAGGCGATTTCGCCCTTTACCGGGGCGGGCAAGGCTGTGGGGTGGGCCGGGTCGGACACGCTGTCCTCGGCACCCAGCAACTCGACCAGCCGCTCGGTGGCGCCGGCGGCGCGTTGCAATTCGCCCCAGATCTCGGAGAGCGCGGCGACGGATCCGGCCATGATGCCGGCATAGATCAGGAACTGCACCAGTTCGCCCGCGGTCATCACGTCGGCCCGCACGTCGCGCGCTCCGATCCAGAGAACGCCGAGAATACCGGAGAAAACCACAAAGATGATGATCATTGTCAGCAGCGCCCGCACCCCGATGCGGGTCTTGGCCGTGGCGTAGCTGGCCTCGGTTACTTCGCCGAACCGGGCGCGGCTGGCCGCTTCATGCGAATAGGCCTGTACCGTCTGCGCGGCCTGCAGGGCTTCGGAAGCGTTGCCAGAGCTTTGCGCGATCCAGTCCTGGTTCACGCGCGAGAGCTTCCGCAGTTTCCGCCCGAGCGCCAGGATCGGCAGGATCACGACCGGGATGATGGCCAGCACCATCAGCGTCAGCTTGCCGGAGGTGATGAACATCATCGCCAACCCGCCCACGAAGAGCAGCGAGTTTCGCAGGAACCACGAGACGGAGGAACCGATCACCTGCAGGATAAGGGTCGTATCGGTGGTAATCCGGCTGATCACCTCGCCGGTCAGCAGGTTCTCGTAATAGGCGGGGCTCATGGCGATCATGCGGGCGAAGACCGCCTTGCGGATATCGGCCACGACCCGTTCGCCCAGCCGGGTGACGACGTAATATCGCATTCCCGTGCCAAGCGCGAAGATCGCCGCGATGCCGATGGCGGCGAGGAAATAGCCGTCCAGCAGTGCCAGCGCGCCGTCTTCGAACCCGTCCACCACGCGGCGCGCGGCAATCGGCAACAGCAGCGAGACGCTCGCGGTGATGACCAGCGCGATGCCGGCCAGGAGGACGTAGCGCTGATAGGGGGCAAAGAACGGAAAGAGCGCCCTGAGAGAGCCGACCTTCTTCGAACTTGCGCGCTGGTGTTCTGACTCAGGCCCGTTTCGCGCCATGTTTTTCTCCTCCGTTTCGCGGAGCAATAGCTGGCTGGGAAAGATGCGGCAAGCCGGAGGCGGTGGTTTGCTGCCCGAGCGGGCAAAATGGCTTGGTTGGAAAGCCTTGGCGGAGTATCGATTGCGCGTCGGTCGCCATGGCCGCCTCAAGGAGATCGCCATGTCCCGGAACGGCTACACGGCCTTGCTGGAAGATCGCTCCCTGATCGGAGCGAAGTTGGCGCTGTTCCGGGAGGAAACCCTTCTGTGTTACCAACGCGATGACTTCGCCCATATTCCCGATCCCGGGCGGTGGGACCTGCCCGGCGGGCTGCGGGAGCCGGGCGAGACGATCCTCGATTGCGCGCTCAGGGAAGTGCAGGAGGAATTCGGCATTGCCCTGTCGCCGCAGGGTTTCGATCACGCGTCGCGTTTCCTGAAATACGAGCCGCAACGGATCGAAGGGGTCTTCCTCGCGGGGCATATTTCGCAGGACCTGGTCGAGGCGATTGTCTTTGGCGACGAGGGGCAATGCTGGGAGATGATGCCCGTTGCGCGCTTCCTCTCCCACCCTTTGGGTGTCCGCGAGCTGCAGGCCAGCGTGGCGCTCTACTGGGCTGGCCTTGATGGGTGAAGCGCGGGGGCAGGCGGGGCGCCGACCGTTCCGGTGTCTCGTGTTCATTTCGCAGTGATGCGCGCGCTGTTGCGCTCACGAGGTCCGCGGGTGCTTTCAATACGACGCTTCATTGTTAACACGCTGTAACGAAACGTTTCTACAACAGAGTGGTTTGACCGGGCTTGGTGTCCTTCTTCGGGCAGCCCTCGGCGCAGGCCCGTCGTTGGAACGGCGCGAAGGCCTCGTTTCGCCGCGCCCGCGTTTCCTTTCCTTCCGAGCGGGAAAGGCTCGCAAGAGTGGGCGTGTTAGGGTTCTTTTTGCGACCTCGATATACAGCTCCTCTATCTGTATACAGGCGAAGAAAACTCCAAAGGAGTCGTTATGGACCAGTTACCTCTTACCGGCGGCAGCATCGTCA
This sequence comes from Aliiruegeria sabulilitoris, assembly GCF_001558155.1. Lineage (GTDB taxonomy): Bacteria > Pseudomonadota > Alphaproteobacteria > Rhodobacterales > Rhodobacteraceae > Tropicimonas > Tropicimonas sabulilitoris. Next base: position 83,405 of record NZ_LOAS01000025.1, read on the forward strand.
CGATCGTGCTTGCCTTTTTCATCATTCTTTGTGTCCTGCTTGGCGTTCGGATCGTCGGACAGTCCGAGAAATACGTCATCGAGCGTTTCGGGCGACTGCACTCCGTTCTCGGGCCGGGCCTGAACCTCATTGTGCCCTTCCTCGATCGTGTCGCCCATCGGGTTTCCATCCTGGAACGCCAGCTGCCGAACGCGACACAGGATGCCATCACCAAGGATAACGTTCTGGTCCAGATCGACACCTCGGTGTTCTACCGGATCAACGATCCGGCCCGGACAGTGTACCGGATCCGTGACGTCGACAGCGCCATTGCCACGACTGTGGCCGGTATCGTGCGCGCCGAAATCGGCAAGATGGAACTGGACGAGGTTCAGTCCAACCGCTCCCAGCTTATCGCCCGGATCAAGGAATCCGTCGAGGATGCTGTTGACGATTGGGGGATCGAGGTTACCCGGGCCGAGCTTCTTGACGTGAATCTCGACCAAGCGACCCGGGAAGCCATGCTTCAGCAGCTCAACGCCGAACGTTCGCGCCGTGCCCAGGTGACGGAGGCCGAGGGCATGAAGCGGGCCGTCGAGCTTCAGGCCGATGCCCAACTGTATTCCGCCGAGCAGATCGCCAAGGCCCGGCGCATACAGGCGGATGCCGAGGCTTATGCGACCGGTGTCGTGGCCAAGGCGATCCAGGAAAACGGCCTGGAAGCCGCGCAATACCAGGTTGCGTTGAAGCAGGTCGAAGCCTTGCAGGCGCTCGGCGCGGGCGAGGGCAAGCAAACGCTCGTTCTGCCGGCCGAGGCGGTCTCTGCCTTTGGTGACGCGTTCAAGCTTCTGAGAGGGCGCACCTGATGTGGTGGACGGCCTGGTGGGTATGGATGGTCGCGGGGCTTGCGCTTGCGATCCTGGAGGTTTTGGCGCCAGGCTGGATCTTCCTCGGCTTTGCCATCGGCTGCGCGGTGACGGGCGGGCTGCTCTGGATCGGCGGCCCCTTCACGGCGCTCGTTGAAGGCTCCTTGCCGCTTACCCTGTTGGTCTTCGCGCTACTGTCGCTGGTTTCGTGGGTGGTGCTGAGAAAGGTCTTTGGCCTGCGCGGCGGCTCGGTGAAGACCTTCGATCACGACATCAACGAGAACTGAGTGCAAAAGGCGCGGCTGATTGGCCGCGCCTTGCCTTCGGCGAGAGTGTTCCCGCCAGGAAAACGTCGGCGGATCGCGCCTGGCTGTCAGACAGTGGCGAGTTCGGCAAGCACTGCCTCGGCCGCGGCTCTCGGATTGTCGGCCTGCCAGATCGGGCGGCCGACAACGATGTGGTCGGCCCCGTCGGCGATGGCGCGGGCCGGCGTGGCGACGCGCTTCTGATCGCCCAGATCGGCGCCAGCCGGCCGCACGCCCGGCGTCACGATCAGCTTGCCTTCCGCCTCCGGTAGCGCGCGGATGAGCGGGGCTTCCTGCGGTGAGGCGATGAGCCCGTCCGCGCCGGCATTGAGTGCGTTGGCCGCTCGTTCCAGAACGATATCCTGCATATCGCCCGGCTTGATCAGGCTGGCGTCGAGATCGGCCCGGTCGAGCGAGGTGAGGATGGTCACAGCGAGGATCTTGAGATCCTTGTCCCCCTTGCCCTCCTGCGCCGCGCGGACCACATGCGGGTCGCCATGCACGGTAAGGAAGTCGAGATCGTACTGTGCCAGCCCGCGTACCGCGGCCTCCACCGTGGCACCGATATCGAACAGCTTCATATCGAGGAAGATGCGTTTGCCATGCTCGCTCTTGAGTTCGTTGGCCAGCGCCAACCCACCCCCCGTCAGCATGCCCAGGCCGATCTTGTAGAAGGATACGGCATCGCCGAGCTTTCCAGCGAGCTCCAGCCCCGCGAGCGCATTGGGCACGTCGAGGGCGACTATCAGGCGGTCGTCGGACATCTTGGGGGCTCCTTTAATCGGTCCGTGCCTGCCTAGTCCGTCCCGTCCTTCGCTTCAAGCGGCCCGTGGAGCCGCGCATGTTCGGGGCTATCTTGCAGCCGCCACGAGAATGCTGTGGGAAAAATGTGACAGTGGTGCTTGAGCCGGCGCTGTTCCGGCCCCATATCGCATTCGAGGCCTGTGCAATCTCCACGCCGCTGACGGGTGGAGCAGTTCCAGCAGGCGCTTGAGAAAAGGAGATTGCCGATGAACATGGAGAAGTTCACGGAGCGTTCGCGCGGGTTCCTTCAGGCCGCGCAGACAATCGCTATGCGCGAGCAGCACCAGCGACTGGTGCCGGTGCACTTGCTGAAGGCTTTCCTGGATGATGGGGAGGGGCTTGCCTCCAACCTGATAAAGCGCGCGGGCGGTTCGCCTGAGCGCGTGCGTGAGGTTGTCGACGCCAAGCTCGGCTCCGTGCCCAAGGTGACGGGCGACGGGGCGCAGACCTATATGGATCAGTCGCTGCAACGCGTGCTGATCGAGGCGGAGAAGATCGCCACCAAGGCCGGTGACAGCTTCATTCCCGTCGAGCGGATCCTCACGGCGCTGGCCGTGGTGCGCTCGGGTGCCAAGGAGGCGTTGGAAGCCGGCGCGGTGACCGCGCAGGGGCTGAATTCGGCCATCAACGATGTGCGCAAGGGGCGGACCGCCGATAGTGCAAGCGCGGAAGAGGGCTATGACGCGCTGAAGAAATATGCGCGCGACCTGACCGAGGCCGCCCGTGAAGGCAAGATCGATCCGATCATCGGCCGCGACGAGGAAATCCGCCGCTCGATGCAGGTTCTGAGCCGGCGTACCAAGAACAACCCGGTACTGATCGGTGAGCCGGGCGTTGGCAAGACGGCCATCGCCGAGGGGCTTGCACTCAGGATCGTCAATGGCGACGTGCCCGAGAGCCTGAAGAACAAGAAGCTGATGGCGCTCGATATGGGCTCGCTGATTGCCGGCGCGAAATATCGTGGCGAGTTCGAAGAGCGGCTGAAGGCCGTGCTCTCGGAAGTGACTTCTGCGGCCGGCGAGATCATCCTTTTCATCGACGAGATGCACACGCTGGTTGGCGCGGGCAAGTCCGATGGCGCGATGGATGCCTCCAACCTGCTAAAGCCGGCGCTAGCGCGGGGTGAATTGCACTGCGTTGGTGCCACGACGCTCGACGAGTATCGCAAGCACGTGGAAAAGGACGCGGCGCTTGCGCGGCGGTTCCAGCCGGTGCTCATCTCCGAGCCGACGGTGGAGGACACCGTGTCCATTCTGCGCGGCATCAAGGAGAAATACGAGCTGCACCACGGCGTGCGGATCTCGGATTCGGCGTTGGTTGCCGCGGCGACGCTCAGCCATCGCTACATCACCGACCGGTTCCTGCCGGACAAGGCGATCGACCTGATGGACGAGGCGGCCAGCCGCTTGCGGATGCAGGTGGATTCCAAGCCCGAGGAGCTCGATGCGCTCGACCGCGAGATCCTGCAAAAGCAGATCGAGGCGGAAGCGCTCAAGAAGGAGGACGATGCGGCCTCCAAGAGCCGGCTGGACAAGCTGGAAGAAGAGCTTTCGAACCTGCAGCAACGCTCGGCCGAAATGACCGCGCAGTGGCAATCCGAACGCGACAAGCTGGAATCGGCGCGTGGTCTCAAGGAGCAGCTCGATTCCGCGCGGGCCGAGCTGGATATCGCCAAGCGGGAAGGCAACCTGGCCAAGGCCGGTGAGCTTTCCTATGGCATCATTCCGCAACTGGAGAAGAAGCTTGTCGAGGCCGAGGAGAGCGAAGGTCGCCTGATGGTCGAGGAAGCCGTTCGCCCCGAGCAGATCGCAGAAGTGGTTGAGCGGTGGACCGGTATTCCGACCTCCAAGATGCTCGAGGGCGAGCGCGAGAAGCTGCTGCGGATGGAAGAGTCGCTTGGCCGTCGTGTCATTGGTCAGGGGCAGGCCATGAAGGCCGTTTCCAACGCGGTGCGGCGTGCGCGGGCCGGCCTCAACGAGGAAACGCGTCCGCTCGGGTCCTTCCTGTTCCTCGGGCCGACCGGTGTCGGCAAGACGGAGCTGACCAAGGCGCTGGCCGAGTTCCTGTTCGACGATGACAGCGCGATGGTGCGCATCGACATGTCGGAGTTCATGGAGAAGCATTCGGTGGCCCGCCTGATCGGTGCGCCTCCGGGCTATGTCGGTTATGACGAGGGGGGCGTTTTGACCGAAGCGGTGCGGCGCCGGCCTTACCAGGTGGTGCTGTTCGACGAGGTCGAGAAAGCGCATCCGGACGTGTTCAACGTGCTGTTGCAGGTTCTGGATGACGGTCAGTTGACCGACGGCCAGGGGCGGACGGTGGATTTCAAGCAGACGCTGATCATCCTGACCTCCAACCTTGGTGCGCATTCGCTCAGCCAGCTGCCGGAAGGGGCCGATGCCTCGGACGCGCGGCGGGATGTGATGGATGCCGTCAAGGCGCATTTCCGGCCGGAATTCCTCAACCGGCTCGACGAGATCATCATCTTCGACCGGCTCAGCCGCGCGGATATGGATGGCATCGTCGATATTCAGCTTGGTCAGCTGGAGCGGCGCCTTGAGCGGCGCGGCATTGCGCTGACGTTGGACGAGGCCGCGAAGAAGTGGCTGGCCGATGAGGGCTACGATCCGGTCTTCGGTGCGCGCCCGCTCAAGCGGGTGATCCAGAAGGCGCTACAGGACGAATTGGCCGAGATGATTCTTTCCGGCGATGTCACGGATGGTGCGACCGTCGAGGTGAGCGCCGGCGGCGATGGACTGATCGTCGGCGATCATATCGGAAGCACCCGGCGGCAGCCGCCGGAGGATGCCGTGGTGCATTGATCGGCAAACCGGAAAAGGGCGCGGCGCAGGTCGCGCCCTTTTTTTGCGCGCGGGATCTCGTCATGTTCCGACGTTGGAGGGCGCGCTGCCTCGTCGCGCTCATTCGAGTGCTGCCCCCGGGATGCTTTGGGGAAAGAGGAAGCATGTGGTTTCCGGCGTCGCGATGCTTTTGACGTTATTCAACGATCGCGTGAGATTTGGTGTCAGACCGCCCACAAGCGATCAGGATGTTCTATCTTGATGCAAAGGCACAGGAGAGAACGCATGGCTGGACGCTGGAAGAACGATCTGAACTGGTCCGATGTGACCCCGAAAGCCGCCTGGATGAACCGGCGGCAACTCATGATGGGGGCCAGCGCTCTGGCCGCCGGAGGGATTGCCGGACAGGCCTTGGCCGGGCTTGGGGCGGTGAAGTCGGATTATTCCACCATGGAGGAGCCCAATCCACTCGAGCACATAACCTCCTACAATAATTACTACGAGTTCGGCACTGGCAAGGATGACCCGGCGCGCAATGCGCATCGCCTGACGACAGATGGCTGGCAAGTGGAGATAGCTGGACTGGTGGACAAGCCTGGGACCTGGACGATGGACGACATCCTGAAAGGCACCACTCTTGAAGAGCGTATCTATCGACTGCGATGCGTCGAGGGCTGGTCGATGATCATCCCCTGGGTCGGTTTCGAATTGTCGGACCTGCTGAACCGCGTGGGCGTGCAACCGGGCGCGAAATATGTCGCTTTCGAAACCGCACTTCGTCCGGACGAAATGACCGGCGTTGGCTCGCGCGTGATCGATTGGCCCTATGTCGAAGGGCTCCGGCTGGACGAGGCGATGAATCCGCTGACGATTTTGGCCACTGGGCTCTATGACGAGACGATCCCGAACCAGAACGGCGCACCGATCCGCCTCGTGGTTCCCTGGAAATATGGCTTCAAGTCGATCAAGTCGATTGTCCGCATCACGCTGACTGAGGACGAGCCGCCGACAAGCTGGAACAAGACGCTGCCAAACGAATACGGCTTCTATTCCAACGTAAATCCGAACGTGGACCATCCGCGGTGGAGCCAGGCCACTGAACGCCGTATTGGTGGGGGCTTGCGGGCTCCGCGACTGCCGACGCTGATGTTCAATGGCTACGGTGCGCAGGTTGCCGATTTGTATGATGGCATGGACCTTTCCAAGTATTTTTGAGCCATGAAGCAAGATTCGCGGATCACCTGCCCGAAATGCGGCGAAACCTCTTCGGAGCAGATGCCGACGGATGCCTGCCAGTGGTTCTATGAGTGCCCGGCCTGCAAGGCCGTGCTTCGGCCGCTGCCGGGCGATTGTTGTGTCTTCTGTTCCTATGGAGACACGCCGTGTCCTCCGGTCCAGCAAGGTCGGGGGTGTTGCGCGTGATCGAGGCGATGAACAAGGCGCTGCTCAGGGTTCCGGCCTGGCCGCTTTACCCGCTTGGCGCCCTGCCGGTACTCTGGTTGTTCTGGCAGGGCGTCCAGGGTGGGCTGGGTGTCGATCCGGCCAAGGCCATTGAGCACCGCCTTGGCCTCTGGGGGCTCTGGCTGCTGATCGCGGGCTTGGCCGTCACGCCGCTTGGGCGGTTTGCCGGGCTGCGGCTCATCAAGTTCCGGCGAGCCATCGGGTTGCTCGCCTTCTTATATATACTGACACATCTGCTGGTCTGGTTGGTGCTCGACGTGCAGATCCCGGCGCAGATCTGGGCCGATATCGTCAAGCGCCCGTATATAACCATCGGCATGGTGGCGTTTGCCTTGATGGTGCCGCTGGCCCTGACGTCCAACAACTGGTCGCTGCGCAAGCTTGGCCCGGTGCGTTGGCGGCGGCTGCACAGGTTGACCTATATCCTCGTGCCGCTGGGGGCCGTCCACTTCGTCATGGTCGTGAAGGGATGGCAGATGGAACCCTTCTACTACCTCGGGATTGTCTTGGTGCTTTTGGTGCTGCGACTCGTCCCGACAGCGATTCCGGCAAGACGGCGGGCCCTGAAGTCGTGATTCCGGTCCGATTCCGAGGTTCGCAATCCGGATTCTGTGGAAGACTCTGTGGGTAAGTCTGGATTCGGGAGCCGAGTCGCCCCTATGCCCCTAGGTAACCCGCTATAGAAAACGTTTTCCTGAATTTCTTGATGTAAGAAAAATCCAAAATTTTCAATTGGATGGGTGCTATTCCCCAAAAACTTCGTATTTCTTTTGAAAAAGCGCTTGCGACCCCCCC
>NZ_LOAS01000026.1 GCF_001558155.1 Aliiruegeria sabulilitoris
GTGATCGGACGCAAGGAGCGCAGATCAAGCGGCGTTGCGGTTGCCGCGAACGGCGGCAAGGTCGGCAAACTCGCCGTTCGATCCTGGTCGGCGGCGACCGGACCTCCCGCGCCAGCGCGAACGGCAGTGAACTGCGCAATCCTGCCGTTGGCAGGTCACGGCACCTCGCACACGCAGCATGGTTTCCGACCGTCGTGAACGGCCCAATCCCGACCTCGGGCAACCTATCATATTGCCGCGGTGCGGCCCGTCAAAGCCGCCTTTCGCTGCAAGCGCAACACCCGGATCGGGTCGAACGCGCAGATCGCGGACAGAGCGAACTTTCGTTGCTCATGCGCCAAAGTCCGTTACAGAAGTAAACCGGTCCAAGTCTCGCTCTCAAAGCGTTCAGTCCATCAAGGCACAATTCCTGAAAGCTGCGAGACGTCGGAAACGACGTTTCGCAGCCATTGATGTCCAAAGTCCTTGGTGCGGGTTCTGTGCCAGACCTGAAAAATCTTCCTGAACGGAGCTTCAAAGGGCAGTTCCGATACCTGCAGCCCGAAAGCCTGTTCGGCGTGCGGAACCAGAATGCGCGGCACGGTGTAAACCAGATCGGTCAGAGCCGTTGCGCTGAGTGCTGCGGAATAGTGCGGAACACGAAGTTCGATCCGCCGCCGAATGCCCATCTTTGAAAGTGCCTCGTCGATACGGCTGTATTCGGCGTCCAGCGTGGTGAACATGATGTGACCAAGCGACGTGTATTGTTCCATGCTCAAACCCGGTTGAAACAACGGGTGCCCTGCACGCGCGACACAAACAAACTCACTCGCTCCCAGAAGTTCGCGATCAAAACGCGAAGGTGTATCAAAATCCTGAATGACCGTGAGATCGATCCTTCCGCGTTCCAGATCTGAATAGGCATCGTCGACGTTTTGGTTGATCGCCATCGAGTGCAAAAAACGCAATGAAACATTCGGTGCCTGTTTCGCAACACGTGCAGTGAGGCCAGGCACAAGCAGCGTTGAAAACAGATCATTCATGCCCAAGCGATAAGTTGCACGCAAGTTGGCCGGATCATTGTCATCCTTCACCGTCATGGCGTCCTGAAGCATCTTGAGGCTGGCGTCGATGGCCGGGGCCAGCTCACGGCAACGCTCGGTCGGTTGCATGCCGTCGGTGGATCGAATGAACAATTCATCATCCATCAGGTCGCGCAACCGCCGCAACGCATGGCTGACGGCGGGTTGGCTTAATCCGACAGAGTTCGCGGCTTTGGTTACGCTTCGTTCGGCTGCGAGAGCCGAGAAAACCTTTAGAAGATTCAAGTCGATGGCGTTCAAATTCTTCTGGTGCATATTAGCGATACTAATCATTCATTATTTGGATGCAACCGAGTTGCGTTAACTAGATGCAGGAGAACTCAAAAGGGGAGAATCCATATGTCCGTCAAATCCATGCTGCTTGCCTCAGCGCTGGCGCTTTCCACCGCGCTGCCCAGCTTTGCCGACAAGGCGAATGACACGTTGGTTGTAGCTTTCAACAAGGAAGTTCAGACGCTTGACGGTCTCTACTCAACGTCGCGCGAGAACCTGATCCTGTCCTATCTGACCTCGGATCAGCTGGTTGAGCTGAACCTCGACACCGGAGAGTATGAAGGCGCACTGGCGGAAAACTATACTTGGGTCGATGATCGCACCATCGACTTCACACTCCGCGAAGGCCTGACATTCCATGACGGCTCGCCCGTAACGGTCGAAGACATCGTCTATTCCTTTGACTGGATCGCCGATGCGGACTCCAAGACCAAACGCGGCGCCTTTATCCGTGGCTGGTTCGAGAGCGCTGTCGCGATTGATGAACGCACAGTGCGCGTCACCGCCAAACAACCCTATCCCCTGATGCTGCGTGACATCGCCGTCTTTGTTCTGACACGCAAGGCAGGCAGCTATGGCGATGGCAACCCTGATGCGCTGACGCAAAAATTCGTCGGCACCGGCCCTTACAAGATCTCTGAGTTTGCGATGGGCGCCGGTGTGCAGCTGGAGCGCTATGATGGGTACTACGCTGGCGGACCCAAGGCGGCCGGTTCGATTGAGAAAATCGTTTTGCGCCCGATTCCCGACTGGGGCACAGTGACAGCGGAATTGCTGTCGGGTGGCGTAAACTGGTCGTTCAACGTGCCTGACGATACGGCCAAAGATCTGGGCGGATTGCCCATGGTGGATCATGTATCCGGCGTATCCACGCGCGTTGCCTTCCTCGTGCTGGACGCCGCAGGTGTCAGCGATGCGGAAGGCCCAATCACCAACAAGCTGGTGCGCCAGGCGCTCAACCATGCGGTAAACCGCGAAGAGATCGTTGAATTTCTTGTCGGCGGTTCAGGCCGCGTCGTTCACTCGACCTGCAACGCGGGCATGTTCGGCTGCGATGTCGAGATCACGGAATACGACTATGACCCTGAAAAGGCCAAGGCTCTGCTGGCTGAAGCAGGCTACCCGGACGGCTTTGAGTTCGACCTGACCGCCTATCGCGAACGCCCCATCATGGAAGCGGTTGCCGCCGATCTGGCCGAAGTCGGCGTGACCGCGAATGTCAACTTCGTGAAGCTTTCCGCGCTGTCCAAATCCCGCGCAGAAGGTCAGCTTGAAGCATTCCAGAACGCCTGGGGCTTTTATGCGACGCCTGATCTGGGCGCGATTTCCAACTACTATGTCGAAGGGTCCAACCGCAACCTGCACCACGACGCAGAGGTTCAAGAATGGTTCAAGGCTGCGCTGGAAACCGTCGATCAGGAAGAACGCGCAGAGCTGTATGCGAAGGCCCTGAAGAAGGTCGCCGACGAGGCTTACCTGCTTCCGATTTTCCAGTACTCGCAAAACTACGTGAAGAGCGTGGATGTGAACTTTGAGGCACCGGCTGACGGCCTGCCTCGGCTCAATGAGCTGAGCTGGAAGTAAAGCCGCCCTACGGACGGGCGTTCCTCCCGCGCCCGTCCGTCATTCACTCATTTTGCGGGGACAACCGCCATGCTTAGATTCATCCTTAAACGCCTCGCTCTTGGCCTTTCGGTCGCGCTGACCGTGTCGCTTGCCACGTTCCTGCTGCTGAACCTGGCAGCCGACCCCGCGGCGATGGTGGCCGGTGAAGACGCCACCCAAGAAGCGATCGAGCAAATCCGGGTGCAATACGGGTTTGACCGCCCACTTTATGTCCGCTTTTTCGAATGGTTTGGTAGCATTCTGGTTGGTGACTTTGGTGACAGCTATTACTGGAAAAAACCGGTATTCGAGCTGCTGATCGAGCGCGCCCCGGTTACCATTGCCCTGGCCCTTGGCGCGCTCAGCGTCACCATTCTTGTAGGTCTTCCGCTGGGTGTTCTGGCCGCGCTGAAACCAAATGGCTGGCTTGATCGCTTTGCCTTGAGTTTCGGCACCGCCGCTCAGGCCGTTCCGAATTTCTGGCTCGGGCTGATCCTGATCATCCTTTTGGGCGTCATGTTCCCGATCTTTCCTGTCTCGGGAGATTCCACATGGAAACACTTCGTCTTGCCCTGTTTCGTTCTTGGCACCAGCGCTGTTCCCCAAGTGCTGCGCCTGACACGGACCGGCATGATCGAGGTGCTGGGCTCTGACTATATCCGAACGGCCCGTGCCAAAGGGTTTCGTCCAAGCCAGATCCTGTTCCGCCATGCGCTGCGCAATGCGCTTTTGCCGGTTGTCAGCGTTCTGGCGATCCAACTGGGCTACAAGCTGGGCGGCTCGGTCATCACCGAAACGGTCTTTGCGCTCAATGGACTGGGCCGTCTGGCCTACGAGTCGATCCTCGGCGCCGACATCCCGACGGTGCAAATGCTCGTCTTCTTCTTTGCCCTTGTATTCATCGTCCTGACCGTTCTGGGCGACATCCTGAACGCGTGGCTTGACCCGCGCATGCGTGTGGAGTGAACCCATGACAACAACAGCGAACGCCGTGGCTGCAATGGCCGACGATATCATCGACCTGACGCCGAAAGAGCGGATGATCCGCAAGGCAAAAAGCCACTTTGGCTTCAAGTTCGGCGCATTTATCGTGATCTCTTTCGCATTGATCGCGATCTTCGCTCCGCTCTTTGCACCGCATGATCCCTATCTTCAGGACCTTGCGAAACGTCTGGTGCCGCCCGTGTGGCAAGAAGGCGGGTCCTGGGAGCATATCCTAGGCACCGACGCGCTTGGCCGCGATTACCTGAGCCGTCTGATTTACGGTGCACGGATTTCCATGGGCGTAGGCTTCGGCGCTGCAACCTTGGGATGTCTGATTGGCGTCACCATCGGTCTCAGTGCGGGCTATCTGGGCGGGCGCGTCGATCAGGCCGCCTCCTTTTTGCTGACCTGCCAACTGGCGCTACCGTCTCTCTTGCTGGCCATGGCGCTTGTGTTCTTTGTAGGCTCCTCCGTCCCGACCCTCGTGATCGTGCTCGGTGTGTTGCATTGGCAATACTACATGGTGGTCACGCGGACGCTGACCCGGCAGATCAGATCGCTTGAGTATGTCGCGGCGGCGCGCTCGATCGGCAGCACCGACCGGCAGATCCTGTTCTACGAAATCCTGCCGAACCTCTTTAACCAGATCATCGTTGTGTTCTCGTTGGAAATGGCCGTTGTCATCATCCACGAAGCGTCGCTGTCGTTTCTCGGTGTGGGTGTGCAGCCCCCGACTGCCTCCTGGGGTCTGATGATCGCTGAGGGCAAGACCATGATGTATTTCAAACCCTACCTCGTCGTGATCCCCGGTGCCGCGCTGTTCTTGTTGGTGCTGGCTGTGAACCTGCTGGGCGATGGCATTCGCGACATCACCGCACCCGAAAGCCGCAACTGATGCCGCGGGAGGAAAAAGACATGCAGCCCCTACTTGAAGTTCAAGACCTGTCGGTAACCCTGAAACTGGCCGAAGGTGAAATGACCGCCGTGCGCGATGTTTCTTTCACGGTGAACCGGGGGGAAACGCTTGGCATCGTCGGTGAATCCGGCTCAGGCAAATCGGTGTCCTCCATGGCAATCATGGGGCTTCTGCCAAAGGGCACACGCACCCAAGCTGCGTGCCTGAGGTTTGATGACACGGATCTGTTGACCGCGACCGAGGACCAGATGTCCAGGCTGCGTGGCAACAAGATCGCGATGATCTTTCAGGAGCCGATGACGTCGCTCAACCCGGTCTACACAATCGGGCGGCAGATGACCGAGTTGATGCAGCATCACAAGAACGCATCCAAGGCCGAGGCCCGCGCCCGTGCGATTGAGCTCCTGGAAAAGGTCGGGATCACCGCCGCCGCCAGCCGCTTGTCGCAATATCCGCACCAGCTGTCAGGCGGGCTGCGCCAGCGGGTAATGATCGCGATGATGCTGATGAACGATCCGGACCTGATCATCGCTGATGAACCCACCACCGCTCTGGACGTGACCATTCAGGCGCAAATCCTGAATCTGCTCAAGGACCTGCAAAAGGAACTGAACATAGCGCTCATCATCATCTCGCACGATATGGGGGTTGTGGCCCGCGTGTCGGACAAGATCGCGGTGATGTATGCCGGTCAGGTGATCGAAACCGGGACGGTGGCGAATGTACTGCAAAATCCCGTTCACCCCTATACCCAAGGCTTGCTGGAGAGCATTCCGATCCCCGGCCAGATCGAACCGGGCGGCGAGTTGGGGTCCATCCCCGGTCTGGTTCCATCGTTGAAAACACGGTTCAAGGGCTGTCGCTTTGCCAATCGCTGCACACGTGTTCAGGACGCCTGCATAGAAGAGAGTGTTGCTTTGCGTGACGCGCTGACGGGTCAGGCCTATCGCTGCGTTCTACCGTTTCAGGACCTCATGGCCCCTGCCGCGCCAGAGGGCCATGAGGCGGCAGGCTCTGGCCATGTCTATGGCTCCCGGATCGACATGGAGGCAACTCCCCTGCTGTCTGCCGATGCGGCTGAATGTGTGTTTCAGGTCAGCCAGGGCATGTTCTCCGCGCCCAAACCGCTGAAAGCTGTCGACAACCTATCTTTGGACCTTCGCAAAGGCGAAGTTGTGGCCGTTGTCGGCGAATCCGGCTGCGGCAAGTCCACTCTGGCGCGCATGCTTTTGGGGCTTCAAGACCCCACCAATGGCAAGGTCACGTTGGATGGGCGTGACATTTCGGCCATGTCAAATGCCGAGCGGTCGCGAAAGGTCCAGTCGATCTTTCAGGACCCGTATTCGTCGCTCAACCCCCGCCGAACGATTGGCGAGATCATCCGCCGTCCGATGGCCTTGCACGCTATGGGAAGCGCAAGCGAGCAGCAAGAAGTGGTCGAAGAGATCATGGAGCGCGTCGGCCTGCCGCGGAACTTTTATCACAACTATCCCAACCAGCTTTCTGGCGGGCAACGTCAGCGTGTCGCCATTGCGCGTGCACTGGTCCTGAAACCCGAGATTGTCGTCTGCGACGAACCGACCTCGGCGCTGGATGTCTCGGTTCAGGCCCAAATCCTGAACCTGCTGCTGGAACTGCGCCGGGAGATGCGGCTCACCTATCTGCTCATCACGCATGACATGGCGGTGGTCGAACATATCGCAACCCGTGTGATCGTCATGTATCTGGGCCGGGTGGTCGAGATCGCCGACGCGCGCTCGATCTTCAAATCCCCCAAACACCCCTACACCAAGGCGCTGCTCAAGTCCGTGTTGACCCCCGACCCCGGTGCCGGTGTACCGAGCATTGAGCTGGGTTCCTCCTATCCCAACCCGATCGACCCGCCCGGCGGCTGCACGTTCCACCCCAGGTGCGAGTTCGCCGAGGAGATATGCAAGGCCAAGGCGCCTCTGCTTGAACATCTCACCGGCCAGCAAAGCTGTGCCTGTCACATGGTGGCGAGGGAAGTGGTATGAACAACATGGCTGAACCACGCGCCCAACACGCCGTCGACCCCGTCGAATTGACAGCCGACCTTGTGCGCTGCCAGACCGTGACCCCCGAGGAAGGTGGTGCGCTTGAGCTGCTAAGCGCATTGCTGAGCGAGCATGGGTTTCAGTGTCAGCGCATTGATCGCAAGGGTATTCCCAATCTTTATGCGGTATGGGGGGAGGGCCGAAGTGGCCGCACGTTCGGGTTTAACGGTCATACCGATGTCGTTCCGATAGGCGATCCAAAAGACTGGACTGTCGATCCTTTTGGAGCAGAGATCCGTGACGGCATTCTCTACGGGCGCGGCTCAACGGACATGAAATCTGGCGTTGCGGCCTTTGCCGCGGCCGCCATCTCGTTTGTCAACGAGACACCACCTGATGGCCGCGTCATCATCGCGCTCACAGGTGCCGAAGAAACCGGCTCGCCCGATGGGACACGTGCCATTGTCCAATGGATGGAGGCCAATGATGTGCGGGCCGACCACTTTATCGTGGGTGAACCGACGAGCCTTAAGTCCATCGGGGACGCAATAAAGATCGGTCGCCGGGGCACGATCACGGTCTTTCTGACCGTGACTGGCGTGCAAGGCCATTCGGGATATCCGGAAAAGGCGAACAACCCGCTTCCTGCACTGGTCGATCTTTTGCAAGGCTTCGGGGAAACGGCCATGGACGAAGGAACGGAGTATTTCGCGCCTTCGACTCTCGCGATCACGACGATTGATACGGGTAATCCTGCGCGCAATGTCATCCCTGCCACGTGCAAGGCGACCTTGAGCATCCGGTTCAACGACAAATGGACCTCTGGGAAAGTCCTTGACTGGGTGTCCACACATACGCGCACCGCCGAGGAAAAGTTCGGTGTCACGATCAGTACCGATCACCACCTGTCGGGAGAGTGTTTTTTTACACCGCCCGGGGCTCTTTCAAAGCTGGTTCAAGATGCCGTCGAACAGGAAACGGGACAAAGACCACAGATGACGACACTGGGCGGCAGTTCCGATGCCCGCCACCTCTTCAAGCACTGCCCGGTGGTCGAGGTTGGTTTGACCGGCGAGACCTTGCATCAGGTGGATGAGCACGTCTCCGTGGCCGAAATCAACGCGCTCAAGTCCGTCTACGGCAGAATCATGCGGGACTACTTCGGGTCGGAGGGCAAGATATGACCACACTGGCCCTGACCGGTGACAGCATCCTGCAACGGCGGCTTCTCAGCAAGTCAGACCCGGTCATCAAACCTCTCTTTGATCTGATCCGTGGATGCGATGCGGGGTTCACCAACCTGGAAGTCTTGCCAAACGATTATCGCGGCGATCCCGCCTTTGACAGCGGCGGGTCGCATTTCGGCGCGCCGTCATGGGTGCTGGATGACCTGGCCGAGGCCGGGTTTGGAATGTTTTCCACGGCGACAAACCACACGCTCGACTACTCCATCTCTGGGCTTGAATATACGTTGGACCAACTCGACAAACGCGGCCTTTGCCACGCCGGGGCCGGACGACACCTTGAGGAGGCCCGACGCGCCGCTTATCTCACGACGCCCAATGCGACGATCGGCATGGTCGCCTGTGGGTCCACTTATACGAAGGGGCAGGAAGCCGCGCGCCAGACGGCAGCCATGCAGGGGCGACCCGGCCTGAACCCGCTTTGGCCCGACAGCACCTATGAGGTGACGGCAGAGCAAATGGCCGTCGTGAAAGAGATGGCCGAGGGGCTGGGCCTGGAGAAGTTCCGCCAGCTCCGCATTGGCACAGGGTTTGCCTTCGAAGCCCCGGAGGGCATTTTTCCCCTCAATGGCATGAACTTCCGCGTAGGCGAGCAAACCCGCCATGTGCGCCATCCGAACCCCAAAGACCTGGCCGCGATCATCCGCTGGGTTGAAGAGGCTAAACTGGCCTCTGACATCGCGCTGGTCAGCATCCACGCCCATGAACATGCCAATGAAAAGGACCAACCGGCGGATTTCATCGTCGAGTTCGCCCACGCGGTGATCGACGCAGGTGCCGATCTGGTCGTCGGCCACGGGCCGCATCTGCTGCGCGGCATGGAAATCTACAAGGGCAAACCGATTTTCTACAGTCTCGGTAATTTCATCGGTCAGAACGAAATGGTCCGGCAGCTGCCAGGCGAATCCTATGATCGCTTCCGTGTCGATGACCAACTGACACCGACGCAGCTCTACAAGCAGCGCACACTAGATGACCAGAAAGGCTTCCCTTCCGATGAACGCTATTGGCAGACTGTGGTCCCGATATGCCGCTTTGAGGATGACACGCTTGTCGATGTCGAAGTACATCCCGCTTCCCTCGGTCTGGGTGAACAGCGTCACCGCAGGGGGCGTCCACGTTTGGCACAGGGTGCCGAGGCTGAATCAATTCTCAACCGGTTTTCCTCGCTGTCGAACCAATTTGGATCAACGCTCGAAGCCGGTGACAACTGCGCCAGAGCCGTTCTCTGAGCGTGCGCGATCCATGCGAAACATCGCGCATCTAAGATTTGGGGCGATACCCACTATGATTGCGCAAGAGCCTTTAAAAGTTTGCACAGTATCCTGTGTTTGAGCACAAACTTGGACGAGGCTTCAAAGCAATGGCTTCAGTCTAACCTGTTGGCCTACGCACCATTCATTTCATGTCAGTCCCTGCTATTTGCCTCGTGATGATTTCTCTGGATAGTCTTGGCCGTTGTGAACAAGCGGACCTTGGTGCACCGCGCGGCATCAGTCAAAATGGGCTCCGAGTCGACTTTCGGCAGCGTAGTGAACATCTCGGATTCAGGCGAATGTGAATGTCGGCTTTTGACGATAACTCGTGAGCGGTTCTCGCCTGCAGAGAAAGTCCGGATTCCGCCCTTCTTGACCGATGCCGCGAAGGCGTCGTCTCCTATTTCTCCATCGCAGCGAACGGCCGCTAGGTCGGCAAAGCAGACCTCAATGCCGCATGTACTAATGGTCCTGGACCTAGGGTGGCGGTGCGCTTGATCCGCCCTGACAGGAAGGGGCACGAAGACGGAGCAACCGCCCCCAGCGGTATGGAGGCCCGCACTGTCACGGGGCGGGCCATTTCTGTGATGGATGCCGTGGAGCGAGGGCAGAAAAATGCACACAGATTGCACATATTGTTTCGCAGTAATTTGATATTAGTTATGTCTCTGGCCAGTCGAGCATCGGCGCAACCGAGAGCCGGGCGGCCCGTGTGACCGCCACGTCCTGCATCTGTGCTTCGGCTTGAGGGGTTGCGCTCAAGGTGGTCGTCTCCTGATATCCGGCTGGTTGGCGCGCCTGTTGCACCGACTGGCGGTATTTTACAAGGCCCCCGGGCCTGCGCAATCAAGCCGCTCCTTCCCGCGCGCCCACCGGCGCCGACAGACGCAACGACCGCGGCGGCTGGCCGAACTGGCGCTTGAACGCGCGGGAGAACCCCTCCGCCGAGCGAAACCCGTACCTGTGCGCAACCCGCTCGACCCGCTCGCCAAGCGCAAGGTCCTGGCTGGCCAGCGTCAGCCGCCAGCGCCGCAAGTAGGCCCCCGGCGTTTCGCCAACGCGTGTCTGGAACAGCTCCACGAAGCGGCTCAGCGACAGCCCGGCGACCCGCGCCAGATCGTCATTCGTCCACAGCCGCTCGGGCGCGTCATGGATGGCAACGATGGCGCGGCTCAGACGCGGATCGGACAATCCCGCCAGCAGGCCCGTCTCGACCGATCCCGCCTCGATCTGCCCGCGCAGGATCCGCACCAGCAACACCTCCACGAGCCGCCCGATCACCGATTCCGCCCCGCATC
Source organism: Aliiruegeria sabulilitoris (assembly GCF_001558155.1). GTDB lineage: Bacteria > Pseudomonadota > Alphaproteobacteria > Rhodobacterales > Rhodobacteraceae > Tropicimonas > Tropicimonas sabulilitoris. Next base: position 10,674 of record NZ_LOAS01000026.1, read on the forward strand.
GCCGGCTACGGATCTCGGTGTCGATCAACGACAGGAGTTGGCGCGTGCCGTCATCCTCCGACAGATCGTGCACCATGCGTTCTGGCAGTGCGAGGAATAACGGGTTCGCATCGCCCCCCCAGTCCACTCTGGCCGAGAGCAGGATGTCAGCTTCTGGCACGTCCGTTTCCACCGGTCTGGCGCCAAGGATCACCTGCCCCGGAAGCGCGTCGCCGGGGCGCGTTGCAATCAGCGTTGCCTCCCCGAGCGGCGCTAGTCGCGCGGACAGACGGAAACGGGTCATGAGGGTCGAGAGGCGATCAATTTTCTCCATTCCGGTTTTTTGGTCATATTTATGGAATTTATCAAACAAAAAAATCGGCCATGATGCCCCGGATATCTCCAACCACCAAGAGCAGCAAGGAACCCTCATGCTTCTTCCCCGTCAGAAAACCCCGGACCTCAAATTGCCGACCCTGTCCCATGGCGTCTTCGATCTCTCCGCGGAAAACACCGAGCGCGGCACGATCATCTGTTTCTATCGCGGCCTGCATTGCCCGATCTGCGCCACCTATCTGGGCGAGATGCAGAAACAGACCCCCGCCTTTGCCGAACGCGGCGTGAGCACGATCGCGGTCAGCTCGGACGGGCAGGAACGCGCGCAGGCGATGGCCGACAAGATCGACGCGGACGCGCTGCGCATCGCTTATGACTTGCCGCTCGGCGTGGCGCGCGACTGGGGCCTCTATATCTCTACCTCGCGTGGCAAGACCTCCATCGGCATCGAGGAGCCGGCGCTCTTCTCCGAGCCGGGCCTGTTCATGGTGACGCCGCAACAGACGCTCTATTACGGCTCGGTTCAGACCATGCCCTTCTCGCGCCCGCATTTCTCCGAGCTGCTGGGCGCGCTCGATTTCGCGATCAAGAACGATTACCCGGCGCGCGGCGAGTATACCGGCGCCGTCTGATCGCGGCCCAGCGAAATAACGAAGACGTGACTCGGTGGCGCGCGCATTTTGTGGCGATACTGAGTGATAAGGCTGACCGTCGCGCGTTGCGTGCGGCGGTCGATGGAAGACCACCGCGACGCCCGTCAGGGCTTGAATTCCACTGACCCTTTCCTCAGCCAGGAGATTTCCAATGCAGCGCAAGAAGGCTTCCGATTTCGACCCGCGGATCCTCGAACTCTATGACGGCTACGTGCATGGCAAGATGACCAAGCGGGAATTCCTCCGCAATTCCGGACAATACCTCGCCGCCGGTGTCACCGCCGCTGTGGTGCTGGAGAGCCTTCAGCCCAATTACGCCCTGGCCCAGCAGGTCGACCCGGCCGATCCCGCCATCGAGACGATGACCGTCGAATATGAAAGCCCGAACGGGCATGGCACGATCAAGGGCCTGATGGCGAAGCCCGCCGGGGCCACGGGCAAGCTGCCTGCCGTCTTGGTAATCCACGAGAATCGCGGCCTGAACCCCTATATCGAGGACGTCGTGAGGCGCGCGGCCAAGGCCGGATACCTGGCGTTCGGCCCCGATGGGCTGACGCCGCTCGGGGGCTATCCCGGCAATGACGACGATGGCCGGACGATGCAGAAGGAACTGGATGGCGCAAAGCTGATGGAAGACTTCTTTGCCGCCTTCGAATTCCTCGTCGGCCATGAAGGTTCGACCGGCAAGGTCGGCGCGGTCGGCTTCTGCTACGGTGGCGGGGTCTGCAACGCGCTGGCCGTGGCCTATCCGAACATGGCCGCCTCCGTGCCCTTCTACGGGCGGCAACCGGACGCGTCGGATGTGCCTGCGATCCAGGCGCCGCTCCTGCTGCATTACGGCGAGTTGGACGAGCGGGTGAACGCCGGCTGGCCCGCTTACGAGGCAGCGCTCAAGGATAATGGCAAGATGTTCGAGGGACATATCTATGCCGGCGCGAACCACGGCTTCCACAACGACACCACTCCGCGGTACGACGAGGCCGCTGCGACGCTCGCCTGGGAGCGGACCCTGGCCCATTTCGAAAAACATCTGAGCTGATTGCCTAGGCAGCGGGCGTGCGCCGTCTATGCGGCGGCGCCCCTGCCGCCCCTCACTTGCCGGAAAGGCCTGCCGCGAAACAGGCAGCATCGATCAGGTCGATCTCGCTGACACCGGCCACCCGGCACGCAGCCGCCACCGAAGGGTTCTGCGTGAAAACGGTGCGTCCCGGCCAGGAAGCAAGGCTCTCGAAAGACAGCGCCATGCGTTTCCAACTCGACCTGGTTCCAGAGCCCTCGAGGAAATAGTCGATACCGGATTGCGCGAGACTTTCGTGCCACACCGCATCGACCGGCCCGGAAAACAGCCTGCCCTGAACCGCAACCCGATCCGAGGCCAGTTCGAAATAAGGTTTCTTGTAGGGCACCGTAAGTTCGCTCGAAACGTAGACCGCGCGGCCGGTATAGGCCGGGACGAAATCCGCGTAGCGCGTAAAACCAGCGATGATGCTGTCCTTGGGCAGGGCGCGTATTTCGGCGGAGAGCTCTGCGTTGCGATCCCGGAAATAGTCGCCCGTCCAGACGCCGAGCGTCTGTTGGGCAAAACCGAGCAGGATCATCCAGCAGAGCCCCAGCCCGATCCAGCGCACAGTCTGCCGCCAGTGGCTGATTAGAAAACCGGCAACTGCGGCGATCCCCACGGGCAGCAGCAACGACAAACCGGTCCCCGAATAGCGCGTCGGCAGGTGCGCCTTGAAGGCAACCGCATAAGCGAGCAGGAACAGGATCGTGGCCCCGGCCCACAGGCCGGGTAGCAGGCGGAAGCTGCGCGCATCCGCAACAGCCTTGCGCAGGATCATCAGCGCCACTGTCAGCCCACCCATCTGAATGAGCAATGCCAGCACGGGCGGCAGGTCGGGGCATTCCTTGAGGTAGCCGCCGCGCCTGGAACAGATCGCGGTATAAGCCCCGGAACCGTCGAAGAATTGCGTGCGCCCGGAGGGCCCGAAGATCCGCATCTGGCGCGCCTCGGCCAGCGAGAACACCTCGCCGGTTGCACCGGCCGAGCGCAGGAAGATCGCCAGCCCCACCAGCGTGGCCACGACGGCGGCGAGGGTCAGCAGCGGTTCGGCCGCCGCAATCCGGCGCTCTGTGGCAAATGCGATCAGCCCCGCCATTCCGATGCCGGAGAGCGCGACTATCGCCGCTGCCGGATAGATATTGGCCCCCAGCATCAGCACGAGAACCAACGCAAGTAGCCGTCTTTCGAGGTAGAAGAGCAGCCCCGCGAACAGGATCAGCATGGCAAAGCTGCGCGGCAGCCCGGCCACGAGGTCGTCCATCGTCACATAGACCATCAACGCAAGGCACAGCGCCCGGATGATCGGATCGGGGAAATAATGTCCCAAGAACCGGTTCGCGGCCCAAAGCGTCAGGGCCACGATTGACGGGGCCAGCACCAGCAATTGCCAGCTCACCACATCGATGCCGAGCCAAACGGCCGGCAGGAACAACCACTTGTAGGGCAGCGGCGTCAGCGCCCCGAAATAGGCCGCGATCGGGTCGTCGCGGAACAGCTCCGGGTCGGCCATCGCCCGCAGCCAGACCACGAAATGGCGCCCGTCATCCTCGGTGATCGCCCAAGGGTCCGTCAGCGCCTCGGGAAGCACCCGCAAGAGCATCGCCACGAGCACCAGCAGAAAGATCGCCAGCGGCAGCAGGGTCGATGCCGAAAGCCGTGACATCAGCCCTGCCCGGCCCTGCGCGCGCGCAGATGGGCGCGGATCTGCCCGGTATAACGCGGCACGAGCGGCAGGCCGAAAAGGCCGGGCACAAGGTATCGCAGCCAGAACAGCACCCCGAGCGCCGCCGCCGTCTCACCGCCGATCATGCCACCGAAAAGCGTCACGATGGCCGCATCCCGTGTGCCGACACCCGCAAAGGTGAGCGGCACCAGCCCGGCGACGATGGCTATCGGAATCATCGCGAGCACCTGCCCCCAGAAACCCGCATCCCCTGTCACGCCAAGCGCCGTCATCATCATCGCGATCTGCACCAGATGCCCCGCCCAGAGCAGCGCCGTCATGCCGACAACCGTCGCCAGCCCGCCCGGACGCGCCCGCAACCGCCCGAGCATCGCCCCCCAGGCCTCGGCGAATTTCACCCCACGTGCGCCCATGCGCGCGGCAATGAACGCAATGACGCCCGGCACGAGCGCGACGGCAAGCCCCGCGCCCCCGGCAAGCGCCAGGAACGCCGTCAGGACCGGCGCGCCGCCGAGAAAACCGCTGGCAAGGGCGGCCACGACGAAGAGCATGACGAGGTCCATCAGCTTTTCCCAGGCGCCCAGCGAAAGCGCCGCGGGCAGCTCCCCTGCCCCGGCATCGGCCATCGAGGCGGCCTTGAGCAGGTCGCCCAGCTTGCCCGGCAGCACCATGTTGAGCGTGTTGGCCACAAAGGTCGCCTCTAGCGCGCGGCGTGGCGGAAGGAAGAAATCGGTGACACGGGCCAGCGCGATCAGGCGCAGCGCCGAGATCCCGACCAGCCCGACCAGCCACAGAAGCGACAGCGCCAGCAGGCCCGGATCAGTCTGTTTCAGCGCGGCCCAGATCGCGCCCCGGTCCAGCATGGCCCAGACAATCGACAGGATCGCCAGGCTGACAGCGATGGAAATCAGACGCTTCATGACGCGGCAGGGAGGTTTGTACTGTGCTCAAGCCGCAGCCCGTCGCCCGGCTGGATCTTGGCGCTCAGATCTTCCCAAGGCTGAAGCTGCGGCGGGTGATAGACGCGGCTCATTACCGTGTAGATCGAGGTCTGGGCCGGGCCTATGCCGGCCTCGACGAGCTCGCCGGGGCCGTGAATGCGGTCCTGAACCTCCAGCCCCTCCTCCGACAGCGCGAAACGCCGCTCGAACCGCAAGGCCGTGCTGTCCTTGCCGGTGATCAGCAGCCGTTGCAGCGCCTGCCTGACAAGATCCGGATTGAGCCGGCCAATCGTCAACATCAGCACCCGCAGGATCACGTTCTTCACCGGTGTCATCTGGCTCGCCTTGGCCCGCCCCATCGTGCCGGAGAGCGTCAGGCCTTGCCCGTCAACGACCATCTCGGGCGCGTCGGTCCACAGGTGGCAGACCAGCGTGCGGATCTTCTTTCCGGATTTCACCCGCAGCGAAACCCCGGTATCGGCGCGCTTCAGCGCGTGTCCATCATAGTAACGATAGCTGCCGCCCTTCTTGGTTGCCACCAGCAGGGTCGACGCCCCGGCGCGTCGAATCGCAAGACCGGCTTCCGGGTAATCCGCCGCGTCTGGCAGCGCGCCGCTGTCTTCGGGGCGCGCTGCACACCAGCCAATCGCCGCCTTCAGGTAGGACCAGCTATGATGGGCGAGGATGTGATCGTCGTCATATTCCGGCGCCGGGTCCATCGCCGCCACGGCACGGTCATTGACGGTAAGCGCCTCCGGGTGCCAGGCGCCGCAGATTTCCATCCCGTGCGGGAAGTAATTGTTGGTGTTGCGACTGGTCCATTCGCCACCAATCCAGCCATCGGGCGGCTGGATCGCGTCGAGAAAGTCGATCGCCCGGGCAATCGCCGGACGCAGGCCCAGATCGGGGCGCTGAGCGTCAATCTCGCCCATATTGGCGATGGTCAGCGTCAGGTAGCCGGGATCCGCGCCCTGGTATTCGAAAAACCAGCCCTCATCCGATTGCCACGAGAGCAGCCGCGCCACGCGGCGCTCGGCCATCTCGGCAAAGCCCTGATCGCCGCTGAGATCGGCCAGCCGGAACAGGCCATTGGCAATCAGCGCCTCGTGGTTCGACAGCCGCCCGCTTTCCTGGTGCTTGCCCAGCCAACCGCCGCGCAGCTTCAGGAAAGGCAGGAACGGCGCCGGGTCGATCCCGGTCAGGCGCAGTGCCTCCAGCATCGCGTATTGCGAAAACGCCGCCGCCCCGGCGGCCTTTTCGAACGGGTAATAGTCGTCGCAGGCCCCATCCTTGTGCGCACTTTGCGCGGCATAGGCGATACCGGCACGGATCCACTCGCGGATAGTCGGGTTGAGGTGGAACGGGTTGCCCTCAAAGGGATGGGCATAGGCCAGCGCCAGCGGCAGCACGAATTCCTGCGCCATGCCGGAGGGGAAATCCGTGATCCGCAGATGCCAGAAATTGCGGTCGAAACAGCCATAGGTCGGGCTGTGCGGCACCCGGTCCTGAAGGGTCAGGATCTTGGACAGGCTCCGCGCGCCAAGACGGAAGAGCCGCGCCTGCATCTCGTTCATTTCACTCAAGCTTCGCGTTCCTCGGGACGTTTGGCGGTCTCGTAATTCACCTGCGCCATCACTTTTCCTTCGAGCACATCCTTGCGGCGCTGGTTCAGGCGCAGCTCCTCGAGGATACGCCGGTTCACCGCCAGCAACTCGCCGATAATCCCCAGCCCGACGATCAGGAAACCGAGGCCGGCAAAAATCCCCGCGAGGATCAGACTTGGCGCGTGGGTCCGCGTGGGATCGCCGAAACTGATCAGAAACAGGTAACGCAGACCGAGCAGCACCGTGCCCGCGAGCGGCACGCTGCCCGCGATCAGGTAGGCCCGGAGCGGCGCGTAAACGGCAAAAACACGCATCATGTCCATGGAGGAAGTCATGACGTATTTGCGAATGGAGCTGATCAGCCGCGATTCCCGCGTCGGCGGATTGGTGTCGATATCGACCGACATCACCCGCAACCCGCTGCGCCCGGCCTGGATCAGGGTCTCCAGCGTGTAGGTATAATCCGACAACGTATTGAGGCGCAGAGCGGTCTGTCGGCTGATCGCGCGGAAGCCGGAGGTAGCATCGACAACCTCGGTATGGCTGAGAAAACGCACCATGCGCGAGCCGAAACGCTGCAGGCGTTTCTTGAGCGGCGAGAAATGCTCGATGTCGTCGATGGGACGCGCGCCGACCACCATGTCCGCCGTGCCATCGAGGATCGGCCTTACCAGAGCGGGAATGCCCGATGCCTTGTATTGGTTATCGGCATCGGTGTTGACGATCACGTCGGCGCCGAGATTCATGGAAACGGCCAGACCCGTCATATAGGCGCGTGCGAGGCCACGATTGATCTTGTGGCGCACGACGTGATCGGCGCCGCCGGCGAAGGCCACAGAGACGGTTCGGTCGGTAGAGCCGTCATCGACGACGAGCACGACGACATCTCCCAGCTCTCGCGTCGCTTCACGAATATCGGCGATCGTCCCTGCGATCGTCGCTTCCTCGTTAAGACAGGGGATCTGAATGACAATACGCAAGGCTTTTATTCTCTATCCATATCCATGGGTATCAAACATACGGTCGTTGCCAGAATGGTCGCCCCATTGCAAGGTATGCGTCCAATCCTCGTGCAATGATGAGCCTATAGGCTCCTCCCGTCCCGGAGGGCGAACACGACGCCGCGCTCAGTCCAGCGGAAGGGTCGACGGCAATTCCAGCAGTTTCTCCAGGGGCAAGGGCGGCGAGAAAAAGTAGCCCTGACCGAGCTGGCAACCTGCCTGCCGGAGCATGTCGACCTGTTGCGGCGTTTCCACGCCCTCGGCAATGGCCACGGCGTCCAGCCGGCGGGCAAAGCCGAGAAGGGACTCGCACAGCGCCCTTGCGCGCGCACTCTCCGGGCCGCCGGTGACGAATTCCCGGTCGATTTTCAGGAAGTCGAAATCGTGGTTCAGGTAGTAGCGAAGCGAGGTGTGACCGGCCCCGAAATCGTCCAGCGCGATTTGAACGCCGGCGGCGCGAAACGCCTGCAGGCGCGTGATCGTGGCAGGGTTCGGGTCGAGCATCGCGCCTTCCGTGATCTCGAAGATCAACCCGCCGCCCTGCCCAAGCACCCGAAGGCTTTCCTCCCAGGCTTCGAAACGGGATGCGTCCCCGCTGGCCAGTTGCAGTGGAGACACGTTCAGGCTCGCCTGGAAATCCGATCCGAAACGCGCCTGCATCGCCGGCAGGTCGCTGATGCACTTGTGAAAGACCCAATCCCCGATCCGGTCGATCACCCGTGCCTCCTCGGCATGGGGAATGAAGCGGTCCGGGCCCAGCAGGCCAAGCTCGGGATGCTGCCAGCGCACGAGGGCCTCGACCTTGGCAAGGCGTCCATCCTCGAGCGCAACGACGGGTTGGTAGAGCAGCCGGAACTCGCCCCGGTCCAACCCCTGCTCGATCTCGTCCACGAGGCGTACCCGGTCATGCGCGCGCCGCCCGATCTCGGGCGTGTAGTTCACGACACGGTTGCCGCCGCCGGACTTGGCCACATAGAGCGCCTGATCCGCCGCGCGGATCAGGCCAGCCGCATCCGCCGCGTGATCGGGGCTGAAAGTAACCCCGATCGACGCGCTCAGCTGCATCTTTCCGCCCGCGAATTCGATGGGGCGGGATATTTCGGCACGTAGCCGGGGCGCGAGATCCTGTGCGCGCTCCACCGCGTCCGCTCCCTGCAGCATCACGCTGAACTCATCGCCGGAATGGCGCGCCAGACAGTCGGCGGCCTCGACGCAACCCTGCAAACGACCCGTCAGTTGTAGCAGGATCTCATCACCGATATCGTGGCCGAAGCGGTCATTGGCCTGTTTGAGCTGGTCGATATCGAGACTGACCAACGCTATCGGCGCACCTTTGTGTTGGGCCAATGCGGCATCGATGTGCCGGATCAGGCCGATCCGGTTCACCAGCCCGGTGAGCTGATCCGTTTCCGCCTGCTGGCTGAGCTTCGTGTTTGCCCGTAGCAATTCACTGCGGTTGCGGATCAGGAGAACGAAACCCGTCAATTGCTCCGTAGCGTCGTGCAATGCGTTTACTGTCGTCCAGGTGGAAATGGGTTCACCATCGCGATGGCGGAACTTCATCTCCCCACTCCAGAGCGGACCCGCAGCGGGGGCGATCGCGGCATTGCCCTCGACGATTTCCATCACGGCCTTGCGCCCGCCCCCCACCAGCAACGTGCCCAGGCATTCTCCGGAGACTTGATGCAACAAGAAACCCGTATCCTTTTCAAAGGCCGGGTTGATCCATTGTATCGCTCCCGCGCGGTCACAACGGATCATGCCCTCCGAGCTGTTGCGGAGCACGGCGGTGTTGAGGTTGCGCATCCGTCCGGCTTCGGCGCGGTCGGAAATATCGGCAATACTTACCCGGACCAGCCGCCGGTCCGGATTGGGCAGCCGCGTCAGCGTCATCTCACAGGGAAATTCCCGCCCTTCTATATCGCGCAGCCTCCACTCGAAACGCGGAACCTCTCCCTCCAGGGCCTCCGAAAGATAGGCCGCCAGCACCTCCTTCGACATGTGCCCTTCCGCGCTCCGCGTGGAGGCGAATTCGCGCAGCCCCGCCCGCCCGATCAGTGCTTCCGCCGAGGCAGCCAGAAGCCGTTCCGCCGCCGGATTGACGACCGTGAAATGCCCCGTCTCCATGTCCTGAACCACGATCCCCTCGGGCGCGTGCTGAACAAGTGTTTCAAGCGTCTCGTTCTGCTGCGCGAGCTCGGCGTTGACCGCCAGTCGATGCAGGCGCGTCCGCTCGACGAGATGGATGCAGAAAACCGAGAGGGCAGCCAGGCAAACCGCCAGCAGGATCCAGTTGACCGGGTCCGCATTCAACAGGTTCAGGTCGACCCGAGGCGCGATCAGCCCGAACCTGAAGGCCGCGGCGATCAGGGCGAAAAAGAAGAACTGGACCAGCAACAGAATTTGCGCGACGCGCTTGCGGGCAAAGATCGCGGTCAGGATATTCGTTGCAACCAGAGCGAGAACCCCCGGCGCGGCCAAACCGAACTGTATCGTTCCGGTGAGGGATAACAGCAGGAACCCGGCGATGCAGACAGTATGCCATCCCGCCCTCAGCCCGGTGCCCCTTTTGACGCAGGCCAGGACAATCCCGACGCTTATCAACAGTTGAAGCAGGCGAATTGGCGTCAGGCCGAATTGAACGATCCGCAAGAGAATGCAGATCACGACGACCCAGAGAAGGACGGCGATCAGCCGTGCCGCCGGCTGGACCATCTCGCCAAGGCCCTCCTGGGTGCCGCTGGTCGGGCGCAAGCCGGACACGTCCGTCTTTTCCAAACGCATCATGCCCGGGGCGCCCCCTGACCTGCGGCCGGGTTTACTCTCCCTCCCGCATATCGCCCCGCTTCACCAGCCGGGAAAGCAAAGGTGGAGCAGGTGCGCGGCACGACCTAGGCCTGCCCGTTGCGGCACGCGCAGGACCGCGCCCCCTCCCGGGGGCGTCGAACCATGTCACGTCTTGAATGCCGGGAAATCAAAAGTCGGGCGCCTTGTCAGGACCGCGTCAGAACTGCAGCACCAACTCGCGTGTAATGCCGAGGCGGATACGGAACTGATCTTCGCTCCCCATCTCGGTAATCGGCGAATCCGCGGCGCTGTTGAGAAGTCGATCCGCACGGAAAGACGCCTCAAGCCCCCACAATTCATTGAAGCGATACTTCGCCTTGGCTTCGAAACCAGCGCCAAGCAGGCCGCCGTCGGCGTTGTACGAGGCCAGCCCGCTGTCGATCGACTCGCTGTCGCTGACGCCGAAATAGGTATTGGCGAACTCGTCATCGCCAAACACCATACGCGGCCCAAGCCGGAATTCCCAACGCTCGCTGGGGAAGACGATGGCATCGGCGCCAAGCTCACCGACAAAGCCGTTATGCCCGATCGCGCCGTAGCGCACGTCGCCGAAAGCTTCGAAATTTCTCTGGCGATAGACGAGCCCGAGACCGAGCTCGAGCGACGGGTCGATATCTTCCAGCCCTTTCAGCTCATCGAAATCATCCGCGCTTCGCTTGCCGATGAAGCGCAGCGATCCGCGAATACCAAGGGCACGGGGAACGGAGTTTCCATCCGGATCTCCATACGCACCAAGGCCTTTGAGCCGGGCATAATCGAAATGCAGCGCGAAATCGGGCGCGGCCACCATCTCGTCGGAGCCGAAATAGGCCGGGCGCGCCTGAACGCCTGCCCGGATATCGTAGCGCAGAATGACATTCTTGCTGGGATCGATGCGCAGCGCGATTGGCGTCGTGTCCTGAGCGGTCGTGGCCAGCTCTGTCGAGGCCAGATCCGCGGGATCGGCCTGCGCAATGTCCTGCGCGATTGCCCCATTGGTCAGGGAAAGAGCCGCTATGGCGGCGATGGCATATGTCACAAAAGGTTTCACGACGATTCCCCGAATCGGCAGGTTAAGATGGCAGCAGGATCGACATTAGCTTGCGCGTGGAACGATTCAAGTAAGCGTGGATTCATGAGGCGGCGGCGTCGTTTCATTGTCACAAACATCCCGTCCAGTCTCAGTTTTCCTGGATACCCTCCAAATAGCGCGCAATTGCGATCACGGGCGGGCTCGCCTCGATTTCCCCGTCGTCCGACGGCACCCAAACCGGTTCGTCTCCTTCGAAAAACGCCCCGTAGATCGGCATCGGGCTACCATGAGCCACGATCATGTCACGCCCGTCGATGCGCCGGATGACGCGCGAAAAAGGGAAGACGCCGCCATTGGCCGCCGAAAGCTCGGTAAGCGCCGTCGGCGCAACCGATATGATCCGTGCGGTCGGGCCGTCCCCGGCACCGGTACCGCCATGGCAGGTCGCGCAATAGCGTTGAAACAGCGCCTTTCCCGCCTCGGCATCCATGGCCTGCACGCTTGCAGGGATCAGTAGCGCCGAAAGAAGAACCGCAACTTTTACCGACATCGCGCTCCCCTCCTATCGCTGCTGCGTTTCCAGCCAACGCACGATCGAGAGTATCGGCTTAGTGGTCAAGACAGGAGATCCGTCCCAAGCGTCGATCACCTCCGATGGCCCCGTGAGCAAGCCACCAAACATCGGCATCGGTCCCCCATGCGCGGCCAATCCCTCCTGTCCGTCGATCAACCGCACCATGCGGGCGGCGTCGAACATCCCGTCCTGATCACGCGCAAACAAGGTCAGGTCCGGCACCGGAACACTCAGAAGCGCCGCCGTCGGCCCGTCGCCACGCGCCTCCGCACCGTGGCAACCGGCACAGGCCTGCTGAAATACTCGCGCCCCATCGTCAAGCGCGTCATCCGCATACGCGGCGACCGGAAGCATCCAGACCAAGACACATAGCAAAGAAATCACCGATTTCATGGGCATCTCCCTCTTGGCCGAAGCTTCGCGGATATCCGGGATTATGTCCATGATCTGGGTCATGGGCCGAAAGACCAGCGCACATCCATGATTGCGAGACCGAGGCACTGCCCGACCAGTGCCTTCGCTTTCTACGATCACCCATGCACTGAGTTGTCCGCCAACGAAGAGGGGGATTTGCTCCCGCGCTTTCACGCGCGCGACCTCCAAATGCAGATGTGTCCGCCGAGCAGATATTCTCCCTGACGACGTTGGTCAGCGATGCGCGACAAGCCGGCCGGCATCCAGCCGCACGACACGGTCCATTCGTCCGGCGAGCTCGAAATTATGCGTTGCAATCAGCGCGCCCATCCCGGTTTCCCGCACCAGAGCCATCAGCGCCGCAAAGACGGTCTCGGACGTGGCCGGGTCGAGATTGCCTGTCGGTTCATCCGCCAGCAGAAGACGCGGCTGGTTGGCCAGCGCTCGGCAAAACGCGACCCGTTGCTGCTCCCCGCCCGACAGCTGCGCCGGGCGATGCGTCACGCGCTCCGACAACCCGACCGAGCCGAGCAACGCCGCGGCCCGCGCCTCGGCCGCGCCACGCGCCACGCCATTGGCCAGCTGCGGCAGAACGATGTTCTCCGCCGCGCTGAATTCCGGCAGCAAGTGGTGGAACTGGTAGACGAAACCGACCTCGCGCCGCCGCGCGATCGTCCGCGCCTGATCGCCCTTGCCGGTCATCTGTTTCCCGTTCAGCAGCACTGCGCCTGCGTCGGGCGTGTCCAGAAGCCCAGCAATATGCAAAAGCGTCGACTTGCCTGCCCCCGAAGGCGCGACGAGCGCAACGATCTCGCCTGCGGCCACCGACAGGTCGCAATGCTCCAGAACATTGACCGCGCCCGGCTGGCCCGGGTTGTAGCTCTTGGCAATGCCTTGAAGTTCCAGAACCGGGTCACTCATAGCGCAGCGCCTCCACCGGGTTCATACGCGCCGCCCGACGCGCCGGGAAGATGGTCACGCCGAAGGAGAGACCCAGCGACAGCAAAACCGCCGAGAGTACATCGGCCAGCTCCAGCTTGGCCGGCAAAGCATAGATGCCACGGATCGACGGATCCCAGACGCCGCCGCCGGAGATGTAGTTCACGAAAGAGAAAATCGGGTCGATATAGATCGCGAAGAGGCAGCCGAGGACCACGCCCGCAATCGTGCCCACCGTGCCGACGGAGGCACCGCAGATGAAGAACACCCGCATGACCGACCCCTCTGTCAGGCCCATCGTGCGCAGGATACCGATATCGCGCCCCTTGTTCTTTACCAGCATGATCAGGCCCGAGATGATGTTCATCGCCGCAATCAGCACCAGGATCGACAGGATCACGAACATCACGTTGTCCTCCACCTCCAGCGCCCGAAGGAAGGCGCCGGACGCATCGCGCCAGGTCCAGAGCAGCACCCGCTCGCCACCTGCCCGAAGCAGCGGCAACGTCATCTTTTCCACCGTATCGGGCTTGGCCACCATCACTTCCAGCTCATCGGCCACGCCCTCGCGGTTGAAATAGACCTGCGCCTCGGCAAAGGGCAAGTAAGCGCGGGTGCGGTCGATATCATAGCGACCAGCCTGGAATATATAGACGACCTCGTAGACGCTGACCCGCGGCGAGGTGCCGAAGGGTGTCTTGGCACCGTCCGGCGAAATCAGCTTGATCCGGTCGCCCACGGAAGCATTGAGCTGCTGGGCGACGCCCCAGCCGATGGCAATCCCTTCCTCGAAACGCCCGATATCCCCAAGCCACTGCTCGGGATCGGCAATACGCGGAATCGTGGCGAGATCCTCGGCGGAGATGCCGAACACCTCGGCCCCGACATTGCGCCCGCCATAGCTCGCCATGACCTGCCCCTTGACCAGCGGCGCCACGCGGGTGACGCCGGGCACCTCCCGCAGGCGGTCGGCCATGGCGTCATAATCGTCAATCACCCGGCTGGACTGCCCGGTTTCCGTCACGGTGACGGAATTGTAGACCGTCACATGCGCATTCGCGCCGAGGATCGTGTCCACGAACTCCGCCCGGAAACCCGACCGCACGGCCAGTGTCGCCACGAGGGCAAAGACCGCGAGCGTGATACCAACGAGGCTGATCCAGGTCATGACCGACACACCGCCCTCGGCGCGACGGGCGCGCAGGTAGCGCCAGGCGATCATCCATTCGAATCCGGCAAAGGGGGGTGGGCTTTTCGCCAAATCTCTGCTCCCGCATTTTCCCGTCTGCATGACCGGGAAAGGCGGGAGCGTCAACAGCCCGACGTGGCACGACCGCCGGAGGCTTGCCCCGGAGCGGTGTCCGATGTCATCACGGAGAGACGGCAAGACGGGGAGCGGTTACAGGAATGATCAGCAATGTCGCGATTTTCGACCTTTCAACCGGCACGGCCACCTGCCTTCTGCGTAGCGAACGCCACCTGGAAGCGCCGAACTGGCTGCCGGGGGACGATCAACTGTTGGTGAATTCCGAGGGGCGGCTGTATCGCCTGCCCCTCGACGCCCCGCGCTTGCAGCCGGTCGATACCGGCTTCGCGACACGGATCAACAACGACCATGGCGTTTCGCCCGATGGCTGCCTGATCGCGATCACCGACAAGACGGAAACCGGCAAGGCTTGTATCTACACCCTGCCGATCGACGGTGGCACGCCGAAGCGGGTCAGCGAGAAGGTGCCGTCCTATTTCCATGGCTGGTCGCCCGATGGCAGCACCATCACTTACCCCGCCTTTCGCGGCGCAGAAGCCCAGATCTTCACCTGCCCGGCGGATGGCGGACAGGAAAAGCAGCTGACCCTCGGCTTCGATCACTGCGATGGTCCGGATTTCACGCCAGACGGAAAGTGGATCTGGTTCAATGGCGAGAAAGGCGGCGCTGTGGATCTCTGGCGCATCCGCCCCGATGGAACGGATCTGGAGAAGATGACCTCGGACGCAAGGGTGAACTGGTTCCCGCACCCCTCGCCCGGCGGGAAACATGTCCTCTTCATAAGCTATGAACCCGGCACGGAAGGCCACCCGCCCAACCGGGAGGTCGACCTGCGCCTCATGCCCGCCAGCGGCGGCAAAGCCCGAACCCTGCTCAGCCTTTTCGGTGGGCAGGGCACCCTCAACAGCCCTTGCTGGGCGTCGGACGGACGGCGGTTCGCTTTCGTGCGTTACGAGCTCTGAAGGTCGGCTTCCTGCACGCAGGAGGCGCTGGACGCTCCGGCCGCGTTTCGGTTCAATCTCCACCTCTGCCGTTGCGCAAGTTGCGCCGGTCGCGTTTGATCGTGGTCAAGCGGAGAAAGGAGGACCGGTTTGATCAAGACACTCTCGGTGATGGCCATGTGCCTGGCCAGTGCTCTCGCGTTGCCAGCCTCAGCGCAGGAACTGGCGTTTGTGATCAGGCACGCGGAAAAGGAGGCGACAGGGGAAGACCCTCCCTTGACCGAAGCAGGTCGCGGGCGGGCAAAATCCTGGGCGGAGTTACTCGGCAGGTCGGGTATCGACATCGTTATCCACACCAATGCCGCCCGGTCTCGCGAAACCGCCACGATAATATCGCGTTTGCTCGACCTGGAGCGGGTTGAAGTCCCAATCTCCGATACGGCCGGACTTATGGACCTGTTGGCCTTCGATTATGCCGATGGGACCGTCCTGCTCGTTGGGCATACCGAAACCATCCCGAGTATCCTCTTTCAGATGGGTATTCCGGAACCGCCCGAAATCGACGACGGCGACTTCGCCAACCTGTTCATGGTAGTCCCGACGGGCGAAGACCGTCCGGTTTTCGTCGAGCTGCGAATGCCCTGAACGGGCTGGCCACCGTATTTGTTGGGCCCAGGTTATACCGGAGTGGAGGGACCGGATTTGACCTGAGCCCGGGAAACGACCTGTTCTCCGGCTCAGAGCCCGGCATAGATCTCCGCAACGCGCGCAACGGCCAGTTCCGGCGTCAGCTCCTCGCTCTCACCCGTGCGGCGGGAGGTAAGCTCGACAACACCGTTCTTGAGCCCGCGCGGCCCCACCGTGATCCGCCAGGGCAGGCCGATCAGGTCCATGGTAGCGAACTTGCCGCCCGCGCGCTCGTTGCGGTCGTCATAGAGCGGCTCCAGCCCACGGGCCTCCAGCGCCTTGTAGAGATCCTCGCAGGCCCCATCGGCGGCGGCATCGCCCTGCTTGAGGTTGACGATGCCGACATGGAACGGCGTGACCCCCTCGGGCCAGATAATGCCGTTCTCGTCGTGGTTGGCCTCGATCAGCGCGCCCAGCAGGCGGGAAACGCCGATCCCGTGCGAGCCCATATGGACTGGAACCTTGTTGCCCTCAGCATCGGTGACGGTGGCCCCCATCGGCTCGGAATACTTGGTGCCGAAATAGAAGATCTGTCCGACCTCGATGCCACGCGCCTCGCGGCGGCGCTCGTCGGGAACCTGGGCTTCGAACACGGCCTGGTCATGCGTGTCGTCGGTGCGGGCATAGCGAGAGGTGAACTCCTCCAGCACACCCTGGCACTGCTCCACATCGTCGTAATCGACCGCACGGTCGCCGAATTTCAGATCGGTGATCTCGCTGTCATAGAAGACGCCGCTCTCGCCGGTCTCGGCCAGAACGAGGAATTCATGCGTGTTGTCGCCACCGATCGGGCCGCTCTCGGCGCGCATCGGGATCGCCTGAAGGCCCATGCGCTCATAGGTGCGCAGGTAGCTCACGAGGTGGCGGTTATAGGCGTGCAACGCGTCTTCCTTGGTGAGGTCGAAATTGTAGCCGTCCTTCATCAGGAATTCGCGGCCCCGCATGACGCCGAAACGCGGGCGGATCTCGTCGCGGAATTTCCACTGGATCTGGTAGATCGTCAGCGGCAGGTCCTTGTAGGATTTCACGTAGCTGCGGAAGGTGTCGGTGAACATCTCCTCGGCGGTGGGCGAGAAGAGCATGTCGCGCCCATGGCGATCCTGCATGCGCAGCATCTCCTCGCCATAGCCGTCATAGCGGCCGGACTCACGCCACAGCTCTGCCGATTGCAGAGTCGGCATCAGCACCGGGATATGGCCGGCGCGGATCTGCTCCTCGTGGACGATGTTCTCGATCTTGCGCAGCATCTTGAAGCCGAGCGGCAGCCAGGCATAGATCCCGGCGCTCATCTGCTTGATCATGCCGGCCCGCAACATGAGGCGGTGGCTGACAATCTGGGCGTCCGCGGGGGTCTCCTTGAGGACGGGCAGGAAATAGCGGCTCAGGCGCATGGGGCGATTCCTCTTTGTCTTTGTCGTCTCCGTTACGCAAAGGACGGGGGGTTTTCCACCCCCCGTACCCTCCGGAGGATGTTTTTGCCCAGAAGAAGCAGGGCCGCTGGTACAGAAGACGCACCAATGGACCCGGCCCCGCCTGGGGACGGGCCACCGCCGCTCGGGGACCGGCACCGCGCAAGCGGCGACGGGCGTCGGCGGCAATCTCCTTCGTTGCTTGCAAATGCGCTGAGGCTGGGCGAAACCGGGGTTGAAAGGATGTTTCATGGCCCTGCCGGTACAGTCACAAGTAAAGATCTGGAGTATCATCGCGATTGTCTTTTTCGCGGTGCTCTGGGTGTTGGGCGACGTCATCATGCCCTTCATTCTCGGAGCCGCGATCGCCTATCTGCTGGACCCGTTCGCGGACTGGTTCGAGGCAAGGGGCATGTCACGCCCGCTTGGCGTCTCGATTATCGCACTGGCGAGCATATTCATCTTCGTCATGATGGTCCTGCTGGTGATTCCGACATTGATCAATCAGACCATCGCGCTCTTCGCCTCGCTTCCGGATCTGGCGAACAATCTTCAGGACTTCCTGACGGAACGTTTCCCATCCCTGGTCGACAGCGAGTCCACGATCCGCCAGTCGCTGGCATCACTGGGTAAGGTCATTTCCTCCAAGGGGGCCGAACTGCTCAACGGCGCCCTTGCTTCGGTATCGAGCCTTGTGGGCATCCTGACCTTGCTCGTGATCGCCCCTGTCGTGGCCTTTTACCTGTTGCTGGACTGGGACCGGCTGGTCGCCCGCGTGGACGGGTTGCTGCCGCGCGACCATGCGCCAACGATCCGCCGCCTTGCCGGCGAGATCGACCAGACTCTTGCAGGGTTCCTGCGCGGACAGGGAACGGTCTGCTTCCTGCTTGGCATCTACTATTGCGTGGGCCTGTTCGCTGTCGGGCTCGATTTCGGGCTGGTTGTCGGTGCGTTTGCAGGACTACTTACCTTTATCCCCTATATAGGTGCGCTGGTCGGCGGAGCGTTGGCGATCGGGCTTGCCCTGTTCCAGTTCTGGGGCGAGTGGACGATGATTGCCATCGTGGCCGGTATCTTCTTTTCCGGCCAGGTGCTGGAAGGCAATGTGCTAACGCCCAAGCTCGTCGGCGATTCCGTGGGGCTGCATCCGGTCTGGCTGCTGCTGGCACTGTCCGTTTTCGGCTCGCTCTTCGGGTTTGTCGGCATGTTGGTCGCGGTTCCCGTTTCCGCGGTGATGGGCGTCATCGTGCGCTTCCTGACCGAAAAATACCTTGAAGGGAAACTCTACCGGGGAAAATCCGGCGAGGTTTCGGCGCAGGATCTCGAGGGGTTGTGATGTCCGAGCAGCTCAATCTCGACCTGCCCGTGCGCTCGGCCACCGGGCGGGAAGACTTCTTTCTGTCGCCGGGCAATGCACTTGCCGTGGCTGAAATTGATCGCTGGCGGGACTGGCAAGCGGGGAAGCTGGCCCTTATCGGGCCCGAGGGCTCCGGCAAGACGCATCTCACCCATGTCTGGGCGAGCGATGCAGGCGCCGAGATCCTGTCGGCACGCGAGGTCGTGGGCTGGCAGCCCAAGCCCGGCAATTTCGCCATCGAGGATGTTCCCGAGATCGTGGGCGACGCGGAGGCGGAACGCGCCCTGTTCCATCTGCACAATTTCGTCCTGGCCGAGGGCGGGCGCCTGCTCGTCAGCGGGATCGAACCCCCTGCCCTCTGGCAAATCGAGTTGCCGGACCTGGCCAGCCGCATGCGCGGCACGCCTTCGGCCCGGCTCGAGCCACCCGATGACCCGCTACTGCAAGCGTTGCTCTACAAGCTCTTCAACGACCGCCAGATCACCCCGCAGCCGAGCCTCGTGCCCTGGCTTCTGAAGCGGATGGACCGTTCCTTTGCCGAAGCCGGGCGGATCGTTGCCGCGCTGGATTCCCGCGCGCTTGCGACGGGGCGTCCCATCGGCCCGAAACTTGCAGCGGAACTGTTGGAAGAAGACACGGATCGGGGATAAACTCAGGCAGGTTCGCCTTAATCCCGACTCCTTTCTTTCACCCCGACGACCCGCTCGGAAGGTTCCATGACACACGCCAATTTCCTCACAGCTCCCTTCGCCACGCCCATCGAAATTCCTGCCGCGCAGGTCAGCGGACCGAAGCGGTTCTTCAACCGGGAACTGAGCTGGCTTGCCTTCAACTGGCGGGTATTGGAGGAGGCAACCAATCCGCGGGTGCCGCTGCTGGAACGGGTGCGCTTCGTCTCCATCTCCGCAACCAACCTCGACGAATTTTACACCGTCCGCGTGGCGGGCCTGCGCGAACTCGCCCGTGAGGGCCATCAGTCACCGGCCGCCGACGGGCTGACACCGCTCGAACAGCTTGGGGAAATCGACGAGAATGCCCGGATCCTGCTGCAGGCACAGCAGACGGCCTGGAACAAGCTCAAGAAGGAAATGGAAGGCGAAGGCATAGAGCTTCTGACCCGCTCGCGCCTGAACCGCGCCGACAAGCTCCACCTGGAAACCCATTTCCTGTCTCAGGTGTTCCCCGTTCTGTCGCCGCTTGCGATCGACCCGGCCCACCCCTTCCCGTTCATCCCCAATACCGGCTTCTGCCTTGCGCTGCAGCTCAACCGCGAGAATGACGGCGTCTCCCGGCAGGCACTGCTGCCGATCCCGGCCCAGGTCGACCGCTTCATCCGCCTGCCCTCCGAAGACCGCTCGCACCGTTTCCTGCCGCTGGAAGACCTGCTGATCCTGCATCTCGGGTCGCTCTTCCCTGGCTACAAGCTAGAGGGGCACTGCGCTTTCCGCGTGCTTCGGGACAGCGATCTCGAAGTCGAGGAGGAGGCCGAGGATCTTGTGCGGGAATTCGAGGTCGCACTGAAACGCCGTCGCCGGGGTGACGTGATTCGCCTGAAAATGACCGCGGGCGCGCCAGAAGCCCTGCGCGCGACGATCATGGAGGAACTGGCTGTTTCGGGCGATGAGGTGGTCGAGGTCAAGGGTCTGCTGGGCCTGGCCGATCTCAAGGAACTGGTACTCGATGACCGGCCCGACCTGCTCTGGCCCTCCTTCACGCCCCGGGTGCCCGAGCGCGTGCAGGACCACGATGGCGACATGTTCGAGGCGATCAAGCAGAAGGACATGTTGCTGCATCACCCCTACGAGACCTTCGACATGGTGGTGCGTTTCCTGCAACAGGCGGCCCGTGACCCCAACGTGCTGGCGATCAAGCAGACGCTGTACCGAACGTCCAAGAAATCGCCCATTGTCGAGGCGCTCTGCGAAGCGGCCGAAGATGGCAAATCCGTTACCGCGCTGGTCGAGCTCAAGGCCCGCTTTGACGAGGCGGCCAATATCCGGCAGTCGCGCAAGCTCGAACGCGCGGGCGCGCATGTCGTCTATGGTTTCACCAACTACAAGACACATGCCAAGATCAGTACGGTTGTGCGTCGCGAGGGTGACCGGCTGGTGACCTATACGCATTACGGCACCGGCAACTACCACCCGATCACCGCCAAGATCTACACCGACCTGAGCTTCTTCACCTGTAACGACGCGCTCGGACGCGATGCGACCAAGGTGTTCAATTACCTGACGGGTTATGCGCAGCCGGAAGTGCTCGAAAACCTGTCGATCTCGCCCTATTCGCTCAAGCCGAAGCTGATCGAGATGATTGGCAAGGAGGCTGAACTGGCACGGGCAGGCAAACCCGCCGAGATCTGGGCCAAAATGAACTCGCTGATCGATTCGGAAGTGATCGACGCGCTCTACGAAGCCAGCCAGGCCGGCGTGAAGATCAGCCTGGTCATTCGCGGCATTTGCGGCTTGCGGCCGGGGATCAAGGGGCTTTCCGAAAATATCCGGGTCAAATCCATCGTCGGGCGGTTCCTGGAGCATTCCCGGATCGTCTGTTTCGGCAATGGCTCCGGGCTGCCGTCGAAACGCTGCAAGGTCTACTTCTCCTCGGCCGACTGGATGGGACGCAACCTCAACCGCCGGGTGGAGACACTGGTCGAGGTCGAGAACCCGACCGTGAAGGCGCAAATCGTGAACCAGATCATGGCCGCCAATATGGCCGACGAGGCGCAAAGCTGGATTCTGACCCCCGACGGCACCTTCCAGCGCCACCCGTTGCCCGACGGGGAGTCCGGCTTCAACTGCCACCGGTTCTTCATGGAAAACCCCTCACTTTCGGGCCGGGGCACGGCCGGGGCCGCGGATGTGCCGGAGCTGACGCATAGCAAGGATTGAGGCCCAAAGGCGGATAGCTCCCCGCGAGGCGTCCTTCATCATGCGCAAAGATCTGCCCTTGATGCAGTCCGGACATAGGAAGACGAGAACTGGGCTCGCCCGCAAACCAAGGTCGGAACAGAGCCATTTTGTTATACCGAGTGGGGGCTTTGCCCCCGCGCGCCTTCGAGCGGCGGCTGGCTCCGACAGGCGAAACAACAGGCCACGCTTCCTACGAAAACGCCCAGCTTGCCGTCTCAACACATTGACCTTCGCCGCTTCGCATGAACAGTGTCAAAGCACTTGCAGACGGAGGTCGACATGGACGACGGGATACCCGAGACGCACAGCGATTGGGGCCCCTTCGGTAGACCGATTTTCGAAGACCCGGCCGCGCACGCCCTTTCGCGGGTCGGCGTGATTGATATCGGCTCGAACTCGGTTCGTCTCGTCGTGTTCGACGGGGCCGCAAGGAGCCCTGCGTATTTTTTCAATGAAAAGGTCATGGCCGGACTCGGCGCCGGAATGGATCAGACCGGGCGCCTGAATCCGAAGGGGCGCGAACGGGCCCTGACGGCAATCCGGCGTTTCACGACACTCGCGCGCGGCATGGGCATCCCTCCGCTGACCGCCGTGGCCACGGCAGCGGTTCGCGTGGCCGAGGACGGCGACGAGTTTCGTCGGGAGATCGAGCTCGAAACCGGTCAGACCATCCACGTTATCGACGGCGAAGAGGAAGCTCGGCTTTCCGCGCAGGGCGTGCTTCTTGGTTGGCCCGATGCCGAGGGGCTGGCCTGTGACATCGGCGGCTCCTCGATGGAGCTCGCCCGGATCGAAGGGGGGCGTGTCTGGGAACGCGCCACAACGCCGCTCGGCCCGCTGCGGCTCGAAACCATGAAGGGCGGGCGCAAACGGCGGGACAGGGAAATCTGCCAGGTGCTCGACGATCTGTCGGAAAAGATCGTGCATCACGAGCGGCTCTATCTTGTTGGCGGGTCCTGGCGGGCCATCGCGCGGCTCGACATGGTGCGGCGCGAATACCCGCTTTCGGTCTTGCATGATTACCGTATGACGCCGAAATCCGTGCGCGCCACGCTGGACTGGATCGCCCAGCAGGAGCTGGAACCCCTGCGCCAGCGGGCCGGGCTTTCGATGGCGCGGATCTCGCTGGTGCCGATGGCCGGCGAAGTGTTGCGCCGCCTGATCTCGAAATTCGGCATCCGCGAGATCGTGACCTCCGGCTACGGAATCCGCGAGGGCCTGCTCTACGAGCAGATGCCGCAGCGCATACGCTGCCGCGACCCTCTGATCGAAGCGGCGCGCTACTCACAGGACAGCTCGGCTCGCATTCCGGGCTTTGGCCGGATCCTGCACGAGTTCATCTCGCCGCTCTTCCGGCGCCCCACGGGCAACCCACGCTGGATCCAGGCAGCCTGCCTTCTGCACGATGTCAGCTGGCGTGCCCATCCGGACTATCGGGCCGAGGTCTGTTTCGACAGCGCCACGCGCGGCAACCTCGCCGGGATCGACCATCCGGGGCGCGTCTATCTGGGCCTTTCTCTGGCACATCGCTACCGCAATGCGCGACCCGGCGACCGTTTCGAACCGCTGCTGGCACTTCTGAACGAAAAACAGGTGAAGGAGGCCGAGATCCTCGGCAAGGCCATGCGTTTCGGCGCGATGTTCTCCTTTGCCAATCCCGAGGGCATGGGAAAGTTCAACTATCGTCCCAAGAAGCGTACGCTGGAACTGCGGCTGCCGCCGGAATCCGTCGCGCTCTACGGCGAAGTCGCCGATGCCCGCCTCACCTCGCTTGCACGCGCCATGGATGTCGAGAAGATCGTGACGCTCACCAAGGGGCACCGTGCGGTCCGCAAGCTGAGATAGGCGAAATGCTTGGGCCGCGTCCCGGCTCCTTATCCGCGAAACTCGAAGAAACCCGGTCCGGCCCTCTCCAGAAGCCGTTCGGCCAGTTCACGCCCCAACGCCGCCCCTTGCGCGACAGGCGCTCTGGCAGAATCCACGAGACATTCGCTTCCATCCGGGCGCAGGATTTCACCACGTAGCCAGATTTCGTCGCCTTCCAGAAGGGCAAGCCCGGCAATCGGTGTCTCACAGGAGCCGTCCAGCGCGGCAAGGAAGGCCCGCTCAGCGGCGAGGCGTTGCCCCGTCGACACATCGTGGATCGCCTCGAGCATCCGCTTGGTGCGCGGATCGTCCGCGCGCCGTTCGATGCCGATCGCACCCTGCGCCACGGCCGGCAGCATCTCCTCGGCAGCGATGGCCACACGCGGAATATCCATTCCCAACCGGTTCAAGCCGGCACAGGCCAGAAAGGTCGCCTCGGCCACGCCTTCGGACAGCTTGCGCATGCGCGTCTGCACATTGCCGCGAAACTCCACCACCTTCAGGTCCGGCCGCCGGAACAACAGTTGCGCCTTGCGCCGCAACGAAGACGTACCCACAACGCCCCCCCCGGGCAGCTCGGAAAACGCCTTTCCATCCACCGTCACGAACGCGTCCCGCACATCCTCGCGCGGCAGGTAGCAATCCAGCAGCAGCCCCTCGGGCTGTTCCACCGGCATGTCCTTCATCGAATGCACGGCAATGTCGATGGAGCCGTCGAGGAGCGCTTCCTCGATCTCCTTCGTGAAGAGCCCCTTGTTGCCGATCTCCTTGAGCGGGCGGTCGGCATCGATCAGCGCGCGGTCATCGCCCGTGGTCTTGATGACCACGATCTCGAACGCCTCCGCGGGCAGATCGAAAGCCGCCCCCAGACGGGCGCGCGTCTCATGCGCTTGTGCCAGCGCCAGCGGCGAACCACGGGTTCCGATCTTGAGGGGCGAGGCGGGCGTGGGCAGCGGTTGATTCATGAGAACCGTCCATAATTGCCGTCTCGCGGCCTGACAACACCCCTCCTGCTTGACTTCCGGTCGCAGAGGCCGCACCCAACGGGACGAGTTGTGGGGAGGGAACCGATGACCAAGAAATTGCTCCGGGCGCTGGCGGGCGAAACGCAAGCGGTACCGCCGATCTGGATGATGCGTCAGGCGGGCCGTTACCTGCCGGAGTATCGCGCAACCCGCGCCGAAGCGGGGGATTTCCTGTCGCTGTGCTACAACTCCGATCTCGCCGCAGAGGTGACGCTGCAACCGATCCGCCGCTATGGCTTCGACGCCGCGATCCTGTTCGCCGATATCCTGCTGATCCCCGAGGCGCTCGGTGCGGATCTGTGGTTTGTCACCGGCGAGGGGCCGCGGCTGTCGACGATCACGGAGCAGGCTGATTTCGACAAGCTCAAGGGCAAGGACGATATTCACGACCATCTTGCGCCCATCTACGAGACGGTGCGGATTCTAACGCGCGAGCTGCCCTCCGAGACAGCGCTAATCGGCTTTGCCGGGGCCCCCTGGACCGTGGCAACCTACATGATCGCAGGGCGCGGCACCCCGGACCAGGGCCCGGCCCATGCGCTCAAGGACGGGAACCGGCCGCTTTTCGAAGCGCTGCTGGAACGGCTGACCGAGGCGACGATCGAATATCTCTCCATGCAAGTGCAGGCCGGCGCAGAGACGGTGAAGCTCTTCGATAGCTGGGCCGGTTCGCTGAAAGGTGCGGATTTCGACAAATACGCGCTGGAACCCGCGAAACGGATCATCGCCGAGTTGAAGGCCCGTCATCCGGACACGCCGATCATCGGCTTCCCCCGCGAGGCGGGCGAGAAATACGTGGGCTTTGCCAAGGCAACCGGCGCCGATTGCGTGGCGCTGGACAATTCCGTGTCCCCCGAATGGGCGGCGGAACATGTGCAGGTCGATGGCTGCGTGCAGGGCAACCTCGCCTCCTCGCACATGGTCACCGGCGGTCAGGCGTTGATCGACGAGACCCGCCACATCGTCGAGACCTTCTCCAAGGGGCCGCATATCTTCAATCTCGGCCACGGCATCACGCCCGATGCCGACCCGGAGAATGTCGCGCTGATGATCGAGACCGTGCGCAGCCACGCAGCCGACTGAGGCGCGCGCGCCCATGCTGTTCTCGCACCTCACACTTGCCCTGACGATCCTCGCCACGGCGGCCATGGCGGCATCCGCCGCTGTGCAGGCCGTACGGCAGGAATTCGACCTCTACGGCGCGACCGTGCTTGCCTTCGCCACCGCGCTCGGCGGCGGCACCGTGCGCGACATGCTGCTGGGCCGCACGCCCGTCTTCTGGATCACGGACCTGACCTATATCGCCACGGCCATCCCGGTGGCCGTGCTGTGCTTTTTCCTGGCGGATCGGATGGAAGCGGGGGGTGGGCGGCGCTTGCGGCTGCTGATGTATCTTGACGCGATGGGTCTGGCGCTGTTCACATTGATCGGGACCCGCATCGCGCTGATGGAGGACACCTCCGCAATCATCGCCGTCCTGATCGGTTGCATTACCGGGACCGTCGGTGGCATGATCCGAGACCTTCTGAGCAATATCACCCCGGTGATCCTCAAGAAGGACCTCTACGCCACGATCTCGCTGGCGGGCGGAGCCATCTTCATCCTGTTGAGCCAGGTCGGGCCGGAATGGATGGCCATTCTGGTGGCCTTCATCGGCATGCTCGCGGCCCGGATCATTGTGATCCTTCGGGCCGTATGAGCCGCCTCAGATCCACTTCGCCAGTGGCGGCAGGGACATCAGCACTGCTTCCGGGTCATGCCCCGTGGCCAGGCCGAACTTGGTGCCCCGGTCATAGACAAGGTTGTATTCGGCATAGAGGCCACGATGGACAAGTTGCGCCTCCTTGTCCGCCGTATTCCAGCGCGTGTTGCGACGCTTTTCCGTGATCGGCAGGAAGGCCGGCAGAAACGCCTCGCCAACCGCCTTGGTAAAAGCGAAATCCGCCTCCCAGTCGCCGGTGTTCAGATCGTCATAGAAGATACCGCCAACGCCGCGCGCCCGGCCGCGATGCGGAACAAAGAAATACTCGTCCGCCCAGGCCTTGAACCGATCATAATAATCGGCGCCATGCCCGTCGCATGCCTGTTTCAGCACCGAATGGAAGGCCGCTGTATCCTCGTAATATTCAATACAGGGGTTGAGATCGGCGCCGCCGCCAAACCACCACGCCTCCGGCGTCCAGAACATGCGGGTATTCATGTGCACGGCCGGCGTGTGCGGGTTCTGCATATGCGCCACGAGGCTGATGCCGGAGGCCCAGAAACGCGGGTTCTCGGCAATTCCCGGCACACCGCGCGCCGCCATCGCCTTCTGCGCCGCCTCGCCCAGCGTGCCATGGACGGTGGAGACATTCACCCCGACCTTTTCGAACACACGCCCGCCGCGCATGACACTCATCAACCCGCCGCCGGCATCGCCACCATCGGCAGCCTCACGCTTTGTCTCGCGCAGCTCGAAACGCCCAGCGGGGCTTTCGGCAAACGGACCATCGAGCTGGCTGTCCTCAAGCTGTTCGAATGCCGTCACGATACTGTCCCGCAGCGTACGAAACCACTCCGAGGCCCGCGTTTTCTCTGCCTGCATTGGCTGGGTCATCTGTTCCTCCCCCGACGAATGCCAAGCGCTAGCAGATTTGCAAAAATACGGCCAGCCCTCGAATGGTGCGATGGCAATTGGCGGCGAAAGGTTTGCGCGCTAACCTGCCGTTATGAAAAGGATGATTCCCCTGATCGCCCTGCTGGCACTGGCGGCATGCGCCACACCGAGGGAGAGCTGCCTCTCCACCGCCCAGCGGGAACTCGTCACCATCGACAAACTCATTGCCGAAACCCAGGCCAACCTGGCGCGCGGTTACGCGCTGCAAAGGGAGTATTACACCACATCCCGGGTCACCATGTGTGCCGGAAGTCGTCGAAACAGCCTGGCGTGGAACTATTGCACGGTCCCCGAAACCCGGGTCCGCGAAGAGCCGGTGGCCATCGACCGCGCGACCGAAGAACGCAAGCTGCGCGAACTGAAACAGACGCGCCGGCAAGCCGAATCCGAAGCGCAGCAGAAGATCGCCTATTGCGACGCGAAATACCCGCTGCAGTGATCTGGGAATTCGCGCGCGTGTGACCGATCCTCCGGATCGGGCCTCCGGTGGAGGTATTTCGGAGAAAGATGAAACCGCGCGGTCTAATCTATCCTCTTTCCAGAAACATCCTGGGAGAGCGCTCGTTAGAGCGCGGGGGGCAAAGACCCCTCGCAACCGCGACTAACGGCTTCATTCCAACGGAAAGGGTAGAGCTGCCTAGTGGGCGGGCGCGTTTACCGGGTCGAGCAGCGTGCGGCCGCCATCGACGGTCATGATCTGCCCGGTCATGAAGGCAGCCGCGTCAGAGGCCAGGAATTGCGCCGCCTCGGCCACCTCTCCCGGTTTGGCAATCCGGTTCATCGGCGTGTGGTCGCGGATATTCGTGCGATAGTCGGCGTTTTCCTTGATCGCTTCCATCAGGCTGGAGGACAGGACCGACCCGAAAGACACGCCATTCACCCGGATGCGATGCGGTGCCAGCGCCACGGCGAGCGAGCGGGTCATCTGATCCAGCGCCGCGGTTGAGACCGAGTAGCCAAGCAATTCCGGATGGGTACGCCGCGCTGCAATCGACGACAGGTTGATGATCGAGCCAATCGCGACCGCTTCTTCGTTGGCGTCGATCTCGGCCTGCTTGATCATGCGTTTGGCCACGGTCTGGCTCAGGCGCAACGCGGTCATCAGGTTCTGCTCCAGCAGCATTTCCACCGCGTCATTGTCCGGATCGAGCGGATCGGAGGCCACCATCTGCCGGCAGGCATTGACGAGGATGTCCACTCGCTCGAAGGAGTCGAGCGTTGCGGAGAGCAGGTTCGCGATGGTCAACCGTTCGCGCAGATCGCCGGCAAAGGCACGGGCATTGCCACGGGCGTCATCGCCCTTCTCCGACCCCAGTTCCTCGCAGAGCCGCTTCTCGTCCATGTCCGCAAACATGACGTTGGCGCCCTGCTCCATGAAATGCCGGGCGATGGCCAGCCCGACTCCATGGGCTGCGCCGGTCACGATCGCTGTTTTACCTTGGATGGAGAAAGTCATGTAGAGATCCTGTCGATCTGGTGCCAGTTGGTTTTCAGCGTCGCCGGGACGCGGCGGATTGCCCCCTTGGGCGACGAGCGGCGTAGATCTTGAAACCGGATGTTCCCTCGATCTCGCGCAATTCACCGAAAGCGGCTTCGAGCGGCGCCTCATAGGGCAGGTGGCGGTTGGCGACAAGCCAGAGCGTGCCATGCGGGGCAAGATTGCGTGCCGCGGCGTTGATGAAGGCGGCCCCGAGCGCCGGATCGGCCGCGCGCGTGGTGTGGAAGGGCGGATTCATGACGATATGGTCGAAGGGCTCGCTATCGGTCCAGGTCACAGCATCGGCCCAGAGAAACCGCGCCCGCCCGCCATGCAGGTTCTGCCGCGCGGCTTCCAGCGCGGCATGCTCGACCTCGACCAGCACACATTCGGTTACCTCCCGCCGTTCCAGCACGTGAAAGGCCAGATAACCCCAGCCGGCGCCGATATCGGCCACCCTGCCCGGCAGCTTCGCAGGCAACGCCCGCGCCAGCGCAACCGATGCCGGGTCCGGCCCGTCGGCCGAGAACATGCCCGGCGCGGTCACCCAGCCGTTTTCGAGCCGCGTCACCGGTGGCAAGCTCCAATCGGCGAACTGGCCCGGCCCGGCCTGAAACTGGAAGATCTTGCCGTGCGCCTTGGAAACGGGTGGCGAGACCTCCGCACGCTTGCGGATCTCGCGGAGAATGGAATCGATCCCGTCCGTCTTCTGACCATCGACGATGACACTTCCGCCATGCGAACTGGCCTCGGCCACCAGCGCTCGGGCCTCGGCCTTGGCACGCGGCAACATCACGATGGCGGCGGCGAAATCCTCCGGGGCGGAAACCTCGGTGCGATACCCCTGACGCGCCCAGAAATCATGATCAGCCCGGTTTCCCTGCACGATCTCGACCCGCTCGCGCGGAAGTGCCGAGAGGTCGGCACCCGACCGTGGACGGAAAACGGCGATCAGGCCGGTCTGTGGCAAATGGAGGGCGCCGGATTTCAGCGCATAGGTCAGTCTGCTTTCGGACATGGGCCGGTGCTGTACTGCTTTCGCTCCCTCAGGTCACGCGGAAAATCGCCGGGGCCTGCTGGTGTGACGCTCAGAGTTCGGTCTCGTCCCCCTCCTCGGGGGCGGCAAGCTCCGCGGGAGTCTTGCGCCGCAGGAGAATGTCGCCATTCGGCAGCCGTTCGGGCGGATGGTATTTGTCGAAGCTGTCGACAAGCTCCGAGAACTTCTCCAGCATCGGCGCCATCTCCTCGGCGAACTTGCGCAGCTTGGGCTCCATCTCGATCGCCAGGTCCTCCATCATCGGCTTGACCTCGTCGGCCAGCCCCTTGAGCAGGAGCTTTGCGCCTTCTTCGATGAGGTTGAAGCCATCCTCGACATCGGCCTCCTGAGCAGGAGCGCAAAGCGGGGCGGCGGCGAGAGCGGCGGCAAGGGCCAGGGCGGGTAAGCGTGTCATGGCGCGATCATACGCCTGTGCCGGGATTCGCGGAAGCGTCCAGTTCGATATCCAGCGTCACTGGGAAGTGATCGGAGGCCGCGAGCAGCGCTTCGCGCAGTTCGGGGAGGTGATAGATATTCGCGTCGTCGAAAGGATGCCAGATCCGCCAGTCCGGCCGGTGCGACAGCAGGTCGGGCGAGATCATGATGAAATCCAGAAGCGCGGAGAGATAGCGCTTCTCCACGTCATTGAAAAAACGTGCCGTGGCAGGAGGACGGGCAGAGCCGGGCGGGATCGGACCGTGTTGGGCGTGGGGATCGAACAGGCGCTCTTCCCGCGGTTTTCCGTCCCCGATCACGATGTCGAGTCCGGAGCGGCCGAAGAGTTTCTCGTACTCATCCAGCCCCGGACCGTCATTGAAATCGCCCAGCACGATCAGCGGATCTCCGGCCGCCAGGTGCCCCTCCACGCGGCGGCGCAGCCAGATACATTGCGCAAGCTGCTTGCGGCGGTTGCCGATCGAAACCCGCATCACGTCATCTTCGCCGCGCGCGCCATGTGGCGCCTTGGATTTCACATGCACGCCGATCATCCGGAACCGGGTGCCGCCTGCGGTCCGCGCCTCAACCTCCAACGGCGGCTTGGAAAAGGTTACCTGGTCGGGCGTGGCGTCGATGTCCAGGTCGATCCGGAAGGTTCCGTCGAAGCGGGGCGCTTCCGTGTCCCCCTTCTTGCCGGCGAATTGCCCTTGCGGATCGTGCCGCAGCTCCAGCTTGTCCGGGTCATAGAGCAGCGCGATTTCCTGTTCGGTGTGGTTGACGAAGCCGATCATGGCCTTGCTCTGGCGCAGCTCGAACAGGCGAGCGAAATTCTCCAGTGCCGTGACCGTGTCCCGTGTACGGTTTTGATCGGGCGCTTCGACGATCAGGATGGCGTCGGCGTCGAGCGCAGTAAACACAATGCCCAGGGACTCGAGCTGCTGGCGTCGCGTTACGTTGTAACGCGCGGACCAGCGCTCATCCGCCAGCGGGGTCCCATCCTCATCGAACAGGTGGGTCATCCACTCGACATTATAGGTCGCGATCCGCATCTTCCCGCTCCATGGCGGCCGCTTGCCGCCTCGCCCGCAGGCTGACCCGAAACGGCCGGCAGCGCAATCTCCGAGCACGCCAAGTGAGCCATGCAGCAAGGCAAAGGCCGCTATTCACCTGTCGTTCACACTTGCTGCCGTAACCTGCCGGTCTAGTTTGCGCACAGCAACATGACGGCTTCGCATGACCGATATCCTGAACTTCCTCGTCAACAACGCCTTTCGGGAGGCGGAGGCCAATGGCGCCTTCGACAACCTGCCCGGCGCGGGCAAGCCACTGGCCAACCTGCATCAACCCAAAGATGCGGTGGTCGAGCGGATAATGAAGGAAGCCAACGCCAAGCCGGTGGCCGTTGTTGTTCAGGCAAAGATCGTCGAGAGCCGCGCGCGCTTGAAGACGCTGAACGATCCGCAGGAACGCAAAGCGGAAATGCGCCGTCTTGCCGATCTCCAGACCCGGCTCGCCATCGAACAGGAGGCCTGGCGCAAACACGGCTGAACCGTCAGCGCGAGATTTCTTCCCAGGCGCGGTTGATCGCGATGAGCCGTTGCTCGGCCATTCGGATCGCTTCCTCCGGCACGCCACGCGCAATCATCACATCGGGGTGGCTGTCCCGCACCGCTTGCCGCCAGACGCGGCGGATCTCGTCCATCGGCATTTCGGGCGTCACGCCGAGCACCTCATAAGGGTCAGGGTCCGTGTCGCGAACGCAGCGCGCCCGCAGGCTGCGGAATTCCCTGTCCGACAATCCGAAGATCGCGGCGACCTCCATGAGCATCGCGTTCTCGGCCTCGTGATAGCTGCCATCCGCCGTGGCGATATGGAACAGGCCTTCCATGAGATCGCGCAGCGCATCGTGACCATCGTCGAAGAGCCGGGCGATGCTGTGGGCATAGACGTCGAATCCGGCCACGTCCTGACGGGCGAGGTTGAACACGCGCGCCGCGTTTGCCTCCTCGTCCGGTGGAATCACGAAAACCTCGCGAAAGGCGCGCACCTCATCGCGGGTCACGGCACCATCGGCCTTGGCCAGCTTGGCCCCGAGCGCGATCACCGCAATGGCGAAGGCGACACTCTTTTCCGGCGGGGTCCGCAAACGGCTGAACACCTCCGACAGGGGTTCCCCGGAGGACAGCGCGGACAGCGCGGCGGATATGCGGCTCCAAAGCGACATCGCCCCGAACCTATCGCGCCGCCGCGCGATCCAACAGGGG
This sequence comes from Aliiruegeria sabulilitoris, assembly GCF_001558155.1. Taxonomy (GTDB): domain Bacteria; phylum Pseudomonadota; class Alphaproteobacteria; order Rhodobacterales; family Rhodobacteraceae; genus Tropicimonas; species Tropicimonas sabulilitoris. The sequence goes on from NZ_LOAS01000026.1 coordinate 43,053, forward strand.
GGCGCGCTGCGGCATGAGGGCCTTGTGTGGCACCTTGCAGCGGCGGGTCGATCCGGCCATAGCTTTGATGAAATTCCATGCGAAAAGGAGAAGCGACGATGCGCTCAGTCAGTCTTCCCGACGGGACAGAGCTTCCCAATCTCGGCCTTGGCACCTGGTATATCGGCGACTCGCGCAACCGGCGTGACGAAGAGATCCGCGCGCTGCGCACCGGGATCGATCTCGGCATGAACCTGATCGACACGGCGGAGATGTATGGCAACGGGGCCTCGGAGCAGCTTGTGGGCGAGGCAATCGACGGCTTGCGGGACGAGGTCTTCCTGGTTTCCAAGGTCTATCCGAATCACGCTTCGATCGAAGGGGTTGCCGCCGCCTGTGAAGCCTCGCTGAAGAGGCTGGGGACGGACCGGCTCGACCTTTACCTGCTGCACTGGCGCGGCGGCGTGCCTCTGTCCGAAACGGTCCAAGGTTTCGAGCGACTGATCGCGCAGGGCAAGATCCTCCGCTGGGGTGTGTCCAATTTCGACCCCGGCGACATGGACGAGCTGTCGGATGTGCCCGGCGGCGGCGCGGCGGCCACCAACCAGGTGCTTTACAACCTGTCGACCCGCGGCATCGAATGGGACCTGCTGCCGGAAGCGCGCGCGAATGGCCTGCCGATCATGGCCTACTCGCCGGTGGACCAGGCGCGGCTGTTGCAGGATGACGACCTGATAGAGATTGCGGGGGATCTCGGCGTGAGTGCGGCGCAGCTGGCGCTGGCCTGGACAATCGATGGCGGCGGCGTAATCGCGATCCCCAAGGCGGGTTGGGCCGAGCATGTCGAGGAGAACGCGGACGCCGCCGAACTCATCCTGTCTGAAGAGATCCGCGCCGAGCTCGACGCGATTTTCCCGCCGCCGAGCGGGCCCGAGCCACTGGCGATCCTCTGAGCCCCTGCCCCTTCAACAAAGCCGGCGCGGGCCGGCGGGCGTATCGATCACGGCTTCGAGACCTGCCGGACCGGTCTCGAACCGAAAACGCGGGTCGGTCAGCCGGAGCCTGTCGCGCAATGTCGCGGCCTCCGGGTGACGAATGACAAGTTCGGTCAGGCGACAGCCGCTTGGCTCAAGCGACGCGGCTGGGTGGTCGCTCTGCCATTGGATCACGGCCGGGTGGATATTGTCGAATGGCAACCGCCCATCCAACGGAACCGCCATAGACCAGCGATAAACGCCCCGGCTGAGGGCGATCGGCGTGCCGGTCCCGTCCCCAAGTGCGGCCAGTGCCGCCTCCATATCCGCGCACCGCAAGATCCAGTTCGTCAATCGCGGAGGGCCTGAAAAGGCATCGAGGTCAAACCAGCGTGGCCGCGATGGCGGCGGCGCGGAGGGGTCCACAGCGATCACTTCCAGGTATTCGGTGCCACCGAGCGACAGCAGGCGGTTATGGGTGCCGAAATCCGGGTGCTGCCCACCCGGGCCAAGCCGTACACCCAGCGCTGCCTCGACGGCTTCTGCACCGGCCGGCAGGGTCTCGCAGGATATGGCCAGGTGATCGAATTCGAACATCGCGCCTCACATCAAAAGGGCGGGCCCATAACGGCCCGCCCCTTCATTTGACATGTTTTCAAGTGGCGGAGTAAGCCCCCCGCAACGCGGCCCGAGATCAGGCGGCGGTGTCGCGCTTCTTGCTGATGATCTTCATGATCTCCTGCGCGGACGCCGGGATATTGGTGCCCGGGCCGAAGATCGCGGAGACGCCGGCATTGTAGAGGAACTCGTAGTCCTGATGCGGGATGACCCCGCCGCAGATCACGATGATGTCCTCGGCGCCTTGTTTCTTCAGCTCCTCGACGAGGCGCGGGGCCAGCGTCTTGTGGCCAGCGGCCAGCGAGGAGATGCCAACGATATGCACGTCGTTGTCGATGGCGTCCTGCGCGGCTTCTTCCGGGGTCTGGAAGAGCGGGCCTACATCGACGTCGAAGCCGATATCGGCATAGGCCGTGGCGATCACCTTGGCGCCGCGGTCATGGCCGTCCTGGCCCATCTTGACCACGAGCATCCGCGGACGACGGCCTTCCTTTTCGGCGAATTCCTCGATCGATTTCTGGATCGCGGTGAACTCGTCGTCGCCCTCGTAAGCAGCACCATAGACACCCGAGAGCGTCTTGATCTCGGCCCGATGGCGGCCGAACACCTTCTCCATTGCCATGCTGATCTCCCCAACGGATGCCCGGGCGCGGGCGGCGTCGACGGCAGCCTCCAGCAGGTTGCCACCTTCCGTGGTCCGGCGCGTGATCTCCTCGAGTGCGGCTTGGCAGGCAGCCTCGTCCCGCGTCGAACGCATCTTTTCGAGACGCTCGATCTGCGACTTGCGGACCGCGACGTTGTCGACATCGAGGATCTCGAGATCGTCTTCCTTGGCAAGCTTGTGCTTGTTGACGCCAACGATGACTTCCTCGCCGCGGTCGATCATCGACTGGCGCTTAGCCGCCGATTCCTCGATGCGCAGCTTGGGCATGCCGGAGTTGACAGCGGCTGTCATGCCGCCCAGTTCCTCGACCTCTTCCATCAGGGCCCAGGCTTTCTCGATCAGCTCGTTGGTCAGCGCCTCCACGTAGTAGGAGCCGGCGAGCGGATCGACCACCTTGGTCACCTGCGTCTCTTCCTGAAGGATGATCTGGGTGTTCCGCGCGATGCGGGCCGAGAAATCGGTCGGCAGCGCGATGGCCTCGTCGAGCGCGTTTGTGTGCAACGACTGGGTGCCGCCGAGCGCGGCCGACATCGCCTCATAGGCGGTCCGGATCACGTTGTTATAGGGGTCCTGCTCGGCCAGCGACACGCCGGAGGTCTGGCAGTGGGTCCGCAGCATCTTGGAACGCGGGTCCTTGGCGCCGAGATCGGTCATCACCCGCGACCATAGCGTCCGCGCGGCCCGCAGTTTGGCGATCTCCATGAAGAAGTTCATGCCCATGCAGAAGAAGAAGGACAGCCGACCGGCGAACTTGTCGACCGGCATGCCGGCCTTGATCGCGGTGCGCACGTATTCGCGACCGTCGGCCAGCGTGAAGGCAAGCTCCTGCACCAGGTCCGCGCCGGCTTCCTGCATGTGGTAGCCGGAGATCGAGATCGAGTTGAACTTCGGCATCTCGTTGGCGGTATATTCAATGATGTCGCCAATGATCCGCATAGAAGGCTCGGGCGGATAGATGTAGGTGTTGCGGACCATGAACTCCTTCAGAATGTCGTTCTGAATGGTGCCGGCCAGCACGGATTTGTCATGGCCTTGCTCTTCGCCCACGACGATGAAGTTGGCGAGAACGGGGATCACGGCGCCGTTCATGGTCATCGAGACCGAGACCTTGTCGAGCGGGATACCGTCGAAGAGGATCTTCATGTCCTCCACGCTGTCGATGGCCACACCGGCCTTGCCAACGTCACCTTCCACGCGCGGGTGGTCGGAGTCGTAACCGCGGTGCGTGGCGAGGTCGAAAGCGACGGAAACGCCCTGCTGACCGGCGGCAAGCGCACGGCGATAGAAGGCGTTGGATTCTTCTGCGGTGGAGAAACCGGCATATTGACGGATCGTCCAGGGGCGACCGGCATACATCGTTGCCTTTGGACCGCGCGTGAAGGGCTCGAAGCCCGGCAGCGACCCCATATGCGGCAGGCCCTTGATGTCCTCTTCCGTGTAGAGCGGCTTGACCTTGATGCCTTCGAGCGTTTCCCACGTCAGAGCGCCGAGCGGCTTGCCGCGCAACTCCTTCGTGGCCAGCTCAGCCCAGTCCTGTGGTGTTTTGATGTCGGTCATCGGGGATTGATCCTCCTGTCATGTCCATTATGCGCAGTTCGCGAGCGTCCGCGCGTTCTATAAGCGTTGCGTGGCCATTTGCGCCAGAACGAAGCCAGGCCACGTCCTCGGCATATTGCGCCACCAGCGCCTCTCGCTGATCTAAATCGAACGGCAGCCAACGTCCGTCGCTGCTGATCGGAATCGGGGCGAGATGGCCGCAATCCGCCATCACCTCGCATATATCCTCTGGCGTCGGTGCGCGCGCCTCCCAAGAGCGCACACCCGCCATGCGAACCGCGAAACCCGGAGACAGGGAATTGCCCGTCATTGCAGCCAATTGTCGCTCCGGAAGCCCGCCAAGACGCTCATAGGGCCAGACAAATAGCCGCGCCGAGGGAAAGGCGGCCGAGATCTCCTCGATCACCCGGCGCCAGCGGCGCGGTTGCGTCACCAACCGGTCAAGCACGGCACGATCCGGCGCCGAATGCCCGTTCAGCACGGCTTGGCCCAGCAGGGAGGTCCAGAAACGGTCATAGGCGCGAATGCCCAGAACGATCCGGTCGCAGGAGCCGTGGAGCGCCGGTACGACCCGGTTCAGCCGTTCGAAAACCCAAGGGTAGAGTCGCTCCGAACGCAGGCATTCCGCGACCGTCCCCAGAAGGTTCTGTTCCGACAGGATGAGCCGCTCCATCCCTGCCCGCGCGGCGGAATGCTGCAACACCTGCAACCGGCCACAGGAATGTCGGCCAAGCCGTTCCAGCGGCAGCGTGATCCGATCGGGACGACGTACCAGCCCCGACAGCATGCCACGCCGCGTTTGCGGCGGCGCCCAGACGGCGATCCCCTCCTGCGCAAGCAGCCGGGCATTGCTCGTCAGGAAATTCTGCATCGTCGAGGCGCCGGTCCGGTGGGCGCCGAGGTGAAGGGTTACATGCATGTTCGCACAGGCTCCGGCTGGCACGGGCCGCCAGCCCGCACGGGTTCTCTTCCCTTGCCATAACCCACAGCCCCTTGCCGGCGCGTTAAGGATGATTGGCCGCATGCGGCTTTCGCACGATTTTCCCTTAGCTTTCCGCTTTGCCTCCCCTATATCTTTGAAGACAGCAGGAGAGCCCGATTTGTTCCGCATCCCCCTGAGCATGTTCCTTGTTTCCGCCGCCCTCGCCGTCGCACCCCTTGCGGCAACCGCGCAGGATACGGCAGAACCGGCCGAGAACGTCGAAATACCCGCCGAACTGGAGATCCTGTCGGCCGAGCAGGTTGACCTGGCATCGTATCTCTGGACGAAACGAGTCCTGCTGGTCTTTGCCGACACGCCGGCCGATCCGCGCTTCACCAAGCAGATGCAGATGATCGAGGAACGCCCGCGCGACCTGCTCGAACGGGACGTGGTCGTGGTGACGGACACCGCGCCCGAACTGCGTTCGGACGTGCGCAAGGATCTGCGCCCGCGCGGATTCGCGCTGGTCATGGTGGACAAGGATGGTGAGATCAAGCTGCGAAAACCCGCGCCCTGGTCGACCCGCGAAATCACCCGCTCCATCGACAAGACCCCGCTCCGGCGACAGGAAATCCGCGACAGGAGCGGATCGATCGGCCAGTGAAGCGGGCGGTCGGATGTCATGAACTGACCTCCGCAAAGCTTGGTTTGTTCGCCAGGACCGGCAGCGCGACACGCACCGAGAGGCCGCAGCGCATATGCGCCGGTTCCTTCGGTCGAGTCCGTGTCGCACTTACCATTCCCGCTCGCCTTCCTATTCGAATTCCATGATCACGTCATCGACGGCGAGGCTGTCGCCCGGCCCCGCATTGATCCTGGACACGATACCCGTTTTTTCGGCACGCAGGATATTCTCCATCTTCATCGCTTCGACGGTGCAGAGCGACTGGCCTTCCTGAACCTCGTCGCCAACCGCGACATCGAGCTTCACGATCAGCCCCGGCATCGGACAAAGCAGCAGCTTGGAGGTATCCGGCGCCACTTTCTCCGGCATCAACCGGGCAAGCGCCCCCTGAAGCGGCGTAAACACATTCACCTTCATGTCGGCGCCACGGTAGCGGATGCGGTAGCCGGAGGTGATCTTGTCGACCTTGAAGTGGTGTTTCTTGCCGGCGATATCGACCTCGGCCAGCGAGTCGCCCGGGGTCCATTTCGACTTCATCCCGATCCGGCGGTCCTCGAAGACAACCGTGGTGCCATGCTTGTTGGCTTCCACCTTGATCGGAAACTCCTCGCCGTCGACCGAGACGATCCACTCCGTGCCGATCTTGCGCTTGTGGTTATCCATCGTGCCGGAAATCCGTGTCCGCCGGATCTCGGCAACGCGGAACATGCCGGCGGCGCAGGCGGCGACCCGTTTCTTGCCGGCCTCGCTCAGTTCCACCCCGTTGAACCCTTCGGGATATTCCTCGTCGATGAAAGCGGTGGTGATATTGCCGTCAATGAAACGCTGATGGTCCATCACCGCCGACAGGAACGGGATGTTATGGCCAATCCCTTCCACTTCGAACGCATCCAGCGCGTCGCGCATGTGGTCGATCGCCTTGGCCCGGGTTGGCCCCCAGGTGCAGAGCTTGGCAATCATCGGGTCATAGAACATCGAGATCTCGCCGCCCTCATAGACGCCGGTATCGTTGCGCACCCCCTTTTCATGCGTCGCCGCTTCTGCGGGCGGGCGGTAACGGGTCAGCCGGCCGATGGAGGGCAGGAAACCGCGATAGGGATCTTCGGCATAAAGCCGGCTCTCGATGGCCCAGCCCTTGATGCCGACATCCTCCTGCTCGATACCCAGCTCCTCCCCGGCAGCGACGCGGATCATCTGTTCCACGAGGTCGACATCGGTGGTCAGTTCGGTCACCGGATGCTCCACCTGCAGGCGGGTGTTCATCTCGAGGAAATAGAAATTCCTGTCACCATCGACGATGAATTCCACCGTCCCGGCCGAGCTGTAATTCACTGCCTTGGCAAGCGCGCAGGCCTGGTTGCCCATCGCCGCCCGCGTCTCCGGGTCGAGGAAGGGACTCGGGGCCTCCTCGATCACCTTCTGGTTGCGCCGCTGGATCGAGCACTCGCGCTCGTTGAGATAGATGCAGTTGCCGTGCTTGTCGGCCAGGACCTGAATCTCGATATGGCGCGGCTGGGTGATGAATTTCTCGATAAAAATCCGGTCATCGCCAAAACTCGCCGCTGCTTCGTTCTTGGAGCTTTGGAACCCCTGGCGCGCCTCGGCGTCGTTCCAGGCGATCCGCATACCCTTGCCGCCGCCCCCCGCGGAGGCCTTGATCATCACCGGATAGCCGATCTCGCCCGCGATCTTCACCGCCTCCTCGGCATCCCCGATCAGGCCCATATAGCCGGGCACGGTGGAGACGCCGGCCTCCAGAGCGAGCTTCTTGGAGGTGATCTTGTCACCCATTGCCTCGATGGCCGAGGCCGGCGGGCCGACAAAGGCCACGCCCTCGGCTTCCAGCGCCTCGGCAAATTTGCGGTTCTCACTGAGAAACCCATAGCCCGGATGCACGGCCTCGGCCCCGCTCTGGCGGATCGCGTCCATCACCTTGTCGATGACGATATAGGACTGGTTCACGGGCGCCGGCCCGATATGCACCGCCTCATCCGCCATCTGCACATGCAGCGCGTTACGGTCCGCATCCGAATAGATGGCGACCGTCTTGATCCCCATCTTCTGTGCGCTCTTGATCACCCGGCAGGCGATCTCGCCCCGGTTCGCAATCAGCAGCTTCTTGAACATGCTCCAACCCCTCCCATTGGACCCTCGGCCACTCCCTCTGCGGCCGGTCCCTTGCAAATATCCCGGTAAAGACCACCGGCGCTCCTCGCCCCCGTGGCCTCGTCTGTTCTCCCGGCACGGCCATGGCGCCGCGCCGACTTGTAATTTCTGGTTGCTCCGTCGCGCGGCGTCGTCCGGCCGCGCCCCGATACCGGCAATTCCCGGCCCCTGTTATCCAAAGCGGCCGCCGGAGCGAAAAAAGGCAGCCGTGCAATGCGATTGCGCGGCCGCCGAAAGTCGGAAGGGGTACTTCTATAGATCCCGGAGACGGTGTTTGACGTGGGATGCACCGTATCCGCGCCCTTGGTGCCCCGAAACGCCGATTCCCAAAAGCCTGCAATTGCCGGGACCATCGGATAGGCCGGTTCCTGCCACAGTTTCAGGGAGTTCGGCAAAATCACGCCCAGTCCTCCCCGTCCTCGGGCCCGTCCTCGGGGTCATCGATGATCTCGAACCTGTCCAGCACCTCAGGAAAGCTCCGCTGAATCACCTTGAGATCCGCCTTGAGCAGGGCCTCGTAGCTTTCGGGATCGAACGGCTCCTCGGCCGCCACGATCTCGCGGCCAAAGAGCCAGTTCAGCCGCCCCGCATCCAGGTTGCCACGCTCGAAGGGCGCGTCGCCGAAATTCTCCAGGATGGCATTGAGAAAAGCCGCATCCGCCCGCCGATCCGCGGGCTTGCGATCGGCAAAACGCTCGCGCGCCTTGAGCGGCGTCGCACCGCCCTTGTTGGCCCGACGCAGGGTGAATTGGTAATCCGTCCCGGTCAACCGGCTGGGAAAGCCCCGATGTTTCAGCATTCTTGCCTCTTGCTACGTTCGCGTTCCGTCGGATTTTCCGCGTGCGTCCTCATTGCCAGACACAGCCTCCCTCGGTCAGCAGGTAGGCGCCGATGAACATCGTCGCCTCCGGATCGTGAACGCCGCGCTGCACCGCCCTGTCCATCAAGGCGATCATGAGCTGGTCCACCTCTCCGGTTTCGGTCGCGGCCTTGACCCCTTCGATGTTGCACAGGGCGTCAATGTCATCCGCGACCTGGTCATAGCCCAACTCGCCCTCGTCATCTCCGATCCGGGGCGTCACATAACGCAGGGTCAGCCAGGTCTCGCCGCCCGCCTGCGTTTCCACGATCCGGTCGAGGAATTCCACCGACAGCCCGGATGGCGTCACCACCTCCTTGGCCTGAAGCGCCCCCGCGCCCGCCAAAACCGCAATAGCTGCCATCCACCGCTTCATCCGCCTTGCCCCCCGGCATTCTTAACCCAACGACGCCGCTTCTCCGGCGCTTCCAGAACGGAGGCGATCCGCGCCTCCAACCCATCCCGGTCAAACCGGGCGGCCGCAACGCGCCCACCGGCCCGAACGCGCAATCCCACCTCGCAGGACACCACCTCGACCACCGGCGAGAACCCCCGTTGCCCTTGCAGCGCGCGCCACATGTCCTGCCGCACCTGCTGTGCAATCCGCTCGCGCCCCGCCGCCGGAAGCGTCGTTTCCGCGACCACGTCGAAGCGCTCCGGCAAATGCCGCGCCAAAACGAGCCGCGCACCGTCGCGCCGTACATGCCATCGACCCCGGCTCACATCCGCTCTCCCGACTTCGCCACCGCGATGTTCAAACCGAGCCTTTTCATCCGACGTGACCTGCCCTTCCTCTTTCCACAAATTCCCTGGGGGCTCGGGGAGCAGCGCCCCCCGTCCCAGCCTCCACCTCACAGCGGAATGTTATTGTGCTTCTTCCAGGGCATGGCCACTTTCTTGTTCCTCAGCGAGGCAAAGGCCCGCGCCACCCGGAGCCGTGTCCGGCGCGGCTGGATCACCTCGTCGATGAAGCCGCGCTCTGCCGCCACGAAGGGATTGGCAAAGCGATCTTCGTATTCCGCCGTGAGCGCGGCGATCTTCTCCGCGTCGCCCAGTTCCGAGCGATGCAGGATCTCGACCGCTCCCTTGGCGCCCATCACCGCGATTTCCGCCGTTGGCCAGGCATAGTTGATATCGCCTTTCAGATGCTTGGAGGACATCACGTCATAAGCGCCGCCATAGGCCTTGCGGGTGATTACCGTCACTTTCGGCACCGTCGCCTCGCCAAAGGCAAAGAGCAGCTTGGCGCCGTGCTTGATCACCCCGCCATATTCCTGGTCCGTCCCCGGCATGAAGCCCGGCACATCGACCAGCGTCAGGATCGGGATCTCGAACGCATCGCAGAACCGCACGAAACGGGCCGCCTTCTTGGAACTGTCGATGTCCAGGCATCCCGCCAGCACCATCGGCTGGTTGGCCACCACGCCGGTCGTCTGCCCTTCGATACGAATGAAGCCGGTGATGATGTTCTTCGCGTGCTCCTCCTGAACCTCGAAGAAATCCCCCTCGTCGGCGACCTTCAGGATCAGCTCCTTCATGTCATACGGCGTATGCGCATTGTCCGGAATCAACGTGTCGAGACTGTCATCGGTCCGGTTCGGATCGTCGAAGAAGGGCCGCACCGGCGCTTTCTGCTTGTTGTTGAGCGGCAGGAAATCGAAGAGCCGCCGGATCTCCACCAGCGCTTCCACATCATTTTCGAACGCCCCGTCCGCCACCGAGGATTTCCGCGTATGGGTCGAGGCCCCGCCAAGCTCCTCGGCCGTCACCACCTCGTTGGTCACCGTCTTCACCACGTCGGGACCGGTGACGAACATGTAGGAGGTGTCCTTCACCATGAAGATGAAATCCGTCATCGCCGGGCTGTAGACCGCGCCACCCGCGCAGGGCCCCATGATCACCGAGATCTGCGGGATGATGCCGGAGGCCTCGATATTGCGCTGGAATACCTCGGCATAGCCGGCAAGGCTGTCCACGCCCTCCTGGATTCGCGCACCGCCGGAATCGTTGAGCCCGATCACCGGCGCACCGTTCTGCACCGCCATATCCATGATCTTGCAGATCTTCTGCGCGTGGCTCTCCGACAGCGATCCACCGAAAACCGTGAAATCCTGGCTAAAAACATAGACAAGCCGGCCGTTGATCGTCCCCCAGCCGGTCACGACACCATCGCCCGCGGGCTTCTCGTCCTCCATCCCGAATTCGGTGCAGCGATGGGTAACGAACATGTCGAATTCTTCGAAGGACCCCTCGTCCAGCAGCAGGTCGATCCGCTCTCGCGCGGTCAGTTTGCCTTTCTTGTGCTGGTTGTCGATACGGCGCTGCCCCCCACCAAGCCGGGCGGATGCACGACGGCTTTCCAGCTCCTCAAGAATCTCTCTCATTCTCCGTCCCCCTGATATCCTCGCACTGTGGTAGCGCTCCTCGGCGGAGAACGGAAAGACTGTTTTAGAAAATTTGCAAATTCTTGGCAATCACATGAATGCAAATTGAATTATTGCAAACTAGCCACTTCCTGCCAAAACACGAACGCAACATGGACTTCCCCCGCTCCAGCGCCTATCCCCGAACAATGCCAGCGCCCAGACAGGTCTTATTTCTCGACCGCGCAACCCCGCCACATATCGTCACACTGGTTTTGCTCGCAGGACTGTCGGCGATGAACATGTCGGTCTTCCTGCCGTCCCTGCCGGCAATGTCCGACTATTTCGAGACGGATTACGCGGTCATGCAACTCTCGGTCTCGCTCTACCTGGCGATGACCGCGATCATGCAATTGTTGATCGGCCCGATCTCGGATCGCTTTGGCCGGCGCTCCGTCGTGCTCGTGTCGATCCTGGTTTTCCTGCTTGCGACGCTCGGCTGCCTGCTGGCAACTTCCGCCACCGTTTTCCTGATCTTCCGCATGCTGCAATCGACGGTCGCGGTGGGGATCGTGTTGTCGCGCGCCGTCGTGCGCGACATCTACCCACAGGACGAAGCCGCCTCGCGGATCGGCTATGTCACGATGGGAATGTCACTCGTGCCGATGTTCGCCCCGATGATCGGCGGGGCGCTGGACGAGCTGTTCGGCTGGCAGTCGATCTTTGTCTTTCTCATACTGTTCGGGGGGGGCATTGCCTGGCTGTGCTGGAGGGATCTCGGGGAGACCGCCACCAATACCGGCGCCACCTTCGCTGAGCAGGTCCGCGACTACCCCGAATTGCTGACCTCGCCACGCTTCTGGGGCTATGCGCTGGCTGCCGCCTTCGCCTCGGGCGCCTTCTTCGCCTTTCTCGGTGGCGCCCCCTATGCGGCCGACCACATCTTCGACCTGCCCCCATTCTGGACTGGCATCTGCCTGGGCGCTCCGGCGATCGGCTACGGCTTCGGGAACTTCATTTCCGGACGTTTCTCGGCCCGAATCGGGATCAACCCGTTGAGTCTCTGGGGCACCGCCATTGCCACGGTGGGCATGGGCCTGTCGCTTGTTTTGGGCCTGGCGGGTATTCAGCACCCCATCGTGTTCTTTGGCCTCATCACCAGCCTCGGGCTGGGCAATGGACTGGTCATGCCGAACACGGCCGCTGGCCTGCTGTCAGTCCGGCCGAAACTGGCCGGAACCGCCAGCGGACTGGGTGGCTTCATTATGATCGGAGGCGGCGCGGCGCTGTCGAGCCTGGCCGGGCATCTCCTGGAAGGGAGCGCCTCTCCCATGCCGCTGCAAGTCCTGATGCTGCTCTCTTCCGCGCTCTCCCTTCTGTGCATGCTCTTCGTGCTGCGCCGGGAACGCCAATTGCAGCTTGCCACCTGATCTTTGCAAAGCGACACTCGGCAAAAAGCGAAGCTGCAAAGAACCATGTCCCAGAAGAAGCTCTATGCCGGCGTAAAGCTGCATGAAATCCGTACCCGCCTCGGCCTGACACAGAAGGTCTTTGCCGCCAAGCTCGGGGTGTCGCTGCCCTATCTCAACCAGATGGAGAACAACCACCGGCCGGTTTCCACCACGGTCGTGCTGGCGCTCGCGCAGGAATTCGGGCTGGACGTGACCGAGCTGAGCTCGGGCGACACCGAGCGGATCGTCACCGACATGCGCGAGGCATTGGCCGACCCGGTCTTCTCAGACACCCCACCGCTTGCGGATCTACGGCTTGCCGCCTCGAACGCACCCGCCCTGACCCGCGCCTTTCTCGAACTGCACAGCGCCTATCGCAGAACCCAGGAGCGGCTGGTCTCGCTCGACGCAGCACTCGGTCAACGGGCCGAGAGCGTGGCGGTATCACCCTGGGACGAGGTGCGCGATTTCTTTCACTATATCGACAATCACATCGATGCGGTCGACCGTGCGGCAGAGTTTTTTGCCGGTGACGATCCCGTCGCGTCAGCACATCATGCGCTTCAGGAACGCGGCATAACCCTCAGCCTTTCCGAGAGAAAACACCTCCGCTACTACGATCCGGAACAGAGGGAACTTACCCTCTCGGCCCAGGCTGCCCCCGCAACCCGTAATTTCCAGCTTCTGCACCAGATTGCACTTATCACACAATCCGACCTTCTGGAGGCGACACTGGATCTGGCCCGGTTCCAGAGCGACCAGGCACGCGCCATCGCCCGGATCGGTCTGGCCAACTACTTCGCCGGCGCGGCGCTGCTGCCCTATGGCCGGTTCCGCGCGGCCGCGCAGGAGACGCGCCACGACATCGAACGGCTGGCCCATCGCTTCGACGCCTCGTTCGAACAGATCATGCATCGGCTTTCGACCTTGCAACGGGTCGGCGACAAGGGCGTCCCCTTCTTCTTCGTCCGCGTCGATCAGGCCGGCAATATCACCAAGCGCCATTCCGCGACGCGCCTGCAATTCGCCCGTTTCGGCGGTGCCTGCCCGCTCTGGAATGTCCACCGCGCCTTCGAGACCCCGAGCCACTTCCTGCGACAGTTGGCACAGACGCCGGATGGCGAACGCTACCTGTTGCTCGCACGCGATGTTTCGAAACATGCCGGGGCCTGGGGCGCGCCGGACCGGCGCTATGCAATCGCACTTGGTTGCGAGGTCAGCCATGCTTCGCAACTTGTCTATGCAGACGGGCTCGATACCGAGAACCCGGCCGCATACGAGCCCATCGGCACCTCCTGCAGGATCTGCGAAAGGAGCGATTGTCACCAGAGATCCATCCCGCCGCTGGAACGCAAGCTGAGCTTTCCGGTCAATCGGCGCGAAGTTCTTCCCTACGAGATCCGGGAGTAGAGCCCGGCGGTTCTCACCGGCGCGCCGCCCGCCAACCGGCGGCTTCGGCTTCCTGCGGGCTGCAGAACCAGCGCTCTCCCTTGCCCTCGTCGATTCGCGTCGCCGCGTAATCATGTTGCCCGGGCACATGATAGATCCGGCCGGATTTCGAGATATTGCCCTTGATCGCGCAGCCCGATGCCGGAACCGGTTGCTCTGCATCGGCGCGTTGCGCCCGATAGGCATCGGGCGGCAAATGCTCTCCCTGCCACAGCCCGATTGCCGCGACAAAGGCCCGTTTCTCGGCATCCACATAGTCGAGCGAATACTTGCGATAGGCATGGGCCGCGCCGCGCGCGACCATCTCCTCGCCGATATCCATGCCGTCGACGTGACATTTGGCGACCAACCGGCCGTAGCGGTCCCGCTCGATCCCCTCGCAGCGCACGGTTTTGTTCTCCACCAGCTCCGAAAGCACCTCCCGTGCCCATTCCCCGCAGGCCCAGGCATGGCCATCGCGCCCCTCGCATTCCTGGCGGCTTTCGGGCGCATCGATCCCGTGCAGCCGGATAGCCTCCGCCTCGATGCGGATCGTGTCTCCGTCGCTGACCCACGCCGGGCCGGTCAGGGTTTGCGCCCCAACCGGCGACGCTGCCAGCAGGGCAAGGATCAGGATGGAACGCTTTGTTAAACTCATGCCCCCAAGATGGAGGTCACAGGCAGTCGGAACAAACCGAATCGAAAACATGATTAGCGCCCGCTCCGGTGAGCATTGCGCTACTGCGCTGTTTCGATGGGACAACAGACTGTCCAGGTCGCCGACAGAAAAATGAGTGAAGCGTAACATGGTTGAGATAACGGCCCAGAACAGCGAATTCGCTGTTTCAAGCGGGAGTAATGTCGGCGTCACCTCCACGACCAGCGGCTTCGATGCTCCGCCGGAAACCTACGACTCCCTGGTGATTACCTCCCATAGCGAGGATGACAGCCCCTACCTTTTCGAAACTGGAGAGACCTATTCGATCAGCTTCTCCGGACCGCAGGGGAACATCACCCTCACCGACGCAACCGTTCTGCGCTCGGACCTGCTGGGAAGTCAGGATGTCGGAGCGGTCGTGTTTGAAGGGACAGATTCGGAACACGGCGTCGTTCAAGTGATCTGGACGCCGAATTTCGATGTCGACCAATGGTACAATGATGTCACGAATTCGGGTCGGATCGCGCAATTCTACAATTATGACACGCAGGAAGCGACCTACGGCCATGTCTGCTTCTGTGCAGGAACGCATATTCTCACGGCACATGGGCCGCGCCCGGTGGAAACCCTTGCACCAGGCGACTGGATCCAGACCCGCGACAATGGATTGCAGCCGGTCGAATGGGTCAGCCGACGCAGCCTGTTGGGTGTCGGATCAGCGGCACCGGTGTATTTTGCCCCCGGCGCGATCGGAAACACCGCGCCGCTGCATGTCTCCCAGCAACACCGCATGCTCGTCACCGGCGCCCCGGCGGAGCTTCTCTTCGCGGAGCCCGAAGTCCTCGTACCTGCAAAGGCTCTGGTGAATGGCGACACCATCCGGATCGTCCCGCAAAGGCAAGTCTGCTTCCTGCACGTGCTCCTCGAGGGGCATGAGATCCTTGAAGCCGAAGGGGCCCCGGCCGAGAGCCTCCTGCTCGGAGACGTGGCCTGCGGAACGCTCGGAAAGACGCCCGGCGCCTTGCCGCCGGCACGCATCGCGCTGACCGGAGACATGCAAGCGGCACGCCGCCTTCTGAGTGTTCAGGAGGCGTTGGCCCTCCCCCCCATGGCCTTTGGTCCACAGGAAAACCGACACCTGCATCGTTTGACGGCTTGATCCGCGGCATTGGCACGCCCGGAGGCGGCCCGCCCGAAGGCGGCTGACTCGGAGCCGACTTGCCTAGGACAGCACCGAAGACCGGCTTTGCGCCGCTTGCCCTTGCGTCCTGCCCCCCCTTCGCCTATCCCGGCCCGCGAACGGAACCAAAGGAACGGGCGGAAACCATGCCGCTTCTGGTAATGAAATTCGGCGGCACCTCTGTCGCCACGCTGGACCGGATCCGCCGGGCAGCCAAGCGCGTCGGCCGCGAAGTGGCCAACGGCTACGATGTCATCGTCATCGTCTCGGCAATGGCCGGCAAGACGAACGAGCTGGTCGGGTGGGTCGAGGAGACCTCGCCGCTTTTCGACGCCCGCGAATATGACGCGGTTGTCAGCTCGGGCGAGAATGTCACAGCCGGCCTGATGGCGCTGACGCTTCAGGAAATGGACGTCCCCGCCCGCTCCTGGCAGGGCTGGCAGGTGCCGCTCAAGACATCGCCGGTGCATGCCGCGGCGCGGATCGAAGAGATCCCGACCCATAATATCAACACCAAGTTCGCCGAAGGCATGAAAGTGGCTGTCGTTGCCGGCTTCCAGGGCGTTACCGAGGAAGGCCGGATCGCCACGCTCGGACGCGGCGGCTCGGACACCACCGCCGTCGCCTTCGCCGCCGCATTCGGTGCGGAGCGCTGCGATATTTATACCGATGTGGACGGCGTCTATACGACCGACCCGCGGATCTCCTCCAAGGCGCGCAAGCTCGACAAGATCGCCTTCGAGGAAATGCTGGAACTTGCGAGCCTGGGCGCCAAGGTGCTCCAGACCCGCTCGGTGGAGTTGGCCATGCGCTACAAGGTGCCGCTCCGCGTGCTCTCGTCTTTCGAGGAATATGACCCCAACGCAGGCACGCTGGTCTGCGACGAGGAGGAAATCATGGAAAGCAATGTCGTCTCTGGCGTGGCCTATAGCCGCGACGAAGCCAAGGTCACGCTCGTTTCGGTCGCAGACCGCCCCGGAGTGGCCGCCGCGATCTTTGGAACGCTTTCGGATGGCGGCGTCAACGTCGACATGATCATCCAGAATATCTCCGAGGAAGGTCGCACCGACATGACCTTCTCCTGCCCCACCAACCAGGTGGCCCGCGCCGACCGCGCCGTGCAGGAAGCCCGCGAAAAGGGACTGATCAACTACCACGACGTCGTGGTGGATAACGACGTCTGCAAGATCTCGGTGGTCGGCATCGGGATGCGCTCCCATACCGGCGTGGCCGCTCAGATGTTTGACGCGCTTTCGAGCGAAGGCATCAATATCAAGGTCATCACGACATCGGAGATCAAGATCTCTGTCCTGATCGACCGGAAATATCTGGAATTGGCCGTTCAGGCACTCCATGATGCCTTCGGGCTGGAGAAAGCGGGGTAATAACGCCCCGCCGCTCCCCCAAAGGGGACGAGACAGGTGAGCGAAACCCAAAGTGGCAGCAGAAAGCTGCTGGGCCGGCTGAAGCAGGCCCTTGCAGAGCCTGCCGAGGGGCAGGAACGGCTTGACCGCATCACCCGGCTGATCGCCGAGGAGATGGCGACTCCGGTATGCTCGATCTATCTTTTCCGTGACGAGGACACGCTCGAGCTTTGCGCGACGGAAGGCCTCAACCCTGAATCCGTGCACAAGACGCGGATGCGAATGGGCGAAGGTCTCGTCGGCCGCGTGGCCGCATCCACCAAGCCGATCAATACCGGAAACGCGCCTTCGGAGGCCGGCTTCCGCTTCATGCCGGAGACCGGGGAGGAGATCTATTCGGCCTTCCTCGGCGTGCCGATCCAACGGCTGGGCGAACGGCTCGGCGTGCTCGTGGTGCAGTCCAAGGAGTCCAAGCCCTATAGCGAGGACCAGGTCTACGCGACCGAGGTCGTCGCCATGGTTTTGGCCGAGATGACGGAACTGGGCGCCTTCATCGGCGAAGGCGCCGCCATGGCCGCACCGCACCAGCATCCGGTCATGATGCGCGGCAGTGTCGGCCAGGAAGGCGCGGCCGAAGGCCATGTTCTGCTGCACGAACCGCGGGTGGTTGTCACCAACCCATTCGCAGACGATGCCGAAGCCGAACTTGTTCGCCTGGGCGAAGCCGTGGACAAGCTGCGCATCTCCGTGGACGAGATGCTGACCAGCGCCGAGGTGACCGACAAGGACCAGCGCGACGTGCTGGAAGCCTACCGGATGTTCGCTAATTCCAAGGGCTGGAAGCGGCGCATGGAGGCCGATATCAATCGCGGCCTCTCGGCGGAAGCCGCCGTCGAAAAGGAGCAGACAGCCGCCCGCGCGCGCATGGAGCAGGTGCCTGATCCCTACCTGCGCGAGCGCCTGCATGACCTTGACGACCTGTCCAACCGGCTGTTGCGCCTACTGACCGGACAGGGCAGCGATACCGGCGTCGAGATGCCCGAAAACCCGGTCCTCGTGGCGCGCAATATCGGGCCGGGCGAATTGCTGGCCTATGGGCGCGGGCTCAAGGGGATCATTCTCGAGGAAGGTTCGGTGGGCAGCCATGCGGCGATTGTCGCCCGCGCGCTGGCCATTCCGCTGGTGATCAATTGCGAGCGCATCACCACCGAGGCGCTGAATGGCGACCAGGTTCTGGTCGATGGCGAGCAGGGGATCGTGCATCTGCGGCCCGAGGATACGGTCGTCACCGCCTTCCGCGACAAGATGGCGATGATGACCAAGGCGCAGGAGCGCTACGCCTCCATCCGCCGTGTCCCCGCCACCACCGTTTACGGGCCGACGATCCGGCTCGACATGAATGCCGGGCTGATGGCCGACCTGCCCTCGCTCAAGTCTTCCGGTGCCGAGGGCGTGGGGCTGTTCCGAACCGAGCTGCAATTCCTTGTCCGCTCCAAGCTGCCCAGCCGCGGCGAACTCGCGGCGACCTATTCCCGCGTGCTCGATGCGGCCGAGGGCAAGCGCGTTGTTTTCCGCACGCTGGATATCGGCTCGGACAAGGTCCTGCCCTACATGAAGCCGCAGGAGGAGCCGAACCCGGCGCTCGGCTGGCGCGCGATCCGGGTCGGGCTCGACAAACCCGGCGTCATGCGGATGCAGCTGCAGGCCATGATCCGCGGCGCCAAGGGGCGGCCGCTCTCGGTCATGTTCCCATTTGTCGCACAGTTCGACGAGTTCCGCGTCGCGCGGCGCCGGTTCCTTGACGAATTAGACCGCGAAGAAAAGATGGGCCATGTCCTGCCGAGCAAGGTCGAGATCGGTGCCATGCTGGAGACGCCCAGCCTCGCCTTCGCCCCGAAGCAGTTCTTCGAGTTGGCCGATTTCATCTCCGTTGGCGGCAATGACCTGAAGCAGTTCTTCTTTGCCGCCGACCGCGAGAACGAGCGCGTTCGCCGTCGCTATGACACGTTGAACGTGTCCTTCCTGACCTTCCTGGAATGGATCGTGATGCGCTGCAACGAAACCAAGACCCCGCTGAGCTTCTGCGGCGAGGATGCCGGGCGCCCGGTCGAGGCGCTCTGTTTCGCGGCCATGGGGTTCCGGGCACTCTCCATGCGACCAGCCTCGATCGGTCCGGTCAAGCACCTGTTGCGGCGCTCGAACCTTGCCGAAGTTCGGGAGTTGATTGACGCCGCCCGTGCCGGCGGTGCGCAGACCGTTCGCCCCGCCCTGATGGACTGGCTTCGCCAACAAGGCTGACCGGCGCAAGCGGAGCTTCGCCGACGAAGAAGGGCTCGTTGTGCTGCTGCCCTTGAGGGCGGCAGTTCGACGCATTACTGTCCATGAATGGATCAGGGGTGCCGTCTTCTTGCGCGAACACAAGACGGCTCGCCATCCCCAACCTGCTCCGTGTGCCATGAATTACGGGTTGCTGCGCGCAACAGCCCGCTGTTTTGTGTGTCTTTTCGGCACATGCCACGTTGGGGAGTACGACGAGACGTGACCGATATTCTTTCACTTGAAATACCGCGCACCCGGAGCGATTTCGCGCGCCGCGTGCTGACCCGCATCGCCTGGAGGGGGTATATGCCGCCCGAATCGGGAGAAGCGCCCGACGTCCTCTGGCAGGTGCCGGCCGACCAGGTGGACCTGATCCGGTCCGTGCTAAGGCGCAATCGGCGGCTGGCCGGCGAATCCGTGACCATCTGGGGCTCTGTGGACAGGGTGTGCGAAACCATCGCCGCAGAGGCGCGCCGCAGCGGCGTTCGCCCAAGCTACGGCCACGATATCAGCTGATCCGTTCCTGCCTGAGAGGCGAAACACCTGCCCCGGCCGCGCGGATGACCTTGCCGGTGATCCCGTCCCAATCACCGAGACCGAGCACGCGTTCGGGGTTGGTGGGCGGCGGCATGACCACGCCTTCGAGCTTGCGAAAACCGAAGCGGCTGTAATAAGGCGCGTCGCCCACCAGCATCATTCGCTGCCATCCGATGACCTCCGCGCGATCGATCACTTCGCGGATCATCATGGCGCCGAGCCCTTCGCCCTGCCGGGTCGGGTGAACTGCCACGGGACCAATCAGGGCAACGGTGCGCCCCGACACCCGCACCGGCCAGACCCGGATCGCCCCGGCAAGGATCCCGTTCTCGCGCGCGGTCAGGCACAGGCGCGCGACCGGGTCGACCCCTTCGCGCAGCCGATAGGAGGAAAGAGCTTCGCGACCAGGCGCAAAACAGGTATCGAGCAGCTGCTCGACCTCCCACCAATCCTCTTCGGTTTCCTGTTCCAGGAGAATTTCCATGCCCTGAGCCGTCGAACATCCTGCATTGCATACATTGCGGCTGGAAACGCCGTCGTCACAGCGTTAAATCACTCCCAAAGGAGACGCCAGACATGTTCTATCGCCCCGAGGACGGCCACGGCCTGCCGCATAATCCCTTCAACGCGATCGTGACCCCGCGCCCGATCGCGTGGATCTCGACACGCGGCAAGGACGGTTCCGAGAACCTTGCCCCCTATTCCTTCTTCAACGCGGTGTCCTACACGCCCCCGCAGGTGATGTTCGCCACCACCGGCAAGAAGCACGACCGCGACGGCACGAAGGACACGCTTGCCAATATCCGCGATACCGGCGTCTTTGCCGTGAACGTGGTGGAATATGCCATGCGCGAGGCGATGAACCTGACCTCCGGCCCGTGGGACAAGGACGTAGACGAGGCCGAGATGGCCGGGATCGTGCGTGCTGAATGCACCCAGATCGACTGCGCCCGCATCGCCAATGCCCCCGCGACGCTGGAATGCCGCCTGACCCAGATCGTTGAACTGTCGGGCAAGGCCAATCTCGTCGCCTTTGGCGAGGTGGTGGGCATCCACCTGCGCGATGACTGCATCGTAGACGGTATTTTCGACGTGACCCGCTTCCAGCCGCTCGCCCGCATGGGCTACCGCGATTTCACCCACGTGACCGAGATCTTCTCGATGTCCCGCCCCGGCGAACAGGCGGTCTGAGATGACCTGAAGGCGCCGCCATCCAGCGGCGTCATCTTGGCACAGTCGCCCGGCTTTGGCCGCTGCCCCCTTGCCCATCGCGCGCGCCTTGGGTTCATTAGGGTCGGCCAGATGCGGCACGTGGCTGGTCATCGCGCGGCAAGGCAAAAGGAATGCACCCCATGGGATCCCATAAGACGGTCAAGGATTATATCCGCACCATCGCCGACTTCCCCCATGAGGGGATCATGTTCCGCGATGTGACCACGCTGTTCGCCGATCCGCGCGGCATGCGCATCGCGGTGGACCAGTTGCTGCACCCCTATGCCGGCACGCCCATCGACTGTGTCGTGGGGCTTGAAGCGCGGGGATTCATCCTTGGCGGCGCGGTCGCGCACCAGCTCGGCATCGGCTTCGTGCCGATCCGCAAGAAGGGCAAGCTGCCCGGCCCGGTGATCTCCGAGGCCTATACGCTCGAATATGGCGAGGCCGTGGTCGAGGTGCATGACGACGCCATCGAGCCCGGCGCCAAGGTGCTGGTGGTCGATGACCTTCTGGCCACGGGCGGCACGGCCGAGGCTGGCATCAAGCTGATCGAGCGGCTCGGCGGCGAAGTGGTCGGCTGTGCCTTCGTGATCGACCTGCCAGATCTGGGCGGACGCAAGAAACTCGAGGACATGGGCATGGATGTCCATGCCCTGTGCGCCTTCGAGGGCGCCTGACCCTCCGTCAGGTCGCGCGCAACACAACACCGGGATTGAGAATGCCCGCCGGGTCCAGCGCGGATTTGATCGCGCGCATCGCGGCCAGCTTGGCCGGGTCGCCATAGCGTTCCAGATCACCGACCTTCAGCCGGCCGATTCCGTGCTCGGCGCTGACCGATCCGCCGAATTCCTGCACAAGATCATGCACCTGGCGGCTGATATCCACCCGCCAATCGCCATAGCGGTCCCGGTCCTCGCCCTTGGGCGGGTAGGTGTTGAAATGAAGGTTACCGTCGCCCAGATGGCCGAAACAGTTCACCCGGTAGGGGCCGATGGCCTGTACCCGTTCCCATGCCTGCGGAATGAAATCCGGGATGGTCTCGATCGGCACCGAAATGTCATGCGAGGTGATGGCCCCGATCAGGCGGTTCGCCTCCGGGATGGATTCGCGCATCTGCCAGAGCGCGTCCCGCTGCGCGTCGCTGGACGCGATCACCCCGTCGAGGACCAGCCCGGCCTCGGCCGCCTGTTCGAAAATCTGCTCCAGCGCTGCATCGGCATCGAGCCCGCCCGAGAGCCCGATCTCCAGCAGGACCATCCATTCTGGCGCCTGCGTGAAGGGCAGACGCACCTGCGGCATCACCTCGGCAAGGAATTCCAACCCGGTGCGATGGATCAGTTCGAAGGCAGAGATCCCCTCGCCGATCCGTCCCTGCACCTGGCTCAGAAGCGTCAGAGCATCGCGCGGCGAGCGCACGACCATCGCCGCCGTACCGCAGGAAGCAGGGCGTGAAAACAGCCGCAGACAGGCCGCCGTGATCACCCCCAGGGTGCCCTCCGAGCCGATCAGCAGGTTGCGCAGGTCGTAGCCGGTATTGTCCTTCCGCAGGCGCTTGAGGCCGTGCATCACCGAGCCATCGGCCAGAACCGCCTCTACGCCGAGGCATAGCTCCCGGGCATTGCCATAGCGCAGCATGTTGACACCGCCGGCATTGGCGCCGAGCAAGCCACCGACCTGCGCCGAGCCTTCCGAGGCCAGCGAGAGCGGGAAGATGCGCCCGGCCGCATCGGCAGCGGCATGGACATTGCTCAGGATCACGCCACCCTCGGCAATGAGCAGGTTTTCCGCCGAGTGCACCGAACGGACCCGGTTCATCCGCTCAAGCGACAGCAGCACCGGCCGTTCCAGCCCCACGCCCACCTGGCCGCCGACAAGCCCGGTCCCCCCGCCATAGGGGATGACGGCGACGCGGGCCGCATTTGCCTGCCGCAGGATTTCGGACACTTCCTCCGTGCTGCCCGGTGTCAGCAGCAGCGCATCGCGGCCGCGGAATCGTGCCCGCGGCTCCTCGAGATAACGCGGCTCAAGCGGACGGAAACAGGCCTCCGGCAGGGCCGCGCGCAAGCTGGTTTCAAACTGTTCACTGGCCGGGTTCAACATCGGCGGGCCTCCTGTTGGCCCCCGATCAATCACGCAGCGACGCAGGGTGCAAGGGTGAGCCTTGCCGTTCAGAGATCTTCGTCGTTGAAACCGAGGAAACGCGGCCTGAGAACGATGACGGTCGGCTGCGAGGGCAAGCTGCGCAGCGATACCTCGATCGCGCGTTCATCGCGGATGTCGATCCGGAAATCCTCTGCCATCCCGGCGAGGAAAGCGTTGAGCGAGGCGCCCGAGAAGGAGTGCATCGGCAGCACGATGGAGGAGCGCAACTGCTGCAACACCTTGATCATGACCGGAACCGGCAGGGTCAGCCCCCCATCCACTGGCGCCATCACCACGTCGAGCCGGCCGATGGCGGCGTATTGCTCGGGGCTCGGCTCGTGATGCAGATGCCCCAGATGCCCGATGCAGAGGCCTGCCACCTCGAAAATGAAGATCGAATTGCCATCCTTGCGCACCCCCTCGCCCCAGGCGGAGCGCGTATCCGTCGTCACGTTGCGCACCAGCATGTCGCCGATTTCGAGCCGATGCTCCGCGGGCATACCCGGCGGCCCCCAACCTTCTAGCACGTTCGCAATGGCTGGATCGGGCTGCTCCGTCCAATGCGAACTGTGCGATTGGTTCATGGTCACGACATCCGGCACCAGCGGCTCGGGGCCGATGAATCCGTTGTAATCGGTAACCGCGCTGACCCCGCCCGGCGTTTGCAGCAAGTACATCGAGTGATCGATGAAGCTCAGCCGCACTGTGTGCTCAGGCAGCGGGTCCCGGAGACCGGCGCGCCATATCACTTCCAACCCGGGGGTATTCTCGACCAACGCGATGCAATGGCTCGGGCGGCGGTCCTGTGCTGACGCGGTCCAGCCGCCGAAAACGATCAGAACGGATAACAGGCAAGTCACAATTCGGGCCATGGGGTCCTCCATCGGGCTTCCTTGAGAAATACGGCGCGGAACTATCACCGGATCATCCCATGGAACGCTCAATGCACCACATGAATTCTTCGAGAGTTGACCCTGGCTTCGCGCGATGCCGCCATGCCTGGGGCAGACCGGCGTGTCAGCCGATATCCGTACGCCCGCGTCGGTCAGTGCGCAGGTTGGCGTAGAGCACGTGGTTGCGCCAGCGGCCGTTGATCTGGAGATAGCTCTGCGCGACGCCCTCATACTTGAAGCTGCATTTCTCAAGGCAGCCGCGCGAGGGCGCGTTTTCCGGCAGGCAGGCGGCCTCGATCCGGCTCAGGTCGAGCTTCTCGAAGGAATGGTGCACCACGGCGAGAATCGCTTCGCGCATGTAGCCCTGCCGCGCGAAGGGCGCGCCGACCCAGTAGCCGAGCGTGCCGGCCTGTGCCGGGCCGCGGCGGATATTGTCCAGCGTGATCGCGCCCAGTAGCGCGTCATCCTCGCGCCGGATCATGAAGAGCGGCAGCGCGGAGCCGGAGCCGAGCGCCCGTGTCGACCAATAAACCCGGTTGGTGAAGTTGCGCCGCGACAGGTGCTCCTTGGACCAGAGCGGCTCCCATTTCTCGAGGAAATCGCGCGAATCCTGCCGGAGACTCGACCAGGCACGGAAATCGCCATGGGTCGGCGGACGCAGCAGCATGCGTTCGGAGACGATACGAACCTTTTTCCGGCCAAGCCGCATCAGGCTGCGAGCCTCTCCTGCAGGGCTCCCAACTCGGGAGCACGTTCCGCGGGCCCGTAAAGGGCGAGCGCCGCCTGCCCCGATCCGAGCAGCCGTCCGGCAAACTCGGCGACGCGCAGGCGGTCGACCGCTTCGATTCGGGCCACCGTTTCCGCCAGCGGCGGCACCCGGTCCCAGATACCGATAAGGCGGGCGAGCCGTTCGGCACGCGACGAGGGGCTCTCCAGCCCCATCAGAAGCCCTGCCTTCATCTGCGCGCGGGCGCGGTTCACTTCCACGTCGCTCACATCGGAGGCCACGCGGCGCAGCTCGTCCACGGTCAGCTCCGAAAGCTGGGCGATATCGTCCGCGGAGGTGCCGGCATAGAGCGTCATCATGCCGGTATCAGCATAGGAACCAGCCTGGGCAAAGATCGAATAACACAGGCCGCGCTTCTCGCGGATCTCCTGGAAGAGCCGCGAAGACATGCCGCCGCCGAGCAGCGTGGCATAGATCTGCGCGGTATAGACATCGTCGTCGGAATAGGCCGGGCCTTCGAGGGCGAGCGCGAAATGGACCTGCTCAAGCTTCTTGATCTCGCGCCGCTCGCCGCCCTTGAAACGGGCATGGTCATGCTGGCTGATCTCGAGCGCCGGCAGGTGGCCGAAAGCCTCCTCGGCGAGCCGCATGATCTGGTCGTGATCCACGGCCCCTGCGGCCGAGAGCACCATATGCCCCGGGACGTAATGCTCGGAGATGAACCCTGAGAGATCCTCGCGGGAAAAGTTGGCAACACGCTCGGACGGCCCGAGAATGGTGCGGCCAAGCGCCTGATCGGGATAGGCCGCTTCCTGCAGCCAGTCGAAGACGATGTCATCGGGCGTGTCGAGCGCCTGTCCGATCTCCTGCAGGATCACGCCGCGCTCCACCTCGATCTCTCCGGGGGAAAAGATCGGGTTGAGCACGATGTCGGAGATCACGTCCAGCGCCAACGGCACATCGGCCTTGAGCACGCGGGCGTAATAGGCCGTGGCCTCGCGCGAGGTATAGGCGTTGATGAAACCGCCCACATCCTCGATCTCCTCGGCGATCTGCAACGCCGTGCGCCGCTTGGTGCCCTTGAAGGCCATATGTTCGAGGAAATGGGCGATGCCATTCTGCTCGATCCGCTCGTGGCGGCCGCCGGCATTGACCCAGAGGCCTACGGCCGCGCTTTCCAGCCCCGGCATGGTTTCGGTGACGATACGCAGGCCGTTCGGAAGTCTGTCGAGTTGTACGCTCAAGAAGCGCGCCTTTCCTTGATGAGGGCTTCCAGCGCGGCAAGGTCGTTGGCGACACGGGTCACGCGTTCGGGTCGCTCATACAGATCCGCCATGCGATTGGGAAGAGGTGGGCGCTGACCGGTGGCAGCCTCGACCGCGTCGGGGAATTTCGCCGGATGCGCAGTGGCAAGCGTGATCATCGGGGTCGTGCCCATATGCTCCCCGGCCACCTTCACGCCGACGGCGCTATGAGGGCAGAGAATCTCGCCGGTCTCGGCGAAGAGGCGCTTGATCGTCGCGGTGGTTTCTTCCTCCGAGGCACGGCCAGAGGCGAAGGTTTCGCACAAGGATTGCAGCGCGCCTTGGGAGATCGTGAAGCCGCCCTGCCCTTTCAGCTCGTCCATGAGTTGCGCGACCGCGTTGCCATCGCGGCCATAAGCGTCGAAGAGCGCACGCTCGAAATTGGAACTGACCTGGATATCCATCGACGGGCTGATCGACGGCGTGACCCCGGACGTGACATAGCCGCCGGAGCTGAGCGCACGGTGCAGGATGTCGTTCCGGTTGGTGGCGATGACCAGCTTCTCGATCGGAAGGCCCATGCGGCGGGCGATGTAGCCCGCGAAGATATCGCCGAAATTGCCGGTGGGCACCGTCAAGGAAACCGGGCGATGCGGCGCGCCGAGGGCCACGGCGGAGGTGAAGTAATAGACGACCTGCGCCAGAACCCGCGCCCAGTTGATCGAGTTCACCCCGGCGAGGCGGACCTCGTCGCGGAAGTCGAAATGGTTGAACATGTCCTTCAGCCGCGCCTGGCAATCGTCGAAATCGCCATCGAGCGCGAGGGCGTGGACATTGGCCTCCGACGGCGTGGTCATCTGGCGGCGCTGCACCTCGGAGACGCGGCCATGCGGGAAGAGGATGAAGACATCTACCGCGTCGAGACCGCGAAAGGCCTCGATGGCGGCCGAGCCGGTATCGCCGGAGGTGGCACCAACAATGGTGACCTTCTCGCCGCGCCGCTTCAGGGCCACCTGGAAGAGCTGGCCAATGAGCTGCATGGCAAAATCCTTGAAGGCCAGGGTCGGCCCGTGGAACAGCTCCAGCAGGAAATGGTTGGGCCCGAGCTGCACCATCGGCGCGCGGGCGGCGTGGCCGAAAGAGGCGTAGGCCTTGGCGATGATCTCTCGGAATTCGTCCTCCGTAAAGCTCTCGCCGAGGAAGGGCCACATGATGCGGAAGGCCACTTCCTCGTAGGGAAGCCCGGCCAGCGCGGCGATATCGGCAGGCGACATCTGCGGGATTTCCTGGGGGACATAGAGGCCGCCATCGCGGGCAAGCCCCGTGAGCATCGCTTCCTCGAAGGAGAGGATCGGCGCCTGGCCTCGGGTAGAGATGTATTTCATCGTAGTATGATCTCGTGTCTGTCGGCCCGCACCCGGCCCGGCCTTTGCGCGGGGTGCGCGTTCGGGAGCCTCCGGCGGGGATATTTCGGGTCAGAAGAAGTCGGCGGGCCGGCTCATTTCTTTTTGGAGTCAAGGGTTGCGACGTGAGATACGCCAGAGTTGCAGCGCTGTCATCCCCAACCAGCACAGGGCAAGGCCAAACCAGGTGACGGCGTAGCCGAGATGGTCGTTCGGGATACCGGAACTATCGACCGGCAAGGGCGTCACGGTTGGATCGGCGGGGGTCATCTTCCGCGCCACGACCAAAACCGGCTCAGTCTCCAGAACACCGGCCAGCAGCGGCACATCCCGGGCATACCAATAGTTGGTCTCCGGGTCGTTCTCCGGCGTGAAACGGTCCCGCTCCTCGGGCCAGTGCAGGTTTCCGATGACTGTTACGGTTCCGGGTGTGCGCTTCGCCTGCTTGGCATCGGTCGGGATAAAACCGTGATCGAGCAGGATACGGCGGCCATTATCCATCTCCAGCGCGGTGATGATGCGGAAACCCGGGCCGAGCTTGCGGGTGGAAACGAGGAAATGCAACTCGCGCTGGCCAGTTGCGCCAGAGACCTCGACAGGGAGGTACTGGTCGGTATCCGCATCGGGGTTGACTGGAACCGGCACGGGCGCAGCGAGGATTTGTCGGTCGATCTCGGAGAGGATCGCTTCCTTCCAGGCGAGACGCTGGACCTGCCAGACGCCCAGCGAAATCAGGATCCCGCCGCCGATCAATCCAATCAGCAATGGCGCTATGTAGCGTTTCACCTTTCCGTGGCCCTCCAAATGGCGCGGGGCGCAGCCAATGCCGCGCCCCTGCTTCTTCTTGGATCAAATACTCCTGCCGGAGGCAAGAAATCTATGGCTCAACCGCCCCAGATGTAGACGGCGAAGAAGAGGAAAAGCCAGACCACGTCCACGAAGTGCCAGTACCAGGCCGCCGCCTCGAAGCCGATATGGCTCTCGGGGGTGAAATGCCCGGCGCGGGTGCGCAGGTAGCATATGAAAAGGAAGATCGTGCCAATGATGACATGGGCCCCGTGGAAACCGGTCGCCATGAAGAAGTTGGCACCATAGATGTTGCCAGCGAAACCGAAGGCGGCGTGGCTGTATTCATAGGCCTGGAAGACGGTGAAGATCAGGCCGAGCACAACGGCGAGGATCAGCCCCATCTTCATGTCCTTGCGGTTGTTGTCGTCATGGACAAGCGCATGGTGGGCCCAGGTGGCCGCACAGCCCGACAGAAGCAGGATCAGCGTATTGATCAGCGGCAGGTGCCACGGGTCGAAGGTCTCGATGCCGGCGGGCGGCCAGACGCCATCGACGGCCGGGCTTTCCGGGCCCATCGGGTACATGGCGTGCTTGAAGAAGGACCAGAACCACGCGGCGAAGAACATCACCTCGGACATGATGAACAGGATGAAACCGTAGCGCAGCCCGATCAGCACCACTGGCGTGTGATCGCCCGCCTGCTCCTCGGCGATGGTCTCGGCCCACCAGGCATACATCGTGTAGAGGACGCCGATCAGACCGGCGAAGAACATGAATGGCGTAATATCATGCATCCACAGCACGGCGCCGAAAAGCATGACAAAGCCGGCGACTGCTCCAATGAACGGCCAGATCGATGGCGGCAGGATGTGATAATCGTGGTTCTTGGCGTGTGCCATATTTGGTCCCTTTGCGCGTTTCTTCAGGTGTTGGTCACTCAGGGAGCGCCAACGCCGCCTGCTCTTGCGGCAGGTCGATTTCATAGAATGTGTAGGAAAGCGTGATCCGCGGCGCGTATTTTGCGTCGCGGTCGTTTACGATCTCGGGATCGACATAAAAGGAGACCGGCATGATGGCGGTCTCGCCGGGCTGCAATACTTGCTCTTCAAAGCAAAAGCAGTCGATCTTGACGAAGTAGTTGCCGGCGTCGAAGGGTGCCACGTTGTAGCTGGCAGAGCCCGCGACCGGCCGGTCCGTCGGGTTATGCGCCTCGTAGAAGGCCAGCCCCGTCTCACCGATGCGAATCTCCATCTCGCGTTCCATGGGCTTGAAGCTCCACGGCATATTCTCGGCGAGCGAGCCGTCGAAGCGGACCTTGATGGTCTTGTCCAGGATCAGGTCGGAGCCGGCATCGGCGGTATTGGTCGTGCCGCCATAGCCGGTGACGCGACAGAAAAAGTCGTAAAGCGGCACCGAAGCCCAAGCGAGCGATCCCATGACGAACACCACGCCCAACGTTTGGGCGAGCGTCCGTTTGGGTCCCTGGAGGTTCGGAAAGATCACTGCCCGGCCTCCGTGTTGACCATGCCGGTGCCCAGCACGTCCTGACCTCCGCCGACCTTGACGATGGTCATGCCGAAGACGATGCCGACAAAGGCAAGCAGGATCAGCCCGAGACCGAGATTGCGGCCCCTGCGGCGATCATGCAGCTCATGCGTTGCGCGGATCATGCGAACCCTCCCCAGAGGCCAAGCCCCCGCAGCGCGGCATCGACAAGCAGCGCGGTGAAATGTGCGAAGAGATACCACAGCGACAGCTTGAAGAAGCGTTTCTCCTCGCCATAGGCATCCGCTTCGGCCTGAGCCGTGGAGCGCTTGAAAACTTTCCAGGCACCGACAAGGAAACGGAAATTCATCACCAGCGCCGTAGCCAGATAGGCCGGACCACCGATTGAGGTGAAGGCCAGCCCGAGCGAACAGGCGGCGAGCAGGATGGTGTAGCCGAGGATATGGCGGCGTGTCACGTCATGGCCGTGGGTCACCGTCAGCATCGGAACCTTCGCCTCGTCGTAGTCGGACTTCATGAACAGCGCCAGCGCCCAGAAATGCGGCGGCGTCCAGATGAAGATCAGCGCGAACATCAGAACGGATTCGACGGAAACGCCGCCCGTGGCCACCGCCCAGCCGATCATCGGCGGGAAGGCTCCGGCGGCGCCGCCGATGACGATGTTCTGCGGCGTCCAGCGCTTCAGCCACATCGTGTAGATAACGACATAGAAGAAGATGGTGAAGGCCAGCAGCGCACCCGCGAAGATATTCGAGGCCAGCGCCAGCATCATCACCGACAGTCCGGAAAGCGCGAGCCCGAGGCCGAGCGCCTCGCCTTCGCTTACCTTGCCCGCCGGGATCGGCCGTTTCTGCGTACGGCGCATGATGCGGTCGATATCGGCATCCCACCACATGTTCAGCGCGCCCGACGCGCCCCCGCCGATGGCGATGAAGAGCACCGAGGTGAAGATGATGAACGGGTGTACCGGCACCGGCGCCACCAGAAGGCCCACCAGCGCGGTGAAGACGACGAGCGACATGACCCGCGGCTTCAGCAGCGCGAAGTAATCCTTCAGCTCCGGCTCAGCACTCCGAACCGACTCCTGCGCGGACGTATGAAGAGATGTATCCGTCATGAACCGTCCGCGCGATTATTCGGCCGAAGCCAGGTTCAGCGCGCGCGGTTTGCCGGCATATTCCTCGATCGCACCATCCAGCCACTGCGCATACGCCTCTTCGCTCACCACTTTCACGGTGATCGGCATATAGGCATGAGCGATGCCGCAAAGCTCGGAACACTGGCCGAAATAGACGCCCTCTTCCTCTGCCTTGAACCACAGCTCGGCCAGGCGGCCCGGCACAGCATCCTGCTTCACACCGAATGCGGGAATGGTCCAGGAGTGGATCACGTCGGTCGCGGTGACCTGCACGACGACGGTCTTGTTGACCGGTACGACGACGGCGGTATCGGTGGCGAGCAGGAAGTGCTCCTTCTCGTAACCGGCGGCCTCAAGCTGGGCCACGACCTCGTCGGTCAGCTTGTTCTCGGCATCCTGACCGATCATGTAGCTGTCGAAGGTGAACTCGTGATCGGGATATTCATAGGTCCAGTACCACTGGTTACCGATCGCCTTGATGGTTATGTCGCCTTCCGGGATGATCTGCTGCTTGAACAGCACAGGCAGCGAGAACGACCCGATCACGACCAGTATGATTATGGGCACGATCGTCCAGGCGACCTCGATCGGGGAGTTGTGCGTGAAACGCGCGGGCTCGGGGTTGGCCTTGCGGTTGTGGCGCAGAAAGACATAGCCCAACAACGCCGCCACGAAGATCACGATGGCAAAGATGATGTAGTTCAGCAGCCCGTCGAGAAAGTGAATATCGCGCGCCAGTTCGGTCACCGCCGGCTGGAACCCGATCCCCCCCGGTTTCGGCGCACCGATCACTTCAAGATTGCCCGCATCCTGGGCGATGGCAGCGCCGGCCGTAAACATGCCAGCAAGGGCAGCCGCGAGGCCGCTCTTCAGCGTCAAAAGTCGCATCAATTTTATGTCCCGTTCGCTATTCGGCCTAAGCCGCGACGGGCCGTCCTCCCAGATGGCATGAGCCATCCGGGCATCAAGCCCGTTGTGTCCTCGCGGCAGAAGACCATATTACGCATAACCGCACAAGTCGGTGATTTGAAATTTCGACTCACCTGCGAATGTGTCGATATCAGGAGCCATCCCTTTGACCGGAACCGAAAATACAGCTTTCCGCCCCTTCGAGACCCATCTGGATCAGGACGCAGCCCTGCGAATCCTGCGCGACGCCACCCAAGGTGCTGACGACGGGGAGATTTTCCTCGAAAGGCGCCGTTCCGAAGCGCTGGTTTTCGACGATGGCCGGATCAAGACCGCGAGCTATGACGCTGCTGAAGGTTTTGGCCTGCGCGCGGTGCGCGGCGAGACCGCAGGCTATGCGCATTCCACCGAAATCAGCGAGGCAGCGCTCCGGCGGGCCTCCGAAACCGCGCGGCTGGCCGTGGGCGATGGCGGCGGAACGCTGGCAGACGCCCCCCAGGCGACGAATCGCAAACTCTATGGCGACGGCAATCCCATCGCCGATGCCGCCTTCCCGTTGAAGATCGAAACGCTGCGCGAGATCGACGCGTTCGCTCGCGCGCTCGATCCGCGCGTGGTGCAGGTCTCCGCCACCCTCGCGGCCTCGATTCAGGAGGTCACGATTCTGCGCCCCGACGGCACGCTGGTGCAGGACACCCGCCCGATGAGCCGGCTGAACGTGAGCGTGATTGTCGAAAAGGACGGGCGGCGCGAACAGGGCGGAACCGGCGGCGGCGGGCGTGCAGGCCTCGATGGCCTGCTCGACCGCGCCCACTGGCAAGCCACGACGCGCGAGGCACTGCGCATCGCGCTGGTCAATCTCGACGCTGAACCGGCCCCGGCGGGAGTCATGGATGTCGTGCTTGGCCCGGGGTGGCCCGGCATCCTGCTGCACGAAGCCATCGGCCACGGGCTGGAGGGCGATGCCAACCGCAAGGGCACCTCGGCCTTTGCCGGGCTGATGGGCCAGAGGATCGCCGCACCCGGCGTGACCGTGCTCGATGACGGCACCATTCCCGACCGCCGCGGCTCCATCACCGTCGATGACGAGGGCACCCCCTCGGGCCGCAATGTGCTGATCGAGGACGGAATTCTCGTCGGCTTCATGCAGGATCGCCAGAATGCGCGCCTGATGGGCGCCGCCCCCACCGGCAATGGCCGCCGCGAAAGCTATGCCCACCCGCCCATGCCGCGCATGACCAATACCTACATGCTCTCCGGCGATGCCGCGCCAGAAGACATCCTCGCCGATCTCAAGGACGGGATCTATGCCGTCGGTTTCGGCGGCGGCCAGGTCGACATCACCAACGGCAAGTTCGTTTTCTCCTGCACCGAGGCCTACCGGGTAAAGAACGGACAGGTCGGAGCCGCGGTAAAAGGTGCCACGCTGATCGGCGACGGCCCCACCGCCCTTCGCCAGATCACCGCCATCGGCAATGACATGGCGCTCGATCCGGGCATCGGCAATTGCGGCAAGGCCGGACAGTGGGTGCCGGTGGGTGTCGGACAGCCGACCCTGCGCATTGGCGGGCTAACGGTGGGTGGCTCCGCGACCTGAGTTTCCCCGGCACACGTCGATAAGTGATCAGCGCGGGCTTTTTGCGGTCCGCGTTTTTTGTGGAATTTCTGCCAACTGGCCATCTCGGTTTACCTGCGGTTAACGCTTTCGCCTTAGCGATGACTTAAGCAAGAGATGGAGTAGCGACGGTTTGGAGATAGTTTCTTCCCCACCCCCCCTCGCACCACCCACCTCGGAAGGAACCAGACTGGCCTGGCTCCGTCTCTTGCGCTCCCACCGCGTGGGAACCGCAACCTTCTACAGGTTGATGAACGAACACGCGGGCGATGCCGAAGCCGCGCTCGCCGCGCTTCCGCAGGTTGCGGCCAGAGCGGGCATGTCGCGTTACAGCCCCTTCCCACGAGAACAGGCCGAGCAAGAACTGGAAGCAGGCTTTCGCGCCGGAGCACGCCCCCTCTTTATCGGCGCACAGGATTACCCCACCTCCTTGATGGATCTGACCGACGCGCCGCCGATGCTTTGGGCCATCGGTGACAGCCGCCTTGCCGGGCGCCCCACCCTTGCCATGGTCGGCGCCCGAAATGCCTCCAGCCTCGGGCGACGCGCTGCGGCCTCGCTGGCCAAGGGGCTTGGCGGCGCCGGTTTCGTCATCGTCTCCGGTCTCGCCCGAGGGATCGACGGGGTCGTTCACAAGGCCGCGCTGGAAACCGGCACCATCGCCGTTGTCGCTGGCGGGGTGGATGTCATCTACCCGCGTGAAAACGCCGAACTGACTGCGCAGATCGCCGAGCGCGGGATGATCCTCTCGGAAATGCCCCCCGGCATGCGCCCGCAGGCCCGCCATTTTCCGCGTCGGAACCGCATCGTGTCGGGTCTCGCTTCCGCCGTCATCGTGGTCGAGGCAGCCGCCCGCTCGGGCAGCCTCATCACCGCCCGCGATGCGCTCGATCAGGGGCGCGACGTGCTGGCCATGCCCGGCCACCCACTCGATGCCCGCGCCGCTGGTTGCAACATGCTGATCCGGGATGGCGCCACGCTGATCCGCGGGGTCGAAGACGTGCTGGAAGCCACCGGGCCGCTCGGCCTGACACGACCGCGCCCACCGGCTCAACGCCTTGCCATGAGCTCGGTCCGAAAACCGGCCGGGCAATTCTCTCCGCCAGGGACCGAACCCGCGCAACCGACGACCGGCGATTCGCAGGTCTCGATCAGAGCCCGCATCCTGTCGCTGCTCGGCCCGGCCCCCATTGCAGAGGACCAACTGCTGCGTGATCTTAGCCTGCCGAACCAGATGGTGGCAGGCGAGTTGCTCGAACTCGAAATGGAAGGCCAGGTCGAACGCCAGCCCGGAGGCCTTCTGGCGCTCTCGGCCTAGGTCGCGCGCACTCAGAGCCGTCGTTGGGCCCTGACGCCTGCAATCCGGTCAACGGACGCAGCTGAACCAATCACCTCGCCAAACGAAATTCGCCGCCCCGGAGCAGATTGCCCCGAAGCGGCGATTTCCAATGTCACCGGCTGGCTCAGGCCTCGTCACCGAGCTCGAAGCCGCTCATTGCTTCGAGCGCCTTGATGATTGCCGAATGGTCCCAGGCGATCCCGCCAGCCCCAACACAGGCATTCCAGAGCGCATGGGTGGTTGCCGTGTTCGGCAGCGGCACGCCGAGCGCATAGCCCTCAGCCAGAGCAAGATTCAGGTCCTTGCGGTGCAGTTCGATCCGGCCACCGGGCTCGAAATTGCGCTCGATCATGCGCTTGCCGTGGTTCTGGAACACGAGCGAATCCGCCCATCCACCGGCCAGCGCGGCATGAACCTTACGCGGGTCGGCCCCGGCGCGAGCGGCCAGAAGCAGCGCCTCGGCGACTGCCTCGATGGTGTTGCCGACGATGATCTGGTTGCAGATCTTGGTCATCTGGCCAATGCCGTTGGCACCGACAAGGGTCACGTTCTTGCCCATGCAGTCCAGCATCGGCTTTGCCCGGTCAAAGGCATCCTGGTTGCCGCCACACATGATGGCCAGCGTGCCAGCCTGGGCGCCCACATCGCCGCCGGAAACCGGTGCGTCGATATACTCGCAGCCCAGCTCGTTGATCTTGGCCGCATATTCGCGGGTTTCCTTGGGCGCGATGGAGCTGTGATCGATGACGATCTTGCCGGGCGTGAGCCCCTCGGCCACGCCATTCTCGCCGAAGAGAACCTTGCCCACATCCGGCGTGTTCGGCAGCATCGTGAAGATGATATCGGCCTTTTCGGCCACTTCGCGGGCCGAGCCACAGACCACAGCGCCGCCTTCGACCAGGGCGTCCGGAACCTTCTTCATATCGCAGGCGAAAATCTCATATCCGCCCTTTTGCAGGTTGAGCGCCATCGGCCCGCCCATGATCCCCAATCCGATAAAACCAAGCTTACTCATGGATGCCTCCTCTACGGCTTGCAGTTGCTGGACATCTCATAATACTTTGTCTGACATTTAAAACAGCGAAAAAGGCCACCCACATAAGATCTCGCCATATCTGGACCTTTTGACGCAACTCGCGGCTCACATTTGTCTGACAAAGACAAAATGGAATAGGACAAAGCCAATGCAGAACGGAGCGCACAGATGATTCAGCCCGGATCGGTCAACAGGGACCTTCCGCTCGGCCCCCAGATCGCCGATGCGCTCGGGCTGGAGATTCTCTCCGGCACCTACCGCCCAGGCGATGTTCTTCCCACGGAGATGGAGCTTGTCGAGCGTTTCGGCGTGAGCCGCGCGTCGGTGCGTAGCGGATTGCAGGCTCTTGCCGCGCGCGGCATTGTCGAGCGCTTTGTCGGTCAAGGAACGATCGCGCAGGATTTCAGCGACTGGAACATCCTCGACCCGGCGGTAACGGGCATGCTTGCCGATCATGAAAACCCGCACCCCGATCTCGTTCGCAGCATATTCGAGTTCCGCTTCTCAGCCGAACCGCTGATCGCCGCCGCCGCCGCACGAAAAGCGCGGGCGCGCGATCTGCTGGCCATGGAGGACGCCATGGAGGGCATGGAGCGCTGCGCAACCGACGGCCCGACCGGCAACGACAGCTTCACCCAACATGACGTCTCGTTCCATGTCGCCGTGTATCAGGCGACGCATAACGCGATCTGGTCGCATCTGGCGCATATCCTGCGTCCTGCCATTACCCTCGTGGTGCGGCGCAGCAACGAATCCAGCGACGAGTTGCGCAGGGCACTCGGCCTGCACCGCGCCCTGATGGAGTGCATCCGGATGCGCGATCCGGCCGGGGCTTACGACTCCGCGCACAAGGTCATGCAACTCACCGCAGAGGAACTCGGAATCGACCCGGAGATCATTGGCGCCCCGGCGCACCTGCCCCGCTGAACGCCCGCTCCCACCGGCCGAGAGACGGGCCTGACGTCTCGACCGCCCGGTTGCCCGAAAATTTTCACCCGTAGGGTGGGCGAAAATTCGCGCCGTCGTCGCATTGACAAGCTCCGGTCAGCGCCACATGTTCCGCCGCCAATTGCACGACCCATCTTTCGAAGGTTCCCTAATGCCCGTAGTTGTCGTCGAGTCGCCCGCCAAAGCGAAAACCATCAACAAGTATCTGGGCGACAACTACACCGTCCTGGCCTCCTACGGGCATGTGCGCGACCTGCCGCCCAAGGACGGGTCGGTCGATACCGATAACGATTTCGAGATGACCTGGGAGATCGGAAACGACTCCAAGAAACATGTGAAAGCGATCGCGGACGCGCTGAAGGAAGATAACGCGCTGATCCTCGCAACCGACCCCGACCGAGAGGGCGAGGCGATTTCGTGGCACCTCGAGGAGGCGCTGCGCAAGCGCCGGGCGATCAAGAAGGACACGCCGGTTTCCCGCGTCGTCTTCAACGCGATCACCGAATCGGCGGTGACCGAAGCGATGAAGAACCCCCGCCAGGTGGACCAGCCGCTGGTGGATGCCTATCTCGCCCGCCGCGCGCTGGACTATCTGGTGGGCTTCAATCTCTCGCCGGTTCTGTGGCGCAAGCTGCCCGGCTCGCGCTCTGCCGGCCGCGTGCAGTCGGTCTGCTTGCGGCTCATCGTCGAGCGCGAGATGGAGATCGAGGCCTTCAACGCGCAGGAATACTGGACCGTGAAGGCCGTGCTCGAGACGCCGCGCGGCCAGAGCTACGAGGCGCGGCTGACGACGCTGGCCGGCAAGAAGCTCGACAAGTTCGACATTGCCAACGAGACGGCCGCCGAGATGGCCGTGCAGGCGATCACCTCGCGCGATTTGACCGTGAGCGCGGTTGAGGCCAAACCCGCCAGCCGCAACCCCTCGGCCCCTTTCATGACCTCCACGCTGCAGCAGGAAGCCAGCCGCAAGTTCGGTATGGGCGCCCGCCAGACCATGAACGCCGCCCAGCGGCTTTACGAGGCGGGCCTCATCACCTATATGCGGACCGACGGGAT
This sequence comes from Aliiruegeria sabulilitoris, assembly GCF_001558155.1. Classification (GTDB taxonomy): domain Bacteria; phylum Pseudomonadota; class Alphaproteobacteria; order Rhodobacterales; family Rhodobacteraceae; genus Tropicimonas; species Tropicimonas sabulilitoris. The sequence continues at coordinate 80,737 of NZ_LOAS01000026.1, forward strand.
CGACATGGCGCCCGAGGCGATTTCCGCGGCTCGCGACGCTATCAAGGCGCGCTACGGTGCCGAATACGTGCCGAGCAGCCCGCGCATCTACAAGAACAAGGCCAAGAATGCGCAGGAAGCGCATGAATGCATCCGCCCCACCGACATGACCCGCGATGCCGCGAGCCTGAAAGTGTCGGAGCCGGACCAACGCAAGCTTTATGACCTGATCTGGAAGCGCACGCTGGCCAGCCAGATGGAAGGCGCGCGGCTGGAACGGACCACCGTGGACATCGAGAGCCGCGACGGCCAGGTTGGCCTGCGCGCCACCGGTCAGGTGGTGCTCTTCGACGGCTTCCTGCGCGTCTATGAAGAAGGCCGGGACGATGTCGTCGTCGATGACGACGACAAGCGCCTGCCGCAGGTCATGCAGGGCGAGCCGGCCAAGAAGGGCGCGATCACGCCAGAGCAGCATTTCACCCAGCCGCCCCCGCGCTATACCGAGGCCACGCTGGTCAAGCGGATGGAAGAGCTCGGCATCGGCCGGCCCTCGACCTATGCCTCGATCGTCACCACGATCCAGGACCGAGGCTACGTCCGCAAGGACAAGAACCGCCTTTTCCCAGAGGACAAGGGGCGGCTCGTCATCGCCTTCCTGATGAACTATTTTCGGCAATATGTCGGCTACGAGTTCACCTCCGGGCTGGAAGCGGAGCTGGACCATGTCTCGGCCGGCGAGGCCGACTACAAGGAAGTGCTGTCGAAATTCTGGCGCGATTTCTCTGCCGCCATCGCCGAGACAGCCGAGCTGCGCATCACCGATGTGCTGGAGAAGATCAACGAGGTGCTGGAGCCGCATCTCTTCCCGCCCAATGCGGAAGGGACGGACCCGCGCGCCTGCCCCAATTGCGGCGCGGGGCGGCTCTCCATGCGCACGGCGCGGTCAGGCGGCGCCTTCATCGGCTGCTCGAACTATCCCGAATGCCGCTACACGCGCCCCTTTGGCCCGCCCGGCGCGGAAGATTCGGGCATTGGCCCGGATGGCAAGCTGCTGGGCGAAGACAATGGCGACAAGATCACGTTGCGCGATGGCCGCTACGGGCCGTATGTGCAGCGCGGCGATGTCACCGAGGAAAACCCCAAGCCGCCGCGCTCCAGCCTGCCACGCGGCTGGTCGGCGGACGACATGGACCTGGAAAAGGCGCTCACGCTTCTGAGCCTGCCGCGCGAGATCGGCGAGCATCCCGAAGGTGGCATGATCACCTCCAATTTCGGCCGTTTCGGCCCCTATATCGCGCACCAGAAGCCGGACGAGGCCAAGCCGGTCTATGCCAATCTCAAGGACCCTTCGGAGGTTTTCGAGGTCGGCATGAACCGTGCGGTGGAGATGCTGGCCGAGAAACGCGCCAATCCGCGTGGCCGTGGCGGCACGGCCGCCAAGCCGCTCAAGGAGTTGGGCGAGCATCCCGAGAGTGGTGGCCCGGTCAATGTCATGGAGGGCCGCTACGGGCCCTACGTGAAATGGGAAAAGGTCAACGCCACCCTGCCCAAGGACACCGACCCGCAATCGGTGACGATGGAACAGGCCGTGGAACTGATCGCCGAAAAGGCGGGCAAGAAGAGAACGCGCAAGAAAGCCGCGCCGAAAAAGGCCGCCGCCAAGAAGAAACCGGCAGCCAAGAAATCTACCGCCAAGCCTAAGACGAAGAAAGCAGCGTCCGGAGACGCCGCCGAATAGGGTCGTTCTTTCAGGATCGCACTTTCGGGCCGCCGGCATCCGCCGCGCGGCCCTTTTGCTTTCAGATCTGCCAGAAGAGCTTGCGCACTTCCCGGTCGACCATGTCCGGCGTTAGCCCGATGTCGCGCAAGTGGTGTGGCGACAGTTCGCGCAGATGTCGGCGCGAACGGCTTCGCTGCTCCCATTTCACGACGGTTTCCGCGGCCAGTACGAAGAAATCAGCCAGAAGCGGCAAGGATTTCCGGGACTTCAGGCTTTCGAGCCGGGTCGTCGTGGCGGAGGGAAACTGTGTCATGGGACTCTCCTATTGTATTGACACAATGTTTATTTATTCAGTACAAAAATCGGTACATCTCAAATTGAGCCAAGTCGAGGAAAGTATTGTGTCGGGTACAAAATGGATCGAGGGCATCGATCTCACTGGACGGGCCAAGTACAAGGCACTGGCCGATCACCTTGCCAATGCCATCGAAACCGGAGTGCTTCCGGTCGGCGAACGGCTGCCGCCGGTGCGCCAATTGGCTTGGGAAGTTGGCGTCACCCCCGGAACCGTCGCCCGCGCCTATTCGCAGCTCACCGATGCCGGCCAGCTCGAAGCGGTGGTCGGGCGCGGCACCTTCGTTGCTCCCAAGCGCCCGGCCGTCTCAGAAGAAGACTGGCTTCGCGCACATCCCCAAGAGGATGGCGTTATCAACCTCTTCAGCCCCCGCCTGCCCGATATGGGACAAGTGTCCGCGATCCGGGCCGCTCTGCGGCAGGTCGCTGACGGACCGATTGCCGATCTGGTCGAATATCCCAGCCGCGAAGGGTTCCGACCCGCCCGGGAAGCCGCCGTAAAGTGGCTGTCGGACATGCCGCTCGGCAGCGTCGGACACAAGGACGTGGTGCTGTGCAATGGCGGACAGAACGCGATTTCGTTGGTCTTGCAAGCCGCGCTGCGCGAGCAGAAGCCGACGATCATGGTCGAGGATCTCTCTTATCCCGGCTTCCGGCGCGCTGCCGAAGTGCTTCGGATCGAGGTCGTGGGCGTGCCGAGCGACGCACAAGGGCTGATCCCTGAGGAGCTGGAGCGGATCGCGCAGCGCAGCGGGGCGCGGCTGATCTGCACCTCGCCCGAAGTGCATAATCCGACCGGATTGCACACCCCGCTGGAGCGCCGCGAAGCCATCGTTGCAGCCTGCCGCCGCGCTGGCGGGGTGCAGATCCTCGAAGACGACTGCTATCGCATCGGCCCGGCCCGCGCGCAGAGCTACCGTGCGCTCTGGCCGGAGGGGGCGTGGTATGTTTCCTCAATTTCCAAGACGATCACCCCGGCGCTGCGCATCGGCTTCGCAGTAGCCGCGAAAGGGCGTTACAACGACCTGCGCCGGGCGGCGGAGTATGGCTTTTTCGGCCTCGCCCGCCCATTAGCCGAAGTGGCGCGCATCGTGCTGAGCGACCCGGAAACACAGCGCATCTCGGTCGCGGTGCGCGGCAGAATCGCCGAGTATATCCGCGTAGCGGTCAACATGCTGGGCGGGTTCGATCTCAAATGGCACGACGACGTGCCATTTCTATGGCTGGACCTGCCGCGCGGCTGGCGGGCGTCGGAATTCACTCTGGCCGCGGAACGTGCCGGCATCCAGATCCGTTCGGCGGAGGACTTCACCCTGCGCGAAGGCCGCGCGCCCCATTCGGTACGTATCTGCGTGAATGGCCAGATTTCACTGGAACGTTTCGAGGTAGCCATGACGGTTCTGCGCGACCTGCTGAATAATCCGCCCGAACAGATGACGGTATGACAGGCCTCACACCCCGCGTTCTTTCCGAAAACGGAAAGCGCCGCGTCGCAGCATTCATTTGACAGCTGCGCCATCTGTCGGCACAACCCTTTACCCAAAGGGATAAGGGAGGTTCTTCATGGACAAGGTATACGGCAGCGCCACCGAGGCGCTGGACGGGTTGCTGCAGGACGGCATGTTGATTGCCGCCGGGGGCTTCGGTCTCTGCGGCATTCCGGAGCTGCTTCTAAACGCGATCAAGGAGTCGGGCGCGAAGGATCTGACCTTCGCCTCCAACAATGCCGGCGTCGACGATTTCGGTATCGGTATCCTGCTGCAGACCAAGCAGGTGAAGAAGATGATGTCCTCCTATGTGGGCGAGAATGCCGAATTCATGCGGCAATATCTCTCCGGCGAGCTGGAGCTGGAATTCAACCCGCAAGGCACGCTGGCTGAGCGCATGCGCGCCGGTGGTTGTGGTATCCCGGGCTTCTACACCAAGACCGGTGTCGGCACGGTCGTGGCCGAGGGCAAGGAGCACAAGGAGTTCAACGGCGAGACCTACATCCTCGAGGAAGGGATCTTTGCCGACCTGTCCATCGTCAAGGCCTGGAAGGCCGACCCGACCGGAAACCTTGTCTTCCGCAAGACCGCGCGCAACTTCAATCCGCCTGCAGCAATGTGCGGCAAGGTCTGCGTTGTCGAGGTCGAAGAGATCGTGCCAACCGGCTCGCTCGACCCCGACTCGATCCACCTGCCCGGCATCTATGTCCACCGCCTGATCCAGGGCGAGCACGAGAAGCGCATCGAACAGCGCACCACCCGCAAGAAGAAGGAAGTGTAATGCCCTGGGATCGCAATCAGATGGCGGCACGGGCCGCACAGGAGCTTCAGGACGGCTGGTATGTGAATCTCGGCATCGGCATCCCGACGCTGGTGGCCAATTACATTCCCGAAGGCATCGAGGTTACGCTGCAATCGGAGAACGGCATGCTGGGCATGGGCCCCTTCCCCTACGAGGGCGAAGAGGATGCCGACCTGATCAATGCCGGCAAGCAGACGATCACCGAACTGCCCCAGACGGCCTATTTCGACAGCGCACAGAGCTTCGGCATGATCCGTGGCGGCAAGATCGCGATGGCGATCCTGGGCGCGATGGAAGTGGCCGAAAATGGCGATCTAGCGAACTGGATGATCCCGGGCAAGCTGGTCAAGGGCATGGGCGGCGCGATGGATCTGGTGGCTGGCGTCGGTCGCGTGGTCGTGGTGATGGACCACACCAACAAGAAGGGCGAGAGCAAGGTGCTCAAGGCATGCACCCTGCCGCTGACCGGTCAGAGCGTCGTCGACCGCATCGTCACCAATCTCGGCGTCTTGGACGTTGTCGAGGGCGGGCTGAAGATTGTCGAATGCGCCCCGGGCGTGAGCGAGGCAGAACTCCGCGCCGCGACGGAGGCGACGCTGGTGTGATGAAACTCAGGCAGCGTCATGGTGGCGCTGCCTGAACCTCTGCATTGGGAGCAATCGCCGCTCGGTGGCGCGCACTTCGCGCGAGCGAACGATCCTTCGGATCGTGCCTCCGGCGGGGATATTGTCAGTCAGAAGAAGATGTCCGGCACTCCCCTTTTTCTTCTGACCTAAAATATCCCGGGGGTCTGGGGGCTGAGCCCCCAACGTCGAACAATGGTCCAAGGGCTGCCCCCCACAAGCCCACGGACATTCTCGGCATCACGCAAAAACCGGAAACAATTCCATAAATCGGCCTCAATTGCCCGATATCCAAGAACAAATGACAACAAGCACGAGCAGTGCCTCTGAGGATCAACATGTCTTCCCTCCGGTGTCGAGCCCGGAAGAGAGCGGTTTGCGTTGAACCGGACGAGACAGGACAAGGCCGCTTCCATGACCTGGAAACAAATGGAATACACCGGCTGGGGACGGTACTTCCGCGCCGAAGGCGAAATCGCGCGGCCCGAACGCGCCGCGACACTCGAACATCTCTCCGCGCAATCGCCCTGCCCGGCCATTGGCCAGCGGCGGAGCTATGGCGATGCGAGCCTGAACAGCGGCGGCCGCGCCATCAGCACGGCGCGGCTCGACAGGTTCCTGGGCTTTGATCGCGAAACAGGCATTCTCGAGGTCGAATCCGGTTGCATGCTGGGCGATATCGTCACCCATTTCGGGCCCCGCGGCTGGCTGCCAACCGTCCTGCCCGGCACCGGTTTCGCCACCGTGGGCGGCGCCATCGGCATGGATGTGCATGGCAAGAATCATCACCATCAGGGCAGCTTCGGCCAACACGTGCGCGACATGACGCTCGCTCTGCCCGACGGGATACACACAATCGCCCCTGACGATCCGTTATTCGCGGCCACGATCGGCGGCATGGGGCAAACCGGTCCCATCGCAAGCGCCCGAATCCAACTGACGCCAACAAAGGGCGCACTCGCTATGGTGACGGAACGGCGCATGCCGGATCTGGACAGCTATTTCGACGCGCTGGACGCGAGCGAGGCCACCTATACCGTCGGTTGGATCGATGCCACGGCGCGGGGAGACGCGCTCGGGCGCGGCATACTCGAAGAGGGCGAGACCGGCGCCGGGCTCGTCCCCCCGGCCAAGCGTGGCAAGCGGATCCCGATGGATGCACCGCATTTTGCGCTCTCTGGCCCAATCGTACGCAGCTTCAATGCCGCATATTACCGGCGCATTCCGGAACGTGGCCGAACGGTCGTGAAAGCTCTGGAAGACTTCTTCTTCCCGCTCGACAAGATCCACGACTGGAACCGCCTCTACGGCAAGCGCGGATTCCACCAATTCCAATGCGTGGTACCGCTGGACGAGCGCGAGGTGCTGCGCGGGATGCTCGAAAAGGTCAGCGCCTCCGGTCTTGCTTCGCCGCTTGCCGTGCTCAAGCGTATGGGACCGGCCGAAGGCGGCATGATGTCTTTCCCCGCCGAAGGCTACACGCTCGCCATCGATTTCCCCGCGCGCGAACAAGCGCCCGACATGATCCGCAGCCTGATCGACATGACGGCTGAGGTGGACGGGCGCGTTTACCTGGCAAAGGATTCCTTCGCCTCCCCGGAGCATATGGACGCCATGTATCCCGAGCGCATCGCCTGGGCCGAGATCGTCAACGAGTTGGACCCGGACCAGAACTACGCCACCGATCTGGTACGCCGCCTTGACCTGAGGAACCTGTGATGACCGACGCAACAACGGAAACCTGGCTCATTCTCGGCGCGACCTCTTCGATGGCCCGCGCGCTGGCCCGCAAACTCGCCGAACGCGGCGCAAACCTGCTGCTGGCAGGCCGCGACATGGCCGACCTGGAGGCGACAGCATCCGATTGTCGCCTGCGCGGCGCCGCGCTCGCCGAGAGCCTGCATTTCGATGCGCGCGCGCCAGAGACATTCCAGCCCATCCTGGACCGTATGCGCGCCATGGACGGCACACTCAACACCGCCGTCTTCGTCGGCTCCATGCCGCCGCAGGGGGAGATCGATACCGCCCCGGAAATGCTCGACGGCGTTGTTGCCGACAGTTTCACCGGCCCCGCCCGACTGCTGCACGGGCTTGCCCCGCTATTGGAAGCGCGTGGTTCGGGCACGATTGTCGGGGTCGGTTCGGTTGCCGGGGACCGCGGACGGGTCGGGAACTATGTCTATGGTGCCGCCAAGGCCGGGTTCGCCACCTACATGTCCGGACTGCGCAACCGGCTCGGGCGTTCGGGCGCGCATGCGATCACCGTGAAGCCGGGATTCGTCGACACCGCCATGACCTGGGGGCTGGAGGGCATGTTCCTCGTCGCGCCGCCCGAAGCGGTGGCCGACAGCATTCTCAAGGCCGTGGAGAAGAAGCGGAACGTGATCTACACGCCCTTCTTCTGGCGCTACATCATGATGATCATCCGCGCCGTGCCGGAACCCATCTTCCGCAAGATGTCGATCTGAGGACAGTCGACCGCCGGGCTCACGGCTTGTCGACCACCTGAGCCGTCTGCATGCCGCGCCGGAAGACGCAGCCATCGGAGACAAGCTGCGGTTGCGTCAGGCACAGCCCCTTTGCCACGTTCCAGGCGGCAATCACCTTGGGCACGTAATCACGCGTTTCCGCATAGGGTGGCACGCCCGCGTTGCTGCGCACGGCATTCTCACCGGCGTTGTAACCCGCCAGCGCCATGATCGGATCGCGGTCGAAATGCTTCAGAAGCCAGTCGAGATAGGCCACCCCTCCGCGAATATTCTGCACGGCGTCGGTCCGGTCTTTCACGCCGAACCGTTCGGCCGTGGCCGGCATCAACTGCATCAGGCCCGTAGCACCCGCCGAGCTCACCGCCGCCGTGCGGCCCGAACTCTCGATCCCGATCACGGCCAGCACGAGCGCGGGAGAAACTCTCGTCCCAATGGTGGCCTTCAGGATCTCGGCGCCATGTTGATCGGCGATCGCTTGCAGATGGGAGAGCCGCGGCGCCTTGACGCTCGCACCGCCTGGCCCGTTCCGCAACGCCGCGACAGCGGTCTCCATGCGTCCGGAGCGGCTGTCTGACATATGCGGCGAGATAAGGTTCCAGAACCACGCATAGCTGGACGAAGGAACGTCTTTTTCGGCCTCGCCCATGGCTTCGACCGGCGAGTCGGCCCCGCGCTTCACATCATGCGGCACCTCCGGGCGCAGGGGAACGGCCGGATTGAGCGCCAGCATGCGTTTCTGCTCCACGGGGTCGATCTGAACCATAATCCGTTTGCCGCCAGGTAGCCCGCCACCGACCTTCACCCGCTTGAAGGTAAAATCCTTTTCGCCGGCGGCCTGCTCGGCGACAGCCACGGACCCGGCAAGCGCAAGTGCTGCCAGGGTCGTCCATCCAAGACAACGCATGGGCCTGCCTCCCATTTCTTTTCGTTTGCCTGCTCTTGTTTTTTGCCTTGGCCTGATGGTCTCAAAATCCTGGGCCCACGCACAGCAGGAACAGGTGCCGTGCGGAAATTTCTGGTCGATTCATGTGAAAAGGGCACAGTAGAGGGCGCCGATGCCGTGATTTTAGCGCCATACGCCGCCTGTCGGCAGTACGAACGCCTAGGAATACTGGGCGAAACGTTGCCCGGCATGGAAACCGACTTTCCCGAAAGTCATTCGAATTTTCACGTAATTATCCCGGCAAAGTACGGAAAACGAACGATCCGCGCCCAATTCCTGCCCGAGTTCACTGGCTTTCTATACCCAT
>NZ_LOAS01000027.1 GCF_001558155.1 Aliiruegeria sabulilitoris
CAATCGTGCCGATGTTCACGTGCGGTTTGCTGCGGTCAAACTTTTCCTTAGCCATGATGGCCTCCTTGTCTCGTTGCGGGTGCCCGGCAGAGGGCACCCGAATTCGTTTTTTCTCTTAAGCGTACTTGGCCTGGATCTCTTCCGAGATGTTCGACGGCACCGGATCGTAGTGATCGAACTGCATCGTGAACTGGGCGCGGCCGGAAGACATCGAACGCAGGGTGTTGATGTAGCCGAACATGTTCGCCAGCGGCACGAAGGCATTGATCGCAACGGCATTGCCGCGCGCTTCCTGACCGGTCACCTGACCCCGACGAGAGGTCAGATCGCCAATGATGCCACCGGTGTATTCTTCCGGTGTGATCACTTCGACCTTCATGATCGGCTCGAGCAGCTTGGCGCCGGCCTTCTTCATGCCCTCGCGCATACACATGCGGCCAGCGATTTCAAACGCCAGAACCGAGGAGTCGACGTCGTGGAACTTGCCGTCGATGAGCGCCACCTTGAAGTCGATGACCGGGAAGCCGGCGAGCGGACCGGAGTCCATGACCGACTTGATGCCCTTTTCGACGCCGGGAATGTATTCCTTCGGCACCGCACCGCCCACGATCTTGCTCTCGAAGGAGTAACCTTCGCCGGGCTCGGTTGGGGTGATGACCATCTTGACTTCGGCGAACTGGCCCGAACCACCCGACTGCTTCTTGTGGGTGTAGGAATGCTCGACCTCTTTGGAGATGGTCTCGCGATAGGCCACCTGCGGCGCACCGATATTGGCTTCGACCTTGAATTCCCGCTTCAGACGATCGACGAGGATGTCCAGGTGAAGTTCGCCCATGCCCTTCATGATGGTCTGACCGGACTCGATGTCAGTCTCGACGCGGAAGGACGGGTCCTCGGCAGCCAGACGCTGCAGGCCCTGGGACATCTTCTCCTGGTCGGCCTTCGTCTTGGGCTCGACAGCGATCTCGATAACCGGATCGGGGAAGGTCATGGTCTCGAGGACGACCGGGTCGTTGACGGCGCAGAGCGTGTCACCGGTGGTGGTGTCCTTGAGGCCGGCGAGCGCGATGATGTCGCCCGCAAACGCTTCGTCGATCTCTTCACGGTTGTTCGAGTGCATCATCATCATACGACCGATGCGCTCGCGCTTGCCTTTGGTGGAGTTCAGGATCGAGTCGCCCTTGTTCATCTTACCGGAGTAGATGCGGGTGAAGGTGAGCGAGCCCACGAAGGGGTCGTTCATGATCTTGAAGGCCAGACCAGCGAAGGCCATGTTGTCGTCCGCGCGGCGGGGAATGTTACGCTCTTCGTTCTCGTCGCCAGGCTTGAAGCCCATGTAGTCGACAACATCCAGCGGCGAGGGCAGGAAGTCGATCACGGCGTTCAGAAGCGGCTGCACACCCTTGTTCTTGAACGCGGAACCGCCCAGTACCGGAACGAATTCCAGCGCCAGCGTGCCCTTGCGGACCAGCTTGCGAAGCGTTTCTTGATCCGGCTCTTCGCCTTCGAGATAGGCTTCCATCGCGTCGTCGTCCATTTCGACGGCGGCTTCGATCAACTTGCCACGCCATTCCTCGGCGAGCTCCTTGAGCTCATCGCGGATCTCGACCTTTTCCCAGGAAGCACCAAGGTCGTCGCCCTTCCAGAGCCATTCTTTCATGGTGATCAGGTCGATCTGACCCTCGAGCTCGGTCTCGGCGCCGATCGGCAGGCACACGGGAACGGCACGAGAACCCGTACGGGCCTCGATCATCGCAACGCAGTTGAAGAAATCGGCGCCGATCTTGTCCATCTTGTTGACGAAGACGATCCGCGGAACGTGGTAGCGGTCGGCCTGGCGCCAGACGGTTTCGGTCTGCGGCTCGACGCCGGCATTGGCGTCCAGAACACACACCGCACCGTCGAGCACGGCCAGCGAACGCTCGACTTCGATGGTGAAGTCAACGTGGCCGGGGGTGTCGATGATGTTCAGGCGGTGCTTCGGCGTGTCGGGGGTCTTGCCGTCTTCGGTGCGCTCCCAGAACGTGGTCGTCGCAGCGGAGGTGATGGTGATACCACGCTCCTGCTCCTGCTCCATCCAGTCCATGGTTGCAGCGCCATCGTGCACTTCGCCGATGTTGTGGGACTTGCCGGTGTAGTAGAGGATACGCTCCGAGCAAGTGGTCTTGCCGGCATCGATATGCGCCATGATGCCGAAGTTACGGTATCGGTCCAGAGGATAATCGCGGGCCATGGAAGGGTCCTTAGACGTAAAGTGGTGTTACCATCGATAATGGCTGAACGCTTTGTTGGCGTCGGCCATCTTGTGGGTGTCTTCGCGCTTCTTGACGGCGCTACCGCGGGAGTTCACGGCGTCGACGAGTTCGCCGGCCAGCCGCTCTTCCATCGTGTTCTCATTGCGCGCACGGGCAGCATTGATCATCCAGCGGATGGCCAGCGCTTCGCGACGCTCGATGCGAACCTCGACGGGAACCTGATAGGTCGCACCGCCAACCCGGCGGGAACGAACTTCCACCGACGGCTTGACGTTGTCGAGCGCCTCGGTGAACACCTCGATCGGGGAGCGCTTCAGCTTGCTCTCCACCCGGTCCAAGGCACTGTACACGATGCGTTCGGCAGCGGACTTCTTGCCGTCGATCATCAGGTTGTTCATGAATTTGGTCAGAACCTTATCGCCATACTTGGCGTCAGGCAGGACTTCGCGCTTCTCAGCGGCGTGACGACGGGACATGTCTGTCTCTCCTTACTTAGGACGCTTGGCGCCGTACTTCGAGCGACGCTGCTTCCGATCCTTGACGCCCTGGGTATCCAGAACACCACGCAGGATGTGGTAGCGCACACCGGGAAGGTCTTTCACACGACCGCCGCGGATAAGCACGACCGAGTGCTCCTGCAGGTTGTGGCTCTCACCGGGGATGTAGCTGATCACCTCGAAACCGTTGGTCAGACGAACCTTCGCCACCTTACGCATGGCCGAGTTCGGCTTCTTCGGGGTGGTGGTGTAGACGCGGGTACAAACCCCACGCTTCTGCGGGCAGCTCTCAAGGTGCTGCGACTTGGATCGTTTTACTTTCGGCTGCCGCGGCTTGCGGATCAGCTGTTGGATCGTCGGCATTCCGGTTTCCCCAGTCTAGCTTTCTTTTTCTTCTCGCGCGTACCGCGAGGGGTTGTTTTTCGTCGCTCGCACCTTGCGCGTCCGCAAAGCGCGAAAAACCGCAGGCGTTTCCTCGTACGCGGAAACGACGCGGGTGGGATTTCAGAGGATCGGGGCGTTGGCCCGGATCGTGTCCACTTCAGTTCTGTAGGGCCGGTCAAACGGAGTCCCCGCGACCGAGTGGGAGCGCTCTAGATAGAATCGCAAGCCTTGTCAACAGAAGCTTGACTCGGCAGCCCCTGCTACGCGCACTCCCCGGCCTTCAATGCCAGCTTTCGCTCACGGTGGAAAGTAAATATCCCGGTTGCGATCACGATGGCGCCCCCCAGCAAGGTCAACCCGTCCGGCCACTCCCCGAACAGCACCAGGCCGAGCAGCAGCGCCCAGAGAAGCGACGTGTAGCGAAACGGTGCGATGAAGGCGATATCTCCCACGCGCATTGCGGCCGTGGAAAAGAAATACCCTCCGATGATCAAGACCGAGGCGCCCATCAGGGACAGGAAACCTCCGGTGCTGACCGGTTGCCACTCTTCCCCGAGCAAGCCCACCCCCGCGAAGACCCAGACGCCCAAGGAAGCCGCGATGGCGACCGTCATTGACGAGGTTTCCACCGAAACCGCGCGCGCTGCCAGATCCCGGGCTGTCACGCTGAGGACCGCCAAGACGACATAGACAGAATAAATGGTGAAGCCTTCCGCGCCCGGCCGGACGATCAGCATGACCCCGGCAAACCCGACCAGGATCGCGGACAACCGCCGCCATCCCACGGCTTCTCCCAGGAACACCGCCCCGGCAAGCGTGACCGTCAGGGGCAGCGCCTGCATGATCGCCGAGGCATTCGCGATCGGCATGTTGAACAGGGCCGTCAGAAAGAAAAACGCCGCGGCAACCTCCGCCACGGTTCGCAACAGGATGATTCCCCAGTCGCGCCGCGAGACGCCGAACCGCAAGGAGCCGGTCGCGGCCGCCAACACAACCATCAGCAAGGTGCTTGCGATCCCACGGATAAACAACGCCTGGTACAGCCCCATCTCGTCGGAAACCGACTTCATGAAAGCATCGTTGAACGTGAAGGCGGCCATACAGGCTGCCATGAGAAGCGCACCGCGCAGATTTGGAGACACTGATCACCCGTCAGGCTGTTGCCTATCGGCCATGCGGCAGCCCCGACGCGTTGTCAAACCAATTCCGCGGCGTTTTGACGTCGGGAAATGACGGAACGGAACAATTTGCAGGCGCTTGATACGGGTCATGGAACCGCGTTGAACGAATTTGCTAGTGTGCGGACAACCGGGCAGGACAAACAGGGCCCGGATATCCGCTCCTTCAAGGAGAATACGATGAAACTGAAGTCCCTTCTTGCCATTCTGGGCCTCGCCTTTCTCGGCTTTGCCTGCACCGATACCGACCACTACCCGCTGACCGGCGAAGAATGTGCACCCGACGATCCGGTACTGGATCTCTCCGTGCAACAATGCGCCAAGGCGGCCTGACCGGGAGCAGCCCCTGCGTATAGCGACGTTCAACGTCCAGAACCTTCGGCTGCGCCAAGACGCGGCGGGTCAACCGTTTCTGGACGGTGCGCGCGACGGTGACATGCCGGGGGACCAGACCAGCGGTGCGCCCGATTTCGACCGGGCGGACCGCAGACTGACAGCCGCGGTCCTGCATGACATGAATGCCGACGTGGTTGCCCTGCAGGAGGTCCACGATGCAGCGACGCTGGACTATTTCCACGAAAGCTACCTCGTCCATACAGGGCTCGCCCCATATCACCACCGCGTCTGCCTGCCCGGCAATGACGGCATGGGGCGCAACATCGCCCTGCTCAGCCGCGTCCCGCCCGGTGCCGTCGAGAGCAACGCCTGGGTGCGCCCCGCGGATCTGGACCTCGCACCTGCCGAGGGCCAACCGCCGGAGCGGCCCGTCTTCTGCCGCGACTGCCTCGTTGTGGAGATCGGCAAGCTGACCCTGTTCCTGTGCCATTTCAAGGCTCCCTACCCCGACCGGGCCGCGGCGGATATCTTTCGCCGCACCGAAGCACAGGCCGTTCGGCGCCTCATCGAACGGCGCTTTGCGCGGCCCGGCGAATCCCTCTGGATGATCCTCGGCGATCTCAACGAACCCGACGCCCGCGCGCCACTGCCCCAACAAGCCATCGCTCCCCTGCGCGACGGCTTCTCCATAGACCTGCTTGAGCGCCGCCCCGCCGGTCAGCGGTGGTCCTATCACGAGGCCAGCCGCGGCACCTATTCCCGGCCCGATGCGATGCTGGCCTCCCCCGCATTGGCGCGGAAATTCCCCGCCGCCATGCCGCGCCTTGTCCGCGAGGGCATGTCGCGCATGGCCCGCCGCTATCCGGGCCCAAGGCTGCACGGCGTAGGCCGCCACCGCCCACACGCAAGCGACCACGCCGCCCTGATGATTGATCTCATCGAAGCGTGAGAGGGACCGGCTTTACCTTTCCGGAAATACCTTCGGGGATCCGGGGCAGACAGCCCCCCGGTCGCGCCCGAGAAAAAGCGCCAACGCCTCTCAGGCGTTCACTCCTTCTCCATCGTGCATTGGAGCGGATGCTGATGGCGACGCGCGAAATCCATCACCTGCGCCACTTTCGTCTCGGCGATCTCGTGGCTGAACACACCCACCACGGCGACCCCCTTCTTGTGCACGACCAGCATCAGCTCGAAGGCCTGCGCATGGGTCATGCCAAAGAACCGCTCAAGGATATGCACGACGAATTCCATCGGCGTGTAGTCGTCATTGAGCAGGAGCACCTTGTAGAGCGGCGGCCGCTGTGTCCGGGCGCGCGTCTTGGTGGCAACTCCGACATCTCCGTCGGGTTTGTCATCGTCGCGGTCGGACATCATGGTTTCAAAAATGCGGGTCAAGGCGCGGTGCGCTCCACGGCAATTGGGATTGTCAGTGATGCTCGGAGTTATATAGGCGGCAGGTGGGGTCTGAAAAGGCCAAGCCGACAATCGAAGGGATCACTCTGCATGAAACTTACGACAATTGCCTTCGATGCAGACGACACGCTCTGGCACAACGAACGATTCTTCGTCCTCACTCAGGATCGATTCGCGGAGCTGCTGGCGGACTACGCGCCGCGCGATCACCTCGACGAACGCCTGCTGGAAGCCGAGAAACGCAATATCGTCCATTACGGCTACGGTATCAAAGGCTTCATGCTGTCGATGATCGAGACCGCCATAGAGATCACCGAGGAGCGCATACCCGCAGCGGCCATCCGGCAGATCCTCGACATGGGGCAGGAAATGCTGCGCCACCCGATCGAGCTTCTGCCCCATGCCCGGACAGCGGTCGAGGCAATGGCGCGGTCGCATCACAGGGTACTGTTGATCACTAAGGGGGACCTGCTCGACCAGGAACGCAAGCTGGCCGAATCAGACTTGCGCCGCTTTTTCGACCGGGTCGAGATCGTCTCGGAAAAGACAGCCGGAACCTATCGACGCATCTTCACCGAACATGGCGACGGCCCCGAGCGTGCCATGATGGTCGGCAATTCCATGAAATCGGACATTCGCCCCGCCATCGAAGTCGGTGCCTGGGCTGCGCATATCCCCTTCGACCTTGCCTGGGCCCTGGAAGCCGCCGAGCCTCCGACCGAAAGCGACCGCTTCCACACGCTGGAAGACCTCGGCCATTTGGAGGCGCTCGTCACCCGGATCGGTTGAAATCTAGTGGTTTGGACCTCCCTTCGCCCCGACATGTTGCGATGTTGCGTGAATATCACCGCGAAAGATCTTGAAAAGGAACACTTTTCCAAAGCACTCCCGCGTGCTAGTCTTCTGGGAAATAAAATAGATTTCCGACCCTGAAAACAGGGCGGTTCGAGGCAGACAGAGGCAAACATCGTGATGACGTCGAGCATCCGGGGGCGTAATGCCCTATTCGTATCCGTGTTCTTCCTTTTGTTCTTCGTGATCCTGCTGGGCGCCAGCCTGCGGGCCGGAGCCGCGCCCTATGCGGCGATGGTCATGGATGCACGAACCGGGGAAGTCCTGCACTCACGCAATGCCGACACGCGGCTGCACCCGGCCTCGCTGACCAAGATGATGACGCTCTACGTTGTCTTCGAAGCGGTCGAGCATGGCGAGATTGGCCTCGACACCAAGGTCACTATCTCCAAGAAGGCCGCGAACGAGGTTCCATCCAAGCTCGGGCTCAAGGCCGGTCAGCGGATCGAACTGCGTTACCTGATCCGCGCCGCCGCCGTGAAGTCGGCCAATGACGCCGCAACGGCTCTTGGCGAGGCGATTTCGGGCAGCGAGGCGCGCTTCACCCGGCGCATGAACCGGACTGCCAAGGCGCTCGGCATGACCCGAACGACCTTCAAGAACGCACATGGCCTGACGGTGGATGGCCACATGTCGACCGCGCACGATATGACCATCCTCGGCCGGCACCTGTTCTACGACTATCCTGAATACTACAATCTGTTCTCCCGCCGCTCCACGGATGCCAAGATCCGCACCGTCTACAACACGAACCGCAAGTTCCTCGCCGCCTACAAGGGCGCCGACGGTATCAAGACCGGCTACACGCGCGCCGCGGGCTCGAACCTGGTGGCCTCCGCCGAGCGGGGCAATGTACGTATCATCACCACCGTTTTTGGCGGCACCTCCTCGGCGGCACGCAACGCCAAGGTGGCCGAGCTGATGGATCTGGGCTTCAAACGCGCACCGCGCCAGGCCTCGATTCGGAAGCCCGCCATGCCGCAATATGCTGGCAATGACACCGCCCCGACCACGAGCAAGACGATTCGCGTCGCCAGCGCCGTTTCCCAATCCGTCCGACCGCTCAGCCGGCCGGGTACGGTCGCCATGGCCAGTGCTGCCGGCAAGAACGGGCTGAAATCCGGCATCGAGGCGGCGATTGCGATGGCGACATCCACGTCCGCCCCCGCAACCGAAGCAACGGCGGCAGACTCGTTGACCCCCAAGGCGCGCCCACCGAAAATCGACTTTGCCGCCCTCAAACCGGCGGTGACGCATCAGTCCGATCCGATTGTCGTGACCCGCGCATCGACCTCCGGCGGACAGCACTGGGGGATCAATGTCGGCGCCTACCCCTCGCGCTACAAGGCCGAGCGTGTTCTGCTCAAAACAGCGCTCAAGGAGATGGCAACCCTGGACGGCGCGCTGCGCAAGGTTTCCCAGAACAACAAGGGTTATAATGCCAATTTCGTCGGCATGAGCGAAGAGCAGGCCGCCCTTGCTTGCCGCAGGCTCGAAGCGCGCGGGGCTGAATGCACGCCGTTCGGGCCGTCGGGATCCTGACAGCGAATTGAGGGCGCAAGCCAACTGATCAGGCGGGCTCGTCCTGCCTACTATTCCCCATTGCGCAGGTTGGCGGGCAAATCGGTCGTCCACCGGCGCGCATTTCCGTCATCTAGCCCGGTTGACCGACGGGTGCGCTTGCAAGAGCACGCAGGACAAGGCTTCAGTTCAACATCAGCAAACGGCTCATGGCCGACCGGTCACTCCTTCGGGTGATCGTCGTATTCCGATGAGAGAATCCGGTGACTGTCGCCTTCCGGATCGTCGTATTGATCGCTTTTCACTGTCCAGAAAAACGCCACCAGACCGATTCCACCGAGAAACAGCGAAATCGGGATCAGGAATACCAGAACTTCCATACGGGGTTATTTCAACCTCAACGAATTGAGCGACACCGTGATCGACGAGGCGGACATCGCCAACGCGGCCGCGAGCGGTGTGGCCCAGCCGGCGATGGCGATCGGCACCGCGATGAAATTATACACCGTCGCGATGGTGAAGTTCTCCTTGATCCGATGAACGGCCGAGCGCGCGGTGGTCACCGCCGAGGCGACCGGCGAGATATCCTCCCCCAACAGTACGAGATCGGAGGCCACGCGGGCCGCATCGAGCGCGGAGGCCGGCGAGAGCGAGGCATGCGCGGCCGCAAGCGCTGCGGTATCGTTCAGCCCGTCTCCCACCATCAGCACCTTGCGCCCTTGGGCGGCCAGTTCGGAGATGCGCGCGGCCTTTTGCTCCGGCAGGGCTTCGGCGGTGACGTCCTCGATTCCGATCCGCTCTGCAAAGGCGTGCACTGCCGGTGCCGCATCGCCGGAAATCAGGGCCACGTGCAGCCCGATCTCCTTCAAGCCCCGCACGGCCTCCTCCGCGCCCGGACGCAAACGGTCGGTGAAGGTGAAACAGACCGGCGCTTTGCCCTCCACAGCCAGCCAGGCCGCTGTCTTTTGGCTCGGCTCCGCACCAACCCAGGCCGCGCGGCCCAGACGGACGCGGCGTCCCGACCAGGTTCCTTCGGTCCCGTAGCCCGGCACTTCGGTGATCGCCGACACATCAGCCGCCTCGATGCCAGCGGCCTTTGCAGCCTCGCAGAGAGCCCGCGACAGCGGGTGCGAAGATGCCCGCGCAAGCCCGGCCGCCAAGGCAAGCTCCCCGCGTTCGTGGCTCTCGGAGGCGTCGAGTTCCGGGGCGCCCAGGGTCAGCGTGCCGGTCTTGTCGAAGACCACCGTGTCCACCTCTGCCAGTCGCTCCAGCGCGGTTCCGCTCTTGATGAGCATCCCCTTGCGGAAGAGCCGCCCGGAGGCCGCCGTGGTCACGGCCGGCACTGCAAGCCCGAGCGCGCAAGGGCAGGTGATGATCAGAACAGCCGCCGCGATATTGATCGCCAGGCGCGCGTCGCCGGTATAGGAATACCAACCCAGCCCAGCCACCAGCGACAGGATGTGCACCCCCGGCGCATAGAGCCCCGCCGCCTTGTCGGCGAGCGAGGTATAGCGGTTGCGGGTGGTCTCGGCCATTGCCACAAGATCTGCCATGCGGTGCAGAGAAGAATCCTTGCCCGCGGCGGTGACCTCGACCACCAGCGGCCCGGTCAGGTTGACCTCTCCCGCACTGACAATCCGGCCCGGTTCGGCAAAAACAGGCAGGGTTTCCCCGGTCAGAAGCGAGCGGTCCAACTCGCTCGTCCCCTCGGTGATAACGCCGTCCACCGGCATCCGCCCGCCGGGACGCACCCGGATCAGGTCGCCCGCGACGAGATCGGCCACATCGACCGTCTGCTCTCCGTCTGTGGTCAGACGGTCCGCGCGGGCCACTTCGAGCGCGGCCAGTTCCTCGGCGGCAGAGCGCGCAATGGCGCGGGTGCGATGGTCGAGATACCGGCCCGCGAGCAGGAAGAAGGTCAGAGAAATCGCGGCGTCGAAATAGGCATGTTCGCCCGAATGCGCCGTCTCGTAAAGCGAGGTTCCGAGCGCCAGCAGGATGGCAAGCGTGATCGGCACATCCATGTTGAGCCGGCCATGCCGAAGCGCCATCCAGGCATTGCGGAAGAAGGGCTGGCCGGAAAAGGCGATGGCCGGGATGGCAATGGCGGCCGAGATCCAGTGGAACAGGTCGCGCGTGGCATCCGCCGCACCGGACCATACGGCAACCGAGAGCAGCATCACGTTCATCGCCGCGAAGCCGCCAACCGCCAACCGCATCAGCAGCTCGCGCCCCTGCCGGTCCGTGGCAGTGGTCGAAAGCGCGGAAGGGTCCATCTCGTGGGCCTCGTAGCCGACAGCGTTGACCGTCTTGACCAGCGCCTCGGCGGTCACCTCCGACTCGGCCTCCACCGTCGCCCGCCGGAGCGTCAGGTTCACCCGTGCGGAGCGCACACCCGGATGCGCCATCAGTGCCTTTTCGACCGTCGTGATGCAGAGCGCGCAGTGTATTCCCGGCAGCGAGAGCATGAGCCCCCCCCGCTCCGGCTTGTCGTCCAGCGCACCGCTTGCCGCCAGACGGCGCGCCATGGGCGCGGCATCGCAGGCAGGGCAGGCAGAGGCGGTGGGCGCCTCGGGAAATGTGCTGTCAGACATGGTCCGTCAATCGACGTGCAGAACGATCCGCTGCCGGAACGGCGTTCCGTCAGGCGCCGTTGCGACCATCCGAATATTCCAGTTTCCAGTGGCCAGGTCTACCGGCGCGGTAAAGGTCCCGTCTTTATAAGCGAACTCTGGCGTGACATCATCGCGGACATGGGTTGCCCGGCCAACCGTTGCGTCGATGCTCGCCACGTCCACCGGATACCCCGTCCGGCCGGTGAAGGCGATGCTCAGCATCCCCTGCTCGACCTTGGCCGCCACATCCCAACCAAGCGCCTCCTGCGCGGCGCGGTCGTCGTCGAAGTGCTGGCTGGCCACGTAGGAATTCTTCACCTCCAGGCCGGGGAATGTGCCCACGGCCAGATAGGCCATGGTCAGGTTGACCCCAATGATGACGCTGAAAGCGCTTGCGGTGATGATGAATACCTTGCGGCCAGTCAGTACCATGTCAGCGTGCTCCGGTTCCCACGAAGGTTGAATCCTTATAAACCCGCTCGCCATTCGACAAGTCCTCGATCCAGAAACGGATGTCGGTCCGGTCGGCAGTGGCAGCGGTCGAGCCTTTTGGCGCCAGCACGTAGATGCGCTGCTTTCCGGTCGTGTCGGCAGGCACCATGAAGCTTTCATAGGGCGTGCCCTCGACGGCAATCCGCAGGTCCGGCTCCTCCGAGAAGAGCGAAACACGGAAGCGGCGATCCTCGCCATGCTTGTTGCGCAGTCCGAAATCATAGGTGTTGCGAATCGTGCCATCCGACATCGTCACGAAGACCGGCTGACGGACCGGGTGCACGGTCGCCGAGATATCGGGACGAATGAAGAGCATCACCACGAGGCCGACGCCGACGGCGGTCCACAAGCTCGTGTAAAGGATGGTGCGAATCCGGAAGACGTGTCTCCAGACCGATTTCGGTGGCTCTCCGGCGCGTTCCCGGACCTCATCGGACAGCGCCATGTAGCCGATCAGGCCACGCGGCTTTCCGATCTTGTCCATGATGTCGTCGCAGGCATCGATGCAAAGCGCACAGGTGATGCATTCCAGCTGCTGGCCGTCGCGGATGTCGATGCCGGTGGGGCAGACATTCACGCAGGCCATGCAGTCGATGCAATCGCCCAACTCCTCTGCGCCAGCCTTCTTGCGGTGCTTGCCACGCGGCTCGCCACGCCAGTCGCGATAGCCGACGGTCAGCGTGTCCGGGTCCATCATCGCGGCCTGGATACGCGGCCATGGGCACATGTAGATACAGACCTGCTCGCGCATGAAACCGCCAAAAACCAGTGTGGTAAAGGTCAGCACGGCGACCGAGGTATAGGCTGCAGGATGTGCACTGAAGGTAAAGAGATCCACGAACAGTGTCGGCGCATCGGTGAAGTAGAACACCCAGGCGCCACCGGTGGCGACCGCGATGAGCGTCCAGGCGATGTATTTGGTGACCCGCAGACGCATCTTTCGGGCGTCCATCGTCTTCTGACGGTGCAGGCGCAGACGCGCGTTCCGGTCGCCCTCGATCCAGCGCTCGACAAGGATGAAAAGATCGGTCCAGACGGTCTGCGGACAGGTATAGCCGCACCAGACGCGCCCGAGCGCGGAGGTGAACAGGAACAACCCGAGCCCGGCCATGATCAGCAGGCCGGCGACGAAATAGAACTCATGCGGCCAGATCTCGATCCAGAAGAAGAAGAAGCGGCGATTGGCCATGTCCACGAGCACCGCCTGGTCGGGGAGGTTCGGACCACGATCCCAGCGAATCCAGGGCGTCAGGTAGTAGATGCCCAGAGTCACGATCATGATCCCCCACTTCAAATTCCGGAACGCACCGGACACTTTTCGGGGGAAGACGGGCTCTCGGGCGACGTAAAGCTGTTCGGGCTGGCTGCCAGTATCGCTCACGGATAATCTCCGGTGGCTGAAGGTTCAGGTTCCGCCCGTTCTATGGGCTTGATAAAAAAAGCGTCTTTGACATGCATCAAAAGACTGCATTTCGGACGGGTTCGGGCAGACATACCAAAATGGAACGGTTCCAACCCTGCGCCCGCGTGTCGCGCAACGCAAATGTGATGATCTGGGGGCTGAATATAAAGGCGCCCCAGCTCTCCTAGGAAACGCGCGAACAGGACGGAGAGCCGGGGCGTATCTTCCAGGGGAGGACACCCTCTGGAAACGCTATGTAAGGTCTGGCGTGACTTGGCAGAGGAGCGAAGCTCCGGACGCTTTGTCGTTGCCGTTGGATCCTGTTTAGGTGTCTTGACCGGTCGCCACTTTGATCCAGATCAAATGCGAACCAAGGATATTCCTTTTGTGATGCATAGCGGCCATGACTTGTCGACAAGACGACCTGCCTCGACTCGCCGAAACTGTCGGTCTCCGACCCATTCCTCAGGAACGCGGCCCCTCAAGTACACTTATTGACTTCAGGCACATCCCTGGCGATTCCTGCCGGAACGGACATGGCTGGACAGAAAATGCCCCGCCATCGACAAGCGATGACGGGGCATGATCTTTTGACGTGTTGGCCGGGAGTTATTCCGAGGCCACACCGCCACCGAGGCTATGCACATAGGTCGCAACGGCGCGCACCATGGCTTCGTCCACAACGCCTTCCGGAGCACCACCGCGAGCCGGCATGTTGCCAGCACGACCATTCCAAAGCGTCTCGTAGAGCGACTCGGCGTCACCCCCATAGAGCCAGATGGCATCCGTCAGGTTTGGTGCACCCAACGTCTGCTCGCCCGTACCGTCTTCCATGTGGCAGGAAGAGCAGTTGTCCTCGAAGACAACCGCACCGGCTTCGGCAAGCGCTGCATCATGCTCCTGCCCCGAGAGTTTCTGGACAAAGGCCACCGCCTGGCGGATTTCCTCTTCGCTCAGCAGCTCGTCACGGCCGAAAGCCGTCATCTCGCCCTGACGCACGAAATCCTCGTCGGTCTCCTCGTTGCGGATGCCGACGCTGATCGTGGTGTGGATATCCTCGATCGTGCCGCCCCAGAGCCAGCTGTCGTCCAGCAGGCTCGGGTACTTGGACTCCGCACCCTGCGCACCCGCGCCGTGGCACTGCGCACACCAGGTCCGGAACACGGCGGCGCCGGCGTTCTGGGCATAGCTGTTCAGCTCCGGATCGGCCGAAATCTCGGTCAACTCCGCTTCGACCAGACGTTGCTTGATGCCGGCATTGGCCTCTTCGAAACGGACAATCTCGGCGGCCACATCGGCGCGCGTCGATTTTCCGAGCAGACCGGCGGTGGCACCATTGATCAGCGGCCACGCAGGATATGCGACCGTGTAGGCCAGCGCCCAGACGACACAGGCATAGAATGTCCACAGCCACCAGCGGGGCATGGGATTGTTCAGTTCCTCGATCCCGTCCCAGCTGTGACCGGTGGTTCCCACCTGGTCCTCTTTCTTGCTTGTCGGTTTTTTACTCATTCCCGAACCTCCTTCGGGTTCAATTCCGATGAATCCTCGGCCGGCGAGTCCTCATGGCGGAAAATAATGTTGGCGCTGTCGCGTTGCTCCTTGGAGGACCCGGGGCGGAACACCCAGAAGATCACTCCAAGGAAAAAGAGCGTTAGGAACAGCAGCATCCAGCTGTCTGCGAAGTGACGCATGAGGCCGTATGTGTCCATTCCCGGGTCTCCTTAACGGCTTGCGACAGGTGTGAAGGTCGAGAAGTCGACGAGCGTGCCGAGCATCTGCAGATAGGCCACAAGGGCGTCCATCTCCGAAATACCAGGCTGTCCGTCGAAGTTGCGCACTTGCGCGCCCGGGTAGCGTTCGAGCATTTCCTCGTAGTCGCCATCCGGATCGATCTGGACGTTGAAGTCCGCCGATGCATTCGCGATCATCTCGTCCGTGTAGGGCACGCCGACGGTCCGATGGGTCGCCATCAGCTCATCCATGTGCTTGTCGGTCACCATCTTGTCCAACAGGAAGCCGTATTTCGGCATAACCGATTCTGGAACGACCGATTGCGGATTGATCAGGTGATCCACATGCCAGTCGTCCGAATAACGGCCGCCCACGCGGGCAAGGTCGGGACCTGTCCGCTTGGAACCCCACTGGAACGGGTGATCGTATTGCGATTCGGCCGCCAGCGAATAGTGGCCGTAGCGCTCCACCTCGTCACGCATCGGGCGGATCATCTGGCTGTGACAGACATAGCAGCCTTCACGGATATAGATGTCCCGCCCCTTGAGCTCGAGCGGGGAGTAGGGGCGCACGCCCTCCACATCCTCGATCGTGTTCTCAAGGTAGAAGAGCGGTGCGATCTCGACGATACCGCCGATGGTGACCACGAAGAAGCTCAGCGCGAAAAGGATCGTCGCATTGGTTTCGATGATCTTGTGCTTGTCGATAAGGGCCATTGTGTCTCCCTCCCTTATTCAGCCGGCGCAGCGACTGCTGCGGTTTCGGCTTTCGGCTCACCGCGGGTCGCGGTGAGGTAGAGGTTGACGGCCATGATGATGGCACCGGTGAGATACATGACCCCGCCCAGACCCCGAACAACATACATCGGGAACTTCGCGGCGACGGTATCGGCGAAAGAGTTGACCAGGAAGCCATTGGCGTCGACTTCACGCCACATCAGGCCTTCCATGATGCCGGTCACCCACATGGACGCCGCGTAGAGCACGATGCCGATTGTGGCGAGCCAGAAGTGCCAGTTGACGGCGGCCATGGAGTAGAGACGCTCACGCTTCCAGAGCTTCGGCACGAGGAAGTAGAGAGCACCGAAGGTGATCATGCCGTTCCAGCCGAGCGCACCGGAGTGCACGTGACCGATGGTCCAGTCGGTGTAGTGGCTCAGCGAGTTCACCGCCTTGATGGACATCATCGGGCCTTCGAAGGTGGACATGCCGTAGAAGCCGACCGAGACGACCATCATGCGGATGATCGGGTCCGTGCGCAGCTTGTCCCAGGCGCCCGAGAGCGTCATCAGGCCGTTGATCATGCCACCCCAGGAGGGCATCCACAGCATGATCGAGAACACCATGCCGAGGGTCGAGGCCCAATCCGGCAGCGCGGTGTAGTGCAGGTGGTGCGGACCGGCCCAGATATACAGGAAGATCAGCGCCCAGAAGTGGATGATCGACAACTTGTAGGAGAAGACCGGACGTTCGGCCTGCTTCGGCACGAAGTAATACATCATGCCGAGGAAGCCCGCTGTCAGGAAGAAGCCCACCGCGTTGTGGCCGTACCACCACTGCGTCATGGCATCCTGCACGCCGGAGAAGACCTGCACCGATTTGGCGCCGAAGACCGACACCGGCAGGCTGAGGTTGTTGACGATGTGCAGCATCGCGACGGTCACGATGAAGCTCAGGAAGAACCAGTTGGCCACGTAGATGTGCTTTTCCTGGCGCTTCAGGATCGTGCCGAGGAACACCATCAGGTAGGCGACCCAGACGACGGTCAGCCAGAGGTCAACATACCACTCGGGTTCGGCATATTCCTTGGACTGGGTGGCGCCGAGCAGGTAGCCGGTCGCGGCCAGCACGATGAAGAGGTTGTAGCCCCAGAACACGAACCAGGCGAGGTTACCGCCCCAAAGCCGCGCCGCGGAGGTCCGCTGCACGACATAGAAGGAGGTTGCGATCAGCGCGTTGCCACCGAAGGCGAAAATCACCGCCGAGGTGTGCAGCGGGCGCAGCCGGCCGAAATTTGCGTAAGGCTGAGCCCATTCGAAGTTCAGAACCGGCCAAGCGAGCTGGAAAGCGATAAAAGTACCGGCCAGAAAACCGACAACGCCCCATAAAGTGGTCGCGATAACGCCGTAGCGCACCACGCCATCAAGATATCCTGTTGCCACTTCCGGCGCTGGTTTTTCCTCGTCGATCTGGCGAATCGACCAGACGAAAGCCGCGCCCGCTGCGAGCATGATAATGATCGCATGGACGAGATAGGCTGCGTCGCGCGCGTAGTTGGCTGCGATCGCTGCGCACAGCGTCAACAATCCCAACGCCGCGATCTTGGCGTAATCCCACATGGTGTGTCCCTTAGTTATAATTCGGGGAAGCGCAGATACACTTCCCCCTTCGTGTTCCTTATCCGCTTCTGATGGTACGAAGCCTTACCCGCTTTGATCTAGGTCAATGTCGTCGCAGTCCAGCATTGAGACAGGTCAAGGTGCCGCAACTCCACACAATCTATGCTTCCGGCAAGTAGAAACTGGAAAGGCTCCGCAATGGCCTACAAGTCTGTTCTTACCGTCGTTACGTCACCCGCGCTGGAAGATTCTGCTCTGGAAGGTGCCATCGCGCTCACCCAGGCCCAGGATGCGCACCTGGAGATCCTCGCCCTGGGAATCGATCACTCGACCCCGGGATACTATTATGCCGGCACCAATGCCCTGATCGAGCAGGCAACTCTGGAACGCGCCCGTGAGGATGCCGAGGCAATCGAGACTGCGTTGCGTGAAAAGATGGAAAGGCGCCAATGCCGGTGGGCGACCGATTCTGCCCTCGCGCAGATCGGAACAGTCCAGACCATCGTCGGGAACCGCGCAAGGTTCTCGGACCTCGTGATTCTTCCCAAGCCCTATGGCGAGGACAAGGGCGTTGCCGAGGAGGCCGTGCTTGAAGCGGCGCTTTTTGCCGGCAATGTGCCAGTGCTGGTACTGCCGCGGCAATGCGAACTGAAACGGCCGGAGAAGGTCGTTCTGGCGTGGAATCAGAGCGCCGAGGCGTTGGACGCCGTCCGTGCTGCCCTGCCGCTGCTGCAACAGGCCGCCATGACGAATATCGTCATCATCGACCCGCCGCGCCACGGCCCGGACCGCTCGGACCCCGGCGGCATGCTTTCGCAAATGCTGTCCCGCCATGGCGTTCGCGCCGAAATCTCGGTGATTGCCGGCACGATGCCGCGCACCGCCGACGTGCTCGCCCGCCATTGCGACGACCAGCAGGCAGACCTTCTGGTGATGGGCGCCTATGGGCATTCCCGGTTCCGCGAGGCGATCATGGGCGGGGCGACCCGCGACATGCTGGAAGCGGCGAAGATCCCCGTATTCATGAGCCATTGACACCGAAAAGATGGGGGCGTCGCCCCCGCGCGCTCTGACGAGCGCTTCCCCCGGGATTTGTCGGGTCAGAAGAAGGTCTTGTCAGGAAGGAATTCCCGTTCAGACCGGCATGCCACCATCGCAATCGTCGCCGGTTTCCAGCATCAGCCGATCGAAATCGGGAACCGAGATGTGCCGCTTTCCGGCCAGCTCGATCACACCTTCGCGTTTCAGCGCGGAGACCTGCCGGCTCACCGTTTCCAGTGTCAGCCCGAGGTAATCAGCCATCGCTTCGCGGGTCAGCGGCAGGTCGAACTCCAGCGAGCCACCAACTTTCGACAGGTTCAGCGAGGCATCCCGGCGCGCGATGATCGCCAGCAGTGACGCGATTTTCTCGCGTGCGGTCTTGCGTCCGAGAAGCAGCATCCATTCGCGCGCGGCGTCCAACTCGTCCAGCGTCATCTCCAGCAGGCGTTGCGCGATATGCGGCGTGGTGCGCATCAGTTCCTCGAAGGGACGACGGCGGAAACAGCACATCACCACCTCGGTGGTCGCGGTCACGTCATAGGTCGCCATCTCGCGCCCGGGTCGGCCCATGAAATCCGACGGAAGCAGAAGGCCCACCATCTGCGTGCGCCCATCCTCCAACGTCTGGCTCAGCGTTGCGATGCCGCTTACGACGGTCGCGACGAAATCCAGCTTATCACCGGTCCAGGCAATTGTCTGGCCGGCCTCGAAGGTCCGGTAATATTTGATTTCCTCCAGCAGGACGAGCTCATCCGTCTCGCAACGCGAACAAACCGCCCGATGTCGGATCGGGCAGTCAGCGCATTCCACATGTCCAAGTTCCATGTCCTGCATTTCCACTCGCGCGCGCGCACTTGATTTCAATCAAAGTCCTCCCGGCGCCCCTTCCCTAGATGTAGGGCCATGGAAACCGTATCGCAACTTGCGAAGCTCGGGCTCTTCGACGCCCGGGTCCCTCGCTATACCAGCTATCCGACCGCGCCGCATTTCAACAACGCCGTGGACTCGACTCATTTTACCGACTGGGTGGCAGCCTTGCCGCCCGAGTCGGACGTGTCACTTTATATTCATATTCCCTTTTGTAGAAGGCTCTGTTGGTTCTGCGCCTGCAGAACGCAGGGGACATCGAGCCTGTCACCGGTTGCCGGCTATCTCGAAACGCTGAAGGCCGAGATCGACCTGCTTGCGGCCGCCTTGCCCAGTGGCGTCAAATTGTCCGCCCTGCATTGGGGTGGCGGTACGCCGACGCTGCTGGCCCCGGAAATGATGACGGAGCTGGCCGATTCGGTCTTCCGCACGATTCCGCTTGCCGAACACGGAGAGTTCTCCGTCGAGATCGATCCCAACGAGATCGACGAGGCGCGCCTCGATGCGCTGGCCGCCGCCGGCATGACCCGCGCCTCGATCGGGGTTCAGGATTTCGACCCGGAAATCCAGAAGATCATCGGCCGCGAGCAAAGCTTCGAGGTGACGCAGGCGGCAGTCGACGGCATCCGCGCGCGCGGTGTGACGAGCCTCAACACCGACATCCTCTACGGCCTGCCGAACCAGTCGCGCGCCAGGATCACCGACTCGGTGCAGAAGCTGCTCTCGCTCTCGCCAGACCGGGTCGCGCTCTATGGCTATGCCCATGTGCCCTGGATGGCGCGCCGCCAGACGATGATTCCCGCGGACGCCCTGCCGACCCCCGAGGAACGGCTGCACCTGTTCGAAACCGCCCGCCGCCTGTTCCTTTGGGATGGTTATGACGAGATCGGCATCGACCATTTCGCCGCCAGGGACGATTCCATGGCCGTCGCCGCACGCGACGGCACCCTTCGTCGCAATTTCCAGGGCTACACGGTCGACCCGGCCCCGGCGCTCATCGGCCTCGGCGCCTCCGCCATCTCGCGTTTCCCGCAGGGCTACGCGCAAAACATCTCTGGCACGAGCGACTACACCAAGGCGATCCGCGAAGGCCGCTTTGCCACGGGGCGCGGCCATGTCTTTGCCGGCGAGGACCTGATCCGTGCCCGGATGATCGAAACCCTGATGTGCGATTTCCGTATTGACCGGGCCGAGATCGAACGCGATTTCGGTGCCCGACCGGATTTCATAACGTCGCTCTTCGCCGCAGCCAAGGCGCAGTTCGGCCAGTTCGTCACAGTGGATGCGCGCGGTTTGGAGATCCCGCCCGAGGGCCGCCCCCTCACCCGCATGATCGCCAAGGCCTTCGACGCCTATGAAATGGCGAAGACCGGGCATAGCTCGGCGATCTGATCGCGCCCCGCGCTACTCGACCGGAACCGGGCGCGTCTTGCCCTCTTCATCGATTGCCACGAAGGTGAAGACCGCCTCCGTCACCTTCTCGCGCGCGCCAATCCTGTCGCGCAGCACCCAGGCCTCGATGGCGACCCCCATCGAGCTGGTCCCGACCCGCGCGATATGGGTATAGATGCAGAGCACATCGCCCACACGGACCGGCCGGATGAATTTCATTGCATCGACGGCGATCGTGGCCACGCGCCCCTGTGCCCGCTGCCCGGCCGCCATGCCCGCCGCGATATCCATCTGCGCCAGCACCCAGCCACCGAAGATATCGCCGCTCACATTCACATCGGCCGGCATGGCCAGCGTTCGCAAGGCCAGCTCGCCATGGGGCTCCTCGGTTTCGGTCATGTATCCTCCTGTCCTCACAGCTTAACGGGGCTTGTGGGCACGCGCCCGAACGACCCCGATCACGCCAATCCCATAGAACACGAGGTTTGCCGTCACTCCGCTCATGCGGAGACGTTCCCCGTCGCCTCGCCAAGGTTGAACGCCGCCGCGATCAACTCCCGCGTGTAGTCGGTTTTCGGTGCATGGAAGATATCCTGCGCGGTGCCGCTCTCGACGATATCGCCCTGCTTCATGACGATCACCTTGTGCGACAGCGCCCGAACCACGCGCAGATCGTGGCTGATGAACAGATAGGCCAACCCGTGCTTCTTCTGCAGCCGCCGCAGCAGCTCCACGATCTGTACCTGAACCGTCATGTCCAGCGCCGAGGTCGGCTCGTCCAGCACCACCAGCCGTGGCTCCAGGATCATCGCCCGTGCGATGGCGACCCGCTGCCGTTGCCCGCCAGAAAACTCGTGCGGGTAGCGATGCATCATTGCCGGGTCGAGCCCGACCTCCTCCATGATATCCGCCACCATTTCCCGTTTCGACCGCTGGCGGTCGATGCGATGCACACCCAGCCCCTCGGCAATGATCTGCTCCACCGTCATCCGCGGGCTGAGGCTGCCATAGGGGTCCTGGAACACGATCTGCATATGCCGGCGCAGGTCGCGCAGGCTGCGCTGCGGCCGCCCCTGCACATTCTCGCCCATGAAAACGACAGGGCCTTCGCTCGCAATCAGTCGCATGATGGCCAGCGCAAGCGTGGTCTTTCCCGAGCCACTCTCGCCCACGATGCCAAGCGTCTCGCCTGCCCGGACCGATAGCGTTGCGTCGTTGACGGCCTTCACATGCCCCACGGTCTTGCGCAGGAAACCCCGCTGGATCGGGAACCAGATCCGCAACGCATCGGTCGAGACCACCACTTCCGGATCGCCCTCCACCGGCGCCATCACGCCCTTCGGCTCTGCCTCCAGAAGCGTTCTGGTGTAGTCATGCCGCGGATTGGCGAAAATCTCTGCTGTCGGCCCGGTCTCGACGATCTCGCCATCCTTCATCACACAGACCCGGTCGGCGATCTTGCGCACGATCCCGAGGTCATGGGTGATGAAGAGCAGGCTCATCTGCTCGGTTCGCTTCAGCTCCGCCAACAGCTCGAGGATCTGCGCCTGGATCGTCACATCGAGCGCCGTGGTCGGCTCATCCGCAATCAGTAGCTCCGGACCGTTCGCCAGCGCCATGGCAATCATCACGCGCTGCCGCTGCCCGCCCGAAAGCTGGTGCGGATAGGCGCCAAGCCGGCTCTCCGGGTCGCGTATCCCCACCTTGTGCAGCAGCTCGAGAACCCGCGCCCGCGCCGCATCGCCCGTAAGCCCCTGGTGCAGCGTGATCGATTCCACCAACTGCCGCTCCAGCGTGTGCAGCGGGTTCAGCGAAGTCATCGGCTCCTGGAAGATGAAGCTGACATCGTTCCCGCGAACCTCCATTAGCTCCGTCTCGGAGGCGCCCACCATCTGCTTGCCCTTGTAATCGATGGAACCGGTGATGGTCGCGTTCTCGCCAAGCAGAGACACGGTGGAGAGCGCGGTCACCGATTTTCCGGAACCGGATTCCCCCACGATCGCCACGGTCTCTCCTTCGCCCACCTCGAAGGAAACGCCCTTGACGGCGGGCATGTCGCGCCCGTCCTGCCGAAAGGAGACCTTGAGATCGCGAACCTTGAGGATGCTCTTTCCGAAACTCATTGGAAGGTCTTCCTCGGATCGAACGCATCCCGCACACCTTCAAAGATGAAGACCAACAGCGAGAGCATGATTGCGAAAACGAAGAACGCCGTGAAGCCAAGCCAGGGCGCCTGAAGGTTCTGCTTCGCCTGAAGCGTCAACTCGCCCAGCGACGGCGCCGAGGATGGCAGGCCGAAGCCAAGGAAATCGAGCGAGGCCAGCGTGCCGATGGTCGCCGTGACGATGAAGGGCAGCATTGTCAGCGTCGCCACCATCGCGTTGGGCAGCATGTGGCGGAACATGATCTTCCAGTTGGACACGCCGAGCGCCTTGGCCGCACGCACATATTCGAGGTTGCGCGCCCGCAGGAACTCCGCCCGCACCACGCCCACCAGCGCGGGCCAACCGAACAGCACCGTGAGGAAGACAAGCAGCCAGAAACTTCGTCCCAATATCGCGAACATGATGATGATGATGTAGAGCGAGGGCGTGCTCACCCAGATCTCGATGAAGCGTTGGAACACGAGGTCGATCCAGCCGCCGAAATAGCCCTGAACCGCGCCCGCGATGATGCCGATGATCGACGAGGTCACCGTGACGATCAGCGTGAACAGGATCGACAGCCGGAAGCCGTAGATCACCCGCGCCAGCACGTCCCGCGTCGCGTCATCCGTTCCCAGCCAATGCTCGGAATCGGGCGGTGACGGGGCCGGCTGGCCGAGCGTGTTGGGCGTGTTGTAGCTGTAGGGCACCGGCGGCCAGAGCATCCAGCCCTTGACTACCTCCTCGCCATTCACCTCCGTCGCCCCGCCCTCGACCTGGGCAATGATCTCTTCTGGCGCGTCGAAACAGTCGACGATGCCGCCCGTCACGATCAGGCATTGCACCTCGACATCGCGATAAACTGCCTCGGTCGGGAAATCGCCGCCAAAAGCCGTCTCCGGGTAGAATTTCTGGATCGGGAAATGCAGCTCGCCGCGATAGCTCACCAGCATCGGTTTGTCATTGGCGATGAACTCGGCAAAGAGCGAGGCCACGAAGATCACCGAGAAGATGATCAGCGACCAATAGGCCCGCCGATTGCGCTTGAAGTTCCGCCAGCGGCGCTGGTTGAGCGGCGACAGGCTGAAGAAGCCCCGTTTCGGTTCGGCGGCCTCGGCGCGGGAGATGGCTTGATTGCTCATGTCACACCTGCCGGCTCTCGAAATCGATCCGCGGATCGACGAGCACATACATCATGTCCGACAGGATCCCGACCAGCAGCCCGATCAGCCCGAACACGTAGAGCGTACCGAAGACCACCGGGTAGTCCCGCGCCACCGCCGCCTCGAAGCCGAGCCGCCCCAAACCGTCGAGCGAGAAGATCGTCTCGATGATGATCGAGGCCCCGAAAAACACCGACAGGAACGCGGCCGGAAATCCCGCGATCACGATCAGCATCGCGTTGCGGAACACGTGGCCATAGAGCACACGGCTCTCCGACAGCCCCTTCGCCTTGGCCGTGATCACGTATTGCTTCTTGATCTCGTCGAGGAAGGAATTCTTGGTCAGCAGCGTGAGCGTCGCAAAGCTGGAAATAGTCGAGGCCAGCACCGGCAGCGTGATGTGCCAGAAATAGTCCCCGATCTTCTCCAATGTCGTCATCTGGTCGAACCCGTCCGAGACCAGCCCGCGCAGCGGGAAGATCTGCCAATAGGAGCCACCCGCGAAGAGCACCAGAAGCAGGATGGCGAACAGGAACCCTGGGATCGCATAAGCAACGATGATGAAACCGGAGGTCCAGGTATCGAAGGGCGAGCCGTCCTTCACCGCCTTGCGAATGCCCAGCGGGATCGAGACGATATAGGCGATCAGCGTCGACCAGAGGCCGAGCGTGATCGAGACCGGCATCTTCTCGATCACGAGATCGACCACCGAGATCGAGCGGAAATAGCTCTCGCCGAAATCGAACCGCAGGTAATTGCCCATCAGGATGCCGAAACGTTCGACAATGCCGATGGTCTCCTTCTCGCACAGGGGATCGTCCAGAGTGGGCGTGCCCTCGAACCCCTCCGCACAGACCACTCGGGCAAAGCCCATATCGACTTCCAGCTCGTCGAGGAAATCCTGCGGCAAGCCGCGCGCGCCAAGATAACGGTCGTCGGAGCCTTCGCCCGCACCGCTTCCAGCGTCCGCGCCCCCGGCAATGCCTTCGAACACGTCGCCTTCGCCCTGAACCTGGGCAATGATCTGTTCGATCGGCCCGCCGGGCACGAACTGCGTCAGGGTGAAATTGATCAGCATGATTCCGAACAGAGTCGGAATGATCAGCAGCAATCGCCGGAGAATATAGGCGCCCATGGAGGTGCTCTTACCTGCCCGTTGTTATCGCAGCACGCCGGCTGCCTTCAGCTTTTCGGCCTTTTCGGCGTTATACCACCAGAAATCCAGATTGCCGAGCGCATAGGGCGGCAATGGATCGGGGTGTTCGTACATGTCGAAATAGGCGACCGTGTGCTTGTCCTTGTACCATTGCGGCACCCAGAAACGGTAGGCACGCAGCACCCGGTCGAGCGCACGCACGCCGGTCTCCATATCCTCCTGGGTCTCGGCGGCGATGATATGCTCGATCAGCGCGTCCACGGCTTCCGACTTCAGGCCCATCGCGTTGAAAACACTCGTGTCCGCCGTCTCGGAGCCGAAATACTGCTTCAGCCCGGCACCCGGGATATATCCCATCGGGAACTGATCGGTCACGATGTCGAAGTCATAGGAACGCTCGCGGTTCGTGGCCTCGGCCTGATCGACGCGGCTGTGAACGGCATCGATGCCGGCGCGGCGCAGGTTCTCGACATAGGGGTTGATGACCCGGTCGAAGGTCTGGCTGTCGTTGAGGAACTCGACCTTCAGCGTCTTGCCGTCCTTGGAACGCATCCCGTCAGGACCGACTTCCCAGCCCGCCTCGTCCAGCAGGGCAAGTGCCTTGCGCAGGTTTCCGCGATCAAGCTGGCGCGGCCCGGACACCGGCGCCATCGGCGGCTCCTGGTCGAGCACGCCTTCGGGCAACTTGTCCTTGAGCGGCTCCAGCAGCGCGCGTTCCGCCTCCGACGGCAGACCGGTCGCGGCCAGGTCCGAGTTCTCCCAGAAGGAGTTGACCCGCTCGTAGAGGCCATAGAAGAGTTGCTCGTTCGACCACTCGAAATTGAACATCAGCCCGATGGCCTCGCGCACCTTCGGGTCCTGGAACTGCGGCCGGCGCATGTTCATCACGAAGCTCTGTCCAGTGGCAATCGTGCCGTCATGCAACTCCGCCTTGATCACATCGCCATTCGCGAGCGCCGGAAAATCATAGCTCGTAGCCCATGTCTTTGAGCTGGCCTCGTTGCGGAAATGGTACGCCCCTGCCTTGAAGCCCTCGAAGGCGGCAACGTAGTCGCCGAAATATTCCAGCCGAATGGAATCGAAATTGTGCCGTCCGATATTTTGCGGCAGGTCCTTGCCCCAGTAATCGGGGTTGCGCTTGTAGACCGCGCGCTTGCCGACATCGAGCTGGTCGGGGACGTAAGGACCAGAGCCAAGGAACGGCGTCATGGAGTTCTCTTCCAGATCCAGCCCGTTGGCCTCGTAATGCGCCTTGGAAAAGACCGGCAGCCCGCCCACCGTCTGGATCAGGTCCCGCTTGGGCTGGTCCTCGGGGAAGACAAATCGGATGCGGCGGTCGTCCAGCACCTCGGCACTTTCGACCTGCTGGCTCAGAACCGCGCGGAAACTCGGCAGGCCCTTCTCGCGGAAGAGCTCATAGGAAAACAGAACATCCTCGGCCGTCAGCGGCGAGCCGTCGGAAAAGCGGACCTGCTCGCGCAGGGTAAAGATCACTTCGCTGCGGTCCTCGGGATATTCGATGGTCTCGGCCAGAAGCCCGTAATCTGAGCCGATCTCGTCGGCCACCCCTTCGAGCAAGGTCTCGTAGGGGGCCGCGGCCAGCCGCTCGCCCCGACCCTTGATCGTGTAGGGGTTCATCGAATCATACCCGCCAAAGGCCCAGACCGACATCTCCCCGCCCTTGGGCGCGTCCGGGTTGACGTAGTCGAGATGCGGGAAACCCGCCTGGTATTTCAGCTCTCCCGGAAAGGTCGAGATCCCGTGCGACGAGATCCAGCCCTCCGGCGCGGCATTGGCAAAACTCGAAGCGGCCAAGAGGGAAACAGCGGAGAGAAGGGAGCAGGCTCCCATCCGAAGCGATCCAAGCGCAGGCAGTAGCGTCATCGGGAAATCCTTCGCGCGTCTGACAATATCCATCGGCCACAAGCTAGAGAGCAGGCCCGAAAGGAACAAGGCGAGATTGCGTGAACGCTCGTGATCGCGCGCGAGGGCTCAGAAGCGGCCGGGACCGCGCCGGTTCACCAACTGCGGATAGGGGGGCAGATTCGGCTGCAAACGGACGGCCTCCGCATATGCCGCTTCGAGTTCCTCGGCCGCGCGTTCGAAATCCACCAGCAGAAGCTCGTCGCCGGAGACAACCGCGTCCTCCTCCAGCCGGCGCAACCGGATGATTTCGCTCTGCACCGCCTGTATGGCCATCACGAGGGCCCAACCGCCGACTTCCGCCATCTTCCGCTTTTCCTTCCGCTTCAGCCGCTCGCCGCGAGCTGGATCTGGCGGACAATCGCATTTCGGGCCAACCCGTCAAGCGCAGCCCGATAGGCCTGAAGCGTCATCCGGTTGCGCGGAACGATCATGTGGAGCTTGCCCTGCAAGGCCCCGCTCCGATTGCGCCTGACCCCTCCTGTCGTTTCGATGACAAGGCAATCGGGCAGTTCGGTTCCCTCGGGAACCTCAAAATACTGCCAGCCGACGTGACCGTACCACCCCGCGACATCGAACAGGACCGTTCCGCCATCGGTGTCGGCCATGCAGTCCTGGTCGATACAGTAGACGGTCATCTCCGCACGGCGGGTCCATTCCCGTCCACGGCGGTCGATATGGGTTTCCGCCTCGCATCGCGGATAGAGAACACCAAGAACCGTTCTTTCCGTGGCCGGTTCGAGATCGGCCATGAAAGTACCGTCGATGATCGCCCTGAACAGGTCGTTATGCGTCCGAGCCACCTGTTGTCCCTCCGCCGTGACACGTCAAAGGCTACACAGTGCAAGCCCGACCGGTCAACGTCGCTACATTGCCGCTACAAGACAGACAGCCGGAAAGGAAACAGCCCCCCGGAAGCGCGCTTCCGGAGGGCTGCAAATTCCTGTCGCGGCGTCTTGCCGGATCAGCCTTCGGGATTCTCCAGGAAGGCGATGATATTGGCGCGATCCTCGGGTTTCTTGAAACCAGCAAAGGACATCTTGTTGCCGGGGGCATAGCTCTTCGGGTTCTCGAGGAAGCCGTTGAGGTTTTCCGGCGTCCAGACATCGGCAACTTCGGCAAGAGCGCCCGAATAGCCACCGAAGCTGTCGACTGCCTGCACCGGGCGGTTCACGACCTGGTAGAGGGTCGGGCCGGTGGCATTGGCGCCATCTTCGAGCTTGTGGCAGGCTTGGCACTTCTTGAAAAGCTTGGCGCCATCGGCCACGTCCGCACTGGCCATCAGCGTCGCGAAATCAACCGGTGCGGCTTCTTCTTCGGCAGCGCCACCACCTTCGCCAGTGTCGATTACATAGGCCTGGGCATGCTCGTCGCCGTGACCGCCGCCCCCCGTGCTATAGAGGCCACCGGCCGCCCAACCGGCAAGGAGGAATACCAGCAGCGAACCACAAACGGCGCCGACGGTCTTTGTAAGGGTCATCGTGTCGAACATGTCGCATCCCGTAAAATGAACGTTTCGCGCATCTATCATGTTTCCACCCCTATGGTGCAAGTTGAACTTTGCCCAGCGACCCGCCAAAAAGTCGCATCATCTTGAATATGTCGGCGAAAAAACAATGACAGACCGTCCCCGTATCGCGTTCCAGGGAGAGCTTGGCGCCTATTCCCACCAGGCCTGCCACGATGCCCGGCCCGGCTACGAGCCCCTGCCCTGCCACAGCTTCGACGAAACGATCGAAGCCGTGCAATCCGGCGCCGCCGAACTGGCCATGCTGCCGGTGGAGAACACGACCTATGGGCGGGTTGCCGACATCCACCGCCTGCTGCCCGAGAGCGGCCTGCATATCGTGGACGAGGCATTCGTGCGGGTGCACATCTCGCTGATGGCGCTTCCGGGCGTGCATCTGGACGAGATCGAGCTTGTCCGCGCGCATCTGGTTCTGCTGCCGCAATCGCGGGGCTTCCTCAACCAGCTTGGAATTCGCGGTGAGGCCGCCGCCGACAGCGCGGGAGCCGCGGCCGACATTGCCAAGCACGGGCTGAGGAACGTGGGCGCGCTGGCCTCGGACCTTGCCGCGGAGACCTATGGCCTCAACATCCTGGCCCGCCATATCGAGGACCGCGACCACAACACGACCCGTTTCCTCATCATGTCGCGCGAACCGAACATGGAGCGCCGCGGTGCTTCGATGATGACGACCTTCGTCTTCCGCGTCCGCAACATCCCGGCCGCGCTCTACAAGGCGATGGGCGGCTTTGCCACCAATGGCGTCAACATGACCAAGCTGGAAAGCTACATGGTCGACGGCTCCTTCTCCGCCACGCAGTTCTACGCCGATATCCAAGGCCATCCGGATGACCGCTCGGTGCAACTCGCGCTCGAAGAGCTCGAGTATTTCACCGACCGGCTGGATATTCTCGGCGTCTACCCGGCGGATCCGCAGCGACCCTGAGCGTCGACCACTTGTCGCTGGCTTGAAACACGTCAAAGCGGAATGGTCCCGGTTCGGTTATAATTCATGTGCCCGTTTTTTGTTGAATGGAGGCACATCATGGGACCAGGAACCATCCGAATTCTAGCTGCGGGAGCTATTGCGCTTGCCTGCGCCATTCCCGTGACGGCGGCCGCAGATATGGCGGCTGACGAGGCGGCGATCCTTGACATCTGGTCGAGCTACAGCGCGGCGCGTGTTGCCGGAGACGCGGAGTCATGGCTGAACCTGTGGGACAAGGAGGGCATTCGCATGCCGCCTGGCGTCCCCGCCGTGGATTTCGCCACTTTCGCACCCGGAACGCCCGAGCGTTTTGCCAACGCACCGGCGTCCATGGAGATCAAGGCCGAGGAAGTCATGATCCTGGGCGACTACGCCTATTCGCGCGGAACCTTTACCGTGAACAACGCGGTCGAAGGGAAATTCCTGACGATCTTCCGTCGTCAAGAGGATGGCACGTGGCGCATCTATCGCGATGCTTTCAGCATGAATGCGGAATGACTCACGCGGAATGCAGGCACGGTTGACGCGGCGCTGCGGAACGCAATCTCCGGGAGGGGGCGCCGCGCAACCAACCAGCACGGACTTCCGAGAAATCCTCACTGGATTTGCGTCTGGGGGGGCGCGGGGAGGCAGGCCAGCAACGGGAACTTGATGCTGGCCCGCAGTTTCAACGTCATCTTCAAGAGCACGCGAACAGCGAGTCCTTTTCGTGCATTCAGAGCGTGATACGATAGGCCGCGAAGCCGTCCGCACCGTCGCCCGCGGCCTCGATCTTCACGCCCTTCACGTCGTCGAGATGCTCAGAAGCCGTCGGGCCGGTCTCAAAGATCACCGTCGTGCCGGCCATCGGCGCAAAGGACCAGTTCGCATCAGCCGTCGGGCTGATCGTGCCCTGTTCGACGATATAACGCACGATCACGTCGCGGTTGGTATCCGGCGCTTCGAGGATGATCGTATCGCCCTTGGCGCCCGGGAAATCTCCGCCACCGGAAGCACGGTAGTTGTTGGTGGCAATGACAAACTCCGCGTCATCGGCAATCGGCGCGCCGTTATAGGTGAGGTTGACGATCCGGCTGGCCTCCGGGTTCAGTTCCTCGCCCTTTGGGCCAAAACGAGAGGGCTGCGACAGATCGATCTGGTACTCGACCCCGTCGATCACGTCGAAATTGTACGACGGGAAGTCCGGGTTGAGCAGGATCGCATCCTGGGCGCCCGGCTCGACCTGGTTGAACATGCCCGCCGAACGCTCCAGCCACCCCTTGAGTTCGGCGCCGGTCACCTTCACCGCACGCACGGTGTTGGGATAGAGATAGAGGTCTGCCACGTTCTTGATCGCGACGTCGCCCACGGCGACATCCGTGTAGTATTCCGGACCGCCCCGACCGCCGGCCTTGAAGGGCGCGGCAGCGGACAGAAGCGGCAGGGCCGCATACTCGGTGCCCGCAAGCATCTGCTCCACATACCAGCGCTGCGCGATGGAGACGATCTGCACGGAGGGATCGTCGGCAACCAGCGCGAAATAGGAATGCAGCGGGGCGTCGGTCTTGCCCACGGCGCGGCGCACATAGGCCAGCGTCTCGTCATGCTCCTTCTGAACGGATGCCAGCACGGCGGCATCGTCTTCGGCCAGGGCCGTATAGGAGCGATCCTCGTTGCGCTTGGCGATCGGACGCGCCTCGCTGGTGAAATTCACCACTTTCCAAGCATTTCCGTCGCGCTCCAGCATCAGGTCGATCAGGCCCATATGCGAGCCCCAGAAGCCGGCCATCACGGCGGGCTTGCCATGGATCGAACCGGCCTGGACATCCACGGCCGGCAAGTCGGCATAGGCCGGCGAGGGGAAGACGAGGTGATGGTGACCGGCCATAACCGCATCGATGCCGTCAACGGCCGCGACGGGAACGGAGGCGTTCTCCATGCCCTCGGTATGCTCGGCCGAACCGATACCGGAATGCGAGAGCGCGACGATGATATCGGCGCCCTCCTCCCGCATCTGCGGAACGTAGGCCTGCGCCGCCTGAACGATATCGCGCGCCTGCACATTGCCTTCCAGATGGCGACGATCCCAGTTCATGATCTGCGGCGGCACGAAGCCGATGACGCCAACCTTGATCGGCGCCGTGGTGCCGTCACCAAGCGTCACCTCGCGGTCGAGGATCACGTAGGGCTTCAGCAGCGTCACGTCCTTGGTCGGATCGGCGCCCATTTCCTTGACGACGTTGGCGGACACCACCGGGAAATCGGCCCCGGCCAGCGATTTCATCAGGAAATCGAGGCCGTAATTGAACTCGTGATTGCCCAGCGTCGAGGCATCGAAGCCCACGGTATTCATCGCGGTGATCACCGGGTGCGTGTCGCCTTCCTTCATGCCGCGCTCATAGGCGATGTAATCGCCCATCGGGTTGCCCTGCAGGAAGTCACCATTGTCGAGCAGCATCGAGTTGGTGGCCTCGGCCCGAACCTCGTTGATCAGCGACGCCGTGCGCGACAGGCCCACCGTGTCGCGCGGCTTGTCCGAATAATAGTCATAGGGGAACACGTGGACGTGCAGGTCCGTGGTCTCCATGATCCGCAGATGCGCCTGGTTGCCGGCCGCGCGGGCCGAATAGGGGTGCAGAGCGATCATCGAGGCCCCGGCCATGCCGGTTGCAATGAAGCCGCGGCGGGAGATCTGGAAAGAAGGTTTTTGAGCCATGGGCGCACCTTTTCGGTAAATGTCATGTCGCGGAATAGGCCCGTCAGATCACACCAAGATGACCCCTGACGGGAAACGCGACTTAAACCAGTTTCGAAGCCCCGAAATCGTCTGGCTTGTAATGAGATGCCTCCCCGCATCCGAAACCGAAGCTCCCTGCGGGGAACATAGCACGCGCGGGCCGCCGCCCGAAACCCGGTCTGTCTTCGGATGGCGCGACGTCGTGAAGGTGCCCCCGGCCCTCCCCATCCCCGCTTCCGCCGACGGGGCGATTGCCTTGGCCGATCCGACATGCCAAGAGCCGGGCATAGCAGTGAATACGGAGGCAGGGATGAAGCTGGCGGAGACGGTGACTTTCGGCGGCGGCGGGCTCGACCGGTCGGCGGAGATCCGGGGCGATGACGCGAAGCTGGCGGAACTGGTTGCCGCACCAGAGGCCCGCATTCTGCCCATGTGGCGCGCCAAGCCCCATCTGCGCGGCGAGGAAACGCTGGAACTGGCCCCCGTCGCCCCCGGCCACCCAATGCTGGCGCATATGAAGGAGCCCCCGTTCTTCCTTGGCTTTCACGACAGCGAAGCTTGGTTCGTGGCCGACATCGCGGCCTGGACGCCCGAGGAGCAGGATCTCTCGACACTCGACAGTTTCGTGGATCAGTCCGAACAGCGCTATCCCGGTGCCGAAGACGACGCCCGCTTCGCCGAGCTGCGCCAGTCGATGATCCACCTTTCGCCCAAGGATGCCGAGCTTGCCGCCGCCGCGCGCGGCTTGCTGGAATGGCACCGCACGCACCCCTTCTGCGCGCGTTGCGGCGAGAAAAGTGCGCCGGCACAGGCCGGTTGGCAGCGCAATTGCCCCGCTTGCGGCGCACAACATTTCCCGCGCACGGACCCGGTGGTGATCATGCTCATCACCCATGGCAATTCGGTCCTGATGGGGCGTTCCCCGGCCTGGCCCGAAGGCATGTATTCCCTGCTGGCCGGTTTTATCGAACCGGGAGAGACGATCGAGGCCGCCGTGCGGCGCGAGGTGTTCGAGGAGGCCGGCGTGCGCGTCGGCACCGTCAGCTACCTCGCCTCCCAGCCATGGCCCTTTCCCGCATCCCTGATGCTGGGCTGCCGGGGCGAAGCGGTGACCGACGAAATCCAGATCGATCCGAAGGAGATCGAGGATGCCCGCTGGATCAGCCGCGAAGAGATGCTGTCGATCATGGCCGGCGAGCATCCGAGCATCTGGGGCGCCCGCCGTGGCGCCATCGCGCGGTTCCTGCTGGAAAACTGGCTTGCGGATCGGCTCGATTGACGAAAAGACATTCCTGCATAGCGAGATTGGACAGGTTTACAGATGAAGTTTTCGACCCGAGAAGACATCTCCGCCCCCATCGACAGCGTTTGGGAGACCGTTACCGATTTTCGCAGCTTCGAGCGCCGTGCGCTGCGAAACGGCATAGAGGTTGCACGCAAGGCCGATGATCAGGCCGGACTTGGCGCCGGATGGACCCTTGGCTTCGATTTTCGCGGCGCCCGACGTATGCTGGAGACCGAGGTGACGGGCTGCGAGCCGCCGAACACTCTGGAATTCACCGGCCATGTCGGCGGGCTGGACACCGTGTTGACCGTCGAACTGGTGGCGCTGTCGCAAAACGTGACCCGCGTGATGATCGGCCTTGAGGTCAAGCCCACGACGCTTGCTTCGCGGGTCATGGTTCAGACGGCGAAGCTGGCCAAGGGCAAGCTCGACAATCGCTTCAAGAAACAGGTGGGGAAATACGTCAAGCAGATCGCCGCTGCCTGACGAGGGCCAGCCTGACATGGGCCAGCGGCAAGGCGCTGGCCCATGATTCCATCAGGTCAGCCTTTCCCGAACGCGCCCACATGGTCCGGCATCTCGACCCCGTCGAGATTGCGCGGATCGGGCTCCGGCGGCAGGTATTCCGTCCGCGTCGGGATCACGCCGGCCCAGATCGGCAGGGCGTAATCCTCCTCGTCATCGACCGGCGGACCGGAGCGGACCTTGGCCGCACCCTCGTCGATCTCCATGCCGAACACGGCCGTTGCCTTGAGCTCCTGCTCGGTCATCGGGCGCAGCATGTCCCAGCGGCCGGGAAAGAAGCCGTCCACCATCTCCTTGAGCCGCGCCGTCTTGGTCTCCGGGTCTTCCACCTTGAAGGCGGTGCCGAAGAGCATGGCGGAGCGGAAATTCACCGAATGGTGCATGGCAGACCGCCCCAGCACCCATCCATCGAGGCACGTCACCGTCAGGCAGACCTCGTGGCCCAGCGTCTTCTTCAGCATCCGGCTGGCCGAGGACCCGTGCCAATAGACATGGTTGCCCTCCCGCCACTGGATCGTGGGCGTGGCAAAGGGCCTGCCATCGATCACGTAGCCGATGGTGCAGATCGGGTTGGCATCGAGAACGGCATAAAGCGAGGCCGCATCATAGGCGCCCCTTTCATGCGTGCGGCGCAGGCGGCTGCGCTCGGTGGGTTGCTGGATGTCATCCCGTGGCATGGTCGTGATCCTGATCCTGTATCGTTTTCAGGATGAAATAGCCCTTGGTTTGGATCTGAAAAATATCCAAAATACGAAAAATGAATAAGTCCAATTCTGAGACATCCTGGCTCTCTGTTTCGCTGGATCGAAACCTCGCGACACCGCTGCAGGCTCAGCTCTGCGATGCAATCCGCCGGCTTGTGCAATCCGGCCAGCTGGAATCCGGTGACCGCCTGCCGCCAAGCCGGGGGTTGGCCGAGGAATTGTCCGTCTCCCGGATCACCGTCGTGACGGCTTACGACCAGCTCGTTAGCGAAGGCTACCTGGTCGGGCAACGCGGGGCGGGGATGTTCGTCGCCCCGGAGCTGTCCGCCCTACCCCGCCCGCCACTGGAAACCGCGCCCGAGGAAGCTCCTCCGCCGTCGCACGCCCCGCGCCCCTTCGACACCGGCGCGCCGGACACTGCCAGTTTTCCGCATCGGCAATGGGCGAAGTTGTTGGATCAGGTCTGGCGCGCGCCCGATCCCGCGCTGATGAGCCGGCCCGACCCACTCGGCTGGTGGCCGCTGCGCGCGGCCATCGCGCAGCACCTGCGCGACTGGCGTGGCATCCAATGCACCCCTTCCCAGATCGTCATCACCTCGGGGCTTGGCGAGGCGGTCGCCCTGATCTCGGAAACCGTGCTGTCCACCGGCGACCGTGTCGGGATGGAAGAGCCGGGCCACGCCCCCCTGCGCGCCGCGTTCTCCGATTGCGGCTTGCAAGTTTACCCGCAGCCGGTCGACACGGAGGGACTCGATCCCGCGCACCTCACTCCCGGCCTGCGGGCAATCGCCGTCACCCCGTCCCGGCAATTCCCCCTCGGAATGACCCTGCCGCTCGC
The DNA here is from genome assembly GCF_001558155.1 of Aliiruegeria sabulilitoris. Classification (GTDB taxonomy): domain Bacteria; phylum Pseudomonadota; class Alphaproteobacteria; order Rhodobacterales; family Rhodobacteraceae; genus Tropicimonas; species Tropicimonas sabulilitoris. Next base: position 35,267 of record NZ_LOAS01000027.1, read on the forward strand.
AAGACGCCTGCGCCTTCTGCAATGGGCAGCCAAATCGGGCGGGTGGATCCTGGAGGATGACTATGACGGCGAGTATCGCTATCGCGGCCAGCCCCTGCCGGCGATGATGAGCCTCGATGAGACCGGCTGCGTGATCTATGCGGGCAGCTTTTCCAAGGTGATGTTCCAGGGGATCCGCCTCGCTTATCTCGCCGTGCCCGCCGCGCTCGGCCCGCAATTGCAGGCCCGGATCGAACGGCGTGGCACACGGGCGAGCATTCTGGCCCAACCCGTGCTCGCCCGCTTCCTGCGGGACGGGCATTTCGCCACCCACCTGCGCCGGATGCGCCGCCTGTATGCCCATCGGCAAAAGGTCCTTCTGGATGCCATGGCAAACGACTGCCCCGACCTGCTCTCGGCCTCGGAGGAACCCTCCGGCATGCACCTCGTCGCCCGCCTGCGCCCCGCCCTTCTGGCCCGCATGAATGACGCGGAGGCCGCGCGGCACTGCCGGGCGGCTGGCCTGCATGTGCGCCCGCTCTCAGCCTTCTTTGCCGACACGCCGACACAGCAGGGACTGGTGCTCGGATTCGCGGGTTTCGACGACGACACGATCCGCAACGGGGTATGGGAAATGACGCGCGCGCTGCGCTCCTGAGCCGCGACACGGAGGCGTATTCGGCGGAGATTGTGTTTTTCGGAGACCGCCCCTATGGTCGCGCCGCGGTCGATTGGGCCGCGTCGTTCTCAGGGCGGGGTGGAACTCCCCACCGGCGGTAAGCGGTTCCCTCCGCAAGCCCGCGAGCGCCTCCCCTTGGGGAGGGTCAGCAGATCCGGTGCAACTCCGGAGCCGACGGTTAAAGTCCGGATGAAAGAGAACGGACAAACGCCGACCCTCGCGGGGGCGGCGACGTTGTCCTGTCTGCCTTGAGTCGTGCACGTACAGGAAAGGACAACGGCATGACTCGCATTATTGCATCCCTCGGCCCGGCTGCCGCCGGCGCTTTCTTCATGATATCCGCCGGCGCGCTATTCGCCGCCGTCAATACACTGCTCCAATACGGCGCGATGGTGCATGGCCTCCCATCGACCAAGCTGACCTTCTGGCAATACCTGATCGCGCTGCTCTTCTCACTTCCCTGGCTGTGGTCCAACGGCATCAAGGCCATGCGGACCAAATCGCTCGGCCTGCACCTGCTGCGTGTCGGTTTTGCCGTCGCGGGCGTGCAACTCTGGGCCGCGGGTCTCGCCCATGTGCCGATCTGGCAGGCCATCGCGCTGATCATGCTCTCGCCCATGTTCGTCACCCTCGGCGCAACCCATTTTCTCGCCGAGGAAACAACGCTTCAGCGTTGGGCCGCCGTTGCCGTCGGTTTTGGCGGCGGCATGTTGATCCTGGCGCCCTGGTCTGACGCCTTTACGCCATACGCCCTGTTGCCAGTGGCCGCAGCCGCGCTCTGGGCGAGCTCGTCGCTGGTCACCAAGAAGCTCACCGATACCGAATCCCCGGAGTCGCTGACCGTCTACCTGCTGTTGTTGCTGACACCGATCAACGCGCTGGTTGCCTGGGATGGCGGGCTCTCGCTCGATGTCGGGCCTTCGGGCCTGCTGCTGATCTGCACCGGGCTTCTGACCGCGCTGGCCCAATACGCGATCGCCCGCGCCTACAGCCTCGCGGACGCCGCCTATCTGCAGCCTTTCGACAACGTGAAGCTGCTCTTCAACGTCGTCCTCGGCGTTGCCGTCTTCGGCTTCTACCCGCAGGGCAGCCTCTGGATCGGCGCCGCGCTGATCATCGGGGCATCCTCCTGGTTGCTGTCTCAGGAAAGCGGGGGCCAGCGTCGCGCCGCCTGATCCGAGCGGCAGAGAATCAACCAAGCGGTCAAGAAATCCGGACAGAAAACTGCGCGATCTGCCCGGATTTTTTGCATTTACGCTCATTTCTTGTACATATTCCCGGGGCGGCACCTGTTGTCCCGGGCTTTCCCGGCTGCCGCCTCCCCAGTCTGAGCGAAACCACGCAGGCTCCGCTCAGAAATTGAACCAAGGAGGACGCGCGTGTTCCACCGCACCATTACAGCCATTTCTCTCGCCGTTTCACTGACGGCCGGCATTGCCAATGCCGAGACCATCAAGATGCCCTTTGCCCTCGACTGGAAATTCGAGGGGCCATCGGCCGCCTACTTCGCCGCCATCGACAACGGCCATTTCGAAGCAGCCGGGCTCGACGTCGAAGTCACCGCCGGCCAGGGCTCGCTGGACGCGATTCCGAAGGTCGCCACGGGTGCCTATCCGGTTGGCTTTGCCGATATCAACTCGCTGATCAAGTTCCTCGACCAGAACCCCGGCGCGCCGGTGACCGCGGTCATGATGATCTATGACAAGCCGCCTTTCGCCATTGTCGGGCGCAAGTCGCTCGGCGTCGAGGCGCCGAAGGACCTCGAAGGCAAGGTGCTGGGCGCACCGCCCCCCGATGGCGCATGGGCGCAGTTCCCGGCCTTTGCCGAAGCCGCCGGCATCGACACCAGCAAGGTCACCGTCGAGCCCGTCGGCTTCCCGACCCGCGAGCCGATGCTGGCCGAAGGCAAGGTCGCGGCCGTCACCGGCTTCTCCTTCTCGTCCTATCTCAACCTCGTGCGCCTTGGCGTCGAAGAGGCCGATATCTCGACCATCCTGATGGCCGATCACGGGCTGGAGCTTTACGGCAACGCGATCATCGTCAACACGGACTACGCCAAGGAGAACGCCGAGACGGTGAAGGGCTTCCTCGCCGCTGTCGCAGCCGGCTGGAAAGACGTGGCCGCAGACCCGGCCATGGGCGCGAAGGCCGTGATCGCGCGCAACCCGGCCGCCGACGAGGCGCTCGAACAGCGCCGCCTGGAGCTGTGCCTGGAGGCCAATGTCCTGACCGACTACGTCATGGAGAACGGCTTTGGCGGCATCGACGAGGCGCGCATGGCCGCGGGCATCGAGCAGCTGGCCAAGAATTACGAGTTCCAGAATGCCCCCGACGCGTCGCTCTATTTTGACGCTGCCTTCCTTCCCGAAGGGCTCTTCGCGCTGAAATGAGCCTATCTGGCGCGCCCAACCAACGGGCGCGCCATTACTTTCATGCCTCCGGCGGGCGTATCCAGACCAATGAGAAGCATGAGTTTTCTCGGGCTTCTTCCTGGACGAAATACGCCCGCCGGAGGCGAAAAACTCTGAAGGCAGGACATGAGCGACGCCCCCCTGATCGATATCAAGAACGTCACCCACACGTTCCAGACCCAGTCCGGCCCCCTCCAGGTGCTGGACGATCTCAACATCTCGGTGCGCGAGGGCGGATTCTGTGCCGTGGTCGGCCCCTCGGGTTGCGGCAAGTCGACCCTCACGCGGCTGGTCGCCGGCTTGCTCAAGCCGGATGAGGGCGAGGTCTGGCTGCACGGCGAACGGGTGAAATCGCCGCGCTCGACGGTCGGCATGGCCTTTCAAAATCCGGTCTTGCTGGAATGGCGCACGATCCTGCAGAACGTCATGCTGCCGATGGAGATCGTGCCCACCAAGACGACGAAAAAGCAGCAGGAGGAGCGGGCGCGCTACCTGCTTGCCCTCGTCGGCCTCGAAGGCTTCGAGAGCAAGCGGCCGTCCGAGCTTTCCGGCGGGATGCGGCAGCGGGCCTCGCTCTGCCGGTCGCTGGTGCACCAGCCGGACGTGCTGATCCTGGACGAACCTTTCGGCGCGCTGGATGCCTTCACGCGCGAGGACCTGTGGCAGACCATGCACAAGGTGAAGGAGAAGGAGCCCTTTACCGGCCTGTTGATCACCCATGATCTGCGCGAGTCCATCTTCCTGGCCGATCAGGTCGTCGTCCTGTCGGGCCGGCCCGCGCGGGCCCAATACGTGCTGGACGTGCCGATGGATGGGCCGCGCGACCTCGAACACCTTTATACGCATGAGGCGGCCGAAATGCTGACCATCCTGCGTCACCAGATCGAAATCGCCCAGGGCCGTGCGCCGGTGGGCAGCCCCGCGGAGCCCGCCTGATGTTCGTGCACAAAGTTCTCGTCCCCGTCGCCGCCATGGTGACCTTCCTGCTGCTCTGGGAGGCACTTGTCTGGGCCATGGGATGGCCCAATTACAAGATGGCCTCGCCCTCGGATCTCTGGCCGGCCTATGTCAAATACGCCGACCTGTTCCTGATCAACTCCTGGCAGACGCTCTGGCGCACCGTCGCCGGGCTCGGGCTGGCCATAATCTTCGGCACCCTGCTCGGCATGGTCATGGGGTTTTCCCGGATCATGCGGGAGGCGCTCTATCCGCTCCTTGTCGGCTTCAACGCCGTTCCGAAGGCCACGGTTGTCCCCATCGTCGCGCTGATGTTCGTGGGCGCGCATGACTTCAACACGGTGCTGATTGCCTTCATGATCTCCTTCTTCCCCATCGCGGTTTCCGTCTCGATCGGGCTGTCCACGCTGGAGCCGGAATACCGCGACATCCTGGCCGCGCTCGGCGCCTCCAAGCTCACGATCTTCTGGAAGATCGCCCTGCCCAAGACGCTGCCGGAGTTTTTCGGCGCGCTCAAGGTTTCGGTCACGCTTGCCTTTATCGGCACCAACCTGATGGAGATCGTCTCGCCGCATGGCCGCGGACTGGGTGCGCTGTTCGACTCCGGCAAGACAAATTCCGATTACCCGCTGATGTTTGCGGTGCTGATCGCCCTCGCAGCCCTGGGCATTCTGCTCTATTACGTGGTCATCGCACTGGAAAAGGCACTGGCCGGATGGGCCGTGCGCGACTGAGGAGCGGCGAATGGGGACACCCCCGCTGATCGTTTTCACCGATCTCGACGGCACCCTGCTGGACCATGAGAGCTACAGTTTCGAACCTGCGCGCACCGCGCTGGAGCGGCTTCGGGCGCTGGAAGTCCCGCTGATCCTCGCCTCCTCCAAGACGTCGGCGGAGATTGTCGAGATCCAGCGCGCCGTCGGCTGCGAGGCCTACCCGGCAATCGTCGAGAATGGCGCCGGGCTGCTGGAACCTGGGTCCGGCGGGGCCGATGGCGGGCGCTATTTTGAACTGCTGGCCGCGATCAACGAGGTCTCGCCCTATATCCGGTCGCAATTCGAAGGCTTCCACGACCTCGGCCCCGAGGGGATCGTTCAGGCCACCGGCCTTTCGCCCGAAGCGGCCCGGCTGGCGGCGAAGCGGCAGTTCTCGGAGCCCGGCCTGTTTTATGGCGGGCCGGAAGACCTGAACGAGTTTCTCCGCGCGCTCGGAAAGCTCGGAGTCAAGGCGCGCCGGGGCGGGCGGTTCCTGACACTCTCCTTCGGCGGCACCAAGGCGGACCGGATGGACGAGGTCGCCACGCGCTTCGGCAACCCGCCCCGGATCGCGCTTGGCGACGCGCCCAATGATGTCGAGATGCTGGAAGCCGCCGATCACGGCGTCATCATTGCCAATCCACACGGCAACGATCTGCCCCCCCTGCCCGGCGAAGCCGCCGGGCTGATCCGTCGCACGGCGCTGCCCGGCCCCCAGGGCTGGAATTCCGCCGTGCTCGACCTTCTGTACCAGATGGACCTCTGAGGAGACGACATGGCCGACTTTCACCAGAACGGCAATATTGCCACGCTGCACAACCTGCGCACCCGCTCCACGGAAGACCTGACCCACGAGCTGGTCACACTGGCCGGTTCCCGCAAGATCTCTCTTATCCTGCCGTCGCTCTATTCGGAGCTCGAAGGGCCGGCGCTCGAAAACATTCTCAAGGAGCTGGCAGGTGCGCCCTACCTGCACCGGATCATCATCGGGCTGGACCGGGCGAACGAGGAACAGTTCCGGCACGCGCGCAAGTTCTTCTCCGTGCTCCCGCAGACCCATGCCGTGATCTGGAACGACAGCCCGCGCATGCTGGCAATCCAGGACCGCCTGCGGGCAATGGACCTTGCCCCGCGCGAGCCGGGAAAGGGCAAGAATGTCTGGAGTTGCATCGGCTACCTCCTGGCCTGCCAGGACAGCTCGGTCGTCGCCATCCACGATTGCGACATCACCACCTACAACAAGGACATGCTGGCCCGGCTCGTCTATCCGGTGACGAACCCCGCCTTCCAGTACCAGATGGCCAAGGGCTTCTATCCGCGCACCGATGGACAACGGCTCAACGGGCGCGTCTCGCGGCTGCTGGTCTCGCCGCTGCTGATCGCGCTGAAGCGCACAATCGGCGACCGGGACTATCTCGATTTCCTGCGCAGCTTCCGCTACCCGCTCTCGGGCGAGTTCGCCATGCGGGTCTCGACGCTGGCGGATCTGCGGATCCCGTCGGATTGGGGCCTGGAGATCGGCGTGCTGTCGGAAGGGTGGCGGAACCTGGCGCCGAAATCGGTCTGCCAGGTGGAGATCGCCGACAATTACGATCACAAGCACCAGCCACTTTCCGAGGAAGACGCCACGGCGGGGCTGTCGCGGATGTCCGTGGATATCTGCAAGGCGCTCTACCGCAAGCTTGCAACCGACGGCACGGTGTTCTCCGAGGAGGTCTTCCGCACGCTGAAGGCCACCTATTATCGCTCCGCGCTCGACCTGCTGGAATGCTACTACAACGACGCCAGGATGAACGGGCTGGCCATCGACCGTCACCAGGAAGAGGCCGCCATCGAGCTCTTTTCCCGCAACGTTGTGCTGGCGGGCCAGATCTTCCTCGACAATCCGGCCGAGCCGCCCTCCATCCCGACCTGGAACCGGGTGCATTCAGCCGACCCGGCCTTGCTTGGCGACATGCTCAAGGCGGTGGAGGCAGACGACGCCGAGTATTCGTGACGGGGCTGAGACGCACCTTCTTGGATGTCCCGCACATCTTCCTGTAGAGACGTGAAGGCGCGCCCGGCCCACGGCCGGGCCGCCAGATCACCTTCCAACCCCCAGACGAGCGCCCCATGACCACCAAGAAACGCATTGTCCTCTCCAGCGACCACGCCGCCATCCCGCTCCGCCAGACCATCGCCGAGCATATCGCGGCCAAGGGACTGGAGGTCGTCGATATCGGACCGACAACGCCCGAGAGCACCCATTACCCCAAGCACGGCCAGGCCGCGGCCGAGAGGGTCGTGTCGGGCGACTGCGATCTCGGCATCATCCTGTGCGGCACCGGCCAGGGCATCATGATGGCTGCGAACAAGGTCAAGGGCATCCGCTGCGGTGTCTGTTCCGATACCTTCTCGGCCCGGATGATCCGCCTGCACAACGACGCCAACATCCTCTCGATGGGCGCCCGCGTCGTGGGCGAGGGGCTCGCGCTCGACATCGTCGATGCCTTCCTCGAGACCGAGTTCGAAGGCGGCCGCCACGCAACCCGCGTGGACATGATCGAAGCCTGACACCGACCCCAAGGCGTCTTGACCGAAAGGACAAGACGCCCACGCCGCGCCAGCGGCGCTACCGCCGCTCAAGCTCCGCTTGGCGGCAAGCCATACGTCCGGAACAAACGCCACACCGAAATATCAACGGCCGCCCAACGTCAGTCCAACAGACATTTCCAGATCCTTTATCCCCGAGACCATTTGCGTAGGTCGTCCCGAACCGCCGGCCACGCCCATAACAGCGGTACCGGATAATGAGATGGGAGAATCGACAACATCTCCACTCGCCGGAGTGGGATATTTGCTGGGGCTGCAACCGGCCAACGCAGCGACGAACCCGACGACGACCAACCATTCCCGGATCATTGTGCTTCTCCTATCGGCCTATGTTCGGATTCCAGTACTACGCCTCCAACCAAAATCGGAAACACTTCAAGTTCGCTATGATGGCCGGCGAACGGACGAATGAGACTTTCATTCAGAACTCAAAAATCCTGTCTGCTTGCTCCGCTCATCCAACAGGTTTTCCGAGACAGCACATCTTCAGCGAGTGGTCGCTACCATTGGCCGAGGCGGTGTTGGCTGCGTGACCAACTCGGGCGGCCGTTTCTCGTAGAAGGCGTTTCCGCCGGCGACGAGTACATAATGCATGTTATTGTAGCCCGCATGGTAATTCGCCGCATGGAAGAACTCGGCATTGGCAATCATTGGGTGCCGCTCTCCCGAAAGCACAGATCGGGCGGCCTCCTGCGCCAGGGGAAGACCGCTGCTGCTCATCCGAGACGTCATGACACCAGGAGCAAATTGGCCTGCCTGAGAGACGACGCCGCAGACGCTGCCTGGGTACGCGTCTGACTTGACCCTGTTCATAACCACGCTCCCGACAGCAATCATGCCGTCGCGGCTCGACCGGTTGGACTCGAAATACATCGCCCGCGCCATGCAATCCGCCGCGCGTTTGCTGACGGCAACGTCGCCAGATTGTTTTGTACACGCGGAAAGTGTCGCAAACCCGAGGAATGCGCCCACGATGGGCAGAACGTAACTGTAGCGCATACGCTTTATCACCTGCGGCAGCGGAAGCTTTCATTCGTTGCAGAACGTGTATCGGAATTGGCCGGTCGCATTCAATAACCGGTTTAAAGGCTCGGCGGCCGCTTGCGTATGAACCTGACCCCGATCACGACGAGAGGTCGATCCTAGATTCGGACTTTGATGCCTGCGCTGGTCCGCGAGAAATGATGTTCCGGCTATTGGCCGGGACATGCTCACTTGATAGCCTTCGCGAAGCACTTCGGAGCGGGTGGAAATGCGATTTCTACTGATGCTGCAGGAACGACGCCCCCACAGAATCCGGGCGTTGGCAACGCGCAGTCTCGGGCCGTCGAAGTGACAGCAGCCGCCACCAAAACAGCCGAGATTCCAGTCCGGTTCTGACCACCGCCGGTCAGGACTTGCGTTTCGGTCGTCCTTTCGGTCGAATCCCACGGCGAAAACGACCGAAAAAGCGACTCAATCGGAGTTTCACGGGTCGGATAGAGCGATTCCGGCCCCAAAATCCGCTGCAAGCACCTGTTTCGGTCGCCTTTTCGGTCGAAAACACCCCCCGTTTCGGTCGTTTCAACCGATCCTGCGGCTTGCAAATGGGCTCCGCATCGCTTACCTGACCCCTTGAGAGGTTGGCGCGGGCAGGCGCCTCGCCAACCCGGTCAGATCCGGAAGGAAGCAGCCGTAACGAGCCCCGCTTGGGTCGTTGTCCAGCCTCTCACCATATCCCTTTGAACGGAGGTTCTCATGGCAGAGCGTGTCACCATCCTCCGGGCGTTCGGCTGAACAGGCCTTCGCCCGACCGTCCAAGCCGCGGCTTCACCCGCCGCCCCTTTTGACGTGTTCAGGGATCAGATCATTGAACAACCATACTCTTTCCGACCTTGGATGGTCGGCTCATTTCCGCAAGCAGTGCCTTGATGCAACCGGCACGCCCGCGCGCATTTCCTCGGTCGCGCGCGACCGGCTGGAAGCGATTGGCGAGGCCGGAATTGTCTCTCTCTCACTGACCGGCGGCCAATCCACCGGCGAATTCGCTGTAGGGGACTGGGTTCTCCATGATGACGGCTTTCGCGTGGTCGAACGGCTGGAGCCGAAGACCCGCATTCTGCGCAAGGCGGCCGGGCGCGAGGCCCGCAGCCAGCTCATCGCGGCCAATGTCGACACGCTCGGCATCGTCTCCTCCTGCAATGCCGATTTCAACGAGGCGCGGCTGGAACGCTACCTGGCGCTGGCCGAATCCTCCGGCTGCCTGCCGCTGGTGATCCTGACCAAGGCCGACGAGGCCGAGGATCCGGTTCGTTATCGCCGAAAAGCCGAACGCCTGTCACCGCTGGTCAGTGCCTTGACGCTCAACGCCCTCGACCCGGAAGAAATCGAGCGGCTCGCGCCCTGGTGCTCTGCCGGACAGACGCTGGCGCTGGTCGGCTCTTCCGGTGTGGGCAAGACGACGCTGTCCAATGGGCTGACCGGGCGCGGCGACGCGACAATGGATATCCGTGAAGACGACTCGAAGGGGCGGCACACCACCACCTCGCGGGCGCTGTACGCAACGCTTGCCGGCGGCTGGCTGATCGACACGCCCGGCATGCGCGAGTTGCAGTTGACCGGGGCGGCGGAGGGCATCGACGCCGTCTTTGCCGATATCACGGAACTCGCGACTTCCTGCAAATTCTCCGACTGCAACCATCACAGCGAGCCGGGTTGCGCGGTTCGGGCGGAGATCGACGCAGGTCGGCTGGAGCCGGACCGGCTCGCCCGCTGGGAGAAGTTGCAGCGCGAGGATGCGCGCAATTCCGAGAGCATCTCCGAGGCCCATTCCCGCGACCGCCGCTTCGGCAAGATGGTTCGGAGCGTCGTCGCGCGCAAGCGTCAGGAGCGCAACACCGATTGAATGGAGCTCCGGGGAGGGTGTACCGCCCTCCCCGGTTGCCGACCAGCCACACAGAGATGGCGCGGGGGTCAGCCCGGCGTCACCTGTCCCGGGCGCGCCTCCGCCCAATCGGCCAGGAACGCCGCCATGTTGGGAGCGCCGGCTGCCTCGATGAATGGCCGCGGCAAGGCCACGCCATGTTCCAGCGCAATGCGGGCACAGCCGATATGATCGCGCTCGGCTCGTGCGGGGCAGTTTTCCGATCCGTGCAGGATGGTCGCGAGCAACGTGCCGCCATAGCCATTGACATGACCGAGATCGGGCCGCTGTTTGAGCAGCCAGGACATGATCTCGGGCAACCCTTCCCACCCGGCGACCTGGATCGGGGTCAGCCCCTCGGCATCGGCACGGTCGGTCTCGACACCGAGTGCTGCAAGGCGGCGGAGTTGGTCGAGCTTGCCCGGCAGGTGCAGAATCGTGCGAATGATATTGCGATAGGCTTCTGGCAATCTCGCAGGGTCGATATAGGCACCGGTGGTGTCGTCGCCATCCGCCGCGCGGGCGAGCAGGGTTTCCTCCGGCGTCAATTCCGTCGCCGCACCGCGCGTTTCCAATGCCTTCGCGAGCGCGCGGTTGCCGAAGACGCGGGCATAGCCATAGGCACTTGCGCCCTCGAAGCGGCACGCGGGGTCGGCACCGGCATCGAGAAGAAGCTCTATCATTCGCGCATCGCACATGCGGCGGGCCGCCTGGTGAAGCGCCGGGATGACCCATGGCCGCTCGCCGCCCACCGGCTCGGCGGCGAATTCGTTGGGGTCCGCACCGGCCTTCAGCAACATTTCGACCGCCACATGGTCGTTGAAATCCATCGCCCGCAGCAGCGCGTTGGTGCCCTTCGGGTCTGCGCCGTGATTCAATAGAAGCGTCAACCCTTCGTGGTGGCCAAGCTCGGTGGCGTGATAAAGCGACTCGTCGTCATTGGGATCGGCGCCGTGTTCCAGAAGCCAACGGGCCAGCGCCATGTTGTCGGCATGCCCGATCGCGCCATAGAGCGCCGAAAGCGGGTGGTCATTCTCCGGCCCCACGGGGCAGCTGTCGTTCACGTCGGCACCATGGGCCAGCAGCGACTCGGCGATTGCAAGCATCTCCGGCATCCGCTCGGGCCGCGCGTGGATCCAGCGCGAAAAGGCGAGGTGGCAGATCGGCCGGCCGCGTGGACCGTAGCTCTGCGTGGCGCGACTCGGATCTTCGGCCAGCATCGCCTCGACCGCGTCCCGATCCAGCAGCGCGACCTTGAGTGCGAAGAGGCCATCGGCAAGATCCGGCCCCTGTTCCAACAACCGCTCGACCACGGCGATCTGGCCGTGAAAAAGCGCAACCTTCAGACGCTGGATCATCTGTGCCCGGTCGAGCCCCTCGGTCTCGGAGGCAAGTTTCAGCCGCGGCCAGGATGCGAAGCCCTGTTCTTGCGCAATGACATGGAGGTAGTCGGCATGTCTGAGCGGTCCAGATGCCTTGGGCGGATGCACGGCCAGCCGGCGGACCGCGTCCGCATCGCCAGCCTCATGCGCCTTTTTCAGCGCCTTGGCATCGCGACGCAATTGTTCGATGGATTTCATCGGTGGTTTCTCCCGTCTTCGCCCGGTGGTCCGCCTGTTCGGGCAACGTGAAAAACCGATATGGGTTCTTCGAAGACGAGGTGCCGGCAACGGCTTTCCGCGGACCAGGGAGCCGCCTCGGAGCGGCACGGGCGATCATAGCGGCGTGCATGCGTTTCGCAATGGTGGACCTTGTCCGCGCGGGGCTCTAGGTTGGGCCGGTCAGCGGAGCGAGGCAATATGAGCGAGACGGGCGAGAGCGGCTACCAGGTCCTGGCGCGGAAATACCGCCCCAACACATTCGCCGACCTTGTGGGACAGGCGGCCATGGTCCGGACGCTGAAAAACGCCTTCGAGGCGGACCGGATCGCGCAGGCCTTCATCATGACCGGCATCCGGGGCACCGGAAAAACCTCCACCGCGCGGATCATCGCCAAGGGCATGAACTGCATCGGCGCGGACGGAACCGGCGGGCCAACCACCGAACCGTGTGGGACGTGCGAGCCTTGCCGGGCGATTGCCGAGGGCCGCCATGTCGACGTGCTCGAAATGGACGCGGCCTCCAATACCGGCGTCGACGATATCCGCAACCAGGTGCTGGATTCGGTGGCCTATGCGCCCTCCTCCGCGCGCTACAAGGTCTATATCATCGACGAGGTTCACATGCTGTCCAAGAGCGCCTTCAACGCGCTCCTGAAGACGCTGGAAGAACCACCCGCGCATGTGAAATTCATCTTTGCCACCACCGAGATCCGCAAGGTGCCGGTCACGGTGCTGTCGCGCTGTCAACGCTTCGATCTGCGCCGGATCGAGCCGGAGGACATGCTTAAGATGCTCCGCCGTATCGCCGATGCCGAGGGTGGTGAGATCTCCGACGAGGCGCTGGCGCTGCTGGTGCGGGCCTCGGAAGGCTCGGCGCGGGACGCGACTTCGCTGCTGGACCAGGCGCTGAGCCAGGGCGTGGGCGAGACCACCGCCGATACCGTGCGCGCCATGCTGGGGCTGGCCGATCGCGGGCGCATTCTCGACCTCTTCGACATGGTTCTGAAGGGCGACGCCGCCGGAGCGCTGGCCGAGCTTTCGGCGCAATATGCCGACGGGGCAGACCCGATGGCCGTGCTGCGCGATCTGGCGGAGGTCTGTCACTGGGTCTCGATCATCAAGATCACCCCAGAGGCCGCGGACGATCCGACCGTGCCGCCCGACGAACGTGATCGTGGCCGCACCATGGCCGAAGCGCTCTCCATGCCGATCCTGTCGCGGCTCTGGCAGATGTTGCTGAAGGCGCTGGACGAGGTGGCGCTGGCGCCCAATTCCATGATGGCGACCGAGATGGCGATCATCCGCCTGACCCATGTCGCGGACCTACCGACACCGGGCGACCTCGTGCGCCAGTTACGCGACGCGCCGCCCCCGACGAGCCCCGGGCCCGGAACGGGTGGTGGGCAACCGCAGCCCACAGGTGGGCCGACGGGCTACGCGCCGCCGCCTTCCGCACCAGCCGGAACGCCGCACGGTGCCGGGCCGGTCGCCGCCCTTCGCGTCACCCCGGATCAGGCGCTGGCGCATTATGCCAGCTTCGATCACGTGATCGAGCTGATCAACTCCAACCGGGACATCGCGCTCCAGATCGAGGTGGAGCGCACGCTAAGGCTGGCGAAATATTCTCCCGGCCGGATCGAGTTCGAGCCGACGCCCAATGCCGCGCCTGACTTCGCATCAAGGCTGGGCGCCGCCCTCCAACGCTGGACCGGCAATCGCTGGGCCGTGATCGTGGTCAACGAGGGCGGGGCGCCCACCATTGACGAGGCCCGCCATGCCGAGGATCACGCCCTGCGCGCCGAGGCGCTGAAGCACCCGCTGGTACAGGCGGTGCTGGAGCACTTCCCGCAGGCCGAGATCGCCGACATCCGCACAACCGCACAGATCGCCGCCGAAGCCGCCGTCGAAGCGCTGCCGGAGGTCGAGGACGAATGGGACCCGTTCGAAGAGGACTGAACGCCCGTTTCCAGCCGCACTGATCGCGATTTCGCGGCCCAAGACACACAGTCGGGCCTCCTTTCCCGTGCAAGGCTTGCAAGCGGCTGGATCGGTGCCCCTCCCCTGTGGCAAGCAGGAGAAAAAGCGGCAGGCCGGGCAGACAGGTGACCGACGAGAACCAGACAGCGCTTCCAACGCGCCGGTTGGCGGATTTCGCCACACCGGGCATTGTGCTGTTTGCCTGTGCGGTGCTGGCGGCGGGCTGGTTCTTCGCGCCGGGGCTGGAGACACTGTTCCAAGCCTGGCAGACGCCCGAATACAGCCACGGCCCGCTGATCCCCGTTATCTCCTTCGCCCTGTTCCTGCGCCATCTGCGCGACGTGCCCGTGCGCGAGGGCCCGCTGCAAGGGCGCTGGCAGGGAGCGCTCGTCGTGTCGCTCGCGGTGCTGGCCGGCCTTGCGGGGCGGCTGGCCAATATCGGCGACATCGTTGCCTATGCGCTGATCCTGTGGACGGGCGGCGTGCTGCTCATTTCCTTCGGCTGGCGGCAGGGGCGGGAATTCTGGCCCGCGATCCTGCACCTGGTCTACATGCTGCCGCTGCCGGGCGTGCTCTATTACAAGCTGTCGGCCTTCCTACAGCTCGTTTCCTCCGAGTTGGGTGTGTCGATCCTGCGCATGCTCGGCGTCACGGTGTTCCTCGAAGGCAACATCATCGATTTCGGCGAGATGCAGCTCCACGTCGCCGAGGCCTGTTCGGGGCTGCGCTACCTGTTCCCGATCCTGTCCTTTTCCTACGTCTTCGCCATCCTCTATACGGGGCCGAAATGGCACAAGGCGGTGCTGCTGCTGGCCGCCGCGCCGATCACGGTGGTGATGAACTCCGTCCGGATCGCCATTGCCGGGGTGTTCGTGCAGGTCTGGGGCGTGGGCCATGTCGAGAGCTTCACCCATTTCTTCGAAGGCTGGGTGATCTTCCTGACCTCCGTCGTGCTGCTTTTCGGGCTGGCCCGGCTGCTGATGCTGCTGCGACGGCCCACCGATGGCGCCCGCGGCGAAGCGCTCGATCTGGACATGTCCGGATGCCTGCCGCAGCTGGCCCGGATCCGTTTCCTCTGGCCCTCGCCGGCCATGGCGCTCGCCGCGCTGCTGCCCTTCACGGCGGCCATAGGCCTCGCTGTGCTGCCCGAGCGCGGGGTTCAGCAGATCGACCGCGCGCCCTTCGCGCTCTTCCCGCGCAGCATTGACGGCTGGCGGGCCGGACTGCCGGTCGTGCTGAGCGAGGATATCGAGCAGAGCCTTGCCGCCGATGACTATCTGGGCGTCGACCTGTTCCACCCGGAGAGCCGCGCGGCGGTGAATTTCTTCTCCGCCTGGTATGCGGACCAGTCCGCGGGCGGCGTGCATTCGCCCGAGATCTGCCTGCCCGGCGCGGGGTGGGAGATCGCTGCGCTCGACCGGATCGACATTGCCGGAGAGATCGGCTGGCCCACGCCCTTTAACGTGAACCGGGCCGTGATCCAGAAGGGACTGGTGCGCCAACTCGTCTATTACTGGTTCGACCAGAAGGGACGAAAGGTCGCCTGGGATTTCGCGGCAAAGGCCTGGCTGGTCGTGGACGGGGTGCGCAGCGGCCGCACGGATGGCGCACTCGTGCGGCTGACGACGATCATCCTGCACGGGGAGAGCGAGACCGAGGCGGAGGCGCGGCTGCGCACGGTTCTGGGCGAGGTGGTGACGATCCTTCCGGAGTTCCTGCCCGCTGACACGAACTAGGGCAACAGGGCGATGACCTCGTCCCAATGCCAGCCACAGATCGCTGCCGCGCCAAGTAGGCCGAGCACGGTCATCCCAACATCCTGAAGCGGGTCCCAAGCATCGTAGCGGCGCGCATAGGACGCCCGCAGCGGATAGGCGGCAATCGCAGCCAGCCCCGGTGCCAGGATCGCGCCGACAACCCCAAAGGCGGCTATGCCGACAAAGAGAAGGCCAGTCTGCAACACCGCCGTCAGCATTTGCGCCATCAATGCACGGCGGGAATCGCCCATGGCCAGCAGCATCGGCCCTGTCGTCGACAGAGTGATATAGGGCACAAGTGACAGCGCGAAGACCGTGATCATGGAGCCGGCAGCGAGGTACCTGTCATCGTATAGCAGTTCAATCAGCCATGGCCCGATCGCCGCAAGAAACAGGCTTGCAAGAACCATTGTCCCGGCCTGTATGCGCCGGGCGCGAAAGATCCCTGTGCGGTTTGCCGCGCTTTCGGAAAATGGCCTAAGCCGGTAGAGCGGGAATACAACCTTGTTTTGGAGAGATGAGGCAAAGTTCCTTGGTATCACCGCCATAGAGAACGCAATATGAAAGACTCCGAGTTCGGACATCGGGATATACAGCCCGAGAATGGCGCGATCTCCCTGCGCCACGACAAAACCAGCCGCTGATCCAAGAAAGATATACTTGCCGAAATGAAAAAGGCTGGACAGCGCCTCGCGCTCCAGACGAAGCCGGTTTCTGGCTGCGGGCAAATACACCCACTGCGCGACAAGCGTCGCGAGAACGCCGATATTTGCCGCAATTACCAACGCCCAAACCGAGTTCAATATCCATGCCAGGATACAGGCCGCCAGGATCTGGAAGCTGAAGGCGCAAAGATTGATCGTCGTCACCCTGCCAAGCAGCAAGTGCCGGCTTGCGGTATGAACCGCCGTTGGTGTGAAACCCTGCAAAAACAGCGTCAACCCCATCCAGGGAAGCATCTCGGCCAGTACCGGCACCCCATACAGGGCCGCAACCGGCCCGGCGACAAGCCAGCTCAACAGCCAAAGAACGACCCCGCGCAGGATCTGTACCGTCCAGGCCGTATCGAGGAAATTCTTGTCGTCGCCGCGGCAGTTCTGGATGATCGATGCCTGAACACCAGCGTCAGAAAACATCTGAAATCCGGTAATGAAAACCTGAACCACGGCCATGAGGCCAAAAGCTTCCGGAAAGAGAAGGCGCGTTAACACGAGGTTGGAGACAAGCCGCAAGAACTGGTTTCCGCCAAAATCCAGCATGACCCAAAGCGAGCCGCGCCGGGTGCGGGCAGCAATATCTGAACCAGAAAACAGGCGCGCGAGCCTCTTCAATGTAGAAATCCCGCAAATCTCAGGGCCGTGTCTGTGCATGCTGCAAGCCGGGTCCGTAGGCAATAGCCCTGAGCCACACGCGGACGGGAAGCGAGTTGTGTCGGTCTTCGGCAACATCCTGTTTCGGTTCCTCATGCCGACCAAACAACCACGATCCTGGCTTTACGTTTCGTTAAGCGGTTTCTTCCAAGATAGGAGCTGCCTTCGAACACACGCCCCAGCCAAGTGGCTCAAGAGACATGCATTTCCCCGATTTCTTCATCGTCGGCGCCGCCAAGGCCGGGACAACCTCGCTCACTTCGCAGCTCAAAGCCTGCTCTTCCGTGTTCATGACCACGCCGAAGGAGCCAGAATTCTTTGCCCGCGACGACCGCTTCGCCCTTGGGCCAGAATGGTATGCCGCGCACTTTGCCGAGGCCAAGCCGGGCCAGATCACCGGTGAAAGCTCGACGATCCACGCCCTCGCCCCGTATTTCCCGCGGGCTGCAAAACGTATTGCCGAGGCCGCACCACAGGCACGCATCATCTACATGGTGCGCCACCCGGTTGCCCGCAGCTACTCGATGTATCTCGAAGTGCTCAAACACTACCAGAATGACAACGGCACCGGGGAGGTGAACCGGAGCTTCGAGGAATTCCTGTTTCCCGAACGTTTCCCCGAGCGCGCCCCGCGCGAGAAGGTCTTCGCCCGGTTCGACGCCCATCTGCCGGACGATCCGGGCCTGTTTCTCGATGGCAGCGATTACGCGTTGCAGGCGGGCGAATACCTGCGCCATTTTCCCCGCGACCAGATCCGATTCATCCTGTTCGAGGATTATGTGAAGGACATCGTGGACAATCTGGCCTCCGTCCTCGCCTTCCTTGGGCTGGACCCGGAGGAGGCCGAGACCGCCACCGCGTATGAGGCGCGCAACACTTCCAGCGACCATTTCTCGACGACCGCCCAACAGCAACAGGTGGCGGATTTCAAGCGTCGTTTCGTGCCTGCCTGGATAAATGACGCGCTGCCGGAAAGCTGGCGGGCGGGACTGCGGCGGGCATTGCTGTCGGTCAACCGGGCCACGGGCGTGAAGACGGTAGTGCCGCCCCCGATGACAGCCGAGACGCGCGCCTGGCTGACCCGGCATTTCGCGTCCCGCTACGAGGAAATCGAACGGCTGACTGGACTCGACCTGACGCCATGGCGCGAGATCGACGCCAAGGCTGGCTAGAGGCCGAGCGTCGCGCGCGCCGGATCCGAAGCGGTCAGGAAGCCGGCTTCTAACAGGCCGTCCGGCGTGGGATCGCTTTGCATTCCCGGCACGCTCAGCGCCATCCGCGGCTCTTTCGCAAAGGCAGCCAGCCGCATATCCGTTGCGTTATGCGAGATCCGCTTCTCGGCCTGCCGCCGCTTCTCCCGCTCAAGAAACCCGCCGGCGAATTTATAGTGCTGAAGCGCCACGGTAAAATCGGTCATGTGCAGCCCGGTGCTGACATGCGGGTGCGGTTGCGGCAGGACGTTCGGGCCGGGTCGGTAGAGGACATGCTTGCTCAGGCAACACTCCTCGGCAAAGAGGCTCCGGCGCAGGCCACCGAACAGGATCTTCACCCGGTCGTCGGACAGGCTGTTCTGGGCAAGGAAGCCGCGGAACGGGATCTTCTGCGAATGATAGGGCAGCGCCGAGATGTCGTTCAGGCTGTAATTCCGGAACCGTTCCCGCACCACCTCGAAGCCAAGGTCATCGACATCCGACAGCGGACCCTCCGGCACCATTTCCAGCATCTGCGCCAACAGGCCGCTATGGCCACGGTCAGACAGGATGCCTGCAAGTGCCGGCAGGTCGACCCGTCTTTCGCCCGGATAGCGCAGGATCTCGTCGGCATCGACGGCCAGCCGCCAGCCGCCTTCGGCATAGGAGCGGCCCAGATGCATCCGCATATAGGGTTGATATTCTCGGAAGTTCGAGCGGTTGCTCAGCACGATCACCCGCTCGAAACCCCGCATCAGGTCGATGGAGCCATCGTCGGAGCCGTTATCCATGTAGATGAGGTACTTCATCCCGAGCGCGCGGTAATGCGCCATGAAGCCGGGGATGTAATAGGCGATATTGCGGCCCAGAAGGACACCGCAGACCTCGTCCGCCGCGAGGTGGAACCGCGACGGCCCGCTGATGTGGCGTGTGCGCAGCCAGGTCGCGAGCCGCTTCTGACGGAACTCCAGTTTGCTCCAGATGACGTCTCGCTGCATGTTCGAAGTATCCCCGCCCCCGCTGGGCGATCTAACGGTTAACGCGCGTCCTGCGCCGCTTCCAGTCGGGCGATCTCGGCCCGGGCCGCTTCCAGATCGGCCGCGGGCAGGAGGTCTCCGGCAAACTCTTCCGCCTTGCGGAAATGCTCCAACGCGGCGTCCTCCTGCCCGAGCCCGACAAGAGCCACCGCATAGTGGTATTGCACAACCGGATGCTCCGGATAGCCCTCGGCAGCGAAGCGCAAATGCGGTTCGGCTTCCTCCAGCCGCCCCATCCGGGCCGCGATCCAGCCATAGGTGTCGCGGAAGGCGGGACGCTGCGAATCCTGCAACCGGCGCCCGATCCGATAGGCCCGCTCCATGGACTCCGCATCCTCGCGATGCATCGAGAGCAGGCTGGCGAGGTTGTTGGCCACGATCTCGTTGGCGCTGTTTCGCGCATAGAGCGCCTCATAGATGTCGATCGCACCGTCGTAGTCGCCGAGTTGCTGCAACTCCCCTGCGCGCGAAAACAGCAGGTTCGCCCCATCGGGCAGCGCCAGGAGGGCCCTGTCCAGCACTTCGGAGGCCGCTTCGCGCTCGCCTTGGGTGAGTTTGGTCCGGTACAGCGCGATCCAGACCGGCTCGGCCTGCGGGAAGTCCTCAAGCAGGGCTTCCAGCTCCTGTTCGGCAAGCGCGTATTCGCCGCTGGAGGCCTTGAGCGTGGCCGACAGGAAGCGCAACGAGGGCTGGTCGGGATTTCTGGCAAGCGCCTGTTCGAGGCGGTCTTGCGCCTTGTCCGTTTCGCCGCGCGCGGCATAGGTGCGGATAATCGCAACCTCCGCGGCCAGCCCGCCAGCCTCCTGCCCGGCAAGGTCCTCCAGGAAGTCGAACAGCTCCTCATCGCGCTTCTGTCCCGCGAGGAGCTTCACCTGAAGGGCGTTGAGAGTTTCCATGGCGGAACGGTCGCCGCTTTCCTCGGACAGGCGGCGCAGCGTCTGGAGGACCTGCTCGGCGCGCATCCAGTCTTCCAGCGCGACATAGACCTGCCCCAGCTCCGCATAGAGCGCAATGTCGTCGCGGTGCAGGCGCAGCGCGTCGACCAGCACATCCTCGGCCGGCCGGAACCGTTCCTGTGCGATCAACATCCGGGCATAGCGCAGCGATTCCTCCGGCGCCGCGCGGGACACCTCCACGGCTAGCGAAAGCATCTCGCGTTGAAGGTCGGTCTCGCCCGCGCGCTCATGCGCAGCGGCCATCAGGGTGAGAATAGCCGGGTCACGCGGGCTTTCCCGCAGCGCCGCGCGCAGGTTCACGATCGCCTCGCCCACCTCGTCTTCCTCGATCTGGCGGCTGGCCAGCATCTTGAGCGCGGCGACATGGCCGGGGTCATTGGCAAGGATATCCTCGATCAGCGCGGCGGCGCCTTCCGGATCGCCGGTCAGGGTCCGCATCCGGGCCAGATCCACCCGGACGTTATCTGCAATGCCGGAGCGGAGCTGATCCTCGGGGAGCTCTGCAAGCAATGCCGTCAGTTCCGCCTCCGCGGCCTCCGCATCGCCACCTTCGAATGTCAGGTTGGCATGCATTGCGCGATAGGTCAGCGCATTGTCGCCCCCTTGCGCCGACAGTCGTTCCAGTTCTGCAGCCGCCACCTCGGCGCCGCGCGCCTCGTTCAGGAAGCGCACCAGCTGCGTCTGCCGCTCCAGCGCATCGGGCGCGGCCTCCGCGCGACGGCGCAGGAAGGCCTCGGCCTCGTCCATCTGCCCCTGCCGCGCATACCAGCCGACAAGCGTCAGCGGCAGCGATTTCTCCTCCGGGAAACGCTCCACCAAGTCCTGCAATTGCCGCGTGATTTCGTCAGTCCGTCCGAGTTGCTCCAACACGCCAAGCCGCATCTGGTAGAGCGTGTATCCGTCCGGATCATGCACGAGCGCAGCGTCGATTTCCTCCAGCGCGTCGCGCCAACGCTCCTGCCGGAGCAGCCCATCGATCACGATCCGGCGGGCATAGGTCAGGCCCGGATCAGACGCGACCAGCGCCTCGGCCTCGGCAATCGCGGTATCGCGCGCCTCCCGGTCGCCCGCCGCCTGCGCTGCCCGGTAGGACAGGTTGGCCAGAACGACCCGAACGGCCGGCACCTCGCCCAGCAACTCCGCCGCCAGCGCACTGTGCTTCTCGGCCGCCTCCCAATTGCCCAGCTCCATTGCCAGCTCCGCCAGCGCCAACTGGCCGGCCCCATTTTCCGGGTGATCCTCGATCAAGGCCCGGAACTGCTCCACCGCGTCGGTCAGATCACCCTGCTCGCGGCGAATCTCGGCCAGCCTTTGGCGCGCCTGCTCATGCGTCGGCACAAGCTGCAGTGCGTTGCGCATTTCCAGCACCGCGCGCGTGCTGTCCCCGTCTTCCAGCAATGCCAGAGCCGCCTGAAAATGTTCCTCGGCCCGGTCCTCGCTGCTATCGCACCCGCTCAGGAACAGGGTTGCCAGGACCGCGGCAACGGCCATCACTCGATAGGTCACTTTATGTTCTCGCATTTGCCTGTAGGGTCTGCTCGGTTTTGTCGGCAACTCTATCCAGCCCCCGCCCATCGCACCACCTTGTCACGCGTTTCCCTGCCATATCTGCCGAAAAGTGCCATTTTGGGGGCAGTTTTTCTCACCAATCCTGCATGCATCAAGGCAAAAACAACGTCTTCAGCGCCGCAATTGCGTCAAAACTGTTGTATCGCAGCGCCGTTTTACCTTTTCCGTGGCAACACTCGGTCACTGAAAGGCCATCATCCTTTGAAAGTTTTATTAACGATGATAGGCGAAACAAGCTACCGGAACGGTGGCCGTTTCCTTCGACCCGACAGGCTCCAATACGGGAAGAAGGCAGCGAATTCGCACCGTGGCACAGAAAATCCCCCATGAAGGGGCGCAGCGGAGTGAGGACAAGGCAGTGATTATGTCGCAAGACATGTACGCGGGGTATTTTGGCCTTTCAAAGAGGCCATTTGCACTCGTGCCCGACCCGAATTTCCTTTTCTGGTCGCCGCAGCACACGCGTGCTTTCGCGGTGCTCGAATTCGGCGTCATGTCGCGCGCACCGATCACGCTGGTCACCGGCGAGGTTGGCGCAGGCAAGACGACCCTGCTGCACGCACTGCTCGGCCGGATGACGGAGGAGATTCGCGTCGGCCTGATCTCGAACGCGCAGGGCGACCGGGGCGAACTTCTGCAATGGGCGATGAACGCGCTCGGCATGGAGCTTTTCGAAGGTGAAAGCTACGTCCAGATGTTCCGCCGCCTGCAAGACCAGCTCGTGGCCGATTACGCCGCCGGAAAGCGGGTTATCCTGATCTTTGACGAGGCCCAGAACCTCTCCAAGCGCGGCCTCGAAGAGCTGCGCATGTTCACCAATATCAACTCGAACCAGGACGAACTGTTGCAGATCATCCTGGTCGGCCAGCCGGAACTGCGCAACGTTATCCGCGCGCCGGATATGCGCCAGCTCGCCCAGCGGGTGGCGGCAAGTTTCCACCTCGAAGGGCTCGATGCCCCGGGAACCGCAGGTTTCATCGCGCATCGCCTGCAGCATGTCGGCGGCACGGGTGAGGAATTCTCCCCGGAAGCCATGGAGCTCGTGCACGAGGCGACGATGGGCATTCCGCGGCTTGTGAACCAGTTATGTGACCTCGCGATGCTCTACGCCTGGAGCGACGAGGAACAGGTAGTCTCCAATAGCACCGTGCAGCGTGTGCTGGAGGATGGCGTGTTCTTCGGTGGTGGGGCTCTGCAAGGCGAGACTGTCTGAAATGTCGGAAATGAAGTTCTACCTGGATCGCTTCTTCAGACGATTCCATTGGTTCCTGGCCGTGGCGGTCTCGATTTCGGCCATTGCCATCGTCGTGTCGCTGACGCTTCCGCCAGCCTATGAGAGCGAAGTCCGCATGATCGTGGAATCGAACCAGATTCCGGACGAGCTGGCACGGTCGACCGTCGAGACATCGGCGATGGAACAGCTCCAGATCATCGAACAGCGGCTCATGACGCGGGAAAACCTGCTGCGAATCGCCAACGAGAATTTCATCGTCCGCGGCCAGCAGGACATGAGTGCGGACGAGATCGTGCGCGTCATGCACGCGCAAACGACCCTGAGCCGCAGATCCGGTCGCAACGAGGCGACGGTGATGGCGATCAGGTTCGAGGCGCCTTCGGCGCGTTCGACGGCCAGCGTGCTGAATTCCTACCTATCGGTCATTCTCGAGCAATCCGCGGAGTTTCGAACCGAACGCGCCGTCACGACGCTGGAATTCTTCGAGCAGCAAGTCGAGCGCCTGGAACAGGATCTGGACGTGAAAAGCGAACAGATCCTGGAGTTCAAGAACCGCAACGCCGCAGCCCTGCCGGAGACGTTGAATTTCCGTATGTCCGAGCAGACCCGCCTGCAGGACCGGCTGACCCGGGTGGAAACCGACATTTCCGACCTGAACAACCAACGGACCCAGTTGATCCGCCTGGACGAGGCGGCGCGGCAGATCGGTGCGGACCCGAACAAGGCTACGATCCAGCTCAGTCCGCGTCAGGTGCGCTTGAGCGAATTGCACCAGGATCTTTCAGAAGCCCGCTCCGTCTATGCCGAAGACAGCGCGAAGGTCCGTCACATCAGGGCTCTCATCTCCAAGCTGGAAGAAGATGAGCAGCATGAGGCCGGCGATATCGACGAGGCGGCCCTGGCAGAGCAAATCGAGTCGCGCGAAAGCCTGATGCTGAACATCCAACTGGCCGATATCGATTCCAAGATCGCCACGCTCGAAGAGCAACGCGGCGATATCGAAGCCCAGATGGATTCCAACAGAACTGCCATCGAGCGGACCCCGGCCAACGTAATTGCGCTGGAGGCGCTGGAACGCGACTACGAGAACATCCAGACGCAATATAACGAGGCCGTCAGCAACCTGAGCCGTGCCAATACCGGCGAACGTATCGAGTTTATGTCGCGCGGACAGCGGATCACGGTCATCGAACCACCGGCCGTTCCGGTCGAACCGACCAAACCGGATCGCAAGAAACTGGCCGTGGCCGGTATGGGCGTCGGCATCCTGGCCGGCCTGGCGCTTGTCTACCTGCTGGAATTCATGAACCGCACCCCGCGCCGCCCCGAGGACATCGTTGCCCGTTTCGACGTCATGCCGATCGCGACCATTCCCTATGTGCGCACAAGCCAGCAGATTGTGGTGGACCGAGGGGTCAGGGTCCTTGTGATATTGGCCATATTGGTCGGAATACCCGCCGCGATCTGGGCGGTTCACGAATTCTACATGCCACTGGACCTTGTCGCGGACAAGGTCATGAACCGTCTTGGCGTGCGCTGGTAAGGAGCAAGCAGATGGACAGACTGCAAACCGCCATCGAGAAAGCCCGCGAGCAGCGCGCCGAGGTACTCAAGGAACGTGCGAACAACGGTCCTCTGACGGATGTCGGCTTCCTGCCCGAGACGGTGGAACAACTTCCCAGCCGTGACGAGATCTGGCAGGGCCTGCAATCGGTGGACATGAATGCCCGCGCGCTCAAGGATCTTCGATTGATGTCCAACCAGGGCGCTTCGCAGGCAGTTCCCTATGACCTCTTGCGGACGCGGGTCCTGCACCAGGCGCGCCAGAATGGCTGGCGCCACATCGGTATCGTCTCGCCGACGGCGGCCTGCGGCAAGACGACTGCCGCCGCGAACCTGGCCTTCGCCTTCTCTCACCAGCCGGAAGTACACATGCTGCTGCTCGACCTGGACCTGCGCCGCCCGCGACTGGCCGGCATGATGGGTCAGAAGATCGAGACCGGCATGGAAGATGTCCTGCTGGGGCGCGTTCCCTTCGCGGACCATGCCCGTCGCCTGGGCAACAACGTCGCCATAGGTTTCAACAACGGTCCCTCGGACCGGCCATCGGAATTGCTGCAAAGTGCCCAGACGGAAGAACGGATTGCCGAGATCACCGAGCAGTTCGATCCCGATCTCGTGCTTATCGACCTGCCGCCGATGATGTCTACCGACGACAATTTCGGTTTTCTGAGCAAGGTCGATGCTGTGCTGCTGATGGTGGCCGCCGAGGAATCGACGACCGAACAGATAGAAGTCGCGCTGCGTCAGCTCGGCGAATTGACCACGGTCATGGGGATCGTGCTGAACAAGTGCCGCCACACGGGAGGCGCCTATGGCTATGACAACAAGTATTACTATTCCTGAACCGCAGGAAACGAACGGGAGAAAACGTAGCTTGGCAAGCCCGGTACAGGGTAGACTTGCGCCGCCCAGCGTGGCCTTGCCGCTCAAGGGGGGCACTCAGTTTTCGGTGCCGCTGACCCATGCCACCGCCGCCGATCTGCTTGCCGATTTCGAACGCCTGCTTGTCGGGGGCAAGGGGTTCGCGGCCGCGACGGTCAATCTCGACCATCTGGTGAAGCTCCGCCAATCCGACGCTTTTCGGCAAGCTTATTCCGGCCACAGCCATATCGTTGCCGATGGCAACCCTATTGTCTGGCTGTCCCGTTTGTCCGGCCGCCCGGTAAACCTCGTTCCCGGCTCCGAGCTGATCGAGCCGATCGCCGAGATAGCTGCCCGAACCGGCATTCCTGTCGGATTTTTCGGCGCCACGGAGAACAGCCTGGAAAGTTCCGCCCTTGAACTCGAGCGGCGCTATCCCGGCCTCAACGTTGCATCGCGGATCGCGCCTCCCGACGGCTTCGATCCCTCGGGGGAAGGGGCCAATGCCTGTATCGCCGAGATGGCGCGCTCGCCCGCGCGTTTGTGGCTGCTGGCGCTCGGCGCGCCCAAACAGGAGATTTTTGCCGTCAGGGCATGGCAAAGAATCCCGGATCGGGGATTCCTGTCCATCGGCGCCGGTCTGGACTTCATTTCTGGCGAACAGGTCCGGGCCCCTGCCCTCATTCGCGCGCTGGCCCTTGAGTGGGCCTGGCGGATGGTTTCGAACCCGCGCCGGCTCGCGCCGCGTTACGCGCGTTGCGCCGCTGCCCTGCCAAGCCTGGCGAGCGCGGCCTTGAAACAACGTCGAATGGAAGAGCGTTGCTGAGGAACAGAACCCAGAAACACCTCGGCCACCCATCCGGCGGGGGGTAGAAGGTCGGGGTCATGCCAAACACCGTCGCCTATATCGTGCTCTTTGCCTGGCCGGCCATTGCCTTCCTGGCCTTCCGGCGCCTGCCGCTCGCCGCTGGAGTTTCCGCGGCCCTGATCTGTGCCTTTCTTCTCCTTCCCGCCAAGGTCGAAATCGACCTGCCCATGCTGCCCAGTTTCGACAAGGGACTCAGTGGTATCATCTCGGCCTTGCTGCTCATGGCTTCGGCGTCGCGCCCCGGCTTGTTCGCGAAAACGGACACCGCAATCCGCCCCGGCTGGCTGCCACGGGCCGGATGGAGTAGGCTCTGCATGCTGGGCGCTCTTGTGGGCTCTATGGTGACGGTCCTGCTCAACAGCGAACCGCTCTTCTACGGTCCACGGGTTCTGCCGGGGTTGCAGCTCTATGACGGGCTTGCCTCGATCCTGAACCAGATCATCGTCTTCCTGCCGTTCCTGATCGCGCGCAAGGTGCTGGCCACAGCCGAAGCGCAGCGTCTGTTCCTGCTCACGCTTGTCATCGCCGCCGTGATCTATGCTTTTCCGGCGCTCTACGAAGTGCGCATGTCTCCGCAGCTCAACCGCACGTTTTACGGCTTCTTCCCGGCATCCTTCGCTCAGCACATGCGCGAAGGCGGCTTTCGGCCGTTGGTTTTCCTCCATCACGGGCTGGTGCTGTCGCTTTTCCTGGCGCTCGGTTTTCTTGGCGCGCTGGCCTGCCTGCGGTATCTGGCCAAGGATAATCAGGGAAAATTCATTGCCGCGTCGCTTTTCCTCTTCGTGGCCCTGTATTTCAGCAAGTCACTCGGGGCTTTCGCGAGCGCCCTTCTCTTTGCACCAATTGTCCTGATCGCACCGGCCCGGCTTCAGCTTCTCTTTGCCGCCGCCGTCGCGGCAGCTACTCTGAGCTACCCGATCATGCGCGGCAATGATCTGGTTCCTATCGAACCTATCGCGGGCATCGCACAAAACATTGACGCGGAAAGAGCGGCATCGTTGCGTTTCCGGGTGGAAAACGAAGATGCGTTGCTGGCCAAGGCGAACCAGAAACCCTTCTTCGGCTGGGGCGGCTGGGGCCGCCCGCGCGTGTATGACGCTGACGGGCGCGACGTATCCATCACGGACGGCGCATGGGTCATCCTCTTCGGCCACGGCGGGTGGGCTCTCTACCTGTCGACTTTCGGCCTTTTGTGCATGCCAGTGCTGCTGACCGCCTGGTTCAGCAAAAGCCATCCACCGGATGGCGTGACAATTGCCCTCACGTTGCTGCTCTGCGCCAACATGATTGACCTTTTGCCGAATTCCGGTCTTTTGCCAATCACCTGGATGATGGCTGGAGCGCTGGCCGGACGGCTGGAACGGCACTTGCTGGGGGAAACAAAACCTGGCGCCAACTCGACTGCGCCGGCAGGAAAGGCCGCTGCTTCCGGTTTGTATTCGCCTGCGGGTGTCCGCTCCGTCTATGACAGCCCCAACGCCAAAGGCTCGCCTTTCACACTGGCACCGCGCGGGACACCCACGCCCGAAAAGGCCACGCGCCGAAAGGGCATGTTCCAACCATCGCGTCCGAACTCGCCCGAAAAAGACATTTCATGACGGGCGGTGCCGCAGACATCGCAGTCATCGTCGTGAATTACGGCACGGCAAGTATGGCACTGGCGGCCGTGGACAGCGTTCTGACGTCTAATCACGGCGCGCGGAGCGTCGAGGTTCATCTCCTCGACAATGCCTCCCCCAGAAACGACGCGGCGAATCTGGCCGACGAAATCGCGGCGCGCGGATGGGGTTCGCATGTGCGGCTCTACCGGGAACCCGAGAACCGCGGCTTCGGCTGCGGCAACAACGTGGTCCTAAGCGAATTGGCCAGCCGTGAAGCGCCGCCCGAGTTGGTCTTTCTCCTTAATCCCGATGCGAAATTGGCCAATGACGCAATGGCGATCCTTGCCGATTTCATGGGCGCGCATTCTGACGCCGGCGCGGCGGGCGCGCGGCTGATCGGTGAGGACGGAACGCCCAGCGCGGCGGCCTTTCGTTTTCCCTCCATTGCCGGCGAGTTCGCCGAAGCCGCGAGTTTCGGACCAATTACCCGCCTGCTCGGGCGCTGGCGGATTCCGATGGAAACAGATCTGCACACAGGTCCGGTCGATTGGGTTACGGGCGCTGCCGTGATGCTGCGCTTCAGCGCGCTGGAACAGGTCGGCTTCTTCGATCCGGGCTATTTCCTCTATTACGAGGAGGTCGACCTGATGCGCCGCCTCGACCGGGCGGGCTGGCAGTGCTGGCACGTTTCCGAAGCGAAGGTGATCCATATCGAGGGCGCGGCCACCGCGCTGCGCGGCAGCGAGATCGGACTGCGCCGCCGCCCCGAATACTGGTACGCATCGCGCCGGCTCTATTCCTTGCGCAGCCTCGGTCGAGCCGGCGCCGTCGCCAATGGCTGTGCGGTCATTCTCGGAGCGGGTCTGAACCACCTTCACAGCCGACTGCGCGGGCGAAAGCCATGGCTTCCCGAGCGCTTCATTTCGGATACATGGCGGTCTGTGTTGCGTCCCCTATTGTCGGGCTGGCGCCCGGACTGAGGCATGTTTCGTTACTTTTCGTAGCGTTTTCGCGCTCCAACAAGTTGACCTGCCACCCAGTATTCCAGCACCCCGAGCATCTCGGGGAATTTCCCAAGCGTCAGGAAAAACGCCCGTTCCGCCCCACCCCGCGGCACGAGCCGCAGAACCTGTAACGGGTAGAGCGCCAGCGCGTAACGCGCCCATGGCCCGCCGATCAGAGCAAGCGCGAGGATGACCACCGGCAACAGGCCGGCCCAGAACAGGATGCGACCCAGCTCGGCAACATAGTGTCGTTCCGGCCCTGCCCCGTGCATGGCGCAGCCCTCGGCATAGGCATACCCGGCCCGTCGACTACGGCGCCACCATTGGGAAAACCGGGTCATGTTAGCATCGTGCAGGGCCATATCCTGTTCGAGCCGCCAGATTTCGCCGCCCTCACGCCGCAAGCGCAGGCAAAGCTCCGGCTCCTCCCCCGCCACGAGGGTTTCGCAGAAACCGCCCACGGCCTGAACCTTGTCCAGCCGCATCATGGCAATTCCGCCGATGGCATCGACCTGTCCGGCCGGCTGTTTCCACTCGGCATCGCACAACCGATTGAAGACGCTTTTCTCCGGGTGGCATTCCCGCAAACGCCCGGCCACCGCGACGGCGTTTTCATGCGTCGCGAGGTAATCCGAAGCGGTTTCAAGCCAGCCGGGAACAAGCTGGCAGTCGCCATCGATGAATTGTACGAATTCGGGCTTCCCCTGATCGACCAGCACCGCCAGCCCGGCATTGCGCGCCCGCGCCGCGGTAAAGGGGCGGGCCATGTCCAGTTCCACAACGGACGCCCCCGCGTCCCGGGCTGCAGCGACAGAACCATCGGTCGAGCCGGAATCGACATAGACGAGCGGGCCGTCGAAGCCCGCCAAGGACTTCAGGCAGGCCAGGAAACGTTCGCCCTCGTTGCGACCGATCACGACAATTCCGATTTGCGCTGTCG
Source organism: Aliiruegeria sabulilitoris (assembly GCF_001558155.1). GTDB lineage: Bacteria > Pseudomonadota > Alphaproteobacteria > Rhodobacterales > Rhodobacteraceae > Tropicimonas > Tropicimonas sabulilitoris. The sequence continues at coordinate 65,070 of NZ_LOAS01000027.1, forward strand.
AAGCCACTGGATTTCCTCTTCGCAAGATCGCGCAAGGGAGAACCAGATTTCCGATGTTTTTTCCAGCCCAATCGCGGCTTTGGCCTATTCCACGCCTTCGAAGACATAGAAAACCGTCGATCCGGGCGGCAGTTCCGCGACTTCAAAGCGCGGAAGCACGGAGCCGGGCGGCACGTCCTCGCGCTGCAACGTTACCTCTCGGGAAGTGAGATTATGGCTATCCCATTGCCCGCTTTGCGAGATCCGAGTGACACGTTGCGTGGTCTTGAAGGGCAAATCGAGCGTGACTCGCGTCACGCCGTCGTCCTTCGTATCCGCGAGCCCCGGCACACGACGCGATACCAGCACCAGCGTCACACGGTCGCCAGAACGTGTGGCATAGGCATCGACCAATGGGGCAGCCTGCACGGACTCGCGGCCTTTCTCCCCCAGCAGATCGACCACTGGCACGTCCAGAGTCCGCACCGCGAGCATGTCGCCCGTCCCGATACGGTTGAACAATGCCAGCAACTCCCAGGCCGGAAGGATCTGCCCGCCATGCTGCCAACGGCGATGGGACGACCAGTGCGAGCCATCGCCATAGAGAAAGAAATTCTGCTCGACCATGCCTAGCCGTGCGCGGGCGAGAAAGCTGTCCAGCGTTGCGGTTCCCGCCGCCTTGCTCTTCATCGCCAGTTCCTGCGCGGCACCCTGCTCCGGGCTTACCCGTCGCCCGTTGAGCCCATCCAGTACATAGCCCGGTCCTGCTTCGTACATGCCCGTTTCCGGCGCCTGCCCGCGCGCCTCACCGATCCGGGCCGCCGCCTCGATCTGAGAGCGGGCTTGCGGGAGGCCCGTCTGCAGAACATGGGTCAGAACTCTGAATAGCCCGTTGGCCGTTGGATCTCCGGGCGCGCTACCGCTCTCCCATCCGCCGATATAGCCCGCATGGGTCAACACGCCGGAGCCGTCAGAGCGCTGTGCTGCCTCCCCGCCGTATCGGAAGCCGGCCCAATCTCCCAAGCCGGCGCGCCCGCCTAGAACCGGCCGGAGCTTCGGGGCAAGCACCTCCCAATAGGGGCTGCGCTTCAGGATCGAGAGGATGTATTCCTGATACAGACCATAGACCTCGCCCGCGCTGTAGCGCTGCCCATCCACCGCGTCCTGCATCCGCGGGAACACCCAAGGTGCAAACAGACCGTTCCATGTCTCGTTCCCGATTTCCAACGTGATCTGCTCGAATTTCTCGGCCCAGGGAACGCCTTGCCCCGTCGCATGGCGCCGGGCCGCCCATGGTTTCCGGGCGGCAGTGTCGACGGATGGATCGAAAGGTGCGGCAAGATACTCGGCAAGGCCCAGCCATTCCGCCTCCGTCAGGTGCGGCTCGATCTGCAGCCAGGGATCGACGCTCAGCCGTGCGAACTCGTCCAGGACCTGCGGCAAGGTGTTGCCGCCTTCGGTCCCGCTGCTCGCGCCTGCGGGATTGGTCAATTGCGCGAGGTCGTAGCTGCTCCGCCCGGTGCGGACGAAACCATGCGTTCGCAATGACGTCATCCCAGAGGCGGCCAGCCGTTCCTCATCCTCCGGCAATAACGCCAGATAAGGCGCATCGGCGCGGGTGACGCGGAAATTGTCGATGTCGAACTCCCCCGGCCCGGTTAGCACGATCTGCATCCGACCTGCGCCCCGGCCCGGGTTCGCGACTGGCACGGAAAACTCCGCGCTGTAGCGCCGCCATTGGGGCGTCAGGCGAAACAGGATCGGCGCAAAGGCCCCGCCCTCCACGCTGGCATGAAACCCGGTGAGTTCGAACCGGACGCTTTGGAGCGTCTTGCCCCGCATCCAGACTTCGAACCGATAGCGTCGGCCGGGTTCCAGCACCGGATACCAGGACTGCGCCAGCCCCGAATGATTGAAACGACCGACCGCGAAACGCTCGCTCTCCCCAAGCATTACGCGCAAATGGGTCTCGCCGGCGTCCGGAACGGGCGTATCGACGGGGTGCGGCACCAGACGCCAGTCGCCCCCGCCGGCCTCGTCCGACCATTTCCGGACAAGCGGCGGGATGAAGTCGCGCCGCGGCTCGCCGCTGTCCCAGATGCGATTGCTCAGCAGGTTCTTTCGTTCGGCGCGCAAAAAACGCGTGCGCAGCAGAACGAGATCTCCCTCCCGGATGCGCGCCCCGGCCTCTTCAAGTTGCAAATAGGCATCGAGATGCGCCTCGGGAGGCACGTCCGAGCGATAGAGCGCATAGCCCGCAGCCCCTGGGACCGCCTCCCATTGCAGCTCGATCTCGCCCGTCTCCAACTCCCGCGCGCGCAGCCCGCGCGGCGTCGGCAAACGTTCCGACACCGCATCCGAACGCGCCGCCACTCCGGTCAGGCGGGTGGCATTGCCCGATTTCGGCAATGCCAGCGTCCGCTGCGCTACAGCGGCGTCCGCAGGCTCGGAAAGGCCCCCGTCGGACCCGACGGCACGAACTGTGAAGTAGTAGGGGACGCCGGTACGGTACCAGGTGGGGAAGGACAGGAGCGCCTGCGTCTGCTCGCCCGGAACCACCTTGCCCGGGTTGAGTCGCGTCCAGCCAGCCACGCGGTAACCGCCTTGCGCGATCCGGCCCTGACGGACCGACCGAAAGGCGCCATTCTCGATCCGCAAAACCTCGACATCGGCGCCATCGAGAGCGCCGTTGCGCCAACTGTCGCTGTTGGAGAGCGTCTCCGTCGAGGCGAGGATCCTGTCTTCGCCCCCCCCCGAAGCCTGAAACATCGTGCGGAAAACAACCGGTTCGAACCCGCCGCCGGGCATCAGGAAGTGCCCGTTGCCGAAGGCTCCTATGGTTGCCGAGAAAGGGCCCACCGCGGGCGCGACGACCTCCTGCCCGACCACGAAATGGGCCTGCTCGCGCATATCTTCAGCCGCTCCCGCAACGCGGGGCAGACTTGCCAGAAACAGCACAGCCGCCCAAATGATCATGCGCAGACGCCAATTCAAATCGGATCCCTCCCGGTTCATCTTCCGGTTCAGACTATCCCTCGCCCAGAGGCTTGAAAAAAGAGTGAAACTGCCCGGGCATTCCCCCCATGACATCGTGCTGCAACTCGGGCATCAAGAAAGAGACATGCCGCCGAAGAGCGGTACAGGTGGCGAGGAGACATATCATGATTCATCCGGTCATTCTTTGCGGCGGCTCTGGCACGCGGCTTTGGCCCTCCTCGCGTAAGACCTATCCAAAGCAATTCGCGAAACTTCTCGGCACGGAGAGCCTCTACCAGAGCACGTTGCGCCGGTTGAGCGGGGAGGGTTTCGGGCATCCGCTGGTGATGACCAACGAAACCTTCCGGTTCATGGCCTCACAGCAAGCCGCTGCGATCGGCCTGTTGGACGCGCAGGTTGTCGTCGAGCCTTGCCTGCGCGACACCGCACCTGCCATCCTGACCGCCTCGCTGATCCTGGAACGCGACGAAGGGGCGGATGCGCTGATGCTGGTTGCCCCGTCCGATCACGTCATCGCGGATGTTCCGGCCTTCCTCGCCAGCGTCCAGCAGGGCGTCGACGCGGCACAGAGCGGCGCGCTGGTCACTTTTGGCGTCACGCCGGACCGTCCAGAGACGGGCTACGGCTATCTAGAGCTCACGGCAAAGCCCAACGGCTCGGGCGCGGCGATCGCGTTGGCCTCCTTCCGCGAGAAACCCGACGCGGAGACAGCCGCGGCCTTCCTGGCGGCCGGGACATACCTATGGAATGGTGGCATCTTCCTGTTCCGCACGGGCGACGTGATCGCCGCGTTCGAGGCCTGCGCACCGCAATTGCTCGCCCCGTGCAGGGCCGCGCTGGAGAAAGGCGCCGAGGATCTCAACCTGTTCCGGCTGGATCTCGACGCCTATGGCTCGGCGGAGGCCATTTCCTTCGACTACGCGGTTATGGAAAAGGCCGACAAGGTTTCGGCCGTGCCGCTGACCTGCAAGTGGTCCGACCTCGGCTCCTGGGACGCTCTCTGGAAAGAGGAAGGCCCCGACGAGAACGGCGTCTCCACCAATGGAGCCGTTACGGTGATCGATTGCGCGAATAGCTACCTGCGCTCCGAGGAAGACAACATGCATCTCGTCGGGCTGGGCCTGAAGGACATGGTCGTCGTCGCCATGCGCGACGCGGTGCTGGTGGCCGACAAGTGCCGCGCGCAGGAGGTCAAGGACGTGGTCACGACGCTGCGGGCGGCCAGTGCCCCGCAGGCCGACGACTATCCGCGCTTCCACCGACCGTGGGGTTGGTACGAAACGCTCTGCATCGACCAGCGTTTCCAGGTGAAGCGGATCATGGTGCGTCCGGGCGGCGTGCTCAGCCTGCAAAGCCACCATCACCGCTCCGAACACTGGGTCGTCGTTTCCGGCACGGCGGAGGTGACCGTCGGCGAGCAAACCAAGCTGGTGACAGAAAACGAGTCGGTTTATATCCCACTCGGCGCCGTGCACCGCATGGCCAATCCGGGCAAGCTGCCGATGTATCTCATCGAAGTGCAGACCGGCTCCTATCTCGGCGAGGATGACATCCTTCGCTACGAGGATGTCTACGGGCGCGGCTGACAGGCGGGCGCAAACTGGGCGGCTTATGACGGATTTCGACGCAGTGGTGATCGGCGCGGGTGCGGTGGGGCTGGCCTGCGCGGCGCGGCTTGCGCGGGCCGGTCGATCCGTGCTGGTGCTGGAGGCCGCCGGGCATCCGGGCGAAGGTATATCCTCGCGCAATAGCGAGGTGATACATGCCGGCCTCTACTACCCGACCGGGAGCCTGAAACACGAACTCTGCATCGAGGGACGGCGGTCGCTTTACGGGTATCTCGCCGAGCGTGGAATCTCCCATTCCCGCTGTGGCAAGATCATCGTCGCAACCAGCGAGGCGGAGCTTTCCACGCTGGAGACGCTGCGGACGCGCGGAGAGGCGAATGGCGTCGAAGGGTTGCGCATGCTGTCGCGCACAGAGGTCGCCGCCTTGGAACCCGAACTATCGGTCACGGGTGCCCTGCTCTCTCCGGAAACGGGGGTGTTTGACAGTCATCAATTCCTGCTGTCCCTGATCGCCGAGGTCGAAGCCGGCGGCGGGTATGTCGCCTGCCGCGCCCCTTTTCTCGGTGCCGTTCCCCGGCGCGACGGGTTCGATGTTCGCATTGGTGGCCAGGAGGAGATGACGCTCAGCAGCCGCTGGCTCATCAACAGCGCCGGGTTGAGCGCGCCTGCGGTAGCGTTGTGCATTACAGGCCTTTCCACGGAACAGGTCCCGCGCTACCGGCTGGCCAAGGGCAATTATTTCCGGTTCACCGGGAAATCGTCCTTCTCGCGGCTGGTCTACCCGGCGCCGGTGGATGGCGGGCTGGGCGTGCATGCGACGCTCGACCTCGCAGGCAACCTGCGCTTCGGCCCCGATGTCGAATGGCTGCCCGACGGCGTGTCGGAAGGGGAAGTCGACTACCGCGTGAATCCGGCGCGCGCCGAGAGTTTCTACAGCGCCATTCGCCGCTACTGGCCGGGCCTGCCGTCGGGAAGCCTCGCCCCCGACTATTCCGGCTGCCGCCCGAAGCTGGCCGGCCCTGGCGCGGCTGCGGCGGATTTCGACATTCGGGGCGGCGAGATTGTGGGGCTGGTGAACCTCTACGGTATCGAAAGCCCCGGACTGACGGCGTCACTGGCCATCGCCCGGCATGTGGAGGCCCTGTTGCAGGCCTGAGAGGGCGAAACCTGTTGCCGACCGCCCCATTCCCCGCCGCGCTTGGACGCATCTTCCCGGTTTGGCATTGATTTCCCCCTTGCGGGGCCCTTTCCTGCGGCGGCAAGCCCTGAAACAGCCGGCCCGGTCATGACACTCGCCTATCTGATGAATACCTACCCGATGACGAGTTCGACCTTCGTGCGCGAGGAGATCCGCGCCCATGAAGCTGCTGGCCTTGGGCCGGTCCTCCGGTACGCAATCCGCCCATGGGACGAGGACCTGGTCGAGCCACTGGATGTCGCCGAACAGGAGCAGACCGACTACCTGCTGACCGCGGGGCCGGTCGCACTTCTGGGCGGTTTTCTGTCCGAACTCGTGCGCAATCCGGTGGGGTTGGCGAAAGCGATCGGCGGTTCGGCCCGGCTAGTGGGCGCGGCGCGCGGACGGGTGATCCATAACGCGGCCTACTTGCTGGAAGCGGTCCGGTTCAAACAGCGCGCGACGCACGCCGGGACACCCCATGTCCACGTCCACTTCTCGACCAATTCCGCCGCCGTCGCCATGCTGTCGCGGCGCATGGGAGGGCCGGAATACAGCTTTACCGTGCATGGCCCGGACGAGCTTGTGGAACCGGCACGCAATGCACTCGCGCTGAAGGCCCGTCATGCGCAGGCGGTGATTGCCATCACCGAGTATTGCCGGGATTTCATCATCGACCATTGCGGCGACTGGGTGGCCGACAAAACCCATATCGTCGGTTGCGGCATCGATCCGGAGGCTTTCGCCCTGCGAGCGGAGGCGGTCACAAACCAGCAACTTGTCTGTGTCGGGCGGCTTTGCGCGGCCAAGCAGCAAATCCTGCTGCCCGAACTTGCCCGCAGGCTTGCCTCCGATTTTCCCGAGCTGGAAATCCTGCTGATCGGTGATGGCGAAGACCGGGCCGAGATCGAGGCCAGCATTGCGCGGCATGGCGTCGAAAAGCACGTCCGCCTCGCCGGCTGGGGCACCAAGCAGGAGGTGCGGACCGCGCTGAACGGCGCGCAGGCCATGCTGCTGCCAAGCCTTGCCGAGGGGTTGCCCGTCGTCATCATGGAAGCGCTGGCGCTTGGCTGCCCGGTCATCTCGACGCGGATCGCGGGGATTCCCGAATTGCTGGACCAAACCTGCGGCTGGATCGTGCCGCCGGGTGATCTGGATGCGTTGGAAGAGGCCGCGCGCGCCTGCTTGCGGGCCAGCCCCGAACAGGTCGCCGCGCTTGGGCAAGAAGGGCGGCGACGGGTGCTAGAACGCCACGATCAGGCGCGAAATGCGGCCCGGCTGCGGGATGTGATCCTGCCTAAGCCGGACGAGGCAGCCTAGCGCCCGCGCGCCCAACTCCCACGGTCATAAATTCCTGTCCGGCTGGCCAGCGCCACGGCGACATAGACGCCATAGCTGACCGGTTGGCCCAGAAGGAGCCGAACGTGATCGCGCAGGCGAACCGGCGCCTTCTCCTCGTTCCGCGAAAGATCGGGGAATTGCTCGAAGAGCTGCCGGTTGCCCTCGTCCCAACGCCGGCGCACCCGAACAAGCGCCGAGAAGCCTTCGGCCAGCACCCAGGAGAACGGCGCCTCAGCCCGGAACCGTTCGTCGGGCGCGAAATTCAGCCGGGAAAAGAGGTCGTCTGCAATAATCGGCGGAAACGCCGCCCAACGCGCGCGTCCGGCTTCGTTCATCGCGAACAGCCCGCAGCCCGGAACGCCGCTGGCCATGAAGGGCAGCCTGAGCCAGAGCCTTGCATAGTGCCGGCTGGCCCAACTGGACGGCGGGGCGACGGTGAAACGACCGGAGGCGTAGCGTGGCACTTCTGTGTCGAGGATCGTGGCCAACTCCCCCAGAAGCGTCGGTGAACAGATGACATCGGCGTCGATATAGGCGCGCGGGCCTGGTGCGGCGGCAGCATCGGCGCGGTTGAGCGCGCCCGTTTTGCCGCCTTCGGGAATGTCCAGCAGCACGAATTCCCAACCCCGCGCCTCGAAACGCGGCGCATAACTGGCCGCGATCTCGGCGGTTCGGTCGCTGCACCCATTGGCGGCCACGATCACGCGCAGCGCTTTCGGCGCGCCACCGTCCTGCTCCAGCAGGCCCTCCAGGGTCGGCCCGATATAGGCCTCTTCGTTGTGGGCCGGGATGATTGCATTGAACATGGGCACGCGCCAGAAGCCGGGTTTCTCCGCGACCCTAGTCTTTGCCAAAGCCGGGCGAAAGCCCGTTCCAGGCCCGCACACACCCCGCCCGATCCGGGGGCAGCCTGCCCAATTTCCTTCGAGATCCGGCCTGCCCTTGGGCAGCTTGCGGGCGATCGGGTTGTCAATGGCGGGTCTCTCTTTATTATACGAACGTATAACAATGAGAGGTCAGCTTGACGAAGGCACCTGAAAAACGCCGAAGCTATCGCCGTGAACATCCCGACAAGCGGCGGGTGGAGCTTATGGAAGCAACGTTGCGGGTAATCGCCTCGCGCGGGGTCGAGGCAGCGTCGGTGCGCGCCATCTCGTCGGAGGCCGGGGTCACGCCCGGCCTGATCCGGCATTACTTCGCCTCCAAGGAGGATCTCGTTTGCGCAGCCTATGCCCATCACATGACCGTCATGCAGCGCGCCAGCTCGAAGGCCAGCGACACCGAGCGTGGCAGCGCCGTGGAACGCTTGGCCGAGTTCATCCGTCGGACCCTGTCGCCCCCGGTGACCGGCGCGCAGGAAGTGCAGCTCTGGGCGGCATTCATCGAGAAGATCGGGCGTGAGCCCGCCATGCGGCAGGTGCATCTGGAGAGCTATCGCGATTTTCGCCTGCAACTCGAAACCGTTCTACGGGCCGCGCTTCTGGAGGCCGACCATACGCCCTCCCAGATCGAACTCACCCGGTTGACCTTCGCCTGCAACGCGGTGCTGGACGGGCTTTGGCTCGAAAGTTCTGCCTTGCCCGATATCCTGCCGACCGATGAAGTTGTCCAGATCGGTCTGCAATCGGTGAGTAGGCTCACCGGACTGCCCCTGCTGAATACGCGGAACGATACACCATGAGATACGCGCCGATCACCGAACGTCTGGCCGGGCTCGGAAGCGCCAAATGGGATGTGCATATCCGGGCCCGCGCATTGGAAGCCGAGGGGCGCGATATCATTGCGTTGACCATTGGTGAGCCCGATGTTCCGACACCACCGGCTCTCGTGGACAAGGCGATTTCGGCGCTCAGGAACGGCCGGACCGGCTATTCAAACGGGCGTGGCGAAGCGAATTTGCTGGCGGCGCTGGCCGCGCGCTACACGGCCCGAAGCGGGCGGACGATCACACCGAAGCAGGTGCTCTGTTTTCCCGGAACGCAGACCGCGCTGTTTGTCGCGATGGCGGGCATCGCCACGACGGGAGACGAGGTGCTCGTCGGCGATCCGCTCTACGCGACCTATGAGGGCGTCATTTCCTCGACAGGCGCGAGGGTGGTTCCGGTGCCGTTGCGCCCGGAACGCGGTTTCAGGATTTCGGCGGAAGACATCGCTGCGCGCATCACACCGCACTCGCGCGCGATCTTTCTGAATACGCCGCATAACCCCTCCGGCGCGGTGTTGACGCGGCAAAACCTTTCCGAGATCGGCGAGGTGGCCAGGGCCCACGATCTCTGGATCCTGTCCGATGAGGTCTACGAGGAGCTTGTCTTCGACGGTGTCGCGTTTGCCTCGCCGCTGGATCTGCCGAAATTGGCCGAGCGGACCATCGTCGCCACCTCCATCTCCAAATCCCATGCCGCGCCGGGCTTCCGCTCAGGCTGGTGCGTGGGTTCGGAACAGTTCACCGCGCGGCTGTTGCCGGTCGCCGAGACGATGCTGTTCGGAAACCAGCCCTTCATTGCCGACATGACGGCCGAAGCCGTTGCCGCCCCTTCCGAGGTTGCCGCCAACATGCGCAAACGGCTTGCGCGGCGGGCCGATTTTCTCGTCACGCGTTTCGCAGATCGGCGTGCACCGCCCGCAGGCCGGAATGTTCGCGCTGCTCGACGTCTCGGCGCTCGGGATGTCCTCGCTGTGACCTGTCCCCCGGAAAGTCCCTC
>NZ_LOAS01000028.1 GCF_001558155.1 Aliiruegeria sabulilitoris
GAATCACGCCTACTGCCGAGTGTGAATCCCTTTTGTCAACACGACCTAGTAAAGGAGCCATCCAATGACAGTAAAAACGGTGGGCCTGGATTTGGCCAAGGACGTTTTTCAGGTGCACTGCGTTTCGGCTACCGGGCGTAAGATCATCAACAAGAAAATCAAACGCGCGAAGCTGCTCGTCTTCCTCGCAGGCGCAGCATCACCGTCCTCACCCGAAGCGGCCATTCGTCGACGAGGCAGCGATTGGAAGTGAATAGCCCAGACTTCCCGTTCTCTGGAACCATGATGCTCGGCCGCTGACCCGGCCTTGGTAACAACCAACATGATGGTAAGGATGTCCTTCTTCCGGGAATATCTGGACCGTTACGGAAAGTTGCATGCTGGAGTCCTCGCGCGCTCACCCTCGGACAGTTCCACCGGACAAAGTGCTTTAACACTGGCGCTGGACATCTCCTCTTCCGATTTGTGATTTCCCGAGGCGCAACCTGCGAGGAAGGCGAACAGCATGACGTGTAAACGAGCTCTCTTCATTGTTGGCGCGTTCCAGGCATTGAATCGTTGGCGTCAGGTTGCCGCAAGCGCGCTTGGTATAGCGGAGGACAGAACTCATAGCCAAAAATGACAGCTGCACAAAGTTTCCCAGTTGCCCTGCGATTGAGGAATCAATGGGAAAACAGAGTGGTTACGAAATGAATTCGACTGTTCTGCGCCCCGTTCAAGGCCACCGAACTGCGTTTGAAAAACGGTTGACCGTTCTGTTCCATGTTACACTTGCGGGCTGCTTCAATGGCTTTCAACGTTCCGTCCAAGCTGACGGTAAAAGCATAGGAATCTTCCGGGAAGACAATCATTTTATACTTCTTCATGACATCGTCGACGAAACCCGGATTGTTGGTCGGAAAATACCCACCAACATAGCCATCTGCGAGGTTCTTGGTTTTCGGCTTTGCCTCGGCACTGTAGAGGTTGCCATCCAATGACAGAACAATGGGTTTCTTCCGGTTCTTTACCTCGGCGTTTTGAGTGAACACTCCAAGGTAGCCAAACTCGTGATCCTTGGTCAGGCCCATTTGCACGACGTTGGCATTTTCGTCCTTTCGCTCGATCAGGCAGGCGCCCCGACCTTCATCTACGTAGATCGTCCAACCGGACTCCTCACCCCATTCAGTAAAAGTGGAGTCCTTGGACGGTAGAACGTCCGACGCAGCGAAAGCTTGCGTTGCAAGTACGGTGGCGGCGACGGTGGACGTCAAGAGTTTGAATTTGGACACAATAATCTCCCTTTAGAGGCGTTTCACAAACGAGTCGCCCATCGGCAAAGGCTGCAATGGATCCGCCGACACCTCAAGGCGCATGTCCGTCCAAGACAGTCGAAGAGAAATCAGTCGGACGTGGCCGCGACGCTTTGGCCAAGTCAGTTCAGATTAGGATCGACCCAAACCTTTGTTCCTGCGGCAGTCGCCGAGGCTTTCCAACCCTGATCTGTGATGTAAAAGATCGCCCGCCCATCGACAAATGTCATGTTCAAGTTTGTCTTCTCATCTCCGAACATCGTTCCGGCTTCGGCAGGTGCGATCCCTCGATGGTGCGGATGATCTCCAGCTTCTCGGTTGCGAGGTATCTCTTTCCTCGAACTCCCCAGCCCCTGTCATGCTTTTTTTGAGCAATCGGTTCTCAAGGGGCAGGTCTGCCACGCATTCCTTCAGGGCCATGGCCTCCGAACGCAGATCCTTCACCTCGGGCGATGTCGCCTGGCGCGCCGTGTCGCCCGACAATCGACGCTTACCCGACTCCAGGAATTCCTTCGACCAATTGTAATACAGACTCCCGGAAATCCCCCCGCGGCGGCACAGCGCCGAGATGCTCTCCTCGCCGCGAAGGCCCGCCAAAACAATGCGGATCTTCTCCTCCGCCGAATAGGTCTGACGGGTCTTGCGACGAATGTTCTTGACCAGCTTGTCAGCTGCGTCCTTTGACGTTCCGGATTTCTTGTCCATCTTCGCTCCATGAAGGTTACGATGAACCAGAAATCCTCCGTTGTTCAAATCCTCAAATCTGTCCCACAGGTGCTGACGTCAGACACGCCGCCTGCTTCCCGAAGTCCGGGATATACTGGAAGGAGACACCGGCATGTTGGAGTTCGATGCCTTCCGCCTCAAGAGCCCCATGAAACGGATCAATCTGGGCATGACAGAGGTCGCTCGCGAGACAATGGCGCGCATTGGAATGAGCAACCTTGACGATACGTCAGTCTCGAAGCTGGTCGGCGTTCTCCAATCCACGTCGATCGATGCCTATCATTCGGTTTTGCCCTTGAATATGGCGTCGGCCATCCTCGATGTGCCAACCAGAACATTGCAGGCCGCGTTGAAACAGGAGGGGACGAGCTTCGCGAAACTTCGCGAACAGGCGCGACACAAGGCTGCAAAACGAGAGCACCTTGCCGGTCGATCAATCGGCGAGACAGCCGCATGGGTTGGCTTCGCCCAACGGCAGACGTTTTCGGAGGCCTTCTCGAAATGGCAGGGATGCCCGCCCTCGGTCTTTCTCTCCCAGGCGCACAAGAATGCTTAGCCGGACATGTCGTGGGTTTGGCCGTGTCACAGAAAAGGTCAGCCGAGTCTCTTGCCTGAAAGCGTGCCGCGTGAAGGGTTATTATGAAACGAGGCCTTGGCCGCGTGTATCCAGCTTCCCCCAAAAGGAAATCCTCCATGAGCCTTCGAGGTCTTCGACCCCTTCATGGCATTCTTGCCGCAGCTCTGTTCGCTGCGCTGCCTACAATCGCGACGGCGGACATCATGAAAACCTGCAAGTCGGAAATCGGGAACCACTGCAGCGATGGTCGGAACGGAAATGGGCGCATTGCCACCTGTCGATTCAGCCATTCAGGCTCCCTCTCAGGCGCCTGCGCAAATGACATCACGGCGCTGAGCAGTTCCCGATCCGTTGCCCGCCTTGTGCCCGCAGAGGTGACCAATCTCAAGGGAACAACCCATGAAACCGAATTACGCGCGGCTTGTACGTCAGACGCCGCCCACCTTTGCCCAGGTGTCAGCACAGCCGACGAAAGGGTTCTGGCTTGCCTCTACGCACACGACAATCGATTGAGCGGTTCTTGCAAGACGACAGGCAAACGGGTCATTTCCCAGATCAGGTAACCCGAAGATACCCCTAACCGCCATATCCCGCGCGGGCGCCGCCGGCCTTGCCAAAGCCCCCGCGGGAGGCAGCCGTTGCCTTGGTCATGGGCGGTTTTCCGACAGTGGTGGGGGCCTTCGTGAACTGGTTGGCACCAAGTTTCGCTTTGCCCGAATTTCCCGAGTAGACGCTGGAACCGGAAGCGTTGGTGAACTTGCCATCGGCCGTGCGATACATCGGCTGGGAACGTGCGTAACCGCCGCGCCCGCTCAGCATGTTGCCGATCAGGTAGCCGGTGAGCAGCGGCATGAATATGCTGCCTGACCCGCCGCTGGCCACCTGTTCCTCCGACCCACAGGCACCTTCACCGTGCTGCGCCTCGCAGACTTCCAGGCTGTCATAGCGCGGGGCGGTCTCAACATGCAGTTGCTCGGCCTCGGCAATAGCAGTTTCACAATCGGCGGTGGTCAGGAGTCCATCGCCGGCGGCGGCGGCCTCCTTGCAGCTACGCAGGTCGGGAAAGGCCTGGGCATCCACTTGCTCCTCCCGGCAGCCGGAAAGCGTGAAGGCGGCGGCACCGACAATACAGAGTGCAACGGTTTTCGAACGTTTTGTCATGGGATAATCCTACGCTTTCTCATTTCCGGATGAAATGCGGCTTGAACCGCGACAGGTCTTGGGTGATCCGGGATCGATCTTCCCGCATTCCCATGCCGACGCAGGTTTCGCCGACGACCCATGCTCCCACCACCGGGCGGAATCCGTCGAAAACCGGAAGCGGATGATAGGCCTGAATGATCTTCGGATGGGCCGCATAAGTAGCATTGCTGGATTCCTCGACCGTCTTTCCGCATTCGACAATCGACATCGACGCGCCTTCGCGAGAAAAGATCGGCTTTCTGACATAGCCCGTGGCGAGGCCGTCGGCAGACCGGGCAAACAGTGTCTCCACATCTGTCGCCGCGCTGCCCTGGCCGTCCAGTGCCGCGCTGATATCCGCCTCGAAGAAGGCCGGGAGCAGGTTCGGATGGCCCTCGAACATCTCCCACAACACCGCCAGCAGGCCTTTGTTGGACAGTACTGCTTTCCAAGCGGGCTCCAGCATCAGGCAACCGGCATCGGCGATCCGCGCCGCGTAATCGTCCCGCAACAGGTCTTCCCAGGGGTAGAGCTTGAAGAGCGTGCCGATAACCCGGTCCTCGTTGTCAATGAACTGTCCATCCGCACTGATCCCGATCTGTTCCAGATCGGTGTAATGCGCCCCCATCCCGGCCTCGCGCGCGGCCCAGCCCATGCATTCCACCGTGCCGTAATCTTCGGGCGTGTCCGCGGCGGCGGCGAAGTGGATGTCGGTTCCTTCCGCAAAGAGTGTCCTGAACCTTTCCACCAGCGCCTCGTGAATGCCATTGAACTGGTCGGCGCCGGCTTGCAGCGCGCCGTGCTCAAGCTGTTGTTCCAGCCAAAGCCACTGGAAGGAGGCGGATTCATAGAGCGAAGTCGGCGTGTCGGCGTTGTATTCCAACAGTTTCGCCGGGCCGTTGCCATCATAGGCAAGATCGAAACGGCCATAGATCTCGGGGTCCTGCCGCTCCCAGCTTTCCGCAACCAGCGCCCAGTGCGGCTCGGGGATGGCCAGCTTCTTCAGCAACGCTTCACTGGACAGGATCCGGGCGACGGCATCCCGGCACATGGCGTGCAGCTCCGTCGATGGATCCTCGATGTCGTCCTCTATTTCCTGCAGGGTAAAGGCATAGGCGCTGGTTTCGTCCCAATAGGGTTCGCCGTGCATGTCGGCAAAGGTGAAGCCGAGTTCCTCTGCCTGCTCTCGCCAGCCGGGCCGCTCGGGAATGTGTACCTTTTCCATGTCTTCGCTCCTGATAGCCCTGCCGCCTTGCCCTCCGAACCCCGACAGGTCAACCCGGATTGAGCGGTGGAAGCGCCGTCTGCCTTGTTCTTCTGGTCGCGAGCCACCAGTCGCGCTCGCTCTGGAAGGCGGCGGACACCACGGCCCAGCCTCCCCCATCGTCACCATGCCCGCGATAGGCCTGCGCCCCGATCCCGGCCAGCGCGGCCTCCACCTCTGGCGCAACGGTTCCTCGGCACCGCAGCCTGAAAAAACAATGTCCCTCGGCGAGTTGAGATACCTGATGGACATCGCGCCTGCACAAACAATGACAGATGCCGTAGTTCAGATGCCGACCATCACATCCGCAACCGGCCAGACGGCGTCACAGCAGGTTCGGCGCGACGCTTCCACTCGCTGTCGAGTCCGATATTACTGCCTCCTCCGTTTCGCAGAGCAGATGAAATTCGACTTCGGAGATCAAGAGATCGTTTGGGGCCAGAAAATCCGGGGTCGGAGCGCTCACTCCGAAGCCTCGTCGTCTGTGAAGTGAGCGGTGTACCAAAACCGTATGAACGGTTAGTGCAGAGGTTCACTGAACCAACTTACTTGGGCGAAACCGCTGATCTTGCGTTTGGCCTTGCGCCAGACAATAACATATCGGTTAAAATTCAGTACATTAGCGACCACCCACCTCCCTCATGCACCACGACCGGCAGCAATGCGCAGGAAGCGGTCTGTCGGAGGGAGTGAAGGGAACGGCGGCTGTGTCCCGCTGAACTGACCTTGGGCTTTCTCTTGCCGAACGTCCGGTCCTCTTCGATAGAGACGGCTGATGGATGTCGGTAGCCGGAAATGCTGCGCTGCCGAGGATGACCGCGATGTCGGCATTACCGTGGGTCGTTTCGCACTTCATTGAGACAGTTGAAGGCCACGCATGCGCTGGACCGCCCGGTTGATCCGGCTCCTCCTGCTGAGAGCCGGATCAACCAGCCGCCCGCAGAGCAAACTGAAGACCGGATACGGGAGAGATCCTGACACGGCTTGAGAACTGCCAATTCGCAGCTCTGAACACCACACCTGGCCTCGCACGGTCCCGGGGCTGCGGCTGTCTTGCCTGGGGGCCGCGTGCTCGCGCTCCTGCGGAGATCGCACCTCCATCCGTGCGGGGAGCCCGGGTATGGCGTCCTGTCGGCCCGAACCTACGCTGTCAGGCCATTCCTGGTGGTGCTTGAAGGCGCAGTGAGAAACCGTGGCCGTCGCCGTGGGCTGTCGTCGAGGAGAGGGCTCATGGGAGCGTTTCCCAGGGCCTTCGAAACGAAAACCGCGGCAAGGGCACTCACCGCAACGCGTTTCGCTGACGTCCTGCCGGCGGATGAGAATATCCTTCGGGATCTCTGCGAGGTTCTTGCTGCGGTCGAGACGGTCGACCCGATCTCTGGTCCCGTGGGGCTGTGCGGTGAAGATGGTCCGTCTGTCCGAGGCATCATGATCTCGCTCGACTTCGTGCCGCAAGCGCTGGAGAAGCTGCCTCCCGGCCGCGTCGAGGGTGTTGTCGGGAGCGAAGCGCACGCGGGAGAGCCGCATCAAGCCATTCGGTGCTATCGCGCGACGCCCGGCCCGTTGCTCAAGCGGTTCGGCACCTGAGTGTCTTTCCAGTTCCTTAGGGCCGACCGGCGGAGCCGTGCGCCGGTCCCTGCCGCGCGCCATCGAGACAAGGCCTCTCGATCAACTTTCGCGCCCGCCGGAGGCGGGTATTTGCGTCGGGCCACGAAGATCACGCAAGAAAAAATCCGGAATCCGTTTCCGCCCTTTTCCGGTCAACCCGATCTCCCGCGTGAAGAGGACGGGAAGGGCCGAATGACGACCGAGAGCAATCAAGCGAATGACTTCCAGGCGGCGCTCAATGCGGCCCGGGCTCAGGTCGTCTCGCAGGAATGCACCCTCGTTTCGACTGAAGAACTGGCGGCGATCGCGCGCTACGCAGGCGTGACAGACGCGTTCCGTCAATGGCTCAAGAAGATCGGTCTGGAACACCTTCCGGGGCGGCCCGGGATCTTCGACCTGAAGCACTTCCGTTTCTGTCTCGACCGCCTCCAGGGACTGGAGCCCACCCAAGGGTCGGCGGCCGAGGCGATTTCACTGACAGAGCAGAGGAGACTGCGCCGTGAGTAAGACAGCGCTGCCTAAAGGCATCCATCGCGTCAAGAAGGCAACCGCCGCGGGTGTGGTCAGGTATCATTACGTCTGTCGAGGTGGGCCGAAGTTCTGGGATTCGAACTCGCAGGTCGTGGAAGGATCGCTGGCCTATCTCGCTGCCTATCGACAGGCGAACACGAGTGCGGCCGAAGCCGCGCGCACGCATCGCGCGAATAAAATGCTCACGCCCGATGCGATGGATGAGTACCGCCGCAGCATTCACTATCGAAAGCTCAACGCGCGGACGAAAGCTGACTATGAGAAGTACATGACGAACTTCGAGGCCGAGTTCGCCGAAGACCCGATCAAGCTGTTCGAGGAGGAGGAGTCCCTGGCCGAGATCATCGCCTGGCAGAACCAGTGGGCGCACTCGCCGCGCATGTTCGACTACTCGACCCAGGTCATCCGCCGGTTCCTGAACCGCATGCGGCAATCCGGGGTAATCAAACGTCACTTCTTCCGTGACATCGAGGCGGTCTACAGGGTCAATCGTGCCCACCTTGTATGGAAGCCGGAAGAGATCGCAGCGGTCCTCGAGGTCGCGAGACCGGCGGAAAGGCGGATCGTTGTCGCGATGTCCGAGGGCGGCCTGGCACCCGCCGATGTCGGGCGGCTGAACAGGGGGCATATCGAGAAAACCCCGAAGGCCCGGCGCCTTCTTCTTGATCGCGTGAAGACTGGTCAGGCAACCGCCATCGCGGCCACGCCGGCGATCGAAGATCTCATCGACACGATGGATGATGACCAGTGGCTCATCGTGCCGGCGCTGTCCGGCGGGCGCCTGACGCCCGAACGCGCCGCGCAGATCGTTCGCGACCTGATCGATCGCGCGAATGCCGACGGCGTGATCCGGGTGCGCCCCGAACTGCGCCCCTACGACATGCGGGGCACCGCAGCGACGGCGCTGCTGCGCGCCGGGTGCGGGCTGAACGAGATCGCCGTGGCAATGGGGTGGAGCATCCGTCACGCATCGAAAATGATCGAGCATTACGCGCGCCTGATACCCGAGGTCACCGACGAAATCCTCGAGAAACTCGAACGGGCAAAGGCCTCCGCCAATGTCTTCGACGGCGACGACAAGGACGTCTGAACCAGAAATACACGATCATGCGACTTGGGCCCGGTGCGCTGCATCGGGCCTTTCTGCATCTCCTGGTGGATTCGAAGCCAGGAGTCACGCCTGTAAACCGGGGTGTAAACTGCCTGTAAACTTGCCACTTCAGGGCCCCGAAAATCGGGCGCTGAAGTCGGAAATGTCCAGGAAAAAAAGGTGGAGGCGAGTACCGGAATCACTGTTTATTTGATTCCAATGCTTTACATGCCAACCTTCCAATTTGTGCCAACAAATATACCAACATAGGTCGGAAATACCCGATGGGACCAAATGGACTCTATTTCAATGGGTTACGACCCCGGACACTATCCCCACTTTCGGCGATGCCTACAGATGTCCGGCATCTCGTGTAACGCCCTGATTTGGCTGCATTTGCAGTCCAGGGTCGTCCGGTCTGATCCAAGGGCGGTCAAGAAAACTGAATGTATTCAGGGGGTATGATGAAAATCACACTGGCGCGATTCCCAATTCGATTTCCACGGCCATGTCGCTGACCAACACTCCATCCGCAACACCAAATCGCGCGACCGGGACCACAAGATGTTCGACGGCGGCGGTCTCCATGTTCTAGTCACCAGAACCGGCTCGAAGCTGTGGCGGATAGCGTGTGCAGGCTATGCGGTCGAGTGCGCCCTGGCCAATGTCGAGGGTAACGAGGGGCGCCGCGCCTATGTCCAAGGCGAGCGTTGGGATGAAAGGGTGAAGATGGCCTCGTGGTGGGCTGATGAACTGGATGATTTGAAAATACTCACGATGCAAATTGGAGATGCTCAGTGACTGACGCAAAGAGTTTTCTCGATCTGGACTGGTTCGATCGAGACGCTGCAAACTTCGTCATCAACTCCACAGCCATTCCGCTCGCTGCAAGCATGTCTCAAGATTTGCTGGGAAAGCTTCTGACAGATCTGGTGAATCAGAGCATTGGAATCCAGTTCCATCATCTTCGAACGAAGAAGGAATGGGAAAGATGCACGGAGCTGTTGAAATATGTTCTGGAATACGCCGCTCTAGCCGAACATTGGTCAAGTAACGGGCAATTCGTTCCGAGGCTCAGCCCAGCGCAGATCGAGAGCATGAAGGCACTGAGAGGTCAACTGGTGGACGAATTGCGCGGACGCCATAATGAAAAATGGAGGCGAAAAGGCGCTTGGGAAGACTCATTTTATCCGAGAATCCTGGGGCTCTATGCCGTAGCATTCGACGACGAGCCCAAGTCCTATCTCAGGTACGAGAATGAATCCGTAGCGCACCCTGCAATATCCTTCATCGAAGCCGTCATCAAACATGTATCGGATCGCCAAGCGCAAACAGGATACGACCAAGAAATCCAGATTGACGGGATCGAGTCGATCCAATGGCCGTTAAATATCCGTCGAACAATTTCTGGGCGCATCAGTCACTACAAGAAGCGGCGCCATTTTCAGTTCGAAGATCACCCGCTTTGGGAGTGCTATCGGGACGAGTATCGAATGGGGCTCGGCGATGAAACGTAGCGCAACTATTTGGAATCTAATGTAGATTAACAATCTGTGCGCTCACGCAGATTTCTAATTTTTACACAACCAGCCGTTCCCGGCATCCTGCTGTCCAAGGGCGCTCAATATCGCCCGACAGTGCAACATAGGAGACGGAAATGGCACGGAAAGAACCTTTGGCCCCGCTTTTTGGGAAGCGCATCGCCCCCTCGGGCAGGATGCTCAGGCCTGCCGAAGTCGTAGAGAGAACCGGGCTCTCGCGGAGTCAGATCTACCAAATGATCAAGGACGGTGTTTTCCCGCCCTTCATCAAGTTGAGCGAACGCGCTTCCGCCATGCCCGAGGCATGGTTGGATGCCTTTATCGCCCTGCGCGTGGAATCCACGACATCGACAAACGAAACGCCTGCCTTGGGAGGGCAAAAACATGCCTGAGAACAACGAAGCTCACTGGGATAGCCGGATCTGCACCGAAACGCTGTCGGCTCTCGAATACTCGCGCGCCAACATTCTGATCGACAATGGTTTCGATCCCCAAGCTGCGCGCTTGTTCGCGATGCTCGAGTCGGAGCGCAGACAAACCCTTGCCCGCGAAATCGGCGCCGATGCGGCTTTGCTCGCCAAGCTCGATTGGGTGCTTGATTGCGACACGGAATACAGCTGTCATTTGGTTCAGGATGACCTGCCCGGGGACCTCAATGAACGGTTTTTCTGGGGGTTCTTCACCGGCAAATCCAAGACGTAAAGCATGTCGGAGGCTCAATTCTGCCCAACCAATCAAAGGAAAAGAAACATGAGCAGCAACCGCCGCCACAAGAACATGCCGTATTGCTACGGCTACGATGCGAAGACCAACACCGAGATCCTCTTTGGGAGAGACTATCAGCCCCTTGCAAGAAGGTCGTTCCTCGAAGCCCGCGAGGTCGAACAAATTGGCGCCTATACCAGCCGCGGCACGCCGGAGGAACGCTACTGCAAATTAGGCCCCTATCTTGAACACGACTTTGCCGGTTGGTTCTATGACGACGGCAACGCCCCGCGTTTTGACCGGGCCACACGGGATCGCGTGAGTGAGGTCTGGAAGCTGTTCCTCTCGGGCACGGACGTTAGAGACCATCTGTACAACGTTCACCGGACCTACCAGTTTGCGGATCTGATCATCACTCCTCGCAAGCAAGGGCTGCGGGCCGCAGACGGGTGACCGTCCGGAACCTGAAGCAGGTTCCCTTTGTCACATCATCTGAGCGCTACTGACCATACCGGCTGGTATGGTCAGTAGAGTTCCCACATCTTCCCGGAGCGAAAATGCAACATCAACATCAGGATGTTTGCGGCGGTCGATCTAGACCCGGAGTAAGAAGCAGTCCTGGTAGGGCTTGCATCGGCAGTGCTCCTTTGACGACGCCCGACATAATCAACAACCACAAGATCGTCATCTCTGTCGGCGGGACCGACCGGGGACGGGTGACGACGCGGGAGATCACCTTCCGCAAGCTGGTCAAGCTGCTCTCCAAGCCGTCCGTGGACGCGCAGATGGCGTTCGCCCAATACATGGCGATCAAGAAAGCCGCCTCGAAACGACCGCCGCCGGGGGAGGCCGAGTCCCAAGAGGCCCGCGAGAAACGGCAGAAGGCCGACGACCGGCTCATGGAGATCAAGGCCAGCGCCGGGTACATCGTCGCGGGCAAGTTCAAGAACGGTCGCCGCCGCAAAGAGGAACTGATCGGGCGCTCCTGCATCCAGATCGACATCGACAACGCCACGCCCGAGCAGACCGATTTCATCATTGACGGCTTCGCCGAGGTCTGCCGCTACGCTTTCGTCTGGCACACCACGCGCTCGCATTGCCCGGAGCGGCCCCGCGTCCGTATCCTGGTTCCCCTGTCGAAGATGGTGGACGGCGACACGGCCCACGCGCTGACCCGGCTGCTCTCGCTCCTGCTGGCCGATGACCCTGTGGAGTCCATCGAGATTCCCGATCTGG
The DNA here is from genome assembly GCF_001558155.1 of Aliiruegeria sabulilitoris. Taxonomy (GTDB): domain Bacteria; phylum Pseudomonadota; class Alphaproteobacteria; order Rhodobacterales; family Rhodobacteraceae; genus Tropicimonas; species Tropicimonas sabulilitoris. The sequence goes on from NZ_LOAS01000028.1 coordinate 11,753, forward strand.
TCAGCTTTCGCCCGGCCCAGATCATGTACCTGCCGTCCGTCTGCAAGGACCAGGAGTTCAAGTCCGGGGTCAACGAGGGCGACATCCTCGATCCCGACGAGTTCCTGGCCGAACACCCGGGCTGGGAGGACATCTCGACCCTGCCGAAACAGGCCATCGAATCGTCCGTCCGCCTATCCGGCGGCAAGATGGAAGACCCGCGCGAAAAGCCCGGCCTGATCGGGGCCTTCTGCCGTGCCTACTCCGTCGAGGAAGTGATCGAGAACTGGCTGGACGACATCTACTCGCCCGGCGAGAGCACGACCGACATTCGCTACACCTACGTTCCGGGCTCCGGCTCGAACGGCGCGGTGGTCTACGATGACGGGCTGTTCCTCCATTCGAACCACGGCACGGACCCCATCGAGGGCTCGGCCAACGCTTGGGACCTGTTGCGAATCCACAAGTTCGGCCACCTGGACGAAAAGGCCCGGTCGAACACCTCCCCCGGCAACATGCCGTCCTACAAGGCAATGCAGGAGTTCGCGGAGAGGGACAAGGCCGTCCAAGTCGAACTGGCGTCGGCATACGACTACCAGCTTGACGACTTCGAAGATGATGAGGAGGACCAACCCGCCGCGCCGCAAAAAGCCAAGACGACGCCCCCGGGGGACCTGGACGACCTGTTCGGGGAGTCCGAGACGGCCAGCGGAGACGATCTTGACGACCTCTTTGGCGAAGCCGAGGAGAGCGACAGCGACAGCGACGACCCTGCCGCCATGCTCGATGACCTCCCGGAGGGCGATGAGCCGGAGGAGGCCGATGATGAGGGCGCGCCCTGGGCCGCCGGGCTACGCACGAAAAAGAACCTCGAACTTGAGCCTGTGATCCACAATATCCGTCTCATCTGCGAGAATGACCCCCGGATCGCACCGGCCATAGCCTTCAACGAGTTCACCCAAGACCCGGTGGCCCGCAGGAGAATCACATCGAAGGCCCTCGGGATCAAAACCGATAAGATCGAGAAGAAGGCCATCGGGTGGCGGCGTTGGGAGGACGGGGACGACATTGCCGTCCAGGCGATTTGCTCTGCCCCGAAGAAGATGAAGGGCTACGAGGTCGAGTTCCCGCGCGAAAAGATCATGTCGGGGGTCTACCTCGCCGCAAAGCGCAACAGCTTCCACCCGGTCAAGGAGAAGATGCTGGAGTTCCACCGGCAGTACGTTGAGAGCGGTCGCAAGACCAAGGGGATGCTCGACCAGATGCCCCAGAAGTTCCTGGGTTGCCCGGACGATGCGTTCCACCAACAATCCTCCCGCTACTACCTGCTCGGCCTTGTGGCGCGGACGTTCGAACCCGGCTGCAAGTTTGACTGTGTGCCGATTCTCCGAGGCACCCAGGGCGGCGGTAAAGGCCGCTTCTGGAAGACCCTCTCGCTTGGCTACCACAAAGACCTCCCGAACAACTTCGAACGGGTGGACAAAATGGTCGAGGCCATGCGCGGAACCCTGATCGGGGAACTCGGGGAGATGGCGGGCCTCCGCAAGGACACCGCCGAGATCGCGAAGGCGTTCATCACCACGAATGAAGACCAACTACGGCTGGCTTACGCCAAACGCGAGGGACTCTACCCGCGCCGGGGCCTCCTGTCGGGCACCTCGAACCTCACCGACATCCTCCACGACCCGACCGGCAACCGGCGCTTCTGGATTTGGGTCGATACCCACAACGAGGACGATCCTATCGACATCGACGGCCCCAACGGCCTCAAGGCGTCCCTTCCGGGGCTCTATGGCGAGGCGGTGGATGTGTACCTCCAGATGCGCGCCAAGCAGCCCCACGGCGACCTGTTCCTCGACCTCCAGACCAGGGAGGCCCGGAAACAGCGGGACGCCTTGGCCGACCAGTTCCGGGCGCGCTCTGCGGTCGAGGATATGGCGGACATGATCTCGGATTGGCTCGACAAGGTGTTCCCGGCCAGTGAGGTGATGTTGGACGCGAGCGGGATGCCGCTGGACAAATACGCGGACGACGAATCCCCGATGGTCCGCAACATGACCAACGCCACGATGGTCATGGAAGCCCTCAAGGGGACGACCGCGTTCTCGGCCTACCGGAACGCGGACAGGCGCACCTTCGGCAAGGCCCTCTCCCTGGTCGAAGGGTGGTCGTGCATCGGCCAGCAGCGCCGCCACGGCACCAAGACGACGTGGTACGTCCGGGGCGAGGGAGCGGACGGATTCTACAAGGGGCCTCTGTGGCGGTCGTGCCCCTGGAGCACCGAGGACGAGGCAGACAGCGGCCTGGATGACTTGATCGGCTAACACAACAAAGGAGTGAGAGACACCATGAGTTCGATTCGAACACACTATGCGGAGCGGTTGCCATACGGCTACCGGTTCGACCCTGAGACGGGAATGGAGCATCTGTTCGACAAGGGGTACGAGGCTATCGCCAGCAGGCCAGTGGCGGAGCCGTGGAGGGTCACTGTGCTGCCCCACCGCAAGCATATCAGCGCGCCGGTCACGCGGTACTTCTACACCACGGGGACGGATGGACCTATCCTCGGGTCGAGGATCGACAAGAGGAACCGGACGCGCTTGGAGGCGATCCTTTCGAGGTTCGTTTGCGGCCTCGATGTCCGGGGGCTGTGGGGAGAGGTGGACAAAGGCGACCCTGTTCCCAAGACCGGAGGCAACTACCTGCCGGAGGCACCCGCCCAGGGCGGCATAACGCTAACCCGGTTCATCGACGGGCGGGAGGAGACGGTGACGTACTGGTGACAGAGTCCGAATCCTGGCAATTCCAAACAGAGTAGAAACCTCACCTTCGGGTGGGGTTTTCTATTTCTGGGAGCCAATTTCTGGCGTTTCTGCGGTGCAGTATTCGTGGATTCAGGGCGTTTCTGCGGTGCGGCGGCGGTCGAGATCAGCCGTCCATGCTGCTTTGCGGCATGACCGGAATCCCGTCAGACGGGGCGGCTTACCGGGGCTTCGCCGGGGTGTCCGGTTTGGAATCCCGCTTTGTCCGGTAAGCCCGGGAAACTCTTCGGACAGCTAACTTGCTGGAATCGTTGTGCAAACCGGTGGTTGTCCGATTGTCCGAAGAGTTTGAGTCCCTATTGTCCCCTGTGGGATTCTGTTTTGTGTATTTTTCGGCTTTCTTACCGGGGCTTCTGCACCATTCCCCTTTTCCCCCAAACCAATGTCTACATTTTCTTCGGACAATAGGACAAAGTAAGAATACGGCAGCAAAAACAGAGGGTTGCCTGTCCGAACAGTTTCTCGGTTTAATCGGACACCCTTCGGACAACCAGACAGCCAGCCGTCAGGCCGAGAAATGGGTCTCCAGGCCGAGGGGGACAGTGGAATACCCGTTCTTCGATTCAGTCGTTTCGTGGGATAATATCCCAGATCATCGGGAATACCGGGAAAATATTTTACCTAGAGCCGGGATACCGGAATATCGTTCGGCTGCTCTATAGGTTCCGGCGAAAATTCTCGAATAACACGCTCCGCGACGGCCGTGTCACCGCGAATCGGGCAGGAAGGACCCGGAGCGGATTATGCACATGACGTTGAAATCCTGCGAATTTCAGCGGGTGACCGACGATTGCTTGGGAAGGATGCGTGAACGGTAAGTCAATTCCTTGAAGGTTCGTAGCTGCCCGAGCAAAGTCATGCCTAGCTTCGCCTAGCGCTATCCGGAGCTGCAAGGAACGTTTTTTTGAGGCGCTCGATTTCGCGGTGACGGCGGTAGTACCAGTCGGTTCCCCAGATCCGGTGAATCTTCCAGCCCCTGTCGCGAAGAGTCCATTCCCGCTGAAGAACGAGTTCAAATTCGGAGCTGTCGCCGTGCCCGTCTGCGGTATCGAGGAGAATGGCGATCCCTTTACCCTGGGGGGCGTTTTCCGGCGGAACCGCGAGATCAGCGCGATAGCGCGCCGGGCCGAGGGCAACGTTGCACGGGATTCCGATACCAGAAACGGTCCGGGCGATATCCTGCCGTATCAAGTCAATACTGGCTTCGGAAGCTGCCCTTTCTGCAATGTGATTGGCGTTGGCGGCCTCAAGGAAGGCACGCAGCACCATCGGTCCGGCGTGCAAAGCGGCCTCGCCGTTGATGTCGGCCGGCTCGAAAGAGCAGAACACGCGGCACAGGTCGCGTGCACGGGTGAACAGCGTATTCAGGCGCCGCTCGCCACCTGTTCGGTTGACCGGGCCGAAATTCTGGCTGGCGAGGCGACCACCGGGATGATCGGGCCCGTAGCCAATTCCGATCATGATGACGTCGCGCTCGTCACCTTGTACGTCTTCGAGGTTCTTGACGAAGACCGATCCTTGCGGAATCTGTTCCCGTTCTTCGACCCAAGCGTCCAGCTCCGGATCGCTTTGGCGAGCGCGCTCAAGGTGATCACGGACCATGTCGCGCTGAGCCACCGAGAAGGTCGCCACCCCCAATGAGGATGTCGGGCGATGGCGGGCGTGGTCGCTGATGGCGGCCACGATTGCATCGGCCTCAAGCGGATTGGTTCCCGCCGGGGCTTCGCCGCCGTCACCGCGGTAGTAGACGCCGTTAGTACGTTCGAACCTCATCCCGAAGCCCGGCTGTCCGTCGAGCGGCGAGGGTGGCATGATCAGGCGTCCGCCGTAGAACAGCCGGTTCGATGTGGCGATTAGCGAGGCCGCGTGTGAGCGGTAGTGCGTATCAAGCATGAAGCTGTCAAAGCCGGCGGCCCGAGCGAGGGTGAGGATGCTTTCCATCTCGACTGCCTGGGCAGGCTCGGGAGGCAGGTCTACGCGTTCGCCGCCGGAATTGGCCTTCACGAAAGCCCGTTCAAAGAAGTCGGTCGGCGGAAGTTGTTTGTCGTCGCCGCAGACCACGACCTGATCGGCGCGTGCAATGCCGCCAAGCGCATGTTCGGGGCGCATTTGAGAGGCCTCGTCGATGACAAGAAGGTCGAAGCGCATGGCACCGGGGGCAAGGAAGCGGGCGACCGCATAGGGGCTGGCAAGGAACACCGGCCGCATTTTCTGTAGTGTCGCAGCGGCACCACGCAGGAGTGGGCGCAGCGCCATGTGGCCGGACCTGCGTCCCAACTCCCGACGCAACAGGTTGACCCCGGCATCGGGGTCGGTAATCGCTGGCATGCGGGCGGCCTGAACCGCGCGCAAGACCTGCGAGGCTCGATTGCGACGCAACTGTGTGAGAGTGTGCCAACGTTCAACAAGGGCGTCGCGATCAAGGTCACGCAACTCCGCGAGGACCGGGCGTGTCCGCAGCGCCGCGTTCCAGCGCGCTTCGGCGAGTGCGTGGCGAAACTCGCGCACCGCGTCTTCACTACTGATGGCGTCGGTTTCAACGAGGCGCGCGAATTCGGCCAGACTGGCAGCCTCAAGTGGTGCTACACTCGCGGTCAGGGAGAGCCAGTCGTTATAGCCGTCGCCGTCGCTTTCGAGGCGAACGAGCCGGTGCGCAACTTTCTCCACTTCGTCGGAGCTTGCCGGGAGGGCCCAGCCGAGGCGCTCAAGCGCCGGGGTCAGGGTCCGCGCAAGTGCCCTGGTGGCAGCATCGAAGCGGGCGACTTCTCGCAGTTGGGCCTCGGTTTCGTCGAATATCGCGGAAATCGCTTTAGCCGTAAGGCCAGGCTCGTGGTCCGCGAGCCTCTGCAACCAGGCCAGCACCGACTGCCAGCGAGCGGGTTCGATGGCGGTCCGGCCAGGCCAGGCGTCGCCGAGGGCATCCGCGATCACAGCTTCGTTGTCAGCGATGACGCGATAATGCGCCTGGGCGGCGAGCAATTCGAGCAGCAGCGCGTAGCGTGCGCGGGCCTTCGCAGGAAGCGGACATTCGAGAAGCCCCGCGAGGGTTTCGGATGCCTCGCGGTAGGAACGCGAGAGCGCCGGCATGAGCGCTTTCGTTGCTGCGGACATAGGTGCACGGAGGGTGGCCGACTCCTGGCGTTCCGCCCCGGGCGCGAAGAGCGCCATTCGGGCTTCGGCGCCATCCTGCCATACTGCCACCTCTTCGAGCGCTTTGGCAAAACTAGGCTCATCGCGCAATGTCCAGAATGCCTGGGCGAGCCTCGGGGTGATGTTCGGGGCGTCCTGACGATGCGCTAGCAGGCGTCGGTATAGCGCAACATCGACCCCGGCACGCGCGGCGAAGGTTTCGAGCCCGGTGTTGACGGTGTCGATCTCCTGCAGGGCCGCGACAACCGGGACGAGATCGGATTGCAACCGCATGAGGTCGGTCGGCTGGAGGTCGCGGCGGGTCGTTCCCGCCCAGTTGTGTTGGTGGCGCGGGCCAAACAAGGCAACGCTGTTGGCGAACCTGTGCAAGGCGGCCTCGAGCCGCTCAGCCTCATGACTAGAGATTTCGGCGAGTGCCGCCAGGTCAGGGCGCGGCGGTGGATCTCCGGCGCCAGCGGCAGCCACGAGGACGCCGAGCGCCTGCCACGCTGAAACATCGCAACCCTTAGGTCCCGGAGAGTGAAGAGCGTTGGCGATAGCAGTGAGCAGGCAGCCGGGATCGTCTTCTCCCGGTGCTTCATCGTCATCTATCTCCGGGTCGGACTGCGTCTTTCCGGTCGCTGATTCACGCCAGGTCCGGTCGATCTCCGCACGAACCGCGCTCGCCGAGGCCTCGTTTCCTCGAAGGTCCAGGAGCAGGTCGCCATGCCCCGCAGCGTCGAATTTCTCACGCACAACATCAAGGGCGGCCTGTTTCTCGGCCACGAACAGCACGGTATTGCCTGCGGCGACGGCATCCGTGATGACTGCCGCAATGCTTTGCGACTTACCGGTGCCCGGTGGTCCCATGACGACGAGATTCCTGCCAGAACGGGCTGCGGCGACAACTCGCGCTTGGCTGGCATCCAGATCGAATGGAGTCTTCAGGGAGGTGGTCGCCGGCGTCGTGGTCAGTTCTATCGTCGGCGTATAGCTGGTGAGCACCTGGTGGAGCGGGGTTCCGTCGCGCTGAGCCTCTGCCGTCAGGATCGGGTCGCCAAGGTCGCGGAACATCAGGTCATTGACGTGAGTGAATAGGGCGAGCGCACGGGTCGCGCAATCGAATGACCATCCTTCACGATGTGCCACCAGTGCCTTGATCTCCTCAAAAACCGCTTCAGGCGTGACCCCGGGCGTCGCCTCGATCGACATGGTTGAGAGTTCAGTTCCGAATTCGGCCCGCAGGAACTCGGCCAGCGAGATGTTGGGCACAAGTTCGCCTTCGGTCGCAATCAGCCGCCAACGCCGGTCGCGGGGCGAACGCGCGATGCGTACGGGGACCAGCACCGCAGGCGCCATGCGCGGTTTGTCGGGATCTCGCGCACTGATCCAGGTGAGGCTGCCGAGCGCGAGAGCGAGGAGGTTGGCCCCGGTCTGTTCCTCGATTTCTTGCGCATTTGCTGCAAGGCGGTTCAGCGCGGTGTCGGTTGCGTGCGGTCCGGTACCGAGCAGTAGCCTGGGCAGGGTGGCATTGGCCGTGGTGTCGAGCTCGGCGGGACGCGTATCGCTGCAGCCATCACGACCAACGGCGCGCAGCTCGATCCCGTCAGGCGTATCGAGCAGGCGTGCAGCGAGCGGGTTGGCCGGGCCGGGCAGTAGTTTCATTACCTGTCCGCGCCGCCCGCAGGGAGACAGGTTCATCAGGGGCGAGCGACTATCCGTCTGGATAAGGCGACGACGAAGGTCGGCAAGAGTCTGGGCGGCGGTGTCCGAGGAGGTCTGGTCCGAAATCGGAAAACGGGTGCTGGGAGCGTTCATCTGGGTTTCCTCAATCGGTCGAGGTGAAAGACAGGTGTGGGGCCGAAGCGCCTATTCAGCGGCGGTGGCAGAGGATGCGGTGTATGCCTGCGTATTGCCGCGGCGAGGGCTGCGGGAGCGGTAATGCTGAACGTCACGGCGAGCTCGACGACGCCAGTGGTCGATGCCGCGCGGCAGGCAATAAAGCGTGAAACTGTCTCCTTCGAGAACGTCGCGGCGGGCATCGACCCATTCGGGCACGAGGCGAGCGAGCGGGACGGTGCGGGTCTTGCCGGAGGAGAAGGCGCGGTCGCTGTCGAGATCGAAGTGGTCGATCGTCTGACGGGCAGCACCCGACAGTGCGCCCTCGCCGTGGACCAGCCAGAGCCTTCCTTCAGAGCGCAGTGTCAGGCGGTCCAGTGCCGTCAGGATCTGCTCATAGCGTTGGGCTTCTACCGCGGTTAGCTTGTTATAGGTCGCGTGGAAGCGGTCCCAACGGTCGGTTTCTCGCCCGGAGCGACGGCGCTGGCGGAAATCGGCGACTAGCATGGTCACCTGAAGGAACTCGACAATGAGTGTCAGCAGCAGGGTCACGCGCCCGGCTGTTGGCAGATCGGGGCGCTCGCCAGTGATCCAGTTCAGAACGTCATCCTTGAGTAGCAGGAAGCCGTGACCGACCCCGGCTTCGGGAGTACGAACGTCCTGGATCTCCATCTTGAGCCCGTTGGTGAGCATCGCCTCGACATTGGCGATGCGGGCCGCGAAGTCGGGCGTCTGGCAGCTGTAGCGTTTGTTGTTCTGAGCATCGAAGAAAGTCGTGGTCACGTCTTCGCGCAGTTCGGCAAGCCTTGTCGCGATCGCCTTCACGTCCGACGAGCGGGTCAGGCCTAGGGCTTTGCGGTAGAGCACCTCGGTTTCGGCCTCATCCGCGCTCATGATGTCGAGCGCGTATTCGTACATGGCGTTGGAGATGGCGTTGAGCCGTTGCGAAAGATCAGAAAACGCAGCCTTGTGGCGCTCGCGCAGGCGACGGCGGGGGCCGTCTCCCGGGTCGGTGGTCACATCGGTGCAGGTTCCACCGAAATTGTCCTCAGTGTTGTTCAGAGTGCTCGCCTGAGATGCCAAAGTCTGCGCTGCATCCGCGGCGTCGCGCATCGCGTCCGAACCGTTTCGAAGAGCGTCCACCGCGGGGCCGGTCGCCTCGGCATGCAGGTTGCGGCTGATCATCGCCTCGTTCGTAAAAAAGTTTGTGGTGGTCGCCGACATCGTCGCGGAGAGCAGCGACATCATCAACCCGATCCCGAGGAACAGCATGTCACCTTCGCGCAGGAAGCTCCTCCAGGCCGCCACCAGCAACATCTGGATTACACTACCTGCGACCATAGAAAGCGCAATCAACAGGTGGTTGCCGGTCACCGGCCCAAGGTTACGGGAGAGAGCCTCGGCGAAGCCCACAATCGTACCAATACGAGAGAAAACAGCCCAGGCGCCGCCGGCGGCGAGACCGGCTGAAAGCACGTTGACGAGGAAGGCGCCACCGGCGGCGAAGGTGAACTTGGTGGCCATTGCTGCGGTCCTTTCGAGTGTTATTTGCTGGTTCGGGGTGTCACCCCTCGGCTGGTGGCTGCCGAAAGGGCAGCCCTGTGCAAGGGGGCCAGTTCAACGTGCTTGCGGTTTCCGAGTGTGATCTCGGAGTCGCCCGAACTGATCACCGCAGTGGTGATGTATGTTCGTTTGGTCCTGCCGAGATCGCAGCGCCAGAGGAGAGTCGAGGTCTTGACGATGTCGATCGATGCAACCTCGTGCGTGCCGGATTTTCCGCCCAAGGCGGTGCAACCAGGCAGGGCTGCGGCCTGAGCGGTCGCGTACAGCGTGCCCTCCGGTCTGGTTGTCGGTGCAGCCAGGATGTCAAGAGCGCGGGCGATCGTCGTGACATCGTAGCCGAGCGAGGTGAGATCGAGCTTGGCCGGTGCGGTTGCACCGATCCGTACAGAGGGGCTCGATCCATCGAGCAGCAGCGCTGAGAGCAAGGTATTATAGGCCGCCGGGGGCGCATGGCGGACGGTGTCGTAGGCAATATCAAACCCGGTGGCGGGGCGGGCCGAAGGCGCGGCACCGATCGCGTCGAGCAACTGGTAGACCTCGTCCATGTGTTGTTCGGCGAGCCAGGCAAAAGGATCGTTCTTGCTTTTCGCGAGAGCTTTCTCGACCGGTATCCAGGCGCCCCCTGTGCAGGCTGCATCTCCCGAGGACAGGGAGCACAGCTCCTTATAATCGTGGCGCGCTGCGATCAGGGCGAGCAGCATCTTGCGGGTGGAGCCGAGACCCCAGTCGGGTGCGACCGAGACGTAGCCGTCGGCACCGTTCTTGACCGGGCCGAAAAACTGACCGTGACGTGAGTCGTGTGCGGCTCGGACAACTGGCCCCTCGGGGTGGACCTCGATTGCGGTTACACTGTGGATCGCCTGATTGCGACAACCGGTGGTGAAACATAGCCCTTCAGGCAGATTGCGCTGGAGGTCGGCAAGAGCCGCTGGCAACGTCGAATCCAGTTCACTCTGGGCACGCCAATCAATGGTCGATACAAGAGTTTCGCCGGGGATCCAGTCGCCGGAGAGACGCAACCCGTCGAGGATCACTTGGCGGGCTTCGATGCTCGCTTGTGTCTGAGGTGGTGCGATCGGCAGGTTGGCACGGGCGATCGCGGCGAGCCGGAGATTGCGGGCGTCGAGGTCGGGTTCAAGGCTTGGACGCGCGCAGATCTCGTCGTTGCCGCAGAGCGACTCGAGCTCCGCAAGCGCAAGATTGGCTTCTTCCTGAGAAGCCGCGAGTTCGGTGACACAGCGCCGGGCGGCCGGTCCAAGGACCGATCCCCACGCCCGACCAGCAGAAGTGCCGACCACGGCTGCGTCGAGCGGAAGCACTACCGGTGTTCCCATGGCGCGACCGAAGAGGCAGCGCTCAGACAGCGTTTCGGGGTCATGACCGAAAAGAGCGTCAGCGGCGAGGCGGCCACCCAACGGGTAGCCACGCCCGCGAACCGCCATCATGTAGTCCGAGATAAAACCTGCGCGCGAGGCCTCGTCGGGCAGATGCCTTGCGGCAAAGACGCTCGCTGCGATGATCATGACCGGCTTGTCCCAGCGCGACAGACTTTCGGGATGCCCGGTCAGAGCTTCAAAGGTCGAGAGCATCGGGCCACTTAGGCCCCTATTTCCATCGAGCAGCCCGATCTCTGCAGCGCCGTAGCGCAGGAAGCCGCGCCAGTCATGGCCGAACACGGTCTTGGGAAACGGAGCGATCTCGCCCTCGATCGTGACTACAGCGGGCACCACGGAGGACTCGATCTTGGGATCAAAGGGCACGGTCAGACCAGGCCGCTCCGGTATGTGATCGACGTCGTCGAATGACATCGCCAGTTCGGCGCGGCGCGCAGCACAGGTCGCCCCGTCGATAACCGGAACATGGGCGAATATCCGACCATCGGCATCCTCGATCGCGGTGACCCTCGCGCAATCCATCTGTTGTTCGGCGATCGCGATGGCCTTGGTGATGTCGTTCCAGCGAATCCCGGCATACCCCGAGACCGCGATGCCGATCGCGGCGGTGCTCAGGATCAGGGCGCGCAGACTAAGCCCGAGCACTCCGGTGGCGACGCCACGCAGCCTCGCGGATCGGGCGAGAATATTCCGGCGCGTGGTCCCGAGTTTCCGGGGAACACGGATCCCAGACCAGTCTGGCGCGTAGCGGGCAAAGAGGCCACCTATGCCGATATCGGGCATATGGGACTCCCGAGCTGCGCGGTGCTCTGTTACCTTGAGATCGCGCCTGGCGAGGTCGTAGGCGCGCGTGTATACGGCGATCGGATCTTCCGGCTCGACGCGCATGGCATTTTCGAACGCGTGGTCGCGCTCGGCATCCTGGCGGGCCATGAATTCTGGGTCATCCCAGTAGGTAGAATAATCACGGGCCATCAGCGGTTTCTCCGATTGGCACGCACCTGGCGAGCGTGGCGCACGGTGTTTTCGAGCAGGTGCGAAACAGTCGAGGCTGATGCGAAGCCGAGCCAGAATCCGCTGCGGACGAGAGTGCCGAGGCGGGCGGCCACGAGGTCGACCGCAGCCGCCGGGCCGCCGGGGGCCAGGAACACGGCCCAGATGGCAGCAACAGCAAGGCCTATCGCCAAGGCTATGGCAACGGCCCGCACCCTGAGAAGAAGGCTTAAAGCCAGCGCGAAGACGACGCCGAGCGCCAGTTCTTCGCCATCATAGGAAATGATCTGGTCGAGCATCACAGGCGCCTCCCGAAAACAAGGACCAAACGCTTCGGAACGCGCCAGACAACGAGCATTACATTGCCGCTCAGAACTACGCCGAGAGCAGTCGCCGCGACCGTTGTAACAGCGATGCGGACATGAACTAGTCGTCCGACAACCAGCGAGGCGATAGCGCCTGTGGCGAGGGTGGCGCCGGCCAAAGGGGCGGCATGCCCGGTCATCAGAAACGACCTCGCGAAAGAAGGCGCAAGACCCACGTTGGTCCGCGCCAAAGTGCGAAAAGAACCAATCCGCCAATAACGACCCCAAGAAGTGTGGCAGCCGCATCGCGCCCTGCGATCGCAGTGACCACCGACTGAATTGAGCCTAGGATTAGGAAGACCACTGCAAGAAGAGGAACGGCTTCCAGCAGCGGCGGGCTGAGCTCGCAGCCATAGAGCTGAGAGACTTCCAGTCCCGCGACCATTAGCGGTGCGAGAAGAGCGATGCGAGCGTTAAGGGCGATGGCCAGAGCACCCACAACCGAGGCGTAGGCCAAGTCGGCACGATCAAGGACCATACCAACTTGATCCATAGCGTGGTTTACCAGAGGGCCAGTAGGGTCAAACATCAGACTAGCCCTGCAGCACGCGTTCGAGAAGGCGTGCTGCCCAGTCCAATATGGGCAGCCAAACGGGCAGCATTGATGGCTGGTCAAGCATTGCAGCACCTCGAGTTAAGACACGAGGAGAACAATAGTTGCGCTACGGAGCCATAGGCCGCGACGAACGTTCGCCGGAAACGGTGTCAGCCGGGGGCGAGGTTTCGCCACTTCACCGCGTGAGCTTGGGGGAACTCCTTAAACCGAATGTCAATATTGCCATTCGGTTTAGGTTCTTCCGACTCGACGACCCCGACAAAGTCGTTCAACTTGTCGTACCATCTTCCTTTGACCACTCGGACTTTTGTCCCCTTTGGAGGTGGGATCTCGAAACTCGTGCGCACTTCGGGTCGATCAGCCTTAGTTGTGACCGAATCCAAAAAACGTGGTCTGAATTGTGACGCACGGGCTTGGTGGCGGACGCCAAGTTCGCCACCCATATCGACGAATGGGCCCATTCTTTTTTGAGAATGCCGGCTGTCCGCGTATTCTTTAACAGACATGATACTGAGATCGAGGTTTGGCCTTCGTGACTTAAGAAGCGCCTGCACCTGTGGCGTTCTCGCCCAGGTCTTGCTTGGGTAGGCTGCGGCAACGGCATCTTCCATGTGCTTTCCGAATGCCGCGCGCGCGCCATCCAATGTGAGTGGTGTCCCGTGCGACATGACCGGTTCCCCGAGCGACACGGTTACTTCACCGTGGCCATAGGACTTGGCTGCGCCGATGCGCAGGATTGCAGGGTTGCTCTTCGGTGTGGCAGTGAGCGCCCAGACTAGCGCGCCCAATTCCTGCGGCAGGACATTATGAAAGACGACACGTCCGATGAAGGTCGTTCCGGGCGGAACAAAGTGGATGGTGCTTTTTGCCCCGTTTTCCTCGGTTCCCCTGAACTGCTCGTTTTCGGTCTCTCTACGAAGCGTTCCATCACCCGCAGGCCAGATCTTTGTTCCACCCAGTTCTGGTTCTTTGACGAAGAGGCGGGTGTCGGACTGGCGAGCGGCAAAGGTCGCCATGATTTGTCTGTTTCTATCAGAATCCTCATCCTGACGAACATAAAACGGATAGTATCCCTCATTGGGGTTAGACAAGACGTATTTCCGACATTTCAACTTGAGGCCTTCGGGACCGCGGGCAGCGGAGAATAAGATTCGCCCCGCTCGGCCGCCAGTTCGCCCGGCAGCATCGTCTTTGCCCAATGCCGCCGCCTCGCCTAACAGGGTGGTGGGAAAGTCCGGCACGCGATCTGGACCTGCCATTTCAAGGTGGTCGGGATGGGAACGCGCCAACAGGTGATGCGTGTTTTCACCGAAGGCGACCTTGAACATTGAGGCAAAGCCCATTGCGGCGACGCGGTCGTCTTCGAAAAGATAGAAGACCGGTATTGCCTCGCCACATTTGAGAGCGAGTTTCCAGAAGGTCCAACCGGGGTGGGCATCGTTGCCGTCAGCGCCGCTGTTGAGGTATTCGAAGGCGTCGAAGACGTCGGGTTCGACGTCGCGGACATTTCCGATCTTGGCGGGGGCAGACAATTCGCCCCGGCAGGGGTTTGAGAAGACGAACTCCTGCTTTTTGCGCCTTCTTCCAAAGGGGTTACCATTCGCAACCTCCGGTTTTCCGGTCAACACAACCGTTCCCAGAATGCCCTGCCCAGTTCCGAGGATCGCGTGCCGCCGTTCGTGATAAAGTTCTGTGCCTCGCGCATGCGGGTGATCCACTGCGTCAACATCGTCGATCCGGATAGTCATCTGATCATCGAACGGCTTAGCTTGATTGTATCCCAGAAGAACATAGCGATCGCCCGTACCGTTTCCTCCCTTAGCCAAGGATTTTTGATCATCTCCAGAAGCTTGAAAGTGCTGGCCAAGATCGCGGATTCCTACGCGGCCGAGTTGGCATTCCACGATTTCATAACGCTCAAGTTTTCCACATCTCCGCAGCCAACCGGCGCAAACTTTTGAGGTGAAACGCTTCCTGGTAGACCCATCTGGTAGATCGGGACGAACTCTTTCGCGATGGACAAATCTGTCACTATACAATTCCCTCACTGTTTTGCCTGGATTTCCTGAGATATCCCGCATCCCTGGCCAGCGTTTCTCAACAAACTCGCCCAATCTGCCGAAAGTTGCGATTTCCAGGGTGCCGCGCAGCAGACCGTCGAACGTGGATTTCGGTATGACCGGCGGACCGCCCGGCGTGAGTGTGAAGGGGCGAACATCGCCGCCCTTGACGCGCGCACCACCAACGCATGTCTCAGTCCGGGTTGTCACAGTTATTTCCATCTCACCCGAGACCGCGCCGTTCAGCGGAACGTCGTAGCTGGCAAACTTGCCCCAGGCGGGCTTGTATATCCAGCGCGAGATGGGTGCTAAGCGGTAGGCAGATTTCGGTTCCATCATCCAGTCTTCTCGTAGCCTACGAAACGATCGAAGCTACGCACCGGCGCGTCGCAGTTCTCGTCAATCATCCAGAACACATGAAACACGGCGCGCATCCCCTTGGGTTCTTCGCAAAGCAGCGTGACACGCTCCCGCAGAGCGGGTACCTCACCCGTCGCAAGCGCGTTGTTCGGTGCAAGCTCGCGCTCATCGATCCGTGTCACCACGTCTTCATCGAGGCGGTAGCTGACTCCGCCAACGGCCCATGCGCCCTCCAATAGAGGCGCATCTGGATCCAAAGCGTCTCCGGTTGTTTTCTTCCCAATCTGCATTGTGGATGGCCATAATGCCCAGCCCAACGGCGTTCCGCTTGTATCGGCGAGTCGCGGTATTACCTCTGGTTCCGTAACTGGCTCACGTTTCACCGCCACAAGGGCCAGCATTACCCTCTCCCATTGGGGCAGATCGGCCTGTGAAACCGCCATTTGTGCCGCGACGAGGCGCTTTCGTCGGGTTTCCATCGTTTCACGCTCCCCCGGCATCGCCGCTACGCTCCCATTCCGTCGCTTCGCCCATCATGAGCCCGTAGCCATGTCCGCCCATGCCCAACCGACCGAGGCGAAGGTCTTCCAAAGCCATTTCCAGACAGACGAGAGCCTCTTTCCACATTGCATCGTTCACTCCCCACGGGCGCCGTAATGTCAGTGGCAGATCGACCTTCGGTTCTACCAATGCCTCCTCCGCGAATAGACCACCCGAAACAATGCGCGCTCCGCTGGTGAATCGGTCGTTTGATGCATGGTCAAGACGCGCGACCTGATCTGAGTCGAGTGTTGCCTCGCCTACGTACAGCGCGCCTTGCCGGCCCGAGCCGTCTCGTTTGGCGGTGCCAAACAGCCAGACGAGGGGGGCGGGCCTCCGGGCCAACCGTTCGAGCGCCTCAGTGGCATCGGGGCTAGTCCAGTCGAGCGGTTTCTCGTTGCGCAAATTCCAATGATAAAGTGTGCGATGGGCGAGCGCGCCTTTTACTCCGCTGCCGGGAAGGGGAAAGACGTTCACCAGAACGCCCGTTTTGCTCTCCCAAGAGATACGCGTTTCGCGCAAAAGCGGCAGGGGCTTGGCATGCCGGTCATCCGGTTCGGAAGTGTTAGGGTTCTTCTCGGCACCCGTGTCGGTACCTGTCTTCGGGTTTTCTTGCCACTCCTGCAAGTCTTGCATAGCGACCGTCTGCTGCCCCTTTGGAACCAATGGCGTGCCTCCGGTCGGATCCGCGACGGCCAAAACGTCTTTCGCACGTAAGGTCACGGTTCGAGTTTGAACATCTGGATTGTGAGCAGTCAAACGTAGATCGTCGTCCAGCGGCTGGCATGGGGCGAGACAGAGCACTTCACGCAACTTATCTGCTGTGCACAGGGGCACAGCACGATGCGTGGCGCTGACCACGTTTACAGCGCCGAAGCCCGCTGTGCCCGCCGCGCCCAGGCGCAGCGCAGGATCGCAGAGGAACGCGAGCAGGCGGCGCAAAGCTCCGCCTTCCTCTATGGCGCCTAGCTCTCCAGTCATCGTCAGCCGAAGAGAAAAACGTGTACCAACGGGCACTGCATTCGTAGAGAATTTCCGCCGCCCTTCAACAATACGGCAATGGTTTAGCGCAACGCGGTCCCGCAACAGCGGCATGTCCATCGCGAGAAGTTCAGCCACCTTGTCGCCCGGGTAATCCGAACCGATGCAGCGATTTGCGGCGCCATGGGGCCGTGCCCATTCGATCCTCAGTTTAGAGCGGGCACCTTCGTCGCCGCGTACAAAACCCAGCAGTTCTTCGATTTCGTGTGGCGCAAGCCGATCCATGGCCAATGCGCGCAGCGCCCCACGCAGAGAGCGCGGCGGGATAGTAGGCAGACCGTTCGGTCCGCGCATCAATGCCGAAACCGTGATCGATTGTCCCTTCTCGGAGGGAGCTTCATCTTCTTTGTCAGCATTCGCGGTGCGTTGCGATCTGTTTTCTCGGGTCTTTGCTATCTCGTCGGGCGCGCCAAGTAGGCGCACAAGACGCTGGCCGGAGCCAATCGATATCGGCTCGGACGCTTCAAGGGTAAGGTGGATCACATGGCAGACTTGTGCGGTGTCCGGTACAAGGCGCTTCCCATTTCCGTTGTGCTCCGTCTCCTCTTCCCGCTCGTTCGACTCCAGTGGTTTTGGCACGGAATCTGGGACAAAATCCGGGATTGTAGCAACGCAGGCGGGTGCGTTCAGAAGCTTGCTCGGTCCATCTGTCGGCCTAATCACTTCGCCGAGGAACGGCGGGTCAATCCAGACCTGACCGAGGCCTTCATTCGTATAGCGCCCAACGACTTGGCGTTTGGGGGCCTCGACGTCCTTCGGCACGAGGTAGGTGAGAACTGAGCCTGCCTCAATCACCATCCGCTCGGATAAGGCGCGTCCGAAATGGGCGTTGCGCTTGGCATAGCGCCGATGCGAAATTGCGCATCGGCTTTCAACAAGCTTCGCATCACCCAGTCCTAGATCCTTGGCGTTTATGACTGGTGTCTGCGCGCCATGGGCATCTGCAGCACAAACATCCGTCACGCACAACACGCGCACTTCGCCTGCTGGAATCTCTTCATTGGGGATGGGTCTCTGCGCGACCCATCTGACCGAGGCCTCAAAGGGTCCACCCGAATTGGCCCTGGCTGCACCCAGCCGCAACGATCCGGTCAAGGCGGCGGCGAGTGTTTCTCGGTCCCTTTGCGACACGTCGGTACCGACTGCCACTTTAGCTTGCAGAACAAGATCGCCCGTACGCAGATATTCAGTTGTAAAGAGCCTATGGGCGGCTGCCCTACCGCGGTTGGTTGCCGTCCGCGTATCGGTCCGCGTTTCGGTCCTGACCTGCCGCAGGGCAACCGTCATGAAACCCGCGCCAACGGCCTCGTATTGTTTCGTGCCTTCATCGGCCGCGTTGGACATAGAACGGCCGTCTCTAACAAGCCCTGTGTCGAGAATGCCGTCCTTCCAGGCCGCCTCGTGTGAGGACTTGGGGCTTACATAACTGCGCGGGACGGGGACAACCTCGGTGTCTGTTCCGTCAGTGGGTAGCGCGGGCCCGAAACGAACGGCGTTGGTGTGAAAAAGCGCACCGGCGTTCTCGTAGTCACGATATTTGCGGGCCGCCGCGCCAAGCAGCGCGCTTCCAGGTACATAGTTCAGAGTCCGCCGGACCCCTTCGGTCGCAGGGCGATCGGTAAGCCGAACATCACCACTGCCGCGCAAAGCAACCATCAGAGTTCCGGCGCCAGAGCCGACCGTGGGTGTCTCGGGTGCATTGCCGTCTTTGGTTTTTGAGTTGTCACTCCAATGAAGACAACGCGCCCGCGCAGCGCCGAAATTTCCTTTGTCATGCCCAAAGGCCAATGTTGCCGCGCAAATCATGTCCAGATCGGTGATCCAGTCCCCGATTTTTCCTGACTCCACAACCGTCGGGATTAATCCCAGCAGATCGACCGGACGGACGGCTTCCAAGCTGCGTAAGCTGCGGTTTTTGGCAACGCCCAATACGTCACGCGCAGTGGATGGTATAACCCTGAACAACTTTTCCGGATCGCAGGCCTTGCGCGCATCGCCGGGCATTCGCGCTAGTCCGTCGAAGGCCAGCGCTGCCGGGCAGCCGTCGAAGCCGAAGAGTTCTACGGTACGCCCCGCTTTCAGTGCGCCATCCTGTTCGAGCAACATGGCCGTCTCTTTAAGCGTTCCCTTTACCTGGGTCATGGGCATGGCTGGCCAGCCTTGATCATCGCGAACCGCCCGGGCGTCGGCATGGGTGCCGAGCCCGCGTCCGTCGCCCGACAGCCAGTAATCGGTGAACTGTATATGGATCAGGGCAACTCGGGTTATGTTGGTTCCACCTCTATCTTGGCCGCGAAACCCGAGGAAACCGACAGCGGCGAGGCGTCGATGTCTATCAAATCAAGCGCATCAGAAAGTAGCCCGGCTCGGTCGAGCGGAATTTCCGCCTGATCAGCACTGTTATTACCGTCTTCCGCATCGCCGGAGCGCTGTTTTAACCCAAGCGCCTCCTGAAGTTTCCCAAATGCCGCCGGTCTGTCGGTGCGTGCCACTTCCGCCGCTCTCCTGAGCCGGATTTCACCATCGGCGTTCAACGAGTGCATAGCTTCACGAAAACCCTGAAGCCCTCCAAGCGCTTCGAGAGCGTCCCGCACCTTGAATAGCGTCTCAATTCGAGACAAACCTCTAGAATCACTGTCAGCACATCCAATCACGTAAGGTGCCGCGCTAAGCGCCACTCCGCCTGCTACTCGCTC
The DNA here is from genome assembly GCF_001558155.1 of Aliiruegeria sabulilitoris. GTDB lineage: Bacteria > Pseudomonadota > Alphaproteobacteria > Rhodobacterales > Rhodobacteraceae > Tropicimonas > Tropicimonas sabulilitoris. Next base: position 31,090 of record NZ_LOAS01000028.1, read on the forward strand.
GCGCGAGCGAAAGTCTTCATACGATTCTTCCGCCGGCTTGGGCACGATCGCAAAGGTCAGCGCTGACATCGGCGGTGCCGGAGCATCCTCTTCCTCCAGCTCGGTCGTATTCGCGGCGATGCGCTTGACCACCTTCTTCGCAGCCCCGCACATCCCATCGGCCATGTGCCCGGCCATTGAAAAGGGATGTGAAGCGCTCACGATGGCAACCCCTGCGCAGGCCGTGAGCCGAGTACAGGGAGGACTATCGGAAATACCGAGGTCCTGCCAGAGTTTGCGCAGCGTTTCCTCAGACATGCACTCCAAAACTTCAAGAAATAGTTGCGCGAAGCTAATTGCGAGGTCGGCGCGTAGAATCACGGTCATATCATCGCCACCTAGGAGGACAGGCCTCATCGGCAAGAGAGCCGGTATCGCTTCCGGCTCGACGCTGTTCGGATGATACCCGAAATGCAGCAGCCATCGCTTCCTAATGTACTCGCAGTTCGGCTCATTGCTATAGCGCAATGCCTTGTCCACCACTGGCCCGCTTGCCACCTGCGCAGCGCTCTCGATTATGTTCTCGATCGCCGTGGCGACTTTTAGTACGTCATTCGGTTGCTCGAGCCGATTAGAGATTTCGATGAAAAGTTGTCCCAAACCAGAAATGTCGGCGTGGACTACGCCTATGCGTTGGTCTTCGGAGCCGTCGCGGAACGGAAAGGCGGGATTGTCGGGATTTGCATCCTTCAATTTGAAATGTCGTGGAAGACGTAGGTTGTCCAAATCTCCTACAGAGCGCCTGGCCAGCGTATCACGATACTCGTGGCGCACGGCGCCGGCTAGGCGGCGCCCCTGCGTTGTTGTCTGTGCTGCGGCACGGTCTTGTGCTTCGCCCTCGGCATGAGGGTCTATCAAACTTGTAGGCCGTCCCGTTCGCGGGGCGAGTTGAACACCGGGCGGCGCCAGAGGAAGCAGAGTCGCGATTCCGCCGCGCCTGACGCCGCCTTGCGTTTCATAAGCCCGGCGGCGTGCCTCCGTCGAGCTTTCATGCGGGCCGGTCAGTACATCGACATAGGGCAGCCCCGGAACGTACATTCCGAAGGTCAAAAGCCAAGCGTCCCGAAACGCCTTCAAGACTGCAAGATCCTTCCCGTGCAGGCAGAACGACGCCCCCGCTCGACGCGAAGGTTCAAGGGCGGGGAAGCGAACAAGCACCTTGCCCAGCAGATCATCGCCATCCGAGGATGCCACCGCCGCGATCAAGTCGCTACCACCTGCGATTGCAACAAGTCGGCCGGTATCCGCGATGAATGACTGGATGCCTTTTGCCTCGAAAAGATAGGCGTAATGAACATCGGTTGTACGCATCGTCGCTGGGGTTGATTGAATGTGCATCAAATCAAATCGCCATTGAGAGTTAACTGGAAATCTTCGGGTTGTGCAGAGATCCGATAAGCAGTCGCTTTCACTTCTCGTTCGTCGCACTCGTCCGCGGGCAGTTTTACTTTGAGTTGGGTCTTTTCGAGCCGTAGCCGTTTTTGGAGATACGGATGGAACCTAAGTACGCTGAGAATTTCCGACATTCTTGAAGACAAGAACCCTGGAAGACTTCCAGCTAGGTTCAGTTGGCTCTTTACAGCGTCTGCGAAGACTTCTTGGGCGTCTTGCGCTTCGATACCCCAATCGGTCGCAATCTTCCAGCCCGATATTTCTTCCAGAAGTTCCCGAAAGGCGGCAACCTCCGGATGGTGTCTAGGTCTCGTGTCTCTACCTTGGTAGTTTGTCACCCAGCCTGCGTCGTCGTTCCCGATTTTTCCGAAGCGCCCTATGCCGTTTTTTCGAATCATAAACAGAACGACAAGAAGTAAGAAGTGCCCGTCGTCGAACTTGGTCTGTGAGGTTTCACTGGGGACTCGCGTTTCTCCAGCCACTAGTTCCTCGTCCCGGCATCGTATCGTCCGTGAGTTTAAGTCAATCGAAATCTGTGGTGCCCCTTCGCGCGCGTCGGCGGCAAGTTGCACTGCGTAGCGATACGTCAACGAAGGATGCGCCTCTCTGATGCTGCGAGCGGTCGGATTGCCAGGAATGAACGGATAATCAACAAGCCGCAATTCGCCCGCAATCTGTTTGCCTTGGAACTCGGTTGTCGCCTGACCCTCGTGGAAATGCCCGGGCCACCAAAGGCCCCTGTATTGAATTCGCTCGGGGTTAACCTGCACATCCCACAGCTTGTCACCCGTTTCCGCTACGTCGCGAACCAGAGCGCGAGCAGCCGACGCCATGTACTTTCGGCCGCCCGCCATCAGCACATGCATGCGCGTGTTGGCGTCGCGATTGAAACGGGTCATCGTCATGGGGTCAATGGCGGTCGTAGGTTGCTTGCCGGCGTGCGCATCAATTGAAACGCTGTTGACCATAAGCGACAGGAACGCAGCTTCGAAGTCTGCGCCCTGTTGTGCGGTGAAAGCATCGGGCAATGGAATGCCACGGCTGTCTTTGGCCGGCTCGAAGGTGAAGTCCGGTGGCGAGTGTCCGAACGTTCGATATAGCAAGTCGATCTTTTTCTTTAGCAGCCAGCGATAGGCCGAAAGTCGCTCCGCTCCCGGGCCGCTTTCGGTGTCCGTCTCCATTTCCCCGGCCTGCTTTGCCTCGTCCCTCGCATCCGCGAGCAGGATCTCTGCAGGCATCGGCTCGCCATCTACGGTTCGCCTGGCTCTGTCTGGTGGCGCACCCAGTTTCCCTCCTGGCTGCGTTGTCAGCACCCGGACGGTGTCCGGAATAATCGCTGCTGGATCTGCCGGATCGCGCTCCGCCGACGCGCTGAGCATGCACCACAACGCTTCGGTGACCACGCCGTATGACTGGCCTACAGGGCAAATAAGTACGTTTTTGACAGTATCGCTCATGTTGGAACCCGTTTGGGAAGACAACGGATCAGGACTTCCAAGACTGTATCCGGGTCCAGAATGGACGGATGCGATTGTGGCGAGCCGACTATCCCGGCCGAGCCACCCCATCCCGGTTCGTGTTGAACGACGACTTCCCTGAACAACTCCAGACCCTCTCCTTCCCACACTGCCACAGTGTGCTTTGGGCCACATTTTCCCGCAGGAAAGCAAAAAAAAGGATGTGTCGCAACGACAATCGGCGCGATACGAAATCCCAGTTCCAACGCCCCGCGCTGCTCGGAATGAACCAATGCCACGGCAGGCGCTGAAAGACGAGCGAACGTGGATCCTTCAGTGACACTTCGCGCCAAGGCGGCCTGTGCATGTGCGCCAGCAGTGGCATGTGCTTCAGACAACTCACCCAAAGCCAGCCAGCGCGACATGCGGGCCACGCGTTCGGCCATTGGCAAGGAATCGTCGAAACAGCAACTCGACATGGCTGATAGTTCTGCTCCCGGCCAGGAATCCGGCGGGGCGTCCGCTCGGGCTGGGCCTGGCCAAGGGCCACGTTCGAAGCGGTCCATGCGGCCGACACGACCGATGCGCGTCGCCATTGCCTCCCGCACGGGCAGGCCGGCCGCGCGCCATGCCATGACGGCCATGGCACCCAAGGCGTCGGCATCCGGGCGAAGGGTGGCCAGGGTTGTGCCGGGTCGCGGCAGGACAACGCGACAAGCCGCCTCGACTGCTGCCGGCGCTCCGGCCGGCCCGCCATGCTGCGGATCGAGATTGGCGACACAGGCCGCGGCCATCGTCGGGTCGGTGAGTTCGACGCCGAATGTGTTCGGTTGCACTGGCGCGCCGGGGGAAAGCAAGGCGTAGCGATAAGCGGACAAGGCTGGGGTCATCGGTCTCTCCGTTCGGACGATGAGACAGTCTCGCAAAAATGACGGGCCTACGGCGCGCGGCGAATGTTCGGAGCGCCAGAAAGGCAGAGCAGTAACGCCGTTTTCCTGTCGAAGGGATTTCCGGCGGATAACGCAATATGGTCTAGGGGCTCCCCCACAGGAGCGGCGCTCCATCGAATACTACAGCGGGTGGGTCCTTCCCATCACTAACGCAATGGAGCCGCTCCCTGAGGAGCGGTGTGTCTATCCTCTATAAGCCTTTGATAGCATTGTCAAATTCGAAACGGTTTTCTACCCTTCTTCCAAAAAACTGAAATCTACTTGATAAACATTCTCGAGACCTTCCTGCGCGACAAAATATTATTTTTTTCCAAGATTCTACGCCGTACTCTCACCCCTCGCGGCGGTCACACGATCAGCGGTTCTGGCCGGGGCAGGGCTGCTCCTTCAACCACGCGTACCACCAAAACCGCATCGCCGGGGCCAGCCAGGGCGCGGAGGTCGCGCTCCAACCGCTCGGCACCCTTCGGGCACGTGCGCACAAGAAAGACCGACCTTTGCAACGCCTCGCCGCGGGCGCGTAGAGTCTTGAACGCCCGTCGTCGCGTCCGGTCGGATGCGATGTCATAGCAAACCAGATGCGGCGACCTCACCAAGGTCCCTCCAACACGAGTTGTCCGTTCGCGCGCAGCGCCCGGGAAAGAGCGCGAGCGTGCCGCGCGGGTAAGTCGCGCCAGCAAGCTGCGCGTCCCGCGATATGTAATCTGGTGGACCACCGCCGCTCCAACGCCCGCAATACGACGCGGCGGCCCTCGGCGGTAAGGTTCACGGCGCCAGAGCCATCGGTATCGGCGTGGCGGAGGCCGAGCGCGCGGGTGTTGATCGACTCCAGAACCGCGGCATCGCAGATCGCCACTCGCAGCGGCTCGGCCAGATCCAGTGCCAGCGCCGCCCGTCCGGCCCGCTCGGCGTGCAGAAAGCCGACGGCGGGGTCAAGTCCTTCACACCGTGCCGCTACCGCGCAAGCAGTGGTGACACAAGCATACCCGTAGGAGAGAGACGCGTTGACAAGATCGCCGGGCGGCCGTCGCGAGCGGCCGGCAAAGGTTACACCCTCGGCGCGCAGTAGATCGGGGATCGCCTTGTGCCATGCTGCTGCGGCCGCGCCCTCGATTCCCATGATTGCCGCGCGCGTCCGAGCCCGGGGCAGCCTCTGTCGCGCGCGTGACAACGCGCGGACACATACTGCGGAAGCGCCTCGGCGGCGCGCCAGGCGGTTGCAGGCGGCTAGCTTGGCGTCGATAAGGGCGCGGGCCAGCGGGAGCGAGCGGGCCGGATCAGCGGCGGCTGCGTACTGATCCCGCCGTGCTGCTGCGCCAAGATCCATTGGCGTGCAAAGGCCCACCGGGTAGCCTCCACGCGACAACACAGCCAGTGGCACACCGGCTTCACAAAGCGCACGCAGACAAGGAGCGGTGACGCCAGCCCCGCCATGAAGTACCACCATCGACAACGTATCCAGTGGTACGCGAGTCCCCTCCGCCTCGAGCGCGCCGTCGCGGAGGCGCAGAAGCGCATCATCGGAGACGATGTGAAGCGGGATCCGGTCGGGCACCGGCTCTTCCGCCGGCTGTGCTGTTGGCCTTGGGGCGGTTCGTTGTGGCAGGAAAAGGTCGAAAAAGCCCATGATCTGTGTCCCCTGTCTACCGGGGAGAGCCTGCCACAATAACATGCGGCACAAGGAGCAGCGAACCTTCGTCAGATAGAAGGGCAGGGTCGCAACACGTGGAGATCTCTCTCCGGCCACCTTCCGCTAGCTCTTTCAGAATGCACAAGGCCGGCCCCGTAAGGCCGGTGATGCCCTGCAGGAGAAAACAATGAAACGTCGCGATTTTGTCGCAATGGAGCCGGCCCCGTAAGGCCGGTGATGCCGGAACAAAAGGTACCTGTCAGGTTATCATCGACCTGTCGCAATGGAGCCGGCCCCGTAAGGCCGGTGATGCGCTTCTACTACACAGCCTTGCTCGAGAACGATGAGTCGCAATGGAGCCGGCCCCGTAAGGCCGGTGATGCTGCTCTCATCGTGCTGAAAGATACCGATCATTGGAGTCGCAATGGAGCCGGCCCCGTAAGGCCGGTGATGCCTACCCTCTACGAGACTATGATCTGCCTGTCAAATTCAGCATGTTTTTCCACCCCTCGCGCAAAACACGCTCTATATGTTCTCCAGGAGATATGGTCTCTCTGCGGAGGGACAGTTTCATTTTGTTTTTCAGTTGCTTCTGAGGTCTTCTATCCCTCGAATGCAGGACCAATTCCGTACCGAGGAACGTGAACGACATTCCCGGCGGGACGATGCGTGTCTTGTCGGGGTGCAGCCGCAGCCCCGCAAAGCGTAGAGTTTGTTCAGCTGTTCGCCGCGCCTCTCTCGCTCCGGCTTTGTCAGCACAAACCACGACGAAATCGTCGGCATATCGCACCAGGCGTCCATGTTTGGAAAGTGCTGAGTCCAAGGGACCGAGCGCGGTGTTTGCTAGCAAGGGCGAAATCGGCGAACCTTGAGCCAGCCCCCGACGCCCGAAACTGCCCAGCCAGATCCCGATCAGTTGCCGGGTTTCAAGGCACGAGACCTTCTGTTTCAGGACGCGCCTCAGCGGGTGATGGCCAATCTCATCAAAGAAAGAACGGATATCTGCATCCAGCGCCCAGCCTTGGCCACGCCGAAGAGAGCGAAGTGCCAACGGAACTGACCGCCCAGGACGATAGGCGAAGCTGCCCGGATGCATCAAGGGGTCGAGCACTGGTACGAGAACCGAAGCCACCGCGCCTTGTAGCACCCGATCGCGCAGGCAGGGAATACGCAGCACGCGCGTCGACCCATCACGCTTCGGGATTGGGACCGCGCGCAACGGACCTGGCTGGTATCGCCCTCTGCGCACTTCACGGACCAAAGCGTCAAGTGCGGTCTCCAGCCCGCGCGTCATCGCCGCGGCAGTGATCCCATCGCCTCCGGCTGCGCCTCCATTGGCACGGGCGCGTGTGAAGGCCCTGCGCAGGGCGGAGCGTGACAGGGCGGAGTCGATGAGGGAACTGCGGGTCATAAGGCCAGTCTGGCAGTAGCGTGGGCCCTGCGACCGGCGACGAAGGTTCGCTGCGATCCGCGCGCAGGCGCAGTATGGGATATCTGCGGCCGTCACCGTCCCGGAGGTTCAGCAATGCCCCATTCCGACTCGTCTCGTCCTGACTCTGCCGACCGTCTACCGTCTCAGCTGTGGACCACCGGTTCCGGGCAGGCTGCGCTGGTGGCGATGCAGCGCCAGTCGCGCGCCGGTGATTTCGGCCCGGCCCGGGTGCGCCTGTTTCTCGATACTATCTCCCGGGGCGCGGCGACGTCGGAAAAGTGTTCTTGCCCGATCTGCCGGCCTCAGCGCAGGTCGTGAAAAATACCGGTTGCGGGGCGAAATGCCCCGAGACCCCAGTGCGAGAGCGCACCGGCGGCGAAAGGCGTGGAACTTGGTTGTGCCAGTAAGACCGCCAACCAACCCCAGACAGCGTAATGGGGCAGTTTCCGCCTGACCGGCGTCTGGGTCCAGAGCCACGGCGCGCCCTCGCCGGGGCGGGTCACCGTCAATTCCAGCACGCGCGGAAGGCTTCGCAAGTCCGCAATTTCCCGCGCAGCCTGTGACAGGAGGTCCTGTCCCGGCTTCAGGCGGCCCGGCTTGGCCCAAGCATGGTTGGGTCCGATCAGCGGTGTGGCCGATACCCACAGATGCGAAGGTGTGTCGCGTAAGTCTGTTTCTTCCAAGTGCCATTGCCCCGTGCTCAGGCGGATTCGCGCCACGGTGCCTAGTGGGTCCAGTGCGTCGAGCGGCGCCTGTGCCCATACGGCAAGGTGGTCAATGAACCCGTCGCCGTCGCGGTCTTCGCCAACCCAATGGGCATGTCTGTGTCGATCGCTGCGATGCAGCGCATCCGGTAGCCGCCCGCAGCCGGTCGTGCGCCGCCGGGCCTCTAGGGCAGCAGCGCGGGCGGCATGGCCAAAGAGAGCCGCTTCGGTGATCGGCGGGCCAGTTGGGCCCAAAAGATGCCAACGTCTCAAGGTCGTAGTCATGGGTTGGGCCTCGTGTTACGTTCTGGGCACTATAGGAGGCAGGCGATGATCGAAAACAGAACCGACTGGCCCGAACGTTTCGTCTATATCGTAGCAGCATCGAAAAGCCCAACCGTGACCTTAGCGCCAATAATCGATGTGCCCGAGCGCATTGCAGGTGTGATCGTTCTCGAAGGCATATCCAACCTGAAGAATCCGACCCAAAGCGACATAGACAATGCCGGAGATCCGGCGCGCAAGCTGCAGAGCTTTGCCGACAGGCTGGGCGTAAAGTTCAGAAAGATCCGCGGAAGCAACGCGGCTCTTCATCCCTGGACGAAAGCGGCCGGAGTAGCCAACGAGATGGCAGGTGAAGACGGGGACGAAACCGAGCTGGTATTCAACATGAAAGCCGGCCAGAAGGAGGTCACGATCGGGGTGCTTGCCGGCTATAACGCCGCCAACATGCGCCCATTGCACCTGCACTCGGTGACGATGGGCGACAGCCGTCCGACCCTAGCCACGCTGGGCGACCACGATCTAGAACTGCGGCGCCTGCCAGTTGGGAAGTCAGTCAGACTCGACGAGATCATCCGGCGCCATGATCACGACTGGACCGAGCGACAAGCCACCGCGCGGGACAACCAATGGCGGCTTGGCCCGGAGCAGTGTCGATTTATCGATCGGCTCACAGATCTAGAGTTAGGTTTCTCCGCGCGCGAAGACATCATCAGGGCCATGAACAGCAGTAAGTTGCTGTATTGGAGACCGGCAAAGGGAAAAATGCCAGCCAAAGTCGCCGTGCGATGGCCGAGTGGTTCAAAATGGGTGCATTGCGACGACTGGATCGAGATCGGAAATGCAGAGACCCGGCAGTTCCTTTGTCAGGTAGACGGCGCCGAAGAAGATGGGACGAAAATCCGCTTCCGATCGAAGCGGGCTTGGGAGTTCCTAAAGGGTGGCTGGCTTGAAACCTATGTTTATCGTCTACTTATCGATGCGCTTGACGGTGTCGATGGAGTCACCGATGTGGAAATGTCGGTGCGCATCGCCCCGGCTGTTCGCGCTGGGCACAACGAGTCATTCGAGGCTGGCGAAATCGATGTGGCCGTGGCTTGGAGTAATCGAATCTTGCCGATCGAATGTAAGGCTACTTTGGATGCAAAAGGCCAGGCTCACGCACTACGTCAGGCAGCGGAGTGGGCGGGTCGGATGGCGGGACCCGGAGGGGTGTCATTGATTGTCATGCCGTTCATTCACGAAGGTCATGAGAGCTACCGAAAACTATTGGGATCTGCCAAGGCAATGGGCGTAACGCCGGTACTTGGCTGGAATGAAGTCGGCAACGTTGGGAGCCGCGTAAGAGAAATGTTGGCTCAACTAAATCCAAAATAAGACTATCACCCTTAGGTTCCATCTTATTGAATTTCAGAGCCAAAAGATGACTGCGGCAGCGAGTGCGATGGCTGATAATCGCGGCCTACGCCGAATGGTTACGCTCAACCAGTGTCTCGATCCAATTCTTACGCACCCCAGCTATCAGGTCACCTTCTCAGTGACCAGGAACGGCACTGTCTTCGACACCAACTGGTCGCCGAATGGGCGGCAAAGCCAGACCCAATGGCAAATAGCACTCACATTTCCGTTACATGCACCTCCGGCACCTCTTCGCGGGCAAGTTCGACGAGGTGTCGGTGATGCGTGAACATGATCGCCTGTCCGACCCCACCCATCTCGGCGGTAAGGGTCAAGGCAGCGCGGGCGCGGGTATCGTCGAAGGTTTCAAGGATGTCGTCGGTCACGAATGGCAAGGGGCCGAAGCGGCGGATGAAATCGGCATGCCCCGCAACGCGGAGCGCGAGATAGAGCTGCCCACGGGTTCCAAAGGACATACCCTCGGCGCCGACCGCCTCGCCAGCGCGGATGCCTACCAACCGCTCGCCGGTCCCGGTAGGTTGCGTCTCCAGCCGTTCCCACTCCCCGCCGGTCATACTGATCAACTTGCTTCCTGAACAATCGTCCTGGCGATATCTGGAGGCATTGTGGAAGCAGGCATGCACAAAATGTTGCGGTATCCCGTGAAATTGCTCGAAACGACCGTTCTTTGGCGCCTTCTGCAATGCTCTGAAATAACGAAGTTATGTAACCATCCGGCGTAGGCCGCGGGCGCTGGCTTCTCTTACGTCTCTGCCTTGGGTTTGCGGGACCGCGGGGTCCATTTCCTGGCAAGCCGGTCGAAGCGTTCGACGATGCTGTCGATCCCGACATCTTCGGCGTCGAAGTCCCCGCCCGACCACTGGACCATGTCCTCGTGTTGCTCATGATCGGGATTGGCGAGCGCTTCGAGGAATTCCTCGTAACCCCACGCGCCGCCGACGTCCTCGGGCGGGCAGGCCCCGGTGGCCTTCAGCAGCCGTGGATAGGTCATGCCCGGGGCGGCCTCGTTGACCCGCTCGATCCGGATGCTGTGGTCCCAGTCATCACCGAAGTCGTAGACATACTGGATCGTCCTGGTGGCGGTCTGGTCGAGCAGCTTTTCCAGGGTGATCTTCTTCGCGTCCATGAGGCCGTCGTAGATCCCGTCCGGGTCGGGCTCGCCCCAACCGGCATCACCCACCCGGAACTCGTAGAGATGGGTGTCGGTCCAGCACATGGCCGCCTGGATGACCTCATGCAGCCGGTCGAGTCTGATCTTCAGCGGCACCTCGATATGGCGCATCGGCATTGGCTCGACGTCGTTCAGGATGATCCGGAGGCGGGCGATCAGGGTCATGCGGCCATCCTTTGTCGCGTCGGGGACCAGTTCCAGGGCAGCAGATCCGGCACCCGCGAGGCTGTCGTGGCGGGCAGCCGGGCGAGGATATCGGCGAGCCAGGCCTGAGGATCGACATCGTTCATCTTCGCGGTGACGATCAGGGAATACATGAAGGCAGCGCGCTCACCTCCGCGCTCGGAGCCGGCGAAGAGCCAGGACTTCCGGCCGAGGGCCACGCCGCGGAGCGCCCGCTCGGCGGCGTTGTTCGTCAGGCAGATCCGGCCATCGTCGAGGAAGCGGGTGAACGCGTCCCAGCGGTCTGCCCTGAATATGTATGCGATCGCCTTGGCGACGGGGTTGTGCCTCGACATCGTATCGCGCTCGGCTTGCATCCAGTCGCGCAGGTCCTCGACCAGCGGACGGGACAGCCGTTGCCGGGCCGCGAGCCGTGATGTGGCATCCAGACCGTTGATCTGGCGTTCGATGTCGAAGATCGCATCGATCTTCGTCACTGCCTCCAGCGCCACGGGCGATATGTCATGGGCGGGCTTGCCCTTCCGGACATTCCCCTTGATATCGGCGAGCTCGAAGAACTTGCGCCGGGCATGGCTCCAGCAGAGCGCGCGGCTCACCGGGCCGGGATCACGGTCGCCGCGGTAGAGGTCGTTGTAACCGCCGTAGGCATCGGCCTGCAAAATGCCCTGCCAGCCGGCGAGATGCCGGTTGGGATGGGCCATCTCCCGGTCGCGCGAGAAGTGGAACAGCGCGGCCGGAGGCGCGCCACCCGCGAACGGGCGATCATCTCGGACATAGGTCCAGAGCCGCGCCGTGCGCGTCCCGCCCTTCGCCAGAAGCGGCACCGTCGTGTCATCGCCGTGCAGCCGCTCGGCCCCGAGGGCATGGGTCCGGATCAACGCGTGGATCGGCTCGAGCGCGGCGGCACAGGCCCCGACCTGGTCGGCAAGCGTCGAGAGGCTGAGATGGACACCTTCCCTGGCGTAGCGCTCGGCTTGACGGTTCAAGGGCAGATGCTGTCCGAACTTCTCGAAGAGCACCATGGCCAGCAGGTTCGGTCCCGCCCATCCGCGCGGCGTCGCATGGAACGGCGCCGGTGGCTGGCTGATCTTCTCGCAAGCCCGGCAGGTGAACTTCTCGCGGACCGTCTGGATCACTTTCCACTGCCGCGGAATGACCTCGAGCGTCTCGGTGACGTCCTCGCCCATCTTCACGATGCGGTCCGAACCGCAGCACGAACAGGACGTGGGCGCCGAGATCACCACGCGTTCGCGCGGCAGATGCTCCGGGAAGGGCTTGCGCGCCGGGCGGCGGCGCTCAAACTCCGCGACGGTCGTGGTCTTCGCCACCTTCTGGGCGGCGATCTCGTCTTCGGTGGCCGCGGCCTCCAATTCCTCGATCTGCAATTCCATCTGGTCGATCAGGCGGGCGCGGCGCTCCGAGCTGTGGCCATAGTGCTCGCGCCGGAGCTTGGCGATCTCGAGCCGGAGGTGCTTGATCATCGCCTCGGAGGTCGAGACCACCGCCCGGGTCTGCGCCAGCTCGCTCTCAGCGGCCTCGGCACGTGCTTCCGAGGCCGCGAGCGCGGCGCGCAATCTGGCGATATCGGAAGCGGCATCTGACATGGCCGAGATCTACCACGCCATCATGGGAAAACCCATGAAAATAAGGCGAATGAGACTGAATTATCCCGCCTTTGCAGGGCGTTGTGTCCAGCGCGGATTGCGCCAGTCGATCCCTTCGAGGAGATAGCCGAGCTGGGCCGCAGAGATCTGCACCGCCTCACCGCTCCCGCTCGTCGGCCAGATGAACTTCCCGGCCTCGAGGCGCTTCGTGTAGAGCGACATGCCGACCCCGTCGTGCCAAAGCAATTTTACCAGGTCGCCCTTGCGCCCGCGGAAGCAGAAGATCTCGCCGGCATGGGGATCGCGCCCGAGCCCCTGCTGGACCGTCAGTGCCAGGGTGTTCATGCCGCGCCGCATGTCGGTGACCCCACCGGCAATCCATACGCGCACCCCCGCCGGGAAAGCGATCATCGGCCTTCCAGGGCCGGCAGCAGCCGCGACAAAACCTCCGGGTGCACCGACGACGGGACGAGAAGCCGCCGCCCGTTCCTCAGCACGATCTCAAGCTGAACATCCGGGGTGTTGCGCGACGCCTCCTGTGCAGCCGCCGGAGATACCGCAGGCGCCTCGGGCGAGACCGTCAGCGGGATGAACGCGGGCGGCGTCTCGTCGCCAAGCTCTCCGTCGCGATACTGCCGACGCCATATCGTCAGCAACGATCGCGACACACCATGCCGCCACGCCGTCGCCGAGACCTGACGATGCCCCAGAAAACTCTCCTCCACGATCCGGATCTTGTCAGCATCATCCCAGTGTCGCCGGCGCGGCACGTCCGCGGCAGACAGAACTTCGATCTGGGGTCTGAACTTATGGTCGGCCATAAGGTCGGACTTAGCACAGTCACCGAAATCCCGTCAGACGGCCTCCACCGGAGGGATACGAAGTTATTCGAACTCGGAAGTGATTGTTCATGGTTCGTTAAATACAACTCATAACCTGAAGGTCGTAGGTTCAAATCCTACCCCCGCAACCAAAATTCAGCGTAAAATCAAACGCTTGAGCGCCGCCCTCCGGGGCGGCGTTTGCGTTTGGGGTTTTCGTGGAAGCACTGTGGAAGCAAGAGGGGGCGAAGTCCTTCATATCGCTGCGTAAATCCGCATTTCGGTCTTCGAGCACAGAACGCGTTGTGCCACCGTCTTACCACCTGTCGCCATCGTCATCGCTTCCGAAGTCGTAGTGATTTCGCGCGACAGACTCGGCTTTGATTGCCTTCATCCCCCATTTCCCGCGCTTCTTATCGAAGCTCACGACAGCTATCCCTTCGACAAGATCACCTGCCAAGATCCCTGCAGCAGTGACCAAATGGGGAGGGATGAAGATATCTCCACGTGTGAAGCCCAGCCCGTTCGCAGTCACGTTCGCTGCTTCCCGAAAACGGCGACAAACGTCGGCGGGCGGTAGTTGATCCGTGGATTGGACTTCAACGATCCTCGTTCGCTTGCCGTTCTTGGAATGGTGCTGCGCAAGCCTCACGGAGACGGCATCACCGATCGTGGCTTGCCCGCCATAGAGTGAAATCGGACAGATACCGTCGATGCCGCGAGCAACGATTACGTGGATAAGGGATTTCTCATGGTTTACGTGATCAACGACTCCGATTCGGGAGGGCACAAGGTCCATGGGCGTGCCGCCTGCCCGGGGGCTGATTCGATGAATTGTTGCCCGCCATGGTTCGGCCTTCGAGGTCTCGTACTGCACCTTGAGCGGAGCGCCATAGGGAAGTCCACGAATGTCCGGGTGGTTGTCAGGGAGGTTCAGCTCCAATGCGAGAGCGTCGTCTTCCACGTAAACACGCCGCCGCCGTCTAGACTTCTTACCGTCCCGGCCCTTGATTGTGAACGCATCCCCCAGGCAGGCATCGGTCCATGGCAGATGTGAGAAAAGCAGTGCTTCCGCCGCGTTGCTGAGCCCAACATAAAAGGAGCGATCGGTTGGCTCCGACTCGAAAGCAGCTAGTCTTTCTACAAGGGCCTGTGCTTCGCGGGGAACCTGGTATCCCGCCGCGACTCGATGATTCATCATACGTTCGACTTCGAACCGAGCTTGGCTGGGATGGGTTTCTTCCAGTAGTTCTGCAAACTTAAGACGCACCTTTCCGACGAAGTTTTCGTCTTGTGAACAACTCAGCGCTTTTGCGTAGCAAGATCGTCTCAGTTCCACATCGTTCGGAACCAAGTCGCCGACCAGTTCCCAGGCCCAGTATTCGGAAGCTTTTTCACGGGCGAATTCGATAGCCAGTTTTTCTGCTTCATCTATGCGCCCCAATCCACGAAGGATTTTTGTGAGGCTCAGCTTCAGCCAGATGTTCTCAGGGAAGCGCTTCCTTGCTTCTTGTACATGCGGCAGAATGAAGTGGCGGTCATCTGCTCGATCGCTGTCGGCAGCATCGGACGCAGCGGCCTGGATCACTTGTTCGACAAGCGACGGATAGGTTTTGCCGTCTCTTCCCGACTGCCGAGTGAAATCCTCATCACTGAACTGCTCAGGGTTCCACAGACGCAGAAAGGGGAGCACCTTGAGGTGGTTCCCTTTGCTCAGCCGCAACGCATGACGCAGCATGAGGCTGTGCAGCAGATCTGGACCTCCAATTGCCAGCTTCAGATAAGTGTTCAGATGCCGCTTTACACGTTGGGCGACTGGTGATGTGAGTTCATCGTCGCGTTTTCCGTCCAGTTCGGCCTTGATCAGCCGGAAGAGTTCCCAGCCCCATGACTTCCGGTCTTCCAACTCCAAGCTGCCCTCAGCGTGGAGGTTGGCGTAGATTCGCGAGGCCTCTCGATGATTGCCCTGTTTGCTCAGGTTGCGCGCTTTCAATACCGCACGACGGTCGGTCTGAGCGAGAGCGAGCGCTTTCTCGCGGTGCTCTGCCAACATTTCATCCGTAGCCGGAACTTCAAAGCGCCGCAGCTCGTCCAGATACCCGGACAATGCTTCTCGATTGCCATCCGTGCAGTGATGCTTCACCAGCGCGATAAGGCACCACGCGTAGGCCGCCCGATCGTGGTCATCAGCCTCAGATTCAGCGATACGCTCCACCGAAAGACAATATGCTGCTTCAAGCTGACCGCCCTTCCTGAGTTTGGTGACGTCCTTGGAGCGATGGCTCCACCCGCCGCCACCTAAGCCTCTGCCATTTATGCGAGAAATTCGAAAGCTCAAGGGTGAACCTCAACGGAAAGCACCGTCATGACATCATCCTGCAGTTCAACGAGAGATGGCGTCGGTTTGGGTGCCGGGTTGACCGGCATGAACTTGGTTAGTTGGTTCTTTCCATTGTAGAATATATCGACTGTGACTGACTCCGATCCCCGTGCGAGGACATAACGCTGGCTCCAGGCCTGTTCCTTAAGGCTGACCACAACGGCGCCCTTTTGCGTTAGCGCGGCCACCAGGCGATCATGAAAATCCTTTAGGAAGGGGCGCTCTGGAGCGCTCTCACTGGCTGCACTGGACCCTACAGCGCCGGGCTTTTGACCTGCCAATGCAGCAAGGCGCGCCATGATATCTTCCGCGAAGCCGTCAGGCTTGGGGCAGGTCACGCCAGAGACCGTCCAGTTTCCCTTATAGCCGATGTCGACCCGGGCAGCTTCGGCGTCACGTTTGAAGAAGTACGCTTCCCGGTACTGGTGAAGCGCGATGTCTTCGATTTCCACTCCGGTGCCATCCAGCCGGTTGCGGATTTCCGCTTGTAGCCAGCTGCGGAACATAGCCTGTGGCGAGACGGCCGATGATTGAGATCCATTCGTTTCAGGCAGGCTGCCATCGCTACGCGGAAGTCCCGGCTCGCCGCTTGACGAACCCGCTTCGGCGGAAGCTGGTGTGCTCCAACCGACCCCTGCCTGCTGCAGTCGAATCTCTGGCGGATCAATAAGGTACAGCTTGCCGCTGGTCCGGGTCATCGCCGTGTATAGCCAGCGGAAATAGTCCGACGAGCGCGGGTTCTGCCGGGTGGCGCAGCTGACGATAACATGGCTCCACTCGCCGCCTTGAGCTTTGTGACAGGTGACGGCGTAGCCAAACCGGAGCCGGAGCGCATTGAAATATGGGTCGGATCGCAGTGCAAGTTGGAACTCGTCACGCTGCTTTCTTCGATCAATATGCTGGTGACGTTTAAGGAAATCCACGTAGAGCGCGCGCTGCTGTGCCGAGCCGAGGCTCGCATCGTCGCCGTGCAAAAAGTCGTCAAGGATCTTGGTTTTCAGGATGAGATCGTCGCCCTCCGGTTGTGATAGAGCAACCATGACATCTCGGAAATTCAGGGCCACATTTATGGGTTCCGAGATGTCGCTACTGCCGACTTTCTGGAGCAACTGGACCGAACGCCGCTCGATAGCGGACTCAATTGCATCGATCCGCAGAATTTCTCCGTTGGCGACATAGTGCGGGCCGCAAAAGCCATTGGCAGCGACAATCACGCTGTCACCGGCGGCAACGGTGGCCATTCCCGGAAATAGCACTGTTCGGATTGCACGGTTGAAGCTGGCGGCCTCGGCATTCGAGTGGGTCACGATGATCGGTGCCTGAGGGCCCCTTCCTTCGCGAATCTTCATGTAGAGCGGCGTGACGCTGTCCTTGGAAAGGCGGATCACGTCATCGTCGTATGTAAAGGTAAGGCTGCTGAAACGACTGCTGACGACGCCTTCGCGCAAAGGCATGACATTGCGTATCACCGCGCTTTCAGCCTTCTGGCGAACGATTTCAGTCAGCTCATAGCCGGTGGCATCAAGCCCGAAGGTCTCACGCAGGTAATCAGCGTCCAGGGCCGGAGAGGTCGACATGCCGACGGGAGGCAGCTGCGCCGGATCACCGATGAAGATGATCTTGCGGGCATTGCCAGAATGCGTTGAGCCCATATGTGCGATCAGATCCTGCAGCAGATGCCCGCTGCCAGACCGGAAGAATTCACTTTCGGAATACACGTTCGATACGAGCGAAGCTTCGTCGATGATGGCAACAGCATCGATCGGGTCCTCATTGTTCCGAACCTTGGCGATCATCTTGAAGGTGGCTGACCCGTCGTCATCATCTTCAGTCCGCTCGGTCATGTCGCTGTAGTCGTATATCAGGCTGTGGATCGTTCGCGCTGACTGACCCGTTTTCTTCGCGATGACCTTGGCCGCCCGCCCCGTTGGGGCCGCAAGCGAGAACATCCGCCCTTGGGCAAGCAAGAACTCAGTCAGACCGCCGGCAAGGAAGGTTTTCCCTGTTCCCGCATAGCCTTTCAGCAAAAACACCCGTTGGGTGTCGTCTGCCAGGAATCCATCGAGCGCCGAGATGCACCTCAGCTGGTCGGCCGTGAGCTCCTCTTCGAACATGTCCCGCAGCGAGATCCGCGTCTGCGGAGGCCTGACCAAGGTTGCTAGGCCAGCGCCGCGATTCTGGCCATTGTTCTCCCTCGCGCCGACCGCATGCACGCCAAGCGAGGTATCGTGATCTGCCGTAGGCGCTATCGGCGGGGAGCATCTCCGCGCCTTCCAGTCGATGTCCGGCCGCATGTGAAGGCAAAACCAGGCTGCGAGCGAGCGAGCGTCTTCGACAAGACCCCGGGCTTCACCCGCCGAAACTGGACGTTTGTTGTGTGCTGCGATGTTTCCCAGCTTTCGGATTGTGTGGAGTAACCCGAGGACCCGCCTGTCGAGCAGCTTCTCGTTCTGAAGAATTCGCAGGCGATCGAAGTGGGTCTCATCGCTGTTCAGGGGCAAGTCATGGTGCCGGAAGAGGTGGCAAACCATAGACTCCGAAAAGCTGCGCAGGCGGATAGTCGAAAAGTCGGGGAGCTTGTCGGAATTCTGCTCTGCCTCGATGGCCAACGTATGCAGATCTGGCCAGAACGGCTGCAACAATCCAAAACTTTCCACAGAACTCGCGGATGGCGCGGCCGTTTTTCCCATCTTGTCCCCTCTGCTTAAGCGCACGTCAGCTAAGCCGAATAATTCAAAGGCTTCTGCGCCAGATCACCCTGTGGTCGCATACCTTAAAAATCGGGCGAAAATAGGGGGTAAGGAAGACACTCCACCAACTACTCGGAGGCTAATCTTGTCTGGCGGCAGCGGCAACCTTTCGATTGCTGATGAGATGAAATTCACGGTGCGCCCGGTGGTCACGGGGGATGCGGTTTGCATTTGTTAGTTTCGGGACTTGCCCCTCGGATTTGGAGCAAACCTCGCGGGCGGTCACCGCTTCGAGCTGCTGTCGTGTTGGCCGTCTGCGGGCCCGCCGTCTTCAGGAAGCCAAACTGGGTTGGCGGGGGGCTTGGATTGATCGACCGGTCGGCGTCGAGTGCGCTGCAACTGGCTGAGCAGAACTGTCCGTCGTCAGGGTTTTTGGCACCAAGACCGGGCTGAAGTGCGCGAGTATTCTGCTCATCAGGTTGGTTGGATTATGCAGCGCGCTGGCGATGTTGCAAGCGGCGCGCTTCGAGCGTCTTTAGCTTGATCCTTTCCCTTTGTTCCAGAATGGCTTTGTTACGTCCAAAGTAGACATCGGCAGGCGTGACGTTGTTCAGGCTCTCGTGGAAACGCTGATGGTTGTAGTGGTCGACGAAGGCTCCGACCTGTGCTTCGAGGTCCCCTGGCAGGAAGTAGTTTTCCAAGAGGATCCGGTTCTTCAGGGTCTGATGCCAGCGCTCGATCTTTCCCTGTGTCTGGGGATGGTAGGGCGCTCCTCGGGAATGCTTCATACCCTTATCCTGCAACCATTCAGCCAGATCTCCAGAGACGTAGCTGGAGCCGTTGTCGCTCAACAAGCGTGGCTTGTGGACGACATGAACTTGGTCGCACCCTGAAGCCCGCAAGGCCAGATTGAGCGTGTCGGTGACGTCTCCAGCCCTCATGTTGGTGCAAAGCTTCCACGAGATGATGTAACGGCTGTAGTCGTCCAGGATTGTGCTGAGATAGAACCAGCCCCAGCCGAGAACCTTGAGATAGGTGAAGTCGGTCTGCCAAAGCTGATTGATCCCAGTGGTCTTGTCCTTGAACTCACTGGCGGCCTTTATCACGATGAAGGCCGGGCTGGTGATCAGATCGTGCGCTTTCAGAATTCGATAGGTCGAAGCCTCTGATACAAAATAGCGTTCCCGATCCGTGAACGTCACCGCCAACTCGCGCGGCGACAGTTCCGTCTCTTTCAACGCCAACTGAACGAGCTTGGACCGCACTGCGTCTGGAATGCGGTTCCAGACATGTTTGGGCTTGGGAGATTGATCCTTCAACCCAGCCTCGCCGCGTTGAAGAAATCGATCATACCACCGATAGAATGTGGTGCGGGGGATACCCAGCTTGGCCAGGGTCTGGCGCGCCGACAGGTGTGACCCTTCGACAAGTGCGATGATTTCCAGTTTTTCCGATGCGGAATACCTCATTCTTGGTCGCCCCCATCCCCCGTCATGCTTTTTTTGAGCAAACGGAGTTCCAGCGTTTGCTCTGCCACAACCTCCTTCAGATCACGCGCTTCGCGGCGTAGATCCTTGACCTCATCGGTCGTGGCGGCACGGGCTGTGTCGCCCGCAAGTCGCTTCTTACCCGCCTCCATGAAATCCTTGGACCATTTGTAGTAGACGCCTTGGGAAATCCCCTCGCGCCGACACAGCTCGGCAATGCTGTCCTCGCCACGCAATCCATCCAGGACGATCCGGATCTTCTCCTCCGACGAATACTGCTTGCGAGTGGCCCGCTTAATATCCTTGACGATCTTCTCGCCAGGGCTCTTGGTTGGCTGTCTCATGTCCCACTCCTTGTGGTGACGATGAGCCAGAAACACTCTCTTATCAAATTGCCCTAATTGGACCCATAGGCGCTGACGTCAGACAGTGTATGCCCGACGCCGAGTTCGAGGCCATGCTGGTACGCGCTGCCGAGGAAGGCGCAAAACGGGCGCTCGCCGATGTCGGGCTCGATGGTGAAGAGGCAGCACTCGATATCCGGGATCTGAGATCCATGGTCGACTGCATCCTGCTGGAGCGCCGCACCGCGATGCAGACAGCCGTCCGCATGTCAGCCGGTGGTGGATAACAGCCGAGAGTTTCAGGCGCGGGAGGCCGAGGAGTTGGCACAATTAACGGATGGATCCGCTGTCGTGGAGATGATGGGCGACCTTGCGATACTGCGGGAACAGGCTCGCGCGTGCGACCAGTTCAGCTCATGTCGCAGTGAACATCTACACCTCTTGCGGCGGAAAAACGAAATCGGCACCATCTTCAGAAAACAGTACATCCGGCCAAGGCTGCACCCGATCTTGAACGATTGAGTCGAAAATGCTGTCGCCGACGGGGATGGTCACGGATTCGCGCAATTCAGCACTGAAAGCGTTCGACGCCGTCGTCTCCAAATGCTGCATATACTCGGTTACGAAGCGGCCGACGCACGGCTCAAAGAGGGAAGCGACGCTGTTTCTATCGTGAATTGGATAAGCCGAATTCCACGTGGCTCCGTAGAAGCTCAGGATGAAGACACCGGTCGATGACGGTTTCCAGCCTTTCGGCGTGACATGGGCGCCTATCGACGCTTTGACCTTGTCCAAGCGGAGGTCAATGGCACGGATCTTGTCGCCGTCGAAGGCCCCATGGCCGCGCTTGCACTCGAAAACATAGAGCTGACCTGTGTTGGCATTGAATGCGAGGCAGTCCAAGTGTGCCTTGCCGCCAGCCACCGAGATTTTTTCCTTGTCAGCCTGCCAGTGGGGCAGCTTGTTGATCGCAAATATCAATGCGCGCTCAATAAGAAGGCCGTGCCGCTTCTTGATACTGTCGATCTCAGAAACCAAAGAAGACAGACGCGGGTTCGATCCAAATAGTGGATCGCAGGGAATCTTGGCAGACTTGGCTTTCGCGTCTGCAACGAGCTGAGCGGCATTGCTCTACCATAGCAATGCTTCAGCGTATGTCAGCCGTAGACACATTTTATTCCCTGCTGTTCATCATTTGATAGACTTGTCGATGAAGCCCAGCGTAGTTGCGTTCTCAATCAAGGTTCTAACCTTGGCGCGATCCAGGCCGGAGGGGACCTCGGCATCGATCTCCAGTTTCAGGGACACGTCACTGCCTGGAAGCGTGGTCAGCTGCTCGATAATTGCTTCAACGATTTGGTGAATGTCTCGCGCCGGTCGGTCTGCCGAGATCATCACGGTACCGACGAAACGCGTGGGCTTTTTTTCGGGGGCGGGAGCCGGTTCTCCACCCGTATCACCACCTGGCGTAGGCGAAGGGCCGTCAGGGTCCCTAGGGCCTTCTCCGCCTGGCCCAGCGGGCTCTTCTTTTGGTTTGGGCCGGTGAGACTCTGCAACGTCGGGTTTTATGATGGCTGAGTCGTTGTCAATCACGACCTGAACATCGCTTGGGCCGGATATCGCCAAGCCTACGTAGCTATTCTTGGAGTCATCCCATCGATCAGCGTATGCAAATGGACCAGGAAGCATCCCAGTAACGGCTGATTGAACGGCTTTCGCAAGTACGCTGCGGTTCTTGACGCGAGGCAAGTAGGTGTACCGGTTCATGTACTCCCACAAGTCTTTCAGGAACAGGTGATCTTTCCCGTTCCAGATGTATTTTTGCAGTTCGCGATCCAGTCGGGCGGGCCCAAGTTCGGGCAACAGCCCCTCGTCACTGACGAGCTTCTTGCTTGCACGCGCCAGCAAACCATCCTGAGCGGGCACCTTGGCTGACGTCCACTCGAGGTCTGCCTGAGCGCTTTCCTGGACTGGATACAGCAGATAACACCAAGCCTCTTTCAGGCGGGTCTTCAGTGTCTCATTGCCTTCCGCCAGCTTTGCCTTGGCGAGCGCACTGTCGCTTTGCGTCAGGTTGAGACGGTCGGTTTCGCGAACGATCTCCGCCCACGCGAGTGCGGAGCGCATTGCAGCCTTCAAGTTTTCGAGCTGACGCTGCTCTGCAGCCAAGAACACGAGCATGTTTCGATAAACACGGGGTGTGCTTCCGCGCTGCGTCAGGATGTCCTTGGCTTCCGATAGCGCCTCAGAGCCATCTCTTCCTGTGTGCGGGTGGGCTACTCCCAGAATGACAGCGCGCACGCCGCCCGGTTCATCGGGCACGTCAGAAGAGCTACCAGGCGCAACTTGCACAGCATCAAAGTGTCCACGGTCACCGAGGCCATTGATGTAGCCAACGAGTGCCTTGTCGATTTCCATCAGGACAAGAGCTTCCTCAAGCTGCCCTGCGCGATCGGCAGCGATCCGGTTCAGGCTCGCTGACATCGAATACCAATAGCGGCCGAGATCGCTATGCATGAACTTGGCCTGGTGGGTTAGGCGTCTAAGCGCATCACCGAAAATCGCCGGGCGCTCACCCGGCTGGACGACACCAAGATTGATTTGTTTATCGTCGAGGCCTTTGTTCTCTTGGCCATGGGTCGGTGCCGTTCCCATGAATATGGCGCGCGCTATTCTACGGGTTGCAGAGTATTTGTTTAGGTTAGGAGCGCCTTGATCGATTTTATAAGGTGTCGAGGATACGCCATCAACGTCGCCAGCGATAATCGACTGCCAGCTTGCATCGAGATAGTGAAGCAGTTCCGGTTCCACACGGGCAGTGCTGATTGCAACACTTCCCGGCATGATCATGACGGACGGGTCGTTGCCCATCCAGAGCTCATGAATCACTTGCGCCATCAAACGCAGAACGCCACGTGTTCGCTGGAACTTCTCCAGAGAACCCCAGCTGGTGTACAGTTGATCAAACAATTCTGGATGGATCGGATAGGCTTTCTCCAGCTTGCGACGGTAATCTTCATCCGCGCAGCCTTGCGGGAAGTCGTTGGTGTTCTCGCGGTAAAGCTTCGCGAACTGTTTCAGCGTGTTGTCACGGTGGTGGAATTTGTCGCCCGGAATTTCCTTGAAGAGCCGTCGACGGACGATCTCATAGCTTTCTTCCTGCGAGGCCGGGCGCCACGAGGATTCAACGCGGCTGAACGTTTGCTTCAATCGTGCCAGCGCCTCTTGGCCACCTTCGCCGCCGACTTCGATCTGTGAGGCAGGCAACGAGGCAACCAGCAGCGTGCCCGGACTTGCCTTCACCGCCTCAGTAAGCGCCTGAACAAACGAAATATTTGCGTCAAAGGAGCCGGAGGGCAATCCTTCAACCTTGTAGATCTGGCGAAGAAAAGCGACCCATTCGTCGATTAGGATCAGACAGGGCGCGCATTTCTTGAAAATCGCCTCAAGGAGGTTTGAGCCGGGTGCAATGCCAAGCTTATCGTTCTCGGCGACCATTGCAAAAACCTCGGGCCCACCGAGTTGCCATGCGAGTTCGCCCCAAATCGTGGAGATTTGTGTCCCATCTTTCGCAGCTGTCATGTTCAACGGATCGAGTGATGTCCCGACCAGTACGGCTCGGCTGATCTTCTTGGGGACGGTCAGTTCGTTCTTGGACAGAAGCTGGTCGAGACCCGGCAGGTCCTCCACCGGAGTTCCACCGACCATATGATAGAGCGCCAGCATCGAGTGCGTCTTGCCGCCGCCAAAATTCGTCTGCAACTCGACGACAGGGTCACCGCCTGCGCCTGACAGCCGCTTTGCGGCCCCGATCAGCAGGTTGCTCAGACCCTCCGTCAGATACGTGCGGGAGAAGAACTCGGCCGGATCACGGTATTCCGACGGCGCACTGCCGTTGTGCACCTTGGCCAAGTCGGCGGCGAACTCGGCCTGTTGGAACTCGCCCGTCGCCACATCCTGGTGCGGCTCAACCACCTCACGCCATGGCATAAGACCGGCAACCGTATCGACCGAAATGTCAGAGCGTTGCGTTTTCCGCCGCTCCTCATTCCGGGCCAGCTCAGCGTATTTCGTGCGCAGGATCGTATCGCGCGCCGCGCTTATCTTCTCGGCCACATCCTTGGCACTCACTGATTCCAGCAGCCGACGCATCGTGTCCAGCGCCCGCTCGGCGTCGTCGTAGGTGAAGTTCTCATTGTGCGAGAGCTTGTTGCGCACCTCAAGCAGTTCAGACACGTAGGAGCGTTCCGGATGCCCCAGCACCATGGCGAATGCCTCTTTCCAGAAGGCCATCATGACCTGCAAAAGACCCTGCTGGTCCCAGTTCACCTGACCGTCGCCATTGGGCCGCAGCCCCCGGACGCGCTGAACGATCTCGACCTGCCAGTGCCCGGTGATCTGCGATTCCAGCCGCTTCTCGACGAAGGGGATCAATCCCTCCGGCAGCAGCTCCATGCCTTCGAATACGTGCTGGCGTGTGCTCTTTGCCATGATCGTCCCCTCAGAAATCCATACGTGTCTGGCCGGTGCCGCGAATATCGACAATCGCGGCGGCCTCTCGGGTCAGGTCCGACCAGTCGGCAATCAATGCGTTATAGGCGGTCGCCTGTTTCGCATCCTGCCGCTTGTTGGCGCAGATGTCGTAGAGACAGTAGGCGAGGTCTTTGACCGCCTCAGCCTTGTCGTCGATTTTTCGAAGCAGTAGCGCGGTGTTGTAAGAGATGCCGTCCTTCTCATGGGCGCGCACAAGGTATTGGAGGCATTCCCAGACCGTCAGATGGGTGTCCGTCTGAGGCTCCCACTCGGGGTCGAGCTCGTCGCGTTTCAGGATGCGCACCTTGCCCGCCTGGCTTTCGACGATCCCGGCATGCTTTACGCTTTCGACGGCGATACCGCGCGCGCGGGCCAGGTTGTCGGCCACGCCATAGTCGCCCTTGCCCATGCCGTTCTGTTCGAACCAGCTGATAGCAAAGCGCGTATCGGGGTCGAACTCGCCCTGAATTCCGCCGAGATACTCGTCGAGCTCGGCATTGATGAGCTGCAGCGCTGCCTTTACGCTCATGAGGCTGTCGTCGGATTCAAGGACGCCTTGATAGCGCGAGAAGACACCCATGCCGGGTCCGATCGCTGATTGCGGCATGTCTGCGGGAGAGACGTTGGCGGCCTGCAGCTCGGCGATGGCTGGGGGCAGTTCGCGTTTTAGCGCCCGTATGAACTCGGCACGGGTGATAGTTTCGGCTTCAATGGATCGGTTTCGGCAAACCAATACAACGGAGTTGGCGAGGGCGTTGTTTCCCTTTGCCACCAGTCTCGCCGAACGTTCAGTTCGCACTGGCCAGGTTCCAACAACCGCGTATCCGGCCTCAACAACGGCCTGCAAAAAAGTTGCCCAACCTGTCGAGGCGATACCTTCCTGCTCCATCTCGCTTTGTTTGAATGCATAGTAGATCGTTGCCGGAAACCTCGGCGAAGTTTGTGAAGAGGCGTTCTTTAGAGCTTCAATCATGCCTTGTAAGAAGAAGCTTTCCGCTTTCTCTGTTCCACCGTGACGATATGGCGTGGCAACTAATTCCTCAGATTTTGGAGTAGCAATAAGCCCAAAAAGGTTTGGAAAGTAATCTTTCAGTCCAAGCTTGAGCCAGACAAAGAAGAAATCTGATAGATCAGCATATCCGATATTGTCATAATAAGGCGGATCCGTTGAGAGTACGGCGTCTTCGGGAAAGGAAGCACTTTGAGCTGCGGCTTGAATGATGCTGCCCTCTGGGCCAACACCTAGTCCGAGAATGCCTTTTAGAACTCCCTCTACCGAAACAGCATAGTCACCTGCTGCTTTGGCAAACGGATTTACCTCAGGGAAGTCCCAAGTCATAGGAACCGCTTGCCTTGAAAAGGCGGTGAGAGTTTGCTCCCGAACTGGGGTCCATCTCGCCACCTGTGTAAAGGTATTGGTCATTCTGCTCAGTGCGAATGCTAGATAGACGGCAATTGCTTCTGAATAGGCTTTTGCACCCACGCCGCCGTTGTTGAGCGGCTTGCTATCCTCAGTCTGAAAAGTTTTTTCGGCATCTGCTTGGGCATGCTTTTGAGCGTCAATCAGAAGATCCCCGAGCGCCGTCAGCGTTATTAACTGGCGATCTGTAAACAAGTCACCGAAAGTCTCCATGCCATAGGCAGGCGGTGAGAACCAGCGCGGGTTCTTGGCTTGCTTGAGTTCAGGTTTCCATTCTGGTCTCTCTGCGAATGCCGCGTTCGCATGGTGCTCATTGGGTTCCACAAAGACGCGCCCACGGGGGCCGCTGGCAACGATTGCGATGAGCGTCTGCCCCATTGCCCCGCGCATACCTGATGACGTGATGTGCTTTGGAGTGATCGCGCTGTCTGACAAAAGGCATCGAAAGTTCGCTCCACGCCCGGACTTCGTGCCGTCTTTAGCCTTGGCCAGAGCCTCTTTTGTCCCTCCATGTTTAATACGGTATGAAATTGTCTTGGCAGCCTTATCGACTAGTGGCTCGATCCAGGTTTCCCTCCCCTTCTTCGAACTGAGTAGAAAGCTCGAAGCAATTGGCACCTGCACATCGGAGAATGCAGGATCCGGGCTCGGTACTGTTCGTGCCCATATCCAAGCGATAACCGTCGCCTTTCCGCCCCCATATTCACTCGGCAGATCCACCTTCGGATAGAGGTGTCCGATGCGCTCAATCGCCTTCTCGCGCATCCACGCGCCATAGTGCTTTACGTCCTCCGCCAGTCCTTCGGCATTTCGATAGAACTGGCGCTCTTTTATACCGGGATGGATCGGCTCCATGTCTTTGAACTTCGGCGGGATCTCGATCATCGCCTTGCCGATCATCACCGCCACCGGGTTCAGGTCGGACCCATAGGCGGGCAGGCCCAGCCGCTGCGCCTCCAGCGGGATCGACCCGCCGCCCGAGAACGGGTCATAGACCGGAGGCAGCTTGCCCCCGCAAGACCGCCGGATCTCGGCCCGCGCGCGCTCCAGCACCTCCTCGTTGGTCGAGTTCTCCCACTTCACCAGATCCTCGATGATCGCGAACAGCCGCTTGCGCTCGGCGTCCTGCGCCTCGGGCGTTGGAAACTCGTCGGGTAGGCTCGAGGGATCATCCACCAGCTGCGCAAACAGCACCGCTCGACACGCCGCCAACGGCCGCCGCGCCCACCACAGATGCAGCGTGGAGGGATGTCCATGCCGGATCGACTTCTCCCGCGCCGACGCCGCGTTGATCGCCTCAAGCGGGATGGCAACTTCGATGAGTTTCTTCTTGTAGGTGGTGGTCATGCGAGGGCCTTCAAAGTTTCGTCTTGGGCCAAGGCGTCGGTGGCCTGCTGATCGAGCGTGACCCAGATGACGGCACCGCTCTTGTGTTGGTAGGGAACCGGAAGTCTCAGGCGAACCGCGTTGGACATAATCCACGCGTGCCGGTGTCGGGCGAACTTCCCCAAAAGGAATATCTCCGAAGGAATGTGATGCTTGTCGGCATTTTCGATCATCTTCTGATCGGAGAGTGGTCCATCAGTCCCGACCATCTTGGAAACACCGATGACATGACCGCTGCCCTTCCTGATCAGGCCGATCCATCCGCGCTGCTTGGCTGAGGTGCTCCTCATTTCCCAGGTCTTGGTGCCGTTCAGAATCTTGCTGATCCATGGCTCATCAACGATGAGAGCTTTTTCGATTTTCATGAAGGTGCCTTTGCCCGCTGAAGCAGGCTCTTGATGCTAAACTGAATGGCGGTCTGCCCGAACTCGGGTTCGCGTGTCATGAGACGGCCGGGCCGATAAATCGGTCGCTGTGCGTAGCCGTCCGATATCGGCACGAAGACGAGGAAGAAGTCGTCCTCCTTGTTCAGCGAGGCCATGAGTTCGTTGCGGGTGATCATCACCGTGTCGGCGCTGTCGACGCGGCCCTTGACCTCGAGAAACCGCAGATGGCCCGCTCTCGGATCGAAGGACTCGATGTCATAGCCCAGCCCGCGCAGGTGCTCGACACTCCGAGGCTCGTTGCCAAGGTTCCGTTCGGCCGCCATGACAGCGGCGATTGCTTTCTTCTCGATCTCCCGGCGCGCAGCGGCATTTTCGGAAAAGCCCGACGCGGTATCGGCCATCTCGTCCGGCATGCGCGCCTGCAGGAGGCCGCGGGGCACGACGATCATCCCGCCACGGACCCGCGGCGGCTGGGCCGAGATGAACCGCTCCTGGTCGATCAGTTCCAGGCGGCGCTTCAGACGTTCGGCCAGATCCTCGGCCCGCCGTTGCGCGTTCTGCCAGTTGAGGCGTGTCTTCTTGCCAGCCTTTTCCTGTTCCTTAAGTTCGAAGGCGCGCGAGTCCCAATAATTGATCTCTTTCTTTAGACGGGCTTTGACCTCCTGCTCGACCTTGTCGATTTCCGGAATGCGGCGGGTTCGGACCTCCGCTACATGGGTTTGCGCAAGTTCGACCGTTGCGAACCGGACGACCGTCTTTTCGAGATCGCTCCGTAGCCAGTCGGCATTTAGCGCGTCCTCGACACCGCCGATTTCCTCCGGCGTTGCGGGACGCAGGTTGAGGTGGGGCGCGATCCCGGCGTTGGTCACGGTGCCGGCCTCGTCGATGGCCGCGAACTGCAGCTTCTGGGAAATCACGTTGGCGTTGCCGGAGCTGCTCGGGCGCCCGTCTTGCACGGAGTGTTCGAGCAGGAAGAGGGCAGAGACGTCGGCACCATCGTCGGTGTCGTCAACCAGGACGGCGCCCTGTTTCATAAGGTGGTCGTTCTGCCCGCGCACCAGACTGATGACCGCGTCGAGCAGTGGGTGCCCCGGATAGACGAAGGCGGCCACAGGTTGTTGGTTGATCTTGCTCTTCTCGAAGCAGATGCGCTCAAACTTTTTTTGCAGCGGTGCGCCGGAACCGATCTGACGGTCGCGCTCGCGCACGCTGAAGGGGACATGGGTGATTTCCCAGCGCCCTTCTTCGCGACGTTTGATCTGTCCGCCAAGCCGGCGAAACGCCTCGATGAAGAAGCTCTGGATGTGGTGGGGCTGCAGGCGTTGAGCGTCAGCTCGCTCCATCTCGAGCCGTAATTCCTGAACGCGCGCCTCGGGCATGGTGTCGCTGGTCAGCTGCCGCTTTTGAAGCAAATGCAGCAGGTGGCTCTGATCGACAGCGCCATCCACTGTCTGGAAGAGCCGCGCCTTCACGTCGTCCTGCTCACCGTACTGAATCGCCTCGAACAGGAGGTCCTTCAGGGCGCGATCCTCAAAGAGTTCGCCAAGCACATCGTAAACGCGCCCGCCGAGAGCTTCGCGCGCGGCCTCCAGTTTTTCCAGAAGCCGGGCGTAGACCTCGCCCTCGCGGGTGTCCTTTGCCACCAGGTTCCACAGGTGGCAGACCTCGGTCTGGCCGATCCGATGGATACGCCCGAAACGCTGCTCGATCTTGTTCGGGTTCCATGGCAGATCGTAGTTCACCATCAGATGCCCACGCTGGAGGTTCACGCCTTCGCCAGCCGCATCGTTGGCAATTAGCACTAGCAGGTCTCGATCCTGCATGAACCGCTCAACGACCTTCCGTCGTTCTTCTCGAGCAACGCCACCGTGGATCACATCTACCGCATCCGGTCGCCCAAGCCGTGCAACAACCTTCTCGCGTAAGTATTCCAGAGTGTCCTTCGGCTCAGTGAAGATGATGAGCTTTCGCCGGTAACCGTCGGGATCAAGCATCAGATCGTCGTCAAGTATCCGGTCAAGTTGCTGCCACTTGGTATCCTTGCCGGAGTGGAGGACGTTCAGTGCCATGCTTTCCAGGCCCTTTAGAGTCTGAACCTCCAGTTCCAACTGCTCCACGGTCTCGGCCGTTGTCACTCCCGTGGAAATCAGCTCCTCAAGATCATCGACCTCGTCCTGGCCATACTCATCGAGGTTTCGGAGCATCTCGTCGCTAATCGCCGAACCCTCGAAATTCGACGGAGCACCTTTCGCGGCAAGTCTGGCTTCGGAGAGCTCGTTCTCCAAGCGCTCGCGGCGACGCTTCAACGACTGGTAGATGGCTGCAGGACTGGAAGCGAGCCGGCGCTGCAGGATTTGTAGCGCAAAGCCGACGTTATTTCGTTTTTTTCCATCATCTTCGGCGAAACGCTGCACACGGTTCATTTCGTTGCGAACGTATTCCGTTACGGCGGTGTAGAGTTCCGCTTCCAGAGGGGAAAGGTCATATTTGACGGTGTAGGCGCGCCGCTCGGGAAAGAGTGGCCGGCCATCGAAGCGCAAGAGCTCTTCTTTTGTCAATCGCCGCATCATATCCTCGACGTCGGCGACGTGAACACCATCGCGGAAACGGCCTTCGAAACGATCCCCATCCAGAAGAGCCATGAACAGCTGGAAGTCTTTTTCTTTGCCGTTGTGCGGGGTCGCCGACATCAGCAGGAAATGTCGGCACGCACTGCTCAGTTTCTGGCCCAACTGATAGCGCTTCGTGTATTTGACTTCATTGCCAAAATAGGTGGCCGACATGCGGTGGGCCTCATCGGCGATGGTGAGATCCCACTCGTTGGAGGAGATGAGTTTTTCCTGAAGTTCTTCGTTTCGTGACAGCACGTCCAAACGTGCGATTAAACGGTTGTAGTCGTTGAACGGATTCCCCGATCTGGAACTCTCGATCATATCCCGGGTCAGAATGTCAAATTCCAATCCGAACTTCTCGCCCAGTTCGTCTTGCCACTGCTCGACGAGGCTACCGGGGGCAACCACCAGACAGCGTTCGAGGTCGCTTCGAGCGATCAACTCCTTGATAAGGAGTCCCGCCATGATCGTCTTACCGGCACCCGGATCATCTGCGAGCAAGAACCGCAGAGGCTGGCGCGGGATCATCTCGCCATAGACCGCCGATATCTGGTGCGGCAGGGGATCGACCAGACTGGTGTGAATCGCGAGATAGGGATCGAAGAAATGGGCAAGCTTGATGCGGTTTGCCTCGGTAACGAGACGTAGCAGGGCGCCATCCGCATCAAACGACCATATGCGGCCTCCACTTTCGATTTCGAGCCGATGTTCATCGTCGCGATAGAGTGTCGTTTCGGCGATCGAGCCAGAAGGAACTCGGTACACGACATTGATTGCCTGCTCTCCGATCCATTCAACGGATACAACCTCAACTGACGCTCCGGGAGCGAGTCCTGCAACTCGACCGCCAGGTTTGATATCTTCAAGCGCGCTCACACTCACGCCTCCCGACCAAACACTCAGTTTCAGATTGCCCAGTTTTGCCGGCGGTCGGGCTGCACCAACGTCGGAAGCTGCAAGTTGACGAATTCCGCAATGAGATCACGTCGGCTCCTAATCCCCACTCTGAAACACCGGGAACGCCATTGGCGCGGACTATTGCCAACTCCTTCGACAAAGCCCCGACAAGAAAGCCAATGCATCAAGCTAATCCGGCTTGTGGCCAGACCTTGAGAACGTTGCCTCTCACGAGTCAAACCACAAGGAACGTAACCACGTGACGCTGAGGCTTCAATCGCGATTATGCGGAACCGCGCGCAATTATTCCAAGTATTGTCGCAAGTTCTGGGATACGGCGTCGGCTGCCATCCGAACCGGCTCGGCCGCAAGATGAGCGTAGCGTGCCGTCGTCTGGACCTGAGTGTGGCCGAGAAGCTTGCCGATCATCGGCAGTCCCTGACCCGAGGCGACGGCCGTCGAGGCGAATGTGTGCCGCAGATCATGGATGCGGACATCCTTCACCCCGGCGCGTGCTCGAACGCGCTGCCAGAAGGGCTGGAGGTCGCTCAGGCGTTTTCCCTCCAGTGTGCCGGTGATGACCCACGGGTTGCCCTTTATGCGCGGTGCCCGCTGCAGGAGTTCAACGGCGGGCTGGCCGAGATGGACCACTTTGGCACCGGTCTTGGAATCCGGCAGGCGCAGCACCCGATCCGCCAGATCGACGTGGTCCCACTTGAGGGTCATGATCTCGTTGAGCCGGCAGCCGGTCAGGATGAGCAGACGCGCGGCAAGGATCGCCGAGGGCAGCTCGACACCCTCGGCTTCCATCTCGCGCAGGACTTCGCCGATGCGCCGCAGTTCCGCGGCGCTCAAGAAACGCTCTCGCTTCTCCTCGGGGTATTTCCGAATGTGCGTGCGTGGGTTGGTCCCGTCCGGACGCAACCCCCACATCTCGGCCAGGCTGAACATCTTCGAGATCACTTCGAGGCAGCGGTTCGCCTGATAGGGGATGTGGCGCAGATCATGATGAAACTTCGCGACATCGGCACGCGTGATGCCAGTGACCGAAAGCTGCCCGAGCGCCGGCAGGATGAAGCGCCGGATGTTCCGGCGATACTCCTTCGCTGTGCTGGCCTTGAGACGAATGGCGATATGCTCCTTGTCGAACCGCTCCGCCAGCTCTCGAACGGTGATTGCCTTTCGTCCGGCATCCCGTTCGGCGGCCGGGTCATCGCCGTTTCGCGAGGCGGCAACAACGGAAATGGCACGTTTGCGCGCCTGTTCGCAGGTCAGCACCGTACAGGGGCCCAGACTGATCCGACGCGACCGACGTCCGGCGCGGTACTGGACCACATAGCCCTTGCGACCGCTCGGCAGCACCCGCAGCCCGAAGCCGGGGATGTCGCTGTCCCAGACAAAATACTCGGAGGTGCGGGTTTCGGCGGCGTCCACGAGGCGCTTGGTGATTTTCGGCATGGGGACTTCCTTGGTTCATTTGTCACCAAGAGTGCGGAAGGGTCATCAGCAGTCAACGAACGCATTGAAATTACGCAGAAAAATAGACTTCTGCGCAGTTCGGCGCAGGGCATGCAAACGAGCGGGCGAGGGGAATCGCAGGGTCATGCGAATCGGAACGCAGGTTTCGGTGCACGTGCGCCGCTGCTAGGCTCGCGGAAAAGAACGAGCGACCAGATGGCATCCAAAACCACCCTGAACGCAAAGAACCTCGAGGCGCTGGGCCCTGAGCGCCTGGCCCAGTTGCTGATTGAGGTCAGCACCGGGAATGCGGCGGCGAAGCGCAAGTTGCGCCTGGCCCTTGCCAGCGCGCACAGCCCTAAGCAGGCGGCGCGGGAAATCGCCAAGCGCCTGACCTCCATTGCCCGGGCCCGCAGTTTCATCACCTGGAAGAACCGCAAGGCGCTGTTGAACGATCTGGAAACCCAGCGGCGTGCCATCGTGGATCAGATCGGCCCGGGCGATGCCGAGGAGGCGCTGGGACTCATGTGGCGTTTCATGGCGCTGGCAACGCCCGTGTTCGACCGCTGCGACGACTCGAGCGGCACCGTGATCGGCATTTTCCATCAGGCCTGCGCCGATCTGGGTCAGCTTGCCGAGGCCGTGGGACCGAAACCCGATACACTTGCCGAGGCGGTGCTCGATGCGCTCCAGGACAACGGCTACGGACAGTACGATGGGCTGATCGGGATCATGACTCCGGTGTTGAGCGACGACGGGCTCGCCGTCCTGAAAACCATGGTTGAGGATCTGGGCCAGAAGCCGATACCTGTTCCGCCCAAGGATCAGTGGCAGGCCGTGGGCTGGGGTTCCAATGGTACCACCTACGAGCACGAAATGCGCGAACGGGAACGCGTGAGCACGGTCAGCATGGCGCTCAAGGACATCGCCGACGCGCAGGGAGACGTCGATGGCTTCATTGCCCAGTACGCTCCCGAAACGCGGAAGGTTCCGGCGATCGCGGCCGAGATCGCACGGAGGCTCCTTGTCGCGGACCGGGCGGCGGACGCCATGGGTTTCATCGAACGTGCCGATGTCTCGGAAAAGCGCTGGATCCCGAGCGAGTGGCAAAGGGCGCGATTGGAGGCTCTTGAAGCTCTCGGCCGGGGCGATGAGGCGCAGGCTTTCCGCTGGACTTGCTTCGAACGCGACCTCGCCATCGAACAGCTACGAGCCTATCTGAAGCGGCTGCCTGACTTCGAGGATATTGAGGCCGAGGAACGGGCGATGACGCATGCCATGGCCCATCCCAGCCTGATCGCAGCGCTGCAGTTCTTCCTCGACTGGCCACAGCTCGACAAGGCTGCTCAGCTCCTGGTCAGTCGTCATGACGAGATCGACGGCGATCACTACGAATACCTCGTGCCAGCGGCGGAGGGCTTGTCAGATCGCCATCCGCTTGCCGCGACACTGGTGCTCAGAGCGATGGTCGACTTCACGCTGACCAAGGCCAGGTCGAAGCGGTATGGCTATGCAGCAGAGCATCTGGGCACCTGCGGCGAGCTCTCCGAGGAGATTGAGGAGTTCGGGGCATTCGAAACACACGAAGCCTATGTCGCCCGGCTCAGGAAGGACCATGACCGAAAGCATGGGTTCTGGTCGCGCATAGGCGGGTGATGGAGTTGCTACCGTGGTAATCACTCTGGAGCTGTCTGGAAGCATTGTGGAAGCACGCAGGCGCAAGATGCCGGGTATTTACCCGAAATCGCGCGAAGCAGCCAATTAGCGACGACCTTCGCAACACCCTGAAATAACGCACTTACTCGAACTTGTGAGTGAACGTTTTAGGTCCGTTCGACACGACTCATAACCTGAAGGTCGCAGGTTCAAATCCTACCCCCTCTGTCGGATTTCCATAATAGCCAGATAGTTATGTTGGCCCCCACAAGGACTCTCGAGAGTTGCATTTCTTGTTCACCAGCATTTCCAGTGTCTGCGAAGCAACGGGCCGCCACCGCCGCCACGCGATGTTTCCTCACCTTGGCGCGGCGGCGTTAGGTAGCGACCAATGTCATTTCCAGTAGCTGTACGGCAACGCGTTCAAAAGACGCCTTCTTCGGCTTAGCCACGTCGTCGGGTAACTCGAGCCCAAGCGAAGTTCTTCGGAGACCAAGGCCGAGCATCGGGTCTCGGGACTATCTGGAGCGGTTTGCGAACAGCAATAACTGCCGCTTTCCTGACATCCCCGCATTGGCGTTTTCAGGGTCGATTTCGCGGCGGCGCAGGCCGCTTTGGACAGGCTGATCGAAACCGCATGTTCCGGGCGCTTGATGTCGCGAACCATGCGCATGATCGTGTCGATGCTCTGAGTTATCGCATGAAACAATTCGCGCCCGGCCTCGGAGAGTTCCACCCCTGTGGCAATGCGTTCGAAGAGTGCGACACCAATGCTTTAAGGTTTTTGATGTTGGCGCAGACGAAATGGCGCAAACTCGACGGCCGAAATCGCCTGCCCGAAGTCATCGAAGGGGTTGAGTTCCGTGACGGCCTCCGACACCTTCAAGCTGCCGCCTGATCAACCGTCACCAACTTCCGCGCATACCTCATCCAAGCCGATGAAAAATTCATCCAGGAATTCCACACCAGGAAAGTAAGTCTCATGGCAATAGAACGCCTCTCCAGAAAGCTTAATCACGCAAGTTCGCAGACCCGTTTCACGTCGGGAAAATACGTTCTGTTGCGCGTTGTGCACTTTGAAACCGACTGCACTGTGATGACAGCTGTCGCTCCGGACGATGACGGCCAGAATAGCCCTTTCCCTGACAATGACCGGCTCATGGCGGCCGCGATGCGTGTCTTTGCACCGCTCGCAAGCGAAATGGCTGAACGCCGGGATGCGCAGAAGCAGCGCCCCTATGTCGAGTTCTACCAGGTTCCTCTCTCGGTCCGGAAGAATGCAGCAGAGGAGCTGGCGCGTGAACTGGGGCTGGAGACGATCGAGGAACAGGCCCGGGAAGAGGGTCGCGAAATATACCACGCCCTTGGAGGCGCTGTGAACGACTGGGAAGATGCCATCTACCAAGGCGATGGTATGTGGCTGACAGACGACGGTGACTGGGTTCAGCGATAGTCGGCAGGTCATGGCCCGGCGGGTATCACTCCGCCCCTACCGCCGCCAGGATTGCATCTATCCAGCTCAGGGCCGGACGGCGATCTAGCTCGTGCCAGATCCTTTGGTTTGAGTAATCATTGAGACAACGCGGACAGGCGAAAGAGCCCTATCGAGTATTGGTTGGACAACAGCCGACGCCTTGACTTCTGTCGCAACACGTATGAATCGAAGGCCTGTCCAATTTTCCAGAATACCATCCCAATGTGCTGTCCAACAAACCAACCGGAGGGCCCCAAATTCGTAGATCTATCGCCGCTCCACGGGCATCTTGACGCTAGGTGTTCAGTCCCGGCATCTGGTGGATCGGATTGACGATGAATCGATCTGGTTCTGAAGTCCAGATTTTGCAGGTGTACTCGTAGGGCGTGAGACCGCTGAGCGTCTTCAATCGCCGCGCGAAGTTGTAAGCATCCAGGAAATCGGAAAGGTGGATGCGCAGCTGATCGTGGCTGTCGTAGTGGTAACGTTTGACCGTGGCGTCCTTGATCGTGCGGTTCATGCGCTCGACTTGACCATTTGTCCAAGGTTGGTTCGGTTGGGTCAGGCGATGATCAATCCCATTGGCTTCGCAGATCATGTCAAATCGCATCGGACGTGAGAGGATCGTGTTTCGGTTTCGCGGTTGTTCGGCGAACTGGATCCCCCTCGCCAATGTCTCTCGGACCCTTGGCGTTCCATTGGCTCGATCGGTGAGTATCGTATGAATGCGATAGGGAACGGCCTCAAGAAGCAGCTCCAGGAACTCCCAGGCGGTTTTCCGATTAGCCTTCTCCACCAGCTGTGCCACCGCGAACTTGCTGGTTCGATCAATGGCCACGAAGAGATAGAGCTTGCCCTCTGCCGTCCTAAGCTCGGCAATGTCGATGTGGAAGAAACCGATGGGGTAGCGCTTGAAACGCTGCCTCTTCGGCTTGTCGCCATCCATCTCAGGAAGGCGCGAGATGCCATGCCGTTGCAAGCATCTATGCAATGAGGAGCGCGTGAGATGCGGGATCGTCGGCTGCAAGGCGTAGAGGCAATCATCGAGAGGCAATAGCGTGTGCCGTCGGAAAGCAACGACGACCGCTTCTTCCTCTTTGCTGAGAACGGTTGAGCGGGGCTCCTTCGGTCCGGTTCTGCGATCCTCAACCGTCCGCCGCTTCCGCCACTTCGCTACCGTCTTGGGATTGATCCCAAGCTCTCGGCTCAGCTCCGCGGTTGAAGCTTGCGATCGCTGTATTGCTGCTCTGACTGCGTGCGTAGTCGTAGCGCAGCCATGACGTATCTGTCCCATAGGGCGTCCTTCCATTCCACCGAATGGATCGCACCATCAAAACCTGGGATCAAACACCTAACCACCTGCAACGAAGGCCCCGGTCGACAGCGTCGGACGTTCGCAAGGCTTTGCGGAGCGCGCACCAGATCGAAATGCGTTGCCAAGGTGCGGCGCGGGCGGCAACATGCCCTCAAGCAATACCCACTTGGGAAAGACCGGGTTACGTCTAGACAAGGATTGGGAGACTTCGAGTGGCTACCATAAAGTCGAGTTATATTCATGGTCAGCGCGGTGCTCGCAAGATTGCAGGTCGATCGCTTCCGAAGTTTGGTGGAATAACCCGAACAAAAGCCAAGGCCGGAAAAACTCTACCAGAGAGCGCGGTATATCGAGATAGCAAGACCCCAGCCGATCAAGAACGAGAAGAACGATTTAAGATGCGTTCCAAGGCCGACGCAGCCGAAGAGAAAAGAAAGATCGATCGGCGGAACGGAAATCCCTCGTCAGGGAAAGAAATCTCTTCAACGCGAAAAAACCAACCACAATCATTTGAGACGGCCGATTCAAGCATTGATGGTGCGTCGGGCAGGTCCAAACAGGCTTTATCATTTAAAGAGCAAGCAAAAAAACTCGGAGTTGAAGAAGTGGAGCTTCGACGACGAGTAAGAGCGCTCCGTTCATTTCTTCTTTCCCGCTAAGTCAACTACGGTCCGGACCGATATCGCTTGGTGATGGACGCGGCGTTCTGCTCGTGGGGCACACAGACCTCTTTCGCGGGGCTCACAGCTGATGCCATGATCGCGCCATGAGTGATTATCCAAGTGCCACCAGCCCCGATCCCGACGCCTCCTGAGGCGCCCTTGCGACCGAAGCCGAACAAGGTCAGTGCGCTGTCCAACAGCAACAGCACGCCGACGAGTTGAAGCAAGAGGGAGATGCTGCCGGTCGGCCAGAAAAGGGCTGCAATGCCAACAACCCCGGCAAGGATTCCCCGCAGCACGAAGGTCCACCACAGCCCGGCCAGCCTGTCGCTCAGCAGTTCGCGGGCATGGGTTTGCTCGGGATGAACGATCTCGGCTTCGGATTGCTCAGGCGGTCTCATGGGTGTCCCTTTTGTGCCGATATGGACGCAGTGTGCTCATTGCTTTTGTAGTGCCTCGAGGTAACTGATCAGATCGGCCAGCGTCTGGCTCATCATCATCGACTGCCCACTCGGCAATCGAATGGTCACGTCTGTTCCAATGTCGAAAAACGGCCCGAACAGCGGCATGTCTCCGCCATGCGCCAACACAAGTGTCCTGCCATCGATCTTCATGGCGACGTCTGCGATCGGGAAGACGCCGCCGTTGCCTTTGGCGAGAACCGTCAGATCTGGAGTAACGACGTTTAGAAGTTCGGCCATTGGTCCGGCGCCCTCTGCGTCGAAGCCATGGCACTGAACGCAGTACGACATGAAGATGTCTCGTCCGGCGTCAGGATCTGCGACCTGGGCCGGGACCGCACCTGCGCCGGCCGCTACAAAGACCCTAGTGATTAATCGCCAGAGCATTCGGTTCACCTCCACCGGGATGCTAGCAGCATTGTCCGAGCTTCGCACCGGTGGTTGGTCGAGCCACAAGACAGAGAATCGATCAGGATGTCGCCGAACGCCAATCGATGATGTGAGTGCCGAACGACTCTCTCTTTTGGGTGGATTTACTTCGTCTGCAGTTCTTTTTGTGACAAGGCTGTGAAATTTTTTTGGTTTTGCACAATGCAATTTGGCGGTTCGTTTTTTTGTAAGTTCTTGAAATTAGTGAATACCAGCCTCAACGAAAATGTGAAATGTCAACGAAAACATGAAAAATCGTTTATTACCAATTGCTTAGATTGTTGACAGTCGGCGCGAAGCATGGAATTCTTTTGAAAGCAGTAAGAAAGAAGAGGCAACAGAAATGAGCATGCAGTCCTTTGAAAATCCAATGAACCCAGGTGGTTCTAATTTAATTTTTTCCGACTATCTCCGGCCGAGGCTGTGTGAAAACTCGGCATGATATCCTTTTTGCGCAGGCGGGAGGGTTTTCATGTCAGGTTTGATCGAGGGGATCGAGCGGGGCCAGACGGTGCTGTTTCCGGATCGGCTTGATGACTGGATTAGCG
>NZ_LOAS01000029.1 GCF_001558155.1 Aliiruegeria sabulilitoris
CCTTCCATTCCAACGAACGGATCGCACCATCAAAACCTGGGATCAAACAGCTAGGCCGCGATCCGCTCCGCCAGGGCAATAGCAAGATCACCATCGATGATCAGCCCGCGGACGAACCCACCGCGCAGCACGGCCTCGGTTGCGGCAGCCTTTTGCGGGCCGCCGGCCAGAAGCACACAGCAACTGCGCGCGAGGTCTTCAACGCCGACGCCGTTCGAGCGGCGGTTCAGATCATGATCGACCGGACGACCATCGGTATCGAGGAAAATCCCGTTCGTGTCGCCGATGGCCCCCGCCGCGCGCAGCCCAGTCAATTCGCTCTCGGTGATCATCCCATGGCTGCGAATCGAGGACTCCTCGGTCAGTTCGCCGACCGAGATCAGCGCCAGGTCCGCACGCCGCGCCAGTTCGAACGGTCGCAGTACCGCGCTCTGCCCCATGAGGACGCTCCGGTCTTCGACGGAATCGGCAATGAAGGGGATCGGCAGAAAATAGCCCTCTCCGCCAACCGCCCGTGCCAGCGAGGGCGGCCTGTTCACGTCAGTGCTGCGGGACGCGGAGATGAAATCCCTCTCGGCGCTCTCTGCCGAGATGAAGGATCTCGCCGCCCGCGACCGCAGGCTCGCCCCGGAGGAATACAAGGGCGGCAGCTTGGCAATCTCCAATCTGGGGATGTTCGGCATCGTCAGTTTCGACGCGGTGATCAACCCGCCGCATGGCGCGATCCTCGCCGTCGGCGCCGGAAAACGCCAACCCGCCATCGGTGGTGATGGCGAATTGACGGTCGCGACGATCATGTCGGTGACCCTGTCGGTGGATCACCGGGTGATCGACGGTGCGGTCGGGGCGGAGCTGCTCGGGGCCATTTTCGACAACCTGGAAAACCCGCTCGTCATGCTCGCCTGAGCCTGCCCCGGAAGGGCACGTGACCTGAAAAATGTGCGGCCCGGGATCGCGGGTGGAGCCGATCCCGGACCTTTCCAAGGAGGAATTCGGGCGCGGAGAGGCGCCGCCCGGGAGGAGGAAGAGAAATGGCCAATGTACTGACGGCAGATGGCGGAACCGAGAGTCTGCGCGCGCGTGTCTACGATCTTGCCGGCAAGGAACTGAGCAGCGTTGCAGTCGCCTACGAGACGAAATTCTCGGCAGGCGCGCGGGCGGAGCAGAACCCGGCGGATTGGTGGAAGAATTTCGTCACCGCCTCGCGGGGCGCGATTGCCGAAGCCGGATCGACCCGACGGAGATCGACGCGATCTGCTATGATACCACCTGCTGCTCGGTCGTGGCGCTCGACGAGAACGGCAACGCGCTGCGCCCGGCCCTGATCTGGATGGATGTGCGCGCCGACAAGGAAGCCGAAGCCGTGCTGGCGACGGGCGATCCCGCGCTCTGCATGAACGGCAATGGCGTCGGGCCGGTTTCGGCGGAATGGATGCTCCCCAAATCGCTCTGGATCAAGCGCAACGAGCCGGAGATCTATGACAAGGCCTACCGGATCTGCGAATATCAGGATTACATCACCTATCACCTGACCGGCGAGTGGGCCGCGAGCCTCGATAATGCAGGGCTGCGCTGGCATTACCGCAACGATGCCGGCGGCTGGGCGGATACGCTCGTGAAGGCGCTCGGCATGGAAGCAATGCTGGAGAGATGGCCGCCGCGCATGGCTGCGGCGGGTGAGCTGATCGGCACGCTCACGGCGAAAGCCCCGCCGAGCTTGGCCTGCCGCAATCGGTCAGGGTCGTTCAGGGCGGCGCGGATGCGCTGATCGGGATGATCGGCCTCGGCGTCGCGAAACCCGGCCAGCTTGCGCTCATCACCGGCTCCAGTCACCTGCAATTCGGCGTGACCGAAGGCCCGCTCAACGCGCAGGGGGTCTGGGGCAGCTATGCCGATATCGTCTATCCCGGCCGCTACATCGTCGAAGGCGGGCAGACCTCGACCGGCTCGATCATCAACTGGCTGGGCCGGCTCACCGGCGGGCTCGACTATGCCGAGCTGAACGCCAAGGCCGCCGCCCTGCCGCCCGGTTCCGAGGGGTTGATCGTGCAGGATCACTTCCAGGGCAACCGCACGCCCTACACGGACGCGCTCTCGCGCGGTGCGATCCTTGGGCTGACCCTCAGTCACGAGAAACACCATATCTTCCGCGCGATCATGGAAGGCATCGGTTTCGGCACGCGCGCGATCCTCGATGCGTTCAAGGCGGCGGGCTACACCTCGACCGAGATGACCGTCGGCGGCGGTGCGACGGCCTCCGATCTATGGATGTAGATCCATGCCGATACCTCCGGCCTGACGGTCCGTTTCCCCTCCTGCCCGAACGCGCCCTCGATCGGTTGCGCCGTGCTGGCCGCCCATGGTGCCGGGCATTTCGCGACCATCGACGAGGGGATCGACGTCATGGTCCATCCGGGCCGGACGATCGACCTGATCCCGGCCAATGTCGCGCAATACGAAGAAATCTATCAGAAATACCTCGCGGTCTACCCGGCCGCAAAGGAGATCCTCCATGGTTAAGGGCATCGAACGCTTCTCGCTCGAGGGCAAATGCGCGCTGGTGACCGGCGGGGCCAAGGGGATCGGGCGCGCCATTGGCGAGGCAATGTCCGCAGCCGGCGCCTCGGTGATCGTGGCCGACATGGATCTGCGCGAGGCCGAGAAGACCGCCGCCGCCCTCGGCGGAAGCGCAATCGCGCTGGAAGTCACCGATGCGAAGGCCGTCGAGGCTGCAGTGGCCGGGCTGGAGGCGCTGGATACTCTCATCAACAACGCGGGCATCGTCCATAACGGCCCGTCGACAGAGATCGACATTGCGGCTTGGGAGCGGGTGATCGACGTCAATCTCTCCGGCGTCTTCCGCACCGCCCGCGCCTTCGGGCGCGCGATGGTCGCGCGCGGCAAGGGCTCGGTCATCTCGACCTCCTCGATCTGCGGGCAGGTGCCTGTCTGGCCGCAGCCGCAAGCCGCCTATAACGCCGCCAAGGCAGGCGTGAACCTGGTCACGAAATCGCTGGCCGTGGAATGGGCGCGGAGCGGCGTGCGGGTGAACGCGGTCGCACCGGGCTACACGGCGACGGAGTTGACGCTTGCGGGCCGCTCGAAACCGGAATGGTACAATGTCTGGCTTGACCGCACGCCCATGGGGCGGCTGGCCGATCCCGACTAGATCGCCGGCGCCGCCGTTCTCCTGGCCTCCGACGCGGCAAGTTACATCACCGGAACCGTGCTGACCGTCGATGGCGGCTACACGGCACTCTGATCCCCTGGGAGGAACAATCATGGCAGAGAACAGAACCGCATTCGTCACCGGCGCCAGCCGCGGCATTGGCGCGGCCATTGCGCTCGGGCTCGGCGCGCGCGGCTACGACGTGGGGCTGAACGACATTCCCGCGCAGGAAGGCGAGTTATCACCGGTCGCCGACAAGATCCGGGCGATGGGCCGGAAATCCGAGCTTTACCTCGGCGATGTGAGCCTCAAGGTCTCCTGCGAGGGGATGGCGCAGAAATATCTCGCCGATTTCGGCAAGATCGACGCGCTGGTGAACAATGCCGGCTTCCTGATCGCCGGTGCCGTGGACCGGCTTCCCGAGGAGGTCTGGGACAAGGTTCTCGACGTCAATGCCAAGGGCGCCTTCATGATGATCCAGGCATTCCTGCCGACGATGAAGGCGCGGGAGTACGGGCGTATCGTCAATATAGCCTCGATCGGTGGCAAGCACGGCGCGCCGGAGCAAGCCCATTATTCGGCCTCCAAGGCCTCGATCATGGGCTTCTCGCGAGTGCTGGCGCAGGAGGTCGGCCCGCTCGGCGTCACCGTCAACTGCGTCTGTCCCGGCATCATCCTGACCGAGATGGGACGGGTAAACCTCGAAGATCCCGCAATCCGCGAAGCCTGGCAGGACAAGACCGCGATGGCGCGGATCGGCGCGCCCGAAGATGTCGCCGGCCCGACGGCCTTCTTCTGTTCGGATGACAGCGCCTTTGTCACCGGTCAGACGCTCAACGTGGATGGCGGGATCGTCTTCACCTGAGGCGACCACCGCGCAAGCCTGACAGGTTGCGCCGTTGGGACGGCGCAACCGCCATGCCCTTGTGTCTCAGCTTTCGCCACTCTGTTACGCTCCGGACACCGGATCAGCGAGCATTCCGTCGCTGTCGGCATTCTCCTTCAACCCGGTTCCCGTCGGCCCGAGCCGAAATGCCTGGCGGCTGAGCACGGCGATCTTCCGCGCGCCCCCGGCATAGTCCAGGCCGCCATGGGTGTGGATGTTCGAGATGCAGTAGCGTTCGCTGTTCCGCCGTCCCGGATGCGGGGCACAGGTGAGATAGGCACCCAGACTGTCGGCCACGGTCAGGCCCAGGCGCGCGCCGCCAAGCATGATGACAAGCCGCGCGCGGATGATCTGATGGTCAACGCCATCATCGTTTCGGCGGTGGCAGGGCTGCTAGAACGGTACTCGATTGGGACCCTGCGCGCGGCCACCTTCGTGGTTCAGATCTTGCCCAACAATTGCAAAGCCGGCGATCTCCGCAAGGTCTTGGGGTGCTGGATGGGCGACGGCAGCCCCCCCGGCAACGGGACAGCCTCCCTGACTGGGCGCTAGCCTGTCTTCCCTGAACTCAGTCGGGAGTGTTTTCGGCCCCCGATAGCGGCTTTGCCCGGCCTATGCGCCGAGCCTGCGCCATTCCGCGCTCGTATCGAGCGCCCGTGCCACGCAGGCTCCCAGAGACTCCGTTGGCGCGAGCTTGTCGCCGCGTTGTTCGAGCAGCGCCAGCTTGCGCCCGAGATTCACGGCGTTTCGGGTCGCGCCGAGATCAGCGATCCCCTGCCCGGCGATGTCATAGGCCGTGCCATGGGCCGGCGTTACGATCGGGAACGGGTAATTCGCAATCAGCGTCACGCCACGGTCGAAGCCGATGAGCTTCATCGCGATTTGGCCCTGGTCATGGTACATCGTCATGACCGCGTCGAACTCGCCCTTTGTTGCGCGAACGAAGACGGTGTCCGACGGGACCGGGCCGGTGACAGCCAGCTGAAGTGCACTGGCACGTTCGACGGCGGGCTGGATGATGTCCTCATCTTCCGTGCCGAAATTGCGCCCGTCGCCCGCATGCGGGTTCAGCGCCGCGACACCGATGCGCGGATGCGCGAAACCTGCGCCCCGCATCACCTTGTCGGTCAGCACAAGGCTCTCAAAAACCCGATCCTCCGTGATCGTCTCGGCCACCTTTCTCAGCGGAATATGGGAAGTCACCCGGGCGTTCCAGACCTCGTCCAGAACGTTGAATTCCCGCCCGCTCTCCGCGGGATGAATCGTGGCATCGATAAAGCCGATCTCGTCGACGTAATCGGGCTGCCCGAGCCGCATGGCATGTTTGTTGAAGGGCGTGAAAAAGACCACATTCGCGTACCCGGCATTCGCGGCCAGCAGCGCGGCGCGGAAGTTCTGCACGGAGGCCAGGCCGCCTGCCTGGCTGGCCTCGCCCTGCGGAACCACTGTGGGATCGCAGTTGCCCAGATCGATCATGAAGCTGCCCTCGGGCAGGCCGGCATCGGCTTGCTCAGGCGACAGAACCGGCAAATCGAGGCTCACGCCGGCAACCGCCGCACCGCGTTCCAGCACGCGGCGATCACCCAGGACCATGAGGTCTCCGGCGTTGGAGTCCGGATCGGCAATCACCTTTGCAGCCAGCTCCGGCCCGATTCCCCCGGCAT
The DNA here is from genome assembly GCF_001558155.1 of Aliiruegeria sabulilitoris. Taxonomy (GTDB): domain Bacteria; phylum Pseudomonadota; class Alphaproteobacteria; order Rhodobacterales; family Rhodobacteraceae; genus Tropicimonas; species Tropicimonas sabulilitoris. Next base: position 5,720 of record NZ_LOAS01000029.1, read on the forward strand.
CGCCGATCGCCATTGCAACCTTGAAGCTCGTCATGGTCTTATCTTCCGTTCTTTCTGTTCCATGGTCGGCATGGGCAATTCGGCCATGCCATGTTCGGCACGTTTCTCAGCGCTGTCTGGGTATCGCCAGGCAGTTCGGGTGAATACACACAGTTTCCTGATGATGCCCAGCCATACGGGCCATTCCGCCCGCAATGCGGAGCCTTTTCGACAACGCCATCAAACGCCTCCCTGGCCGTCGTGATTCGGCCCTCGTTTCAACTTGTCTGACGATGTCTTAGCTCATCCGGCACCTTGGATCAAATTTTGTATGCAATATGCATTACGCAGTATTGACTCGGAAAGAGGCCTCAGACTACGAATTTAGGTAACAGGGAGGAAAGAATGAACGCGGATTCATCTCGGGCCGAGAATAACGCGGTTCAACCGGTCAAGATCGACCGGCGGTCGCTGCACGGCGAGATCCTGACACGTTTGCGCACCATGATCGTCGAGGGGGACCTCGCACCCGGCGCGCGGATCAACGAAGTCGAGATCTGTACCCAGTTCGGTGTTTCACGGACGCCGCTCCGCGAGGCGCTCAGATCCCTCGCCAGCGAAGGGTTGGTCGAGCTTGTTCTCAGCCGTGGGGCCGTAGTGCGGGAGTTCTCGGCCAAGGAAGTGAGCGACGCGATAGCCGTCATTCGAAACCTTGAGGAGTTTGCCTGCGTCAGCGCCTGTACCCAGGCAACCGATGCGGCAATCGGGGAGATCCGTGCCCTGCATGACGCCATGGAGGCAGCCTATGAAAAGGGCGACCGGCGGCATTACTACAACCTGAACCAGGAGATTCACACGCGCCTGGTCGATCTGGCGGATAATTCGACCCTGTCCCAGGTCCACGAAACCCTGCAGGCGAGCATGAAGCGCTTCCGGTACGCAGGGCACGAGGGATCCGAGAACTGGGCCCGCGCGGTGGCAGAACACAGAGGGATGATCGAGGCGCTGGAAGCGCGCGATCCTGACCGGCTCAAGGCCGTCATCGGTCAACATCTCGGCGCGGCCTGGGAGCGTGTGGCTGACATGTTCGCCGCGACGCAGGAAGGAGCAAAGGAAAAGCACTGATCGTCCGGACGACCCAGAACGGTCGGCCCGCCGCGCAGTGCAGGAGGAATTCGGGAATCACGAACCAAAGCCGGAGTGAACGGCGGCGGAGCGCATTTTCCGATCTATGCGCAGGCAGAGGAGCCTGCGTCCATTCAAGAGGGAGGAAGGTCTTATGAACCAGTTCACCAAACGCCTGACAACGGGGATTCTTGCCTGCACGGTGTCGCTCGGTGCGATGGCCGCGATGGCGGATACCTATATCGTTGCCGTCGGCTCGGCCTCGAACAGTCTTCAGGGTCAGAGCGCCAAGAAATTCGCCGACGATCTGCAGGCCAAGCTGGGCGACGCCCACACGGTCGAGTTCTACGCGGACGGCCAGCTCGGCGACGACAAGGAACTGATGCAGAAGATCCGGCTTGGCACGGTCAACTTCACGCTGATCTCGTCGATCATGACCAACGTTGCGCCCGAATTCGCGCTTTTCGACATGCCGTTCCTCGTTCAGGACCGGGATCACCTGAAGGCGATCGACAAGGAAATCGTGCAGCCGATCCTCGCGCCCAAGGCGGCCGAAGAGGGTCTGAAGCTGATCTCGACCTGGGAAAACGGCTTCCGCCAGATCACCAACAACATCCGCCCGATCAACACGCCAGCCGATCTCGATGGCCTGAAGATCCGCACGCCGTCCTCGGAATGGCGCGTGGCGATGTTCAAGGAATGGGGCGCCAACCCGACGCCGATGTCCTTCTCCGAGGTGTTCGTCGCACTGCAGACCGGCACGATGGACGGCCAGGAAAACCCGCTGACCAACATCACCGGCGCGAACTTCCAGGAAGTCCAGAAATACCTCTCGCTGACCGGCCACGTCTATTCGCCGATCTACCTGCTGACCTCGGTCAAATCCTGGGACGGCTATCCTGATGACGTGAAGGCCGCTGTCGAGGAAGTCGCCGCCTCCGTTCAGGACTGGGCGCTGGCAGAAGGCGAGAAGGCCGACAACTCGCTGGTCGATAAGGTCAAGGCCGCCGGTGTGGAAGTGAACGTGGCTGACAAGGCCGCTTTCATCGCCGCCGCCGCGCCGATCTACAAGGCATTCGCGGAAAAGGTTCCCGGCGGCGATGCGCTGGTGAGCCAGGCACAGGCCCTCGCGAAGTAACAGACCCAACACTGCCGGCCGGGCTGTTCCCGGCCGGCGGATCTCCGGACAGGACCCATGATCGCAATCTTCCAAAAGGCGCTGCTGCGCTTCGTAGAGACCATATCGCTTGCTCTGCTGGTGATACTGGCACTCTCCGTGCTCTATTCCACCGCCATGCGCTATCTCGGCGCCTCGCCCACCTGGTATGACGAGGTTGCCAGCGTTCTGCTCGCCTGGCTGACCTATTTCGGGGCGACCTACGCAATGCTGATGCGCCAGCACATGGGCTTCGCCGGTCTCGTCACCGCCCTGCCCGGCCGGCTGTCGATCGCGATTGCCCTGTTTGGCGAGCTTCTGGTCATCGTCTATTTCGCCATCACCGGCTGGTACGGCTATCTCGTCCTTGAAGTCGCGGCCTATGATGCCCTTCTCAGCCTGCCCTGGCTCTCGCTCGACTACATCCAGGCAGTCATCCCGATCACCGCGGTGCTGATGATCATCAGCTCCCTGCTGACCATGCCGCAGGCGATCCGAGATGCCGCCGAGGGTGTCGATCCCGAACATGCGGAGATCGATCAGGCCATCGCCGAAGCCGAGGCAGAGGCAAAATCCTACACGTTCAAGGAAGACCGGTCATGATCCTGCTTCTTACGACCTTTGTGCTGATCTCCCTGATCATGATCAACGTGCCCATCGCGGTGGCCATCGGCATCGTCGCGCTCGGCGGCTTCGCGCTGACCACGGGGACGGCGCAATTCTACGACATGGCCATCGCGCTCTATACCGGCGCGACCTCCTTCCCGCTGATCGCGATCCCGCTCTTCATTCTCGCCGGGAACCTGATGAATACCTCCGGTATCTCGGTCAAACTCATCAACTTCATCACCGCGCTGATCGGGTTCGTGCGCGGCGGGCTCGGCATGGTCAATATCGGTGTCTCGATGGTTTTCGCCGAGATCTCCGGCTCCGCCGTGGCCGACGTTGCGGCGACGGGCACCGTGCTGATCCCGGAGATGAAGCGCCGGGGCTATTCGCGCACGCTTGCCGCGGCGATCACCTCGTCCTCGGCCTCGCTGGCGATCATCATCCCGCCCTCGATTGCCATGATCCTCTATGGCGCGATCTCCGAGACCTCTGTGCTCACGCTCTTCGTCGCCGGGATTATCCCCGGCTTCCTAGGGGGCGGGCTGCTGATGGTCGTCACCTACATCCTGGCCGTTCGTTATGATCTGCCACGGGCCGAAGGTTTCGACCTGCGTCATGTGGCGAAGACCTTCCGCGAGGCATTCTGGGCTCTGACACTGCCGGTGATCATTCTTGGTGGCATCCTGACGGGGATCGTGACGGCCACCGAAGCCGCCGGGCTTGCCGTCTTCGCCTCTTTCGTCATCGGCGTCTTCATCTATGGCAATCTCGACCTCGTCCACCTGCGCCGCGCCATGCTCGAAGGCATCAGCCAGACCGGCGTGGTCATGCTGCTAGTCGCCACGTCTGCCGCGCTCGGGCTGTTCCTGACCCAGGCACAGGTACCGCAGACCCTGGCCGCCGAGATCACCGAATACACCACGAACCCGCTCGTCGTGCTCGCGCTTCTCAACCTGCTGCTGCTGGTCCTTGGCATGTTCCTGCATGGCGCGGCGGCAATCATCCTTGTGGTGCCGGTCGTGATGCCTCTTGTGAACGCGGTCGGCATCGACCCCGTGCATTTCGGCATCATGCTGACGCTGAACCTTGCCATCGGCCAGCAGACGCCGCCCGTGGCCTCGGTGCTCATCACCTCCTGTTCGATCGCCAAGTCGGGCATCTGGGAAACATCGCGCACCAACCTGCCATTCGTTGGCGTACTCGCCTTCATTCTGTTGCTGGTGACCTATGTGCCGCAGGTGTCGCTGATCTTGCCGAGCTTGCTCGACTAGGACGGCCCAACCAGTCGTATCTCGTGAAGAAATCACGTCGGGCGCCCGGCCTTGTTAAAACTCTGGGCGTCTGACGAGCATTTTCCGGACCTCGCAACGCTCTTCGGCCCAGGTCCCCGCCCCCTCCTCGATATTGCAAGTTAGTCGCAGTGGTTGCGCCGCTGCGTCGGAGACGCGGTTGGCAACTGCGGTCCATGCCTCGAAGGTCTCCTCCGTCCAGGTCCGGCCGGTTTTTGCGTCCACCATTGTTTTGCCCCCAAGCCCGCTCGGCCATCTCCAACCTGTGGGCCGCAAGTTCGACCCCGGCCACGGCAAGCCCACCATGATACTGAATAAGAACGCGGGCACCCGGGCGCATCCCATCGCGGCAAAACGGATGGTGTGCCCACGGGGCCCGATTGGCCGGAAGGGGGAGCCTCCCGGTATCCCGAGGCGGGACGCGAACGCCCTGCCCCGGCTTGGCAGGTCATGACCGTGACCCTGACCTGTTTTCACCTGAAACGCCGAGCGATCAGCTGTGCTCCCTCAGGCACGCCACCACCTCCTCATCACTGACCTGATCGAATACCTGATAGTGGGCTCCAACCGACCAGAAGGGGCTCGGCGTCTCAAGGCAGATCAACAGGCCGACGCGGGTGCGGAGTTCTTCCACCGTGTCCGCCGGCGCGACGGGAACGGCCAGCACGATCCGGCGCGCCCGCCGTTGCCCCAGGCCCTTCAAGGCCGCACGCACGGTCGCTCCCGTGGCAATGCCGTCATCCACGACGATGGCATCGCGGCCTTCCAACGGTATCGGCGGCCGCCCGGGCAGGTAGATTTGCCGCCGTCGGTCGATCTCGGCCAATTCCCTGTCCCGGATCGGGACCAACTCCTCCCGGGTCATGCCGGCCATTCGAAGGACCTCCGGGTTGACGACCATCTGCGGATCGTCGCCATCGACCACGGCACCGACGGCCAGTTCCGCATGTCCTGGCATCCCGAGCTTGCGGACCATCAACAGATCCAGCGGCGCCCCGCATATCCGAGCGACTTCCGCGCCGATAGGGACACCGCCACGTGGAAGGGCCAGAATGACCGGATCGGCCTGCCCCGGGAGCTTGCCAAGCGCCTCGCGCACTGCCTGGCCAAGTGCGCGCCCTGCTCCGGCTCGATCCCGAAACAGTGCAGGTCTCATTGCCCGGCGTCCGGCGCAAACCGTTGCAAACGGTCTACCATGTCGCGACCAGATGGTCGGCGATCTCATCGATCGGATGTCCGGTCAGGGTCTTGGGTATCTCCGCCAGCAACCTGTCGCGAAGCTTCGGGGCCATGGCATCGCGCAGGGCGCCCAACATCCGGGACGGTGCGGCAACCACCAGCGCATCGCTGCCATCGGCCTCGAACTGCCGTGCGCATTCCTCCACGATCCGGGTGGCAAACGCCTCCTCGTCCAGCCGTGCGAAATCCGGCTGCTCCATCGCGCTTTTCGGTCCGCGCGGGCTGGCGCCGCCATGGCTGTCGGGCCTCCTGCCGGGAGGATTTCCCTTGAGGTCCCGCTCGTCACCCGTCGCTTCGGTTTCCATCGTTTTGCGGAGCTTGAGCGACGGATGAATCGCCGTTCCATGATTTTGAAGAAACAGCGCCTTTCGGGCGTCACACACAAGGATCGTTGCACTCTTGGGTAAGCGCTGCAGACTCGGCATTGTCCGCCTCCCTGTCTTGCATCACGTTTCCATGCGCCAATTATACCACCATCCGGTGGCTTTGGCCAAATCGGCGTGGGGTGTCCGATCTACACGAAAAATGGACGTCTGCGCCCGTCCACTGCTCGCGGCGGAACCGGTCGAACGCGACGTTGGCATCTGCGGGAGGAAGCGCCTCCACTGCGTTGCAAACGTCAGCTTTTCCGGCGATGATCAAGATAACCTCGCCATCGGCGCGCGTGATGCTGGTCATCGATCCGAACTGCCGCTCCAGCCCCATCTCGCGCACGTCCCTCGGCCGGGCAATCCTGAATTTTCGTTTCGAGAACACAGCATTGCCAGTATTCTCATGGATGACAAAGCGCGCCCCCGCTTGGTTTCGCCAACCATCCGTGAAGATATCACGCCGGACAGGCCCGATCCGAAAGACAAGACACTGCGCCCTCGATGCGGAATGGGTCGGGGCGGCACGATAGAGCAACTGAAAGGAGCCCCCATGCAGTTCCAGAATCCCGTTTTCATCCCGGGGCCCACCAACATTCCCGAGCGCCTTCGCAAGGCCTGCGACATGCCAACGATCGATCACCGCTCATCGCTGTTCGGTCAGATATTGCGCCCTGCCCGCGATGGCGTGCGGAAGGTTCTGCAAAGCGACATCGCGGAGGTTTTCATCTTTCCCTCTACGGGCACCGGAGGCTGGGAGACGGCACTGACCAACACGCTCTCGGACGGACAAAAGGTTCTGGCCACGCGGCATGGCATGTTTTCGCAGCGCTGGATCGACATGAGTCAGCGCCTTGGACTCGACGTGCAGGTTGTTAACGCGCCTTGGAGCGGCGGGCTACCAACGGATCGCTACGAGGAAATCCTGGCAGCCGATATCCACCACGAGATCAAGGCCGTTCTGGCCACGCATAATGAAACCGCGACCGGGGTGACGTCCGACATCGCGGCCGTTCGCCGGGCTCTGGACGCGGCAGATCACCCTGCGATGCTGCTTGTCGACGGCGTCAGTTCCATTGCCTCGATGGATTTCCGCTTTGACGCGTGGGGCGTGGACGTGGCGGTGACCAGTTCGCAAAAGGGGTTCATGTTGCCTGCGGGCCTCGCCATCGTCGGATTCAGCCCGAAAGCGATGGCGGCCAGCCGCTCGGCCGGCCTGCCCCGCGCGTTTTTCGATATAAGCTCCATGCGCGACAGCTATAATAAAAACGCCTACCCCTACACCCCGGCCTTCGGCTTGCTGAACGGGTTGAACGAGTCCTGCCGAATGCTGCTGGACGAGGGGCTGGAAAACGTCTTCTCCCGCCATCGCCGGATTGCCGAAGGGGTCCGTGCCGCCGCGAAGGCCTGGAACCTCGATCTCTGTGCGCGATCGCCGGAGCTCTATTCCGACACCGTGACCGCCATCTGCACCCCCGAGGGCTTCAACGCGACCGGTATCGTGACCCATGCGGCCGACGCCTATGGGGTGGCCTTCGGGGTCGGGCTTGGCGAGGTTGCGGGCCGCGTCTTCCGCATCGGCCACCTTGGCAGCATGACCGATGTTATGGCCCTGTCCGGAATTGCCACGGCAGAGATGTGCATGGCGGATCTCGGGCTCGCTGTCCCGCTGGGCAGCGGTGTGGCCGCGGCACAGGAATACTACCGAACGCACCGACCCTCTTCAGGTGTCTGATCGCCGAGGGTATCACGGTCCACGGCACCTTGCCCCGGCGACAAAGAACGGAGACCGTCCAATGACCGCATCAATCCCCTGTGACGAGCTTGACGTCGGCTTCGACGTTCCCGCGCGGCCGGGTATGGACGAGGCGGACATCCAGACGCCCTGTCTGGTTCTCGACCTCGATGCATTGGAGCGCAACATCCGAAAGATGGGCGAATATTGCCGCGCGCACGGCATGCAGCACCGGGCGCATGGCAAGATGCACAAATCCGTCGACGTGGCCCGACTGCAGGAACTTCTCGGCGGCGCGGTCGGCATCTGTTGTCAGAAGGTATCCGAGGCGGAGGTCTTTGCGCGCGCGGGCATCAAGGACGTGCTGGTGTCGAACCAGGTCCGCGATCCCGTCAAGATCGATCGGTTGGCGCGCCTGCCGAAAACGGGGGGCCGTATCATCGTGTGCGTGGACGATATCGACAACGTCGCGGAACTGGCCTCTGCCGCGGAGAAACATGGCACCGAACTGGAGGTGCTCGTGGAGATCGATTGCGGCGCCGAGCGCTGTGGGGTGAGCACGACGCAGGACGTGCTGGCCTTGGCTCGTTCCATCGACGCGGCCCCGCAGCTGAAATTCAGCGGCCTGCAGGCCTACCAGGGCGCGGCGCAACATCTTCGCCGCCATGAAGACCGCAAGGCGAAGCTGGATGTCGCCATCTCTATGGTCAAAGACGCCGTGGCGGCGCTGAAGGCAGAGGGGCTGGCGCCGTTGCTGGTCACAGGAGGCGGCACCGGAACCTTTGAGTTCGAGTCAAACTCAGGCGTCTACACCGAGCTTCAATGCGGCTCTTATGCCTTCATGGATGCCGATTACGGCAGCGTTCTGGACGAAAACGGCCAGCGCATCGATCGCGTGCAATGGGAAAACGCGTTCTTCATCCTCACCCAGGTGATGAGCCACGCCAAGGCAGACATGGCGGTTTGCGATGCAGGTCTCAAGGCGCAATCGGTCGATAGCGGCTTGCCGGTCATCTACGGGCGTGACGATGTGAAATACATCAAGTGCAGCGACGAACATGGCGTGATCACGGATCCGAAAGGCGCGCTGAAGGTCGGCGACAAGCTCCGGCTGGTTCCAGGCCATTGCGATCCCACCGCCAATTTGCACGACTGGTATGTCGGGGTCCGCAACGGCAAGGTTGAAACACTCTGGCCCGTATCAGCGCGCGGAAAGCTCTACTGACGCCTGTTCGCGACAGAGCGCCTGCCCCGCCCATCCTTCGTCGCGGGCGGGGCGAAGGGCGGGATCGAGCCCTTCGTAGATGTTCAAAAGGCGGCTTCGCTCCCGCCCTGTGGCCGATGCTTCACGTTTCTACAAGCGGGCCCTTTTGCGCCGGGATGTCTCCGCTCTCCCCATCGTCGAATTTCTCCACCCATTTCTGCACCGGGAAGATGTCGAAATAGATGCTGAGCAGCGATGGCAGCACCAGCGTCACCAGGATCATCGAGGCCGTCAGACCGGCCGCAACCGAGACAACCAGCGGCACCATGGTTTGCACATGGACCGAGCTGTTCGCGATAAGCGGAAGAAGCCCGGCCACCGTCGTTCCGGTCGACAGCAGGATCGGCCGGAAGCGGGCACGGACGGCGTCGAGGGCGGCCGCAACGTGGTCGTCCCCTCGCAGGTGGGTCTGGAAGAAGGTCAGGAACAGGATGGCGTTGTTGACCACGATACCCGCAAGCGACGCGAAACCGATCATGCTCGGCATCGACAGATCCAACCCCATGGCCCAGTGACCAAGGATCGTGCCGATCAGCGCGAAGGGGATCGACAGCATCACCACGATGGGCAGCGTGTAGCTGCGGAACTGGAAGGCAAGCACCATGTAGACGCCGATGAGCCCCAGCAACAACTTCGAGCCGACCGAGGATTGCGATTTCTTTTGTTCCTCGGTGGCCCCGCCAATGGAGACCGTGGTGCCGGGGTATAGCCGCTCCAGTTCCGGCGCGACCTCGTCCAGAACGAAGGTCGAAATGGCGGTGGAGGTGGTGGCCTTGCGGTCGATCTGGCCGAGGATATTGGCAACCACGCGCCCGTCCTTGCGGGTGATCGTCGGGTAGGAAGCGGCGAGGTCCATATCGGCCACGGTGATGAGCGCGGCCTGCTTGCCATCGCCGACGATGATCGGGAATTCCTCCAGCTCGGTGAGGTTCGCGACCGTGTCACCCAGCTGCACCTGCACGTTCACATTGGAGGCTCCGGTGTGGAATGTATCGGTCTCCGAGCCCTGGAACGCCTGGCGAAGCTGCGCCGAGAGCGATTGCGGTGTCAGCCCCACGGAATAGCCGTATTCGTTCAGCGTGAGTTTCACCTCCTGGCGCCCCCCGTAGAAATCGGAATAGGCCTCCTTGACGTCGATCCGCTCCAACAGCCGTGCGAGGACCTCGGACGCCGCCGCCTCGACGTCGCCGAGATCGCGCCCCGAGATGTCGATATCGATATCGTTGCCCCCCGGACCCATCTCGTTTTGGGCAAAGCTCACCTGATGCAGGTCCGGCAGCGCGCCAGATTCCGCGCGCCAGACCCGCAGGACCTCGCTCGCACTCACATTGCGCTTTTCGGCCTCCAGCAGGTCGACCGTCACCGTCGCGGTGTTGGAGCCATTGTCGTTGACGTTCGAGTTGGTGCCGTAGCTCACGAGAACGCGCTCGACCAGCGGCGCGGCCCCTTCGGTGCCGGGCGTGTAGCGCGCATCGACCCGTTCAAGGGCTGCGAGGATCTGCTCGACATTGGCCACCGTCCGTTTTCGGGCAATCCCGGAGGTGAGCGCGATCTTTGCTTCGATCGTGTCGCCTTCCACCTGCGGAAACCCGACGACCTTGATCTGACCGGACGCGACCAGCCCGATCGAGAGCACGAGCGCCCCCAGCACGGTGCCGATGGTCAGGTAGCGGACCCGCGCCAGCGCCCCAGCGGCGGGAATGACCACGCCCTCCTTGAACCGCTCCAGCACCCGTGCGGCGGGGCGTTCCTTGTGCGCGGCCGGAGTCCCCTTCCCGATCTGGCTCAGGTGATGCGGCAGGATCAGGAACCCTTCAAGCAAGGACAATCCGAGGGTCAGCAGTAGCACCATCGGGATGTATTTGAGCACCTCACCCAGATCCCCGTCGATGAACATCAACGGGCCGAAGACGCAAGCCGTGGTCAGAAAGGAGGACAGCACGCCCGGCAGGATTTCCTGCGTCCCACGCCAGGCCGCCTCCTTGCCACCGACGCGGCTCCGCCACTTGTCGATATTCTCGGCGATGACGATGGAATCGTCCATGATCAGCCCGACGGCCATCAACAACGCGATGAGTGTGATCATGTTGATGGTCACGCCAAGGGCGTTCATCAAGAACAGCCCGCCGAGGAAGGACACCGGCAAGGCGGCCGATATCCAGAGCGCCTCCTTGAGCGTGAAGAACATCCACATCACGGCAAAGACCAGCACCAATCCCATGACGATATTGGTGACGATGAGGGAAAGACGTTCCTCGACGATCTCGGTCAGGTTGTTGGTGACGGTGATCTGGAACGGCTCTGCCCAGGTCGCGCGCTCCTCTTCCAGGATCGCCTCGACACGTTCGAAGATACGGATGGAATCGCCATCCGTGGCCTTCATTATCTGGATGGTCGCCGTCTGCGCGCCGTCGATGAAGCTTTGCGTGTTCTTGTCGCTATCGACGATCCGAACGGTCGCGAGATCCTTCAGCCGCACGATGCCGCCGCTTTCGTTCTGCAAAACGATTAGGTCTTCGAGATCCGCCACGGTGCGGCGCACGTCCGAATAGCGCAGCACGAGGCTCTTCTCGGTTGTTTCCACCTCGCCCAGCGGTTGTTGGAGCGAACGGGCGTTGATCGCATCCACTACGCCCTGGCTCGACAGGCCGTAACGGCGCAACTCCTCGTCGTCGAAGGTCACGCGCAATTCCCGGTCGGCAAGCCCCGACACGATCGCTTCGGATACGCCGTCCACGCCCTGCAGCCTGTTTGCGAGGTCGTCGGTGTATTCCAGAAGACCCTTCTTGCCGTCGATGCCGGAGACAGCGATCCGGGCGATCATCTCGGTGCGCCCGCCACGCTCGATGGACGGAGTCTCCGCGTCGGCCGGGAAATCGTTCACACCCGAAACAGCCGATGAGACATCGTTGTAGAACTGTATGTTATCGCCGCCGGTCTCCAGCTCGGCGGTTGCCACGGCGCGCCCGTCGACGGAGAGACAGTCGAGCTCCGCCAATCCGTCAGTGCCGGAAATCGCGTCCTCCAGCCGGGTACAGATATCCTCGTCCACATCGACGGCAGAGGCGCCGGGATAGGAGATGGACACCAGAACGGTGGAGGCGGTGGTGTCGGGAAAGGTCTCTCGTTCGATATTGCTGACGGTTGAGAGGCCGAGAATGCAGATCAGCGCCATCAGCAGATTGGACGCGACGGGGTGACGGACGAACCAGGCGATCATGTTACTGCTCCGCCGTGGGCATGACAGGATCCAACGCCATGCCGATCACCGGGGGCGAAGGTTCGCTCAACACCAGCCGCTCGCCGCCCTCCAACCCGCTCAGGATGATGGCGTCCTCGCCGATGGACGGGCCGACCTCGACTGCGGATTTGGCAAGCCGGTCCTGCGCATCCGCCAGGTAGACAAAAGCCGCGCCGTCATCGCCATAGCGCAATGCGCTCCGCGGAACGCGGATGGTGTTCTCGATCGGTTGCGAGGTGAAGATGACCGATACGAAGGCACCGGATTCGAGCCGCGCGCGTTGCAGCTCTGGCTGCCCGAAAGTCGGATCCTCGACCCGGACGACAACGCCCATCGTCGCGGTGTCCGTGTCGAGCGTGCCGCGCATGCGTGCCAGTTCCGCCGGCCAGGACATCACCCGGTTTCCGAGCGACACACGCACCTCGGCCGATATTCCGGCCTCTTTCAGGATTGCCATGGCCCCGGAGGTGTCGATGCCTTCCTCGGGAAGGTCGACCTTGCCGCGTGTCGCCATGAAGATCGGCGCAAAGGTTGTCGGCTGGACCTCGGCGGTCACTTCGGCGGCGGAGGTGTCGTCCAGCACTAGCAATGTGTCGCCGGTGCGGACGAACTGCCCGGCCTCGACGCCAATTTCCGAGACCCGGCCGCGGAATGGTGCGGAGATCGTCGCCTTCTCGATCGACCGCTCGGCTTCGCGCAGCTCGGAGTTGCGCACGGCACGTGTCGCTTCCAGGCTTTCCCGCTGGGCGGGATAGAGCGCCAGCGTGTTCTCCAGCGCGAGCACCGAATTCGACTGCGCCAGCAGGGTTTTCTGCGCGGTGTCGAGCGCGGCCTGTGTGGAGGCGCCGCGTTCGACCAACGAGGCGACGCGGTCGTACTCGTCCTGCGCAACGGCCTTCGTCCGTTCCTGCAACTCCAGCGTCTTGCGGGTGTTTTCTTCCTGCCGTTCGATTTCGTGCAACTGGGCCTCGACCGCGGTGATATTGGCCTGCGCCTTCTGGCGGGCAAGCTCGTAATCCGTCACGTCGATTTCAAACAGCACATCGCCCGCCTCGACGATGCTGCCGGCGGCCAGGTCGCCAGGGATCGTCTCGATCCTCCCCTGGACCTCCGAGACCGCCGACCAGTCCCGAACCGGCTCGACCCGACCATAGCCGGTGACACTGGCCGAGACGGGTTGCGGCAGTATCTCCATCACGCGCACCGCGAGCCGGAATTCCTCCTGACGGATGACATCCTCGGGCTGTTCTCGTGTCATCCAGTTGAAACCGAGCACGGCAATCACGAGTGGAGGCAGGATCATCAAAGGTCGAAGATTCATGAAACAGGTCCGGTTTTGTTTGTACAGTTGGAAGCATCGAGAGCCCTTTGCCGTCTGGCGGCGAACGAGACTGCAAAGGCGCGGCCGTTTCGCTTCCACGGGCCGCGCGATGATTTCCGTCGCTGCAATGCGGAAAAAAGATAGCGCCCCCACAACACGACAGGAAAGGGATCTGGCCGCAGGAAGTGCGGCGCGCCCCGGATAGGGGCGTCAACAGGCTTGCGGCTTCGTGCGTCAATCCCTTTGCGGCAGGAAGCGCATGGTCCCGAAACTGAGACCGGCGCAGGTGAGGGAACACAGGATCAACGGTACGGGCGTGCCATCAAAGGCCTGTCCAACCGGGATCGCGATCAGCACGGCGAGAATGGTGCTGATCGCGCCCATGGCCGAGGCTGCCAGCCCCGCAAGATGGCCCACCGGTTCCATCGCCAGCGCCGTCGCGTTGCCGGCGATCAACCCGTTCTGGAAAAGGATCCCCAGGGTGAAGACCAGGAACACGACGAAACCGGCGGTCCCCGTGAGCCCGACGCCCCACAGAAGGAGCGCGGCCAGCGAGGAGAGCGTGATCTGCGCCACCAGCATCGCGTTGATCATGAAGCGCATGCCCAGGTGGTTGACAAGCTTGGCATTGAGGAAGCCCGAGCTGGCCGCCAGCAGGGCAACCCCTGCAAACCAGAAGTGGAAATGCTCTCCGCGCCCATAGGTGATGTCGAAGATCTGCAGGACCGACGAGATCATCGAGAAAAGCGTTCCGTAAGTCAGCACCTGAACGATGATTGCCACGATCACCACCCGCATAGACAGGACGTAGCGCGTATTCACCATGAGGCTGCCGGGCCGAAGCGGTGTCCGCCTGGCCGTCGGCAATGTCTCGGGCTGGCGCAGCCAGAACCAGGTGGCGCCGATGGTTGAAACGAAGGCGAAGGCGACAAAGATCGCCCGCCAGCCGGCCAGGTCGATCACCTGTGCGCCGAAGGTGGGCGCCATGGCCGGGACAATGGAGAAGATCATCATGATCAGAGAGCTGATCTGCGACATCCGACGCCCCGAATACAGGTCGCGCACGATGGCCATGCAGACTGTCCGCCCCGCCGCGCCACCGACCCCCTGAAGGATCCGTCCGCCCAGCATGATTTCAAGCGACCCGGCTTGCCAGCATATCATGGCCCCGGCGATATAGACCACGGCACCGCCAAGGATCACCGGCTTGCGCCCCCAGGCATCCGACATCGGCCCGGTGAAAATGGTGCCGACGCCCAGCCCCAGCAGGAAGAAGGCGACGATCAATTGCGCCCGGTTGGGCGAGCTGGGTGAAAGCTCGGCAGATATCTCCGGGAAGGCCGGCAGCATGGCGTCGGTGGAGAAGGCGACGGTCGCCATCAACACCGCCATCAGCGCGACGAATTCGGTCAGCGGCAGCGCCGGTTTGTGATCGGTTGCCGCCGGCTGATAGGGTGCGGCGGCCTGAAGATCTGTCATTGCGCGTATGTCACTTGGGTTTGTCTTGTCGGGTTGGAAGGCCGGTATCCATGTGAAGGGGATCGGGATTGCCAGCGAGAAGGGGCGACATGGCAGAGGCAGGGGGAGACTGCCCCACTGCCCTCCGGGTCAAATGGGCACCGCCTGCCTGCCCTGTTCGTTGAGGTCCGTGATGCATGTGTAAGCGGGACTTTCGCGGCAATCGGCAGGCACCTCCGCGTCGGAGGCGTCGGGAAGACCGAGTTTCGCGACAACACCAATGGCAATGACGAACGCGCGAAACGCCAAGGGAGTCCTGAGGTTCGGAGTCATGGGCCATCTCGATAGGGTCAGTGTGTCAGCAGGTCGGAGAGGAAGGCTTGCCCGCCATTGGAGGTGCCATATCCCGGTCTCTTCCGCGCAAACAGGTGCCGGTATGCGCGGTGACTGCGCATGAATGCGACCAATCGTACTGTGAGATACCCTATTTCCGTGCCACCCGTTCTGGGCTGAGCCGACACCGCGCGCGACAAGAATTTGACGGTCTGTCCGACAGGTGCCGAGATCGGCGAAAGCTGCGCCATCGCCGGAGGAACTTCCTGCGCGTCAGGGAGTGCTGTCTGGCCGTTCTCAAGCCAAGCCAGAGCCCGTGGGCGGGGCATCCTTGATGCATTTCAGCATGGCCTGAACCTTGTCTGTCCGGTGCAGGTCGACATGGGTGACCAGCCAGAGTTGGATGAACCATTCCGGCCGTGGCGGCAGAACCTGATGCAAGCCCGGGTATTGCCGCGCCAGATGTGCTGGCAGGAAGCCGATCGCCGCGCCCGACAGAACCGCGTCCTGCGTGGTCCGCACATCGGATGTCCGCAGGACAACCCGTTCCTCGGGCGCGATCCGGGACAGCCAGGCTTCGACCACGGAGTCGCCCCTGCGGTTCGGAATACCGATGAAATCATGCGTGGCGAGATCCTCCGCATCGCGCGGGAGACCGCGGCGCCGAACGTATCGCTCATGGGCGTAGAGGCCAAAACCTACCCGATCGAAATCCTGGATGACATAGTCGTCCTGGTCCGGTCTTGGTCCCCCACGAAGGGCGATATGCGCCTCCCCGTATTCCAGCTTGAGCAGCTCTTCTTCCGCCAACAAAGTGACACGCGTTTTAGGGTTCTGTTCGCGGAACCGAATGATGGGAGCCATGAGCCGCCCGGCCAGAGGTGGCACCGTGGTGATGATGATTTCACCGGTCAACTCGGCGTCACGCGCCCGGGTGCGACCGGTGAAATCCGCCACCATCTCGTCGGCCCGTCCCATGACGGTGAGGAGTTCCCGACCGGTCTCGGTCAACACATAGCCGCGACCATGGCGCTGAAAGAGCTTGGCGCCAAGATGGGCCTCCAGGGCGTCGATATGACGATTCACGGTCGCGCGGTGCACGCCAAGGGTCTCGGCCGCCGCGCTGACCGTTCCCAGCTTTGCCACGTGATATGCCGTTCGAATCTCGCCCCACTTGTCCATGGTCGACTCCCATTGTCCGGGCCGAGCCTAATGTCGCATGAATGCGCCATCAATGCATCGTTGTGACAATTATGCGCACTCGGTGTCATGTTGGCGTATGACGTGTGAGTTTAGGTTTCGTCCGAAACGACCTTGGCGATGCGCCCTGTCGGTGGAAGATGCCGATAGGACCACAGCCTGTTTGGATCAGTCCCGCAGGGCGGAATCCCCGAGAAGGCGACCAGCGGCTTTGCGGGAAATGGCGCGGATAGCATTGGGTGCCCAACCCCCTGCCCGGACGCGATCCACATTGCACCGACATCACCAGCCGGGGCGTCTGAACAGACCGGCAGCCCTTGGGCAAGCCATCCTACTCCCTGTGACCGAGGGTGGTGGACGCCGGTTAGCCCGCTGCTTAACATAGACCCTGACCGGGGCGGGCGGATAGGATCCGGACCCCGGCAAATCCATGGTGAATGGAGCAAGGAACATGACTCATTTCCTTCGCCTGTCGATCCCGGTTGCAGCTTTCCTGGCGGCGTTCCTGCCGAAGCCTGCGCTGGCTTATATCGGGCCGGGGGCCGGTCTGGGTGCGATCGCGGTCGCCCTTGCACTTGCCGCCGGGATCATCCTCTTGATCGTGGGATTTCTCTGGTTCCCAATCAAGCGCATGATCAAGCGTGCGCGGCACACCTCCTCCGAGGATGAACAGGGATCGAAATCCGAGTAGTCGGGACAATCGCCCTGGCATGTTCGCGGCTGCGGACCCTGCCTGGTCCTTTCCGCGTTCGGTTTTCCGTGGCGTTTCGGGGCGGGATGGGCCGTTGCGGTTGCACTGATCCTTGCCGCTGTTGTTCAACGCGGGACGTGTTGGCGTTGTCGCCATTTTCGCCGGAAAGATCGAACGTCACGCACTCCAATCCGCTTCTGTTGACAGTCATAATCACGATGGTAGCAATTGAGTGTCGGCGGCGCGGCTGAAGTCCGCCGTCGGGAGGAGCATGCATAGAATGCGATTGGAACGGTTTGCCTTCCGCAAGATCGAGCTGTGGGTCGTCGGACTGTTGCTGGTAGCGGCGGCAATCGGGGCCGTCATGTTCGGGGCAATCGTTTATGACACCACAAATGGCAAAGCGCGTTTCGGCAGCCTCGGAGAGACGGCGGTCCTGGTCGCCAAGGCCCCCTGGACGATCGAAGAGGTGCTCCATGAAGACGAGCGGATGCTGTCGCAATCGCCCAATCGCTTCCCGGGTACCGGCGGCTGGCAGGTCGAAGGCGAAAGCTATCCCGGCGATCTTCCCGGCTATATCCTGATCAGCCGCCATGACGGGGACAAACGTCGGCACGTGCTCGAGCTATACGACCTGACAGACCTGTCGGTGGTCCATCGTTGGTGGCCGGATGCCAATGAGCTGCTGGCGGATGCGCGACGCGACTGGATCTGGATGGACTACACCGCATGGCGTCGCGCAGCCTGGCGCGCGATCCACCCGCTCTTGCTTGAGAACGGCGATCTGATCGTCAAGGATCAGTATGCGCCGCTGTTCAGGATATCGGCCTGTGGCGACAAGGTCTGGATGAAGGACGATATCTATTACCACCACTCGACAGAGCCTGATGGCGAGGGCGGCTTCTGGATCGCCACGGACCCCGCGCAATCCGATATTCCGGGGGTGACGGAGTGGTTCATTGAAGACGCGATTACCCATATGACGGCCGATGGCGAGGTGCTGTACGAGAAATCCATCGTGAAGGCCTTCTATGAAAACGGCCTGTTCCACCGGATCTTCGGCGCGGGTTTCCATTACAACAACCCGCTGCATCTGAACGATGCGCAACCGGTTCTCGAAGACGGGCCCTATTGGAAAAAGGGCGATGTCTTCGTCAGCATCCGCCGTTACTCGACGATCCTCCTCTATCGCCCCTCCACCAACAAGATTGTGTGGATGAAGGAAGGCCCGTGGCTGGATCAGCACGATGTCGATATCATCGACGATCACACCATAGCGGTTTTCAACAACAGCGCCGTCAACACCGGCAGGGGGCGTCGCGTGCGCAATGTCTCGGAAGTGCTGTTCTACGACTTCGAGACGGATACGGTGACCAGCCCGTTTCGCGCTGCGATGGAGAAATACTCGGTCAGGACGGAAACCGAGGGTCTGTTCGATTTCCTGCCCACTGGCCACATGATGCTTGAAGAAGAGAATGCCGGGCGGTTGTTGCTGTTCGCGCCCGACGGCGAGCTCGTCGCCAGCTTCATCAACAACAATTCCGAGGGTCTGGGCTTTCACATGGGGTGGAGCCGCTACATCCCCGAGGATCTGGGCCAGCGCGCCATTGCCGCGATCAACACGCATGACTGCAAACCCGATCCCTGAGATCCAGCGGGAGCGTTCGGGGAAGGCTTCTGGGCAGGCGAGCGAGGGTCAGTCAGCCGAAAGGCTTGCGATCTCTTCGGGGGCGCGGCCGGCAAGGATATCGGCGAACGCCTCGCCCAGCGGCGTTGGGCGCATGTTGTTGTCGACGAGGTTGATCGCCGGCACGGTGCCCCGCCACGGATAGGGGTTCGCCGCGAACCATGCGTGGCGTTCGACGAAGGGCAAGGCTTCCATCATCCGGATCGCCTCATAGGCAAAGGCCGCGTTGGCATTGTAGCTTGTCCGCGTTGGACGTGACCAGTCGATGACGGCGAATTCGGTCACCCAGATCGGTCGCCGGTATTCCTTGTAAACCGCGGTCAACCAGTTGCGGAACGTATCCACATCGCCATCGGTCGAGTAATAGTGCACCGCCATGAAGTCCACGCGCAGGCCGCGCCGTTCGACCTCGGTCATGAAACGGCGCTGCCACGAGTTTCGGCCAAGGGTGCCCCCGCGCGTCGTCGCCGGGCTGCCGAGTCGCAATCCGCGCGCTTCCAGGTGAGGCCAGAGCGCAATGGCCTCGTCCACGCTCATCCCAGCCTGATGCTTGCCTCCGCGCCCGTCGGGTTCGTTGAAGCCAAGCAGCGCCTTGGGAGCCAGGCGTGACTCGATCGGGTCACGCACGTTCCTGGCGCTGTGGATCATGGGCACGAATTCGACCCGACGGCGCTGGCTACCCTTTTGGTGAATCTCGTCGGCGCGCCAGTTGTAATACCACTCCAGACCGCGTGTCTTTTCGATCCAGCGCAGGGTCGTGTAGCTCTTGTTCTCCCACGCGCCGACGCCGGCCTGCTGTGCGCTTGCGGTTTGGACCATGAGGAGAAGCCCGGTCAGGATGAGAAGCAGGCGGACCATCGTCGCGTCAGTTCCGGTAGCAGCGCGAGCGACGGCCAAAACCTGCCGGTGAACAAATCCAGCTGCCGCGCCCCATCGAAACGACGGGCACCTTGGGTGTACCCCTGCTGGGCGCGGACAGCAGGTTGAGAGTGGCTGTCGCGGCACGCGTCACTGCAACGCCGGTCTGGGCGGAGGGCGTGACGGCGGTGTCGGCCGCATGCCCCGCGCCTGCAATCAGCAGCGCTGCCGAGGTGGAGAGAACAAGATGCCGGATACGGCGGAGCGGAAAGGAACCTGTGCGAGACATGGTTAACCTCGTTTCATTGGGCAGACCGTCATTGTCTGCGTGCCTGTATGCCAACGAGATCACGACAACGCGTCACGGGGCGGGCTGAAATATGGCGATTGGAAGGTCGGTCCGGTGAAAGCCGGTGTCAGTTTTCCTGGCACCTGGAGCGTTGTCCGAATCCCGCAGGAGAACAGACCCAGCTCCCCGACCCCATCGTGGCGGTCTTCACCATTGGCGTGCCGTTGCCTGGCGCGGCCAACAGGTTCAGAGCGAGCTCGCTCGAATGTGAGGAAACGACTGGCGTCTCTTTCGAGGCGAAGTTGTCACGTGTTGCGGCCTGCGCGGCGGTCGATGCCACAAGCAAGGCGGCAAGGCCAAGCGCAATTCGATTGGCTCCCGACGGGAGGAAAGCTGTCCCCAATGTCATTTTTGGTTGGAGTCCTTTTTCTGCTCGATCTCAATGGAGGGGGCGATGTGATCGATCGCCCTGCCCCTTTGTTTTCAACGGCAGAAACGAGCCTGTTCCATCTCATGCCGCGGCGCTTTCATAGCACGACGGGAAGTTCGTTCCGAGCCGTTGCAGGCATCGAATGGGCGCTACCCGGCAAATCGCTGGCGAGAGCGCAGGCGAAGCCGCAGATCAATTGGACTCAAGTATTTGTCTGCGGCTGATTTTCTGCGCGGATGCGCGGATGCCGGGGCATCGGCATTTTCCTGCCGATGCCTCGGGCAGCTTGCCGTCATTCGACGATATTCTGTCCGAACCGCCAGTCCGGAAGGCCATAGCCATCGGGCCATGGGTAGACTTCCTTCTGGTTGAAATAGACCACGGCGACAAGCTCGCTGAGGCCCTCCAGGCTTTGGCGGACGTCCTCAAGCCACTTGTTCACATAATCCGCATCCCCGGAAAAGCCGAGTTCGGCGACCACGATGGGCAGGCCGAATTTGACGGCGCGCTCGTATCGCGGATCGAGGACCTCCCGGAAGCTGCGTTCCGCGCCAAGCTTGTCCTTTTCCCATTTCTGCAGGCCGAAGACGGACAGGCCGATAACATCGACATAGTCCTCGCCGGGGAAGTACTCCTCGAACGGGTAAAGCGTCTTGTCCGTTTCCAGACCGAGCGGTGACCACATGAAATCGATGTCGGGCGCGACCGAGCGGCAGACATCGACCATGCGCCGGTAGGCGGCGATATAGGTTTCGGGCTGCCAACCGGCCCAGATGAACTGTCCGGAGTAGTCCTCCATCTCATGGGCCCAGCGGACGGTGACGGCACTTTGGAATCCGCCAAGAATACTGCAGATCGTGCTCATGTTGGTGTCGAAGGCACCACTGTTGATACCGGCGATCAGCACCTCGGGCCGGTTGCGTTCATCGCGCGTCCAGGTCCAGGGCTCGATCGTTACCAGGACCGAGCGTCCGCGCTCGGCGGCATATGCGTCGGCCTCCAGCAGCGAGGGCAAGTAGACATCCTGCCAAGGCAGGAACAGGTGTTCGATCTGCACATCGGGGTCATCGCCAAAGGCCCCGTAGGGATCGTAGGCACCGAATGGCAGATCGCCCGGCGGTGCCGCCACGGCACCAGAAGGCCAGAGAAGAGCGCCCGCCATCACGGCCGCCAGCAATCCTCGCGTCGTTGTCCAGGTCATCTTATTTCTCCTCATCTAGACCCAAAAGCACTTTCCAGGCATTCGGGTTGAACTGGAATTTAACGTTGTCGGTGCCCCCCATTCCGGCGCCCGAAACCACGTACTCGTAACGGACGATCTCGGCGTCGACCAAACCGATACTGAGCGCCAGCACGCTTTGCGGCCCGCGATAAACCAGCGCCACGATGGCCAGACAGGCCAGCAGCGGTGCCGAAAGCATCTGCACAGGCTCGGCACGCAGGCCCTGCCAAAGGGGAATGCGGTTTTCGCGAAGATGGTAGAAGACGATGAAGATGACGATGATCGTGTAGATCGTGCCATTCAGAAGTGTCAGGAAGTAGAACCCCATCGCCGTTTGCAGGTCGTCGACCAGCAGAACCGGAAGGATGCAGCCAAGCGCCAGGACGACATAGGGCATGACAACCCGCAAGGGCAGCCTGGCCTCGACCGCACCGCCCTTGGGCGTGATGCGAAAATCGACAAAATCGCCGGTGAGCCTGTCACGCACGGCCATTACGCACCCCCAAAGCACCCAGGGCCATTGCAGAGCCAGGAACAGGGCCTTCTCCCATCCCAGAACCTTGGCGTTGAGGGGGCGGAGAAAGCCGTCGGACCGCAGCGCATAGGCCATCAGCGTCACCGCCACCGCCGGCCAGATCGCATGGGCCAGGAAGGCGGGGTATGTGACGTCTGCATACCGCATGTCGAACAGGACAGCCGCGATGGGCAGCAGGTAAAGCACCAGCATGAACAGCGCAAATAGCGGATACCAGAGCTGGCAGAAGACGAACTGGAACTTCAGCCGCGGAGGTAGCGGCTTGAGGTAACGGGCGGTGTAACGCAGCAGGATCGACAAAAGGCTGCGCGACCACTGGAACTCCTGCGTGCACAGATCGCCGGTTTGCGCCGGCCCGTCGCCGATGGCAATTGCCTCCAGAGCATGCACACCGCGCCAGCCGCCCGAGTTCAACAGCATCGTCGTCGAATGGTCTTCGGCCAGTTCGGGGCCGAGCCCGCCCACTTCACGCAGCGCCCGGGTCCGCACAGCGTAGTGCGACCCGATGCACATCGGCGCCAGTACGGCCGCATAGCCGGCCTGGAATATGCCGTGGAACGCTGCTTCGGTATCCATTCGAGCGCGCGCGGCCCAGCTCTGCGGAGCATTGCGGGCGCAGATCGACGGGGCGCTGACATAGCCGACCCTGGGATCGGCAAAGCCGCGCATCATCTCTTCGAGATATGTCGGCTGGGGCACGTGGTCGGCATCGAGCTGCGAGACGAAGTCGTAGCGGTCATAGCCATAATGGTCATAAAAGAAGGCAAGGTTGCCTTCCTTGCACCGGGTTCGACGCGGCCATTCGCTACGGTGAAAGTCCGACCGGCCCTTGCGCGTGGATATCTGCACCCCGTGAGCCGCGCACCATTCGATGGTTTCGGGCTGCGGATCCTCGTCGGCCAGCCATGTGTCATGCGGGTAGGTCTGCGCCAGCATCGCCTCCAGGGTCTGACGAACCAGCGGAAACGGCTCGGACGGTGTCTTTGTCGTGATCATCGCAACCCGGACATACCCCGGGGCGGGCGGGTCGCCGGCGGGCACGATCGCGCGGCGAAAGATCAGCACGAAAAACGCCTGCATGAAGACCATCCAGAAAAAAGCGAGCGTCGCGACCTGATAACGTATGCCGTCTGGCGGGATGTGGCGTGGGTCAAGCCACCACTGCCAGAACCAGAGCGTCGCCAATGCCCACAACAGGACAAGCACGTCGTACTTGGCCTTCTTGCGGCCAGTCAGAAGGCGGCGCTGGAAGGGGGAAGATCTTCCGGCGCGGAGGGCGCTCGTTGGTATTTGGCCCGTGGTTTCAGTCATCTTCTGTCGTGCCGATCTTGTGGCCGTAATGCGGTGCCGCGTGGCGCAAGATGGTTTCGACGCCGGAGAGCCTCGGGTGGAAACCGAGCCGCCGCCGGGCTTCGGAGGCATCCGCGATCAGGACCGGCGGATCGCCCGCCCGGCGCGGGGCCTCGACCAGCGGGACCGGAACGCCGGTGATGCGTTCGACGGCACCGCAGATTTCGTGCACCGACAGGCCATGGGCAGTCCCAAGGTTCAGCACCAGATTATCGCCGCCAGTCTCTAGGTGGCGGAGGGCCAGGTAATGCGCCTTTGCCAGGTCGGTCACGTGGATATAGTCGCGTATGGCGGTTCCATCGGGCGTGTCGAAATCGGTGCCGAAGATCCGCAGCGGCGGACCCATCCCCGAGGCCGCCATCAGCGCAAGCGGGATCAGACGCGTCTCGGGGTCGTGCCGCTCGGCCAATTCGCCCTCGGGGTCGGCCCCGGCGGCATTGAAATAGCGCAGGATAGTGAAGTTCAGGCCGTAGGCGGCAGCCTGGGCGTAAATCATCTGTTCGCCGATCAGCTTGGTCCACCCATAGGGGTTGATCGGAGACTGCGTTACGGCTTCATCGATGGGCACCTTGGGTGGGATGCCGTAGGTGGCACAGCTTGAGGAGAACACCAACAGATTGGCATCTGCAGCTTTCATCGCCGCCAGAACCCCGATCATGCCGCCGACATTGTTGTCGTAATAGCTGTCGGGCGCGCGTATCGACTCCGACACCACCGCGAAAGCCGCGAAATGCAGGACAGTGCGCGCGCCGTATTTGCGGATGACCGCCGCCAAGGCAGCCGCATCGCGAACATCGACACGTTCCAGCGGCCCCCATTTCACCGCATCCGCATGGCCGGTGCTGAGGTTGTCGACCGATACAGGCAGATAGCCCCGCGCCGCGAGATGCTTGCAGCAATGGCTGCCGATGAACCCGGCCCCGCCAAGCACGATAAGAGGAACAGCGGACATGGCCTTTACTCGGTCGGCCGAGCGTTGCGCCCCAGCTCAGCCGCTAAATAGATGATCGTCTGGCGCAGCCCCTCACGCAAAGGAACATCGGGCGACCAGTCCAAGAGCCGCCTGGCCTTGGAGATGTCGGGGCGCCGGTATTCCGGATCGTCCTTTGGCAGATCCCGGAACTCGATGGTCGAGTTACTTTGTGTTTCTTCGAGAACGATCTTTGCCAGTTCGAGGATGGAGAACTCGCCAGGGTTGCCAAGATTGACCGGGTCGAAAATATCTACCTTCGAATGCATCAGCGCGGTCAGACCGGTGATCATGTCATCCACATAGCAGAACGATCGCGTCTGGTGCCCGTCACCATAGACCGTCAGCCCGCTGCCAGACAGCGCCTGAACGATGAAATTCGACACGACGCGCCCATCCTCCGGATCCATGTTGGGTCCGTAGGTGTTGAAGATACGCGCGACGCGGATATCCACCCCGAGAGTATGGTGAAAATCGTAAAACAGCGTTTCGGCGGCACGTTTGCTTTCATCATAGCAGGCGCGCGGACCCATGGTCTGGACCTTGCCGCAATATTCTTCGGTCTGGGGAATGATCTCCGGGTCGCCGTAAACCTCCGAGGTGGAGGCCTGAAGGATCCGGGCCCCGGTTTTTCGAGCCAGCTTGAGCAGGTTTTCCGAACCGATCACGATCGTATCGAAAGTCGCGATAGGGTCCGCCTGGTATCTGGGCGGTGAGGCCGGCGCGGCCATGTTGATGATGAAGTCGATCTTTTCGCCGAGATCCAAAGGATCTGTTATGTCATGGAGCACGAAGCGGAACGCCGTGATGTCCAGCAGATGTTCGATATTCCGCATGCGTCCGCTCGACAGGTTGTCGACGCAGATCACGCGCGCACCCCGATCAAGATAGTGCTTGCACAAATGTGAACCCAGGAAACCGGCGCCGCCGGCAATGAGGACAGATCTGTCATCCATATCATTTTACCTTGGAGCGCGTCGGGCCGCCGGCCAAAAGACGCTTCCTGCAATCTGAACACACAGACATCAGGCCAACAATCTCTTGGGCCACCCTCCCCTCCGGCTTGCCCCGACTCCGGTGCCTAACTCCATTTGTTAACCTTTTTTGCGCTTTTTTTCATTGATTTACGACAAGGCACGCAATCCGAGAGTTTGATATACTTACCAAGCAGTTGGTATCGCGCCGAAGGCAGCCGGGTATTGAGAGGCAAAAAATGCTGGATATTCAAGATAGCCGTCAAAACCAAATTCGTGATCCAGGCGGTGCAGGAGTGAGTGCCGTGACCGGCGCGGATGTTTATTCCGCGACGAAGCTTTTGCTGGCCTCATTCATCCTGGCGGCCCTGGTCTTCCCCACGGTCGTTCGTAGTGATGGTTTCCCGGGGTCGCCGATCCCGCCGGACGCCGCGGCTCCCACTCCGGAGGAACTGTTCAGGCTATTCGCCAACCACACCGAGGACTGGGGGCGTGGCTCAGGGAAATACTGGGACCCGGACGGAACTTGGCGCGCGGTCAACATTTCGGAGAACAGTGTTGGGTCCGGGACATGGTATGTCACCACCGCCAGCCGCGTCTGCTATGAGGGCAGTTGGTATTGGAACCAGGATTTCGATGTTGCCAATTCTGGCTCCAAGAAGATTTGCACGCGGTTTCGCAGGGATGCGAAGGGAATGATGTGGTCTACGACGAAAGGGTTGAACGGCCCGTGGTATCCGTTCTCTTTCGAGTCGTTCGAATACGGCAACCTGATCGCCAGAAGCTACGCGGACACCGCAGCGCCGATCGCGCGTGTGCAGCAGTAAGTTCACTGGCCGCGCTGGTGTGAGACGAATTCGAACGCATCTCTGCAAGGAAGCGGTCGTTGTCTCTTGCGCCGCTCCGAGTTGATATGGTCGAACATCGATGCGTGAACGCCGGCGAACACATCACCGCCAAGCGGATGGGCTCGTGGTTCTTCCATAACTATCTGAACAGGTAACGTTCTTTTCGTCTGAGGGGGCCAACCAACCCCCTCGCCCGCCGCAAGCAAGGCTCCTCTGACATCACCGTTCACAAACCTGGTTCAAGTGTTTTCAAATTTGCCCAAGGCCGCCGCGACATCCTTTTCAAGTTGCGGAAAACTCTCCCCAAAAAGCCGTCCAATGCGGCGAAGATCTTCGGCACCCTCACCTTCCAGCCGGATCGTGACCTTCGGCTCGGTAATGGAGCGGCGAACAAGCAACCAGCCGGATGGCCAGACCAGTCTGACACCGTCGATCTTCTGCACTTCGGCACCTTCGAGCCCGGCGGCGCAGCTTGCCAACAACGCGTCGATCGCCGCGGCGTCCATGGCAATCCGTATATCCTCGGTCATGAACATTGCCGGAAGCTTGTCAACAAAAGCGGACAGTTTTCGATCCTGCGCGACCAACCATCCGGCCAGGCGGATCGCGGTGTGAAGCGGGTCGTCGCGGCCGTGAATCTCGCCAAGAAAAACGTGGCCGGAAAGCTCTACGCCGGCAATGGCGTCATGTTCCAGCACCATGCGCTTCATGTAGGCATGTCCGCTCTTGCATCGGCGTGGTGTCCCGCCGAGAGCCGCGATCGCCCGTTCCAGATGCATTGAGCACTTGATGTCCAGGATAACGTTGTCACCTTCACCGCAGGGGATCGCGCCCTTGAAGAGCACGATGGCCAAACGTTCCGATCCGAGGATTCGACCCTTGTCATCGACAATCGCGATCCGGTCACCGTCACCATCGAACCCGACGCCGAAATCGGCACCGGTGTCGAGCACGGTCCTGACCAGTGTGGCGAGGCTTTCGGGGATGGCGCAGTCGGGATTGCGTTCGGAGAAATTGCCGTCGATCCGGTCATGCAGCGCCGTGACCTCGGCGCCGAGATCGGCAAGGACCCTTGAGGCAACGCCAGACATGCAACCATTGCCGGGATCGACAACAACCTTTAGCCCTTCCAGCGACTGCCCTGCGAAGGTTGCCATCATCGCGTCCATATAGGCACCAACGATGTTCTCCACCTTGCGGATGCGAGCCAGGCCGTTCGCGGCAACCTCAGCGCTTTCCGAGGCCTTGTCGGCCAGGAAGTTGATGTCGTTCGGGGTGGGCGGCAACTCACCATTCATCACCTTCAGCCCGTTCCATTGCGGTGGGTTATGCGAGGCGGTGCAAATGGCCGAGGCCTGAGCACCAAAATGGTGCTTGGCCCAGTAGATCGCCGGTGTCGGGACCCTGGCGCCAAGCTCGACGATGCCAATCGGCGCGGTGGAGAGCCCGCGAATGGTGGCGGCAAGCAGGTCGGGCGTCGAGATGCGCCCATCACCGCCGATGACCAGCGTGTCGCCATCGGCATTCGGCCCATCGGCGAGAAGCCGGGCGTATTCGCGCCCGACGCGGGCAAAGATGTCCTCGTTGACCTGATCGGGATAGGTGCCGCGGATATCGCAATCCTTGAAGGCTTCGGTATTCATCGGTGCCATGTCGGGTCTCCTGTTCTGGTCAGGCAGTCATCAGCGGGATACGGGCCGCACCAATCGCGGCTTCGGTCTCTGCGGCGTTTTCCGGGGTGAGGCCCAGATGGCGGGCGCGGATCGCCGTGAAGACGGGATTTTGTGCGCCGCCTCCGGCGGACAGCACGCGCGTCGGGCGCTCTCCGTCCGCGTCTGAAATCGCCGCGTAGCACTGCGCCTCGATCCGGGCGATGCCTTCGAATATGCCATGCAGGAAGGCTGCGTCGTCGGCAGGGCGTGGCTCAAGCCGCGGCTGAAGCTCGGGATCGTTCAGCGGGAAGCGCTCGCCGGGCTCAATCAGCGGGTAATAATCCAGATCGGACGCCTGCGCGGCGTCGATCTTCTCGCTCAGCGCGGCAAGCTCGGCATCGGAGAAGAAGTGCCGCAGCACCCGGCCACCGGTATTGGAGGCGCCGCCAACGAGCCAGACATTGCCGACCCGGTGGGAATAGAGCCCGCGCGCCGGATCGTCGATCCGGGCCCGGCTGAGCGCCTTGATGGCCAGAGTGGAGCCAAGCGAGGTCACCGCAACACCGGCCTCCAGCGGCGCGGCGGCGAGAAAGGCGGCAATGCTGTCCGTGGTGCCCGCATGGACCTGCACGTTGGCGGGCAGGCCCAATTCGCGGGCGAGATCGCCACGAAGCGTTCCAAGCGGCGTTCCGAGCGGATGCGCTTCGGGCAACAGGCCTTCGGGCAGCAGGGAGACAATCCAGTCCGGCCATTCGCCGGTATCCGGCTCCACCCCGGTCTTGAGCGCGTTCATCACGTCGCTCTGCCCGCCGATGCCGGTAAGCCGCGCGGCAATGAAATCGGCCTGGTGCAGCAGGTGGCGCGCACCCGGCGCTTCGCTGACCAGCCGCATCGCGCGCCCGAGCGCGGAGCCCGAGCCACGGGCGATATGCGGATCAGGCGCAAGCGCGGCAATGCGTTCGGCCTCTGCGTCAAAGCCCTTGGAGTTGTACATCAGCGCACGGCTGACCGGGACAAGATCGGCATCGGTCAGCAGCATGGTGCCCGAGGTGCCATCGACGCAGGCATGGCCGATCCCTGCCGGGTCCTGCCCGTCTGTCCGCAGCTTTTCCATCTGCGCCTCAATGCAGGCGCGTACCGCTTCCCACCACTTCTCCGCGTCGATCCGCGCGGGATCCGGCTGTGGCAGGTGCTCCACGGTTGCCATGGAGAGCAGCGCGCCCTCCGGAGACACGATCGCGGTACGAACCCCGGAGGTGCCGATATCAATGCCCAATGACAGCATCACATCAGCCTTTCGCTGCCAGCCACTGCCGGTACTTCTCGGCGTCCCAGTTCAGCAATTCGGCTTCGGCCGCGTGGCCGATGGCTTCCGGCTCCCACTCTTTTGGCAAACGCCGGAAGATGTCGGACAGGCAAGTGAGCATCGCGCGCTGCACGGAGGTGGCGGACTTGCGGATCTGGATGCCTTCGCCGGGGATGACGACCACGGGCGGTTCATCATCTTTATCCGCCGTGGGCAGGCCCGCGCCGAGGAAGACGACATGGTCCGGGTAGTAGGATCCTTCGGTAATCCAATTGCAGACAGTTTCGTGCCGCGCCATCCAGTTTTCTGTTTTGGCCCAGTCGAAACCTTCCATTGCCGCCCCCGCAGGCGCGCCACCGACGACATGGGCCGGTGCACGGAAAAGCCGTCCCTCGACACGTTGCATGAGGTTGTCGGTCTCCGCAGTCGTCTCGCCACAAACGATGAGGCCGTGGTTTTCCAGCAGGAACAGCCGGCTTTCGGGCTTGGCGCGTTTCAGGATTTCAGTCGTCAGCGGCAGGCCGGGCTTCGCATAGGGCACAAAGACCGGGTTCAAATCTTCCAACTGCCGTTTCGCCACCTTGCGACCGTCGGGCGAGATGACATGGCTGAGCGCCGCCACCGAATGGGTGTGGGCGCAGACACGCCAGTTGAGTGCGGCGTGGAACGTGGTCTCGATAGAGGGACGCAGCTCGACTTCCGGATCCAGCACGGTTGCCTTGCAGGTTCCGTCGCCCGCGCCATGCGCTTCGGCATCGGCCGCATTGCGATCCACGGCGACGAAAATCTCCGACGTCACGGCATCGGCCAGCTCGAAGCCGGACGCCTTGATCCACATCACCTCGTCATCCTTGATCGAGGTATTGCCGCCGGGGCCCTGGATGCAGAGCGGGTCGGCGCCGATCTTGGCCGAGAAAGCGCGGAAATTGTCGGTCAGAAGGTCTTTCATAGCCTCACCTCAGATATTTCAGTGTGACGTCGGGCAGTGGCCTGCCCTCGGAACTAGCGAGTTTCATCACGCCGACTTCGGCGTCGGTGGTTCTGAGAGCTTCGGCATGGAGCCCGGCGCGCATGAAGACGCTGCGCCGTCATGTTCGAGCATATCGCCCACCACTGGAAGTTTTCGGGCGCAAGCCCAAGTGCCGCTTCAACGGCGCGGAATACGGAAAGATTCGGCTTGCCGGAAATCGACTGGATCGCCAGCCGCCGATCGATCCCGGAAAGGGCCTTGATTGCATATGGACAGGGCGCGCTGCCGTCATGCAGCACGCCCCATTGGTCAACCACGACCGCCTCGATCCCTGCGAGGGCATCCTTCAGCGTGTCGATGGCGACGACCATTTCCGGATCAGCCGATCAGGACGGATCGTCCGGGGTCGGCGGCCAGAGCGAGGCGAGGTAGTCCTTGACCTCTTCGGGCTTCATCGCCGGTGCCGCCTTTTCGGCCGCACCCGGAGGCATGTCGCCGAAATAGAACTGGAAGCCCGGAATGAACTGCCGGCGCTTGCGCAGCGGCATGCCCTCATAGGGGAAGACATCCGAGCGTGCATTGGCGTTCTTGTCATGGCAAGGCAGCACGTAATCGGCGCGCTTGTCGATCTCCTCGACCGATTTCCAGCCTTCCCAGCTGTTGACGAAGCGCGCGGGCACCCAGTAGCGCCAGCCCTCCTCCGCATTCGGCTCAAGGTTGCGCTCCTGGAAGATCGCGTCGCCCGCGACAACGATGTCGCCCGCAGAGGTGGCCACGC
The DNA here is from genome assembly GCF_001558155.1 of Aliiruegeria sabulilitoris. Taxonomy (GTDB): domain Bacteria; phylum Pseudomonadota; class Alphaproteobacteria; order Rhodobacterales; family Rhodobacteraceae; genus Tropicimonas; species Tropicimonas sabulilitoris. The sequence goes on from NZ_LOAS01000029.1 coordinate 36,597, forward strand.
TCACCGCCATATGGCCGACCGAGTGGCCCGGCGTATGGAACATGGTGATGCCCGGCAGCACCTCGCATTCCTGGTCCACGGCCTCGAAAACACAGCCGGTATAGGGCGGCTCGATGCCCAGGTAGCCACTCTCATAGGTGCGGTAGTAAAGAGGCAGCGGGTTGAACGCCATTTCGATCTCGGCCTTGGGCGCGATATAGCGGGCGTTCTTGAACTCCTTCATATTCTGGGTGTGGTCCCAGTGCAGGTGCGTGAAGACGATGGCGTCGATCTCGTCGGGATGCACACCAAGCTTCTGTTCCAGATGCTCATGGACCTGAAGGCAGCCACGTTTTTGGCACTTGTGGTGATACTTGGTCGCGCGCGGCTCATCGCACAAACCGGTATCGATCAGGATCTTGTGTTCACCGGTATCGACATAGTGGCAATAGACCGGGTTCCAGATCTTCTTGCCCGCCGGCCCCTTCCAGAAAATATAGGTGCCGAGGTCTCCCTCGAGCCAGCCTGTGTTGATCGGATAGATCTTGGTTTCGTTCACGCCCATGGCGGCCTCCAGAATCGATTTCCTCACCTTTGACATACAAACTTTTCTGTTTGCATGCAAACTGAAACCAAAGATCCACTCCCTGTTCGGTCAGTTATGCTTGAAAGCCTCCAGAGCCTGCAGAAAGCTCGCGGCCATGTGTTCTCGCATGCCGTCGGAGGCCACCTTGGAATCGGCAGAGAAAATGCTCGCCAGAAGTGACTCGTGGCTCTTGGCGGAGGCGATCAGGTCTTTCTCGGAGCCAAACTTCTTGGCCCGGAACGGGCCGGTGCGACGGCGAAACTCGGACGCAAGTTCTTCCATGAACGCATTTCCGGTCGCACGGTAGATCGCGTGATGCAGGTCCTCATTGGCATGCATGTACTCAACCCGGTCGCCCGCCTCGGCGATGCGGATGCACTTGGCCTGCGCAAGCTCGATCTCCGACCGCGACAGCAATGTCAGCCTCTGCGAGGCCATGCGAGCGCACATCACTTCAATTTCATACATAACTTCAAATATTTGCGACAGCTCTTCGCGTGAATACTGAGCCACGCGAACACCGCGCTTTTCACCCGCCACAAGAATTCTCTGTGCGACGAGCTGGTTCAGAGCTTCGCGAACCGGCGTTCTGGAAACACCAAGCTGTTCGGCCAGGCGCACCTCGTCGACGCGCTCGCCCGGACTGAGAACGCCGGCGGCAATATCATCTGTCAGGGCCACCACAACCTTTTGAACAGCCGAGACCTTTGGGCCGTTCGGGCCCGTGTCACTACCCCGTGCCATGAGACGCTCCTTTGTTGTTCTTTGCCTTGGTGGCGCGACTCCTGTTCGCCCACAGGCGCAATCTAGGAGCTTTTTCCCCTCGTGGCAATTTTGTATATTTACATTTATGTTTGTATGCATACTCTCTCACCAGCTTCTAGAGGGGACAACATGCCCAAGATTCGACTGGATGGACTTGTGAAGCGGTACGGCGTCCTGGAGGTGCTGCACAATATCGACCTGGTCATGGAAGAGAACGAATTCACTGTTCTTGTCGGGCCGTCGGGTTGCGGGAAATCGACGACGCTACGCATGCTTGCCGGGCTTGATACTGTCAGCGAAGGCGAGATCTATATGGACGACCGTCCGATCAGCCACCTCGAACCCAAGGATCGCGACCTTGCGATGGTGTTCCAGGACTACGCGCTCTACCCCCATATGAATGTGGCGCGGAACATGTCCTTTGCGCTCAAACTGCAGAAATGCCCGAAGGATGAGATCGACGCCAAGGTGCGAGAAGTCGCCAAGATCCTCGGCCTGACCGATTATCTGAACCGCAAGCCGGGTGAACTTTCAGGGGGTCAGCGGCAGCGGGTGGCGATGGGGCGCGCGCTGACGCGCGACGCCGGCACGTTCCTGTTCGATGAGCCGCTTTCGAACCTGGACGCCAAGTTGCGCGGCCAGATGCGGGCAGAACTCGCGCTGATGCGTCAACGCGTGAAGAAGAACATGGTCTACGTGACGCATGATCAGGTCGAGGCGATGACCTTGGCCGACCGGATCGTCGTTATGCATGACGGCTTCATCCGGCAGCAGGGTTCACCCGAAGAACTCTTCAAACGCCCGGCGAACAAGTTCGTGGCCGGTTTCCTTGGCTCGCCGCCGATGAATTTCATGGATGTAACGCTGGAGGAGGACGGCGCTGCCTTCCATGCCCGCGGCGACGGCTTCCGTATTGCGTTGCCTGCGGAGCTGGCCGAACGGGCCCGCCGCAAGGGGCATGGCGATCTGACAATGGGCATTCGTCCGTCCGATCTCAACTATGACGCCGCCGCCCCCGACTCCACTGCAATGGATCTGCGGGTTTCGATCTCGGAATATATCGGCGCACAATCGGTGCTGATCTGCAATTGCGGCGAAGCGACTGTGACCGTCGAGGTCAAGTCCGAGACCCCAATCGCGCTTGGCGAAACCCTGCGTTTCGCAGTGCGCCCGGAAGGGATTCATTTGTTCGACAAGACAACTGAGAAAGCGCTCTGAGCGCTATGAAATAGGCAATTTGGGAGGAGGACCCTATGCTGAAGACACTTGGAATCACCGTAACCGCGACCATGGTGCTGACCGCTACGACCGTTCTGGCTAATCCTTACGAGGAATATGCAGGCACGACGCTCGTGGTGAACTTCCCCTCACATCCGCACTACAACGCGGTGATGAAGGTGCTGCCCGAATTCACCAAGGAAACGGGTATCGAGGTCGAAGTGGACATGCTCCCCTACCTCAAGATGCGCGAGCGCCAAACGCTGGAACTGACCCAGGAAGAAGGCGCCTATGACCTGATCACCTATGTGGTGTTCTCCAAGGCCGACTATGTCTACGCTGACCAGCTTGAAAACCTGGCCAAGTATTTCATGAACCCGAAACTGGCCGACCCGACCTATGAAGCCGAAGACCTGATCGACGCCTATGTTCAGAATATCGGCGTTGCCGGCGGCAAGAAGGGCTACCTGCCCGGTCCGACCGGTTCGCTTTTCGGCCTGCCGCAGGGCTCCGAAACGTCGGTTCTCATCTACCGCCAGGACATCTTCGACAAGCACGGGCTGAAGGTGCCTGAGAATTACGACGAACTGCTCGACGTGGTCTGCAAGATCCCCGAGCTTGAGCCCGGCATGGGCGGCATGGCTTCCCGCGCGGCTTCCGGCCACCAGGCCAGCCACGCTTTCCTGCTGCACCTTGCGCCGCTTGGCGGTCGTGTCTTTGACGACGAGTGGAACCCGACCATCAACAACGAGGCCGGTGTTGCAGCGGCCAACGCACTGAAGACCATCGTGGATTGCGGCCCCGAGGGATCGAGCGCCTTCGGTCCGGCGGAAGCCGCCAATTCCTACGCCAATGGTCAGTCGGCCATGTTCATGGACTCCATCGCCTTCGCGCCGAACTTCGAAGACCCGGAGAAATCCAAGGTCGTCGGCAAGTCCGGCTATGCAATGCATCCCGAGGGCGTACGCCGCGGCTCGCAAACCGGTGGTTTCGGCATCGGCATCCCCGCAAATGCGCTCAACAAGGAAGCCGCCTTCCTTCTGGCGCAATGGCTGACCTCCAAGCATGGCGACAAGCTCGTGGCGATGGCCGGCGGCAACCCGTCTCGCTTCTCGACCTATGCCGATCCGGAAGTCCAGGCCAAGTACCCCTATGCGAAGGTCTTCGGCGAAGCGCTTGAATTTGCCGATCCCGACTGGCGCCCGATCATCCCCGTCTGGGGCAAGATCAACGCCGATATCGGCACGACCATGTCGAAAGTGCTGACCGAGGATCTCGATCCGCAGGAAGCCCTGGACGGCGTTGCCGAGCGGTCCCGCGCGCTGATGGAAGAAGAGGGCTACTACATCTGGCAGAAGTGATGTAGCGCCCGCGGCCCCGTCCTCCCCGGGGCCGCAAGAACGAGCCGGGCTGCTTCACGTGGCCCGGTCCCTCCCGGGACATTCAGCCTGCCAGGAGTAGTCACGTGAACGGCCAGAGTTTCAACCGACTGACACCCTATCTCTTCATGGCCCCTGCGGCCATTATCATGGCAATCGCGCTGTTCTATCCGCTGATGTACATGATTTTCGGCAGCTTTCGCTCCTGGGATCCGAGCCAGGTTCTGTCGGAGACGGAATTCATCGGGCTGGCGAATTACACGAAACTCCTGGGAGATGAGGCGTTTCTCGAAAGTGTCTCTGTCACGCTGACTTTTGCTGGAACGGTCGTCGTCGCCGAGATGTTCATCGGTGTCGGCCTTGCGCTGCTGCTGGACCGCAATATCCGCGGGATGTCGGTGCTGCGCACACTCTTCATCCTGCCGATGATGATCGCGCCGGTCGTTGTCGGTCTGGTCTGGCGCTTCATGTATCATCCGACGGACGGGGTCTTTAACCGCTGGCTGACCCATCTTGGCCTGCCGCGCGTCGATTGGCTGGGCGATCACGCTCTCATGTCCGTCATCATTGCCGATATCTGGCAATGGACACCCTTCATCTTCATCCTGTCTCTGGCTGCACTGCAATCTCTGCCGCGTTCCGCGCTGGAAGCGGCGCGTATCGACGGCGCCACCGGCTGGCAACAGATCATTCACATCAAGCTGCCGCTCATGGCGCCGGTCCTTATCGTTACCTGCCTGCTGCGCCTGATCGATGCCTTCAAGGTTCTCGAAGTGATCCTGGTCATGACGGAAGGCGGCCCGGGCCTGTCGACGGAAATCCTTGCGCTCCGCATCTCTCGCACGGCTCAGGAATTCCGTGAACTCGGCGAAGCGGCGGCGATGTCCAACTATCTGCTACTCCTGCTGATGGTGCTCACGCTCGGCATGTTCGCTTTCACCCGCTGGCAGGAAGCCCGCGCGCAACGGCTCAACACCGTCAAGCAAGAGGAGGGCTGACACATGGCCGCCAATAGCCCGTACGACAAGCAGAACCCTGCCTTCTACGCCCTTCTCGTCGCGCTTATCCTCATGTCGATCGGCCCCGTGGTGCTGCTCTTCGTGAGCTCCTTCAAACTGGACGTGGACATCATTTCCGGCACCGGTGGCTTGCTCTTCATGCCAACGATCCAGAACTACGAGACCGCGCTCTGCGATATCCTCTGGTACGAGCCGGACCATATCGACTATTGCGCCATTCGCTTCGGCGCGGCCTTCGGGAACTCGCTGATCATTGCGCTGATCTCCACCGCGCTGACCCTGATCATCGGCTGCATGGCGGCTTATGCGCTGGTCCGTTTCCGCTTCATGGGGCGCGAGCCGATCTCGTTCGCCACGCTCGCCGTGCGCATGGTGCCGCCCGCCGTTCTGCTGGTGCCGGTCTTCGGGTTGTGGAACAACTCCTTCTGCATCGACAACGCCACCATGGTTGGCGGTTGGATCCGTGACACGTTTGGCGGGCGTGGAGATGTCTGCCTTGCAGGGACGCATTCGGGCATCATCCTGATCTATGTCGCGATGAACCTGCCCTTCGTGATCTGGATCCTGCAGAGCTTCATCGTCCAGGTGCCGCGCTCTCTGGAGGAAGCCGCGCGCGTCGATGGCGCGGGTCCGTTCCAGGTGTTCTTCCTAGTGGTGCTGCCGCTGATCAAGCCGGGCCTTGCCGCTGCCGCGATCTTCACTTTCCGGATTGCGTGGAACGAGTACCTGCTGGCCTCCGCGCTGGCCGACCGTGATACCATGACGGTTCCGATCCTGATCGTGAACAATACCAGCGAGTTCAACATCGAGTGGGGTGTGATCATGGCCACCGGCATGTTGCTGGCAATTCCGCCGATCATCTTCACGCTCTTTGCCTCGCGTCAGATCATCACCGGCATGACCGCCGGCGCCGTGAAAGGGTAAGTCTATGAGCGGATCGGTTGCGCTCCTTGGCACCTTCGAGACCAAACCCGAGGAGTTGCATGCGCTCTCGCTGATGCTCGCCGGGCATGGGCTCGCAGTCGCTCCCTTCGATCTCTCTCTTGCTTCCGGCGGTGAAGTGTTGCCGGGCGAGGAGAAGCTGCGGCGGATGGCGAAGAAGGTCGAGCAGGCCTCCGCCGGTATCGTCGCCGCCGATCCCGGTGCGGTGCTGGCCATTGGCGGCGGTACAGGCAGCGAAATGGCATTGCGTGCGATGCGTGCCCTGCCGCTGGGCCTGCCCAAGTTCATGATCACCACGCTGCCCTTTGACCCGCGCGCAGCACTTGCCGATAACGACGTGACGCTCATCCCGACGCTTTGCGACATTCAGGGCATGAACGCGCCGCTCCGGCGCATTTTCACCCGGACGGCCGCCATGGTCGCCGCCGTTGCCAGCCCGCTGCCGGTACATGGCGTGCCGAAAAAGGCCGTCGCGGTCTCGCTCCTCGGCGTCACCCAACAAGCGGGCGAAAAGATCCTTGAGCGACTTGTAAAGGCTGGACAGGAGACTGCCACCTTCCATTCCAACGGTTTTGGCGGTGCCGCGCTGGCCCGTTTTGCTTCTCAAGGTGCGCTGTGCGGCGTGATCGACATGACGGTGAACGAGATCGTGCGCATGCATGTCGCCGGCGCCCATGTGCCGATGCCGACGCGTTATACCTGTGCGGCCGCGCTGCCGCGGATCGTGCTGCCGGGCACGCTCAACTTCCTCGATGGCGGCATCCGCGATCAGATGCCTGAGGAATACAAGGCGCGCCCGCATTACCGCCAATCGAGCTATTTCACCCATGTTCAGCTTACCGAAGCGGAGATGGACACGGCCGCCCGTTCGCTCGCCGCGGACCTGAACCAATCGACCGCGCATTGCGAAGTGCTCGTGCCGATGGGGGGCTTTTCCAGCGAGGACCGCCCCGGCGGCGCCATCGAAAGCCTGGCTTTGCGCGAACAGGCCGCCGAGATCTTCGAGGCGGAGGCGCGGGCCTATACCGTGACCCGTCTCCCCCATCACATCGCAGACCACGAGACCGCCGACGAGGCCGTCTCGCGTCTCCTTCCGCATCTCTAGACAGAAAGACGTCCCATGTCCGACAAGCTCGACCAAGCCGACATCCTCGCCAAGAAAGACGAACTCATCGCTACGGCCCGGCGCAGCTTCGAGGTCGGGATCCAGACCAATGCCGGCGGCAACCTCTCGGTCTGCCTCGACTCGCGCGAGGCCATTGTCATCAAGCCCTCTGGCGTCGGCTTCAATGAATGCACCCGTGAAAACCTGCAGGTCGTGCTGCTGGATGGCACGGTATTGCCCTCCGAGGTCGAGATGAAACCCTCCAAGGATCTCGAGTTCCACCTCGAGATCTACCGCCGCCGCGCCGATATCTCTGCCATCGTTCATTGCCACAGCCCCTGGGCCACCGGGTATGCCAGTGCCGGGCTGGAAGTGCCCTGCCTGACGGTGCAAACGGTGGAAAAGATCGGTCGCATGCCGCTCGTGCCGCTCACCGAAAATCTCGGGCCGCAGACCGCCGCCATGATTGGCCCGGTTTTTGACGATCCGAAGATCCGCGCAGCCGTGCTTGCCAACCATGGCGCCATCGGCACCGGCAAGACGCTGATGGCCGCTCAATATCTCGCCGAGATCATCGAGGAAACCGCCCATATCGCCTTCGTGCGGGACACGTTGGTGCGCTCCCTCGGCCTCGAAACCCCGCCCTCGCCGGACTATGGCACCGCCAAGGATGAAAAGGCCGCGATGGCAAAGGGCTGAGGCAATGCCGCTCACGCTCTCGCTCAACACCAACCGTCTGGTGTTGAGCTTTTCCAAACCAACGGACCTGATCGTATCCGTGGCCCGCGGGGTCCGATTGCGCGATCTTCAGCTTGCACATGAATTCATCAACCCGAGCTGGCCGGCGGCTCTCACGCGCGGGCTGACGCGGGAGATGGATCGTGCGTGCCGGGCGACGGGCGTTCGCGCGACCAGCGGCATGACCGGCCGCTATGGCCGCTTGAACCATTTCGGCCACCCCGTCGGCACGCAATTCGTGTTTTCTACCCATCGCGATTTCGACGACGCCGCGCGGCGCGAGGAACGGACCTGTATCTCCATTGATTGCTGGTACGAGGTCGCCGACGTCACCGAGAGCGTGGCCTTCTGTGCACCCCATATCGACAGTGGCGCGGATCGGCTGGCAGCCTGATCCGGGGCCAACACAAGAAAGGTCCCGCAATGACGGAGTTTTCCCAGATCAACGGTATTGTCGAAGCCGCTGCCCCCATTCTCCGGCTCTGCTGGGAGATGGGATGGAACGAGGCGAATGGCGGCAATTTCAGCTGGCGGCTCTCTCCGGAGGAGTTCGATGGCGATTTGCGGCGACTGTTGTCCCAAGCAGCGCAATCGGACATGGAGCTGCAACATCCGCAGCCGGAACTGGATGGCGAGTATTTCCTGGTGACCGGTTCGGGCCAGTTCTTCCGTCGGGCGCGGAGCCATTCCGACGAGGTCTTCGGGATCGTCCGGATCGTGGAAGGGGGGCACGTCTGCCGGACACTCTGGGGGTATTCCGCTGGCGGCAGGCCTACATCCGAGCTGGCAACCCATCTCGCGGCTCATGTCGTCAGAAGGGAGCGCTCCGGCGGGCGCGAAAGGGTCGTGTTGCATTGCCACGTCCCCGAATTCATCGCACTCAGCTTCCTCCTGAAGCTTGATTCCGACACGCTGACGCTAGCGCTCTGGCAGATGATGCCCGAATGCTTCCTTGTTTTTCCCGACGGAATCCGCGTGGTGCCCCCCATGCTTCCAGGCAGCACCGAGATCGCTGATGCCTCCGCCAAGGCGTTGGAGGAAAGCCGGGTCATTTCCTGGGCGCATCACGGGATATTCGTTTCCGAAGCGGACCCGGAAGCCGCGTTTGCCCTGGTGGAAACCGTCGAGAAGGCCAGCGGCATCTATCGCAAGATCCTGTCTGCGGGTGGCACAGCCGCCAAGATGGACATGTCCATGTTAAAGGAGCTTGCAGACAAGCTGGGGCCCGGTCTGGTTGTTGCCCCGAACTTTCCAAGGTTACTTTCATAACTGCATCGGAACAATCGATCGGAGTTGGCTTTGATGACGGGTTGGGTCGCCCCTCCCGACGACACTTGTGTGCCAGAGTGATCCGGATTGATCAGGAGGAACTGGCTCTTCCCGAATATCTCGCCCAGATGCCATCGCCATTGCGGCCAAGAGCGCAATCGCCCGGCGCGTTTCTGGCGGGCCTTCGAAGCAACCATCGGGCCAAACCGATGCCACCATAAGCGGACGGCTTCATGACCGACATCGATGCCGCGTTCGTGCACAAGATCCTCGACGTTCCGCAACGGGAGGGGGAACCGCACGTAAATCATCACCGCGAGGCGAGTGATTTCACGGCTGGTCTTCAAGTATTTGAACGGGTCGCTTTTCGACATCCGAGGACGCCACTCACCCCCCTGCCCGGTCGCAAGCCAGCTCCCTTTGACATCACCCCGAAGACCCTTTCTTGCGCCAATCTTTCGGGGACATGCCGAAATTCCGAGTGAAGGCTCGGGTGAGCGCCGAGGTTTCGGACAAGCCGACCAATTGGGCAATTTCCTTGATCGAATGATCGGACTTGGTGAGCAACTCCGAGGCCCGTTCCATCCGAAGCCGGTTGATCACCTTGGACGCCGTTGTCCCGTAGGAGGACAAGCGCTTGTTAAGCACCTTGGTGGTGATGCTGCACATCCGGGCGGCCTCGCTCACCGTCAGTGCCGGATCGGACAGCCTTGATCGCACGAGGATTTCGAAGCCTTCGAGATAGTCCAGCGGCACATCGACCTGAACCGGTTCTTCGATATCATTGTCGTGGTTCGCGAGGAGTTCGGGGTTGATTGGAAACGACAACCAGACCGCCGGAAAACGGATCGAGAACCCCCTGTTGCTACACTTGATCCCACGCACGCCATGAAACTGCGCGGGCAGCAGGGCCGGGTCGCAGAGCCGCAGAACAACCTGTGCAGGATCCCATCTGAAGTCGAGAACGCGGTGCAGCAGGGAGATCCAGATCCCGACGAGAAAGGCGTCCGAATGGCCCGGCGACACCTCGGGTTCGAAATTGCGCCTGGTGGTGAAGTAAGCATGATCCTCCTCGATCAGGAGCCGGAAGGACACCGCGTTGCTTTCCTTCGACACGATCTGTGTGAACCGGGTGAAGAAATCACCAAGGGTCACCGACTGGCCGAGGAGCGCCCCACGGGGCAGGAATTTTAACAGGTCTGTCTGTTGCCCTGCCAGGGCACAGATATCCGGCCGGGTGACATCGGCGATGGAGGCCAGCGCCGCATAAACCGTGTCATGCGGAATGAAGGCGGCCGGGTTCAGGACCTGCTCTTCGCTCAAGCCATGCAACCCAAGCGCGAAGACGGGGTCCGCATCGAACCGCCGCATCATCGCCACGACGGGGCCGAGAACCGTGGCGCGCACGAGGGACAAACCGTCTTTCTGCTCTCCTTGCGGCATCCGCGTCACCCTTTCGCTTTCCGCCACGCTATGAGGCGCAGCACCCGATGGCCAAGTGGAAATTGACTGAAATTGACCGGATCAGGTCCGAAAAACGCACTGCGGGATCAGCGGGTCAAAAGAATCTCGGGGCACATGTGCATAGTGGGACGACCGGTCCGCAGGAAGACCGACCCTTGGGAGGACATTGAATGACATCACTCAACCTGAAGGCGTTGCTGCCGGCCGCGTTTGCCGCAGCATCGTTCTCTACCATAGCGATCGCACAGGACGATGCGCTGCCGCAGACCCTGTTCACCAACGTTCATGTCTTTGACGGCGTGAACGAGGCGCGGATCGAAAACGCCAGCGTTCTGGTCGAAGGCAACCTGATCAAGGAAGTCTCGACCGAGTCCATTGATGCGCCAAACGCAACCATGATCGATGGTGGCGGGCGCACGCTGATGCCCGGGCTGATCGATGGTCACACCCATTTCTTTTTCGCCGTGAATGGCGGTGTCGGGGCTGCTGAACAGATGCATTGGCAGTATCTCGGTGCAATGGGGACCTATGCGGCCAAGGAACACCTCCATAACGGTTTCACGACCGTGCGTGAGGCCGGTGGCGGCGCCGTCGGACCAGGCCTGAAACAAGCGATCGATGAAGGTTACTTGGAGGGGCCGAGAATTTACCCGTCAGGGGCCTGGATCGGGCAGACATCCGGTCACCAAGATTTTGTCACCTACGGCCAGTTCGATCAGACCGAAAATAATCTTTATCGGCTGGGCTTTTCGATCAATGCCGATGGCGCGGACGAGGTAACGGCAGCCGTGCGCAAGAACCTGTCCCTTGGCGCGTCCCAGATCAAGATCATGGTCTCTGGAGGCGTGTCATCGGTGAAAGATCCACTTCACTCTTCGCAGATGACCGAGGCGGAGATCCGCGCGGCAGTCGACGCGGCGGCGGCGTGGGACACCTATGTCATGACCCATGTCTACAACGATTCCGACATCAAGCGGGCGCTGGAGTATGGGGTCAAATCGATTGAACACGGGCAGTTCATGACCGACGAGACCGCCAAGCTCGCCATCGAAAAGGGAGCGTTCATCGTCTCCAATCTCGCCGGATCGACGGAGGGGATCCTCCAGCATCCTGCATATTCGGTGGAAGGCTCGCCCGTCCTTGTGAAGACGAAGCAATTTCTTGCAGGGGCTTCCAATTTCAAGACGGTGGTGAACGACAACCCCGATCTCAAGATGGTCTTCCAGACCGATCTGGTGTTCACCCTTGGGCACGATCTGCGCCGCGGGATCGACTTCGAGAAGTGGGTGTTGACCGACTACCTTGGAAACCTGCGGGCGCTACGGGCCATGACCTCGACCGCCGGCGAGTTGATGGCCCTCAGCGGCAAGCAGAACCCTTACCCGGGCAAGCTCGGTGTGATCGAGGAAGGCGCTTATGCCGATATCCTGGTCGTTGACGGAAACCCGCTCGAAGACATTACCGTGATCGGAGCGAACCCCGAATGGATTACCGCGCCGGACCGCGAGGAGATCGCAACAATGCGCGTCATCATGAAGGACGGCGTGATCTACAAGAACACGCTGAACTGAGGCGGACGCGGGGCGGTCTCCCTCGTCCGTCCCGCGCTCCGACCTGATCCACTTCACTCACCAATGGAGCCAAAATGAAACACGCACTCGCAGCCGCCTTGTGGCTGGCCGGCAGCTCTCTCGCGCTTGCCCAGGACGAGAGCTTCCCGATCCTCTTTACCAATGTCCATGTCTTCGACGGCGTGAACGAACAGCGCATCGAAAACGCAAACGTCCTGGTGCAGGACAACCTGATCGTCGAGGTCTCGGCCGAGCCCCTCGCGGTCGCCAACGCCCGGATCATCGATGGCGGCGGACGCACGCACATGCCGGGTCTGATCGACGCCCATGTTCACATGGCGATCACCGAGCCGATTGCGGATCTCAGGGACAATTTCGACTGGATGTACTGGGGCGCGACGTCCACGGTCGAGGCGGAAAAGATGCTATTGCGCGGCTTCACCTCCGTACGCGATGCGGGTGGTCCGGCGATGGGGCTTCAGAAAGCCATCGACCGGGGCAAGGCCGTGGGTCCGCGCATCTATCCGTCCGGCCCGGTGATCTCGCAGACCTCCGGGCATGGCGAGCACAGGCACTACACGGAACCCCACCCGAATTTCCAAGGCGCCTCGCCCTCCTTCTTCAACCAGCATCTCGAGTTCCTGGCCGATGGAGTCCCGGAAGTCCTGCGCGCGACGCGGGAAGCGCTACGGCTGGGCGCGTCGCAGATCAAGGTGATGGCCGGTGGGGGCGTCTCCTCCAGTGTGGACCCACTTCACACCGTGCAGTACCTGCCTGAAGAGCTGGAAGCGGCGGTCAAGGCGGCAGCGGATTATGGCACCTACGTTCTGGTCCATGTCTACAATGACGAGAGCATTCTGCGGTCCATCGAAGCCGGCGTCCTGAGCATCGACCATGCGCAATTGATGACCGAGGTGTCCGCGCAGGCGATCAAGGACGCGGATGTCTGGGTCGTGCCATATTACTCCCTTCTGGGTCTGGACGAGGAGACCGTCATCAAGGTTCTCGGCCCGCTCTCCGCCCCGAAATTCCTTGAGGTGCAGGCCGGGGCTCGAAACCAGATGAAGCTCCTGAAGGAGTTCGGGATCGAAAAGGTCGTCTTTTCAACCGACATCATCGGTGATCCTGCGGCGCTTACGAAGCAGAACGACGAGTTCAAGTATCGCCTGGAGGAATGGTCCTCCTATGAAGTGCTCTTGCAGGCGACCTCCAAGGCCGGCGAGTTGCTCGCATTGTCTGGCAAGCTGAACCCCTATCCCGAAGGGCCACTCGGCGTGATCGCAGAGGGCGCCTATGCCGACATTCTGTTGGTCGATGGAAACCCGGTCGAGGATGCGATGATCATGACCGACTACGAGAACAATTTCGACCTGATCATGAAGGACGGCGTGATCTACAAGAACACGCTTGGGGAGTAATCAAGATGATGCGCTATGCTCTTCTGCTGTCTCTCTTTGGCCTTGCAACACAAACTGCGTCAGCAGACGTCCAGTTGAGTTGTTCAATTGGCGCGTCGGACGCATTTTTGCCGCTTCACACAGACAATGATACAGGGCGCGTTCTGCTGGAAATCCGAGACCTCTCCTCGGAGGCGCTGTACTTTCCTTACGGCGCAAGTTCACCTGCTGCGATGGATGTTTTCCTCGCAGGGTCCGTCGCAGGCGGGGGGTCTTTGGGATTGGACGAAGATTTCTGGGGGTACAAAGCCGGGCGTGTCAGATTCGAGCGCGTGGGACAACAGGTGGCATTGGAACTGCGCAACCGGCGGTTCCGGGACAACAGGAATGACCCGCTCTTTGGCCAGTTGCTGGAAGAACAGCTATCCACTTCGATACTGGCGATGCTGCCCATTGTTCATGCCACAGAAGAGTGTCTTCTCGTTGATACTGCGCCGCTTGCTGCCTTGGATACGGGCGGGCATGCACTGCAAGCAAAGATCGGCGGTGGGCAGACAGTCGCTCTCGATCCGGCGCGCAGTTTCGTGGACTTAACGAATTCCGAAGCTCAGGTTGACCACACAGAAGTTCAAACGGTTCTCACCTTTGCAAATCCGGCGCCGAATGCAGATTTGAACAGAGCCATCCCGGACGCCAAGTCCATGTCAATTCGTGTGCGTCACGTCTTCGTGCGCCCCCCTGACGGGATGCGCCCGCGCGTTGGGCATCCATTGATCGCCTCGGGAAACTTTGGTGCGATCAGCGTGAATTACGGCACAATCGGTATCGCCTACTTTGATACTGCTGCGGCGGTTTCCGAACCACGTCGTGTCCATCTGGTAAATCGCTTTCGACTGGAGAAGAGCGATCCGTCGGCCGAATTGAGTGACCCCATCGATCCGATCATGGTCTACCTCGATCCACGTATCCCCGAGCCATACATGAGCGCGATCAAAGAGGCCGCGCTTGAATGGGGCAGCGCCTTCGAAGTGGCCGGATACAGCAATGCCATTCGTGTCGCAGTCGCAGATGAGAGCGTCGACCCGCTCGATATTCGCACGAATTACGTGTTCTGGTCGGAGGACCTGAAGCGGTCGGTGTCGCAGGGCGAAACCTTCCTCGATCCGGAAACTGGTGAAATCCTGTCCTTCAAGGTACGGATCGATTCTCATCGACCACGCTATCACGCAAACATGTGGGCGATGATGCGCAGCGCAATCGACCCGGACAATCCGGGTGAGATTACACCGTCACAAGAAGACTATGCAGCTTACCGCATTCGCATGTTGTCGCTTCACGAAATCGGGCATGGTCTCGGGTTTGGTCACAACATGAGCGCGTCGGTCGTCAATCAATCCTCCATTATGGACTATGTCATGGCGCCGCGCTTTGACATTACAGATGTCGGCAAACTCAGCTTTGCGGACTGGCACACACGCGGGATCGGGCCTTATGACCTTGCCATGATCCGATACCTCTACACTCCGTTTGCCGAGGCAGAGGAAACAGCGGGGCTTTCCGAAATAATCGAGGACATTAAGGCGCAAGGCCTGATCCTGACGACGGAGGCTGACGCACGCTGGAATGAGTATGATGACTTCGCGGACCCGGTGGAGCAGCTTGATGCCCACATTGCGCAACGAGACATCCTCTTGGCGAGCTTCGGTGAGATGTCGGTGAATGAGGGCGACTACTACGGACGGCTCCGAGACAACGTCCAGTTTGCCTATTTCTATCATCGCTCCGCATTGGATCGCGGCATCAAGAACGTTGGTGGTTTCCATGAGGAATTCACGGCTCGCGGCGAAGATGGCGTGCCATTTACCTACGTTGATGCCGAGACGCAGCGCGCAGTGCTTGACCGGCTAATGGCCGCCTTGCAGCCCAAAGCCTTGGCCATGTCGCCTGAACTTGTAGCATTGATAGGCCCGCAACCAGAGCGGAGCCCACCCAGCACAGACGAAATCATGGGCAGGTCGGGCAAGTCGATAGACACGCTATCGGCGGCTCGATCATTGGTCGCATCTGTGGTCGGTCCCTTGTTCGCTCCCGACCGGGCCCAACGTCTCATGATCCAGCATACGCTTGATGAAACACAACTGAGTCTGGCTGAAACCATAGACGTGCTCGTCGCCTCCCTCATTGCAGTAGCACCGCCCGAGGATGATGCACTGGCTCTCTTGCAGGCAATTGCGGCAGACGAAGCTACGACAGCTTTGATCGCTCTTTCTGCAAGTGAAAGTGCAAGCCCCGAGGTTCGCAGATTGGTGGCGAGCAAACTAACGGAACATGAGATATCCGGCGAAACAGCTTCTTCAGCCTTGCCGCGACCAAAAGCGCCGGCGAACTAAGGTCATGACTCCCAAACAGAATATGACGGTGGCCGCGATGCAGATGGCGGCGAGGAACAATTCGCAACGGAAACTGTGGGATCTGCCCATCCGGGAAATGGGGAGCCTCGGCCATCACCCGACTTGCCCAACAGAGTCTCTTGAATGAACCAACAAGAAACGGCGACACGATGAACAGGTTCCTCCTTTCGACATCCCTCTGCGCCTCTGCGACAGTTGCGGCGGCGCAGGACACGAACGACATGCGCACCTTCCTGTTCATCGGCGCATCCAACAGCGCCGCCTGGGAGATGCAGATCGCCAATCCCGGGGACCGCGCGGCCTCGGTGAAAGGCGGGATCGAGGCGCTCGGTGGCGAGCTTCTGAGCTACTACTGGGGGCTGGGGAACGGGAAGAACTACATCACCGTCGCTCTGCCGGACGACGCGACCTTCATCCAGGCCTTCTATGTCAGCCGCCTCGGCGACGGGTTGCTGGAGGAGTACCAGATGATCGAGTTGATGAGCAGCGCCGACATGGCCGAAGCCCTCGCGCGGGTGCCGGAGATCAAGGCACAGGACGATTTGAAATAGCCGCGATCCGGGCGCGGACCGAAACACCGGAGGACAACCAGATGACCTTTTACGCTGTTCATGCCGGCAAGAGCAGTCCATGCAGTTGATCGCCATTGGCCTGCTGTCCGCGTTTTTCCTGTTTGCCAGTTCGATCAAGATCCTTGGCTGGCAGAAGTTCATCTTCGAGACGCAACTGGCGATGTTCGTCAAATACGGGCTGAACCGTCAGATCATGGCGCTTGTCGGGGTCGTCGAGCTGTTCGGGGCCGTGGCGATCTGGTTTCAAGGCAGCTTGCTCGGGCCGCTCGGGGCTGCGGCCCTTCTGGGCACATCGCTCGGCGCAATCGGCTGCCACCTGATCTGGGACAGGTGGAAAGACGGTGTGCCTGCCATGATCACCGCCACGTTGTCGGCCTTCGTTCTCTGGTCGGGTCGGGATGTGGTTCTGGCGACACTTGCATGAGCAGGTCGAAGAAAAACCAAAAGCAAAAAGAGAGAATTTATATGGGACAGGCAAGGCTCCTCGGTACGGTCATCTTTGCTGGCTTCTGTGTCTCAACCGGAGCCATCGCGCAGGATAGCGGATCCCTGGCACCGCTTGAGGCGGCCGCAACGGCTTCTCTCGGCGGCCCGGCCTCCACGCAGGCCCAACTGGAACAAGACCGGGTTCGGCGGTTGCAGGCCTCTCGCTGGCCGGGGCTGGATGCCGCATTGGACCCCTTGGAAGCGTCACGGCAGAGCTTTGCCGAACGCACCGGCCTGAACCTCTCTTTCGACTACCAGGCCTATTATCAGTCCGCGACCGAGGGCTTGACCGATATCGACGAGGCGGCCTTGGGCCAGGCACGCATTCTGGGCCAGTGGACGCTGCTCAACCGAGGCGGCGAGAATCCCGGGCAACTGGTCTTCACCCTGGAGAACCGCCACCTGCTTGGCACAGACATCGCGCCTGGAGGGCTTGCCGGAGAGATCGGCTATGCGGGCGTCACCGCAACGACTTTCAGTGACACCGACACGACCCTCTCCGTCGCCTACTGGTCCCAGACGCTCGCCGGCGGGAAGGCCGGTTTCGTCGCGGGACGGATCGATCCGGGAGACTACTCGGACATCCTCGGCTACGTGAACCCGCGCACCACCTTTTCCAACTTCTCGATCCTGTTCAGCCCGGTCCTTCCGATACCCGACCCCGGTTTCGGAATCGCAGGCGGCGGCTACCTGACCGATCAGATCTATGCCCTTGGCGTTCTGTCGGACGCGAACGGCTCGCTAACGGACGTCGAGTGGTTCCCCGGCGGCTCCGAGTTCTACAAATACGCCGAGATCGGATGGACACCCGAACGCTCGAAACGCTTTTTGACCAACGTGCACCTCGGCGTCTTTCACGTCGACGAACGCACAGAGACAGGCGTGCCGGAGAGCTACGGGGCGATCCTGTCCGCCAACCATACGATCAACGAGGAACTCATGATCTACGGGCGCCTCGGCTGGTCGGAAGGCGACGCACCAATTGCCCGGCGCGCGGCCAATGCCGGGTTTATGTGGCGGCCGGGCCTCTATGACGACCTCTTCGGGTTTGGCGCGACCGTTGCGGACCCGGTGGATGAAACGCTCGACACCCAGACCACGATGGAAGCCTTCTACCGGTTGGACCTGTCGGACAATGTCGCCCTGACGGCGGATGTCCAGCACATGATCAACCCGGGGTTCAACGATCAGGACCCAACCGTGTTTGGACTTAGGCTGCGGATCAATCTTTGATCCACCATTCCAACCGCCGGGGCGTTGCCGTTTCCGGAAAAGCTCGCCAGTTCCTGTCGACGGAGAGGCAGGTCTTCAGGCCGCGATGAGGCCTGCCTGGATGCCGTAGTCTGCGGCTTTATGAACAGAAGACTGCGTCTTCAGCGTATGTAGCTCAACGTTCTGGTTTGCTGTGACCTCGAAAGTCGCCCTTCCCGGTGAGTCACCCAGGAGTCCGCTCAGGGCCGTTCGCGTACGTTCGGTCGAGCAGTTCGGATGGCCGATGAGCACGCCCGCCGAACCACGCAACTCCCTGACACGAAATTGATTTCTTCGTACCTTTTTGCGCAAAGGGGCTGAAACGCTTGACGCTGCCCTGCAGGCGGCGGCGTGACTGGCGATTTCGGCGGCTTGAAAGAGCAGGTTCCGTCTTTCTTCGATCTGGCGCGTTCGGCATTTTACCGTCGCAGCAGAGGGAGCGCCCACTCTTCGCCGTCGGTGATCTCTGCGCGATACAGGTTCTGGCTCGCCTGCCCCTCTCGATCTCGCCTGACAGCGGTGCGTTCGGGGCTTGGCAGATGTGAGCGTTTTGGGAAACCGCAGCCCTTGCGGCTTGCCTGGTCTAAACGGCACTCCATGCCTCACCACCGCATGTTCGCGGTTGCACCGAGGACCCATTCAATGGTGCAACGCTTGTCTCGGACGAGCCGTCGATTTTAAAACAGTTTAGCTCCAATTGTTAACCTATTGATATCGATTCTATCGTTTTCTTCTATGCATCGTCGCCCTTCGTATCGCCGTCATCTTTCATATCTTCGACGTTGACCTGCTCGCCGATCGGTCCTGCGGTCATGGCGGTGATGCGCGTGGTCAGCGATTTGCGGATCCGTGCCAGGGGTAGTGGCGCTCACCGTTGATCTTCACGAACATCTCGTCGAGGAGCGATTGCCATTGCGGCCCAGAACGCAACCGCTCGGCGCGTTTCTTACGGATCTTGGAGGCGAACATCGGGCCGAACCGCTGCCCCCAGAGACGAACAGCTTCGTGGTTGATGTCGATCCCGCGCTCGTGCAGCAGGTCCTCAACGTTGCGAAGCGAGAGCGGAAACCACCAACACACGAACAGGTGCCTGGGTTCGATCCATGCTGGAATAGAAGCCAACGCGGCTCGCAACCGTGGCCGTCGCAAACAAGACTGCCGGCACCGCATGAGCGTTGTTTGTCAAGGGAGTTACCTACACGGCCGCACCCAGCAAAGATCGCCATCTGCTCAAATCAACCCTTGCGCAAACGCAGCCATACTCACATTACACCGCCCCGGACCGACTGGCTGGTGGGCGTTGCGCCGAACCGCAGACAAGCGCGATCCAAGAGCCAAATTCAGTTAGTGTCCTCGCACGTGGTGTAATTTCTGCGCCTTCGACGGTGTAATCCCGGGTGGCCACGGAGGAGTATGGTCGGGTGAAGTTTCGACGCTTCAACCACGAACCACACGGAGACCCCGATGACCAAGACCAACATGGACCTTTCTGAGCTCCTGGCAAAGCAGGATGGCGGCGACTTTCTCAGGTCCGTCGCCGAGGCCGTTCTTCAGCTGATCATGGAGGCCGATGTCGAGGGCCTGATCGGAGCTGGCAAGCACGAACGGGTCGATCAGCGCACAACCTGGCGAAACGGGTATCGAGAGCGCGCTCTCGATACCCGTATGGGCACGCTCAATCTCAAGGTGCCGAAGCTGCGACAGGGCAGCTACTTTCCCGGCTTTCTGGAGCCGCGCAAGACGTCCGAGAAGGCGCTCGTGGCCGTGATCCAGGAAGCGTGGATCGGCGGCGTCTCAACCCGACGTGTCGACGAACTGGCGCAGGCCATGGGCCTTTCCGGCATCTCCAAGAGCACCGTGTCGAAGCTGTGCAAAGACATTGATGAGCGGGTGAACGAGTTTCTCAACCGCCCACTCACCGGCGAATGGCCCTATGTCTGGCTGGACGCCACCTATCTCAAAGTCCGACAGGGCGGTCGGATCGTCTCCGTCGCAGCCAACACGGATGGGCGACGCGAGATCATTGGCCTGGAACTGGGTCCCTCGGAGGGGGAGACCTTCTGGATGGACTTCCTTCGTGGCCTCAAGGCCCGTGGTCTTGACGGCACCAAGCTGGTCATCAGCGACGCCCACAGCGGCCTCAGGGCGGCCATCGAGCGGGTCTTCGAGGCAACTTGGCAGCGGTGCCGTGTTCATTGGATGCGCAACGCTCTCGCCCATGCCTCGCGCGGCCAGCGCACGGTGGTCGCCGCACTCGCCATTGGGCTCGAACCAATGGCGCCTCCAATGGCTCGTTCCGCTAGGCTTTCGACCAGCCAGACCGCACATCCGCAGGAGAAACCTGGCGCCGCGTCGCCGATCAGCTCCGCTCAAGATGGCCGAAACTTGCGGATCTCATGGAGCAAGCCATTGTCCGCCATTGGTCCGAGGATAATGGCGCGCGCGAGCACGACGTGTTGGCCTACATGGCATTCCCTCGCCAGCATCGGACCAAGCTGCACAGCACCAACCCCATAGAAGGTTTGAACAAGGAAGTGAAGCGGCGAGCTGACGTGGTCGGGATCTTCCCCAGCGAGGCGTCCATCATCCGGCTCATCGGCGCCATGCTGTTCGAGCAGAACGACGAATGGCAGACCGCAAGCCGTTACATGATGGTAGAGGTGTTCGCCCAGATCGACCACGAGGAGATGGACCCCATTCTCAGCATAACAACCCAAGCCGCCTGATCATGAACTCAGGCCAGCTGGGAAATTACACCAGCTTGACGGACGTGACCCGAATTCACCCGCGAGACCTTGCCGAGGCCGGCAATTGCGCCATTTCAATGAAAGCGTGTTTAGGCACCGAACGTTGAAACAATTGGAAATCTGGAGGATCCATGCGGTTCGCATCAATTTTAGTGGTATCGATGTTGGCGGCGACGTCCGCGTTGGCGGAGGACGTGGCTTACACCGTCCGTGGCGAAAGTTTCACAGGCTACTGGGCCGAGGCTGAGAACCCGAAGGGACTCGTCATAATCGTTCATGATTGGGACGGCATGACGGATTACGAGCGCAAGCGGGCAGATATGCTGGCAGAGATGGGCTACAACGCATTCGCTCTCGACATGTTCGGGGATGGAACGCCGGCCGAAACCGTAGATCACCG
Organism: Aliiruegeria sabulilitoris; assembly: GCF_001558155.1. Classification (GTDB taxonomy): domain Bacteria; phylum Pseudomonadota; class Alphaproteobacteria; order Rhodobacterales; family Rhodobacteraceae; genus Tropicimonas; species Tropicimonas sabulilitoris. Next base: position 57,896 of record NZ_LOAS01000029.1, read on the forward strand.
GCGTGCCGCCACCGGAGCGCTGTATCAGGATCGAGATCGCATGCGCGCGCTTGTGCAGGCCGGTGTGGAGCAGGCGCAGGCGCGCTCGAGCGTCGATGACATAATCGTAAAGGGCTATTGCTTCGGGGGCGCCGTTGCTCTCGAAATGGCTCGCAGCGACATGGGTGACATGGCAAGTGGCTATGCAACCTTCCACGGCGGTCTCTCGACACCTGAGGGCCAGGCTTGGGATGGGGACGAACCGCCGGTTCTGGTGCTTCACGGCGGCGCTGACACATCCATCACGATGGAAGACGTTGCAACCTTTGCGACCGAGCTCGAGGCGGCTGGCAATACCTACACTATCGAGGTCTATTCGAACGCGCCGCACGCCTTTACCGTGTTTGGCTCCGATCGCTACCAGGAACGCGCGGACGCGGCGAGCTGGGAGACCTTCTCGGCGTTCCTCGACGAGCATTTCGCGAGCTGATCGAACTCCAATCGCATTCGCACCGCGCCGTGCTATGGTGCGGTGCGCCCGGAAACTGGGGTTTTTCCACTGATCTCATAGGTCGGGCCTCGGTACCGGATCCGGCAAGTCTTCAGTCACCGAAAGCTGAACCGATGAAAAGCTTATCGTTAATCCTGTTCCTCCTTCCCTGCTTCGCGCTTGCCAATGACTGGAGCGCGTTACAGGAAGATGGCGCCATTGCCGTTATGCGTCACGCACTCGCGCCGGGAACTGGCGACCCATCCGAATTCAGGCTTGAGGATTGCTCTACGCAGAGAAACCTGGATGAACGTGGCCGTGAGCAGGCCCGCAAAATTGGCGAAGCCTTCCGTGAGCGCGGGATCACGTTCGACACCGTTTTGTCGAGCCAATGGTGCCGCACCCGAGAGACAGCAGAACTCCTTGATGTTGGGCCTGTTGTGGAGGCACCCTCGCTGAACTCGTTCTTTCGAGACTATTCGACACGCGACAGCCAAACCCGTGCGACCTTCGACCTAATTGAAGGTACGGATGGCAAGTTGATGCTGGTGTCTCACCAGGTGAACATATCGGCCCTCGTCGGGCAGGCTACGCGATCCGGAGAAGTTCTGATTGTTCGTCTGAGAGACGGAGCACTCGCCGTCACGGGGCGCATCCTTGTCGAGCCTTGAGGCCACACGCAGGTTTGGCGTCGAGCCGGTCCGCATGAACCGAACAAGCCTGGTTGTTGCCCACCCTTCAGGCTGTTGGGTCGCATGGTTTGCTAATCGGTTTCAGCGGCCTGCAAACTGCCGGTCCGGAAGTCGTCCCGATATTTCCAACACCAGTTTTCGGCGGATGGCCTCGGCCAGATCGGCCTCGCTTTCGGCAGTCACGACAAAGGCGCCTGGCCCGCCAATGATGCGTTCCGCGTAAATCCCACCCAGGTCGGGGTAGCGTCTCGGTGTATCGCAAAACCGGCAGAGGATCGGCAGCCCGTTTATGATGATGCCCGAAGCCAGAACCTCGGCGCGAGCTGTCTCGATCGGGGGGCCGTTGAAATTGTTGGCGCTGTCGCCCGAGAAATCTATTACCTTCCGCCAGCCTTCGTGATCGTTGGTTTCGATCAGCCGCTTGCCGGTCAGAAGAGCTGAGCCGATTGCATTGCGCCCGAAGGCGCGGCGCGGCGGAAGCGGCAGTGCCTCGGCAAAGGCCGCGGCGCTTGTCTCGTCATCGATCACGGACCATGGAACCACGACGTCTTCCTCGCCGGCCGAAGCCCATTCGACGTAGGTGACAGCGATCCGCCCGTAAGCCGAAGTCTGGATGGCGGAAATGACCTGCGGGTGCGTAAGCGCCTCGGCATAGCCTTGCCGCTGGAAACGGATCTCCTCGGGGCTGATCGATCCCGAGGCATCGGCCAGCAAAACAAGCTCGACTGACACGTCCTCCGCAAGCACCGGGAAGGCCATGCAGCAGATCAAGGAAAGAATGCGGATCATTCCTGAACGATAGCGCAGCGCGTTATATGCGCAAATGGGTTTCGAAACACCGATAACAGAACGCGCGGCAGGCATTCGGTCCCGGGATCACAAAACATTGATGCGATTTTCCAACCATGCATCCAGCCGGAGCCGGAAATTGCGCCATATGTGCTATTAGGAATCCTAACTGAAGCCAGCCTTAGCGCTGGAAGCATGAGCACACGCTTGATTGGAGAGTTCTGAATGCCCGTCATTTCCTTGACCCGTCGTTCCCTTCTCGCCACCGGAAGCGCGGTTTTGGCGACCGGCATGTCCGGACGTCTCGTCCCCGCCCGCGCGCAGGGCCTTGCGCCGACGCCTTCGATGCGGGGCGGTTCCAACAACTATATTCCTGGCGCTCCGACAGTGGATCGGATTGGCGGAGGCGGATTCTGGATGACCGGCACGGTGCGCCGCGCGGGCGATGGCGCCCCGCTTGCCGGCCAAAGAATTCAGATCTGGGCGCACACGACCGAAGGGCACGAGCGTGACCCGCACAGTCATGGTGCCACGCTCACCGATGCGAAAGGGGAGTTTCGCCTCGAGATGCCGCAGATCGTGCCCGCGTTCGGTCAGCCGCATGGCCACCTTGCCTATGACGATGCAGAGTTCGAAACTGTCTTCCTGCGCCCCGTGATGCGCAATGCGAAAGATACCAGTCTGAGTGCACACTTCGTCCTTCAGCCCGCCTGACGGCGTGGGAGCAGACGAATGAGGCGGGTCCGCTCGATGCTGATCTGGTGTGCCCTTGCGACAGCCATAGCCGTGCCCATCGCCCTTGCGGCGGCAAGCCCGCTGATCGCTTGGCGCGATCCAGTTTACATCGCTGGCGGTTTCGCAGGGGTTATAGCGATGGGCCTCATCCTCCTTCAGCCATTGCTGGCCGGCGGCTACCTGCCCGGAATCTCCACGCTCGGGCGGCGACGCATGCATCGCTGGATTGGCGCATTGCTTGTCGCGGGAGTTCTTGTTCACGTTGCGGCCCTCTGGATCACCAGTCCACCGGACGTGTTGGATGCCCTTCTTTTCGCCTCGCCAACGCCGTTCTCCGCGTGGGGCGTGATCGCCATGTGGGCAATCTTTGCCACGGCGCTCCTGGCCGCTCTCCGCCGAAGGCTGCGCCTGCTTTGGCGCAAATGGCGCCTTGCCCATACGATATTCGCGACCGTAACCGTCATCGGGAGCGTGGTTCATGCCTTGCTGATCGAAGGGACGATGGAGACGGTCTCCAAAACTGTTCTCTGCGTACTTGTCATCGCGGTGACGACAAAGGCATTTGCCGACCTGCAGGTGTGGTCGACCCGAACGAAGGGAGGCTCGTGATGATGGAATCACAGCCAAATCCTTCGAACGTCCATTTGGCAAGGTTGTAGACGATTCTATAAGGTGAATTGGTTGGCAACGTCGTGCCGTTCATGCGTATTTCGCCGCCCCTCGGATTGCCGCAATTTGCTATCGCAGAAACGGTCAGGCAGGCGTCTGCCGTATGGCCGAACAAGCGAAGAGTGGCCGAGCCAGGTTATGGCCTCACTGAAGGCGACGGACGCCCGGCACGGGAACCTGCGCGTGAGCTGGCGCAAGCGAAGGGCTTCCCTAGCCGTATTATCGGACTAGGCTGTAGTAGAGACACGCCATCACGGAAGCCAACTCCCGATCATTTTCATACAGAAGGACGTAGCCCGATATGACCGAGGTCCCGATCATCGCAGCAAAATCTCCCGGAATGGTCGAACTTGAAGAGGGCAAGCGTTACACGTGGTGTCGCTGCGGGCGGTCGAAGAATCAGCCCTTCTGCGACGGATCTCACCGGGGCACCGGAATTGAGCCGATCAGTTTCACAGCCGAGAAGACAGGAAGGTCCGCACTTTGCCGGTGCAAGGCAAGCGCCACCGCGCCGTTTTGCGATGGAACTCACGCGCGACTTGGCGAGCTGTCCGTCGGGGATCCAACTCCAGAGCTGAAGGAATCCGGTGCGCCCAAGGCCGTCCCTACGCCCGAAGAACCTACGGTGGCACGCATCCACGAGCTTGCGAGGGACGGCTTGTCGAAACTGGGCCATCACGGCGAGGTGGGTGCCATGGGCGTGCCGCGCAAGGACCTGCCGCACTGGGACGATATCCAGATCCTGCCGGCTCAGATGGCCCGAAAGCCCCTTCTCGACGACCACAAGGTTGGCACCAGCGTCGTGATTGGTCCACGCGCCGCAAAACCCCTTCAACTCGATATACCGCTGTTTGTCTCCGACATGAGCTTTGGCGCCCTGTCGGAGGAGGCCAAGACAGCGCTCGCGCGCGGCGCCGAACTGGCCGGAACCGGAATCTGTTCAGGTGAAGGCGGCATGCTGCCTGAGGAGAAGGCGGAGAACAGCCGCTACTTCTACGAACTCGCCTCTGCCCGGTTCGGCTGGCGCCCCGAACTCGTGGAGGACGTCCAGGCCTTCCATTTCAAGGGCGGACAGGGGGCCAAGACCGGCACAGGTGGACATCTGCCCGGAGAAAAGGTTCAGGGGAAGATCGCCGAGGTGCGTGGACTTGAGCCCGGCCAGAGCGCGATCTCTCCCAGTACGTTCCCAGACCTCGTAACCCCGCAGGATTTCGCGAAACTCGCTGATGAAGTGCGAGAGCGCTCGGGTGGTATTCCGATCGGGTTCAAGCTCTCCGCAAATCACATCGAGGATGACATCGACTTTGCCCTCGAAGCCAGTGCCGACTACATCATCCTGGACGGGCGCGGTGGCGGAACAGGCGCGGCGCCGCTGATTTTCCGCGATCATATCTCCGTGCCGACGATTCCGGCGCTGGCGCGGGCAAGGCGACATCTGGATGCGAAGTCAGGTCGTGAGGTCACGCTTGTCGTCACAGGTGGGCTAAGGGTCGCCGAGGACTTTGTGAAGGCGCTTGCCCTGGGCGCCGATGCCGTAGCCGTGTCAAACGCGGCAATGCAGGCGGTCGGGTGCATAGCAGCCCGCATGTGCAACACCAACAACTGCCCCGTCGGCGTCGCGACCCAGAAACCGGAACTCAGGGCGCGGCTCGATGTCGAGGTAGGAGCGCAGAGGTTGGCGCGGTATTTCGGTGCGAGCGTCGATCTCATGAAAGTTCTGGCGAGGGCCTGTGGACATGGGGATCTATCGAATTTCAATGTCCAGGACATTACCACTTGGAACCGTGACATGGCGGCGTTGAGCGGCATTCGGTTTGCCGGTGTCGGTCAAGAGGCAAGTTAGGGTGCGTACAGCCACCAACCTTCTTAGTTGTTTGGTTCCACGGTTTGATGGTGTGATCCTTTCGCAGGGCTGGAAGGAAGCACTATGGGACAAGTTCGTCATGGCAGCGCCACGACCACGCGCGCCGTCAGAGCTGCACTACAGCGACCGCAAGCTTCGCTCTCGGAGCTGAGCCGGGAGTTCGGGATCAACCCCAAGACGGTCGCGAAGTGGCGCAAACGGGCGACGGCTGAGGATTGAAGACCGGCGCTAAGGAGCCGCGCTCAACGGTTCTGACCGAAGCGGAGGAGGCGATGATCGTCGCCTTTCGACGGCACTCACTGCTGCCCTTTGATGACTGTCTCTATGCCCTTCAGCCCTCGATCCCGCATCTGACGCGCTCGGCAATGCATAGGTGCCTGCAAAGACATGGCATCTCACGCCTGCCAGATGTCGAGGGCGACAAGCCGAAACGGCAGAAGTTCAAGCGGTACCCGATCGGCTTCTTCCACATCGACATCGCTGAGGTTCAGACGGCGAAGGGCAAGCTCTATCTTTTTGTGACCATAACCTACCAGAACCGCTTCATTCCCGACGTGCTACGGCATCCAGTTCGCCGAGCAGCCCCGGAACCGGAAAACAGCATATTCACGGCAGATGCGCTTCGACAAGATCCGCGAGGCGAATGGGATCAAACATCGCCTCACGAAGCCGAACCACCCTTGGACCAATGGTCAGGTCGAGCGAATGAACCGCACGATCAAAGATGCGACCGTCAAACGCTACCTTTACGAAAGCCTTGACCAACTGCGCACGAACCTCGCCGACTTCATGGCTGCTTATAACTTCGCGCGCAGGCTCAAGACACTCGGCGGCCTGACGCCCTACGAATACATCTGCAAAGTCTGGACATCAGAGCCCGACAGATTCATCGTCAATCCGATCCACCAGATGCCGGGACTGAACAACTAGGCGATCTGATCAGTTATCCAGGGACTGTGCAGGCGCAATGACGACGATCCCGACAGACCGCAGAGCCGCTTGAAGCGAATCGCTCGTGGTTATTGTTTGAAAACAGGAGTACCTCCGGTGCGCACCGGTCTTGGGAAACGCAGACATGAGCGGCAGCCCTCACCTCCAAGGCTGTGCGTCCGTATTACGCAAGGAAGAGATGGCCATGAAACCACATGAAACGCTGCACGCCGAGATCGTCGATGATGGCCAGACCCAGGCCCGCGCCATCCTGAGTGACCGATTGGCCGGGCTCTGGTGGACATTCGTATTACGTGGGAGCCTGGCCGGAATTGTTGGGATTGCGGCGCTGTTCTGGCCCGCCGGCAGTATCTCACTGCTCCTGCAACTCGTTGGTCTGCTGTTGCTGCTCGATGGCGGCCTTACACTTTTTGGCCTTGGGCGCAGAGGTGCCGCGGGTGGTGTCGGGATAAGCGCGATCCTGATCGGGCTGGTGCTGCTGATCTGGCCCGAAGGCACTGCGCGGATCACCTTTGTCCTGCTTGGAGCCTGGGCGCTCATAATTGGCATCGGATCCTTGATCACCTGGCGGCAAATGCCGGAATGGGATCCTGAGCGCACAACTGCCCGCAACGTGGGCATAGTGGCGCTGTTCATCGGATTGCTGCTGGTTTTCTGGCCCGGATCCGGGCTCGTCGCACTCGGCTGGGCTATCGCCTTTGCCGCACTTTCTGTCGCAGCCGTAATGTTCTGGTTGGCGTTGCGATTCAAGCGGGCAAACGAACGGCTCCGGATGCGTGCCGTCAACGGATAGCGCGGCCAGGATGGCCGCGAACTGAAACAGCAGGTCCGCGTCGAAGTGATCGGCGCGGTGTTCATGGTCGTGACTGGATCGGGTCTGCACTTTTCATTCGACTGGTTCGGCAGCTAGCGTCCACTCTTTCTTGCGGCAGCGGTCAACGAGTCGATCTGGGAGCATCTGAAGCTGGTGTTCTGGCCGCGCGTTTTGGTCCGCCCGCCGGATGATTTGATCCGCGTGGACGTGCCGGCCGCAAAGCTTATCAGCCTTTTGGCCACAGGGGCTCTGATCTTTTTGATCTTCACATCCGATTCGGCGATCCTCGGGCGCAATCTCTTGCAGCTCGATAGAGGTGGCTCGGTTTGTCTGAACGGTTTGGAGCCGTTTTCCAAGTG
>NZ_LOAS01000003.1 GCF_001558155.1 Aliiruegeria sabulilitoris
CTCCGTTACGAAAACTTCAAATCTGTCCCATAGGCGCTGACGTCAGACATACGGGTTGAGTCGAACATTCCTTGTCTACTGTGATCCAATTGCGGTCAGGACTCGTTCTCGTTTCATAACCAGAACATGACGGTTGCGACCGAAGGGATGGCTGAGAGGAAGACCTTCGGGCATCGGTCATATCGTGTTGCGACACGGCGCCAATCCTTCAGGCGTCCGAACATGATCTCGATACGATTGCGACGGGCGGTGTCAGTAAACCGTGTTGGGACGAGGGCCTGACGCGAGCAGCAGCCTGAGCACGTCGAGATAGCTGCGGCCCGCGTTGTCGCGGGCGGCATGCCACCGACCGTAGGCGGCAAGGTTCTTCGAGGCGGGGCCGCAGAAGGGCTTCATGAAGCCGCGGAACCGGCCGATGAGGGACAAAACGCTTGCTCAAAGATCAGAAACGAAGGACTTTGCCGTCAAGAGGCAGGCCACTTGGGGAATGTCGGCTCAGATTTTTTGGAACCAATATGCGCTTTTTTTCGATCACATCATTTGTCTTTGCGATGGCCCTCAACACACTGGCTCCCCCTCTTTTGGCTGACGGCCTTTCTTGCCCTTCTGCCTTTTCGCGGCACTTCCAGGGTGGGGATGATTGCGTAGTCAACCGTGCAATAGAGGGTGATATAGCTGCGCAGCTTGAGCTACTGCAATTCCTAGATAGAGAGCGTTCGCCCGAAAGTTGGCCATACGGCAAAGAGATCAATTCATACGGCTCTGAAATATTTGATTTCCTTGACGCAGGTGTCGCTCGCGGAGATGCCGATTTTATCGAGATTCAAATCGGCTTCATGGAGCGATTGACCGATATTCTTCAGACACGGAAGCGAGGTATTGAGCAAGAAGCATCCGATATCGCCAACCGGATAGGTTCCTTCCGTCCAATTGAAGTCTATACCAGTTCGGGGCCAGTAGAATACTCCCGCGAAGAGATGCATCAGTTTGACATTGAAATGTACGAGGCTCGCGTTCAACAGCTCAATAATCTAGGCGGCTCAGATAGAATTTCAGAACTCAAACAGCTATTGCTTGAGGGTGGTGACCTCGGCGTTACTGGCGACGTAGTTGCCCAAATTTTGACAGCAGGGGACAGATCCTCAGAAAACCAACAACGTATACTCGTCCTTCTGAATGACGCCATTTCACTGAACAATGGCGTGGCGGAAGCTACCCTCGGATTTCTTTATGAGGAAGGTGCTTGGGTAGAACGCGACATAAATCGGGCCATCGGATATTATCAGGAAGGCTGGAGAAAAGGGGCAGCACAAGCAGGATATCACATTGCACGCCACATGTTGCCCGGAGGGGAACTTCCAACAAATGAAGAGGCCGCCTATGAACTTCTTAGTGGATTAAAAACTCGAGTTTCCAGTCAGCCACTCCCAGAGCTACGCGTCGGAGAGAGCGACCCAAGGTGGGAGGTATATGCTGTCATAAACCCGTTGCTTGGCCCCTTGGCCTATAAGAGAGCGGCGGCGGCCGCCCGTTCGAGCAATATGGACGCGGCATTTGATTTTTATCTCGAAGCGGCGCAGGCGGGACTTCATGAAGCACAGCTTGCCGTCGCCTATTTGTATAGGTCCCGTAGATTACAACCCGAATTGAGCGATTATCAAAGAAGTGGTGCAGAGAGCTGGGAAAAATTGTGGTTCAGAAACGCAAGCAACTGCACCGATCCATCACGTAGCACAGAGCTGTGTCAACAGGCTTCCGCAGAGCTACAAAACATAGACATTCGCATACGAGATCGCAGACAAGCTGAACGTGAGAGAGCATATGCAATTCTAGGTCTCATTGGTCTTGCTCTAGTTGGTCTTGGTGACCCAGCAGGAGGGAATTACGACAACAATTACCAGCCACCGAATATCGACAGCAATGCAGGCATTCAAATGGCCGCTGAGCTCATGTGGCTTGGGAAATGGTAGGTTCAGACGTCATCTATTGCCGTGTGGTGGGTCTCGTCTGTGGGGTTGGTCGGCTCTCAGTTTGCATTGCGGGAGCAGCCAAGCGCTCCATGAGTTCCTGTTTGTAAGCATCGACTACCGCGTCTCCCACCCAACCGCCTCGGTTGACTGGGTCGTCCCCGTCCCAAACACCCAGTCTGTCGCGAACCCAGTCGCAGGTTAGGTGATCTGGTTTCAAGTTCGAGGAAGCATGCCATTCATCCCACAACTTATCGACCTGCCGTCTAAAGGCGTGCTCGTAAGCGCGGGTCGGGGGAGCGAAGAGGTCTCTCTCCGGCTTGCCAGCGATCTTGGTGCCAACAACGTAGTGTATCTCCGGTGCACGGCTTTCCGCGACTTTGCTTGGAGGTTCGCCAAAGAGGTATAGGATACTTAGTCTTATGCGCTGAGGCACGATCTCGGCAACAGAACTTCCGTCCATACCGCGGACTGCCCAGCGCTCATTCACAAGCGGAAATACATTTCCGGCAATCTCTCCGGTGCGTCGGTACGTGAGGGCATCACTGTACGTCCTGAGAGCAACTGGTTGCCTTCCGGGATGCCGCCGTGTTCGAAGGAAATCGCTCAGCTTAGGTGTTCCGTCCTCGCCGCAACGATGAAACCGCCCGAATGAACCCCAGAATATGTCTCTGTTTGCAGGCTTGTCTCGACCCAGCGGCCACAGAAGGTCCTCCATGCAGTAGAAAACGATGCCCTTTTGGACCAAATCAATGAAGCCCTTCGTGATCTGTCCCCGTTCATCCGCTGGCCATGCTTCTGGGAGCGGCCCCCGAAGTTTTAGATCCGAACCATGGGCATCACGAAAGGCAACCGCTACCGTGTCCCTCAGTGCGTCTTCGATTGCCCAAAGCTTGCGGTGGTCCAGCTTTCGGTGCGACGTCATCGCGCAGATATCCCCGTGATGCTGACGACATTGCACCCCGGTTCACTGTTTGTCAGGAAGTTCGCCCACGCCTGCATCATGGTTCTGCGCTTCTCGACCATGTCGCCGCGCCGGTAGGCAGCCTCTACGGCGTTGCTGATCTTGTGGGCCAAGGCAACTTCGGCCATCTCGCCGGGGAAACTTGTGGTTTCTGCAACCCAGTCGCGGAAGGTACTGCGCAGTCCGTGGGGCACCGCCGGACGGCCTGAAACGCGGTCCACATATCCATGACCATCCTCGGCAAGATCTGCCTTGTGCAGCCGCTTCATGGTGGCACTCAGGGTCATGTCGGACATCTCGCCGCCCCGCGGGGCAGGGAAGACCAGCGGATTGTCCTCAAACCGGGGCAGGGACCGCAGCAGGGCAACGGCCACATCAGACAACGGCACGCGGTGCTCCCGGTTCATCTTCGTTCGCTTGGCCGGGATAACCCAAATGCCCGCGTCCAAGTCGATTTCGTCCCAGCAAGCGCCGCGTACCTCTTGTGAACGCGCAGCCGTTAGCGCGGTAAACTCCAGCGCCCGACTGCCGATGCCATCTCTGTCCCGAAGGGCAGCAAACCACCTCTGGGCATCTTCGATCTTCAATGCAGGCTGGTTTGATGTCTTCGCGACCTTGGACGGGGCAGGGAGAAGTTCCTTCAGATTGTTTGCCCAGCGTGCGGGGTTGTCCCCGCTGCGGTGCCCGGCCACCGTCGCCCACGAGATCACCGCTTCGATCCGTCTGCGTGTTCTGGAAGCGGTTTCGGTTTTGGTCCGCCAGATCGGTTCCAACACCCGCAAGACGTCTTGCACAGTGATGTCGCCAACGAGCATCTTGCCCAGTTCCGGAACCGCGTGTGTTTCGAGGGTGCTGCGCCACTGCTGCCTGTGTTTGGCGTTGCTGAACTCATCCAGTTTACTGTCAAGAAACCGATCAACTGCTTCGGAGAACGTCAGACCTCGGCGCTGGGCTGCGACCAGTTCGGCTTTGTGCTGCTTCCGCTCTTCAACAGGGTCTATGCCCTGTTTGATGCTCTCCTTCATCTCACGAGCGCGTTCCCGTGCCTGCGCTAAAGTAACGTCCGGATAACCACCTAGTCCGATCTCCCGCCGAACGCTGCCAACCGTGACGCGCAACAGCCAAGTCTTTCCGTTATTGGGGGTGACCTGCATCATGAGGCCGCCAACGCCGCCGACGGTGTGCCGTGCATTGAACTTTGTTGTTCCGGGGTGTTTCAGCCTCTTCACATCCAGCGCCGAAAGCTCTTTGGCCACTCGTGGCATTCATCCGCTCCTTACCCACCTACTTACACACCAAAAATAACGTAACTCGACGCTACTGTCCACGACATAAGGCGACAAAAGACTGCTCGGGCGTCGTCTACAGATCTGACAAAAAAATAAAAAATGCTGCGTCTCTATACAGACGGCAACGGTATCTCGGCGGCTATAGCGACCGCCATAGATACCCCACATATCTTCAACCCGGCACGAAACGTCGAGAGCTTGGGTCTTGTCGTGTCCCCGGTGATGCCGCTTGCGGAGCGTCGCCGCACAAAATGACTTCCGCGACAGCGCCAGACTGATGTGCTAAGGCGTTTGATAGCATAGCCGCTGATCGTACCATTCATGGTATCGGCGAGAAAGTTTAACCCAATGCGCTTGCAACTTGGCTGTCGGCTTGGCTTTTGGCTGCCGTCAGCGACACCGATGATCCTGCTCCTGAATGTACACTATTCACGGGTGAGCGATCTTGAGCAGCCCCAATTGCTGATCACCGAACCCGCGGTTCCAATCGAGAGCTATCGCGACAGTTTCGGCAACTGGTGCAACCGGCTGCTCGCACCGGCCGGCGATTTTACGGTATCCACGGCCGGTACGATCCGGGATTCGGGGGCCGCCGATCCAAAAAATTTCGACGCCGGGCAAATTCCCGTCGAAAGCTTGCCAATCGACGTGCTGACCTTCCTGCTGCCGAGCCGCTACTGCGAGACCGACATCCTGTCTACCTTTGCGTGGAAACAGTTCGGCCAGGGGCCAGCGGGGTGGCAGCGTGTCCAGGCGGTCTGCGATTTCGTGCATGAACGGATAAGCTTCGGATACCAGCATTCCCGGGCGACGCGCACCGCCGCTGAAGCCTTGAATGAAGGCGTCGGCGTCTGTCGGGACTTCACCCATCTCGCGATCACGCTATGCCGCTGCCTCAACATCCCGGCACGCTACTGCACGGGGTATATCAGTGATGTCGGCCAGGCGCCGCCTTATGCGCCAATGGATTTCGCGGCCTGGATGGAAGTCTATCTTGGCGGGCAGTGGTGGGTGTTCGATCCACGCAACAACGACACGCGTTTCGGCCGCGTTCTGATCGCGCGGGGGCGCGATGCGGCCGACGTGCCGCTGACACACAGTTTCGGCGAGCACCAACTCAAAGGGTTTCAGGTTTGGATTGACCCGGTGGATGGCGAGCCCGTGGCGTGACGCCCCCGACCAAACGCACAAATGAGAGGCCGCCCCCAAGGGGGCAGCCCGCACGAACCCAGATTGTCCAGATCTTCATGGGGATGAAAAAATGCTGAAGAAAACCTCCTTCCCGATCGCCAAGATCCATGTGCCCGTCAAGCGGGTCAAATCTCTGGATCCGGAGAAGGTTCTGGAACTTGCCGAGAGCATGCTGGAGAACGGACAGACCACGCCGATCCGGGTTCGCAAAGACGGCGACAGGTTCGTGCTGATCGAGGGGTTCCATCGTCTCGAGGCGCTCCGGTCGCTAGGGGAGGAAGAGGTCGTCGGCTATCTCGTGGGCGCGCGCCTGCACTGAACGAGGCAACACGGCGCCGGGCCGGGCCCCGTTGCGCGCGCCTTGCCCGGGGCACGCATGCGTGAAACCGGTGGTGTTGCCGAGCGGGATGTGTTCTTGGGGGATCAGCTTGCCCTGATTCCTCGGGCCGGTGTTAGCTCCGGGAGATCAGACATGGCACGTCCAAAGCAGATCAGCGTCGTGAAGACTGCGCAAATGGCCAATACCCAGAAACTCGTCATCGACGGGGCGGTGGTTGGATGCGTGGTGGAGATCGACGGCGAAACCACCGAACTCAGGGATCACAGGGATCGCCTGATGGGCACCTATGGCAATGCGGCGGCCGCGATTGCCGATTTCGAAAAGATGATAGGCTTCGAGGAGATCGAACTCGATTTTTGATCGTCTCGATATTTTCTCTTGCGTTTTCGCCGGACACACCCCATGTGGTGAGGGCGACGTTATCTCTTTGACCTCTGTCTCCCTAACCAGGCTTCAGTATCGAAATTGATCTTACTGAGCCGGGCTGCCGCAACTCCGCGGGCAGCAAACAAATAGGAGACTTTACGATGGCTAATGGCACCGTAAAATGGTTCAACGCAACTAAGGGTTTTGGCTTCATCGAGCCCGAAGGTGGCAAGCGCGACGTGTTCGTTCACATCAGCGCCCTTGAGCGTGCTGGTCTGTCCGCCCTCGAAGATGGTCAGAAAGTGACCTTCGACGTCGAGGCCGGCCGCGACGGACGTGAGTCCGCGACCAATCTGGCTCTTGCTTGATTTGCCGGGGCGCTCACTGAGCGCCCCGCTTCATGCTCTTCCACGAGAGAACAGGTGCCCGATGAAAGGGCATACGTGAACCTTCGCGACGCGGATCTCGCGCCTCAGGCCGTTCTCGTTCTTCTCATGATCGTGGCTGTTGCATTTAAGATGACCGCATCTGCCGAGATATCGGCGGATGTCGATCCAGCGGATCGGCAACACAGCGCAAGCCCCGCCGACGCTCAATAGCCACCCACAGAGCCAACGACAAATTCCACAGGCCGGCACTGTTCGGCCTGTTCCCATTCCAATAATGAACGGACAGAAATTGAAAGATCACAACACCATAAAGAGCATTCACTCCGAACTCACGAAGCTCATCGCGCGGCTTGGCCCGGCCCCTTCGGACCCCCGGCCGGTGGACGAGGCTTGCGACATTTACACAGAGATCCGTTTCGCCAACGACCTTCGGGCATACGCGCTGGCCGCGGTCTGTTACTGGTGCGGTATTGAGCCCGCTGACGCGCTGAAACACGAAGCCGGTTGGACATGACAACCGCCGGATCGGCGCTCTGAACCGCTCCCGAATACCTGGAATAGCTGGGCATTATCTGGCGCGTTTCAGTCTACCCTTTGTTCCCGCCGATCTGATTTGATGGTTTCTTTTCCCAACCTGCAGGCCGTGGCTGACGGTTTCCCTCCGAGGAAAACGGCGTCAGCAGAACGGCGCGGGTTGGACGAGGGAAGGCGGCCTCTCCGGAGCCCGAGGCTCCGCAGCCTGCACCGAGCGCTACTCCCGACCGATCGCTTCCGAAATCTCCCGAGCGCATTCCCGAACCTCCGGTATCAACGCGTCGAATTGCTCTCGCGTGCTGTCCAGGGGCAACGTGGAAAGCGACGCGGCGGCGGCCACACGCCCCGCATGGTCGAAGATGGGAGCCGCCAAGCACCGCACTCCGAGACGGAGTTCTTCCTCGTCGAGCGCGAGTCTCTGCGCGCGAACTCCGTCCAGTTTGGACAGAGCAGCCAGAGCCAGTTGTTGATCTCGGTGATCTTCAGCTCGGGCGTGGACTCGTCGAAAAGGTCGAGGATCTGAAGCGCGCGCTGCACGGATTGACTGATCGGTATGCCCCACCTTTGACAGGGGGCGTTAAGCGCCCAGAATAAACGCTCGAAATTGCGGCAAAGTCCCCTCGGGACGCGCGAGCCTTTCGTGGCCCGAGCCCTTGTTGATATGTTCCGGAATGCAAAATCTCGTTTGCTCATATGGAACAATCGGCCGACGGGTCGGAAAAGATGGCGGCGGGAAACGGGGCAGGGCATGTCACGCTGATCACCGATGCCCGCTTTTCTGGCGTGTCCTCCGGGGCTTGCATCGGCCATGTCGGTCCCGAGGCGCTGGCGGGCGGGCCGCTCGGCAAGCTCCGGGACGGGGCGACCTGATCGAAGTGATCGTCGATTGAGTGAAACTGGAGCGGCGCGTCAACTTTCTCGGCGGCCCGGAGGAGGGGGCCGCGATCCACGCCACACGCCCCCCCATCCCGAGCTCCGACCGGCGGACAAGCTGCGCGAAGACACGCCCCTCTGGGCCGCGCTTCAGGTCGCAAGCGTTGGAACCTGGCGCGGCTTTGTCTTCGACACCGACCGCATCGTGGAAGTGCTGGAAGCCGGCAGGAAGGCGTTGGCGGCAGAGGTGCCCTCCGAGCCCGTCGGGTGAGGCCGCCCCGGGGGGGAACCACGCGATGGGGAACGCTCGAAGATCAGTCCTGCTTGTCTTCGGCGTGCTTGTCCCACCCGGTAATCATTGCCCTGAGCTGCGCGAACACTGTCTCGCCGGTGGTGATCAGGTAAAGATGCGCGATCAGGAAAGCGCCGATGAGGAAGGCTCCGCCAACGTGAACGGCGTTGACCCAGAGGATCGGCAACCCGTCGGGATAAAATGCGGGATACCTGCTATAGGCCCACAAGATCAGGCCCGAAATCCAGAGCGCGGGCGCCATGAGCACCTTGAAGCTCAGATAGGCGATGGCCTGTAACGGGTTGTGCTTGCGCGTGGTGCTCGGTCTGAACGGATGCGGTTCGCCGAAAAAAATGCCGGTGGCATAGAAGGAAATCACTTTCCACAGACCCTTGGTGGTGGGCACGTAGTGACGCCACTCGCCGGCAACGAGATGCCAGAAGATGGCAAAGGCCCAAAGGACAATCAGCGTGAAGGCGGCCACGATGTGCAACTCCAGCGCCCGTTCGAACCCGAGCCAGTGCCAATACCCGTGGATCTCGGCCCCGGTGGCCATCAGGAACAGGATCAGCGCCGCTTGCGACCAGTGCCAGAACCGTTCGAAACGGTGGAAGATATAGACCCCGCGAGGGTTCCCGGACGACGTATCAGCCATGACGCTTAACCTTGTGGAACAGTGCGAAACCCAGCCGCAGAACGAGGTGGAACAGGACCCCTGCAAGCGTGGTTGCAAGCAGCAGCAGCCCTGCCTTGTCGAGCCAGTCATACCGGTCGCGTCCGGGCACGAAACCGCCGGGAAGCTCCGCCAGCAGCCCGTCCGAGCTGTGACAGGCCGCGCATTGGAGCGCTGCTTCAGCGGGGGCCACCATGTGGTTGACCGGGATCATCTGCCGGACCCGGGCAAAGGCGACCTCGCCGCTGAAGGGTTGGCCGGCCGCCTCCATGCCGGCCTCCACGGCGTTCTCCCAGCGGAAGCGGTTCCAGAGCGCGTCACCGCTGCGGCCGGAGAGCTTCACCGCCGCGAGGGCGCGGCTCTCGGCATCGATCGGCACGACCGAATGCATGACCTTGACCGGCGCGATCCGCGCCTCGGCCGCATCCGGGTCGCCGGAATAGGCGGCGATCCAGGGCGTGTCGGCGAAGGCGGCCTCGATGAGCGCGAGATCGGTGCTGGCCTCGCGGCCGGGAGCCACGCCCTCGCTCTGCTCCGCGCCGGTCTCCGGGAGCGGATCTCCGGGGCGATGCATGTCGAGCCGCCCGTCGGACCAGACATATTCCGGAGCAAAGGCGCGGGCGACTTCGAGATGGCCCTTTTCGGTCGTGTAGGTGATGCGACCGTCCTTCTGTTTCTGCGCCATCGGCTTGCGGTCGCGGCCCAGCTTGCCGACCGTCGACCAGTCCCAAAGCACGCGCGTGGCTGTTTCGCCGCGCGCGATGGACGGGATGTGGCAGGTCTCGCAGGCGACCGTGCCGATGTGTCGATCCAACCGAACGCCGCGCGCGATTGCGTCATGTGGCTCGGCCCCATGACAGCCCTGGCAGGAGGCAGCGGCCCCGACAAGCGCCGGGCGTTCGGGCCCTGCGCCCGGCCCGCCGTCATAGCGGCTTCCGGCAAGCGCGTGATCGGTCGTGCTGTGGCAGGTGCTGCATGTGAAGCCGGCACCGTCGGGGGCGGCCGCCATGTGTACGTCGAGCGTTGCCGGGGGAGCGAGGAGATCGGCGTTGAGGTCGCCATGCTTCACGCCATACCCGCCATCGGCATTGAAATGGCAGGCGCCGCAGCTTGCCTTGGTCGAGGGGCCGACCGATTTGGCCGCCGCGACGAAATCCGTCACCTCAGGTGTGTCGCCGCGAAGCCGTTCGTCATGGCACATGGAGCAGGCTGCGCCGCCTTCATGGAAATTGGCGACGGTCCAGAGGCCCGTCGGCTCGTGGCAGCTCAGGCAGTCGACCGGCGCCACCGGGGCGCTGGAAGGGTCGAGCATCGCGGGATCCTCGAAGCGGGTTCCGGCGATGTGGCAGGAGCTGCAGGCATCGAGATTGGAGGGCGTGGAGAGCAGGAACCCGTTGGCGACATGGGCCATGCCACCCGCCACGGCACTGGCGTCAGCCGTTTGCTCGGACCCGGCGGCCGGCCAGGACCAGGTGAAATGCAGCGTGCCGTGGAGTTGTGCGGGCCCGGTATTGTGGCACGACAGGCAGGCCTCGTTGACCTCCTGCGCCGAAGCGAACGGTCCCGCCAGCGCATCGAACTGGCTGTGATCGGCGGTGGAAGCCGGCACGGTCGCCGCGGTTGAGGGCGACGCTGCGCCGGGATCTTGCGCCGGTGTGTCAGACTGTGCCGCCGCCGAAGCGGCGAGTGCCGCGGCCAGACCCACCGCCAGTGTCAGGCGGAGGAACACATGTCCTGCCATGTTTGCCGTCCCTTTTCGGATCTCGAAGACTTGTCCGGACCGGCCGTGGAAACCAGCCGGTCCGTTCCTTGCGATGTCAGCGAAATGCGCCGATCACTGCGGGCGTTCCCCGGCGACATCGACGCCGCTTCCAGCCTCTGCCAGGTCGGCGATGCTGTCGTGCAGCAGCTGCAGCGCGTAATGGGGATTGTGGGTGTAGATCCCCGGGTCCTTGGCCACGACCTGGTAGTTATACGCGGCCTTCAACAGGCGCGGTGTCCAGGCCTGGTACCGATTGGGGTACTTGGCTTCGCCCTCCTCGATCGCACCGCTGCCGTCGCCATCGGCGAAGAAATACGGGTAGGAATGCGCCTCGTAACCGATGGCGGTGCCGGCGGTGTTCTCGCCGTAGCCGATGATCGCTTCCAACAGCTTGCCGTGAAGCTCCTGGATTTCGGCCTCGATGCCTTCGGAGGTGTCGCCATCGCCATCGTAATCGACCTTGGACGTCCGGACGAGATGCATGCTGTCCTTGTTGTCGCCCATCACCTCGTCATGGCAGTCGGTGCAGGTCTCCACCTTCACCTGCAGCGTGTGCGGGTTGTGGCAGTCGTTGCAGGTCTGCGAGACCTGGTCGTGGAAGTAATACCCGACGTAGTCCTGGCCGTCATATTCGAAGCCACCCTGCACATCGCCTCCGAACCGGCTGGCGGCGGCGGCGCGGTAGTGGATGTTGACGAAGGCGAGATCTTCCGATGTCGTATCGTCAGCGGGCGCGCCCGCGTCCTCGATCTTGGCGAGGACCTGGACCTTCGAATTCCGTCCGCCATGGCAGGTCATGCAGCGGATATCGTCGGTGAAGACTTCCTGCTCAATGCCCGAGGGGAAGGTCACGACCGTCCGTTCCCGCGCTTCCATGCTGTGGCAGGCCATGCAGGCGACGCCCGGGGCCATTGCCGGATCGGGGGAGTGTTTCGTGTCGACGACACCCGCCTCGCTGCCATCTGCACCGAGATAGTCGAGATAGCCCGCCGTGGAGTGGCACTGCGAGCAGGCCTCCGGGATCATCTTGTCCTCTTCCTCGTCCCAGTGGCGAAAGGCCTCCTTGGTGATGTCGGCATGGGGCGATTTGCGCCATGCCTCAAGGGCCGGGATCTCCGGCATGAGGGTGGCCGGCGTGATCGCCGCCGTGTCGGAGTTGTCCTGAGCAAGTGCCACCGACAGCCGCTCCGGGCCGCCGCAAATGGTCATATACGTCGTCAAAGCCACCAGAATGGTGGCGCGCGTTACACGTCTCATTGCTGTTCCTCCGTTCGCGCAAGCCCAGAGAGAGTCGGGCTTCCTTCCTTATGGTAAACCCGAAAATGTCGACCTGACAACAATAGGTTGAATCGGCTAGAAAAATCTTCTTGTGGTTGTGCAGGCCTGAGGCAAAGGGGCGCATTCAGGCCCCGAGACAGCGTGGCGGGATGCAACTTCGGTTGTGGGTAGTGCCAGATTGCAGGAGCCCCTTGGTGGCTTGCGAGTGGCCCCCTGCGCGGGAGAAATGTCGGCCGGCCGGCCGAGCGATCAAAGGTCTCGAACGCAGGAACGCGGTTCGGATGGCTGTTGGATTGGCGGACGAGTGCTCGTTGAGGGGAGCAGGTTCGATTTGCGTCCCGGGGTTTTACAAGCGCATTCGATCCTCGAAAAACCTGACGCTCCGAGCCGCATCCGTTAGCGCTACAGATTCCAACACTTTTCAATTTGTATTCGATTTGAGTTCTATGATCTAAGATTGTATACAAAAAAGGGAGCTGCTTCTGTGCTCGAACGCTCAATTGCCTTGAAAGCCGCGATGCAGCGAATTTCGTGGTCGCAGGATCGTTTGACCGCGAAAGGATAGATGATGGACAGACGCGAATTCATTGCCGCCGGTGTAACGCTGGCCGGTGCACCGCTCGCCGCCCCGTCGATTGCCAGGGCGCAGACCAGCTTCAACAGGAAGATGACCAACGCCTATGGGCCGGGATCGCCCTTTTATGTCGAAGGTCCCGGCAGCCCGACCGATTTCTGCAAGAAGGTCGCGGCAATGTCGGACGGCCGGATCACGATCCAGCATTTCGCTGCCGGCGAGCTGATCCCGGCGCTGGAAGGCTTCGACGCCGTGCGCTCCGGTGCGGTCGAGATGAACGCCGCCAACGCCAATGCCTGGGCCAGCCTGCCGGCCGACCTGCAGGCGATCGTGCAGACCGCCGCCATGGCCTGCAACCTTGAAAGCCACACCTGGTGCGAGGCCAACAACGCATCCGCGCTGAAGGACATGATCGAGAACGATGGCGTGATCGCGGATGTCCTGCCCGAGGACGTGGTGATGGAGCTGAAATCGGTGACGGACAGCGTTCTGTCCGAATTCGCCACACAGGATCCGGCCGCCAGGAAGGTGCATGACGCCTTCATGGCCTTCAAGGCCGAGCATTCGGAATGGGCGGCGATCTCCGAGAAGCCCTACCAGAGCCTGCCGGTCTAACGGTGATGATCGCCCTGATCGAAAAGCTCGCGAACGGTGCTTCCGGCATCGTTCGCGTCACCGGCCAGGTCGCCGCCTGGAGCGGGTTGGTGCTTGTGCTACTGGTCGCATTCAACGTGCTGTCTCGCTACCTGTTTTCCTTCGGCACGGTCGGCTTGCAGGAAGCCGAATGGCACCTGATGGCGATCGTCGCCCTGTTTGGCATGTCCTATGGCCTCAACCAGGAGGGCGAAGTGCGGGTGGATATTTTCCATGCCAACATGCGGCCACGGGTTCAGGCGATGGTCGACCTGTTTGCCAGCGTCTCGATGTGCGCGGTGTCGCTCATCATCGCGTGGCTCTGCATTGCCTATGTCCAGAGCAGCTATTCCATCAACGAAGGCTCCCCCGATTCCGGCGGGCTGGGATACCGATACCTCCTGAAGGCGGCCATGCCGGTCGCGTTCGTGCTGCTCGCCTTGCAGAGCGTCGCCATGGCGTGCCGGTATCTGCTGGCCGTGATCCATCCGCACCGCCTTGCCCAAGACAAAGACTGACGACAGATGCCACTCAACGAAATCCTCGCCCTGTGCATGATCGGCGCCTTTTTCATCCTGCTTCTGGGCGGCGTGCCGGTTGCAGCCTGTCTCGGCGTGACCGGTCTGGTCTTTGGCTATGCTGGCTTCGGGCCGTTCCTGTTCACGTTGCTTCCGGCGCGGATCTTCGGGGTGATCACGAAGTATACCCTGCTGGCGCTACCACTCTTCATCTTCATGGGGATCATGCTGGAGAAGTCCAAAATCGCCGAGGAGTTATTGGACGTCATGGGCTTGGCCATGGGCGGGTTGCGGGGCGGAATGGCGCTGGCGATCATCCTTGTCGGTGTGCTGATGGGGGCGGCCTCTGGGGTGGTGGGCGCGACCGTCGTCACCGTGGGCCTGATCGCGCTCGGCCCGATCATCCGGCGCGGATACGACGCCAGCGTGGCGAGCGGCGTGATCTGCGCCTCCGGCACGCTTGGGCAGATCATCCCACCGAGCCTCGTTCTTATCCTGCTGGCGGATATCCTCGGTGAATCCGTGGGCACGCTCTTTGCCGCGGCGCTGTTTCCCGGGCTGCTGCTGGCCGGGCTCTTCGTGGCCTACGTGCTTATCCTCGGGATCCTGCGGCCCGACGCCGTGCCGGCCATCCCGAGCGAGGAACGCGCGCAATATACCGGGCGCGCGCTTGGCATGAAGCTGTTGAAGGTGGTGCTCCCGCCGATCGCGTTGATCGTGCTGGTGCTGGGCTCCATCATCGGTGGCGTTGCCGCGCCGACCGAGGCCGCGTCGATGGGGGCCTTCGGCTCGATCCTGCTCGCGGCCATCTCGGGGCGGTTGCGTTACACCGTCATGCGGGACTCCGTGCGTGCGGCCTTCGTGACCAGCGCCATGGTGTTCCTGATCCTGATCTTTGCCCAGCCTTTCGGCCTGGCCTTTCGGGGCCTGGGTGGCGAAAAGCTTGTGCATGATGCCTTCGCGATGGTGCCGGGCGGGTTGAACGGTCAGATCTTCTTCCTGATGCTGCTGCTCTTCGTGCTCGGATTCTTCCTCGAATGGATCGAAATCTCCTATATCGCCTTGCCGCTCTTCCTGCCGATCTTCCTGAACGCGGGCGTCGACATGGCCTGGATCGCGATCCTCGTGGCGGTAAATCTGCAAACCTCGTTTCTCACGCCACCCTTCGGCTGGGCGCTGTTTTTCCTCAAGGGTGTGGCGCCCCCCTCGGTCTCGACCGCCGATATCTATCGCGGCGTGATCCCCTTCATCGGCCTTCAACTCTTCGGGCTCGCGATGGTCTTCTTTTTCCCGGGCCTGGCCACTTGGCTGCCCGAAACGATTGGGTGGTAACACATGCTGCAATCCGCACTTGGCTATAACGGCGCGATCTCCGCGCCCCACCGCGCCGCCGCCCTTGCGGGGCGGGACATACTGGAGGCCGGGGGCACGGCCATTGAGGCGATGGTTGCCGCGGCGGCCACGATTGCCGTGACCTATCCGCATATGAACGGGATCGGCGGCGACGGGTTCTGGCTCATCCATCGCCCCGGAACGGAGCCGATAGGTATTTCCGCCTGCGGGCAGGCGGCGGGGCTGGCGACGCCGGAATGGTACGCCGCACATGGTCATCGCGACGCCATCCCGGCACGTGGTGGGCTTGCCGCCCTGACGGTTCCCGGCACAATCGGGGGCTGGGAGGCAGCGCTGTCACTGGTGCCTGAAGCACGCCGCCTGCCGCTCGAGCACCTGCTGGGCAACGCCATTGCCTATGCGCGGGACGGGATCGCGGTCACCGGCAACCAGTCGCGCACGACGGCTGAAAAGCTGGACGGGCTGAAGGAAGTTCCCGGCTTTGCCGAGACGTTCCTTGTCGACGGCCAGCCCCCCGCGCCGGGCCACCGGCTGCGGCAGGAAGCGTTGGCCGAAACGCTCGCGGCCCTCGCGCGTGACGGGCTGCGCAGCTTCCATGACGGTCCGATCGCGGCGGCCCATGCGGGCTATCTGGAGGCGCAGGGCAGCCCGTTGCGCCTCGACGATTTCCAAGCAT
Organism: Aliiruegeria sabulilitoris; assembly: GCF_001558155.1. Taxonomy (GTDB): domain Bacteria; phylum Pseudomonadota; class Alphaproteobacteria; order Rhodobacterales; family Rhodobacteraceae; genus Tropicimonas; species Tropicimonas sabulilitoris. Next base: position 15,673 of record NZ_LOAS01000003.1, read on the forward strand.
ACCAGCCGCGTAGTGTTTTCCCCCTCAGCGTGACCACCACTCACGGAAAGCTCTTCAACATGGTCGCGCCGACGCAGGGGGTCGCCTCGCTGATGATTCTCGCGCTGTTCGACCGGTTGAATGTCGCTGAGGGGGAAAGCTTCGATCACCTGCACGGGCTGATCGAGGCAACCAAGCAGGCTTTCCTGCTCCGCAACGCCGGCCTGGGCGATCCTGACAGCATGGCGGAACCGGCGCAGGACTGGCTGCAGGACGCGCGTCTGGACGCAATGGCAGCACAGATCGACCGCAAGCGGGCCTTGCCCTGGCCCCACGAGCCAAAGGAGGGCGACACGATCTGGATGGGGGCCGCGGATGCCGATGGCACCGTGGTGAGCTTCATCCAGAGTGTGTTCTGGGAGTTCGGATCGGGGCTCGTCTGCCCGCAAACCGGCGTCTTCTTCCAGAACCGGGGCGCGGGTTTCTCGCTCTCGCCCGGCCCGAACCAGCTGGCGCCCGGCAAGCGCCCGTTCCACACTCTCAATCCGGCGCTTGCGCAGCTTGATGACGGGCGTGTTCTGGCCTATGGCACGATGGGCGGCGAGGGGCAGCCGCAAACGCAATCGGCGGTGTTCTCGCGCCATGTCCAGTTCGGCATGGACCTGCAGGCGGCGGTGACCGCGCCGCGCTGGCTGCTCGGAAAAACCTGGGGCGATGCCACCACGTCCCTGAAACTTGAGGACCGGTTCGATCCGAAACTGGTCGGTGCGCTGCGGGCCGCGGGACATGATGTTGAAATGATACCAGCCTTCTCCGATCTGGCCGGCCATGCAGGCGCGGTCCTTCTACACCCCAACGGCCTTCTTGAAGCGGCGTCGGACCCGCGTTCGGACGGTGCAGCCGTGAGCTACTGAAAAGATGACAGACTTTACACTGATGCAAATCCTGCCGATCCTGCTCGGCGTCGTCGTGACCTCCATTATCGCGGGGATTCTCGCCGGCCTGCTCGGGGTCGGAGGCGGGATCGTCCTCGTCCCGATGCTGTTCTGGATCCTGTCGCTGACGGATTTCCCGCCCGAGCTGGCCATGCACATGTCGGTCGCCACCTCGCTGATGACAATCGTCTTCACCTCGGTCTCCTCGGCGCGGGCGCATCACCGGCGCGGATCGGTCGACACCGCGCTTCTCAAGCTCTGGGGCCCCGGCATTGTACTGGGTGCGCTGAGCGGCGGGCTGCTGGCGAAATACATCGACGCCGACGGGCTGAAGCTCATCTTTGGCGGAATCGCCCTGCTAGTCGCCATCAACATGGCCAATCCCAGGACCATCGTTCTTAGCAAATCCCTGCCATCGGGCCGGGTGGGCAACGGCATCATTTCCTACGTGGTGGGAACCTTCAGTTCTCTGATGGGCATCGGCGGCGGAACGCTGTCGGTCCCGATCCTCAGCGCCTGTTCGGTCGAGATCAAGCGGGCCGTCGGCACGGCAGCCGCCTTCGGGTTCCTGATCGCGGTTCCGGCGGTGATCGGCTTCGTGATCTCCGGCTGGGGCGTGCCTGGCCGCCCGCCATTCTCGCTCGGTTTCATCAGCTTGCCCGCCGCCCTTCTGATCCTGCCCTTCACGGTCAGCTTCGCGCCGGTGGGCGCGTCGCTGGCGCACAGGCTCGACGGGAAATGGATCAAGCGCGCCTTTGCGCTGTTTCTCGGCATCACCGCGATCCGGATGCTGTCGGCGGGCCTGACCTGAGCTAGTCGATCCGGGAAAGCACTTCGCGCGCGGCACTCACAAGGTGCCGCCGCAATGCTTTCTCGGTTCGCTTCGGATCGCGGTCGAGGATCGCGTTGACGATCTCGTCATGCTCCTCGTTCGACCGCTCCACACGCCGGGCGCTGCGAAGCTGGGACTTGCGGAACGGCGCCAGTTTGAGACGCAGCGTGTTTGCCAGTTCGATCAGGTCGTCATTATGGGTTCCGCGAAAGATCCGCTCGTGGAACTCGATATTCGCGCCTTCGTAATTCTCCGCATCACCCGCCTTTGCCTGTTCCGACATGCGCCGGTGAAGGGTTTCGAGTGCAATCCTCTCGCTGGTTTGCATGCGCTCGGCAGCGATGCGTCCACAGAGCGCCTCGATCTCGCCCATCGCCTCGAACATCTGTTCGATCCGGTCGCGGGTGATATCGACAACCACAACCCCGCGATAGGGAACGCGCTCGGCGAGCGAGCGGGCCACCAGCACATGCAGCGCTTCCCGGATCGGTGTCCGGGACACGCCGAAACGCTCGGTCAGGGTCTTCTCGTCGAGCTTCGTTCCTGCCTTCAACTCCCCGGCCACGATTTCGGCCTCGAGCTGGGAGGCGATCACGGTGGAATGCAATTCGCGTGGCTGGGTTCTTCCGGCAGGGTCGTCGATGCTGGTACTGGAGCTCATGTCTTCAATCGGGTTCATATCCTTTGTTGTGGTATACAATAGCAGCCATAATCCGGATTTGTCAGCCCGAACCGAGCATTCAGCCGACCATCACGCATAGCAATTCAAACAGGATCGTCGCGCCGAGATAGGCCGTGCCGCCCGAGGCGTCGAAGGGGGGCGAGACCTCGACCAGATCGGCACCGACGATTTTGCATCCCTTCAGCGCGCGGACCACCTGCAGCGCCTGGAAGGAGTTCGGGCCGCCGATCTCCGGCGTGCCGGTGCCGGGGGCAAAGGCGGGGTCGATGAAGTCGATATCGTAGGAGACATAGGTAGGCTCGGTGCCGACGATTTCGCGCGCCTCGGCCATCACGTCCGCGACTCCGCGCGCGTGGAATTCCTCGATCGGGATCACCCGGATGCCGACGGACTCGGCAAAATCCCGGTCCTCGCGGTCATAGGTGGTGCCCCGAATGCCGATCTGCACCACGCGCTTCGGGTCCAGCAGGCCCTCTTCGACGGCGCGGCGGAAGGGCGTGCCGTGGGTATACATCGTGCCGCCGAAATAGCTGTGGAAGAGGTCCGTGTGGCTGTCGAAATGCACCATGCCGAGCGGCTCTTTGGCCGCCAGCGCGCGCAGCACCGGAAGCGAGGTCAGATGGTCTCCGCCAGCGGTGAGCGGGCGGATTCCGGCGGCGAGGACACGATTGTAGAAGGCGGTTATCCGGGTCATCGACTCCTGGATATCCGCCGGGTTCGGCGGCACGTCGCCGAGATCGGCGCAGTTCATCGCCTCGAAGGGACGGATGCCGGTGGCGCCGTTCTCGGCCCGCATCATCGTCGACATGTCGCGCAGCTGGCGGGGGCCGTGGCGCGGGCCGGGGCGGTTGGTGGTGCCGCTGTCCCAGGGCACGCCGATCAGACCGACATCGACCTGGCCGAGGCGTTCGTCCTCCAGCGGGATATGTGGCAGCCGCATGAAGGTGGGCACGCCCGCGTAACGGGGCAGGTCGAAGCCGGACACCGGCTGGAAGAAGGGATCGCTCATCATCGTCTCCTGTCAGGTCATCACGCTGCCGCCATTCACCCCGTAGCATTGCCCGGTGATGAAGCCCGCCTGCGGTCCGGCGAGGAAGGTGGCGAGCGCGGCGACCTCCTCGGGGCGGCCGAAGCGGGCCAGCGGCGTATCAAGGTCCTTGGCCAGCGCCTCGGGGCTCATCGCTCCGGGGCTGGTCATGTCGGTATCGATCGGGCCGGGGGCGATGGCGTTCACGAGTATTCGTGGTGCCAGCTCTCGCGCCATGGAGCGGGTCAACGCGATGATCCCGCCCTTGGAGGCGCTGTAGGCCGCCATGTTCTCGCGCCCCAGCAACCCGAGATCGGAGGCGATGTTGAGGATGCGCCCGCTCTCCATCCGTCGCGCCGACTCGCGCGCGACAAGGAAGCTGCCACGCAGGTTGACCGCGATCACCCGGTCGAAGTCGGCCAACGTGGTCTCGGTGAGCGGGGCTTCGTGCAGGATGCCAGCGTTGTTGACGACAATTTCGGGCGTGCCGAGTTCCTCCGTCACTCGGTCGAACAGGCTGATAACTTCGACCTCGCTCGAAACATCTGCGGAGTATGCGACCGGAAAGGTCACGGAAGCAGGATCGTCCGAATGGCAGATTGCCACGCGGGACCCTGCGGCGGTGAGCGCCTCGGCGATGGCCCGGCCTATGCCGCGCGAGCCGCCGGTAACCAGCGCGACCTTGCCTCGCAGCGTCACGACATCACCTCGCCACGGTCGATATTGATCGCCTGTCCGGTGATATTGGCGGCGGCGTCGCTTCCCAGGAACAGGTAGAGCCCGGCCACATCGGCCGGGTCCATCACGCCTTCGAGCGCCTGCGCGTCGGAGACCTCGGTCAGGAGATCCTGTTCGCTGCGCCTCTGTGCTTCGGCCATCCGCGCAAGCGAGCCCATCGCCTGTTTCGTGCGCACCCAACCCGGGCAGATCGCGTTGACGCGAATACCGCGCGGCCCGAGTTCCTGCGCCCATGTCCGCGCCAGTCCGATGATCGCGTGCTTGGAAGCGACATAGGCCGAGAAATCCGGCACCGCCGTGCGGCCCCAGATCGACGCGGTCAGCAGGATGCGCGCGCCGGGCTGCATCGCGGGCAGCAGCGCGCGGGTGACATTGCGGGTGCCGCGAATGTTAACGTCGATGATCCGGTCGAAGATCTCGTCGGTTTCCGGATCCGGGCCGGCCAGCGGGGTGGGGCGCTCCAGCCCGGCATTGTTGACCAGCACGTCGACAGAGCCGAGGCCGCCAAGCGCAGATCGCACGGCCTCGCCATCGGCGATGTCGCATTGAAGCGCGGTAACATCGCCGCCGATCTCCTCAGCCACCGCCTGAATGGCCGGGTTCATGTCCACAATCACAAGGCTGGCCCCGGCCGCCGCGAAGCCCTCGGCGACGGCGCGGCCAATCCCCCCGGCCGCCCCCGTTACCAGAACGCGGTGGCCGGAATAGTCAAAGAGCGCGCGCATCATCCCAGCTCGTAGAATTCGCGCCGAATGGCGGCGGTGATGTCGCGCCGGTATTGCGCGGCGATGAGCGCGCCCTTCTCGGGGGTCGCGCCCTTGGCCGAGATCAGCGAGCCTTCAGGGGCCACCCATTCCCGGCGCGGCGGCCAGACATCGTAGCAGGGCGCCTCGGCGGCGTCGTTGTCGGGCACGAGATCGAACCGCACCAGTTCAGGATGGAAATTCATCATCAGCGAGGTCTCCAGCACCGCGGCATGTTCCAGCTCGATGCCAGGATAGCCGTCGGGGAAGACCTGCGCGAGCGTCTCTTCGGTCAGGAACTCCCAGTGCTGCAGGCACATGATCCGCACGCCCTTGTCGCCGACCTCGCGCATGGCCAGGTCGATGCCTTCGTTTAGGAACCACAGGTTCTCGTAGTTCCCGTCCAGCACGCAGATCCGTCGCGCGCCGTGGCGCACCAGCTCTCGGATCACGTCGCGGATAACGCAGCTCAGGGTGTTGCCGTCGAGCCCGGTGCTGCCGGGAAAGAACGGCCCGCCGGCGGAGCGGGTCATGGACTTGTAGCCATAGGTCACGGGGGCGGCGACAACGCCGCCAACCGCCTCGGCGATCTCGCGCGAAATGGCGTAGGGCAGCAGGTAGTCCAGGCCCATCGGCAGGTGCGGCCCGTGCTGCTCCAGCGTGCCGGTAGGCAGGAACACGACCGGGTTGGTCTTCAGCGCCTCGGCATATTCCGGCCAGGTCATCTCCGGCATCATCACGGTTCTCATTGGCATGTCCTTTTTCGTCATTCGCGGGAGCCTTCTTCGCGCATCAACCGCATGATTTTCTGTTCCATCTCGGCATAGCCCGGCAGCTGCACGATATGTTCCTTGTCGTTGATCCGGCTGCCATGCTTGAACTCGGGCACGATCACCTCCTTCAGCCGGCCGGGGTGGCTCGACAGGAAGATGATCTTGTCGGCCAGGAAAATCGCCTCCTCGATATCGTGGGTGACGATCACCATGGTGGTGTTTTCCTGTCGGGCGATGTCGATCATCAACTCCTGCATGTGCCAGCGTGTTTCGGCATCGAGCGCGCCGAAAGGTTCGTCCATCAGCAGCAGTTCCGGCCCATTGGCCAGCGTCCGGGCAATGGCCACGCGCTGGCGCATGCCGCCGGAGAGCTGCGAGGGATAGGCCTCGGCGAATTTCGTCAGCCCGACCAGATCGATGAAATGCGCGGCCCGGTCCCGGCGCTCTGCGTGTGGCACGCCGTTCACCTTCATGCCGAACTCGACATTCCGGCGCACCGACAGCCAGTCGAAGGAGGTGTAGGCCTGAAACACCATGCCCCGGTCGCGCGCGGGGCCGACAACCGGCTTGCCGTGCAGCGTGACCGCGCCGTCGGAGGGGTCTTCCAGCCCTGCAATCATGCGCAGAATCGTGGATTTTCCGCAGCCCGAGGGCCCAAGCAGCACACAGATGCGGTTTTCCTCGACGTCGAAGGAGACGCGGTCCACCGCCTTGACGGATTTGCCGCCGGCAATCGGGAAGACTTTCGAAACACCGTCCAGATGCAAGAGTGCCTCGCTCATCAGCGTGTCTCCTTGCGATAGGGGAAGAGCCATCGGTGTAGCCGCCCGAAGGCCAGGTCGAAGAACAGCCCGAGCGCCCCGATCACGATAATGCCCGAGAGGATCTCGTCGGTTTTCAGGAAGCGCCGCGCCCGCATCATCATCGCGCCGATACCGGTGGTGGAGGCGACGATTTCGGCGATCACCAGGTAGGTCCAGGCCATCGCCATCATCTGGCGCATGGCGGTGAAGATGTCCGGCAGCGCGGCGGGAAAGACCACCTGCAACACCGTCACTTGACGGCTGGCGCCGAGTGTCAGCGCGGTTTCGATCAGCTCCTTTCGCACGTTCTTGGTGTGGTCCATGACCAGCGTGATCAGGAAGAACACCACCCCGATGAACAGCAGCGCCAGTTTCGGCGCCTCGCCGGTGCCGAACCACATCAGCAGGATCGGGATGAAGGAGGGTGCCGGCAGGTAACGCCATGCGCCGACGAAGGGGTTGAAGATCGCCTCGACCGAGGGAAAGGTTCCCATCATCACGCCGAGGGGGATGGCCACCGCGCAGGCCATCGCAAAGGAGACCAGCACGCGGGTGATCGAGATCAGCACATCGCTGGTGAAGCCGCGGGAGGCAAACAGATCCCAGGTGGTGGCAAAGACCTGATCGGGCGGCGGGACCAGCAGGGCATTCACCCAACCGGAATGTGCGGCGACGCTCCAGATGCCGAAAAACACGGCCCAGATACCGATTGCCGACAGGATCGCCTGCGGGCGCGACACGGGTTTGCGGATTTCAAGGAAATGGCGCGCTTGATGCGGAGTTGGCATGGGGGCTCGTCCGTGAAATGGCGGCGCGCCCGCAGAGGGGCGCGCCGGTTGGCTCAGTTGGCCGTGAAGGACTGGCGGTAGCCAGCCTCGACCAGATCGCCCATCAGCGAGCAATCGATCCCGGCGGCGGCGTCGATCTTGTTCTCCATCAGCCCCAGCTTGATCCACCAGTCATTGGTCAGCGCGATGGCATTCACCATGCCGCCATTGGGCAGGCCAAAGGGCGGATCGCCCTCCAGAACACCGCAGGCGCGGGCGGATTCGTCGAAGTCGTACATGTAGATGCCGCCCTCGAAGCTCTTGCCATTGGTGCCGATCACGTAGCCGATATCCTCGGCCGGCCATTGCAGGAAATCGGCCAGAAGCTGGTTGGTCTCCTCGACATTTTCATGCCAGTAGCCGAGACCCTCCCAGCGAGCCTTGAGTACGGCCAGCGCCACGCCGCGCTTTTCCTCGATGAAATTGGTGTTCATGTAGAGGCCGTCCATGAAGATACCGGTCTTGAGCACGTCCGGATCGGCGGTGTTGACCACGCTCTTCGAACCGGGCGTCGCTTCAAGAACCTTGGAGATCCAGGGCTCGTACATGTAGGCCGCCGAAAGATCGCCCGACAGCATCGGACCCACGGCCTCGTCGGCATTCAGGTTGACCCATTCGACCTCATCCGGCGCGATCCCTTGCGAGTCCAGCCAGATGCCCATGAGCAGGTGCCCGATATAGGCCTGCGGGGCCGAGACTTTCTTGCCCTTGAGATCCGCGATCTCCACGCCGCCCTTCATGATGACGTGATCGACACCGTAGGACGGGTTCAGGAAGGCGACGTTCACCACGTCCGTGCCGCGATCCACGATCAGCGGCGTGTAATCGGCGGTGCAGCCATAGACGTCGAGTTGGCCTGCCGCGAGCGCGGAGTGCCCACCCAGCGGGTCCTCGAAGATGGTGATGTTGAGATCATGCCCGTCGGTCAGCCCCTTTTGCCGGGCGATTTCGAGCATGGCGTATCCCGGCCAGGAGACGCAGACACCGACATTGACCGAGTCCGCTTGAGCGGCAGGCGCGGCGAGCGCTGCGGCGGAAAGTGTCGAAAAGAGAAGAGTACGCGCAAGATTATTCATGGAGTTCCCCCTGTTGAACATTCGTTGATAAAACTTAGGCACGACAAAAAAATTAGTTCAATAAAAATTTCATTCGACTAAGGTGTGGGTGACGCCACCGAGCAGTGTGCACAATTTTTAATCAAGGAGTCCTGTCAGTGGCCGGTTTGAGAGAACGCCAGAAGCAAGACCGCCAGAAACGTATCGTGGAAGAGGCCCGCGCGCTGTTCCTGGAGCAGGGGTACGAGGCCACGACCATCGAGGGGATCGCGGCTGCGGTCGGTCTGTCCGGTGTGACGGTTCACAACTATTATGGGACCAAGGCTGGCGTGCTGCTGGCAATCGTCGCCGAGAGCGACCGGAAACTGCTGGAAAGAATGGGCGCAGCGCTGTCCGGGGACATCGACGACCTGCCGGAACTCCTGCTGAATTTCGCCGCGATCGTGCGCAATCACGCCGTCACGAACCTGAATAAGCAGATCTGGCGGCAGGTCGTGGCGGCAACCATCGTCGATTCGGAATCGCGTTTCGCGAAGACTTATCACGAGTTGGATCACAAGCTTTCCCTGGTGCTTGTCCGCGAGGTCGAGCGGTTGCAGCAGGACGGGCGCGTCTCGGCCGATGTCTCACCCTTCGCCCTCGGCAAGGGGCTCTTCCATCTGCAAAACACTCGCTTCATCCAGTTCGTGTCATCGGACGAGATGACCGACGAGGAAGCCGCCGAAAAACTGCGCAGCGACGTCTCGGCGCTGCTTCACGCGCTTCCGGCCCACGAGGCGGCTGAATAGGGTTTTGACGGATTTGGAAGTTTGGAGCGGGTGAAGGGAATCGAACCCTCGTCTTAAGCTTGGGAAGCTCCTGCTCTACCATTGAGCTACACCCGCACCGGAATTTTGGCATACGAAGACGCGCTGTCCGCGTCAAGCGGATAAGGCTCAGCCGCGACGCCGGCGACGGCGGCGTCCGCCGTCAGAGCCGTCGCCGCCGCCGGTGTTGAAACTCAGATCGGGGAGCGGGACCAGCGCCGAGAGATTCGGGAACGGATCGCTTGCGTGGGGCAGGGCGTTTGCGGCGACGAAATGCTCCTGGAAACGCGGCTCGATGGCGGTCTCGACTTTGGTGATCTGGCGCACGACGGTCTCGATTTCCTTGCGCGACGCGCGGTTCAGGAGCGCGATTCGGGCGCCGGTTCCGGCGGCATTGCCGGCGGAGGTGACCTTGTTGAGCGGCGCGTCCGGGATCATGCCCAGCACCATCGCGTGTTTGGGGCTGATATGGGCGCCAAAGGCCCCGGCCAGCACGACGCGGTCGACCGTGTCCACGCCCATCTCGTCCATCAGCAGCCGCGCGCCGGCATAAAGCGCGGATTTCGCCAGCTGGATTGCGCGGATATCGCCCTGGGTGACGGTGATGCGCGGTCCGCCATCGGCGCTGCCGTCATGTACCAGGTAGCTATGGGTGCGCCCGTCTGCCTCGCAGCGAGAGGTTCCTGTCTGCTCGGCCGAGCCGATAAGGCCAGAGGCATCGAGCAGCCCGGTCATGCGCATCTCGGCCACCGCCTCGATGATGCCGGAGCCGCAAATGCCTGTGATGCCGGTCACGGCGGTGGCGGCGTCGAAACCGGGATCGTCGGACCACAGATCGCAGCCGATGACGCGGAAGCGCGGCGCCTTCGTTTCCGGGTCGATCTCGATGCGCTCGATGGCGCCGGGGGCGGCGCGCTGGCCGGAGCTGATCTGTGCGCCCTCGAAGGCCGGGCCGGTGGGCGAGGAGCAGGCCAGCACGCGGGAGCGATTGCCAAGCAGGATCTCGGCATTGGTGCCGACATCGATCACAAGTGTCAGGTCGTCCTGCTCCCCGGGCGCTTCGGAAAGCGCCACGGCGGCGGCATCCGCGCCGACATGGCCGGCGATGCAGGGCAGGATGTAGCTGCGTGCCTGGGGGTGGATCGCGTCCATCCCCAGTTCCGAGGCGAAGAGGGAGAGGGAATCGGAAGTGGCCAGCGCGAAGGGCGCCTGGCCCAGTTCCACCGGATCGATCCCCAGCAGAAGGTGGTGCATCACCGGGTTGCAGACGAAGACCGTCTCCACGATCAGGCGCGGGTCGATCTCGGCTTCCTGCGCGATTTCTCCGGCAAGCTGGTTCAACGCCTCGCGCACGGCCGTCGTCATCTCGGCATCGCCGCCGGGGTTCATCATCGCGTAAGACACCCGGCTCATCAGGTCCTCGCCGAAGCGGATCTGCGGGTTCATCAGGCCGGAGGAGGCGAGCACGGTCCCGGTGGCGAGATCGCACAGATGCGCCGCCATGGTGGTCGAGCCGAGATCGATCGCCAGCCCGTAGAGCGGGCCTTCGAAATAGCCGGGCCAGATGTCCAGAAGCTGCACCGGCCCGTCGGCGGGCTGGAAGATGGCGCAGGTGACCTGCCAGCCGCCCTTGCGCAGGACCGGCTGGAGCTTTGCCAGAAGGGGCAGCGGCAGATCGCCCAGCTCCACCTGCCAGGCCGCGTGCAGCGCCGCCTTCAGACGTTGGAGATCCCCCGAAGGGTCGTGCATGTCCGGCTCGGCCACGTCGACCAGCAGCAGGCGCGTGGCTGGATCCATCTCGATCACGCGCTCGGTGGCGGCCTTGCGCACGACCTGGCGGTGGACCTGGCTCTCGGGCGGCACGTCGATCACGATATCGGACTGGATCGTCGCCTGGCAGCCGAGCCGCCGGCCCGGTTTCAACCCGCGCTTCTCGTCGTAACGGGCCTCCACCGCGTTCCATTCCGACAGCGCGTCCTTGGCGACGGTCACGCCATGCTTGGAAAACTCGCCGAAGGCCGGGGCGACCTGGCACTTGGAGCAGATCCCGCGCCCACCGCAGACGGAATCGAGATCCACGCCCAGTTGCCGCGCCGCGGTCAGAACCGGCGTGCCTGTCGGGAAGCGTCCGCGCTTGCCGGAGGGGGTGAATATGACGAGGGGGTCCTGTGCGCTCACGATCTGGTCCTGTTGTTCCCGGATGCCCGGCATGTCTGTCGGCGAGTGTAAGTAGCGCGCGGCGCCGAGGTTTCCCGTTTGCGACATAACGGGAAGACGGACGACGCGCTGTCGGGCCTTATCGGGCAAGTGGGCCGTGAATTCAACGCCCCGTCCTTGGCCGGCCCCCGGCGAAAGGCAGCTCCAATAGCCGTAACGCCGGTCGGTGAGGGGCGAAAAGGCGCAAACATCGCCGCCTCACGCAGTGTTGTGACAGGGTTGCACCAATGCCTTCGCTGCTTCGCCTTGTCTTTGCCGCCCGTGGCACATAGGTTCCGCGCAATTCTGACGGGCCGCATGGCCCTCTATCCGACTCGAGGGGATTTTCTATGTTTGCAACGCCCGCCTATGCTCAGGCCGCCGGTGGCGCCGGTGGAAGCGCGATCATGCAGTTCGTGCCGCTGATCCTGATCTTTGCGATCATGTACCTGCTGCTGATCCGTCCGCAGCAAAAGAAGATGAAGCAGCACCAGAAAATGGTCACCGAGCTGCGCCGTGGCGACCAGATCGTGACACAGGGCGGCATCATCGCCAAAGTGGCCAAGGTGAAGGACGAAAACGAGCTGGAAGTCGAAATCGCGGACGGCACCAAGGTGCGGATCGTGCGTTCCACCGTCGCCCAGGTTCTCTCCAAGACCGAGCCCGCATCCGAGGGCTGAGGCCCCCGCCTGCAATAGCTGAAGGCGATCCCTCACATGCTGCAGTTTTCTACCTGGAAACGCGTGTTGATCTGGGCGTTTACCGCTCTGGTCCTCTTCATGGCGGTTCCGAACCTTTTCTACCCGCGGGTCGAGAGTCACAACGACGCGCTCAAGCAGATCGAAGCCGCCGGTTCCACACCCGAGTTGCAGGAGGCGGTCTCGGCCTGGCCCTCCTGGATGCCCTCGGGGCTGGTCAATCTCGGTCTCGACCTGCGCGGCGGCGCCTACCTTCTAGCCGATGTCCAGGTCGAGGATGTCTATGCCGAACGGATGAACGGCTACTGGCCCGAGGTCCGCGACGCACTGCGCGAGAAGCGTGACACGGTCGGCGCCATCCGGCGTGTCGACGGGCCGGTCAGCGAGCTGCATGTGAAGATCGCCAACCCCGAGGCGATGGCCGAGGCCATCGAGACGGCGAAGAGCATTTCACGCCCGATCCTGAGCCTGACCGGGGTCGGCTCCAACGACATCGAAGTGACGGGGCAGGGCGACACGCTGATCGTGACTCTTTCCGAGCATGAAAGGATCGCCACCGACGACCGCACCGTGAAGCAGTCGCTCGAAATCGTCCGCCGCCGCGTGGACGAGGCGGGCACCCGCGAGCCCTCGATCCAGCGTCAGGGCGAGACCCGGATCATCATCCAGGTGCCCGGCATCGGCTCTGCACAGGAACTGAAGGACCTGATCGGTCAGACGGCGAAGCTGACCTTCCACCCGGTCGTCTCGCGCACGTCCGATCCGGAGGCCAATGCCGGCGCCCGCAACCTCGTGGTGCCGTCAATGGACGAGGAAGGCACCTATTATATCATCGAGGAGAGCTTCGTGGTCTCCGGCGATGAGCTGACGGACGCCCAGCCCAGCTTTGACCAGAACGGCCGCCCGGCGGTGAGCTTCCGCTTCAACCCGACCGGGGCGCGCAAGTTTGGCGATTACACGCGGGACAATATCGGCTCGCCCTTCGCCATCGTGCTCGACAACGAGGTAATCTCGGCGCCGACCATCCAAGACCATATCCCCGGCGGCTCCGGCATCATCACCGGCAATTTCACCATCGAGGAATCGACCAATCTCGCCGTGCTGCTGCGCGCGGGTGCGCTTCCCGCCGAGATGACGTTCCTGCAGGAACGGACGATCGGCCCGGAGCTTGGCGCCGACAGCATCGAGGCCGGGCGCATCGCGACCATCGTCGCCTTCGTCGCGGTGCTGGCCTTCATGTGGCTGTCCTACGGGCTGTTCGGAATCTTCGCCAATATCGCGCTGATCATCAATGTGGGCCTGATCTTCGGCCTGTTGTCGATCATCGGCGCCACGCTGACGCTGCCCGGCATCGCCGGTATCGTGCTGACCGTCGGCATGGCCGTGGACGCCAACGTGCTCGTCTTCGAACGGATCCGCGAAGAACTGAAGACGGCGCGCGGTCCATCCCGCGCCATCGAGCTTGGCTACGAGAAAGCACTTTCGGCGATCCTTGACGCCAATGTCACCACCTTCATTACCGCCGCGATCCTCTTCGCGCTTGGCTCCGGCCCGGTGCGCGGTTTCGCGATCACGCTCGGCCTCGGCATCCTCACCTCGGTCTTCACCGCGATCTACATCACGCGGCTGTTGATCGTGATGTGGTTCGAACGCCGCCGCCCGAAAACCATCGAGGTCTGAGATGCGCCTGAAACTCGTACCCGAAAACACGAAATGGGATTTCTTCAAGCGTTGGAAGATCACTTTCGGTGCCTCGATCCTCGCCATGGTGGTCTCCGTCGCGCTGTTCTTCTCGGTCGGCCTGAACTTTGGCATCGACTTCCTTGGCGGCACCACGATCCGGACCGAGAGCAGCCAGGCCGTGGATGTCGGTGCGTACCGGCAGGCTATCGCGCCCCTCGATCTCGGCGACGTGTCGATCACTGAGGTGTTTGACGCCTCCTTTGACGAGGATGAGCACGTCGCCCAGATCCGTATCCAGCAGCAAGAAGGCCACGAGTCAATCACGCCGGAGATGATCCAGCAGATCGAGTCGGCGCTGCAGGCGGTCGACCCGGATGTCACCTTCCCTTCGGTCGAGTCCGTCGGGCCAAAAGTCTCCAGCGAGCTGGTCTGGACCGCCATCGAGGCGGTGGTGCTGGCAATTGCCGCGGTGCTCTTCTACATCTGGCTGCGCTTCGAATGGCAGTTCTCGCTCGGCGCGGTGGCGGCTCTGATTCATGACGTGACCCTGACCATAGGTGTCTTCTGCCTGCTACAGATCCGTTTCGACCTGACGATCATTGCGGCCCTTCTGACCATCGTCGGCTATTCGCTCAACGACACCGTGGTCGTCTTCGACCGGGTGCGCGAGAACCTGCGCCGCTACAAGACGCTGGACCTGAAGGAAGTGCTCAACCTCTCGATCAACGAAACGCTGAGCCGTACCGTCATGACCTCCGTCACCACGCTGATCGCGCTGGTTTCGCTCTACATACTCGGCGGTGACGTGATCCGAGGCTTCGTTTTCGCGATGATCTGGGGCGTCGTGGTCGGCACCTATTCGTCGATCTTCGTCGCAGCACCGATCCTGCTGCGGCTCGGCGTGAAGCGCGACTGGTCCAAACCCAGCCAGGGCGGCGGGACGCAATTCGCCAATGTTGATGCCTGAGGCTCTGGCCGAGGCCCTGGCGACGCCGGGCCTCGGCTGGCTCTTCGGCATCATCTTCGTTGCAGGCTGCGTGCGGGGCTTCGCCGGTTTCGGCGCGGCCCTTGTTTTTGTGCCCTTGGCTGCTCTCTTTATCCCGCCGGTCTGGGTGATCGTGGTCATCATGACCGCCGATATCGTCGGCGCCATGACGCTCGCACCCAAGGCCCTGCGGGATTCCGAGCTGCGAGATGTCGGTGCGCTCACGCTGGGGTGCACCCTGTGCCTGCCCTTCGGGATCATGGTGCTCGAGCGGATGGACCCGGAAGCCTTCCGCTGGGTGGTGGCGCTGGTGGCGCTTGCGATGGTGGCGCTTCTGGCCAGTGGCTGGCGCCACCATGTCACCTTCGGCCGGACCGCGCTTGCCGGGATCGGCGGCGCCTCCGGCTTTCTCGGCGGCTTCACCGGCCAGCCGGGCCCGCCGGTGATCCTGGCCTATCTCGGCGGAGAATACGGAGCGGCCCGTATCCGCGCCAACACCCTGCTATTCCTTCTCGCTTTCGATATCCTGCTGGTCGCGGCACTGTTCTTGCGGGGCCTGCTGGAGATGCATGCCGTCGTTCTGGGATTGGTCCTGATGATCCCCAGCACCCTCGGCAGCATGCTCGGCGCCCGGCTCTTTGACCCGGCCCGCGCGAGAATGTATCGCTTTTTGGCCCACGGGTTGATCGCGGCATCGGCTTTGCTCGCGCTGCCCATTTTCGGATGAGGACCGCATGGATCTAAAGGAAGTCAGCTACCCGCAAGCCACCCCGTTCGACGGTTACGGCCCCGGCTTCTTTCGCCTCGGGGGCAAAGTGCATGAAGGCAACCTGGTCGTGGGGCCCTCCGGAATACAGACCTGGGCTGGTTTCACGGACAGCGCGACGATCTTGAACCTGCGGGATGAGATCGACTTTGTTCTTTTCGGAACCGGCGCGGACATGGCCCCGATCCCCGCCGCTCTGCGCAGCGCGCTCGAAGGCGCCGGGATCGGCGTCGAATTGATGTCCACCGGTTCGGCCTGCCGGACCTATAACGTACTGCTGAGCGAAGGACGCCGGCTCGCCGCCGCGGTTTTGACATTACCGGAGGACAAGGAACCCGGTCTGGCGTGACGCCGGTTTCTCCGCTGCCTTGGCCGCGTCGCGCATTCCCTGCTTTTCCGTCGCGCAAGCCTGCGTTAGACCGACTTTCATGGAAATGAATGTGACCGAACTCGCCGTCACGCGCGGCGGCATGCGCGTGCTGGAAGCCGTGAGCTTTCGCGTCGTGCCGGGCAGGGCGGTCGTGCTGCGCGGGCCGAATGGAATCGGCAAGACGACGCTGCTGCGCACGCTCGCCGGTCTGCAGCGCGCGGATGCGGGCAAGGTGGAGCCCGGGCCCGAGGCCATGGCCTATGCCTCCCATGCCGACGGGATCAAGGCGACGCTGAGTGTGCGCGAAAACCTTTCCTTCTGGGCAAAGCTGCACGGGATGTTCGAGATTTCGGCGGCTCTGAGGGATTTCAACCTTGAAACTCTGGTTGAACGCCCCGCGGGAAGCCTTTCGGCCGGGCAGAAACGGCGTCTGGGGCTGGCGCGCATGGCTGTGACAGGACGGTCGATCTGGCTCCTGGACGAACCAACCGTCTCGCTGGATACCGATTCTGTCGCCCTTTTCGCCAGCGCGGTCGAACGCCACCTTGCGCAGGGCGGCAGCGCGGTGATCGCCACTCATATCGATCTCGGCCTTGACGCAGAGGTGCTCCAGCTTGGCCCCTTCAAGGCCGAGGCCCCCGAAGACCCGCATGAAGATTTCCACGAGGCCTTCCTGTGATCGCCCTTCTCAAACGCGACCTGGCGTTGGCGATCCGCGCGGGCGGTGGCTTCGGCCTCGCGCTGGCCTTCTTCCTGATCGTGGTGACCCTTACCCCTTTCGCGGTGGGGCCGGACTCGGCAACGCTGGCAACCATTGCCGCCGGTATCCTCTGGCTCGGCGCGCTGCTTTCCTGTCTGCTCTCGCTGGATCGGATCCTTGCGCTCGATTTCGAAGACGGTTCGCTGGAGCTGCTTGCAACGGCGCCTATCCCGCTCGAAGGGGTGGCCACGATCAAGGCCTTCGCCCATTGGCTGACGACCGGGCTGCCGCTTACACTCGCCGCGCCCGTGCTTGGGGTGTTGCTCCATCTGCCGACGGACGGCTTCTTCTGGCTCACGCTCTCGCTCGCCATCGGCACGCCCGCGCTCTCCGTGATTGGAACTTTCGGTGCGGCGTTGACGGTCGGGCTCAAGCGGGGAGGGCTTCTGCTCTCGCTGATCGTGCTGCCGCTCTATGTACCCACGCTCATCTTCGGCGCCGAGGTCGCCCGCCGCGGAACGCAGGGGATGTCCGCCGATACGCCGCTGGCGCTGCTGGCCGGCATCACGCTGGCAACCGTCGCGCTCCTTCCATTTGCCTCGGCTGCGGCAATCCGCATCAACCTGCGCTGAATTTGTGCCGCACGGCGCTGTTGAGCCGTCAATAAGGAATGAATAGGCTCCGCGACATGTCTGAACGTCTGCCCAAACCCACATCGCTCTGGGAATACGCCAATCCTCGCCGCTTCATGGCGCTTTCCGGCTTCCTGCTGCCATTTGTGGCGGTCGGAACCGCCGCCGCGCTGCTGATCGGCCTGATATGGGGATTCTTTTTCACGCCCGACGATTACCGACAGGGATCGACGGTCAAGATCATCTACATCCATGTGCCCTCGGCCATGGTCGCCATCAATGCGTGGTTGATGATGCTCGTGGCCTCGCTGATCTGGCTGATCCGGCGCCACCATGTCTCCGCGCTCGCCGCCAAGGCCGCCGCGCCCGTGGGCGCCACGATGACGCTCATCGCGTTGGCCACAGGCGCGATCTGGGGGCAGCCCATGTGGGGCACCTGGTGGGCCTGGGACCCGCGGCTGACCTCCTTCCTCGTGCTGTTCCTGTTCTACCTCGGCTACATGGCGCTCTGGGCGGCGATCGAGAATGACGACACCGCGGCGGAGCTCACCTCCGTCCTGTGCATCGTCGGTTCGGTATTTGCCGTACTCTCGCGCTATGCGCTCGTCTTCTGGAACCAGGGCCTGCACCAGGGCGCTTCGCTTTCGCTCGACAAGGAAGAGAACGTCTCGGACGTCTTCTACTGGCCGCTGCTCTTCTGCCTGGCCGGGTTCGTCGGCTTCTTCATCCTGCTGATCCTCGTGCGGACCCGCACGGAGGTGCGCGCGCGTCGGATGAAGGCGCTTCAGGCACGGGAGCGGATGGCATGATGCCGGAGCTTGGAAAATACGCCGCCGAAGTGCTTTCGGCCTATGCGGTCACAATCACGTTGATGGTCGCTTTGCTGCTGATCTCGCTGCGCCAGTCTGCGAGAACGAGACGGGCGCTGCGCGATGTCGAAGCGGCGCGGAAGAACAGGTCGGGCAAGGAAAGCGCCACGGATGTCTGAAAACAAACGCGTCTCCTTCATGATGATCCTGCCGCCGGTGATCTTTCTCGGCGTGGCGGCGTTGTTCTTCTTCGGAATGCAGCGCGACAACCCCGATTTGTTGCCGACAGCGCTCAAGGGGCAACCTGCGCCAGCGATGCAGCTCGAAGCCTTCGCGGGCAAGGACATACTGACGGATGCGGCTCTGCGCGAAGGCGGCGTGAAGTTGGTGAATTTCTGGGCGAGTTGGTGCGCCCCCTGCCGGGTCGAGCATCCCAACCTGATGGCCCTTGCTGCCGAAGGGATCGAGATCCACGGTGTGAATTACAAGGATACCGATGCCAAGGGCACGGCTTTCCTGGCCGGTCTAGGCGACCCCTACACGCTTGCCGGTTCCGACAAGAGCGGCCGCACGGGGCTCGACTGGGGCGTCTACGGCGTGCCGGAGACCTTCGTCATCGACGCCAGCGGCAAGATCATCACCCGCTTCGCTGGCCCGATTACCAGCTCGGTGATGGAAAAGACCATTCGCCCGGCCATTGCCGAGGCCGCGGCTTCAGAGTGATCGCTTCCCCAGTGGTCGCAGAAGGGGAAACATGTCCCGTTTCGTAATCGCTCCCCCGCCCATTGCGAGCCTTCCGGTGCGCGGCGCCGAGGGCGTGTTCGCGGTTCGCCGGGTCTATTGCATCGGGCGCAACTACGCGGCCCATGCCGTCGAGATGGGGCATGACCCGGATCGCGAGCCGCCCTTCTTCTTTCAGAAGAACGCCGAAAATCTCGACGCATCCGGGCAGTTTCCCTATCCCGCGCAGAGTGCGGACGTGCATCACGAGGTAGAGATGCTGGTCGCCTTGAAGTCGGGCGGATGCGACATCCCGGTCGCCGAGGCGCTTGACCATGTTTATGGTTATGCCATCGCGCTCGACATGACGCGGCGCGATCTGCAAGGGCAGATGAAGAAGATGGGGCGTCCCTGGGAGATAGGGAAGGCGTTCGAGCATTCGGCCCCGGTCGGTCCGCTGGTGCCGGCGAGCGAGATTGGCCACCCGTCCTCGGGCGAGGTGTCTCTAAAGGTGAACGGATCGCTGCGCCAGCAGGGCGATCTGGCGCAGATGATCTGGAAAGTGCCGGAAATGATCTCCTACCTGTCGGAGTGTTTCGAGCTGGCGGCGGGCGATGTCATCCTCACCGGCACTCCCTCGGGTGTCGGTCCCGTTGAGCGGGGGGATAGTCTGGAGGCGTCGGTCGAAGGCCTTGGCGAAATGAAAGTTCAGATCGTCTGAAACGAAACCGGAGCCTCGCGGCTCCGGAAACTCTTTCAATTCAGGTGATTGGCGGCGTTAATCCGAGCCGCGCGTCAGGGCGGCCACGCCGGTACGGGCGATTTCCACCAGGCCGAGAGGGCGCATCATGTCGGTGAATGCGTCGATTTTTTCCGGTGAGCCGGCGATCGAGAAGATGAAGCTCTCCAGCGTCGAATCGACCGCATTGGCACGGAAGATATCGGCCAGCCGCAACGCCTCGACACGCTTGTCACCGGTGCCGGCGACCTTGAGGAGGGCCAGTTCGCGCTCCACCGAAGGTCCCTCGATGGTGAGGTCATGCACGGCATGCACCGGAACCATGCGGCCAAGCTGCGCCTTGATCTGTTCGATCACTTCCGGCGTGCCGGTGGTGACAACGGTAATGCGCGAGCGGTGGCCCGTGTGGTCCACCTCGGCCACGGTGAGGCTTTCGATATTGTAGCCACGGCCCGAGAACAGCCCGATTACCCGTGCCAATACGCCGGCCTCGTTATCCACCACCACGGCCAGGGTGTGGGTTTCGATGACCTCTTGGTTGGGGTTGCGCAGATCATAGGCGGAGTGCTTCGACGAGCCTTTCTCGATCTTCAATGCGGACATGGACTTTCCTCGGTTCTAGCGCGCATTTCGTGGATGCGTCGCCTTGCATACAACGGCGAATGCAAGGGGGAAAGGATATTTCCGCCGCAGGTAGCAAAGGGTTCTGAAGATTTCGACCGCTGGCGATGGCGAGCCGATTTCGGAGATTGGGGGCGCGGCCCCCAAACCCCCGGGGTATTTCGGGTCAGAAGATGAAAGAGCAGCTCTAACCAGTTCTTCTGACGAGAAATATCCCTGCCGGAGGCACGATCCGCAGGATCGTTTCCCGCGAACTAAGCGTGCGTCCTCGAACGGCAGCTTCCTCCGCCAAGCGGCGATATTTTTTGCATTATCAACGAAAGACCCCGCACGCGATTGCGCACGGGGTCATTTTCAATAGCCGGGCAGTCTTGCAGCCCGAAGGCGAAGGATCAGGCCTTGCCCTTGTAGATGTCGATCAGGTCGGCAAAGAGCTTGAGGGCATCTTCGCGCGGACGCTGGAACGCGTTCCGGCCGAGGATCGAGCCGTTGCCGCCACCGTCACGGATGGCACGGGCGTCGTCATAGACAGCGTCGGCGCCCTTGGCGGCACCACCGGAGAAGATCACGATACGCTTGCCGGCAAAGCAGGCGTCAACGCAATGCTTGACGCGGGCAGCCTGGGTGGAGATGTCGATGCCGGTGTCTTCGATGACCTTGCGGGCCTCTGCCTGCATGATGTGATCGGAGGGCAACTTGATCTTGACGATATGCGCGCCGAGCAGGCAGGCCATGTGGGCGGCGTAGCTGTCGACGTCGATCGCGGTTTCACCTTCCTTGGTGATGCCTTCGCCGCGCGGGTAGGACCACAGCACGGTCGGCAGACCCTTGGCGGCGGCTTCCTTGCGCAGCTCGACGATCTCTTCGTACATGTCGAACATGGCGTCGGAGCCTGGGTAGATCGTGAAGCCGATCGCGGAGGCACCGATGCGCAGCGCGTCGTCCACGGAAGCCGTCACGGCCTGATCCTTGGCGGCGGTGTCGGACATCAGCGAGTTGGCGGAGTTCATCTTGCAGATCGTCGGGATCTGGCCAGCGAAGGTGTCCGAGCCAGCTTCGAGCGAGGCGAGCGGCGCGGCGTAGGCGTTCAGGCCGGCGTCGATGGCCAGCTGGTAGTGGTAATGCGGGTCGTAGCCGGCCGGGTTCGGGCCGAAGGAACGGAGGGCGCCGTGCTCGAAGCCCTGGTCGACGGGCAGGACGATCATCTTGCCGGTTCCGCCGAGCTTACCGGTCATCAGCATGCGGCAGAGATTGGCCTTCACGCCGGGAGTCTCGCCTTCATAATTGGCGAGGATCTTTTGAACGGCACGTGTGGCTTTCATGGATTCGATCCCTATGTTTGTGGATGTCTCGAGCGACCTAGGGAAGCGGAGGGATTATCGCAAGCGAGATTGCACGAAGTGGACGCCAAGTCGCAGTGTGAGCGCTGCAAAACAGCGTTTCGGTGCTGTGAAACCGGGTTTTGGGCGGATTTGGGATTACCGCTATGTCTTGCGCGCATGGCGTCCCCGGCGCGGATCAATCCGGTTCCAAGCCATGTTTCTTGATATGGAAGTCGGGCTCGACATGGATGGTCGTGCGGACCTGCTCGATCTGTTCGTCGATTGCGGCCTCGATGCGGTCGCAGATATCATGCGCCGCCCCAACGCTCATCTCGCGCGGCACGACGAGGTGAAACTCGACGAACACAGCCTGGCCGGCGCGGCGGGTGCGCAGATCGTGAATTTGCAGCGCGCCGGCCGAGGAGGCGCGCACGGCGCTCTCGATGACTTCGCGATCCTGGGAATGCGCGGCCGAATCCATCAGGTCGTCGGCGGAGGCCTTGATCACCTTCCATCCCTCACGCAGGATCATGAACGCGACGAGCATGGCCATGAGCGGATCGAGCCAGGCCCAGCCGGTTAGCGCGGCGAAGCCAAGGCCCCCCAGCACGCCGACCGAGGTCCAGACATCGCTCATCAGGTGGCGCCCATTCGCATCGAGCGCCGGGGAGCGGTGGCGCGCTCCGGCACGGATCAGCACCCGCGACCAAAGCAGGTTCATCACCGCAGCCGTGGCATTGACCGAAAGGCCCACCAAGCCAAGTTCCAGCGGGGCGGGGGTCCACAACGCGCCAACGGCCTGTTGCAGGATCAGGATCGCGGCGACCACGATCAGCACCCCTTCGGCGATTGCCGAGAAATTCTCGGCCTTGTGGTGGCCGAACGGGTGCGACGCGTCTGGTGGCCGGGCCGCGAAACGGATCGCCGTCCAGGCGATGATCGCGCCGGCCACGTTGACCACGGTCTCCATCGCATCCGAATAGAGCGCCACCGAGCCCGTCATTTGCCAGGCCGTGATCTTGAGCGCGAGCACAGAGAGCGCGACGAGAAGCGAGCCGATGGCGAGCCTGTTGGGGGTGCTCTGCGCTAGCATTTCGGCGGCAATCCGTGTGCGTGTTCATGACGGATGCAGGGGGGCACTGCTCCCCACGCTCTTGCGAGCGCACTTCCCAGGATATTTTCAGCCAGAAGACGTCGAGAACGCGGTGCTGGCGTCTCCTGGAGGAAGATACTCCCGCCGGAGGCGCGACCCGAAGGTTTGTTCCCGCACGCAAGGCGCGGTCCTTCGTATGCCAGCATTTCCTTCATTGCGATCTGACCCATTCTGCATTCGCGGCCCAAAAGAAAAGGCCGGGCGCGCGGCCCGGCCTTTCGATAGGGCTTCTAGACCTCTCAGCCGAGGGCTGCAACACCGGGCAGTTCCTTGCCTTCCATCCATTCGAGGAAGGCGCCACCGGCGGTGGAGATATAGGTGAAGTTCTCGGCCGCGCCGGATTTGTTGAGCGCGGAGACGGTATCGCCGCCGCCGGCGACCGTCTTGAGCTTGCCTTCGGCCGTGAGTGCAGCGGCGGCCAGCGCAGCGTCGAAGGTGCCCTTGTGGAAGGGTTCGATCTCGAAGGCGCCGAGCGGACCGTTCCAGATCAGCGTCTTGCATTCGGCGAATACGCCCTTGAGCGCATCGACCGTGGCGGGGCCGGCATCGAGGATCATCTTGTCGGCGGGGCATGCGTCGACCGGCAGGGTCTCGTTGGCCGCGCCGGCGGCGAATTCACCGGCCACGACGATATCGACGGGCAGGTGGATGGTGCAGCCGGTGCTCTCGGATTTCTTCAGGATCGCGCGGGCGGTATCGGCCATGTCGCGTTCGGCCAGCGAGGTGCCGATTTCGACGCCCTTGGCAACGAGGAAGGTGTTGGCCATGCCGCCGCCGATCACGAGGTGATCGACCTTCTCGATCAGGTTGGACAGCAGGTCCAGCTTGGTCGAGACCTTTGCGCCGCCGACAACGGCGACAACGGGGCGCTCGGGGGTGCCGAGGGCCGCTTCCAGTGCCGACAGCTCGGCGGCCATCAGGCGGCCGGCGGCGGCGGGCAGGGCGCGGGCCATGGCTTCGGTGGTGGAATGCGCGCGGTGGGCGCAGGAGAAGGCGTCGTTGACATAGATGTCACCGAGCTTGGCGAGCGAGGCGGCCAGTTCGGGATCGTTCTTCTCTTCGCCGGGGAAGAAGCGAACGTTTTCCAGCAGCAGGATTTCGCCATCCTTCAGATCGGCGGCGGCGGCCTCGAAATTGTCGGCGGCGAATTTCACCTCCTGGCCGAAGGCGGCTTCGAGCGCCGGGACGATCTGGCCCAGGCTCATTTCGGGGACGACCTTGCCCTTGGGGCGACCGAAATGGGCCATCAGGACCGGCTTGCCACCAGCGGCCAGCACATCCTTGACGGTGGGCACGATGCGGTCGATTCGGGTAGTGTCGGTGACGACGCCGTCCTTGACGGGGACGTTGATATCGACGCGGATCAGCACGGTCTTGCCGGCCATGTCCATGTCGTCGAGGGTTTTCCAGCTCATGAGAAGGCTCCTTCGATGAAATTGGAGGACCCATACCGCAAGCGCTAACGGCGAGCTATGGGCTTTCGGTTTCCGCTAACGCGGTTTAGGGTCGCGCCGACAGCGCGGGAGGAATACCCGCTATGCGAGCGAAGGAAGGAATCGAACATGGCCGAGATCAAGGATCCGGAAAACACTGTCATCATCGAACTGAAGGACGGCAATGTCGTCATCGAGCTTCTGGCCGACGTGGCGCCGAAGCATTCCGAGCGGATGAAGGAACTGGCCCGTTCCGGCGCCTATGATGGCGTCGTGTTCCACCGTGTGATCGAGGGCTTCATGGCCCAGACCGGAGACGTGCAGTTTGGCAAGTCTACCGGCGATATCCGCATGGCCGGCCGTGGCGGCTCGGATCTGTCGGACCTGCCGGCCGAGTTTTCCAAGCTGCCCCATGCCCGTGGCACGCTCGGCGCGGCGCGTTCGCAGAATCCGAACTCGGCCAACAGCCAGTTCTTCATCAATTTCAACGACAACGATTTCCTCAACGGCCAGTACACCGTTTATGGCCGCGTGATCGACGGCATGGAATTCGTGGACGCCATCACCCGCGGCGAGCCGCCCGCGAACCCCGACAAGATGATCTCCGTGAAGGTGGCCGCCGATGTTGCGTGACCGGATCCTTGCCGGTGGGTTGTTCGGCCTCGGGCTGGCGGTTGTTGGCGGCTTTGCGATCATGCAGACCGTCTCCAGCTCGCCCGCGCTGGCGGCCGAGGACGGGCCCGGCCCGAACCTCGTGATCGAGGTCGCGGGCGAGGCCAACGGTACCATCGTGATCGACCTGTTGCCGGAGGTCGCGCCGAAACATGCCGAGCGCCTTGTCGCGCTGGCTGAGGGTGGGGAATATGACAATGTTGTTTTCCACCGTGTGATTGCCGGCTTCATGGCCCAGACAGGTGACGTGCAGTTCGGCAAGGCCGGCGGCGACACTGGAAATGCGGGCATGGGCGGGTCATCCCTGCCAGACCTGCCGGCGGAATTCTCGGACGTTTCCTTCGAGCGCGGTGTGGTCGGTATGGCCCGTTCGCAGAATCCGAATTCGGCCAACAGCCAGTTCTTCATCATGTTCGCACCCGCGCCGCACCTGAATGGTCAATACACGGTAGTGGGACAGGTGATCGAGGGTATGGATGTTGTGGACTCGATCAAGCGCGGCAAAAAAACCGCCAATGGCTCGGTGTCCGATCCGGACCGTATCGTGAAGGTCTCCGTCGAGCGCTGAGATTCCAACTGCCTGAAAAGACAGCAGTATACCGCTTTTGACGCCCCGGTGTTCCAGCCGGGGCGTTTTTTCGTTTTTCGCCATGCGCGGGCTTGCTAGCAATCGGGCATGGCAGAGATTTCCCGCATCACGATCGACACGCCGATCCGCTTTTCCGACCCGCTGCCCGAGGCAGTGGATACCGTCATCATCGGAGCCGGTGTCATCGGCACCTTCGCCGCGCTCTACCTGGCCGAGGCAGGGCAGAAGGTGCTTCTGTGTGAAAAGGGCAGGGTGGCGGGCGAGCAATCCTCCCGCAACTGGGGCTGGATTCGCCAGCAGGGGCGCGACGAGGATGAGCTGCCGATCATGATGCAGGCGCTCGGCCTGTGGCAGGACGCCGATGCGCGCACCGGCGGCGCCTGCGCTGTCCGGACGGTGGGGGTGAACTACTTGACCACCTCTCCCGAGGAGTTGGCTCTTTACGAGGCCTGGGTCGAAACCGCCCGCGCGCATGGGCTGCATTCGGAAATGATGACGCCCGACCAGATTGCCGAGAGCTTTACCGGCCAGTCCGACCGTCGCTGGCTCGGCGGGGTGCGCACGCCCAGCGATGCCAGCGGCGAGCCCTGGACGGCGGTGCCGGCGGTGGCCGAACTGGCGCGGGCAGCCGGCGCGTTGATACGCGAGAATTGCGCCGTGCGCCGGCTGGAACGCAGCGCGGGGCGCGTCAGCGCTGTTCTGACCGAAGCGGGCCGTGTTGCCTGCGATCAGGTGATTCTCGCCGGCGGCGCCTGGTCCTCTCTGTTCCTGGGGGCGCATGGGCTCAGCATTCCGCAACTCTCGGTCCGCGCCACCGTGGCCCAGACCGCTCCGCTGCCATGTTTCACAGACGCGAATACGGTTGACGAGGAGCTTGCCCTGCGCCGACGGGCTGACGGCGGCTACAATCTGGCGCTCGGGGATCGGCATGGTTTCTATCTTGGCCCGGATGCCTTCCGCCATTTCCGCCTGTACTGGCCGCAGATCCGGCGCACCTTCGCGCATACCGATACAGTCTACAAATCCCCCGCCGGTTTCCCCGACAGCTGGCGTACGCCACGCAACTGGAGCGCGGAGGAGAAATCCCCCTTCGAGCGTCGGCGCGTGTTGGAACCCGCGCCGGATGAGCGCTACGTCAAGCTGATGATCGACCGATTTGCCGAGCGCTTCCCCGGGGTCGGCGCGCCGGTGCCGGCCTCCGCATGGGCGGGGATGATCGACGCCATGCCGGACGCGGTCCCCATCGTCGATCGCGCGCCCGGGCTGGACGGGTTGATCGTGGCCACCGGCATGAGCGGGCATGGATTTGGCATCGGTCCGGGATTTGGGCGCGTGTTATCGCGGATGGTGCTGGGCGCGACGCCGGAGCATGACCTCTCCCGCTTCCGCTTCGCCCGTTTCAGCGATGGTACGCCGCTGAAACTCGGACCGTCGCTCTGAGGCGGCGCGCTTCCTCTCATCCGCTGAACCCTTCGTGAGTGACCCTGTGCAGGACGTGCTGCCTCTGTCAGGGTTTCCGACAGGAGGAAGAGACCATGCGCCTTGCCCCGTTACTGGCCGCAGCACTGCTGTCCATCGCACCGCTGGCCGCCGCTGCCGAACCGAATTTCTGGAAGAACGAATGGCCACGGACGGATTTTTCGCGGACGACTGTCGAGAACTGGGTCGAAATCCTGTCGGGCGGCCCGCCCAAGGATGGCATTCCGGCGCTTTCCGACCCGACCTTCGTCGCGGCTTCGAAGAAATCCGGCATCGGGCCGCGCGAACCGGTGATCACGGTGGAAATGGATGGGACCGCGCCACGCGCCTATCCGATCCGCTATCTGACCTGGCACGAGATCGTCAATGACAGCGTCGCGGGCATCCCCATCGCGGTCACCTTTTGTCCGCTGTGCAATTCCGGCATTACCTTTGATCGACGGTTGGACGGAGAGACGCTGAGCTTCGGCGTCTCCGGCAAGCTGCGCAATTCGGACATGATCATGTATGACCATCAGAGCGAGAGCTGGTGGCAACAGGCGATTGGAACCGGAATCGTGGGACGTTACACCGGCGCGGAACTCACCCAGTTGCCGAGTTGGATGGAAAGCTGGGAAGACTTCCGCAGCAGGAACCCGGATGGGCTCGTCATGGCCGAGCCGGACCATGACCGTGCCTATGGCCGCAACCCCTATTCCGGCTATGACAGTTCCGCCCGACCTTTCCTGTATAATGGCGAAATGCCGCCACACGGCATCCCGGCGCTTGCCCGCGTGCTCAAGGTCGGCAACCGTGCCTGGCCGGTGGAACGCCTGTCAAAGGCGGGCGAAATCCGCGAAGCAGGCCTCGTGATCCGCTGGCGCCCCGGACAGGCCTCCGCGTTGGATAGCGGTTCCATTGCCCGAGGACGCGATATCGGCTCGATCCGCGTTTTCGATGAACAGGGAAAGGACGTCCCCCATGACGTGCTCTTTGCTTTCGCCTTCCATGCCTTCCATCCGGATGGAACATGGATGCTGGACTAGGACAGAGAAACCGAACGTCAGGGGATGATGCGGCGGTATTTCGTGCCACCCAGAGTCGCGCCGGCGATCAGCCCCGCCTGTGCAAAGACCATCGCCACGACAGGCTCCAACGTCGTCAGCGTTTCGGCCGAGATATTTCCACCCTGGTCTACCAGCGCATATTCCGCATCCGCGCCGACCGACCAGCCGTGCGAGGTTCGGAAATTCGCCAATGCCTCGGGCGTCATGAAGAACAGCGCATGCGCATATTGCTGCGCGCCGAGCTGGAAGCCGACATTGGCCTGAAGCGCTTCATAATAATCGACGGTCGAGTTCGCGATCCGCAGCGCGCCGGTGCCATAGCTTCCGCCAACGCCGAACCCCGCCTTGGTTATCAGCGGCATCCACAGCACGCCGGTCGCCTTCGCTTCTAGCTGGGCGGTGCCCGGATAGGTGGAAAAGAGGAAATTGCGCGTCACGTCAATGCGTTGATCGATCCGGCTTCCGCCTTGCGAGTTCACGCCATTCGCACAGCCTGCAAGGACTGCGGTTCCGGCCGTGGCCACCGCGAGAAAGCCGCGACGAGAGATGGGATTGCTGTTTTCCATGAGACTGCCCCTGGAACTGCCTGTTTTGCCTTTGCCCGACGCTCAACGGCCGGTTGAGGGGGTTATACGCGCATGGCGGGGGGGTGTCACGTCATCCATTTCATTTCTTGCAGGACCGGCAAGGCTTCGCCGTCGGAACGATCCTGCGGATCGTGCCTCGGGCGGAGATATTTTCAAAAAAGTTTAGGCAGCGACGCGCAGATCTTCTTCTGACTTCAAATATCCTGGGGGAAGCGCTCGAGAGAGCGCGGGGGGCGAGGCCCCCACTTTCCGTCCCTTTGTTCTATCTCCAAAATCTGGCCTGGTTCACAGGCCAAGGTGAAGGGTCGGTCGGGCAAGGTCTTCTTCTTGCGATGTGAATGCCTGCCGGCGTCTATCCCTCCTTCAGCAGGCGCGCCACATGCGGCGCGAAATAGGTCAGGATCCCGTCGCATCCGGCCCGTTTGAAGGCCATAAGGCTCTCCAGCATTGCCTTCTCGCCATCGATCCAGCCATTTCCTTCCGCCGCCGCGATCATCGCGTATTCACCCGAGACCTGGTAGGCGAAAGTCGGCGCACCGAACATCGTCTTCACCCGCGCACAGATATCGAGATAGGGCATGCCAGGCTTGACCATCACCATGTCGGCCCCCTCGGCGAGGTCGCGCGCAATCATGCGCATCGCTTCGTCGCTGTTTGCGGGGTCCATCTGGTAGGTCTTCTTGTCACCTGTGAGCGCGCCGCTTGCGCCGACTGCGTCGCGGAACGGCCCGTAAAAGGCCGAGGCGTATTTCGCGGCGTAGGACATGATCGTAACGTTGCGATGCCCGCCATCTTCCAGTGCCGCACGCATGGCGCCGATCCGTCCGTCCATCATGTCCGACGGGCCGATGATGTCGGCCCCGGCCTCGGCCTGCGCGAGGGTCATCTTCACCAGCGCCTCGATCGTCTCGTCATTGAGGATCTCGCCGTCCCGCACGAAACCGTCATGGCCGTTGATGTTATAGGGGTCGAGCGCGACATCGGTCATCACCGCGATGCCCGGCACTTGGCTCTTGATCGCACGAATCGCCCGGTTGGAGAGGTTCTCCGGGTTCCAGGCTTCCTCGCAGCCCTCGGTCTTCAACGACGGGTCGGTATAGGGAAAGATGCAGATCGCCGGAATGCCGAGTTCCGCCGCCTCTGCCGCTGCCTCCACCGTCAGGTCCACAGAGCGGCGCATCACGCCGGGCATAGAGGTGACCTCCTCGAGCTGGCCTTCGCCGTCGCGCACGAAGATCGGCCAGATGAGGTCTTCCCGGCTCAGCCCGTTCTCGCGCACAAGCGCGCGCAGCGGCTCGGATGCGCGCATGCGGCGCGGGCGGGCGGCGGGAAACGGAGCGATGGTGGGACGCATGATCTTGCCTTCGAATGTGGTTTTTAGGTCGCACTTCCCGTCAGGTTGCACGGATCGGGCGCTATCTCAAGGGCGACAAACCGCGCGCGGCCCGAGCGGCTTGCGCCCTCGGAAAAGGAGAGCTAAGCGAATGGCGCTGTCGGTCGTTGACCGCACGGGGCGGAACGGGAGCAATTCTGGTGCAGGACTGGTATCTGACAGTGTTCGAGCTGATCGACATGCGGTCGTTCTCGAACCTTTGGTACTGGATCGCACTCGCTGTCCTGTGGTCCACGTCAAGCCATTGGGTGATCGGGGTGCCTTACGACATGGTCACCCGGGCCAGGCGCCACGGCGGCGAGGCGGAAGCGGATCTCCACGATATCGTTCGCGTCAACGTGAACCGGATTCTCTTCATCTCTCAAACTGCAGGTATCTGGATCATCGCCTTCGGCAGCTTCGGCCTCACGGTGCTGGCCACGCTCGGATTCTACTACCAGATCGAATTCGCCCAGGCCGTCTTCCTGCTGGCCATGCCCATGGGCATCGTGTCCTGGCTCAGCGTCCGCACCGCCCGCAGGATCCACGATGCCGACGGCGCCGATCTCTACCGGAAACTGCACTTTCACCGTTTCAGCGTGCAGGTGCTCGGCATGATCTCGATCTTCGTCACCGCCTTCTGGGGCATGTGGCAGAACATGGCGCATGGGGCCTTCTGAGCCCGGTTTCGTGCCAACCCTCCCCGATCCTTGCTTGCACTGAGCGGCTTTCTTCGCCAGCCTCGCGGCTCGGAGCGGGAGGAGAGAGAGCGGATATGGACATCGTGATGCAGGGCGCGGATCTTGAAAGCCTGATCGCGGAGGTATTCCCGCAGGTTGCCAATGATTTCAGGGTGGAAGCGGTCACCGAAGACGGTATTCGCCTGCGCCTGCGGGTTGCCGAGAAGCATCTGCGCCCCGGGGGCACGGTTTCGGGGCCGTCCATCTTCGCGCTGGCCGATTGCGCGATGTATATGGCGGTGATGAGCCGGATCGGGCCAGAGGCGCTGACCGTGACAACCAGTTGTTCCATCGATTTCATGCGCAAGCCGAAAGCGGGGCGGGACCTGCTGTGCGACTTGCGGCTGCTGAAGCTCGGCAGGAGCCTTGCCGTGGGCGATTGCCTGATCACCAGAGAGGGGGGCTCGGCGCCAGTTGCCCGCGCCGCGCTCACCTATTCCATCCCGCCAAGCGGTTAAGCTGAAGATCCACCGAAAAGCCCGGCCAGCGCCCGCTTGACGATGGCCGAAACCGAGGGCCGCTTCAGCCGTGTAAAGGGCAGGGGGCGGCAAACCTCGATTGCGGCGACGCCAACGCGGGCGGTCAGCGCGCCGTTCACAACGCCTTCGCCAAAGCGGCGCGAGATGCGGCTGAGCAGCCCGCCGCCGGCCACGGACTGGATCAGGTCGTCGCCCACCGCCACCGCGCCCGTGGCGACCAGATGGGTCAAGACGGCGCGGGTCAGGCGCAGGCTGCCGAGCGTTCCGGAGCGGCCGCCATAGATCTCGCCGATCCGGCGGATCATGCGGACCGTCGACAGCAGCGCGGTTGCGACATCGGCCAGCGCCAACGGAACAATGGCGGTGACGGTTGCCACTTGCCGTGCGGCGCTCTCCACCTCGGCCCGCGCCGCGGCATCCAGCGAGGTCAACAACTCGGCCTCCGCCAACCCGAGCAGGGCATCGGCATCAAACTGCTCGTCGGCACGATCCCGCAGGCGTTGCCGCGGCAGGTCGAGCTCCTTGCGCGAGGCATAGAGCTTGTTCAGCCGTTCGATGACCGATTGCGCCGCCTTCAGGTCGTTCATGCTCTGTGCGCTGGCGGCATCGCGGTGAATCCGGTCGAGCCGTGCGAGGCGAAAGAACCCCGCCGCTTCGCGCAGTGCCAACAGCAGGAAAGCCAGCAGCACCGCGCCGAGCAGGCCGAGCGCAAGCGTGCCCAGAAACGTGTTGCGCGCGAACAGGCTGGTGACGAAGTCCCAGGCCGCGACCGAGGCCGCAAAGGCGATGAAGCTTGCCAGCGCCCCCCAGAAAAGCCGCCCCAGCGGTGAGGACCGCCGCGTGGCAAGGCGGACCGCGCCCTGCATGGCCTGTCCGCTCGGTGCGATGGCGGCAAGTTCCGGCACTGGCGGCGCCTCGGCCGGGCTGGCGGACGGCCGGGTCGTCTCTGCGGCCTCATCGATCTCGATCAGAACCGGCCCCTTCGGCGTCTCGCTCATTTGCCGCTCCATCTTTGCAATGTCATTTCAACCGGTCCCCAAAGAGAAACTCCGCCGCACGGTCGAGCCGGATATGCGGCGGGCCTTCGCCCGGCTTCAGCGTGCCGGGGGCCGGCGCGAAGCGCATCACCGAATAGTCGCCATCGAGCCAGCGTTCCGCGCCCTCCCGTGCCGGAACCAGCAGGCGCGAGGGGTCTTCCGGCAGCGTTCCGGGGTAGAGAACGGCCTCCTTGCCGCTCTCCAGCCGCCCGCGCACCATGCCCAGCTCGCGCCCCTCGACGGTGCGGGTTTCCTCCACCGTGGCGCGCAGCGCGGCAATCGCCATCGCGTTGGTGCGGGCGCCTGCGAAATCGGCCCGGTCGCGTGCCTGGCGCAGCATCGCCTCCATGATCGCGGTCACCTGGCCATGCTGGGTGTGATGGATGTGGTCCGCCTTGGTCGCGGCAAACAGGATGCGTTCAACCCGCTTCGCGCCGAGCAGGCGCGTCAACCAGGCGTTCCGTCCGGGCCGGAAGGCGCCAAGAATGTCGTTCATCGAGCGGCCAAGATCTTCGACCGCTTTCGGTCCGGCATGGATGGCGCCGAGCAGGTCGACCAGTACGATCTGCCGGTCGATCCGGGCGAAATGATCGCGGAAGAAAGGCTTGACCACCTTCGCCTTGTAGCTTTCGTAACGCCGTTCCATCTCGCGGCGCAGCGAGCCGCGTGGCGCGCGGGCCTCTTGCGGGGGCATCGGCGCAAAAGTCAGCGCGGGCGAGCCGGCCATCTCTCCGGGCATCAGGAACCGCCCCGGCGTGCAATCGGAAAACCCGGCCTCGCGTGCGGCGCCCAAATAGCCGATATAAGCCGCGGCCAGTGCCTGGGCTGCGGGCTCGGTAACCTCCGCATCGCCGTCGACCGATTCCAGTGCCTGCAGGAACCCGGCCGCCGAAGGTCGATCCGCCGCCCGCTGCAGGATTTCGGAGGACCAGTCGTCGTAGCTGCGCTCCAGCAATTGCAGGTCCAGCAGCCATTCTCCGGGGTAGTCGATGATATCGAGATGAATGGTCCGCGGCCCGGAGAAACTGCCCATGAAGCCGCGCGGCTGCACCTTCAGCGACAGCCGCAACTCCGAGACAGCGCTTGTCGGCTGCGGCCAATGCGGGGCGGGGCCGGTCAGCGCCGCCAAATGGCTCTCGAAGGCAAAACGCGGCACGGTGTCGTCGGGCTGCGGCTGAAGCCAGGCGCCCACGATCGCCCCATCCGCCGCCGAAACCAGCCCCGGCATCCGCCCCCGATCCATCAGGTTGGCCACCAGTGAAGTGATGAAAACCGTCTTTCCGGCGCGGGCAAACCCCGTCACGCCGATCCGAATGACGGGTTCGAACAGGCTTTCGGACAGGGCGGCCGACGCGTCCTCGACCCCCTGCACGATCCCGTCCGCGATACGACCGATAACCACCAAACCCTCATTCTCTGTTCGGATCAGACATATGGCGTGCAACCGCCATTGCCTAGGGGGCAAGCCCGTTTCGCGACGACCACCGGAGATCGAGGCACCACCATCAGCCGTCATCTTTCCCCAAATACCTCCGCCGGAGGCAGGTCGTTCAGCGGCCTTCAAGCCGGCAATGGACAGCGCTTGCCTCAGGCGATATTGCGCCCATCATGCCCCGCTACGCTTTCAAGATCGAATATGACGGCGCTCCCTTCGCCGGCTGGCAGCGCCAGAAAGACCACCCCTCCGTCCAGCAAGCGGTGGAGGAAGCGCTTGGCCGGCTGCAATCCCAGCAGCCCATCATCGCGGCCGCTGGGCGGACCGATGCCGGCGTCCATGCACTCGCCCAGGTCGCCCATGCCGATATGGAGCGCGACTGGGAGCCGTTTCGCCTGTCGGAGGCCCTTAACTACCACCTCAAGCCATTGCCGGTTGCCATCACGGCCATGGCGCGGGCCGGCGATGACTGGCATGCGCGCTTCTCGGCGACCGAACGCAGGTATCTCTTTCGACTGCTGAACCGGCGCGCTCCGGCTGCGCTCAGCGCCGGAAAGGTCTGGCAGGTTTCCGCGCCGCTGGAAGTTGCGCCAATGCAGCAGGCCGCGCGCTTCCTGCTGGGGCGTCACGATTTTACGACATTCCGGGCCTCCGAATGCCAGGCCGACAGCCCGGTGCGCACCCTGGATCAGCTCGATGTAGAACGGGTGCAGACCCCTCTCGGGCCGGAGATCCACTTTCATGTCCGCGCGCGCTCCTTCCTGCACAACCAGGTGCGCAGCTTTGTCGGCACGCTCGAGCGGGTGGGGGCCGGCGCCTGGGAGCCCGAAGATGTGCGCGAGGCACTGGAGGCGCGAGACCGTGCGGCTTGCGGTCCGGTCTGTCCCCCTCAGGGGCTTTACCTCGCGGGCGTGACCTACATGGACGATCCGTTCGAGTGACGCCCGCGGCGCGGTGATTGTGCAATTTTTTGGGGGGGTGCTGTATCCCAAAACCCTGAGATGTTTAAGGAAAAGGGAGATTTCAGGACGTCGATTTCGTCCTCTTTCCAAGAGTGCCCCGGCAAGCGGCACGATCAGTGACGTCGAGCGCGCGCGTGCGTCTTGGCCTGCCAAAGCAGCTTCTTGTTTCGGAGTGGTCCGTTGAAACGATCAGGCCTGGTTCTCGGCACTGCGGGTCTTCGGCAGTATCTGCTGCAATATGCCCGCGCCCAGCAGGTAAATGCTGGATAGAACCAATCCCAGGCGCGCCCAACTCTGCGGATCGAAGGATACCCAGGCCGCCCATGCGGCGCAGATGATCCAGATCATGATCACCGGCAGCGAGATTGCGCGCCAACGACGGGTTCGCACCGGATGGATGAAGCGCAGGTTGGTGAACATGGCGGCCGAGAGCAGTGCAATGACAATCATGCAGATCCAGACCGGCGGCTTGATGGCAAAGATCACCAGCACGACCATGTTCCAGCATCCGGGAAAGCCGGAAAACGATTTGTCGGCCGTCTTCATGCCGGTGTAGGCGAAATAGAGTGCCGAGGTGAAGGTGATCACGATCAGGGCGGCCCATCCTGTCCAACCCGGCAGGATATCCGAGGCAAAGAGGGCGAAGGCGGGGATGAAGACATAGGTCAGGTAATCGATGATCAGATCGAGCAGCGCGCCATCGACCTGCGGTGCATTGGACGAGACATCATATTTTCGCGCAAGCGGTCCGTCGATTCCATCCACCACGAAAGCCGCGACCAGCCAGACGAACATCATAGGCCAGTCATAGCTTACCGCCGAGATCAGCGAGAGCATGGCCAGAACGGCCCCGGTGGCGGTGAGCAGATGGACAGAATAGGCGCGGTGTTCGGGCTTCATTCATTTCCAATGCCGAATATCGGACGGATTTGCAAACCGGATAGCAAAGGATTTTCGCAGGCGCGGCGAATGCGGAAAACGGCCGGTTCGGCGTTCAGCGCGAACAGGGAAGGTGTCGGAGGTAGCCAGAGGGCCGCTCCGACGGTTTTCAAGTGGTTCAGGCGTATGAACTTGCGCCCGCGCCGAGGGCGGATTGCGCGTTGTTGTAGAGCATCTCAGCCATCGCGGAATCGGCCGACAGGTTGAAGCTGCCACCGCCTGCAACGCCTTCGCCGCTCTGCAGAAGGCTCTGGAACAGGTTCGCGGAATTCGCCGTACTGATCTGCTCGGTGCTCTGCGTGCTCGATCCTTCGGCATCCTCCGGCGGCGGTGGCGGTGGCGGGCGCTTGCCTTGGGTGCTGGCGGTCTCTTTGGTTGATTGCATGGCTGTGGAGGCCTGAGCGCTGGAAGAGGTTTGCCCGGCCTCTACGCCCTGCGAGAATGCCTGTTGTCCCTGCCCGGATGGCGTAGGGTTCATACCGATGGAGTGCAGGGTCATCCCGCTTCCCATACTCGTCATACTTCCAATCATGAATTGCCTTTTCGATGTGATGTGGTGCCGGAGACATCAATCCGCATCGAGGTAAATTCCGACTGAATCCGGACGCGCTGCCCGGCGGGAAAATCAATAAAACAATCCGACAAATTCTTGGGGTGTCATAGCCTTCAGCCCAGCCGTGGATGGGCCTTTTCATAGACTTCCATCAGCCGCTCGGCATCCACGGCGGTGTAGGCCTGCGTGGTCGAGAGGGAGGCATGGCCGAGCAATTCCTGGATCGCGCGCAGGTCTCCGCCGGCGGCGAGCAGGTGGGTTGCGAAGCTGTGGCGCAGCGCATGCGGGGTGGCCGAGGCGGGCAGGCCAAGCTGCATCCGGCTGCGCTCCATCACCCTTGCCACAAGCCGCGCATTGAGCCGCCCGCCGCGCTTGCCGCGAAAGAGCGGCGTCCCCGTCTCGGCTGGCCAGGGGCTGAGCGCGACATAACGGGAGACCGCCTCGCGGGCGGCGGGCAGGACAGGTACGATTCGCTCCTTGCCGCCCTTGCCGCGAATGCGCAGGCCGTCGCCAAGGGGCAGGCTGTCGGCATCGAGCCCAAGCGCTTCGGAGATCCGCAACCCGCAGCCATAAAGCAGGGTGACGACCGCGACATCGCGGGCGGCGATCCATGGTTCCTCCGATTGCAGTTCCACCGTGTCCAGCACCGCCCTCGCGGCGTCTTCGGCCAGCGGACGGGGCAGTTTGCGGCGGTATTTCGGGGCGCGGGCGGCGAGAATGGCAGTGGCGTCGAACCCGTCACGTTCGGCCATCCAGCCGGCGAAATTCTTCACGGCGGAGAGTTCGCGCGCCAGCGACCGGGCGGCAACACCGCGTCCGCGCTCATGCGCCATCCAGGCGCGCATGTCGGAAATGGTCAGCCTTTCCAGCGGCCTCGCGCCGAGGCTCTCGCCGAAATGCCGTGTCAGGAACGCGAGGAAACCGGCAAGGTCGCGTTGGTAGGCAGTCAGCGTGTTCTCGGCCACGCCATCGACGGCGTTTAGATGGGCAAGCCAGCGGGACATGGCGTCCCTCAGCCCGTCGGATATCTGGATCAGCTCAGCCAACGGCGCATCTGGCGCTCGAAGACACCGGCAAAGAAGGCCAGCAGGTCGGTTGCCTGGTTCGGGCGGAACTGGTGCGGGTCCTCGGAGCCGAGCGCGAGCATGCCGGGCAGGGTGCCCGACCCGAAGTCGAGCTTGAGCAGGGCCTCGGAATTGACCCAGTCGGCCGCGTCGCCATAGAGGACCTCGCTCTCGGGGCGCAGCTGGCGCAGGGTGACCTGCCGAGTGGGCGCGCCTTCGCGGCCTTGCGTAAGATAAGCCTCGATAAAGCCGGGCGGTACGACGCTGAGAACATCGCCCAGCCGGCGCACGGCAACCTCGCCCTCGGCATTGGCGCTGCTCTCCAGCACCAGCTTGATGCAGTCCACCCGCAGGATCGCGGCCACATCGCCCCCGAGTCCCTTGAGGAAATCCTCGAACTCCACGGGGTCGAGCATGGAAAGGATGGCGCGGTGGATCTGGTTGGTTCCGGCAAGATTGTCATAGGCGGCTGCGATCACGGAGCGATGGGTATCTTCCAGCCTGTCGAGCCGGCTTTCCAGCCGCTCCATCGCGATGCCGCGCAGGTCGATGATATTGCCGCCAAGCGATTTTTCATTGGCGGAAATGAGCGCTCGCATGATCTCCCTGTCATCCAGGATCACATCCGGTTGCGCGATGATCTTGTCTTTGAGGTCTTCCAGATCTACCGCCACTTCGTTCATCTTCGTCCCGCTACATCAATTTCGCCCGGCAATCCTATACCAGGTCGGAGAAATTTCTATCCAGTTCTTGCCCATTCCTGCTCAAAGGCGTCCAGTCCTTTGTCGGTGAGAGCGTGGTTGACCATGGATTTGATCACGGCAGGTGGCGCTGGTGCCACAATTGCGCCGGTCTGGGCGAGCACTTTCATGTTTGTGACCAAGCAATCCGGACAAGCAAAAGGAGGCTTCGAGATAGATGGCCGCTAGGCCCTATCGGGTATGGATCCAGTGCCCCTTCCCATTCAGGTCGTCAGGGTTGCACGCCATGGTTTCGACTGGAACGGTGCTGGAGACCCTGTCGCATTTTTTCCCGATGACTTCCTTGATG
Source organism: Aliiruegeria sabulilitoris (assembly GCF_001558155.1). Classification (GTDB taxonomy): domain Bacteria; phylum Pseudomonadota; class Alphaproteobacteria; order Rhodobacterales; family Rhodobacteraceae; genus Tropicimonas; species Tropicimonas sabulilitoris. The sequence continues at coordinate 53,704 of NZ_LOAS01000003.1, forward strand.
TCCCCGCCGGATTTCAGGATGATCGTCGGGTTGGTCGTATCGCCATCGACCATGCCGAGAGCGTGTGGTTCGGCGATGGCGTTGATATAGGCCGGGTCAACGAAGAATCTCACCGGCTTCGTCCTCGAGACGGTATCAAGCCGACTTGCGGGCTGCGGCCCAGGTGAAATGACGGCGGGCCGGTCCCGTCGGGGGACGGGATGACGGATAACGGCTGGTATGCCAAGGGTGATCTGGTTGCGGTTCTAACCACGCAGCCGCTGGATCGGTGCCTGGACTACGCGGCCCCCGAGGGTGGCTGTCCGGAGGGCGCTTTCGTCGAGGTGCCGCTGGGGCCGCGCAAGGTTCTGGGCGTCGTGTGGGGGCCGGGCGCGGGCGATTTCGACCGCGCCCGAGTGCGCAGCATCGACCGGGTGCTGGACGTTCCGCCGATGCAGGCGGAGTTGCGGGAGTTCCTGGGTCGCTGCGCCGATTACACGCTGACGCCGATGGCCTCGATGCTGCGCATGGCGACGCGCGCGCCGGGGTTGACGGATGCCCCGTCGATGCGGTGGGTCTATCGCCGCGGGGAAGGGAAACCGGAGCGGATGACCGATGCGCGCCGACGGGTGCTGGCGACGCTGGAAGAATACGGCGGGCTGGCCTTCACCATGTCGGAACTGTCGGCGACGGCGGGGGTGACGAACAGCGTGATCAAGGGGCTGGTCAAGCAAGGCGTGGTGGTGGAAGAGGCGACGCCGCGCGATCTGCCATACCCGCGGTTGGACCATGAACGGGCGGGCTTGCCGCTGAGCGAAGCTCAGGCGGCGGCGGCGGCGGCGCTGCGCGCCGCCGGAAAGCGCGGCGCCTACGGCACCACGCTTTTGAAGGGCGTTACCGGCTCGGGCAAGACGGAGGTCTATCTGGAAGCGGTGGCGGAATGCCTTGCGGCGGGGCGGCAGGCATTGGTTCTGTTGCCGGAGATCGCGCTGACAGGGGAGTTCCTGTCCCGCGTGGAGCGGCGGTTCGGCGCCCGGCCGGCGGAATGGCATTCCGGTGTGACGATGACGGAGCGGCGGCGCTGCTGGAAGATGATCGCCGAGGGGGGCGCGGAGTTGGTCGTGGGCGCGCGCTCGGCGCTGTTCCTGCCGTTTCGCGATCTGGGTCTGATCGTCGTCGATGAGGAGCATGACAGTTCCTACAAGCAGGAGGACATCGTCTTTTACAATGCCCGTGACATGGCGGTGCTGCGCGCCTCGCTCTGCGACGCGCAGGTGGTGCTGGCCTCGGCCACGCCGTCATTGGAGAGCTGGGCCAATGCAGAGGCCGGGAAGTACACCCGGCTGGAGCTTGGCGCGCGTTTCGGCGCAGCGGAGATGCCGGATATGCGGGCGATCGATCTGCGCGGGGAAAAGATTCCCTCCGGGCGCTGGATTTCGGGCGAATTGCAGCGTGCCGTCGAGGCGCGGATCGCGCAGGGTGAGCAGTCGCTGCTGTTCTTGAACCGGCGTGGCTATGCGCCGGTCACGGTCTGTCGGGCTTGTGGCCACCAGATCGGCTGCGACCATTGCGACGCGCGGATGGTGGAGCACCGGTTCCAGAAGCGGCTCGTTTGCCACCAATGCGGCGAGACCAAGCCGATGCCGGAGGTCTGCCCGAAATGCGAGGTGGAGGGGCGGCTGGCGCCGGTGGGGCCGGGGGTGGAGCGGCTCGCCGAGGAGGTGGTGAGCCTGTTCCCGGAGGCACGGGTGGCGGTGCTGTCCTCGGACCTGTTCGGCTCTGCCCGCGCGCTCAAGGAAAAGATCGCGGAGATCGCGGGTGGCGGAGCCGATATCGTCATCGGCACGCAGCTGGTGGCCAAGGGACATAACTTTCCGCTGCTGACGCTGGTGGGCGTAATCGATGCAGATCTGGGCCTGCAAGGAACGGACCTTCGCGCCGCCGAACGCACCTTCCAGTTGGTGCGGCAGGTGGCCGGGCGGGCAGGGCGGACGGCGGACCGGCAGGGCGTGGCCCTGCTTCAGAGCCACCAGCCGGATCACCCGGTGATCAGGGCGATCCTGTCGGGGGACGAGGAGGGCTTCTGGCGCGCGGAGGCCGAGCAGCGCCGCGTGGTCGGCATGCCGCCTTATGGGCGGTTGGCCGGGATTATCCTCTCCTCGCCGGAAATCGCCGAAGTTTTCGATTTCGGCACCGAGCTTGCCCGCCGCGACGGGCCGCTGCGCGAGGTGGGGGCGCAGGTTTTCGGCCCCGCGCCGGCGCCGATTGCACGGGTGCGCGGGCGGCACCGGTTGCGGCTGTTGGTCAAGGCTGCCAAGGGCGTTGCGCTTCAGGGGGCGCTGACCCGCTGGATCGCGCAACTGCGGGTGCCGAACAACCTGCGCCTGAGCGTGGACATCGATCCGCAGAGTTTCTGGTAACCATACGGCCACAATTTCAGGAAACGCGTCGTCACGGCGTGCTCCGACGCTTGCCACGCGCTGAACGGGCAGGGATGCTGCGGCGGGGAGGATGTCGATGGACGCGATCGTGATCGGGGCGGGGCCGGCTGGGCTTGCCTGCGGTGCTTGTCTGAAACGGCAGGGATTCGATGTCGAATTGCTCGACCGCGCGCAGCAGGTCGGTGCGCGTTGGCGTGGGCATTACGATTCCCTGCAGCTGCACACATCGCGAGGACGCTCGGGCCTGCCGGGCCTCGCCATGCCACGAACCTATCCGCGTTATCCGACGCGTGCGCAGGTCGTCGAATATCTGGAAAGCTATGCCCGCCATTTCGAACTGGAGCCGGTCTTTGGCGCGGAGATACGTCGCGTGGAGAAATCCGGGGAACGCTGGCGGGTTACCGGGTCCATGGGCGAACGGATGGCGGATGTCGTGGTCTTCGCGACCGGTATAAATGACAGGCCGCGCCAGCCGGTCATCGTCGGACTGGAGGAATTCGACGGGCCCGTGGTGCATTCCTCCTGCTATCGCAACCCCGAGGCGTTGCCGGGACAACGCGTTCTCGTGGTCGGTTTCGGCAATTCCGGCGCGGATATCGCGCTGGACCTGATCGCCGCGGGCCGCGATGTGCAGATCGTGGTGCGCAGCCCGGTGAATATCCTGCCCAAGGAACTGCTGGGAGTGCCGATCACCTCCTTTGAGTTGCTGACACGGCTTTTGCCCTATCGCTGGGCGGACCGATTGGTAGCACCCCTTCTCAGGGCAGCCGTTGGCAGGCCCGAGGACTTCGGGCTGGTGGCGCATTCAAAGGGCCCGGCGGCGCGGGTGATCGAGGATGGACGCATCCCGATGATCGATACCGGCGCGCTGGCGGCGATCCGGGAGGGGAAGCTGATCCTGCGTCCGGGCCTGGAGCGGTTCGAAGGGCAGGTTGCACGCTTCGTCGATGGGTTGGGGGTCGAATTCGATGCGGTGGTTCTGGCAACGGGCTACCAACTTGATTTGCGTTCACTGCTGCCCGGCCTGCCCGGCGTGCTGGACGCCGCAGGCCGACCGCTGGCGAGCGGGCGGCGTACTGCGGAGCGGGGGCTTTACTTCTGTTCCTACGTTGTCTCGGCCAATGGGCAGTTGAAACAGGCTGGCCGGGAGGCCGAGGCCATTGCCCGCGACGCGGCGGAGATGGTGCGGCGGGGGTAACCCGCTCGCTGCGATGCGCCGGCCCTGTGATGCCGTTGGGGCAGAATGTAGGCGGGTCTCTTGTTCTCAGGCGCAGGAAAGGCACGCTTGAACGATCCTGCGGATCGTGCCGCCGGCGGGGATATTTCCAGAAGGAGGGAAAGGGCAGGTCTCTTCAGGGCGTCTTCTTTACAGAAATATCCACGGGCGCAGCGCCCTCAATTCCGCGGCATTGTCCTGACGGCCAATGAACGTCGGGGCGCTGCTGCTCGTTGGTTGGTCCTGATTTCGCGCTACGCAGTAACTGCGGCGCCGCCTTTCTGGTCCACGAGGTAATCGGTCGCCACGGCGCCGATCCACATGCAGGTCAGCGCAACCCAGGCCGTACCCACGAAGATGGACGTTCCGGTCACCCCGGCACCAATGGCGCAGCCACCGGCGAGCATGCCGCCGAAGCCCATGGCGGCCGCTCCGATCATGGCACGTTGCATGTTGCCCGCCCCCTCGAAGCCCTGGGCCTTCAACTCGCCTGCCCAGGCAGCGGCGAGGAAGGCGCCCAGGAAGACGCCCGGCACAAGGCCGATATCGAATTCCAGCACCGTGTCCGGAACCAGGAAGAACATCAAGGTGTGCGCCGACGGCCCGGTGAAGGTGGCGCTTTCGATCTGGACGGGATCGAAGGCGACCTGGCTGAGGCCGTAGGTCAGCACCCAACCCACGGCCACGGCAAAGCCAACGCCCGAGGCCATGAAGAGCTTTCGCGTTCCCAGCTCGTTTTTCCGGGACAGGTAAATTGCAAGCGCGGCGAGGACGAGGCCAAGTGCGAGGCCTGTCGCCTCGGGCAGATGAAGCGCGGCCAGCACGTCCATATTCGTGCCGCCCTCGGTGATCCAGACACCGGAGATCTTCTCGCGCAGCGGCAACAGCCAGCCGCCAAGGCTCATCTGTGCAACCACGGCAAAGACCAGCCCCGAGACCACGGAACGCAGGTTGCCCGTCGCCGCCAGCACCAGCAACCGGCCCGAACAGCCGCGCGCCAGCACCATGCCCATGCCGAAGAGCAGCCCGCCGATGATCGCGCCGGACCATGTACCAGGCACCGCCATCATCCGTGCATCCTCGGCCCGCATCAGCCCCAGCATCTGCGCGCCCTGCACCCAGACCATCGCCGTGGAGAAGGTCAGCAGCCAGATCGACATGCGCGGCCCGATATTGCCACGGGCAAATTCCACCGTCGCCGCGCGCAGGCAGAAATTCGATCTCTGCGCCGCTATGCCAAAGATCATGCCGGTGATCAGCCCGAACAGAGCGGCTGTCGGCGCTTCGCCGATACGCTCGACAATTGCCAGAATGTCCATTTTGTCCTCTCGCACGCGTAATATTCAAAAATTGCCATGATACATGCCGCAACGCAAAAAGGGATGCCTTGATTCAGATCAGTCCGGATATCATGCAAGGATGTTCTGCGCGGATGCACGCCCATTTTGCTTTTCAAATCACGCGCGCGGGTCTATGCGCGAAACATGCAAACGATTTCGCTGTCTCAGGCACGGGAGATGCCATTCTGGCGCCGCCCTGTCACCTTGCTCTTCGTCATGGCGGCGGCCATGCCGATTGCCTTCGCCACATGGTCAGCGCTGCTGAACAACTTCGTCATCGAGGTCGCGCAGTTCGACGGCTCCAATATCGGCTGGCTGCACACGGTACGCGAGATTCCAGGCTTTCTCGCCATCGGCGTCATTGCCCTGATCCGGATCGTGCGGGAACAGGTGCTCGGCATCGTCTCGCTTCTTCTGTTGGGGGTGGCGACGGCGCTGACGGCGTGGTTCCCGAGCCTCGGCGGGATCCTGACCATCACCATGCTCAGTTCGATCGGCTTTCATTATTATGAAACCGTGAACCAGTCGCTGCAATTGCAGTGGCTCCCCAAGGAGCGCGCGCCCAAGGTGCTGGGCTGGATGCTCGCAGTCGGGTCGGCGGCAACCCTGGTGGCCTATGCGCTGATCGTCTCGACCTGGAAGGCCTTCGATCTCGACTATAACACCGTCTACATGTCGGCCGGCCTGACGACCGCCGTGGTCGCGATCCTCTGCCTGACGCTCTACCCGCAATTCGAATCGCCCACGCCGCAGGTAAAGAAATTCATCCTGCGCCGCCGCTACTGGCTCTATTATGCGTTGCAGTTCATGGCCGGCGCGCGGCGGCAGATCTTCGTCGTCTTTGCCGGCTTCATGATGGTCGAGCGGTTTGGTTTCGAGGTGCATGAGATCACCTCGCTCTTCATGTTCACGCTCGTGGCCAACATGATCGTTGCGCCGGTCTTTGGCTGGGCCGTCTCGCGTTTCGGCGAGCGCCGCGCGCTTATCTTCGAGTATTCCGGCCTTGCGTTGATTTTCGCCGCCTATGGCGGGGTCTATGCCTTTGGCTGGGGCGTTGCGCTCGCGGCCACGCTCTACGTGCTCGATCACATCTTCTTCGGCCTCGCGCTGGCGCTGAAGACCTATTTCCAGAAGATCGGCGACCCGGCGGACATGGCGCCGACGGCAGCGGTGGCCTTCACGATCAACCATATCGCGGCGGTCTTCTTGCCGGCCGCGCTCGGCTACCTGTGGTTGCAGGCACCCGAGATGGTCTTCTTCCTCGCGGCGGGCATGGCCTGCGCCTCGCTGGCGCTGTCCCTGCTGATCCCGCGCAACCCCGAGCCCGGCAACGAAACCATCTTTGCCCGCTATCGTCGCAGGGCCGCCCCGGCGGAATAGGCCATCACAACCGTATCAGTCCGCAGAGCCGACGCTGGACCCGGATGCCTGCGGGTCCCATATGTGTTGAAATCACCGCGATACCGCCATGGGAGAGAGCGATGTTCCTGACGAAAGCCGCCAAGATGGAAATGATCCGCCCCGAAGACGCGCTACCGGGGCGCGCGCAACCGATCCCGACCGCCCCGAGCCACCATGTGTTTCACCGTCCGCTCACGCTCGATATTCCCGAGGGCATGGAAGCGGTGATGCTGGGCATGGGCTGTTTCTGGGGCGCCGAGCGGCTGCTGTGGCAACTGCCGGGCGTCTGGCTCACAATGGTCGGTTATTCCGGGGGGACCACTCCCAACCCGACCTACGAGGAGACCTGTACCGCCAGGACCGGCCACGCGGAAGTGGTTCGCGTCGTGTTCGATCCGGCGGTGATTTCCTTCGAGGACCTGCTCCGCTGCTTCTGGGAAAGCCATGACCCGACCCAGGGCATGCGCCAGGGCGGTGATATCGGCACGCAATACCGCTCTGCGATCTATGCAAGTCTGCCTGCACATCTGGAACTGGCGCTTGACAGCTGTGCGCGCTATCAGAAAGCGTTAACACTTGCCGGGCGTGGCCAGGTCACCACCGAGATCTCCGCCGCCGGCCCGTTCTACTTCGCCGAGGACTACCACCAACAATACTTGGCGAAGAACCCGGGCGGCTATTGTGGAATCGGTGGGACCGGGGTCGCTTGTCCGGTTGGAACGGGAGTTTCTCCCGGTAACTGAGCTCTTGCGGAGAGGCGATGTCGGGAAATCGCATCCACATCTTTGGCGCCAGCGGAGCGGGGACGACAACCCTCGGTCGCGCACTTGCCTCTGCCCTCGAGAGCCAACACTTCGATACGGATGACTTCTTCTGGTATCCGACCGACCCGCCATTCCAGGAGAAACGCCCTGTCCCGGAACGCCGCGCCCTGATGGAGCAGGTCTTCCTGCCGCGCCGCGATTGGGTGCTCTCGGGCTCGCTCGATAGCTGGAGCGAGGGCATCGACCATCGCTTTACCTTCGCGGTATTCCTGACGTTGCAAACCGAAACCCGCCTGCGCCGCCTGCGCGCCCGCGAGGGGTGGCGCCTTCAGGACCCTTCGGAAATGCCCGGCATGGAGGCCTTCCTCGCCTGGGCCGCGGCGTATGACGACGGGTTGCTGCCCGGCCGCAACCGTGCGCGCCATCTCGCCTGGGCAGATACGCTCGACTGTCCGATCATGAGCCTCGACTCTGGTCGGCCCGTTTCGATACTTGTCCATGACATCCTCGAAACCCTTGACCAGGCTCGCACAAGAGCCTAGCGCCTCTCCAATTCTTCTGACGAGAAATATCCCCGCCGGAGGCACCCGCCGCTCTCCGCGCGCGACCGGTCATAACGAGGAGCATGACATGCCCACCTTCACCGCCCTGACGACCCTTGCCGGCAAGGAACAGGCAGAGGCCCTTGGCACGGCCATGGAAAACCTGTCTCCCGAGCCGACCGGCGTCGGTGTCTTCGAAATCGAAGATGGCTCCGGCCTCTGGGAAGTGGGCGGTTACTTCATCGAGCAGCCCGACGAGATTGCATTGGCTCTGCTGGCCGCCGCCCATGGCGCAAAGGATTTTGCCGTCTCCGAGCTGCCTGAAACCGACTGGGTGGCCAAGGTGAAGCGCGAGCTTGCCCCCGTTCGCGCGGGGCGTTTCTATCTATATGGCAGCCATGATGCCGAAACGGTTCCCGACGATGTCGAGCCGTTGCTGATCGAAGCCGCGATGGCCTTCGGCACAGGCCATCATGGCACCACGCTGGGCTGTCTCAAGGCGCTCGACCGGCTCGTCACCGCGGGACACGAGGCGCTTCCCGTGGCCGATATCGGCTGTGGCACCGCCGTTCTGGCCATGGCCGCGGCCCGTATCTGGCCCGGAACGGTGTTCGCTTCCGATATCGATCCCGTTGCCGTGGAGGTGGCGCAAGCCAATGCCGAGGCCAACGGGCTGGCCGACCGCTTGCGCTGCATCGAGGCCACTGGCTTCGATCACCCGGAACTCGCTGCGGCCGCACCTTTTGGCCTCATCTTCGCCAATATCCTGAAGGCGCCGCTTGTCGCCCTCGCGCCCGCGATTTCCAAGGCCCTCAAGCCCGAAGGCTTCGCGATTCTCAGCGGTTTGCTGAATGAACAAGCGCCAGATGTCGTCGCGGCCTATGCGGACGAGGGGATGATTGTGCACGACCGTGAGCAAATCGGAGAGTGGACTACACTTTGTCTCCGCAAATCCTGAGGCGCGGTCGTATTTGCGCCGGATTCTTGCCCTACTGTGGGAGCTTACGGGGGCATTACAGCTTTGGGATTTCGCGATGAGCAATCCACAGATGAATGAATTTTCCGGCCGTTTGCGCCGCATCGAGAAGATCAAGAAGCGTGGCGGAGCTTTTGAAGCCTCTGGCACGCTCGGACAGTCCTATTACACGAAACTGCGCCTGCGCCACCAAAGGCGCCCGATTTTGCGCCCGGCAGTCGTGTTCGTCTGCACCATCATGCTGTTCAAGGGAGTCCTGTTGGCAGCCATCGGCGCAGAGGTCTATGCACAGAAACTCTCCGTGCTCCACCAGGGCGACACCGTCGAGAAAATTGGCGCCTTCATCATGGCGATCGACCCGTTCACCGCGACCATCGCGCAAATGGTTGCCCCGATAATCGGCGGATAGGTCGACCGGATCGCCAGGGTTTGCGCATTGACCGTTCTGTCTGAACAGGCCTGAAGGGGGCGTTGCCTCCCGCGCGCGCTTGCGAGCGCTCCCTCCGGGATATTTTGGAAGAGATGACCGGGCGGCCCTTCCGGTGTCATCTTTCCCGGAAATACCTCCGCGAGAGGCACGAGCCGCAGGATCGTTCCCGCGCGCTGAGGGCTGCCGAGGCCGTAATGCTGCCTCGGGCCGCTCTTGGGCGTCTATTCGAAGAGTTTTCCTTGCCCGGCTTTCGGAGCATCCGGTGGTTGCGGAACATCCAGTCCGAGATGCTGCCAGGCCTTGCGGGCGAGCATTCTGCCGCGCGGGGTCCGCTGGATGAGGCCCTGCTGCAGCAGGTAGGGCTCGATCACCTCCTCCAGTGCGTCACGGCTTTCGCTGAGCGCGGCCGACATCGTCTCCACTCCGACTGGCCCGCCACCATAATTCTCTGCGATCAGGCGAAGGTAGCGGCGGTCGGCGCTGTCCAGTCCGAGCGTGTCCACGCCCAGGCGTGTCAGCGCGCTGTCGGCAAGCGCGCGGGAGAGGTTGCCATCGCCTTCGACAAGGGCGAAGTCGACCACCCTACGCAGGAGACGGCCGGCTATACGGGGGGTGCCGCGGGCGCGGGACGCGATTTCGCGGGCACCCTCGGATTCCGCAGGCACGCCCAGAAGGCGGGCGTTTCGGGTGACGATCTCGTGAAGCTCGTCGATCGTGTAGAACTGCAATCGTGTCGGGATGCCGAAACGGTCCCTCAGCGGCGTTGTCAGCAGTCCGAGACGGGTTGTGGCGCCGATCAAAGTGAAGGGCTGCAACTCGATGCGGACGGTGCGCGCGGCGGGGCCTTCGCCGATGACGAGGTCGAGTTCGAAATCCTCCATCGCGGGATAGAGCACTTCCTCGACCACCGGGTTGAGGCGGTGGATCTCGTCGATGAACAGCACGTCGCGCGCTTCGAGATTGGTCAGGATCGCGGCGAGATCGCCCGGGCGCGCGAGAACCGGGCCGGAGGTCATGCGGAAATTCACGCCGAGTTCGCGGGAGATGATATTGGCCAGCGTTGTTTTGCCGAGACCGGGTGGGCCGTGAAACAGCGTGTGGTCCATGGCTTCGCCCCGGCGACGGGCGCTTTCGACGAAGACGCGCAGGTTGGCGCGCGCCTCGGCCTGACCGATGAAGTCGGAGAGTTGTTGCGGACGCAGTGCGCGGTCTTCGCCCTGTTGTTCGCCGGGCTGAGGATCCGGGCGCAGGAGCGGGTCTGGTTCGGTCATCTATCGGCTCCGGTGGCGCGCTGGTGAAGATTGCGGAGGGAGGCCGGCTGCCCCCCGCGCCTTGTGGCGCTCCCCCCGAGGGTATCTGGGGAACAACGGTGCATCTTCAGCCCTTGGGCGCCAGAGATTTCAGGGCAGCGCGGATCACGTCGGAAGTGTCGGCGTCCGGCTCGTCGGTCAGGGCCCGGGCCACGGCAGCGGCGGCTTCGCCGGGTTGGTAGCCGAGATTGGTGAGCGCCGAGAGCGCTTCGGACTGGGCAGCCGCGCGCGGGGGGGGCGCCGGTTTCAGTTGGGCTGCCGCGCCGGCGGACGCGGGCGCCTGGGTTAATGTCGGGATCGGCTCGATCACCTGGCCCAGGCTGCCGGCCATCGCCATGATCGCCGGCGCCTTGTCTTTGAGTTCGTTGACGACGCGTTGGGCGAGTTTCGGGCCAACGCCCGGGGCCGCGCGTATGGCCGACCAGTCACCAAGGGTGATGGCGCGCGAGGTGCCGTCGGGGCCGAGCGCGCCAAGGATGGCCATGGAGGCCTTGGCGCCGATCCCCTGCACGGAGGTCAGCAAGCGGTGCCATTCCTTTTCCTGCAAGGAGGGGAAGCCAAAGAGCTGCAGCAGGTCCTCGCGCACGACCAGATCGGTGTAGAGGGCGGCGAATTCTCCGGTGCCGGGCAATTCCATGAGCGTACGTTCGGAGACGTAGACGACATAGCCGACCCCGTTCACATCGAGCAGAACGTGGTCGAGCCCCCGATAATCGATCCGTCCGGCCAGACGCCCGATCATGAGGCTCTCGCGATGGCTTGCGACAGCCGGGAGCTCGATTGCAGGTGATGGGCATGGGTGACGGCGATGGCGAGCGCATCGGCGGCGTCGGGACCGGCCAGCTTCACGCCGGGAAAATGGATGCCGATCATGTGCGCGATCTGGTGTTTTTCGGCATGGCCCACGCCGACAATCGCCTTTTTCACCGCATTCGGGGCATACTCACCGATGTCCAGCCCGGCCTTTGCCGGCACCAGCATGGCGATGCCGCGCGCCTGGCCGAGTTTTAGTGTTCCGGCGCCGTCGCGGTTGACGAAGGTCTGCTCGACCGCGGCCGCTTCAGGTTCATACATGTGGAAGACATCGGTGAGCTGTTCGTAGAGCGACAGCAAGCGCACGCCGAGATCCTTCCCAGCGGATGTGCACAGGCCATTTGCGATGTGAGTGAGACGCGATCCCTGTTGTTCGATCACGCCCCAGCCGAGATTTCTGAGCCCCGGGTCGATGCCGATGACACGCATGGCTGTTGCAATCCTGCCTGTGTTCTTGTTTTGCCTTTCGCATGGGTTAGCACGAAAAGTGAACATCGACCAGAGGAAAGGGCCGCTCTCAAGCGCGGTGCGTCGGTCGTAGTCTTTCTATTCGGACCTCGTGAAGAGAACCTTTCTTCGGTTCTGCATTCGGTGGGCCCGCGCTTTGAAGCCGATGAGTACCGTCATTGAATGTCGTCTTTTCCAAGGGATAGCCAAATAAAAACTCGGAAGGTTGCAAATGCTGCAATGCCGCAATGCACAGGTGGCTGTAGCAATGGTGGCGCTAACAGTTATCTTGATCCTCAGAAAACAGAGTTACTTCAAAGGAGCTTGAAATGAGCATTGCATTGCATGAAATCAAAGAAGTCCCGGTCGATTGGCGTCAGGTCGAAATCGAGGTCCGTTCGGAGCAAGCCAAGGTTGCCCGCGCGATGGGATCCTCGTTGACCTCCTTCTTTGCCCGTGTTTTCAAAGCGCCGGCCGCGCTGTTCGGCGGTCGTGTGGAAACCAATCTTCGGGCCTGATGGTCGGAGGGGTGGCAATGGCATTTTGAGAACCGGCTGTTCTCTCCGGGGCCCATACTCCGCTCAATAGCATTCCACCAGGAAAAACGCCGACAGGATTTGTCGGCGTTTTTTCGTTTTTGATCGATCTGTTTTCGAAACGTCCTCCGCGCTCGCCGGAACGACACGTGGATCTCGACTCGAGACATTCGATCCGATCCTCTTTCGTCAAATATCCTGAGGGGCAGCGCCCCTAATTTCTCCTTCCCGAAAGGACTTTCGTATTCCGTTTTGGGCAAGTTCGCCGGAACCGACAGGTGAGGCGAAACCGCCGATTGCCCATCGAAACGGCGGCGTCTATCACGCGCGGACATTGCCATGATACCTTGACCTTAAGTAAGGTGCTGGCCGGGGGGCGTCCCCATCAGGAGGACACATGCGCAAGAACAATATTCCCGCAGAGTCGGTGAACACGCTCTACCAACTCTTGCAGGAACGCACGCGTATTTCGCCGAAGCTCACCGCTTATCGGCAATATGATCGCAAGACCGGGAAATGGCGCAAGTTCACCTGGCCGCAGGTGCTGGAGCGGACGGATCGTTTTGCAGCCGCCTTCATCGCGGCGGGCATGCAACCGGGCGACAGGGTCGGGATCCTGTTGCAGAACTGCGTTGACTGGGTCTGTTTCGACATGGCGGCCGCGCGTTGCGGGCTGACGGTGGTGCCGCTCTACACCAATGACGCGATCTCCAACGGTGCCTTCATGCTGGCAGATTCGCGGCCCCGGATCGTCCTGGTCGATACCGACCGGCGGTGGCGCGACCTAGAGAAATCGCTGTCCAATCATTCCTTCATCGAGCGTGTTTGGCTGCAGGATGTAACGGCGGACTTCGTTTATGGCGCGGAAGAAAACGTTGATCATCTCGAAGCGATTCTGCCGCCCGCGCCGCAGGACCTGCCCGAACCGGCGACGGATTCGCTCGCACCGGCGACGCTGATCTATACCTCCGGCACGACGGGCACCCCCAAGGGCGTCATGCTGTCCCACCGTGCGATTCTGGCTAATGCCGAAGCGACGGCCGCGGTCGTCTCGCCGCTGGAGGGCGATGTCTTCCTGTCTATCCTGCCACTTGCCCATGCTTTCGAGCGCACGCTGGGCTATGTGCTGGCGGTGATGTCGGGGGCGTGCAATGCGTATCCGCAGTCACTGCTTCGGCTGCGGCAGGACATGACCACAGTGCGCCCGACCGTCATCATGGGCGTGCCCCGTTTCTACGAGACGATCTATAACGGCGCGCGGCGCAACGCTTCGGCCAGCAAGCTCAAGCAGCGGCTCTTCGACATGACCGCGCGGATCGGATACGCGCGGCACGCCGCGCGCGCCGGGCATGGGCCGGGGCCGAGCTTTGGAGAACGTCTGATCTGGCCGCTGCTGGAGCGGCTGGTGGCGAAAAAGGTCCAGGCGGCATTTGGCGGGCGCATGCGTGTCGCCGTTGCGGGAGGGGCCAACCTGCCCGAGGAAATCGGACAGGCGCTGCTGGGGCTCGGCTTGCCGCTTGTCGAGGGTTATGGATTGTCGGAGGCGGGCCCGGTGGCCACGGCCTCCTTGCAGGAAGATTGCGTGCCAGGGACGGTCGGCTATCCGTTGCCCGGGTGCGAGGTGAAGCTCGGCGAGCGCAACGAGCTTCTGATCAAGACACCCTCGCGCATGTCGGGTTACTGGCAGCGAGAGGACGCGACGGCGGAGTCCTTTGACAACGAAGGTTGGCTGCGGACCGGAGACATGGCGGAGATCGTCGATGGCCGCATCCGTATCACGGGGCGCTTGAAGCATATCCTGGTCATGTCCAATGGCGAGAACGTCAACCCGCGCCCGATCGAGCTTAACATCGAGAGCGATCCGCTGATCGAGCAGGTCTGCGTCGTGGGCGATGGCCGCCCGTTCCTTGCGGCGCTGGTGGTGCTGAATCGCGACGACTGGACGGCTATTGCCAAGAAGCACGGGTTGGACGAGAACGATCCCAACGCTCGCGAGGCTGAAAGGTTCATCCTCGACCGCATCCGCAAGGCCTCGGGCGACATTCCGTCCTGGCAGCAGATGAAGGCCTATTACGCCACGCTGGACGAGTGGACCGTCGAGCGCCGGCTGATCACGCCGACACTGAAGCTGCGCCGGGAGCGGGTGATCGACGAGTACAAGGACGAGATCCGCCGGATGTATTCCAAGGGGTGAGCGGCTGCTCTCGGTTGCCGCCCGGCAAAACCTGCGCGAAACCTGTGCATAGTGGGTGGAGCGTCTATAGGCCGGCGGGAAGCTCCGCGATGCTCAAGGCCACGGCGATGAAGAAGAATACGCTGCCGGCGAGCACGAAAACATGCCAGACCGTGTTGTGAAAGGGCATCCGGTTCAGGAGGAAGAACACGACGCCGATCGTGTAGACCACGCCGCCGATCAGCATGAGAAGCTGCACCGATCCCGGCAGTTCCGCGAGCATCTCGCCTCCGGCCCAGAGCGCCGCCCAGCCCATTCCGAGATACAGCGCCAGGGCGAACCAGCGAAACCGGCTGGGGGCGAGGATCTTCAGGAAGGATCCGAGCGCGGCCGAGCCCCAGAGCCCTGCGAGGAGCCCGGGAACCTGAGCGCCGGTCAGCAACACGAAGGGCGTGTAGGTGCCGGCGATCTTGAAATAGATCCCGGAATGGTCGAGCCGCTGCAGCAGGCCCTTCCAGCGTGCATTGTCGATCATGTTGTAGAGCGCCGAGAAAGTAAGCATCATGATCAGGGTCGTTCCGTAGACGGATGCACCCCAGATCGCAGCGGATTCGTTGCGAAGGGCGATCGTCAGCGCGATCAGGACGGGGACTGCCATCAAGGCCGAAACAACCCCGACAACATGGACAACACCGTCGCTGAGGCGTTCGGCCCGGCTATAGGCTGGTCGGATATGTGCAACAGAAGGCATGCCTGTCAGGTTAGGGCGCGACGGGCGGCGGGGCAATGGAGAAGCTCGGGATCACCAAGGCTTGAAGATGGCTCGGATCGGCGAGGGCGGCGTGACCGCCCAAGCGGGCGAGGCCTGTGCGTCCGGGGCGGTATCGTCGGCCAGAGAGGCAAATCGGCGTTGCGGGGCAGGGGATGTCGTGGCATGCCTCCTGCTGACGGAAGAGAGTTCAATCGCGAGGAGATGGCCAAATGTTCGATCTGACAGGGAAGACGGCGCTTGTAACGGGAGCCTCTGGCGGTATCGGCGGCGCCATCGCCAAGGCGCTGCACGGCGCAGGAGCGACGGTCGGGCTCTCCGGGACGCGGGTGGAACCGCTCGAGGCGCTGGCCGCCGAGCTGGGCGAACGCGCCCATGTGCTGCCCTGCAACCTCGGCGATGCCGAAGCGGTCGATGCGCTGCCCAAGCAGGCCATCGCGGCGATGGGCGGGCTAGACATCCTGGTCAACAATGCCGGCATCACCCGCGACCAGATCTTCATGCGCATGTCGGACGAGGAATGGGCGCAGGTGCTCGAGGTCAACCTGACCTCCACGATGCGGCTCTGCCGGGGCGTGATGCGGCCGATGATGAAGAAACGTTGGGGCCGGATCGTGAATATCTCGTCGATCGTGGGCGCCACGGGCAACCCGGGCCAGGCGAATTACGCCGCCTCCAAGGCCGGGATGATCGGCATGACCAAATCCATTGCCTACGAAGTGGCCAGCCGGGGAATCACCGTAAACGCGGTGGCGCCGGGCTTCATCGCCACGGCGATGACAGACAAGCTGACCGATGAGCAAAAGGCCGCGATCAACACCAAGATCCCGGCGGCCCGCATGGGCGAAGCCGACGAGATCGCTGCGGCTGTGCTGTATCTTGCCAGCCCGGAAGCCGGCTACGTGACGGGCGCGACACTGCACGTCAATGGCGGTATGGCCATGCTCTGATTGGGCTATTCCGGCACGCCGCACCCGTGGCGACTGTCCGGGAACCCGTGCGGCGATGACGGAAAACTGCTGTCGGCACTTGTGAAGCCGTACACGCCCCCCCATCTTGCTTTCTCTGACCGGCTCATGTGACGCAACGAAAACAATGTCCGGTCAAAGCGTTTGCTTTTGCAGGGGAACATGCTAAAGGCGGCGCAGTTTTCGGCGTGGAGCATTGAATATGTGCCCGGCCCGGGAAAGAAGCCTCGCATCAGACGGGGATGAGCGCCCTGAGAGCAGGGCAAGGTAATTCGCCCACCGTGGGCACGAAGCAAGAACGGGCAGTGACGCCCAATGCATGAGGAAGAGACATGAGCGACATCGCCGATCGCGTGAAGAAGATTGTTGTTGAGCACCTGAGCGTCGAAGAAGACAAGGTGACCGAAAGCGCGTCGTTCATCGACGATCTGGGCGCAGACAGCCTGGACACCGTCGAGCTGGTGATGGCCTTCGAAGAAGAGTTCGGCATCGAGATCCCGGACGACGCTGCCGAGACGATCCAGACCTTCGGAGACGCGGTGAAGTTCATCACCGAAGCCGCCTGATCGGCAACATGCCGAGATGAGATGGGCGCCCCCTGTGGGCGCCTTTTTCTTTTTGCGGGGGCCGTGTCGCTTCCATGACCTGTTTCGAGATGACACGGGCGCCTGGAGGGGGCGTTGCCCCCACGCTCTTGCGAGCGCTCCCCCAGGACATTTCTGGAATGAATAAGCCAGAGAGGCTCCACGCCCGGACAAGTGCGGTGATCGCCGGGGCTGTCACGATCTCGATCATCCAATCGTCGGCATCAACGTGGAGGAAGCGGCGCTGGCAATGAGTGCCGTCGGATTCGCCATGGCGCAGTTCTGGCCGCGGGAATTGACCGGGTCGCCTGGCAATATCGTCATGGGGCTGATGAGCGACGGCATGTCCGTTCGGGACCCCGGGCCGGGGCCACAACCGGGTGGGGCAGGGCGCTTGCCGACAATGTCGCCAGCCCGCCCGGTCCTGTCGAATCTGGAACAGGCGCTGAGTGCGCCGAAATCGGTCCTTGGCGCGGCTCTGGGTGAGACGAAGCCGGTCATCGATCTCACGGCCGCCCAGAGCCTGGACGCCGAGAACGGCAGGCTGGCCGGGTCGAAGGAGCGCCGCGTGGCACGGGAGGCCGGCACAGACGCGTTGGACGACAGCGTGACGAAGCCAACCTGAGACCGCTCTGATTTCTACCCGAAACGTTGCTGCGCACGCGCTAACGCAAGCGGACCGGCCAGGGCGGTTTACTCGGCGGCAAAGGTGATGACCGGTTCCATCTCCTTCAGGGCGTCTTCCGTCAGATGACATTTCACCTGGTGTCCGTCGCCAACGTCACGAATGGGCGGGACGTCCTTTTCGCAAAGCCCGCCGGGAACCTGGGATTTCCAGCCGCAGCGGGTCTGGAACGGGCATCCCGGCGGCGGATTCATGGCCGAGGGAATGTCGCCATCCAGAACGATGTGCTTCTTCTTCACCGATGTATCTGCAATGGGCACGGCCGAGAGCAGCGCCTCGGTATAGGGTTGGTAGGGCGGCGAGAAGACCTGATCGGTGGTGCCAAGCTCCACCACATGGCCGAGATACATCACCATCACCCGGTCGGCGAGATAGCGCACGATGGAGAGATCGTGGGAGATGAAGAGCAGCGTGGTCTTCTCGTTTCGCTGGATCTCCATCAGGAGGTCGGCCACGGCTGCTTGCACCGAAACGTCCAGCGCCGAGACTGGTTCGTCGGCCACCACGATCTGCGCGCCGCCGGCAAAGGCGCGTGCAATGCCCACGCGCTGTTTCTGCCCGCCCGAGAGCTGGCGTGGCATGCGCTCGGCAAAGGCACGGGGCAGTTTCACCAGGTCCAGAAGCTCCAGCATCTGGTTGCGGCGCTCGGCCTCGCTCTTGCCGACGCGGAAAATTTCCAGCGCCCGGATGATCTGCCGCCCGATGGTCATCGCGGGGTTGAGCGTGTCGAACGGGTTCTGGAACACCATCTGGACGGAGGAAATGGTTCTGGTGTCGCGCGCCTCGATCTGGATGTCCTGGATCGCGTTGCCGTTCAGCTACACCACGCCGTCGGTCGCCGTCTCCAGCCCCATCAACACCTTGGCGAAGGTCGATTTGCCACAACCGGACTCGCCGACGATGGCCAGCGTCTCTGCCTCGTGGGCGACGAAGCTGATCTCCTCGTTGGCCTTCACGACCTTGTGGGCGCCACCAAAGAGCGTGTTGGCCGCGACCTCGTAGTATTTCTTGAGCTTGTCGATGCGCAGCACCTCGCGCCCGATAAGGCTGGCCTCGGTCGTCTCGGCCTTGGCGACCGGCGCGTTCCAGTCTATCTCCTGGAACTTGAGGCAGCGCGTGTAATGGCGGTCATTGCCGGGCACGCGGCGCATCTCGATATCCTGCGCGTCACAGCGTCCGGCCTCGAAGTAATCGCAGCGCGGGCCGAAATTGCAGCCCGGCGGGCGCTCGTGGGGCAGGGGGAAGTTGCCCGGAATGGCCACCAGCGGGCGGGCGTTCTTTTCTGCCCCCGGCAGCGGGATCGAGCGGAAGAGCGCCTGCGTGTAAGGATGCTGCATCTCGTCGAAGACATCCTTGATGGAGCCGCGCTCCACCGCTTCGCCCGAATACATCACGCAGAGCCGGTCGCAGGTTTCCAGGATCAGCCCGAGATTGTGCGAGATGAAGAGCATCGAGGTGCCGTATTTCTTGCCAAGCTCAACGACAGCAGCCTCCACCGTCACGTCGAGCGCGGTGGTGGGTTCGTCGAGAATGAGCAGGCTGGGCTTGGACATCAGCGCCATGGCGATGACGATCCGCTGCTGCTGGCCGCCCGAGAGCTGGTGCGGATAGGAATTGAGCATGCGCTTGGGGTCCGGCAGGCGCACATCGGTCACCACCTCCAGCGCGCGCTCCAAGGCCTTCTGCCTGGAGATACCCTCGTGGATCATCGGCACTTCGATCAGTTGCTGGCCGATCTTCATCGCAGGATTGAGGCTCGCCATCGGTTCCTGGTAGATCATGGCGATCTCGGAGCCGCGAATGTCGCGCAACTCCTCGGCAGTCATCTCCGACAGGTCGCGCCCTTTGAACTTGATCGAACCGCCGACGACGCGCCCGTTGACGCCCAGATCCTGCATGACACCGAGCGCCACGGTGGATTTCCCGCAACCGGATTCGCCCACCAGTCCCATCGCTTCGCCGGGCTGCACCTTGATCGAGAAATCCATGACCGCCGGGATTACCCGCAGCCGGGTGAAGAAGGAAATCGATAGCTTCTCGATCTCGAGGATCGGCCCGTCATATTCCCATTTCTTCATCGCAGCCTCCCTGTCAGCTGTTCCGCCCGGTGGAGGGGGCGGCTTCCCGCCCTTTCACGCGCCCTTGCAGGGCTTATCGAAAGCGGCGGGCGTGGCGCGCGCTGCGCGCGCGTGCTCTCCCCAGGTCTTCATCTGATCCCAAGTATCCCGGGGGGCGGTCATTGGTTCCCCGAACCAATGATCGTTGGGGGGCTGGCCCCCATCCTGGGAACGGATCCGGGCGTTACCATTGGGGCTCCGTCCCAGGCCCGCATTCCGCCACCATGACCCAGATCCCGTCCTCCTCCTGCGGTTCGCTCAGAACAATGACCGCGTCGCCACAGATCTCGCCGGCAGTGGCGGTACAGGTCTCGGTTGCCTTGCAGGCCACATCGAAACGGGCACCGCCTGTATAGGTGTTGCGCAGCACATGCGGCAGAACATGGACACCAGTGGCATCCAGAAGCTCGTTGCGGGAGGATATCCCTTGCCACGTGCCGAGCACGGTAAAGAGAACGGTCAATCCGACAACCACGCCGACCACGACGATGACGGCTCGCCGAAGGGTCCGGCTCAGCTTTTGCAGCGGGGTATCTTTCACGTCTTCCATCAGTCTTTCAAACTTTCTTCACGCAGGCCGTCGGCCAGCAGGTTGAGGCCTAGCACCAAGCTCATCAGCGCCAGTGCCGGTGCAATCGCGGGGTGCGGATAGATCGACAGCAACCGGCGGCCATCATTGATCGTGGTGCCCCAGTCCGGGCTCTCCGGCGCAAGACCCAGGCCAAAGAAACCGAGCGTGCCGAGCAGGATCGTTGTGTAGCCGATGCGCAGGCAGAAGTCGACGATCAGCGGCCCGCGCGCATTGGGCAGTATCTCCCAGAGCATGGTGTACCACGGACCCTCGCCGCGGGTCTGGGCGGCGGCGACATAGTCGCGGGTCTTGATGTCGAGCCCGAGGCCGCGGACGATACGGAACACGGTAGGCGAGTTCACGAAGACCACGGAGACGAAGACGATCAGGATATTCGACGGCACCGAGATGATGCCGAGCGGGTCCGCGTTCCAGGCCACGCCTAGATAGATCCAGATCCCGATCACCAGCGTCACGCCGAGATAGGCCGCGCGCTTGCCCGGCTGGGTGAAAAAACGCGCGTTCCACAGCACGACGAAGAAGATGATCGGGAAGATGAACAGCACCGCCGCCATGTAGGTCGGCAGCCCCGTCTGCACGATCTCGGGTGTCACCAGCAGGTAGAAGAGCAGGATCACCGGGAAGGCGAGGATCAGGTTGGCGAGGAAGGACAGCAGCGTGTCGAGCTTGCCGCCGTAATAGGCCGCAGGCAGGCCGAGTGTGATGCCCACCATGAAGGCAAAGAGCGTTGCCAGCGGCGCGATCTGCATGACGATGGTGGAGCCCGCCACCATGCGGGAAAACACGTCGCGGGCGAGATTGTCGCCGCCCAGCAGGTAATAGGCGTAGCCCTCGTACCCATCGGGCAGCGGTGTGCCCGGCAACTTGTTTTTCATGCCCGAGACCTGCGCCAGCGGGTCATGGGTGATGATCATGTCGGCGAACATCCCGGTAAAGACCCAGAACAGCACCAGCGCGAAGCCGATCATGCCGATCGTGCTGTCGAAGGGCTTGCCGAAAAGCCCGAGGCTGCGCTTGAACAGGACCGACAGGGTGAAGACAACGAGCATGCCGATCCAGACAGGGATCAGTTGCGCGATAATCAGGCCGATGATGGCGGTCCAGGAAAGCGGTTCCATGCAATCAGCCCCTTACGAAATCCGGATGCGCGGGTTGAGGAAGACATAGCCGATATCGCTGATCAACTGCGTCACGAGAACGACGATCACGGCGACGACGTAACAGCCCAGCAGCAGCTCGATATCGTTATTGCCGGCCGCCTGCACGAGCGTCCATCCGAACCCCTTGTAATTGAAGAGCGTTTCCACGATCACCACGCCGTTCAGAAGCCAGGGGATCTGCAGCATGATGACGGTGAAGGGCGCGATCAGCGCGTTTCGCAGCGCGTGTTTCACGACGATATTGTAAAAGCTCACGCCCTTGAGACGGGCCGTGCGGATTTATTGCGCGGTCATTACCTCGGTCATAGAGGCCCGTGTCATCCGCGCGATATAGCCCATGCCGTAAAGCGCGATGGTCGCCACCGGCAGGGTGAAATTCTCGAACGTGATCCCGTCCATGGCCGAGGTTGCCGTGCCCTTGAACCATTTCAGCCCCACGGCGGCGGAGGCAAAGACGGCGATCAGGATGACGCCCGAGACATATTCCGGCGTCGCTGTAGAGGCGATGGAGACGGTGGAGAGCGAGCGGTCCAGCTTCGAGCCTTCGCGCATGCCCGCCAGACCCCCCATGACCAACGCCATCGGCACCATGACCAGCATCACCCAGAACATCAGCTTGCCCGTGAGCCAGAGTCGCTTGGCGATGATGCCGCGCACGTCTTCCTTGAAGATCGTGGACACGCCCCAGTCGCCCTGCAACACGCCGCACCGGGCGGGCGCCTCTTCGGCCGGCACATCGCGGGAAATGCAGCGCCCGGTGACCTTTCCGTCTTCGTCCGTATAGGTCCAGCCGGGGGCGACTCCCAGCCATTCGGCGTAGCGTTTCGACATCGGTTGGCTATAGCCGTTCTTGACCAGCCAGGAGGCGACCTCCTCATCCGTCATCCGGGCGTTGCCTTCAAACTTTGCCACCTTTTCCAGGTTGGGTTCGAGATTGGTCAGCGAAAAGACGACCATGGCCAGCGCCAGGCCCGTCAAAATCATGACACCAAAACGTCGAAGAAGAAAAACCATAGGAATTCCTGTAGGTGCCTTCGGCGGGTGTCGCGCGCCCGAAGGCGCGAAACAATGTTTGGGACGGCGGCACGGTCAGCCCGCCGCCTGCGTCCAGATCAGCCTTCCCAGCCGAATACTGGTAACGGATCTCGAATTGCGGGTGCATCTCGGCGTTGACCAGCCCCTCGACGTAATGGCGGAACGTGGAGCGCCAGTATGGCTGGATGATGACGCCCTCGTCGCGCAGGATCGTTTGCAGCCAGAGGGAGTGCGCGCGGCGCGCATCGGCATCCGCGACGGAACTGGCTTCGGCAAGGACCCGGTCGAACTCCTCGTTGGCAAAGCTCGTCTCGTTCCACGGAACGCCGGACCTGTATGCCAGCGCCAGCACCTAATTGCCCAGCGGACGTTGGGCCCAGGCGGTCGTGGATAAGGGGAACTTGGCCCAATCGTTCCAGTAGATCGAGCCGGGAAGGCCGGTCCGCTTCACCTTGATGCCGGCATCGACCGACTTCTTTGTCTTCGGGTCGACCGGTGGGCCCATGCGGGAAGCCATCGAGTTGCCTTCCATGCCGGCGTCGCACCACAGCTCGAAATTATAGGCCACGTCTTCGGCGGTGAAATCGTCGTTATTGTTCCACTTCACACCCTTGCGGATGTCAAAAGTGATCTCGGTGGCGTCCTCGTTTACCTCCCAGCTTTCGGCCAGGCATGGGGTCATGGAGCCGTCGCGGTTGAAATAGACGAGATGCTCCAGCCAGCCGCGTGTCATGTTGCCCATTTCCGCCCATTGGTAGAGCCGCGGCTCCTGCATCGCGCGCACTTCCTGCTGGATGCGCAGCGTTCCGCCCTTCGTGGCCGTGCCCATGGCAAGGGCGGGCTGTTGCATGCCAATCAGGCCATATGCACCCACCGCTGTTACACCAACCGCCATGGCGCGGGCGAGGAATTCGCGGCGGTCCAGTTTTCCGGTCAGAGTGGATTGGGTCATTTCTCGCTCCCTGTGCCAGACAGTCTTTTTGCCTTTTTTCGGCGCCGCAGAAAGCAAAACACCATTCCGCCGATCCGTCCGTCGCGGATCCTGCGCGCTTTCCCGATTGTTCCCTGTCGACCTTTGCAATCGGCATCAGATGCACTGGTCCGTCAACGCTCACATTTGACCCTTCAGGAGCCGATTGCGACATTCGTCGGAATCAAAAACGACACCACGTTCGCAGGCAACCGAAATCCGGGCGCTGCGACAGATATCCGGCCCGGCGGGGCTCCGTAATGGAACTGCCTGAAATCAGGTTGAAATCCTCAGGCCCGGCGCGCTTCGCGAAAGTCGCTCGGGGTCTGGCCGGTCCGGTGGTGAAAGGAGCGGGTGAAATAGGCCGCCGAGTTGAAGCCCAGCACTTCGGCCACGCGCTTGACGGGCAGGGAGGTGTCGAGCAGCAGACGGCGCGCCTCAAACGTGATCCGGTCGGCGAGCAGGTCTGAGGCGGGGCGGCCGCAGGTCTGGTTGCAGACGCGGCTGAGATGGGTCGGGGTCACGCCGAGGCCTTCGGCATAATCGCTCACCGATTGCCCGGTATAGAGTTGCTCCTCGATCGCCTCGGTAAAGCGGCGCACCAGCGCGCGGGCGGCGCTGTCCTCGGGGCGGTCCTCGGCCTCGAAGCGCTGCCGTTCCAGCCAAACGGAGAGCAGCCCGCCGTAATGGGCGATGGCGCGGTCCTTGAGCGGGCGCTCGCCGTCGATCTCGCGTTGCAGGCTCTCCAGAAGGCCGGTGATCTCGCCCTGGTGGCGGGCATCGCGCACCCGCAGGTGGAAGGAGGTGGTGGACAAGTCCAGCGGGACGGTTTCGTTGAAGAAGACGGCCGTGCCATAGACCTGCGAGGACACGTCGAAGCCATGCATCGTGCCGGCCGGGATGAAGACGGCGTTATGCGCGCCATAACCGCGCGTCAGCCCGGCCACGGTGATGCGCCCCTGTCCGCGTGTGAACCAGAGCAGGACGGGCATCCGGTAGCTGCGCATCGCCTCGGTGCGCCAGCGCCCGCCATGGGTCAGGCGTTGCATGGGCACAAGGCGGAGCGGGCCGACAGGTGCGGCGGGAATCACGGACATGAGCGGAACCTTTGGGCAGCAGGGTTCGATATTGCTCTTTCTGCCCTGTGGATAACTGCGAATCAAGCACGCAGATGTTCGATTCCTGCTTTGCGGCCGTGTAATCAGCTATCGGGCGGGATTTTCCGCCAGCTCTTCATCCGTGCCCGGAACCATGTGCGCTGCCGCTTGGCATATTGGCGGGTGGCGATACAGGCGGCACGCGTGGCTGCGTCGAGATCCATCTCGCCCCGCAGATGGGCAATGAGTTCAGCAGCGCCGATGGCGCGCGAGGAGGGCAGGGCGGGGTCCCAGTCATCCAGGTTTGTCCGGGCTTCCTCCAGCGCACCGGCTGCGATCATCAACCCGAACCGCCGCTCGATCCGTGGTGTCAGCCAGTCGCGTGGGGCCTCCAGCACGAAAGCCTGCGCGGCATCGAGCGGCAGCAGGGCGGGAGGCGTTTCGTCCTGCCAGGGCGCGAGCCCCTTGCCGGTCGCGCGCAACACTTCCCAGGCCCGCTGCACCCGCGCCGGGTTGGCGATGTCGATCCGGGCACGCGTTTCGGGGTCCAGTTCGGCCAGCATCGCCTCGCGCGTCATCGCATTGCCGGCATTGCGGATTTCCGACGGAGTCGGCGGGATTTCCACCAGGCCTTCGGTCAGCGCCGAGAAATAGAGCCCGGTGCCGCCAACGATGATCGCCCGCTCCGGACCGGACAGGATCTCCGCGACCTCGCGCAGCCAGTGGCCGACCGAGTAGTCTTCCCTCGACCCGACATGTCCATAGAGCAGGTGCGGCGCCCGCGCGAGGTCTTCGTCCGGCGGACGCGCCGTCAGGATGCGCCAATTGGCAAAGACCTGCAGCGCGTCGGCATTCACGATCACGCCGCCTTGCGCCTCCGCGATCTCGAGCGCGAGGGCGGACTTGCCGCTGGCCGTCGGTCCGGCAATGAGGACCGGTTTGCCGGGATCGATTTCACCGACGGATATTGCCATTGAAACGCGCCTTGACGGTTGAAGATCGCGCCGTTTTCCGACAGGAAGGCGCGGAAGCCAGATCAGAGGGATTTTGATATGCTCGACGTGACCGAGGATCAACCGAAAGCGGCCTATAAACGGGTCCTTCTGAAAATCTCAGGCGAGGCATTGATGGGCGACCAGGGCTACGGTCTGCACCCGCCCACCGTGCAGCGCATCGCCAATGAAGTGAAATCGGTCCACGACCTGGGCGTCGAGATCTGCATGGTGATCGGCGGCGGCAACATCTTCCGCGGCCTGTCGGGCTCCGCGCAAGGCATGGAGCGCACCACGGCCGATTACATGGGCATGCTCGCCACCGTGATGAACGCGCTCGCGATGCAGTCCGCGCTCGAGGAAATGGGCGTCTTTACCCGCGTCATCTCCGCCATTCGCATGGACGAGGTTTGCGAGCCTTACATCCGCCGTCGCGCGGTACGCCACCTGGAGAAGAAGCGGGTCTGCATCTTTGCCGCCGGCACCGGAAACCCTTATTTCACCACGGACACCGCGGGCGCGCTGCGCGCCAACGAGATGGCCTGCGAGGCGATCTTCAAGGGCACCAAGGTGGACGGGATCTATGACAAGGACCCGGTAAAGTTCGACGATGCCGTACGATATGACAGCGTCACCTATGATGAGTGCCTGGCCAAGCGGCTCAAGGTGATGGATGCTTCCGCCATTGCCCTGGCACGCGACAACAACCTGCCGATCATCGTCTTCTCGCTCGACGAGCCGGGCGGCTTCCGCGGCATCCTTGCCGGCGAGGGCACCTATACCCGCGTTCAGGGCTGAGAACCCCGAAAAGGTTAACAAATCACCAAACCGGCGCCGCTTTCTCGCCGATATTCATGCTTAAAAATTCCCTAAGAACCGATGGAAATCGGTCCGAGAGCAGTTGGAATTGGCAGGCGTCATGTTGGGATTTGGAAAAATACTATGGATCTGGACCACTCTTCTCGTGGCGGGATTCGCAACGTCGGCGCAAGCGATCACAATAGATTTCGAGGATCTGGAAACGTCGGGACGTTCCTTCGACTTTATCGGTGGAACCTATAGCTACGACGATTTCACGCTGACGAACCTGACCTCCAGCACCACGACCGCCTTTGCCGTCCCCGAGAGCAGCAATACGCGCTACAATACCGGATCGACATCCATACTCAACAACCGCGTCAACGGTGTAACCGAGCTTGCGGCGAACGACGGCAGCGCCTTCGACCTGCAATCCATAGACCTGTCCGAACTCGCGTCCAACCGGATCGGCGATACGAGTGTGACTTTCACGGGCACCTACGAGAACGGGGCGACCGTCCAGCAAACCTTCGATCTCGACGGTGTCTGGGGCATGGAGACCTTCTATTTCGCAGGCTTCGACAGTGTCGTCAGCGTGACCTGGACCCAGACCGCCGATTACCACCAATTCGACAATATCTCGGTCGAGATCTCGCCGGTTCCGCTGCCTGCATCCTCGGTATTGCTGGGCTCGGTGCTGGGCGCGGGGGCATTCGCGAGCCGCCGGCGGCGCCGAAAAGGCGCGGGCTGAACCGGCGGCCGGGCGCCCCCTTGCATGTGCCATCCCGAAGCGGGATAACGGCCGGCAGCTTCGAGCTTTGCCGGCCGCGTCGATTTCGCGGAAACGGAAATTATGGACTTTCCGTTCTAAACAACGCCGCGCGGATGCTATACAACGCGTTGCAGCGATTGTAGAACGTGGCGAACGAATGAGATGCTTGGGAGGGAACAGGCACATGTCAGCAGACTATGAAGAACCCGATGTCGCCGACCTGAAACACCGGATGGATGGGGCGATCAAGGCGCTGAAGGCGGAATTCCTGACGCTTCGGACGGGCCGGGCCTCGGCGTCCATGCTGGATCCGATCCAGGTCGATGCCTATGGCGCGATGACGCCGCTCAACCAGATCGGCACCGTGAACGTGCCGGAGCCGCGGATGATCACGCTGAACATCTGGGACAAGACCATGGTCTCCAAGGCCGAGAAGGCGCTGCGCGAGAGCGGGCTGGGCATCAACCCGGTCGTCGATGGCACCATCATCCGCCTGCCGATCCCGGAGCTGAACGAAGAGCGCCGCCGCGAGCTGACCAAGGTCGCCGCGACCTATGCCGAGAGTGCCCGAATCGCCATTCGCAACGTTCGTCAGGACGGCATGCACAAGCTCAAGAAGGCCAAGTCCGACGGCATGCCCGAAGACGAGGAAAAGATGTGGCATGACGACATTCAGGAGATGACCGACAAGCATATCAAGCTGGTCGATGCCACCCTGGAGCACAAGCAGGAAGAGATCATGCAGGTCTGACCTGCGGATCGTTTGGCAAAGCTGAAAGGGGGCCTGATGCCCGCCGAAGACAGCCTCCAGAGGGCCCCCGAACATGTCGCCATCATCATGGATGGCAACGGCCGCTGGGCAACCGCCCGCGGCCGTCCGCGTCTGTTCGGCCACCAGGCCGGCGCGCGCCGGGTGAGCGAGATCGTGGAGGCCTGCCCGGATCTCGGCGTGCGCTACCTGACGATCTTTGCCTTCTCGACCGAAAACTGGAAGCGGACGCAGACCGAGGTTTCCGGGCTGATGACGCTGTTTCGCCGCTATATCCTGAAAGAGGCGCAGCGTTTGCTGGCCAAGCGGGTACGGGTGCGCTTTATCGGCGATCGTGACCGTCTGGATCGCAAGCTGGTGAAGTTGATGGACGACCTGGAAGCGCTGACGGCGGACAATGACCATGTTCACCTGACGATCGCGCTGAATTACGGTGGCAGGGACGAGGTTACCCGGGCGACCCGGCGGCTGGCCCGCGAGGTCGCGGACGGGCGGCTGGACCCTGATGACGTCGATGCAGAAACGCTGGGCCGTTTCCTCGACACCCATACCCTGCCGGACCCGGATCTGGTGATCCGGACATCGGGCGAGGCGCGGATCTCGAATTTCCTGCTCTGGCAATCGGCCTATTCGGAATATGAATTCGTCGATACGCTTTGGCCCGATTTCACGGCAGATAAATTCGCCGAGGTGCTTGCCAGCTATGGCAAGCGGGAGCGGCGATATGGAGCGGTTCTTGGCTGAAGGCAATAAAAAGACGTCCACCGCACGTTGGGAAGACCTGAATGCGCGGACATGGACCGGATTGCTCATGGTGCTGATCGGCATCGTGGCGATCCGTCTCGGTGGTATCTGGTTCCAGATGCTGGTGGTGTTCGTCACCTCGGTGATGATCTGGGAACTGGCGCGGATGATCCGGCCGGGATGGGACGTAGGCGCGATGCTGCTCGCGGCCTTCTCCGCCTCCGTCATTTCCGGGCTGACCCCGCAGCAGCCCGATTGGCACCTGTTTCTCCTGTTCCTGCCCGCCTTGGCAGGAATGCTCTCCATGCCACTGGAAAAGATTACATTTTTTCTGTTTGCGTTCGGGATAACGCTGGCTGGCTGGGGCCTTGTAGAAGCGCGTGAAGCCTATGGCGGAACCTGGCTATTCTGGATGGTCATCTGTGTCGTGGTGACGGATATCGCAGGCTATTTCGCCGGGCGCCATTTTGGCGGGCCGAAATTTTGGCCGAGTATCAGCCCCAAGAAGACCTGGTCCGGGACGGCCGCGGGCTGGATAGGTGCCGGCCTGATCGGGGCGATCTTCCTAACCTTCACCGATGCCGGGCGGGATCTCATATGGCTCTCCATGCTGCTGTCCTTCGCCTCTCAGATGGGGGATATCGCCGAAAGCGCACTCAAGCGCCGGTTGGGGGTCAAGGATTCCTCGGCCATCATTCCCGGCCATGGCGGGCTGTTCGACCGCTTTGACGGGCTGTTGGGCGCCTCGCTCTTCATGCTGCTCCTAGCGCTTCTGGTGGATGTGCCGGAGGTTCGTATATGAAACGGGTGTCGATCTTTGGCTCCACCGGCTCCATTGGCGAGAACACGGTGGACCTGATCGCGCGCGCCCCGGAGGAATACGAGGTCGTGGCCCTGTCCGGCGGGCGCAATATTGCGCGGCTAGCGGAGCAGGCGATCTCGCTCAACGCTAAGCTGGCTGTGACCTGTTTTCCAGAATACAAACAGGATCTTGCAGAGCTTCTTTCAGGCACCGGAATCGAAGTTGCGGCCGGCCCGATGGCGATCGCCGAGGCCGCGGAACGCCCTGTTGACTGGGTCATGTCCGCCATTGTCGGCGCGGCGGGGCTGGTGCCCGGGCTGAAGGCGCTGGAACAGGGCGCGACCCTGGCGCTGGCCAACAAGGAATCGCTCGTCTGTGCCGGCGAGTTGCTGATGCGGACAGCACGGGCCAACAAGGCCGATGTTCTGCCGGTCGACAGCGAGCACAGCGCCGTCTGGCAAGCCCTTGTTGGCGAAGATATTTCCGCGGTGGAACGGGTGATCATCACAGCGTCCGGCGGGGCCTTTCGGGACTGGCCGCTGGAGGACCTGCCGAAAGCGACGCCGGAACAGGCCAGTACCCATCCGAACTGGGATATGGGGCAGCGGATCACGGTCGATTCCGCGTCCATGTTCAACAAGTCCCTGGAACTGATTGAAACAAGAGAGTTTTTCGGTTTTGACCCTCGCCAGATCGAGGTGTTGGTGCACCCGCAATCGCTGGTGCATGCGCTGATCGGCTTCAACGATGGCGGGCTGATGGCGCATGTGGGCCCGGCGGACATGCGCCACGCAATCGGCTATGCGCTGCACTACCCGCATCGCCGGTCGCTGCCCGTGGAGCGGCTGGACCTCGCGCGGATCGGAAAGCTGGAATTCCGCGAGCCCAGCGAGGCCCGCTGGCCGGCTCTGCGGCTTGCGCGCGAGGTGATGGCGATGCGTGGCCTTGCCGGCGCCGTGTTCAACGCCGCCAAGGAGCGGGCGATGGATTCCTTTCTTGCGCGAGAGATCCGGTTCACCGACATGGCGGTCGTCGTGGAGGAGGTGCTTTCCGCAATGGAAGGCGAGAACGCCCTGAAATGTGACCGCATGTGCCTTGAAGATGTCATTGAAACAGATCATGTCGCTCGGATGCGTGCGGCCGAGGCCGCGGCCCGGATCAACATGGATGCTTGATATCATATGGATTTTGCCTCGCTGATCCCCGAATTCGGGGGCCTTCTCTGGACCATCGCCGCCTTTGTCATCGCTCTCAGCGTGATCGTTTTCGTGCATGAATACGGCCATTACATCGTGGGCCGCTGGTCCGGGATCCGGGCGGAGGTGTTCTCCATTGGCTTTGGGCCGGTCCTGCTCAAGCGCACGGACAAACATGGCACCCAGTGGCAGGTCGCGGCGCTTCCCTTTGGCGGATACGTGAAATTCCTGGGCGATGCTTCGGCGGCCAGCGACAAGGCCTCGGACGATTTCGAGGAGATGGATGCGGAAACGCGCCGCCACACCATGCATGGCGCACCGCTCTGGGCGCGTGCGGCGACGGTTGCCGCGGGGCCGGTGTTCAATTTCATCCTGTCGATTCTCGTCTTCTCGGCCATGATCCTGTGGGAAGGCACGGCCAAGGAGCCGGTGGAAGTGGGCGCGCTCAAGCCGATGCCGGCGCAGGTGCAGGCGCTCATGCCGGGGGATCGAATCCTTTCGGTCGGCGGGCAGGAAGCCATCAATTATGTCGGCTTCTTCGAGGTCGTGCGCGGGCTGGACGTGTCCGAGACGGTGTCTTACGAGATCGAGCGCGCGGGACGGCAGGTCTCGGTGGACGGGCCATTTCCTTTCCCACCGATGGTAGACGGGCTGCAACCGGGCTCGGCGGCGATGGATGTGGGAATCGAAGTCGGCGACGTGATCACGGCCATCGACGGCACCCCGATCACGGCCTTCAAGCAATTGCAGGAAACCGTGGCCGGCTCCGAGGGGCGGGCGTTGAAGCTCGATGTCTGGCGTGATGGCGAGGCGCTCGAATTCGTCCTTGCGCCGCGGCGCGTGGACGTGCCGAACGCGGATGGCAGCTTTGAGACCCGTTGGCTCATCGGCATGACCGGCGGGTTGCTCTTCACGCCGGCCACCGAGGCGCCGGGTGTTTTCGAGGCCATCAACTACGGTGTCGATCAGACCTGGTTCATCGTCAAAAGCTCTCTCTCGGGCCTTTGGCACATGGTGACGGGCGCGATTTCGTCCTGCAACCTGCGCGGCCCCATCGGCATTGC
Source organism: Aliiruegeria sabulilitoris (assembly GCF_001558155.1). GTDB lineage: Bacteria > Pseudomonadota > Alphaproteobacteria > Rhodobacterales > Rhodobacteraceae > Tropicimonas > Tropicimonas sabulilitoris. Next base: position 85,186 of record NZ_LOAS01000003.1, read on the forward strand.
CGAGACTTCGGGCGCGGCGGCGAGCCAGGGGGCAAGCAATTTCATCTGGTTCATTGCGGTGCTCTCGACGGCGGTCGGCCTGTTGAACCTTTTCCCGATTCCGGTTCTCGACGGCGGCCACCTGGCCTTTCATCTCTACGAAGCCATCACCGGGCGCCCGCCAAGCGACAACGCATTGCGTGTGCTCATGGGAATCGGTCTGACACTGATGCTGAGCCTGATGGTTTTCGCGGTCACCAACGATTTGTTCTGCCCATAAAGCGCGTCGTTTCGCCCCAATCTGGACATATTTTCCGGCTAAGTTGAGGCCAAGACGAAACGCGCAAAGGGTGCGAGTCATGCAAACGATGTCCGCTGGGTACCAAAGCATCAGCCTGATTGTTCAGCTGAACTGGGACAGGTTCTTCTATATTGCAGCGATTATCGCGGCTCTGACCGGTGCCGCGGCGCTCGGATCCCTGCTTGCAGGCTGATTTCCGCCGATATTTCTTGAGGGAGGGCGACGCTCACGCGGCGCCCTTTGTCGTTTTGACAAGAGATGCGAACCTCGCTAGCAAATGGCATAAATAAGAGAACCTCGCGCCTGGGGGGCGGCAGCATGAAAAAACATATAACGGGCGGCACTGCCATGAACGCCCGGAAGAGCAGCCGGACACGGAAGCTTTCCGGTGTGGCGGCATTGGCCCTCTCGGGGGTTCTGATGGTTTCCGGCGGCACCTTTCCGCAAGCGGCCATGGCCCAGAGCTACAGCTTCACGAACCTGGATATTCAGGGGAATCAGCGAATTGATGCCGCTACCATCGCCACTTACGCCGGAATCGGCAGGGGGCAGACGGTTTCGGCCGCCGAGTTGAACGATGCATATCAGGGCATTGCCGGTACCGGCCTGTTCGAGACCGTGGAACTGGTTCCGAGTGGCAACACGTTGATCATCAAGGTTCAGGAATACCCGACTATCAACGTGATCGCCTTCGAGGGGAATCGTCGCCTGAACGACACGGCGCTTTCCGAGGTCGTCGAATCGCAAACGCGCCGAATCTATTCTCCCACGGACGCCGAGGCAGATGCGGCCAATATCGCCGAGGCCTATAGGCAGACAGGCCGAATTGCCGCGACCGTCACGCCAAAGATCATTCGTCGCTCCGACAACCGCGTGGACCTCGTGTTCGAGATCCAGGAAGGCAAGGTCTCCGAGATCGAGCGCATTTCCTTCGTCGGCAACCGGAGCTATTCGGATTACCGGCTGCGCCGGGCGCTGGAGACAAAGCAGGCCGGGATCTTCCGGGCCTTCGTGGCGCGCGACACGCTGGTTGAGGACCGGCTGGAATATGACAAGCAGCTGCTGCGCGATTTCTATACCAACCGTGGCTATGTCGACGTGCAGGTTCTCAGCGCGACGGCCGAGATCGACCGCAACCGCCGCGGCAATGTCGTCACCTTCAACCTGCGCGAGGGACAACAGTTCCGGGTCGGTAAGGTTTCGGTCTCTTCGACCGTTGCGGATATCGATATCGATGCCTTCCGCAAGACGGCCAAGCTCCGTTCCGGCACGGTCTATTCCCCGGTGCCGATCGACACGGACATCACCCGGCTCGAAACCCTCGCCTCGCGCCGGGGTCTGGATTTCATCCGCGTGGAACCGCGCGTGACCCGCAATGACCGCGATCTGACGCTGGATATCGAGTATGTCATCAGCCGCGGTCCGCGGATCTTCGTCGAGCGGATCGACATCGAGGGCAACACGACAACGCTCGACCGAGTGGTGCGCCGTCAATTCGACGTTGCCGAGGGCGACCCGTTCAACGCGCGTGAGATTCGCCAGGGGGCGGACAGGATTCGCGCGCTCGGCTTCTTCAAGGACGCCCAGGTGGAAGCCCGGCAGGGCTCCAGCAGCGATCTCGTTGTCGTGGATGTCAATGTCGAGGAGGCGCCGACCGGTTCGCTCGGCTTCGGCGCAAGCTATGGTACCTCTGACGGCCTAGGCTTCAACTTCTCCTTCACCGAGCGCAACTTCCTCGGTCGGGGGCAGTCGCTCAGCGCGGGTCTCGGGATCACGGGGTCCACCTCGACCTTCAACTTCAATTTCGTCGAACCGGCCTTCCTGGGACGAGACGTCGCCTTCGGACTGTCTGCCTATTATCGCAAGACCGAGCAGGACAACTCCTCCTACGATACCGATCTGGGCCAGTTCGAACCCTCTCTGACCTTCCCGCTGACTGATTTTTCGCGGCTGGGCCTTCGGGCGACCTATGATTACGGCAAGTTGCACGGTGTCGAGGACGGTACAGACGACACCGACGATGACGGCGATTCCGATGATGATGTGTCCTCCTATATCCTCCAGCAGGAAGAGGAGATGGGCCCGCTGAGCTCCTTCTCGGTCGGCTATTCCTATATCTACGACACCATCACCAACGGTCTGGACCCGCGTTCAGGGGTCTATCTCCGTTTCCGGCAGGATTTCGGAGGCCGCGAGGACGGCGCGAGCTTCGTTCGGACCGAGGCGTTGCTGCGGGCCAAGAAGCAGACCTTCAACGAAGACGTCACCTTCCGGGCCGAACTGGAAGGCGGTGCGGTGGCCTTCACCGGTGGCGAAAGCCGGATCTTCGAACGCTACATGCTGTCGCGGAAAATCCGGGGCTTCGAGCCCAACTCGGTGGGTCCGCGCGACCTGAATGTCGGCAACGAGGACGTTCTGGGTGGCAACTATTTCGCCGTGGCACGTTTCGAGGCCGAGTTCCCGATCGGTTTGCCCGAGGAATACGGCATCTCGGGCGGCCTGTTCTGGGATATCGGCTCGGTCTGGGGGCTCGACAATACTGCTGGTGGCACGGATGGAAATGACGAGGTCGATGACGACTTCTATCTCCGTTCCGCGGCCGGTGTCGCGCTTTTGTGGGACTCGCCGCTCGGCCCGTTGCGGTTCAACTTCTCGCGGCCTCTGTTGAAAGAGGATTATGACGAGGAGCAGAACTTCGAGTTCACCGTGTCGACGTCCTTCTGATGCGTCGTTTTTGGGGGCAGGCACTGTCTTGCTGGCTGCTGCTTGCGGCGTCGCTTGCCCCGCTTCCTGCGTTGGCCCAGGTCTTTTCGCCGATCAATTCGCCCGTTCTGACGCTTGATCAGGATCGCCTCTATGCCGAGACCCTGTTCGGGAAACGCCTTCAGGCAGATTTTGCGCAGGCCTCGAAGGCGTTGGCGGAGCGAAACCGGGAACTGACCGAGGCGCTGACGGTCGAGGAACTGGAGCTGACGGAGAAGCGCAAGCAGGTCTCTATCGAAGAGTTTCGTGGTCTTGCGGATGCATTCGACGAAAAGGTCGTCAAACTTCGTGAGGATCAGGATGCCAAGATCTCCGCGCTCCAACGGCGGCGGGATCTGGACCGCCGGATCTTCACTGGCCGCGCGCTGCCGATCCTGTCCGAAATTGTCCGCGACAGCGGTGCGGTGGCGCTGCTCGACAACCGGGCGGTCATCCTTTCGGCCGATGCGATCGACGTGACAGACCGGGCCATTGCGAGGATCGACGCGGTTCTGGGAGATGGCACGAGCGCGGAGGAGACCGCTCCACCAGAGGAGACACCCGAGCCAACGGCTCCCGCCGAAAAATGAGCAGCGCTCCCTTGGCGCTTGGGAGATTGAAAAACACCTGGTCTGGAGCTCGAAATCACGCCGATCTGGCTGCAGCTTGGGACAACCCGGCGCGCGCTGCTTGCTGTTGGCAAGTCCTGCGTGTAGGACGCCGGGAAGCCGCGGGCGCGGCGACCAGACGACAACAAGGCATCGGAAACCATGACAGAAGAGACCAGCGCGCTTCTCGAGGCGGATCACGAGACCATCCTGAAGATTCTGCCGCACCGCTACCCGTTCCTGCTCGTTGATCACGTACGCGACATTGACCCGGGCAAGAGCGCCGTGGGCGTCAAGAATGTCACTTTCAACGAACCGCATTTCCAGGGCCATTTCCCCGGTCACCCGGTCATGCCTGGTGTTCTCGTGATCGAGGCGATGGCGCAGACATCGGCTGTTCTGATCGGCATTTCGCGCGGGATCACCGAAGAGCTGATGATCTACTTCACCACGGTCGACAAGGCGAAGTTCCGCAGGCCCGTCGTGCCCGGCGATGTGCTTGAGTTGCATGTGTCGGTGAAGCGGGCCGGCTCGCGCATCGGCAAGTTCGAAGGTCGCGCGCTGGTGAACGGTGAACTTGCCGCAGAGGCGGAGTTTTCCGCCATGGTACAACTGCCGAAAAACGAAGCCTCGGAGAGCTGAGAATGGCCATCGACCCAACCGCCCGCATTCACCCGATGGCAGCGATCGACGAGGCGGCGGAGATTGGCCCCGGGGTGAGCATCGGGCCGTTCTCGATGATCGGCCCGAAGGTGAAACTGGCCGAAGGCGTGGAGATCAAGTCCCACGTCGTCGTGACCGGGGACACCACGATCGGCAACGACACGGTGATCTTTCCCTTCTCGGTGATCGGCGAGATCCCGCAGGACCTGAAATTCCACGGCGAGGACACCAGGCTGGTGATCGGCGCGCGCAACCGGATCCGGGAGCATGTGACGATCAACCCGGGCACCGAGGGCGGCGGCGGCATCACTCGCATCGGCGATGACTGCCTGCTGATGGCCGGCACCCATGTCGCGCATGATTGCCAGGTCGGCAGTCGCGTGATTCTGGTGAACAATTCCGGCCTTGCCGGCCATTGCCATGTTGGCGACGATGTGATCATCGGCGGCATCTCGGGTGTGCATCAATGGGTGCGGATCGGGCAGGGCGCAATTATCGGCGGGCTGACCAAGGTCGAGAAGGACGTCATTCCCTACGGCCAGGTTCAGGGCGGCGCGGGCCACCTTGTCGGGCTCAACCTTGTCGGGCTGAAGCGGCGCGGGCTGGAACGGATCGACATTGCCGAGCTGCGCGCGGCCTACAAAGCGCTTGCAGCCGAAGGCGGCACGTTCAAGGAACGCGCGGCGGCGCTTGGTGAGGCCTCCGACAGCGAATATGTCCAGCAGATCGTCGAGTTCATCACCGGCGAGTCCGACCGCAGTTTCCACCAGCCGGAATAAGCCGATGCTGGCCTTGATCGTGGGGCAGGGGCGTCTGCCGGAGATCCTGGCCGAGCAGACCCGCGCGGCGGGCAAGACGCCGCTGGTGTGCGGTTATGCCAGCGCGCCGGATCGCCTCTCGCCCGAACTGACCTTTCATCTCGAAGGGTTGGGCGGGCTGGTGCGGAAGCTGCGTCGCCGGGGCGTGACGGAAATCTGCATGGCCGGCGGTATCACGCGACCAAAGCTGCGCCTGCGCCGACTGGATTTCGCAACGCTGTTGCTGGTGCCGCGCCTTTTGCGTGCGCTTGGCAAGGGTGACGATGGGGCGCTGCGCGAGCTGATCGCGCTTTTCGAGGAGAATGGCATGACTGTCCGTGGCGCGCATGAGATCCTGCCCGAGTTGTTGCCCGATCCAGGCGTTCTGACCCGCGCACGGCCGGACAAGAACGAGGAGAAGGACGCCGCCCGCGGCGAGGAGATCGTCGCCGCGATGGGCGTGGCCGATGTCGGGCAGGCCTGTGTCGTGGCCCGCCGGCAGGCGCTGGCCATCGAAGCGATGCCGGGCACGGACTGGATGCTTTCCTCGCTGAAGGGCACTCGCAGCGGGCTGCCGGAGGGTGGGCTGCTTTTCAAGGCGCCGAAACCCGGTCAGGACCGGCGCGTCGACCTTCCCACGATCGGGCCGGACACCATCCGCGCGGCTGCCGAGGCGGGCCTGCGCGGCGTGGTGATCGAGGCGGGTGGCGTGATGCTGCTCGACCGCGCGGAGGCAGTTGCCGCGGCCGATGCGGCCGGGCTCTTCCTCTGGGTGCGGCCGAAGGGAGGCTGAGCGATGCGGGTATTCGTGGTGGCCGGAGAGGCCTCGGGCGACAAGCTCGGCGCGGCGCTGATGGCGGGGTTGAAGGAGTTGGTGCCAGAGGTGGAATTCCACGGCATCGGCGGGCCACAGATGGAAGACGAGGGCCTGCAGAGCCTTTTCCCGATGTCCGAACTGTCGCTGATGGGGATCGTGGAGATCCTGCCCAAGTACATGCATCTGCGCCGCCGCCTGTTCGAAGCGGTGGACCGCGCGGAAGAACTGGCGCCCGATATCCTGCTGACCATCGATCTGCCGGCCTTCTGCGTGCCACTGGCGCGGGAGGTACGCAAACGGCGGCCGGATCAACGCACGGTGCATTACGTCGCCCCGACCGTTTGGGCATGGCGCCCCGGGCGGGCGGTGAAGATGGCGCCGACTATCGATCAGGTGCTGGCGCTGCTGCCCTTCGAGCCGCCCTATATGGAAGCGGCGGGTATGCGCTGCGATTTCGTCGGCCACCCGGTCGTGGCCGAGCCGCAGCCAACGGAGCAAGATGTTGCCGCGTTCCGGGCGGGCCACGGCATCGCGTCGGATGCGCCGCTCATTCTCGTGCTTCCCGGCTCGCGTGGAGGCGAGATCAAGCGGCTTGCACCGGTCTTTGGCGAAACGCTGAAGCGGCTGCTGGCCGAACATCCGTCCGCGCGCATCGTGGTGCCCACGATCGAGGCCAAGGCGGAGATCATGCAGGAGGCCCTGCAAAGCTGGCCCGGTTCCCCGATCCTGCTGGACCCGCGGGGCAAGACGGCGCAGGCCTTTCAGGCCGAGAAGCGTGCGGCCTTTGCCGCCGCCGATGTGGCGCTGGCGGCCTCGGGCACAGTTTCGCTCGAACTGGCCGCCGCCGACACGCCGATGGTGATCGGCTATGACGCGAACTGGCTCACCGGAAAAATCGTGCAGCGGATGCTGCTGGTGGACACGGTGACGCTGGTGAATCTCGTTTCCGACACCCGCGTCGTGCCGGAGTTCATCGGCAAGGCCTGTCGCCCCGACGCCCTCGCCGATGCGCTTCTGGACGTCCTGCGAAATCCGGATGCGCAACGTGCGGCAATGCAGCTTACCATGGAGCGGCTGGGGCGTGGACAGGAGGCTCCGGGCCTGCGCGCGGCCCGGGCGGTGCTGGACGGGCTGGCGAAGGCGCGCTGAGGCGTCCTCAGCCTGTCCGGAAGAGCTTGCGGTATTTCGGCAGGAACAGATCCCGCCCCTTGACCAGCCGCGTCGTGCGCGAGCCGACAAGCCCCACCACCGGCAGGATCGATTGCCCGACATGCTCGCCCAGAGGCACCAGCAGCGGCGGCCTGCGCCAGGGGCCATAGGCCGGGGTCAGGTCCATCCGCTTGCCGGCGAGGAAATTGCGCAGGTTGCGAGCGAGCCAGGGCGTCTGCCGCGAGGCGCCGACAATCGTCATCTGGTCGCCGTTGTCGGCCGCGTCGCCGGCGGCAAAGACATTCGGAAGCTCCGAGGGCCGCATCCATCGATCATTGCGCACGCGTCCATCGGCGGTTTTCTCCACGCCCGGAAGCGGATCGAGCAGCGCGGTGTTGGGCGTCGACCCGAGCGCGGGGATAACCAGTTCGGCCGCGATCTCGCGTCCATCGGCAAGGCGGACCGGGCCGGCAAAGGCGCCACGCGTCTGCGGCAGGTCAACGGCCTTCTGGCCGGTGATGACCTCCACGCCGAGCAGGCCCAGCTTGGCTTCAAGCCCTTGTCCAAGGCGCGGGTCATAGCCATCGGTCAGCGATGAGTCCGAGACGAGCGTGACGTGCTTTTGCGGGCGAACGGCCTTGATCTCGCCGGCCAGTTCCACGCCAAGCGCCCCGCCACCGATGATCGCGATCGACGCGGCGCCTTCGATCTGTTGCGCCAATGCGCGATTGGCGGCGCGCAGGTCGTCCACCGATGCGCCCGGTGCCTTGAAGGCGGTATCGTGCGAAGAGCCGGTCGCCACAACAATGGCATCGGCGGCAAGCGCCTTGCCGTTTTCCAGCGTGACACCGCTTTCACTCACCGCCATCACGCTGGCCTGCATGACCTGGCCGCGCTGCAACAGCTTGTCATAGGGAAAGAGCGCCTTCTCCAACAGGTCCGGCTGTACCAGAGACCGGATCATCGCCGGCGCGTGGCAGAAGAATTTCTTCCGCTCGACAAGCGTCACGTCGCAGTAGCGCTCGAGCGACTGTGCCAGTTCCGTGCCGACATACCCGCCGCCGACGATCACGACTTTCTTGTTCATGGTGCTGCTCCCGCGCCTTCTGCCCTGCCGCGCTTTGTGCCCGGCCTCGCGCGGCGTGTCGAGGGGTCAGCCGCGCCAGATCCAGCCGCCGCCAAAGATGCGGCTGCCCTCGGTTTCGTAAAAAACGCAGGCCTGTCCGGGCGAGACGCCTTCCTCGGGGGTGAACAGCTCGACCTCCGCCGTGTCCGGCCCGGTCGGGCGCAGGATCGCCTCGCGGGGCGGGCGGGTGGAACGGACCTTGACCGAGAGGTGCCATTCGTCGCGCGATTGCAGTGGCGCGTCGCCAAGCCAGTTGATCTCGCGCACCGGCACGATCCGGGTCGAGAGCGCTTCCTTGGGGCCGACGATTACCTGCCGGGCATCCGGGTCGAGCTTGACCACGTAGAGCGGTTCCGTCAGCCCGCCGATGCCAAGCCCGCGCCGTTGGCCGATCGTGTAGTGGATAACGCCCTCATGTTGCGCGAGCACGTTGCCCTCCATATCGACGATCTCGCCCGGCTCACCCGCGCCGGGGCGCAGTTTCTCGATGACGGAGGCATAGTTCCCGTCCGGCACGAAGCAGATATCCTGGCTGTCCGGCTTGTCTGCGACCATCAGTCCGTGCCGCGCGGCCAGTGCCCGCGTCTCGTCCTTGCTGGCCAGGTGGCCGAGCGGGAAGCGCAGGAAGTCGAGCTGCTCCGGCGTCGTCGAGAACAGGAAATAGGACTGGTCGCGGCGCGGATCGGCACCGGCATGCAGCTCGGGGCCGTTCGGACCCATCTTGCGCTGGATGTAATGGCCGGTGGCCATGCAATCGGCATCCAGGTCGCGCGCGGTCTGCAACAGGTCCTTGAACTTGACCCGCTCGTTGCAGCGGATGCAGGGCACCGGCGTGGCGCCGGCAAGGTAGCTGTCGGCAAACTCGTCGATTACCGTTTCGCGGAAGATGTTCTCGTAATCGAGCACGTAATGGGGAAAGCCCATATCCTCGGCCACCCGACGGGCGTCGTGAATGTCGATCCCGGCGCAGCAGGCGCCCTTCTTGGCGAGCGCCGCGCCGTGATCGTAAAGCTGAAGGGTGACGCCAACCACATCATAGCCCTGGCTGGCCAACTCGGCGGCGACGACGGACGAATCAACCCCGCCCGACATGGCAACGACCACACGGGTTTCGCTCGGCGGCTTGGGAAAGCCGAGGGAATTCAACGGTATATTTGCATCGAGCGCCATCTTGTGGAGCCTTTCGCTTGTTGCCGGGACTGGGGGCCGAAGGGGAGCAGATGGCAATGCCCGCCCCGACTGTCAAGGTAACCTTACCGGCGCAGGGCGGGAGTTCCTAAAAAATGTCGAGCATTGAAGATACTTAGCCGGCGGGTTGGCCGCTCCGCTTAACCTATTTTGCACCGCTTCCCGGCCAGCATCCCCCCATGACGGCGGCAAGGAGCGTGATGCTCCGGAGACTGCAGAACTGGTCTCCGTTGAGCTTCCGAAAAACCAACTCTTCAACCGCATCCCGTGGGTACTAGACATGTTCATAAAGAAAATCGACGGGCCGCGTGCCGTGACGCTGCCGGATGGAACCATCATGACTCGGGCGGACCTGCCGCCGAAAGACACGCGCAGATGGGTCGCCAGCCGCAAGGCTGCCGTGGTTCGGGCCGTGCGCGGAGGCTTGATCTCCATGGAGGAAGCGCGCAAGTGGTACTCGGTTTCGGAGGAGGAATTCGAAAGCTGGATGACGGCCGTGTCGGTTCATGGCGAGGTCGCGCTGAAGACAACACGACTTCAGCACTACCGTACTCCCCCAAAATAGCGAGGTTAACCATTTAACGTTTTGTGCAACTTTTGATTGAAACGTCGGCATCTGTTTTTCCGGTAATTGTGGGTTAACCAAATCCGGTCATGGTGTCTGAAATAAGGGATTGAAGCGGAGTAAGAAAATGCGTGTCCTGCTCGTCGAAGACGACCCGGCGACTGCCAAGAGCATCGAAATGATGCTCACTCATGCCAACCTGAACGTCTACTCGACGGATCTTGGCGAGGAGGCAATCGACCTGGCAAAGCTTTACGATTACGATCTGATTCTGCTGGATCTCGGCCTTCCGGACATGACCGGGCATGAGGTGTTGCGCCAATTGCGGCTTGCGCGGATCGAGACGCCAACGCTGATCCTTTCCGGGGCGGACGATACCGACAACAAGATAAAGGGTTTTGGCTTCGGTGCGGATGATTACCTGACCAAGCCCTTCCATCGCGAAGAGCTGGTCGCGCGTATTCACGCAATTATTCGACGCTCCAAGGGGCATGCGCAATCCGTGATCCGAACCGGCAAGGTGACGGTCAACCTCGACGCCAAGACGGTGGATGTCGAAGGCAAGGGCGTGCATCTGACCGGCAAGGAATACCAGATGTTGGAGCTTCTGAGCCTGCGCAAGGGGACGACGCTGACCAAGGAGATGTTTCTCAACCATCTCTATGGCGGCATGGATGAACCCGAGCTGAAGATCATCGACGTCTTCATCTGCAAGTTGCGTAAGAAGCTCAGCAATGCCACGGGCGGCGACAATTATATCGAGACGGTTTGGGGGCGGGGCTACGTCCTGCGTGACCCCGACATAGACGGCATGAGCCGGCGCGTCGCAGTCGGCGCCTGAGCCGCCGACAGAACACACGGACGGGCCCGCTTGCCACGCAGCAACCGGACCCACCACAAGATCCCTTCAGGCAGTGTATCTCGGGGCGGTTCATGGTGACATGGCCGCCCACTTTTTTTGCCTGAAGCGTCGGCGGGAAGGACAACCGGCTCTCTGGTATGGGGTTCCCTGTCGGCGGTATCTGGACCAGACGCCGTCCACCCCCTATCAATCGGGAACCTTGGCGGCGGAGGAAGACATGGCAAAATCGAAAGCGGTGCAATCCCTGACTGCCAAAGAGGCCGCCAGCGAGCTTGCGCGCCTGGCGCAGATGCTGGCGGATGCCAACCGCGCCTATCACGCCGATGATGCGCCAGTGATGAGCGATGCCGAATATGACGCGCTCAAACGACGAAATACCGAAATCGAGGCGCGTTTCCCGGAACTGATGCGACCGGACACCCCGACGGAACAGGTCGGCGCCGCACCCTCGGAAGGTTTTTCCAAAGTCACGCATGCCGTCCGGATGCTCTCGCTTGGCAATGCCTTTGAAGACGAGGACGTCTTGGAGTTCGACCGCTCGATTCGCAATTATCTCGGGCTGTCGGCGGACGCACCGCTGGCCTACACGGCCGAGCCCAAGATCGACGGGTTGTCGCTGTCGCTGCGCTACGAGAATGGCCAGCTGGTCCAGGCTGCAACGCGCGGCGATGGCAGCGTTGGCGAGAACGTGACCGCCAATGCCCGCACTATCGGCGATATCCCTCAACATATTGAAAACGCGCCGGAGATCCTGGAAGTGCGCGGCGAGGTCTATATGAGCCACGCCGATTTCGAAGCCCTCAACGACCGAATTTTGGCCGAGCATGCCGCGATCCCGAACCCCGGAAAACGGGTTGCAAAGACCTTCGCCAACCCGCGCAACGCCGCGGCGGGGTCTCTGCGCCAACTCGATCCCGCGATCACCCGCGAACGCCCGCTACGCTTTTTTGCCTATGCCTGGGGAGAGCTGTCCGCGCCGCTGGACGAGACGCAACTTGCCGCCATCAAGCGACTGGCTAACCTGGGTTTCCAGACCAACCCGCTCACCATCCTCTGCCCCGATCCCGAGGCGATGATTCGCCATTATCGCGATATCGAAGCGCAGCGGGCGAGCCTCGGCTATGATATCGATGGCGTGGTCTACAAGGTGGACGATCTGGCGTACCAGGCGCGGCTTGGCTTCCGTTCCACCACGCCCCGCTGGGCGATCGCGCATAAATTCCCGGCCGAGCTTGCCTGGACACGGCTTGAGGGGATCGACATCCAGGTCGGCCGCACCGGCGCGCTCAGCCCGGTTGCGCGCCTGTCGCCGGTGACAGTGGGCGGGGTCGTGGTGTCGAACGCGACCCTGCATAATGAGGACTACATTTCCGGGCGCGACAATTCGGGCGCGGAAATCCGGGAGGGTCGCGATATTCGCGTCGGCGACTGGGTGCAGGTCTATCGCGCCGGCGACGTGATCCCCAAGATCGCCGATGTCGACATTTCGAAACGCCCTGCCGATGCTCAGCCCTTTGCCTTTCCGCATACTTGTCCGGTCTGCGGTTCTGACGCCATCCGCGAGGAAGGCGATTCCGTCCGCCGCTGTTCTGGCGGCATGATTTGTGCCGCTCAGGCGGTTGAAAAACTGAAGCATTTCGTCTCCCGCGCGGCCTTCGATATCGAGGGGCTGGGCGCGAAACAAGTTGAGCAATTCTATCGCGATGGCTGGATCAAGACTCCGGCGGACATCTTCGATCTGGAAGAAAACTACGGCTCCGGGCTGCAGCAATTGCAGAACCGGGAGGGGTGGGGCGAGAAATCGGCCACCAATCTCTTCCGCGCCATCGAAGAGAAACGGCGTATACCGCTCAACCGTTTCCTTTTCGCGCTAGGACTTCGGCATCTGGGTGAGGTGGCGGGCGCGACGCTCGCGCGGCATTTCGGCAGTTGGGACGCCCTGAAAACGGTGATCGACGGCGCGATTTCCGAACCCGCCGCGCAGGCCGGGGATGCCAAGGCACGCAAGGCGGTGCTGGAGCAAAGCCCGAACTGGGCCGAGTTGCTGTCGGTCGATGGCATTGGCGAGACGCTGGTGCAATCGCTGGTAACCGCGATGGCGCAGACGGCCGAGCGGGAGATGGTCGACGCGCTTGTCGACCGGCTGCAGATCCAGGATGTTGCGGCGCCGCGCGTGAGCGACAGCCCGGTCGCCGGAAAGACCGTTGTCTTCACGGGTACACTGGAAAAGATGACCCGGGCCGAGGCCAAATCGCGCGCCGAAGCACTGGGCGCGAAGGTGTCCGGTTCGGTCTCCAAGAAGACGGACCTGCTGGTTGCTGGACCCGGCGCAGGCTCCAAGGCAAAGAAAGCGGCCGAGCTTGGCATCGAGACGCTGGATGAAGACGGCTGGCTGGAACTGATAGGGCAGGCATGAGCGGGCGGCCGTCGATCCTGTTCCCGCTCTTTGCCGAGCTGGAGACGCTGGAAGGCATCGGGCCGAAAACGGCCCGTAACCTCGCGCATATCGACATCGAGCGCCCGCGCGATCTGCTCTTTACGCTACCGCATTCCGGCATCGACCGCAGGCGGGTTCCGACGGTGCAGGGCTTGGAGTTGCCGCGCACGGCAAGTGTCGAAGTGACGGTCGGCCAGCATCACGGCGCGGCGCGGCGCAACGGGCCCTATCGGATAGAGGTCGAAGATGCGCAGACACGTTTCCAGCTCGTCTTTTTCCACGCCAATGCCGAGTATCTTCAGCGGCAGTTGCCCACCGGGCAGCGCCGTCTGGTGTCGGGCAAGATCGAGTTTTTCGATGGTGTGGCGCAGATGGTCCATCCGGACCACATCCTGCGCCCGGAAGAGGCGGGGGAGATCCCGGAATTCGAGCCAGTCTATCCACTGACCTCGGGCGTGACGCAGAAGGTGATGCTGAAGGCAAGCCGGGGCGCGTTGAAACGGGCGCCGGACTTGCCGGAATGGTCCGATCCCGGGCTGGTGGAGCGAGAGGGATGGACCGGCTGGAGAAGCGCGCTCGAGGCCGCGCATAGCCCCGAGAGCCTGCGCGATATCTCCGCTGACAGCGCCGCGCGGCGGCGGCTGGCCTATGACGAGCTTTTCGCGCATCAGGTGACGCTGGCGCTGGCCCGGCAGGTCGAGCGGCGCGGCAAGGGGCGCCAATCCGTCGCGACGGGCCGTTTGCAGTCACGCGTTCTGGATGCCTTGCCCTATGTGCCGACCGGCGCACAGGAGCGCGCGATCGCCGAGATCTCCGCCGATATGGCTGGCCCCAAGCGCATGTCGCGGTTGCTGCAGGGCGATGTCGGCGCGGGCAAAACGCTGGTCGCGGTGATGGCGCTTCTGGTGGCGGTGGAGGCCGGCGGGCAAGGTGTGATGATGGCACCGACCGAAATCCTGGCCCGACAGCACCTGGAATCGCTGCGGCCGCTGGCCGAGAGCGCGGGCGTGGTTTTGGAACTCCTGACCGGCCGCGACAAGGGGGCGGAGCGGCGGGCCAAGCTGGAGGCGCTGGCGCGTGGCGATATCCATATTCTTGTCGGCACACATGCAGTGTTCCAGAAAGATGTGGAATTCCGGGATCTTCGACTCGCCGTGGTTGACGAACAGCATCGCTTTGGCGTGGCTCAGCGGATGGAACTCGGCGCCAAGGGGCACGCGGTCGATGTGCTGGTGATGACCGCCACACCGATCCCCCGCAGCCTGTCGCTCGCGCAATATGGAGATATGGATCTTTCGGTGCTGGACGAGAAACCACCCGGGCGCCAACCGGTGCAGACGGCGCTCGTTTCCGCCCAACGTATCGACGAAGTGGTCGAGAGGTTGCGCCGCGCGATTGCAGAGGGGCGGCAGGCCTACTGGGTTTGCCCTCTGGTCGAGGAGAGCGAGGTGGTCGACATGACCGCTGCCGAGGACCGCTTTCGTCACCTGCGTGCCGCCCTCGGCGAAGGCAAGGTCGGTCTCGTGCACGGACAGATGCCGCCGGCGGAAAAGGACGCCTCGATGGCGCGTTTCGTTGCGGGGGAGACGGCGGTGCTTGTGGCAACGACGGTGATCGAGGTCGGGGTCAACGTTCCGAATGCCTCGATCATGGTCATCGAGCAGGCGGAGAATTTCGGCTTGGCGCAGTTGCACCAACTGCGCGGACGGGTCGGGCGCGGCGCGACGGCCTCGACCTGCCTGCTCATGTACAAGGGGCCGCTGACCGAAGGCGGGCGCCGGCGGCTTGAGATCCTGCGCGAGACGGAGGACGGTTTCCGCATCGCTGAGGAGGATCTCGCCATGCGCGGGGCAGGGGACCTGATCGGAACCGCACAGTCGGGCCTTCCCAAATTCCGAGTTGCCGATATCGAACGGCAGGCGGGCCTGATGCAGGTGGCCCAGCAGGATGCCCGCCGCTTGTTGCAGGACGACCCGGACCTGACGGGCGCGCGCGGCAAAGCCGTCCGCACGCTCCTTTGGCTCATGGAACAGGACAAGGCGATTCGCCTGATTTCAGTGGGTTAACGGGCTTGTTCCACTTTGTTCACGAATGTTCTTAAAAAGTTCTTTACTTTTGCGTGCCGAAATGAGAACAAAGGTGCAACAAAGCGAGCAAAGACAGCCAACAGGACCTGCCCCGATGTTCACCGATCTGAAAGACCTGATTGCCCGTACCGAAGCGACTCTTCTGCCTGATGCACTTGGCGCGGTTGCGCTCATGGTGATCCTCGTCGCTGGCCTGCATCTGCCCGCGCTCGTCTGAGTTTCTGCCTGCGATCTGCCAACCGGCGGCGTCCATCCTCGTCCCCATCGTGATGAACGCCCGGCATCTTGCCTGTCCCCAATAGGTCAGGGGCGCGCCTCGCCCCAGCCAGCCGGACTACAGAATCGCGACTTTGCCGCCGCCATCCAGCCCGGATGCGCGGCGGTTTTTTTGTTCGGAGGACTGTCCTCCAATGGGGAGCTTGTCGACGTTCTGGGCGTGCGGTTGCGATCCTGCGGATCGTGCCTCCGGTGCGGATACTTGCGGAAAGAGGAAAGGCCCGTCCGCGCACCGCCTTCTTCTTTCCTCAAATATCTGGAGGGTTTGGGGGCGGTGCCCCCAAATGACCGATATGAGTTTGGGGGCGAGATCCCGGCCGGGCGGTCTAGGCTTTCCGAATATAGGCCTCGAATGCTGCCGCATAATCGGGATGCCAGCGCGAGAGGGCCGGTCGGTTCTCGATAATGTCGCCCATCGCCCAGGCCATCCGCTTTTCGTCGAGTTCCCGCGAGACGTCGTTATCCGGGCAAAGAATGTAGAAATCCCGTTCGCGGAGTTTGTCCATTGCAAAACGCGCAAGTTCCTCCGACGTCCAGGCGCCGTCGGGCTTCGTTGTCCGCCCACCGGCGGTGAGTTCGGTGAAAACGAAGCCGGGGATCAGCAAATGCGCGCTGAGATGTGCGCCCGGACCGCTGCGCAATTCGTGCGCCAGAGCCTCGCTATAGGCCTTAACGCCGGCCTTGGCGACATTGTAGGCCGGATCGCCCGGAGGCGTGGTGATCCCTTGCTTGGAGCCCGTATTGACAATCATCCCGGGGCGGGCGCGCTTGATCATCCGCGGCGCGAAGGCGCGTGTTCCATTGATGACGCCCCAAAGATTGGTATTCAGAACAGCTTCCCAAGCGTCTCGCGGGCCGAACATGGAGCTGCCGGGCTGGATGCCCGCGTTGTTGACGAGGATGTCCGTGCCCCCGAAACGCTCGGCAACCTCCGCCTCGAGCGCTTCCATCGCGGCTGCATCGGAAACATCGGCGCTGCGCGTCATCACGTCGGCGGCACCGGCAGCGCGCACGCTCTGCGCAGCGGTGTCCAGAACGTCCGCGCGATTGTCCACAAGCACCACGCGCATGCCGATGGATGCGAATTCCCGCGCGAGGGAAAGGCCGATCCCGGCACCGGATCCGGTGACGACAGCGACGGAATCTTCATTGAAAACGGAATCGACCATCTGAACCTCCCATTTGGCTTCGCCGGCACCCTAGCGCGCAGCAGGCCAGAACCCAATGGGACGCTTTGGTTCGAACCGGAGGGCAGAGGAAAAGAGACCCGCCAAATCAATCAGTTGAGACCTGTTCCAGGCAGAACAGCCGGCGATCGACATGGCGGGCCTTTCCCGCAGCGACTCAAGCGCCGCACGCAGGAGGAAGTGGAGCCTCATCCCGCACGCCCTCAAGGTCGGTCATAATTCCTAACAATTGGTTGCCCTGATCTGTTGGAGGCCTCAGGTGACCGCAAGCACCCGCGCTTTGGAGAAAGAGTCCACCAGCGCCTGTCCGACCGTTTCGACGGCGGTATCAGGCACCAGCACAACGATGGAGCCGCCGAAGCCGCCGCCCGTCTGGCGCGCGCCGATGGCGCCGGCCTTCAAGGCCGCCTCGACCAGCGCATCCGTCTCCGGAACGGTGATCTCGTAATCGTCCCGCTGCGAGGCGTGGCTGGCATTCATCAGTTCGCCGAAAAGGATCATGTCCTCGGCCTTGAGAGCGTCGAGCCCGTCCAGAACGCGCTGGTTGTCGGTGATCACATGCCGCGTGCGCCGCGCCAGAAGCCCCGGGATACCCGACAGGCGATCAAGATCGCCGGGGCCAAGGTCGCTCAACATCTCCACACCGAGCGCCTCGCAGGCGGCGTTGCACTCGGCCACCCGCGTCGCATAGCCATCCTCGGTCAGTTGATGGCTGACGCCGGAATGCACGATGACGAAGCTGTGCCCATCGGGCAGATGCGCCGGCTGGTAGTCCAGCGTCCGGGTGTTCAGGAAGAGCGCATTGCCGGGCGTGCCGACGGAGGAGGCAAACTGATCCATGATCCCGCAGGGCATGCCGACGAAACCATTCTCCACCGCGCGGGCCTTTACGGCAATCTCGACCGGAGAAATCGGCTTTCCGAACAGCTCGGAGGCGGCCCGGATCGAGGCGACTTCGAGCGCGGCGGAACTCGACAGGCCCGCCCCCATCGGCAATGTCGTGATCAGCGTCACGCGTAGTCCGGTTTCCGCGATCTCCTCTTGGGCGACGGCCTTCAGGCAGCCCAGCACGTAATCCGACCAACGGCCTTCCTTGCCATCCGTGATCTTGCGGGTCTCGGAGGCATTGAACGTGTCCGAATAGGCCTCCACCACGCCCGGTGCTGGCCCGCGTCCGACCGCGATGGAGACGCCAAGCCCCTTGAGCGGCATCGGCAGCACGTAGCCGCCATTGTAATCGGTATGTTCGCCCAGCAGGTTCACACGACCGGGGGCATAGGTGGTCAGCTCCGGCGCCCGGCCGAAATGCTGCTCATAGGCGGCGGCGACATCAGCCGTCATGTCCCGATCCTGCGTTTTCACGAGGCGGCTCCTTGCTTGTAGTGGACATCCGACAGGCCGCGCAGCCGCTCGGCAGCCTGTTCCGCCGTCAGGTCGCGCTGCGCTTCCGACAGCATCTCGTAGCCAACCATGAACTTGCGCACCGTGGCCGAGCGCAGCAGCGGCGGGTAGAAATGGGCGTGCAACTGCCAGTGGTCCCAGCGGCCCTCCCGCGTCGGCGCGCCATGCCAGCCCATCGTGTAGGGGAACTCGGTCTCGAAAAGGTTGTCATAACGGGTGCAGAGCCGTTTGAGGATATCGGCCAGCCCATCGCGTTCCGTCCCGGTCAGATCCGGCAGCCGCAGCACGTGGCGGCGCGGCATCACGAGCGCTTCAAAGGGCCAAACCGCCCACCACGGAACGACGGCTAGCCAGTCGTCATTCTCGACGACGATGCGCTCCTGTTTCTGCGCCTCGGAAGCGGCATATTCGACCAGCAGCACATTGCCGGTCTCTTCGAGATGTTTCCTCTGGCATTCGTCTTCGCGGGTGACCTCGTTGGGCAGGAAATCGGAGGCCCAGATCTGCCCATGCGGGTGCGGCTGCGAGCAGCCCATCACCACGCCCTTGTTCTCGAACAGCGCCACCCAGTCATATCGCGCGCCCAATTCCTCGATCTGCCCGGCCCAGACATCGACCACCTTGCGGATCTCTGTCACGGGCAGTTCGGGCAGTGTCAGGTCATGGCGCTCCGAAAAGCACATGACGCGCGCCGTGCCGCGCACATTGGTGGCACGGAACAGCGGATCGCCCGTGGTGCCACCCTCTGGGCTGTCGGTCAGCAGAGCCGGAAAGTCGTTGTCGAAGACCCAGGGCCCCTTGTAGCTGTCATTCACTACGCCATTGTTGCGCGTGTTGCCGGGGCAGAGGTAGCAGCCCGGGTCGAATTCCGGCTTCTCCACACCTGCGGTCTTTTCCTGCTGGCCGGACCAGGGACGCTTGTTGCGATGCGGAGAGACGAGCACCCATTCGCCCTTGAGGGGGTTGA
The DNA here is from genome assembly GCF_001558155.1 of Aliiruegeria sabulilitoris. Taxonomy (GTDB): domain Bacteria; phylum Pseudomonadota; class Alphaproteobacteria; order Rhodobacterales; family Rhodobacteraceae; genus Tropicimonas; species Tropicimonas sabulilitoris. Next base: position 104,338 of record NZ_LOAS01000003.1, read on the forward strand.
AACGCCGATGCGGTGCGTCGGTGGAGACGGTATCGGATGCCATGTGCTCATCCCTTTGCACTGGGAACGCGCATTCAGGGCTGTATGCGCGTTTGTGTTCTAAATTGTTCGATTTTGTCGATACTTCGGCAGGGCTTCGGGGTTCTTGTCCAAAAGGTTCCTGTCGTTCCTGCATGTCGAACGCTACGCGGGTATCATATTATAAGCAAATCAGCAAGAAGAAGCGCGACTTTGGGGCGGGGTTTCCGTGCCTCCAACATGGCGCTGTGTCGAAAAACTAATAAACTAATAACGAAACTAATAATGCCTTTCCGCCGCGTGTTACATCCACCTTCCCCAATTATCTTGGGGGGAGCGCTCGCATGAGTGCGGGGCCAACGCCCCCTATACTGAAAACGCCCGCAAGTGACGCGTCAAGATGCGCGCAACGGAGACGCACGGAAAACGGAAAACGCCCGCCGAAGCGGGCGTTTCCTACTCTGCAATCGACTGTGTTCAGCCAATGATCGCGTTCAACGTCGCCGAGGGGCGCATTACCGCGGCGGTCTTGGCCGGATCGGTGTTGAAGTAGCCACCGAGGTCAACCTTCACGCCTTGCACAGCGGCCAGCTCGCCGAGGATCGCTTCCTCGCCATCGGCCAGCGCCTTGGCGATCGGGGCGAACTCGGCGGCAAGCGCGGCATCTTCGGTCTGCGCGGCCAGGGCTTCGGCCCAGTAGCGGGCGAACCAGTAATGGCTGTCGCGGTTGTCGGGCTCGCCCACTTTGCGCGAGGGCGAACGGTTGAAGTCCAGGATGCCCTGAGTCGCGGCCTCGGCGGCTGCGCCCAGCACGCCGGCCTTGGCGTTTTCGTTGGTGTCGGCGAGGAAGTTGAAGCTCTCGCCGAGGGCACAGAACTCACCCATCGAGTCCCACCGCAGGTGGTTCTCGGCCACAAGTTGCTGGACGTGCTTGGGGGCCGACCCGCCGGCACCGGTCTCGAACAACCCGCCGCCATTCATCAGCTTGACGATGGACAGCATCTTGGCCGAGGTGCCCAGCTCCAGGATCGGGAACAGGTCCGTCAGGTAGTCCCGCAACACGTTGCCGGTGATGGCGATGCTGTCCTTGCCGGCGGTGATAGTCTTGAGCGACTGGGCAGTTGCTTCGCGCGGCGCCATGATCTGGAATTTATCCGCAACACCAGCGGCTTCCAAGGCGGGTTTCACGTATTCGATCAGCTGCGCGTCATGGGCGCGTGCGCTGTCCAGCCAGAAGATCGCCTCGGAGCCAGTCAGGCGCTGACGGTCCAGCGCGAGCTGGATCCAGTTCTCGATCGGGGCCTTTTTCACGGTGCAGGCGCGCCAGATGTCGCCGGCCTCGACAGCGTGCGAATGCAACGTCTCGCCATTTGCCAGGACGACGCGGATCTCGCCATCGCCCGGGGCTTCGAAAGTGGTCGGGTGGGAGCCGTATTCCTCCGCCTTCTGCGCCATCAGACCGACATTGGCGACAGAGCCCGCAGTGGACACGTCCAACGCGCCGTTGGCTTTGAAGAAGTTGATCGTCTCGTCATAAACCGTGGCATAGCAGCGGTCGGGGATGACACAGTTGGTGTCGCCCTTCTGGCCTTTCTCGTCCCAACCCTTGCCGCCAGCGCGGATCACGGCCGGCATGGAGGCGTCGATGATGACATCCGACGGGACATGCAGGTTGGTGATGCCCTTGTCGCTGTCGACCATGTACATGGAGGGGCGCTCGGCGGCCACGGCTTCGATTGCGGCCATGATCTCCGGGTTGCCCTTCACGCGCTCCAACACGTCACCCATGCCGGAATTGGCGTTCACGCCAAGCGCGGCCATCTCGCGGCCGAATTTCTCGAAGACCGGGGCGAGCCAGGCCTTCACCGCGTAGCCGAAGATGATCGGGTCGGAGACCTTCATCATCGTGGCCTTCATGTGCAGCGAGAACATCGTGCCGTCGGATTTGGTGTCCTCGATCGCTTCGGCGAGGAAGGCCGAGAGCGCACGCACCGACATGAAGGTCGCGTCGGCCACGGTGCCTTCTTCCAGCGGCCAGCCAGCCTTGAGAACGCTCACGGCACCGTCCTTGGCGACGAACTCGATCTTCGCGTCGCCGGCCTGCGCGGCGGTGATGGTGGCGGATTTCTCGTTGGCGAAGAAGTCGTTATCCGACATGGACGAGACCTTGGTCTTGCTGTCGGAAGCCCATTTGCCCATCGAATGCGGGTTCTTCTGGGCGTAGTTCTTCACCGCCCTGGCGGAGCGACGGTCGGAGTTGCCCTCGCGCAGAACGGGGTTCACGGCGGAGCCCTTGATCGCGTCATACTTGGCGCGCACGGCCTTTTCTTCGTCGGTGGCGGGATCCTCGGGGTAGTCCGGCACGGCAAAACCCTGGGCCTGCAGCTCGGCAATGGCGGCGGTCAGCTGCGGCACGGAGGCGGAGATGTTGGGCAGCTTGATCACGTTGGCTTGCGGCGTCTTCACCAGCTCACCCAGTTCCGCAAGGTCATCGGAAACCCGCTGATCTTCCTTCAAATATTCCGGAAAAGTCGCAAGAATCCGTCCGGCGACGGAGATATCTTTCGTTCCAACCTCGATTCCGGCTGCGGCAGCGAATTTCCGGATGATCGGCAGCAACGAAGCAGAAGCGAGTTCGGGCGCTTCGTCTACCTTGGTATACAGAATGTCGGGCGTTTGGTTTTCAGCCATTTGTCGTTACCTTTCAAAATATTCCGAAGTGTTCCTCAGGTCGGGACAGGCGGCGCGGCATTCTCCCCAATGCCAGATTCTGCGACTGCAGGCCCGGTTCGGGCGGCACAGTAGCGACTCTGGAGGAACATGCAAATGCGACCATAAGTGTGCATCTGCAGCAAAACGGGGTTGCGCCTCGGTAAGAGCTGGTCCCTGCCGCAGTTCCGCCGTTTACCTGCTTTCAATTGCAGCCCATCATGCTGGCAAAAGCCGGGAGAGCAGAATGGACCGATCTCAGACGCATGGCGGCCAAATCGTCGCCCATCGCAACGACCGCATGGGCGGGCGGCTGATCTCCATTCTCAATGCCATCCGAATTTCGCGCGACTATGACATTCCCTTCGTCGTGGCCTGGGTCAGCCATGGCCGCACCGCCGAGGAGCTGCGCAACCCGACCGATATCTTTACGCCGGAATATGTCTCGCGCCATTTCATCGATGGCGACATGTCGGCTGCGGACTGGGCGGCGCTGGACGATCTGGACGCGACTCATCTCGGCAGTGCCGAGTCGCTGAAGGCAGCCGCGACCGAAGGGAAGGGGTTTCTTTCGCAGCGCTCGGTGGGTACGACCGTTCTGCCATGGGAGGATGCGGAGGCCGTGGCCGAGCGGCTGGCGGGCTGTTTCGACGGCATCGGCTTTTGCGATACGATCCGGCGCGTCTCCGAGCAGATCGACGCGCGGCTCGCGGGCACCCATCTGAGTGCCTATCACATCCGGCGCGGCGACATCATCTCCAACCCGATCACCTCGCAGAAGCTCTGGCCGAACAAGTATATCCCGCGCGAATTCTACGAGGTGCACCTGACCCACCAGTTGGAAGACCCGGAGGCGGCCTGTCTCGTCTTTTCCGACACGCGCCACGAGGTGGAGCGGCTCAAGGTTGCCGGTGGCGACCGGGTGATGACCTTCGAGGAGCTGGTGGGGGACGAGGAATTGCTGCTTGGGCAGCGCGATTTCCTTGAACTTTTTGCCATGTCGCGCTGCAAGCAGATCTTCGGCCCGCCGCATTCCGCTTTTTCGCAGACCGCGGCGACGCTGGGCGGCGGCACGGTCTTCTCGGTGCAGGACGCGCTTTCCTCAGAGGGGCAGGCCGAGGCGATGGAGCTTCTGATCTCTCGCATGGATGCGCCGGAGGAACATTTCCTCGGCGATGGCGACCTGGGACAGTGCTTCCCCTTTCTCGTCGATTACCTGCGCGGGCAGGGACGCGCCGCGCAGGCCCGCGACCTGCTCGCGGCACAGGTCAATCGCGGCTTCCGCAAGCCCTATGTCTTCCCGCTTCTGAGCGAGCTTTGCGTCGATTGCGGTGACCTTTCCAGCAGCCGCAAGGTGCACAAGGCAGCCTGGGGCCGTCCGGTGACCGGTGACGATGCGCTCGGAAATGTTGCCAGCTACGCGGCGCTTGCCCATCTCGAAGCCGGGGAAGCGCAGGAGGCGCATCGCTGGGCGCATGTCGCTTGGTGGATGGGTCCGATGGACCGGCTGGTGCCCGGCGTTCTGGGGGCGCTGCTTTCGGCGGGTTGGCTGAACCGTGCGCCGAGCTATCCGATCGACCCCCGCATGATCTCGCGCAAGGGCAGTCTCTTTCCCGGCGCCGACGAGCGGCTGTCGAAACTGAACGACTATGCGCCGCCCGAGGGTTGGATGGACGCCGGCACGGTGTCCTACCCCTGGGAGGTCGCGCTCAGGGATTGGCGGTTGGTGCATGGCAAGCGGGTGGGGCGCGGCTACTGGAACCATACCCGCATTCGCAACGGGCTGGTGCGGCTGGAGAAAAACCACGCGCGCCTGGCCGGTAGCCCGGAGTTGGAGAGCGCAGCGGCGGTGATGCTGCGCGAGTTGGGCCAGGCCGACGAGGCGCTGGCGCGCAACCGCGCGGCACTGCGCGCCTATCCCGACGAACCGATCTACCTCAAGCGCGAGGCAGATATTCTGCTGGAAGACGGCAAGCTTGCCGCGGGCCTTGTGCGGCTGGAAGAGGCAACAGAGGCGGCGGAGCGGCACCCCTGTTACCTGGCAGCCCTCGGCCATTGGTATGGCCGCGCCAAGCGTCCGGAGGAGATGGCTCAGGTCTATGCCGAGATCGCCACGGTGGAACATGACCTGATCGAGCTGCAGCTGATGACGGCGGAAGTGCTCCGCCGCCGGGAGGCAACACGGGAGCAGGCGCTGGCGCAGATCACCCGTGCGGTCCAGCTCGGCCATGGCGCGCAACGGCTGCAGACGGCGCAGGCGCGCATCCTGGCCGAGATGGGGCAGTTGGAGCGATCCGCGGCGATCTTCCGGGAACTGGCCCGCAGCGGCGTGGCGCAGGCGACGACATTCGCCCACATGTATCGCCTGTTCGACAAGGCCGGAGAGTTGCCGGTTGCGGAGGCCGTCATCGCCGAAAGCCCGTTCCCTGTCGCCGAGATCCGGGAGCTGGTCGAGGGCTAGTCGGGGCGCCGCCCATGGGCCGCGCTCGTTAGGTCAGGCAGGTTCCACACGAACGGCCGAGAACTTGAACTCGGGGATCTTTCCATATGGATCCAGCGCCGGGTTGGTCAGTACATTCGCCGCCGCCTCGACGAAGGCGAAGGGCACGAAGACCATGTCCGGCGAGACTGCCCGGTCCGCCCGCGCCATGATCTCGATAGCCCCGCGCCGCGTGCTTAGCCGCACCATGCCGCCCGGCTCCACGCCGAGCTTGCGCAGCGTGGCCGGGTGGAGCGAGCAATTCGCCTCCGGCTCCACCGCGTCCAGCACCTTCGAGCGGCGGGTCATGGACCCGGTATGCCCATGCTCCAGCTGCCGCCCGGTGGTCATGACCATTGGGAAATCCGCATCCGGCGCCTCGTCCGGTGCGATGATGGCGGCGGGGGTGAATTTCGCCCGGCCACCCTCGCGCGGGAAGCCGTCGCCGAACACCACCGCTTGCCCCGGATCCTGCTCGGACAGAGACGGATAGGTCACGCTCTCCCGCTCCAGCCGTTCCCAGGTGATGTTGTTCAGGCTGGCCATGGTGATCTTCATCTCGGCAAAGACCTCGCGCGGATGCGTATACTGCCAGTCCAGCCCCAGCTTGCGCGCAAGCTCCATGGTGATCGCCCAATCCTCGCGCGCCTCGCCCGGCGGGGCGAGGGCAGGGCGGACCATCTGCACCTGCCGGTTGGTGTTGGAGACGGTGCCGGCTTTCTCGTAGAGCGCGGAGGCCGGCAGGATCACGTCGGCGAAATTGGCCGTCTCGGTCAGGAAGATGTCCTGCACCACGAGGTGCTCCAGCTTGGCCAGCGCTTCGCGGGCATGCTCCACATCCGGGTCCGACATGGCCGGGTTTTCGCCGAGGATATACATGCCGCGAATGCGCCCGGCATGGACGTCATCGAGGATCTCGGTAACGGTCAGCCCCTTCTGGTCGCCAAAATCCTCCGAGCCCCAAAGCTCGGTGAAGCGCTGGCGGATACCGTCATCCGTAACGGATTGGTAATCGGGCAGGAACATCGGGATCAGGCCTGCATCGGACGCACCCTGCACGTTGTTCTGTCCGCGCAGCGGGTGCAGCCCGGTGCCGGGGCGCCCGACATGGCCGCACATGAGCGCGAGGCTGATAAGGCAGCGCGAGTTGTCCGTGCCGTGGATATGCTGGCTCACACCCATGCCCCAGAAGATCATTCCCGCCTTGGCCCCGGCAAAGGTCCGGGCGACATCGCGCAGGGTTGCCGCGTCGATGCCGCAGATCTTCGCCATCTTCTCCGGGGCAAATTCGGCCAGATGCGCCTTTTCGGCTTCCCAGTTTTCGGTGCGCTGAGCGATATAGGCTTCGTCGAAAAGGCCCTCCTCGACGATGGTCGCCATGATCGCGTTGAGCATGGCCACATCGGTGCCCGGCCGGAATTGCAGCATATGCGAGGCAAAGCTGCGCAGGCCGATCCCGCGCGGATCCATCACGATCAGCTTGCCACCACGTTTGGCGAACTGCTTGAAATAGGTCGCAGCGACGGGGTGGTTCTCGACCGGGTTGGCGCCGATGACGATCGCCACATCGGCATTCTCGATCTCGTTGAACGTGGCTGTGACTGCGCCCGAGCCGACATTTTCCAACAGGGCGGCGACCGAGGAGGCGTGGCAGAGCCGGGTGCAGTGGTCCACGTTGTTGTGGCCAAAGCCCTCGCGGATCAACTTCTGGAAGAGATAGGCCTCCTCGTTGGTGCATTTGGCCGAACCGAAACCGGCGACCGACCGTCCGCCATGCGCGTTACGCAAGCCGCCAAGGCCACCGGCTGCGGCCTCCAGCGCCTCGTCCCAGCTCGCCTCGCGGAAATGGGTCGAGAGGTTTCCGGGGTCCACATTCAACCCCTTGGGAGGCGCATCCGCGCGCCGGATCAGCGGCTTGGTCAGCCGGTGTTCGTGGTGGATATAGTCGAAGCCGAAACGTCCCTTGACGCACAGTCGGCCCTCGTTCGCCGGCCCGTTGATACCTTCGACATGGGCAATCCGCCCGTCCTTGACCTTGAGGCTGACAAGACAGCCCACGCCGCAGAACGGGCAGACGCTTTGCGTCTCGCTGTCGAAATCCGCTTTGTCGCCGCGCTGCGCTCCGTCCATGATCGACGCGGGCATCAATGCGCCAGTTGGGCAGGCCTGCACGCATTCGCCGCACGCCACGCAGGTGGAGGCGCCCATCGGATCGCCCTGATCGAAGACGGGGAAGCTGTCATGCCCGCGCCCGGCCATGCCGATCACGTCATTCACCTGCACCTCGCGGCAGGCCCGCACGCAAAGGCCGCACTGGATGCAGGCATCGAGGTTGACCCGCATGGCGACGTGGCTGTCATCCAGAAGCGGAATGCGCGCCTTCTCCATGGCTGGAAAGCGGCTCTCCTTGACGCCGACGGCATCCGCCATGTCCCAGAAATGGCTGGAGAGGTCATGCGCATCCTCGCGCTCCGGTTGGTCGGCTACGAGCATCTCCACCACCATCTTGCGCGCGCTCTCGGCGCGGGCGGTGGCCGTATTGACGACCATACCCTCGGATGGCTCCCGGATGCAGGAGGCGGCGAGGTTCCGCTCTCCCTCGATCTCCACCATGCAGGCCCGGCAATTGCCGTCCGGCCGGTAGCCGGGCGCGGGCTTGTGGCACAGGTGCGGGATCTTCAGGCCGCGCCCATTGGCGGCCTCCCAGATCGTGGTGCCCTTGGCGACGGTGAGGTCTTCGCCGTCGAGGCGGAAGGTGACGCTGTCGGACATCAGTGGCTGCCTCCATGCGCGGAATGATCGCCATGCGCGCTGCCTTCATAGCCTCGCGCCTGCGAATAGAGCATTTTCTGATGGCGGGTCAGGAAAGGCGCGGTACGCAGATGAGCCCCAAGATGGACTTTCCGAAGTGCCGCCCGCGCGGCCTCGGCTTCGGCCAGCAGCTTGACGAGGCGCCCGGGATCGATCTCGCCGTTCGCGAATGCCGCGTCCAGCGCCGCTTCCGCGTCGAGCATCCGGCGCCCTTCTGATTTGGCTGCCATTTTCATTTCGTCAAAGATCGTCTCGATCTGGCTTCTTTGTTCGGTATCCAGCGACAATGCGTCGGCCATTTCCAACACATGCGCCGGCCCCGGCCAGCCATTGAGTTCCGCCGGCAGGGCAAGCCCCCAGCCTTCGCCAGCCTCGATGGCGGCGATATCAGCCTCCGAGAAGGACGAGATCGCGCGGTCCTGCTGCCCAGCATAGGGCGCATCCTGCGCAAGGGCGGGAGCGCTCAGAGCAATAAAGGAAAGGAAATACAGAACCTTCATTGGTCTATTCGTTTCCCGGCTTTGCTGAGAAAGCGAATTCGCGTTCCAAAAGATCCCACAACTGGCGCGCCACAGTTTCATCGAACTGGAAGGTTTGACTTAATTTACCCGGTATTTGCCTGTCCATCGATCCGTATGAATTGAGCTGCAGGACTTTGTGCCCATCGTATTCACTGACGATGTATTTGCACGAGACTTCTGTCTTGTGGAGACCTCGAAGTTCGTGATCGTCCTTTTCTATAAACATCACGCGTGCCAACGTTCATACCTCCTCGGGAAAATGTTTCATCACCAGCCGGATCGGGTTCGGGGCCGCCTGTCCAAGCCCGCAGATCGAGGCGTCGACCATGACCTCGGAGAGTTCCTCAAGCAGTTCGCGATCCCATTTCTCCGCCTGCATCAGCTTCACGGCCTTCTCGCAGCCAACTCGGCAGGGCGTGCATTGCCCGCAGCTCTCATCCTCGAAGAAGCGCAGCATGTTGAGCGCCGCGTCGCGGATGCTGTCCTTGTCCGAGAGCACGACGACGGCGGCCGAGCCGATGAAAGTGCCGTGCTCCTGCAATGTGTCGAAATCCAGCGGTACATCCGAGAGCGTCGCCGGCAGGATGCCGGAGGAGGGGCCGCCCGGCTGGAAGGCCGTGAAAACGTGCCCCTCGGCCATGCCGCCGGCAGCGGTGATGATGTCGGTAATGTTGGAGCCGGCCGGCAGCAGGTAGACGCCCGGCCGCGCAACCCGGCCAGAGACTGAATAGCTGCGGAGCCCGGTGCGCCCGTTATGTTCCACACCGTTGAGCACCTCGGGGCCGAAACGGGCAATGCGCGCGACCCAGTAGAGCGTTTCGATATTGTTCACCAGCGTCGGCTGGCCGAACAGTCCCACTTGCGCGACATAGGGCGGGCGGTGGCGCGGGATGCCGCGCTTTCCCTCGATCGACTCGATCATCGCGCTCTCTTCGCCGCAGATATAGGCGCCCGCGCCGCGGCGCATCTCGATATAGCCCTTCTTCACCAGCCCGGCGGCTTCAAGCGCCGCGATCTCCTGGCGCAGGATCTCGCGTACCGCGGGGTACTCGTCGCGCATGTAGAGGTAACAGCGCTCCGCCTCGATGGCCCAGGCCGAGATCAGCATGCCTTCGAGGAACATATGCGGTTCGCGTTCGAGGTGGTGGCGGTCCTTGAAGGTGCCGGGCTCGCCCTCGTCGCCATTCACGGCAACAAAGCGCGGGCCCGGGTTGGAGCGCACGAAGCCCCATTTCCGCCCCGCCGAGAAACCCGCGCCGCCCAGCCCGCGCAGGCCCGCCTGCACGATCTGGTCCTGCACGTCTTCCCAGTCGCCGGCCGCCCGCAGCAGGCGCAATGTCCGGTAGCCGCCCTGCGCCTGGTATTCCAGAAAGCTCTGGCGGTCGGGCAGGTGGGGTTCGAACTCGCCTGCCTCTATTGCCGCCATCACCTTGCCCGGCGTGGCGCGTTCAACGTGGTTATGGCCCAGCTCCACCGTCGGCGCGGAATCGCAGCGCCCCATGCAGGGCGCGCGGAGCACGCGGACCTCGCTCGGGTCCAGCCCTTTTTCCAGCGCCCGCCGCAGCGCCTTGGAGCCCGCCATCTCGCAGGTCAGCGAGTCGCAGACACGGATCGTCAACGCAGGTGGCGGCGTCTCGCCCTCCTGCACAACGTCGAAATGGGCATAGAAAGTGGCGACTTCATATACCTCGGCCTGGGAGATACGCATTTCCTCGGCCAGCGCGCGGATATGGGCGGCGGAGAGGTGCCCATGGGCATCCTGAATCAGGTGCAGGAATTCGATCAGCAGGTCGCGCCGGCGAGGGCGCGTGCCCAGAAGCGTCCGGACCTCTTCCAGCGCCCGATCCTCGAGCTGTCGCCCCTTCGGTGTCCGGCGCCCACGCCCGCGCCCGGATTTCCAGATTCCGGCCTGGTCGGTCATCCGCTCCCCCTTCATTCTCTCCACCCCGCGCAAACGGGATCCCCTGAGACGACAGCCGAGCAAGCTATGAACGAAAACGCAATAGTTGAACCGGCCGCATGCGCAATTTCACCCTAGTTGGCAGACCGCACGGACAATGCAGCCCGCCGAAAGCGACAGGGCAGGGTGGCTTCGCGACCGAATGGTCGGCTCAGATGTCGGCGCGCGGGTCCAGCAGGCGGTGCATCACCGTCGCCTTGGTAACCTGCCCGACAAGCCGACCCTCCCGCTGCACACCAAGCGTGATCCCTTGGTCGAGCAACAGCTGCATCACATCTTCCACCGGCGTATCGGCCCCGATTATATGTGCGGGAAACTCGCCCGATACGGTCTCCATCACGTCCGAGGCCCGCAGCACGCCCAACGGGTTCATGTGAGCGACGAAATCGGCGACATATTCGTCGGCCGGGTTGGAAAAGATCTCCTGCGGCGTACCGCATTGCACGATCCGCCCGCCCTTGAGGATCGCGATCCGGTTGCCGATCTTGAACGCCTCGTCGAGATCGTGGCTGACGAAGATGATCGTGCGTTGCAGCCGTTCCTGCAATTCCAGCAACTCGTCCTGAAGCCGCGTGCGAATGAGCGGATCAAGCGCGGAGAATGGCTCGTCCATCAGAAGGATAGGCGCGTCAGTGACAAAGGCGCGGGCAAGGCCCACACGCTGCTGCATCCCGCCCGACAGCTCCCCCACCTTGCGGTCGGCCCAATCGGCAAGCCCGACCAGTGCGAGTTGTTCATCCACCTTGGCCGTGCGTTGCGCGACGGCCATGCCGCCAAGCTCCAGACCGAGGCCCACATTCTCGCGCACTGTCCGCCACGGCAGCAGCGCGAATTGCTGGAACACCATGGCGATCTTGCTCAGCCGCATCTGCCGAAGCGTCGCCTTGTCGGCATGGGTGATATCCACCATGTCGCCGCCGTCGTTCACTTGCACCGATCCGCGAACCACCGGGTTCAGCCCGTTCACGGCCCGCAGGAGCGTCGACTTGCCAGAGCCCGAGAGCCCCATCAGCACGAGGATCTCGCCGCGCTCCACCTCCAGCGAGCAATCATGCACGCCGAGCACCTGCTGGGTCGCCTCCTGTATCTCGGAGCGGGACTGCCCCGCATCCATCAGCGGCAGCGCGCGCTCGGGATGGTTGCCGAACACGATGGACACATTGTCGAAGCGAACCGCTGTGCTCATTTCTTCGCTCCCACATTCAGAATACGGTCCAGCATGACCGCCACTACGACGATCACGAAGCCCGATTCAAATCCAAGCGCCGTGTTCACCTGGTTGAGGGCCCGTACCACCGGAACGCCCAACCCATCCGCGCCCACGAGCGCCGCGATGACCACCATCGACAACGACAGCATGATGGTCTGGTTCAGCCCGGCCATGATCTGCGGAAAGGCGAAGGGCAACTCCACCTTGGTCAATACCTGCGAGGGCGTCGCGCCAAAGGCGCGGGCCGCCTCCAGCAATGCCTTGGGGGTGGTCGACACCCCAAGGTAGGTCAGCCGGATCGGCGCTGGGACGACGAACACCACCGTCGCGATCAGACCCGGCACCATGCCGATGCCAAAGAAAACAATCGCGGGAATGAGATAGACGAAGGTCGGCAGCGTCTGCATCAGGTCCAGAACCGGTCGCATGCCCGCATAGAGTTTCGGGCGATGTGCCGCCGCGATCCCGATCGGCACCCCGATCGCCATGCAGACGACACAGGCCGACAGCACCAGCGTCAGGCTCTCCGTCGTCTCCTCCCAATAGCCCTGGTTTATGATGAACAGGAAGCCCACCGCCACGAAGAGGCATATTTTCCAGTTGCGCTGCAACAGCCAGCTCAACCCGACAAATGCCAGCACCACCAACAGGGGATGCGGCGCCTGCAGCACGAAGAGGATGGCATCGATCAACCCCTCCATCAGGTTCGCAAGCCCGTCAAAAAACCACTCGCCGTGATCCTGCAACCAATCGAACACGGCTTCCGCCGCCGATCCCACGGGGATCTTGTTCTCCGTCAACCAATCCATCGAGCCTCCATGACGGGCGGCCCATGGGCGCTCGCCTGATTGTCGTCTTTCCAGAAATATCCCGGGGGGAAGCCGGGTGGGCAGCGCCACCCGGACCCACTGGAAATATTACATGCCGAGCGCTGCTTTCACGGCCGCCGCTGCGTCGCCACCATCCTTGGTGGTCACACCGTCAAGCCAGCCCATCCAGGTATCCGGATTCGCGCTCAGCCACGCCGCCGCCGCCTTCACCGGCTCCTGGCCGTCATCCAGAATCGCGCCCATGATCTCGTTCTCCATTTCCAGCGAGAAAACAAGATTGCCCAGCAGCGCACCGACATTCGGGCATTCGGCCACATAGCCCGTCCGCGTGTTGGTATGAACGGTCGCGCCGCCAAGGTCGGGGCCAAAGAAATCATCGCCCCCCGTCAGGTAGCCCATTTCGAAATTGGCGTTCATCGGATGCGGCTCCCAGCCAAGGAAGACGATCGGATCGTCCTTCTTCGTCGCCCGCGCCACTTGCGCCAGCATGCCCTGTTCGGAGCTTTCCTTGACCTTGAAACCCTTCAGCCCGAACGCGTCGCCATCGATCATCGACTGGATCAGCCGGTTGCCGTCATTGCCCGGCTCGATGCCGTAAATCTCGCCATCCAGTTCCTTTTCGAACTTGGCGATATCGGCGAAATCGGCAATCCCGAGATCCATCGCCACCTTGTTGACCGCCAGCGTGTATTTCGCGCCCGTCAGGTTCTCGCGCACCGTCTCAACGGTGCCGGCCTCGCGATAGGGGGCAATATCGGCTTCCATCGTCGGCATCCAGTTGCCGAGGAAGATGTCGATGTCGCCTTCGGCCATCGAGGTATAGGTCACCGGCACCGAGAGCACCTTGATGTCGGTCTCGTAGCCGAGCGCGTCGAGCACGAATGTCGTGGCCGCAGTGGTGGCAGTGATGTCAGTCCAGCCGACATCGGAGAAGGTGACCTCGTCGCAGGCAGCGATTGCGGTACTCGTGGTGCCGAGCACGATGGCGGTGGTCAGAAAGAAATTCTTCATGTTTGCGTTTTCCCTGTTGGTGGCGTTTTTTTGTTGATTGACGAGTCAATTAAAAACAGCCTAGTCTCCCTTTTGCAAGGCCGAGTTTGAGGAAAGCCGCACAAGATGCCAAGGGTTGGAATGGAACCTGTGCGCCGCGCGGCGCTTGTCGAGGCGACCATGGCCGAGATCGGCCGTGCCGGTTCGCTCGACATCACGGTAAGCCAGATCGCGAAACGGGCAGGGGTCTCTTCCGCGCTGGCGCATCACTATTTCGGTGGCAAGGAAACGCTGATCCTCGCCGCCATGCGTCAGGTTCTGACGGATTATGGCGTCGAGGTCCGCCTGGCCCTCTCGGCCGCCAATGGCCACCGAGATCGCTTGCGCGCCATCGTCTGCGCAGGGTTTTCCGAAGGCCATTTCCGCCGGGACATCATCGCAACCTGGCTCAACTTCTACGTGCTCGCCCAGCGTTCGGACGAGGCGCTGCGACTTTTGAGCGTCTATCACAGGCGGCTGCACTCCAACCTCGTCCATGACCTGCGCCCGCTGGTCGGGCCGCGCGCGGTCGATATCGCCCGCAGGCTCGCCGGGCTGATCGACGGGCTCTATCTCCGTCACGCCCTGCGCAATGACGGAACCACAGGCCCACAGGCAGCCGCTCAGGTCTGTGCCGCACTCGAGAATGAATTGTCGAAGGCAGCCGGCAGCGGCTGACCTCCCGTCGCCCAAGCTTCCAATACAGCCAGATCCCAACGCGAAAGGGACATCTCCCATGCCCATCGATCCCAAACCCACGGCAAGCCACTATATCGGCGGCGAATATGTCGAAGATATCGCCGGCACGCCCATTGACGTGATCTCTGCCCATACCGGCGAGAAAATCGCGCAGGTCCATTCCGCCACGCGTACGATCGTCGAACGCGCGCTGGCGGCGGCCAGCGAAGCACAGGCCGCCTGGGCGGCGCTGACCGGAACCGAGCGCGGCCGCATTCTGCGGCGTGCGGCCGACATTATGCGCGAGCGCAACCGTGAATTGTCCGAGCTGGAAACCTTTGACACCGGCAAGCCGCTACAGGAAACGCTTGTCGCCGACGCCACGTCCGGCGCCGATGCGCTGGAATATTTCGGTGGCCTCGCGGGCTCCCTGACAGGCGAGTACATCCCGCAGCCGGGCGGCGATTTTGTCTATACCAGCCGCGAGGCGCTCGGCGTCTGCGTGGGGCTCGGCGCCTGGAACTACCCGACGCAGATCGCCTGCTGGAAGGGCGCCCCGGCGCTGGCCTGTGGCAACACGATGGTGTTCAAACCCTCGGAGACCACGCCGCTCTGCGCGCTCAAGGTGGCCGAGATCCTGACCGAGGCCGGTGCGCCTCCGGGTGTCTATAACGTGATCCAGGGGCTGGGCGATGTCGGCGCGGCGCTGACGACCGACCCGCGTGTGGCCAAGGTCTCGCTCACCGGTTCCGCGCCCACGGGCCGCAAGGTCTATGCCGCCGCCGCCGCGCAAATGAAGCACGTGACGATGGAGCTTGGCGGCAAGTCGCCTCTGGTCATCTTCGACGATGCGAATCTGGAAAACGCCGTCAGCGGCGCGATCCTCGCCAATTTCTATTCCACAGGGCAGGTCTGCTCCAACGGCACCCGCGTCTTCGTGCAGAAAGAGATCCGGGAGGCCTTCGTGAATAGGCTCTGCGAGCGGCTGGACGCGGCGGTGATCGGCGACCCGATGGACGAAACGACGAATTTCGGCCCGATGGTCACCAGCGCGCAGCGTGAAATCACGCTCGGCTATATCGAGAAGGGCAAGGCAGAGGGCGCCACGCTCGCCTATGGCGGCAAGATCATCATCCGTCCCGGCAATTACATCCAGCCGACGGTGTTCACCGATGTCACCGACGACATGACCATCGCCCGCGAGGAGATCTTCGGCCCCGTTCTGTCCGTGCTCGATTTCGAGACCGAGGAAGAGGTCATCGCCCGGGCCAATGACACCGAGTTCGGCCTTGCTGGCGGCGTGTTCACGCAGGATCTCACCCGCGCCCACCGCGTCATCGCCGCGATCAAGGCCGGTTCTTGCTACATCAACACCTACAACCTCGCCCCCGTCGAGGCGCCCTTTGGCGGCATGAAAGCGTCCGGCGTCGGTCGAGAGAATTCAAAAACAGCCATCGAACATTATAGCCAGGTCAAATCTGTCTATGTCTCGATGAACGATGTGGAGGCGCCCTTCTGATGCAGGCGGAATATGTTGTCATTGGTGCCGGATCTGCCGGTTGCGCCACCGCCTATCGGCTGGCCGAAGCGGGCCGCAAGGTTCTGGTCATCGAGCATGGCGTCTCCGACTGGGGGCCCTTCATCCAGATGCCGGCGGCGCTCTCCTATCCGATGAACATGGGGCTTTATGACTGGGGCTTCCAGACCGAGCCGGAACCGCATCTGGGCGGCCGGCGGCTTGCCACGCCGCGCGGCAAGGTCGTGGGTGGCTCCTCCTCGGTCAATGGCATGGTCTATGTGCGCGGCCATGCCGGCGATTTCGACCATTGGGCCGAAGCCGGAGCGGATGGCTGGTCCTTTGCCGATGTGCTGCCGTATTTCAAGCGGATGGAACATTGGCACGACGGCGGGCACGGCGGCGACCCGGACTGGCGTGGCACGGATGGCCCGCTGCACGTGACGCGCGGCCCGCGCACCAACCCGCTGCACGCCGCCTTTGTCGAGGCCGGCCAGCAGGCGGGCTACGAGGTGACGGACGATTACAACGGCGAGAAGCAGGAAGGCTTCGGCGTGATGGAGCAGAACGTCTGGAAGGGGCGGCGCTGGTCCACGGCCAATGCCTACCTGAAACCGGCGTTGAAACGGGAGAACTGCACGTTGGTGCGCGCCTTCGCCCGGCGCATCGTGATCGAAGAGGGCCGCGCGGTGGGCGTCGAGGTCGAACGCGGCGGCAAGGTGCAGGTGATCCGGGCCGAGCGCGAGGTCATCCTCGCCGCCAGCTCGATCAATTCGCCCAAGCTCCTGATGCTCTCTGGCATTGGCCCCGCGGCGCATCTGGCCGAACACGGGATCGACCTGGTGGCCGACCGGGCCGGCGTTGGCCAGAACCTGCAGGACCATCTGGAGGTCTATGTCCAGATGGCCGCGCGCGAGCCGGTCACGCTCTACAAGTACTGGAACCTCCCGAGCAAGGCACTGATTGGCGCGCAGTGGCTGCTGACCGGCAAGGGGCTGGGCGCCTCGAATCAGTTCGAGAGCGCGGCCTTCATCCGCTCGCAAGCCGGGGTGGATTATCCCGACATCCAGTATCACTTCCTGCCGATCGCCGTGCGCTATGACGGCAAGGTCGCTGCCGAAGGGCATGGTTTCCAGGCCCATACTGGCCCGATGCGCTCGCCCTCGCGCGGGGAGATCACGCTGCGCTCGGCCGATCCGAAGGAAGCGCCGCGGATCTTCTTCAACTACATGTCGACCGAGCAGGACTGGGTGGATTTCCGCAGATGTATCCGGCTCACGCGGGAAATCTTTGCCCAAGACGCGTTCAAGCCCTTTGTCAAGCACGAGATCCAGCCGGGCGAGGCGCTCACGAGCGATGACGAGATCGACGGCTTCATCCGCGAACACGCCGAGAGCGCCTATCATCCCTGCGGCAGCTGCCGCATGGGGCGGAAGGATGATCCGGGGGCCGTGGTCGATTCGGAATGTCGGGTGATCGGGGTGGACGGGCTCCGGCTGGTCGACAGTTCGATCTTTCCCAGAATCACCAATGGCAACCTCAACGCTCCGGCGATCATGGTGGGCGAGAAAGCGGCCGATCATATCCTTGGACGCACGCCGCTGGCGCCTGAAAACAACGCCCCTTGGTGGCATCCCGACTGGCAGACCGCGCAGCGCTGAGCGCAGCGCCGCAGGCGGATCACGAAGGCGCGGAGCTGTCAAGACGCTCCGCGCACGTGATCGCGGCCGTTGCAGAGCAGCTATTCGGACACAACATCTAGTGGTGCGGCTTGCGCAGCGCGCACCCGTGAGTTTTCACGGTTTTGGTGCTGTTGGTTAACGCGGGCAAGTTCAAGCATTCGTTGATATCCACAGCCTAACCCCGTATTTTGCCTGACTTGCTGCGACGCGGCGCAAGATGTTGTTAACAAATGCCGTTAACGAAGTGAGTCGGCCCCAGATGTTGTGGCCCTCTGGATCGTTTCCCGGTCAAGCGAAAGTTTTGCGAATTCGGTCAAATTTTCCCGTTGACCAATAGTGCCCACCTACGCCAGATTGTGCGAGCGAGAGGACAAGACCACAAGATATAGTGGCGACGCTCGCAAGGGACGACCACACACCAATGAATCGGGCCCAAGGCCCATTTCCATGCCCGGCGAGGGGCGTGTGTCTGTTCTTTGCGCGTTTATCTGATCGCAGTGTCGACGGTGGTGGGAAGACCCTGTCGGCAAGATCCAAAAAGCCGCCGTTTTAAAGGCGGGCAACCAAAGGGCACGGGGCGACCTAATGAAGATCGAAAGAAAATTCACCACCGCAGGAGAAGATGCCTACGCCGGGCTGGCCTTCACGACGACGACCTCCGAGATCCGCAATCCGGACGGGACCGTGGTCTTCTGCCTCAAGGATATCGATGTTCCTGCCGCGTGGAGCCAGGTTGCCTCCGATGTGATCGCACAGAAATACTTCCGCAAGGCGGGCGTTGCCGCCAAGCTGCGCCGCGTGAAGGAAAAGGGCGTGCCCGAGTTCCTGTGGCGCTCGGTGCCCGACGAGAAGGCGATGTCCGATCTGCCGGCAGAAGCGTGGTTCACCGGCGAAACCTCCGCCCGTCAGGTGTTCGATCGTCTGGCCGGCGCCTGGGCCTATTGGGGCTGGAAGGGCGGCTATTTCACCTCCGAGGAGGATGCGAGCGCCTATTACGACGAGATGCGCCACATGCTGGCCACGCAGCGCGCCGCGCCGAACAGCCCGCAATGGTTCAACACCGGCCTGCACTGGGCCTATGGCATCGACGGCCCGTCCCAGGGCCACCATTACGTGGACTACAAGACCGGCAAGCTGACCAAGTCCAACTCCGCCTACGAGCATCCGCAGCCCCATGCCTGCTTCATCCAGTCCGTCTCCGACGACCTGGTGAACGAGGGTGGTATCATGGACCTGTGGGTCCGCGAGGCGCGGCTGTTCAAATACGGCTCCGGCACCGGCACCAACTTCTCCTCGCTGCGCGCCGAAGGCGAGTCGCTCTCGGGCGGCGGCAAGTCCTCCGGACTGATGGGCTTCCTCAAGATCGGCGACCGGGCAGCGGGCGCGATCAAGTCCGGCGGCACCACGCGCCGCGCGGCCAAGATGGTGATCTGCGACGCCGATCACCCCGATATCGAGGAATTCATCAACTGGAAGGTGAAGGAGGAGCAGAAGGTTGCCTCCATCGTCGCCGGCTCCAAGATGCATGAGCAGAAGCTCAACCTGATCTTCGACGCCATAGGCACCTGGGACGGCGACGCCGCCGACGCGGTCGATCCCAAGAAGAACCCCTCGCTGAAAAAGGCGATCCGCGAGGCCAAGAAGGTTTCGATCCCGGAGACTTACGTCAAGCGCGTGCTGGACTATGCCAAGCAGGGCTATTCGAGCATCGAGTTCCCGACCTATGACACCGATTGGGACAGCGAAGCCTACAGCTCCGTCTCCGGCCAGAACTCCAACAACTCCGTCCGTGTCACCGATGCCTTCCTGCAGGCGGTGAAGGACGACGCCGATTGGGAACTGATCCGCCGTACCGACGGCCAGGTCGCCAAGACCATCAAGGCGCGCGACCTGTGGGAACAGATCGGCCACGCTGCATGGTCCTGTGCCGATCCGGGCATCCAGTTCCACGACACCGTCAATGCCTGGCATACCTGCCCGGAAGATGGCGCCATCCGCGGCTCCAACCCGTGCTCCGAGTACATGTTCCTCGACGACACGGCTTGCAACCTGGCCTCGATGAACCTGCTGACCTTCCTGAAGGACGGTGTGTTCCAGGCCGAGGACTACATGCACGCCACGCGTCTGTGGACGCTGACGCTGGAAATCTCGGTGACCATGGCGCAGTTCCCGTCCAAGGAGATCGCCCAACTTTCCTATGATTTCCGCACCCTCGGGCTTGGCTATGCCAATATCGGCGGGCTGTTGATGAACATGGGCTACAGCTACGACTCTGACGAGGGCCGGGCGCTCGGTGGCGCACTCTCCGCGATCATGACCGGTGTCGCCTATGCGACCTCGGCCGAGATGGCCGGCGAGCTTGGGCCGTTTGCCGGCTATGAGCGCAACGCCAAGCACATGCTGCGCGTCATCCGCAACCACCGCAACGCGGCGCATGGCAACAGCGAAGGCTACGAGAAGCTCGCCGTGAAGCCGGTGCCGCTGGATCACCGCTCCAACCCGGACAAGAGCCTCAACGAGCTGGCCAGACATGCCTGGGACGAAGCGCTGCGCCTCGGCGAGATCAACGGTTTCCGCAACGCACAGGTCAGCGTCATCGCGCCCACCGGCACGATCGGCCTTGTCATGGATTGCGACACCACCGGCATCGAGCCCGATTTCGCGCTGGTGAAGTTCAAGAAGCTCGCCGGTGGCGGTTACTTCAAGATCATCAACCGCTCGGTCCCGGCCGCGCTCGAAAAGCAGGGCTACACGTCCAGCCAGATCGAGGAGATCATCTCCTACGCGGTAGGCCACGGCAGCCTTGGCAATGCGCCCGGCATCAACCACACCTCGCTGGCCGGCAACGGCTTCGGCAAGACCGAGATCGACAAGATCGAGGCGGCGCTGCCCACGGCCTTCGATATCCGCTTCGTCTTCAACCAGTGGACGCTGGGCGCGGAGTTCTGCACCGATGTGCTGGGCATCCCGGCCGAAAAGCTGAACGACCCGACCTATGACATGCTGACGGAACTGGGCTTCACCAAGGCACAGATCGACGCCGCCAATGACCATGTCTGCGGGACGATGACGCTGGAAGGGGCGCCGCATCTGAAGGAAGAGCATTACAGCATCTTCGATTGCGCCAATCCCTGCGGCAAGAAGGGCAAGCGTTTCCTGTCGGTCGACAGCCACATCAAGATGATGGCCGCGGCGCAGAGCTTCATCTCGGGCGCGATCTCCAAGACGATCAACATGCCCAATGACGCGACGATCGCCGACTGCCAGCGCGCCTATGAGCTGTCCTGGTCCCTCGGCACCAAGGCCAACGCGCTCTACCGCGACGGCTCCAAGCTGAGCCAGCCGCTCGCCGCGGCACTCGTCGAGGATGACGAGGACGCGCAGGACGTGCTGGAGACCGGCACGCCGCAGGAAAAGGCGCAGGTGCTGGCCGAGAAGATCATCGAGAAGGTCATCGTCAAGGAAATCGTCCGTTCGCATCGCGAGAAGATGCCGGAGCGCCGCAAGGGCTACACCCAGAAGGCGAATGTCGGCGGCCACAAGGTCTATCTTCGCACGGGCGAATACCAGGATGGCTCGCTTGGCGAGATCTTCATCGACATGCACAAGGAAGGCGCAGGCTTCCGGGCGATGATGAACAACTTCGCCATCGCGGTTTCCGTCGGCCTGCAATACGGCGTGCCGCTGGAGGAGTTCGTGGACGCCTTCACCTTCACCAAGTTCGAGCCGGCGGGCATCGTTCAGGGCAACGACTCGATCAAGAACGCCACCTCGATCCTCGACTACATCTTCCGTGAACTTGCGGTCTCCTATCTCGACCGTACCGACCTCGCCCATGTGAAACCCTCCGGTCATACGTTCGATGATCTCGGCAAGGGGGATTACAACGAGGGCCTGGCGAATGTCGCGGAACTCTCCGAATCTGCTGCGAGCAAGTCCCTCCAGGTTCTCAGGCAGATCTCCTCGACCGGTTACCTGCGCAAACGGCTTCCCCAAGAGCTGGTTGTGCTGCAGGGCGGTGTCGAGGGCATGGCCGGCGGCATCGCACTGGACGGTGCCGCCGACCCGCTCGCAACACTCAGGACGCTGGTGCCGGAAACGGGTGCCAGCACCGAAACCTCCGTTGGTGCCATCACGACGATGGATAACCGCGCCATGGCCCGCATACAGGGCTTCGAAGGCGAGGCCTGCGGCGATTGCGGCAACTACACGCTGGTGCGCAACGGCACCTGCATGAAGTGCAACACCTGCGGCGCAACTTCGGGCTGCAGTTGAACAAATACCACGTCATCTCCGCTTCCCCGGAGGTGATGCGGGTTCCGGGGCGGGTGCGCTCGTCCCGACGGCGGATCAGGCCGCAGGCAGAAAAACCGGGCGGTACAACAAACTGAGCCTGATAAGCCAAACTGGGGTGCCTCCGGGCGCCCCTTTTTATTTCTGTGTTATCCGCCAGCAGGGACAAGAATGCCGTCTGCGTGGCCCTCCCCCCTGTCCGGGCTGGGCAGGACAGGGCGGTTTCCTAACAGGACGTTTTTCGCCTTCGGGATTTCTACGCGCGGCGATTCGACACCTGGCCGGGTTTCGACACATTCACGTTGTGAACTGTGACATCCGTTTGCCTTTTGCCTGCGGGTCTCGACACCAATACAGCCGGTTTTGGCGGTTTGTTCAGGATATTGATCCAATAGATTCAAAGGTTTGACAGAAATGTGTCGGGCGAGCAAAGTCAGGACTATATTCTGCCGCATTACGGACCCAAGCTAATGACCCCCATTGAGAGAGTTCGCGCCCGATTTGCCGCCGCCGAGGTCCTCGGTGTGAGCCAGCACGCGGATACCGGAGAGATCCGCACCGCCTGGCAGCGGGCGGCCCGCAGCCTTCATCCCGACCGTTCCGGCGGCGATGGAAACCGCTTTGTCAAAGCTCGGGCGGCCTTTGAATGCCTTGCCGGCGATCAGGACGACGCAGAGGACATCCGCTCGGAGAACCGGATCAAGCGAGCGACGCTTCGCCGGCCGACCCTGGCCCGCCGCGAGATGATGATGGACCCGGAAGACTACCTGAACTGTGTCGAGATCCTGGAAAACAATCCGGAGCGCACGGATGCCGACCATGTCCCCGTCGATATCGTCCAGTCCGGGCGGTCGCTGGTCTTTCGTGTCTCGGCGCCGCTGGTCGATGGTGTGAACCGGGTGGCCTTGCCGACAAGCGTGCTCCAGCCGCATCTGCGCAGCAGGCCGACGATCCTGAAATTCCGCTCCCGCAAGGGCGGCGCGGGAGAGATCCATGTTCCCGATGTGCTGTTGGAGCAGAGGTTCCCGGGCACGCGCTCCGTCAAGATCGAGTTCTCCGGCGCCTGATCCGTTCGGCCCGGATCTAAGCCTGCAGAGCGAACACCCTGTTCGGGGTTGGTCGGCGCGAGCTGGCATGCTCCGTTCGCACGGATAATGGTGGCTTTGCATCTCGCCGGAAACTGTTGTCGGGCACCCTTTGAGCGCCCGTCTTTCCTTCTTTCCAGAGCGTTGCGGCAAATACGTTGGGCTCCGGGGTGTATTTCTTCCTTGTCGCAGTCCAGCATGGCAGCACAAAGGACTCAGCCATGCCAAGCGACCAGACTCTCATTTTCCTGATCTTCGCCGCAGTCTTCGTCCTGCTCATTCACGGGCGTGTCCGGTATGATCTCGTGGCGTTCGCGGCGCTTGTGGTGGCCACAGCGCTCGGGCTGGTGCCGGTTGACGGCATGTTCTCTGGCTTCGCGCATCCGGCGGTTGCGATCATCGCGCTGGTGCTGATCGTGTCCCGCGGGCTGATGAGCTCCGGCGCGGTGGAGCTTCTGTCCGCGCACCTGATCGACAATGAGCGCCCGGTCCCTTTGCATATCGCCGCGATGGCGACGGTCGGCGCCGCGCTCTCGGCGGTGATCAACAATGTCGCCGCGCTGTCGCTGTTGATGCCGCTGGACATGGAGGCCGCGCGCAAGGCGAAACGCGCGGCGGGACGGACGCTCATGCCGCTCTCCTTCGCCACCATCCTTGGCGGCATGGTCACGCTGATCGGGACGCCGCCCAATATCGTCATCGCCGGTTACCGGCAGGATGCGCTCGGCGAGCCGTTCGGGATGCTGGATTTTGCCCCGGTCGGGCTTGCGGTCTCCGTGGCGGGCGTGGCCTTCGTGGCGCTCGTCGGCTGGCGGCTCCTGCCGCGGCGCGAAGGCGCGGGCGCGTTCGTTTCCGAGGCGGCGCAGGGCCGGTATGTCGCCGAACTTCGGGTCGGCGAGAAGGCGGCCGATGGTGACACGATGGTGGGCGAGCTCTATCCGCTGGCCGAAGAGCTCGACCTGAACATCCTCGGTCTTGTGCGCTCGGGGCGTCGCAGGCCCGGTTTTGCCGCGCGCGAGCCGATCCGCCCGGGTGATTTCATCGTCGTCGAGGGCGATCCCAAGGCGATCGAGACCTTCATGGGGCAGGCGGCGCTGGATTTCGTCGGCTCCGAGAACCACAAGGGCGGCGTTGCCTCTGAAAGCCTCACGCTGGCCGAGGCGATTGTGCCGGAAGGCGCGCGGATTGCCGGCCGGACCGCGCGGAGCCTGCGGTTGCTCCACGGTCATTCGGTGACGCTGCTCGGCGTGGCCCGCAATGGCCAACGGTTCCATGACCGGGTGAGACTGTTGACGATCCGCCCGGGCGACGTGCTGCTGCTGTTGGGAACGCCCGAGCGCATCGCGGCCGCCACCAACTGGCTGGGGGTGTTGCCGCTTGAAGGCCGCAGGACGGCGGTCATGCAACGCTCGAAGGCCGGGCTTGCCCTAGGCATCTTCGGCCTTGCCATTCTCCTTGCGGTGGCCGGCATCGCGCCGCTGCTTCTGGCGCTGGCCGGATGCGTCGTGGCTTATGCCGCGCTCGGACTGGTCGGCGGGCGGGAGGTCTACGAGGCGGTGGAGTGGAAAGTGATCGTCCTGCTGGCAAGCTTGATTCCGCTGGCCGACGCGTTCGAGAGGTCGGGCGGGGCGGAGCTGATCGCGGGGAGCATCGTCGGCGTCACCGGCGGCTGGCCGGCATGGAGCACGCTGCTGGTGCTGATGGTGGTGACGATGACGCTGTCGGACTTCCTCAACAATGTCGCCACCACGCTGATCGCCGCGCCGATCGGGGTCGGGCTGGCGCAGGCGACCGGCACCAACCCGGACGCCTTCCTGATGGGCGTTGCCGTTGCCGCTTCCTGCGCCTTCCTCACGCCCATCGGGCACAAGAACAACACGATCATCCTAGGGCCGGGCGGGTATCGTTTCGGGGATTACTGGCGGATGGGCCTGCCGCTCGAGCTGCTGGTGCTCGCCGTCGCCTTGCCGGTGATCCTGGTGGTCTGGCCGCTCTGAGCGACGCGCTCAGATATCCAGTTCCACCCAGATCGGCACATGGTCCGACGGTTTCGGGCGGTTGCGGATCTCCTTGTCGACCCGGCAATCGACCAGATGGTCGGCGGCCTGGGGTGTCAGCAGGAAATGGTCGATCCGGATGCCGTCATTGCGGTCCCAGGCACCGGCCTGGTAGTCCCAGAACGTGTAATGGCCCGGGCCGCGGGTGCGGGCACGGAAGGCTTCGGTAAAACCGAGATTGACGATTTCGCGGAAAGCGCGGCGGCTTTCGGGCCGCGCGAGCGCATCCTCATGCCACACCTCGGGGCGGGCGGCGTCCTCGTCGAGCGGAATGATGTTGTAGTCGCCCGCCATCAGCGCGGGTTCCTCGGCGGCCATAAGCTCGGCCGCGCGCGCCTTGAGGCGCTTCATCCAGCCCAGCTTGTAGTCGTATTTGGGGCCGGGGCAGGGGTTGCCATTGGGAAGGTAGAGGCCGCAAAGACGAATGGCGCTCTTCGCACCCGTCACCGTCGCCTCGATCCAGCGGGCTTGTTCGTCCGTGTCATCGCCGGGAAGGCCCCGGGTCACATCCTCCAGCGGCAGTTTGGACAGGATCGCCACGCCGTTGAAGCCCTTCTGGCCGTGGGTTTCGACGTTGTAGCCGCGCTCCTCGAAGATCTCGCGCGGGAAATTCTCGTCGACGGACTTGATCTCCTGCAACAACGCCACGTCGGGCTGCGCCTCGTCCAGCCAGTCGCAAAGGGCCGGATGGCGTGCCTTGATGCCGTTGATGTTGAAAGATGCGATCTTCATGCCCGCTCCCCGGTCGTCGCCTCGCCGGGCCGAATGCCCGGGCTCACAGAAAGCCCGGGAATGGGGGCGGGGTCAACCGCTGTCAGCCGATGGAAACCAGCTCGACCTCGAAGATCAGGTCCTTGCCGGCCAGCGGGTGATTGGCGTCGAGCGTGACAGCCTCGTCGTTGAATTCGCGTACCGTGAACTGAATCACGTTTCCGTCCGGGCCCTGTGCCTGCAGCACCAGGCCGGCTTCGAGCGGGATGTGGTCGGGGATCTCGCCGCGCGGCACCTGTTGCAGGCGCGAAGGGTCGGCCTCGCCATAGGCTTCGGCGCAGGGAATGGAGACGGTCTTGTTCTCGCCGACGGCCATGCCGGGCATGGCGGCGTCGAGGCCCGGGATGATCTGTCCGCTGCCGATGACGAACTCGAGCGGATCGCGCCCTTGCGACGAGTCGAAAGTGGAGCCGTCGGTCAGTGTGCCCGTGTAATGAATCCGGACGGTATCGCCCGCTTTGGCGGTGCTCATGGGAGCCTCTCAATCTGTAATGGGGGATGAATTTGCAGGGGCAGCTTGTCTGGCCGGTGCCCTGTTGAGCGTGCCCAGCACCCTAAAGCGGCAGATCGGGTGATGCAAACCGTTTGCCAGAAGAACTCAGCGCCGGCGCTCCGCCTTGAGGTTGCCCACGATACTGCCGACCATGACGGCGATATACAGCACGCCCACCACCGCTTCGAAGCCCGCGGACATCATCGCAAGCGAGCTATTGGGAAGGATGTCGCCATAGCCGAGCGTCGTCAGGGTTACGAGGCTGAAATACAGCATTGTGGACCAGATATCGGCCCCCTCGGGCATGGCGAAGGAGCCGGGGAAGTTGCGCTCGATCTGGACGTAGAGCATTGCCCAGGCCATGCCGAGCAGCAGGTAGCCGAAGATCGCACCCAGCAGGGTTTCGACATTGCCACGCCCTTCACGGAGCAGGATCCGGAAGGTAACGGCGAGCGCACCGAGCACGAGGATCACCGTGAGATAGGCGAGGTTACCGCTCATCCGAATGCCGAAGACGGCCAGCAAGGAATAGGAAAACCAGATCAACGCAAGCGCCCCGCCAGCGGCGCGGAGCCATCGAGCCTTTGCACTCATGATGATCGATCCCACGATCGTCAGCTCGAACAGGACAAGGCTTGTCACTTCGATCACCTTGGAGGAGCCGAAAAGTGGCTCCAGCAGGAATGCTGAAACGAGCAGGACCAACATCACGCCCCAGTGAATCTCGGCTCTCTCATCGTCTGTCTCCATTGCTCGGCTCCCTCAAGCGTCCCGCTTTTCGCTGCAGGTTACGAGAGCCCGCCGGGCAGGACGAGCGTAAATTTCGCTTTGGAGCGGGCTTTTACATGGAGAAACTGGTGCCGCAGCCGCATGAGGAGGTCGCGTTGGGGTTTTCCACGGTAAACCGCGCACCGATCAACTCGTCGGAGAAGTCGATGGTGGCGTTTTCGAGGAAGGGCAGGGAGACGGAATCCACCACGACCTTCTGGCCGTTGCCCTCGATCACGAGGTCGTCCGGCTTGGGCTCGTCGAGCATGATTTCGTATTGAAAGCCGGAACAGCCGCCGCCTTCGACCGCCACGCGGAGGGCCTGCGGGGCGGCATCAATCTCGGCCAGACGCTCGAAAGCGCGTTCCGTCACCTTGGGGGGCAGGGTCAACTGCATGTAATGGCTCCAATGTCCCGTCGCATTCCGTCAATATATTGGATATATGGCGCGTGGAACGGCTCAACAAGGATTCCCATGAACCTCGCCCGTTATGCTTGCGACCCCGCCGACAGCCGAGGACGGCTGTACAACGAAGAAATGAGCACCTTTCGCTCGCCGTTCCAACGCGACAGGGACCGCATCATCCACTCCTCAGCCTTTCGCCGGCTCAAGCACAAGACGCAAGTGTTTGTCGAGCATGAGGGGGATTATTTCCGCACCCGGCTCACCCATTCCATCGAGGTGGCGCAGGTCGCGCGCACCATAGCCGGCACGCTGGGGCTGAACCAGGAGTTGACGGAGGCGGTGGCGCTGGCGCATGACCTCGGCCACACGCCCTTTGGCCATACCGGAGAGGACGCGTTGCATGCGCTGATGGCGCCGCATGGCGGGTTCGATCATAACGCCCAGGCCATTCGCATTGTGACCGCGCTGGAGCGGCATTATGCCGGGTTCGACGGGCTGAACCTGACCTGGGAGACGCTGGAAGGGATCGCCAAGCATAACGGACCGGTGACCGGGCCGCTGCCTTACCGGCTGAAGGAATACAACGCGCTGCACGATCTGGAACTGCACACCCATGCCAGCGCCGAAGCGCAGGTGGCCGCGATTTCGGACGATATTGCCTATAACAACCATGACCTTCTGGACGGTCTGCGGGCGGGGCTCTTTACCGATGCCGAGGTCTCGACCCTGCCGATCGTCGGGCCGGCCTATGCGGAAGTGGACGCGCTCTGGCCGGATCTGGACGTGAAGCGGCGGCGCCACGAGGCGCTGCGGCGGGTCTTCGGCGTGATGGTGACCGATGTGATCGACACCTCCCGGCGGCTTCTGGCCGAGGCGGCGCCGACATGCGCGCAGGACGTGCGCGACTACGGAAAGCCCGTGGTGCAATTCTCCCGGCCGGTCTGGCAGCAGATCGAGGCGATCCGGGCGTTCCTGTTCTCGCGCATGTATCGTGCACCGGCAGTGATGGCGGAGCGCGCGCGGGTGAGCCGGGTGGTTGAAGACCTCTTCCCGCTCTTCATGAGCGATCCGTCGCTGATGCCGGCGGCGTGGCAGGAAGACGTGGCCTGCGCCGAGGGTCCGACAGCGCTGGCGCGGGTGGTGGCCGATTACGTGGCCGGAATGACGGACCGCTTCGCGTTGCAGGAACATGCGCGGTTGTGCGGGTAGGCGGCGCTTTTGGGCGGGATTCCGAAGCCCTGTGACTTTGGCCCGCCAACAGCGCCACCATTGACCCCGCCCGTCTCCGTGGTACACCGCCCGGCAACGCCAGCGGAGCCTGATCCATGAACATTTATGCCGATATCCGTACCCTCGTGACCGATGCGCTCGATGCGCTGGTGGCCGAGGGCGTTCTGCCCGAGGGGCTGGACTTCTCCAATGTCGCCGTCGAACCACCGCGCGATCCGCTGCATGGCGACATGGCCACCAACGCCGCGATGGTTCTGGCCAAGCCTGCGAAGCGCAAGCCGCGCGATATTGCCGAGGCGCTGGCCGCCAGGCTGGCCGATGACGAACGCGTTGCCACCGTGGATGTGGCCGGTCCCGGGTTCCTGAACCTGCGGCTGGCAGGGCCGGTCTGGGCGGGCGTGGTACGTGCGGTTCTGGAGCAGGGCGCCGATTATGGCCGCTCCGACATGGGGCAGGGCAAGCGGGTCAATGTCGAATACGTTTCCGCCAACCCGACCGGACCGCTGCATGTGGGCCATACCCGTGGCGCGGTCTTCGGTGACGCGCTGGCCTCGCTTTTGGATTTCGCCGGCCACGAGGTGACGCGGGAATACTACATCAACGATGGCGGCGGGCAGGTCGATACGCTCGCCCGCTCGGTCTACCTGCGCTACCTGGAGGCGCATGGGCAGGAGGTGGCCTTCCCCGATGGCACCTATCCCGGCGATTACCTGATCGAGACGGGCGAGGCGCTCAAGCAGAAGGTGGGCGATGCCTATGTCGACCAGCCCGAAGAGGTCTGGCTGGAGGATGTCCGCAACTTTTCGACCGACGCGATGATGGCGCTGATCCGCGAGGACCTGGCCGCGCTCGGTGTGAAGATGGACAGGTTCTTCTCCGAGAAGTCCCTCTATGGCACCGGCCTGATCGAGGCGGCGCTGGCCTCGCTGGAGAGCAAGGGCCTGATCTACGAGGGCGTGCTGGAGCCGCCCAAGGGCAAGAAGCCGGAAGATTGGGAGCCGCGCGAGCAGACGCTGTTCAAATCCACCGAACATGGCGATGACGTGGACCGCCCGGTGAAGAAATCCGATGGCTCCTGGACCTATTTCGCCCCCGACATCGCCTATCATTTCGACAAGGTGGAACGCGGTTACGATGCGCTGATCGACATTTTCGGGGCGGACCATGGCGGATACGTCAAGCGGATGAAGGCGGCGGTCTCGGCGCTCTCCGATGGCAAGGTGCCGCTCGATATCAAGCTCACGCAGCTGGTGAAGCTCTACAAGAATGGCGAACCCTTCAAGATGTCCAAGCGCGCGGGCACGTTCGTGACCTTGCGCGACGTGGTGGACCAGGTCGGTTCCGACGTGACGCGCTTCGTCATGCTCACCCGCAAGAACGACGCGCCGCTCGATTTCGACTTCGACAAGGTGCTGGAGCAGAGCAAGGACAACCCGGTCTTCTATGTCCAATATGCCCATGCGCGGGTGAAATCGGTGCTGCGCAAGGCGGCAGCCGCAGGCATCGCCGTGGATGACACGACGCTTGCCGGAGCCGACCTTTCGGGCATGACCCATGACGCCGAGCTTTCGCTGGCGGCAAAAGTGGCCGAATGGCCACGCCTGCTCGAGATCGCGGCCCGTACGCACGAACCGCACAGAATTGCCTTCTATCTCTATGAGTTGGCGGGCGATCTTCACGCGCTCTGGAATCGTGGAAACGACGAGACGGAGCTGCGATTCCTGCAGGAGGACGATCCTGCCACGTCGCAGGCGAAAATTGCGCTCGCGCGTGCCGTCTCCGTTGTGATTTCCACCGGTCTTGGTATCTTGGGCGTGACCCCGGTTGAAGAAATGCGCTGACGAACAGCGTCGCGGGGCAAAGGCAGGCAAGCAATAGCCCCGCGTTACGGTTCGTTTTTCGACCTTTCGCGGGCGAGAAACGAGGCGCAGTGACATGAACCGGGGACAGGCCCACGGGTCCGGAGCTTATGAGTCGGCTCAGGAACACTATCATTACAATGATTTCGATGACGGAATGCAGGTGCAGTCCGAGACGTATCGCGCGGCCGGGCCGGGAAGGCTGCGCCTTTTCGCGCATGTAACCGGCACGCTTCTGTCGCTGGCGGTGATCGGGATGGGCGGCTATTGGGGCTACAAGCAGATCATGCGTGATGTGCATGGCGTGCCGGTCGTGCGGGCGCTCGAAGGGCCGATGCGGGTCGCGCCCGAAAATCCGGGCGGACAGATCGCGTCGCATTCGGGGCTCTCCGTCAATGGCGTGCAGGCCTCCGGTTCCGCCTCTCCGCCCGAGGAGCGGCTGACACTGGCGCCCGCACCGGTTGATCTGGCCGAGGAAGATCAGCCCGTTGGCCAATTGACGGCATCGTCCAAGGACGACTCCAAGGACAGTGATATCGAACTGGCCAGTTCGGCCGAAGCTGATGATGCGGAATTGCTGCCGCCGGATGAAAGCGCGCAATTGGCCAGCCTGAGCCAGGAAGTCCCGGCCGATGACCCGATTGCGCGGGCAATTGCCTTGGCCAATGCCAGCATCGCCGGCGCAACGCCGCTGAGCGACGCGGACCCGGTGGCAGACCCCGTCGAGGGTGCCGTCGAAGAGGCCGCGCTTTCGGATGTCCAGGCATCCCCGACCGTGACCGGCCCCGGCGTGGCCATGTCGCCGCGGCCGTTGGCGCGCCCGACATCGCGTGCGCCGGTCAAGCTGGCCTCGGTGGCTTCGACACCGGCCGTCATGGACGCGGCGGAAGTGCCCAAGGGCACGCGGCTGGTCCAGCTCGGTGCCTTTGACACCGCCGAGGATGCCCGCACCGCATGGGGCAAGATCTCGGGCAAGTTCGACGGGCTGATGGTGGATAAGACGCAGGTCGTGGTCGAGGCCAAGGCCGGTGGGCGGACCTTCTGGCGGCTGCGCGCGATGGGCTTTGCCGACCTGTCCGATGCGCGCCGTTTCTGTGCCGCGCTGGTGGCCGAGCGGACCGACTGCATCCCCGTGGTCGCCAAGTGAGCGCGTTTGCGGCGGCGATCCTGGGCTGTTCCGGCCCGCGCCTGCTGCCGCAGGAGAGGGAGTTCTTCGCCGAGGCGCAGCCTTGGGGCTTCATCCTGTTCGCCCGCAATATCGAGACGCCGGAGCAGCTTGCCGCGCTGACGTCGGAGTTGCGCGCGGCCGTGGGCCGTGACGCGCCGATCCTGATAGATCAGGAAGGCGGGCGCGTGCAGCGGATGCGCCCACCCCATTGGCGCCAGTGGCGCCCGCCACTGGAGCAGATGCAAACCGCCGCAGGGCTGAAAAACGCCGCACGCGCGATGTTCCTGCGCCACCGGTTGATCGCCGAGGAGTTGCGCGCCGTCGGCATCGACGTCAACTGCGCCCCTACCGTCGATCTGGCTCGCCCCGAGACGCACCCCTTCCTGCGCAACCGCTGTTTCGGCGAGGATGTCGCCAGTGTCGTGACCGGCGCGCGGGCGGCGGCCGAAGGGCTGATGGCGGGTGGGGTTCTGCCGGTGATCAAGCATATTCCCGGCCATGGGCGGGCGCGGCTGGACAGCCACCTCGCCCTGCCGGTTGTGGAGGCCGAAGCGGCGGCGCTGCGGGCGGAGGATTTCGCGCCTTTCAAGGCGCTGGCGGACTTGCCATTGGCGATGACTGCACATCTGAAATACCTGGCCTTCGACGCCGAGTTCCCCGCGACGCAATCGCCGGCGATGGTGTCGCTGATCCGGCAGGAGATCGGTTTCAAAGGGCTGTTGATGAGCGACGACATTTCCATGGAAGCGCTTGATGGTGGCGTGGCCGAGCGCAGCGCTGCCTCTATCGCCGCCGGATGCGATCTGGTCCTGCATTGCAACGGCGAGATGGGCGAGATGGAAGCGGTGATCGGCGCGGCTGGTACGCTGATGGAGCGGGCGCTGGAGCGGGCGGACTCGGCGCTGGATTGCCGCCTTGCCGCGCAGCCGATTGACATTCCCGCAGTGGAAGAGGAACTTCGCAGCCTTCTGGGCGGAGAGGTCTATGGCTGAGGACATGGTGCAGGCGGTGAAGAACGAAGCGGTGGCCGAAAGGCTCGCCGCCGAGGCGCTCATTGTCGATGTCGATGGCTACGAAGGCCCGCTGGACCTGCTGCTGACGCTCGCGCGCACGCAGAAGGTGGACCTGCTGAAGATCTCGGTGCTGAAGCTGGCCGAGCAATACCTGACCTTCGTCGAGAAGGCCAAGACGCTGCGCATCGAACTGGCGGCGGACTATCTGGTCATGGCCGCGTGGCTCGCCTTTCTCAAGTCGCGCCTGCTGCTGCCGCCCGAGCCGGGCGAGGACGGGCCGACCGGCGACGAGTTGGCCGCGCACCTCGCCTATCAGCTCGAACGCCTGCAGGCGATGCGCGACGCGGCGGCCAAGCTCATGGCGCGCGACCAGAAGGGCAAGGATTTCTTCGGGCGCGGCGAGATCGAGACGGTGGAGCGCAAGCGCACGGTCACCTACAGCGCCTCGCTTCTGGACCTGATGCAGGCCTATGCCCGCATCCGCACCAAGGACGATTTCCGCCCCTTCGTGATGGACCGCAAGAACCTCTTCACGATGGAGGAGGCGCTGGAGCGACTGAAACCGCTGGTGGGCTATGCCGGGGAATGGACGGACCTGATGTCCTACCTGCCCGAGGGATGGGAACTGGACCCGGTGCGCCGGCGCACGGCCACGGCGGCCACCTTTGCCGCCTCGCTGGAGCTGGTGAAAGCGGGCAAGATTGCGATCCGCCAGACCGAGACCTTTTCCCCGATCCAGATCCGGGCGGCGCAGGAGCGGCGTGATGGCTGAACATGACGAGAGCCTCGCCCAACCCGAGGAAAGCCTGTTCGAGGCACCGCCCGAGGGCGAACAGGAGCGCATGGTCGAGGCGATCCTCTTTGCCACCGCCGAGCCGATCACTGTGGGCGAGCTGAACGCGCGGATGCCGCATGGCGCGGATGCGATCACGGCGCTGGAGCGGTTGCGCAAGCGCTACGAGGGCAGGGGCGTCAACGTGGTGCGTATCGCCGACCGTTGGGCGATCCGGACCGCGCCCGATCTCGGCTTCCTGATGCAGAAGGAAACGGTGGAAACTCGCAAGCTCTCGCGCGCGGCCATCGAGACGCTGGCGATCATCGCCTATCACCAACCGGTCACGCGGGCCGAGATCGAGGAGATCCGCGGTGTCTCCGTTTCGCGGGGCACCATTGACCAGCTGCTGGAGATGGAATGGATTCGCTTCGGCCGCCGTCGGATGACGCCGGGCCGGCCGGTGACCTTCGTAGTCACCCCCGCTTTTCTGGACCATTTCGGCCTCGAGAGCGCCCGCGACCTGCCCGGCTTGCGGGACCTGCGCGCCGCCGGCCTGCTGGACAACCGCCCGCCGCCCAGTTTTGGCCTGGAAGAGGGCGAGGGCGGAGAGGACGATCAACCCGACATGTTCGAGGATGAGGACGGCGAAGCCTGAGCCTGCGTCCGCAAAGTCTCAATCCGGAAAAATCCGTATCGGACCTGTTGGTGCAGCCGGGAGACCGGGCCTAGGCTTCGATCCGAAGGGTCGCCTCAATCCGGCGACCCATGCGATTGTCACGCATCAATGAGGTTGTCCCATGAAACGGCTTCTCGGATTTGGCCTGTGCAGCATCACCCTTGTTGCAGGCATGTCGCAAGCGCAGGAAAACACGCTCGATTATGATCTCGGTGCGGGCGATACCGCTGGCCCCTTGAGCCTCTCCGGCGAGGATTACGGGTTTTTCAGCCATGGCTACCTGCGCTTCGGTATCGGCTCGACCGACGGCGAGGCCTTCACCGCGTTCAAGCTGAACGGGGCCGCCTCGAAATACCGGCTGGGCAATGAGAGCGACCTTTATGGCGAGGCGTCGATTGGGTATCGCGGCGCATTGGGCAACGGGTCCGATTTTGTGGCCGAGATCATGCTCAATGGTTGGGGCGATTCCAATGCACTCGATTATGGCAGCGATCTCAATGCCGATGGCGATGTGGCGCAGGCCTATCTCGGGATCGAACGGCTCGGTTCCGGCGCCATGGCGGACGCGTTCTTGTGGGCCGGGCGCCGCTATTACCGCCGCCGCGACGTGCATATGACCGATTTCTACTACGAGAACCTTTCGGGCGACGGGATCGGGCTCGAAAACGTGGCACTTGGCGGCGTGAACGTGTCGGCGGCGCTGTTCCATTACGACCGGGACGATGACGACCTCGAATATACCTCCACAACGCTGGACCTTCGGCTGCATGATATTCCGCTCTGGCAAGGCTGGAAGGGCGAGGTTGGCTTGGCCTGGATCGATGGCGACGGCGATGACCAGACGGGCGAGGATGGCTATTCGGTTCGCCTCCACGCCGAAAATGGCGAACTGCCCTGGGGCGAGTGGAAAAACGCGTTGATGTATGGCCGAGGCGCCGGGATCGATTTCGACTCCAAGGGCAATACCGCCGCCGGCAGCGATGACAGCCGTGTTCGCTTCGTGACCCAGGCGCTGATCAAGTCGAGCGAGGATCTGGAGACACAGGCAACGGCGGTCTGGCAACGCACCGATTTGGGCGATGACACCGAAACCTGGGTCTCGGCGGGGGTGCGTCCGCAATATAACATTACCAAGGATTTCGGGGTCGCGCTCGAGTTGGGCTATGACTGGGTGGAGAGCGACACTGGCGATCCGGGCTCGTTGAGCAAGCTGACACTGGCGCCGTTCTACAGCTTCGGCAAGAAGGGCTATTTCTCCCGACCGCAGCTCCGGGCCTTCGTGACCTGGGCCGAGTGGAGCGATGAGGGCGTCATCTCCGATCAGGATGCTTTCGGCACAGCGACCAACGGCACGACCTTCGGCCTGCAGCTTGAGCATTGGTGGTAGGCCCCGTTTCGTGCCTGGCATCCGGCGGAATTGAGGCCCATCCAATCCTGTCCAACGACCGCGTGGCGCTGTTCCGGCGCCATCTGCGCGTGGATGCGCGATCCCTTGGAAGCGGCACGCCGCGCGGGGTCTTTTCGAGGCTGGCGAAGTCCTCAAGGGATCGATTGTCGCTTCGAACCGAGACCGTAACAGGTTGATGCTGTTTTTCGACACCCTTGTAGCAGCCATTTTCAGCAGTCGGGGCAAGGCGCGAAAGCCGGGCAAGTGGTTTCGAGTCATAGAAAAATCGGAAGATGGCGCTGCGGTAGATCAGCGCACCGCTGGCTAATTAGATGTATTGCAGATACTGCATAACAGCCTTGCGCATTGTTTGTATGTGGAGCAAAGGCTTCCGCTTACATAAAAGATATTTTTAAAAAATACATTTTTGAAATGGTCAACATATAGACATATTCGAAAACTGTCATAGGTCATGGATCTCCCCCCGGAAAAAGCGTTGCATGAAGCCCATCAGGACCGTCGCAGCATCTGAAGATGGAAGGGATATCTGCATGATCTCCAAACACTCGCTGTTCGCAGTCGGCCTGACCCTTGCCTTGGCAGGGGCCGGAGCCGCCACAGCACAAGACACCACGGCACCGCCCGGAGACATCTCCGGCAGCACGGTGGATCACTCGAAACTCGAAGCCCTGCAAAAGGAATTCACGACAGGGCCCGAAGTGACCACCGCCTGCCTGAGCTGCCACACGGAAGCAGCCACACAGGTCAAGCAATCGATCCACTGGTCTTGGGATTATGAACATCCCGATACCGGTCAGGATCTCGGCAAGAACAACGTGATCAACTCCTATTGTGTCGGCGTTGCCGCCAACGAGCCACGTTGTACCTCCTGCCATGTCGGCTACGGCTGGAAGGACATGAACGAGCCGCCTCCGCAGGAAGCGAGCGCGGTTGACTGCCTTGTCTGCCATGACAAGTCCGACACCTATTTCAAGATCCCCGCGGGGGCCGGCAACCCCTTTGGAACCGAGGTCAAGGAAGGCGCCGTTACCAATACCGGCAAGCCGGCCAAGCCGGTCGACCTGAAACTGGTGGCCCAAAGCGTCGGTCAGCCCGATCGGGACAATTGCGGCAACTGCCACTTCTATGGCGGTGGCGGCGATAACGTGAAGCATGGCGACCTGTCTTCCGTGCTGCACAATCCGACCGAGGATATCGACGTTCACATGGCCTCGGACGGGCTGAACTTCACCTGCAGCGAGTGCCACGTCTCTGACCAGCACCAATGGCATGGATCGCGCTACAACGTTACCGCCAAGGCAACCGAGGGCGCACCGCCCCCGGGTCAGCGCCACGATGTCGCCACCTGCGAGAGCTGCCACGACACCGAGCCGCATGACAGCCTGACGCTGATCGGTTTCAAGCTGAACTCGCACCGTGACAAGATTGCCTGCCAGACTTGCCATATTCCCGAATATGCCAAGGGTGGCGTGCCGACCAAGACCCTCTGGGACTGGTCGACGGCCGGCAAGAAGAACGACGAAGGCAAGCCGTTCAAGGTCGCCAAATACGAGTCCAAGTCCGGCAAGAAGAAGCCGACCTATGTCTCGATGAAGGGCGATTTCGAGTGGGGCGAAGACCTTCAACCGGAGTATTTCTGGTTTGACGGTCAGGTGGAATATGCCAATGCCGACATGGACATCGACCCGACCCAGGTCGTGGAGGTGAACATGATCTCGGGCAGCCAGGAAGACGACAAGAGCCGTATCTGGCCGTTCAAGGTGATGCGCGGCAAGCAGCCCTATGACACCGAACGCAACCGTCTGCTCTATCCGCACCTGTTCGGACCGGGTTCCGACACGGCCTATTGGGGCAAATGGGATTGGGACAAGGCCTTCGAGGCGGGCGCGGCGGCGTCGGGCACCGAGTATTCGGGCAGCTACGACTTCGTCTCCACCGAGATGTACTGGCCGATCACCCACATGGTGGCTCCGTCCAAGGACGCCGTTCAGTGTGAGGAATGCCACAAGGAGAACGGACGTCTGGCCAATATCGCCGGCATCCATATCCCGGGCGCCAACCCGATGGGACCGGGCGGCAAGCTGGGCGCGCTGATCCTGC
Source organism: Aliiruegeria sabulilitoris (assembly GCF_001558155.1). Classification (GTDB taxonomy): domain Bacteria; phylum Pseudomonadota; class Alphaproteobacteria; order Rhodobacterales; family Rhodobacteraceae; genus Tropicimonas; species Tropicimonas sabulilitoris. The sequence continues at coordinate 141,883 of NZ_LOAS01000003.1, forward strand.
TGCTGACACTGGGAGGTATCGTGATCCACGCGATCATGCGTTTCTTCGGCCGCAAGAACATGAAGGAGCAGTGAGATGGCTGAACGTCTCGTCAAGATCTATCCGCCGTTCGAACGCTTCTGGCACTGGGGACAGGTGCTGCTGGTGATCGTGATGACCTTTACCGGCTTCCGTCTCTACGGCATCCACGAGTGGATCCCCTATGACCAGGCGGTTCTGGTGCACACCTATGCCGCGTTGCTGCTGATGCTGCTCTGGATCTTCGCGATCTTCTGGCACTTCACGACCGGCACGTGGAAACACTATGTGCCCACGTCGAACGGGTTGTTCCAGGTCATGCGCTTCTACAGCTACGGCATCTTCAAGGGCGAAAAGCACCCCTATCGGAAGGCCTATTGGCGCAAGCACAACCCGCTGCAGGCGATGGCCTACCTGGCGCTGAAGCTGGCGATCTTCCCGACGATCTGGATCACCGGTATCGCCTATCTGACCTATCGTCTGTGGGAGCCGGCCGCTGGTTCGGGTTTCTGGATCGAGGTCGTGGGCAACCTGCATGTGCTGGCGGCTTTCGGGATCCTGTCCTTCATCGTCATGCATCTCTACCTGATGACGACCGGGCACTCGATCTGGAAACATGTCCGGCCGATGTTCACCGGCTATGACGATATCGTCCTGTCGCCGGAGGAAGAGGCCTATCTGGAGGCGGATGAACCGCACCGGATCAAGCCGGCCGAGTAAGGCGGATCGGACATTGCGAGGGCGCCCCGGGAAACCGGGGCGTTTTCATTTGGGCCTTGCGAGGTCGGTTGGTGGTGCATGGGGGCGTCGCCCCCCGCGCTCATGCGAGCGCTCCCCCCAGGATATTTGCCGAACAGATGATAGGGACTGCTTAGGGGGCCTTGAAGTGTTTCGACAATTTTAGGCCCTGGCCCTGGTAGTTCGAGGCGATCCCCTCGCCATAGAGTGCCTCGGGGCGTTCGGCCATGCGTTCATAGACCAGCCGGCCAACCACCTGCCCGTGTTCCAGCGCGAAGGGGGCTTCGTGGCAGCGGACCTCAAGCACGCCGCGGGCGCCGCTTCCACCGGCCGGGGCGTGGCCGAATCCCGGATCGAAGAAGCCGGCGTAATGGACGCGGAACTCGCCGACCATGGCGAGGTATGGCGCCATCTCGGCGGCGTAATCGGGCGGGATATGCACGGCCTCGCGGCTAACGAGGATGTAGAAGGCGCCGGGATCGAGGATGATGCGGCCATCCTCGGTCTCCACCCGTTCCCAGAAATCGCGCGGCGCGTAATGGCCGATCTTGTCGAGGTCGATCACCCCGGCATGGGGCTTGGCGCGCCAGCCGACGAGGGGGCCAGCTTGCGGTTGAAGATCGACTGAGAAGGCGAGCCCCTCGGAGATTGTCGCTTCGCCGGAGACCAGCCCGACCTTGTCATGCAGAGCGCGTAACGTCGCGTCGTCCAACTCGACCTTGCCTTGCCGGAAACGGACCTGGTTCAGGCGCATGCCCGGACGCACCAGCACCGAGAAGGAGCGCGGGCAGATCTCGGCGTAGAGCGGTCCAGTATAGCCGCTGCCGATTCGGTCGAACTCGGTTCCACCATCGGTGATAACGCGGGTTAGCAGGTCCAGCCGGCCAGTGGAGGACTTGGCGTTCGCCACGGCGTTGACGCCCGTGGGGAGCGCGAGCCGTTCTTGCAGCGGCACGACATAAACGCAGTTCTTTTCCAGCACCGCGCCCTCGGAGAGGTCGATCCGGTGCATCTCGAACTCGCCGAGCTTGTCGCGTACCGACCGGCCGTCTCCGGCAAGGAAGGACGCGCGCACCCGGTAGGCGGCATTGCCCAGCCGCAGGTCGAGGCTTGCCGGTTGTACCTGCCCCTTGGCGAAGGGTTGATCGGCGGCAATGGTGCCCTCCCGGATCATCCGCGTGATGGACTGGCTTGGCAGAACGCCGTTCATCTGCACCTCCCTGTGTCCGCATGGCAACCGCTGGACAGCAAAACGCCCGCTCCCCGAGGGTCGCGGGCGATTTTGTGAATGGTCGGGCTAGCAGGACTCGAACCTGCGACCTTCCGTCCCCCAGACGGACGCGCTACCAGGCTGCGCCATAGCCCGACGTTCGGGCTTGATACCGTATTCTGCGGTGAGGGCAAGAGGCAATTGGCCACGAAATACCCGCTCACCCGGCGCTTTCCATCCGTTCCCGTAGCGCGACCATGCCTGCGTGAATCGGGACCAGTTTTTCCGCCGCGATCTGGCGCGGGCGGAGCAGGGCGAGGGCCTGTGCAAGGGGAATGTCGCGGGTAGGTAGCGGGGCAATGACCGGGGCTGCCGGTGCCGGGCGCTCGGGGACGGTCTCCGCCTCCGAAGGTGTGGTTGCGGCCGGTTCCGGCGGTTCGGCTGGCTCCGGCGTCGGAGCACTCTTTATGGAAGTTTCTGGGCGTGTGGAGAGGGCCTCGGGTGCAGGCGGCGGCGTGCGATGCGAGAAGAGCGGCATTGCCGGTTCCTTTGCCCGGGGCGGTTCCGGCTCGGGCACTGGTTCGGACCCGGATTCGGGTTCCAACGGCGCCGCGTCGGCGGCCGCCACAACCTCCGGCGCGGGCGGTTCCTCGGCCGTTGCGGGCGGCTCCATCTCCGGGTGGGGTTCCTGTTGCGGCGCAGTGGTCGCAAGAGCGGAAATGGCGGGGGCGTCCTCGTCCTCCGCATCGACCGGTTTCGACATCGCGCAGACCGCCTTGACGCCCTGGTCGCGCAACACTTTCTGCACGCCCTTTATCGTCATTCCGTCCTCGTGCAGCAGCTTCTGGATGCCGCCCAGAAGCTCCATGTCGGCGGGGCGGTAATAGCGGCGCCCGCCGGCGCGTTTTACTGGTTTTACCTGGGAAAACTTGCTCTCCCAGAAGCGCAGCACGTGGGTGTTCACACCGAGCCAGTCCGCGACCTCGCTGATGGTGCGGAATGCGTCTGGGGATTTTCCGTTCATGAAAGGGGCCTTACTTGCGGTTGCCTGCGGCGACCCGCTCCTTCATCAGATGCGAGGGGCGGAAGGTCAGCACACGGCGCGGCGAAATCGGAACCTCTTCGCCGGTCTTGGGATTGCGGCCGACACGCGCGGCCTTGTCGCGCACCGAGAAGGTGCCGAAGGACGAGATTTTTACCTGCTCTCCCTTCACCAGGGCGTCGGAGACATGCTGGAGCACACTTTCCACGAGCTGTGCCGATTCATTGCGGGACAAGCCCACTTCGCGGAACACGGACTCGCTGAGATCCATACGGGTCAAGGTCTTTTCGCTCATTACTTGTCCATCCCTGTTTTGAGGCAAGAGCGTAGGGGAGCTATGTATTTCAGTCAATATCAACGACTTGTGTGACAGAATGAATCTTCGGCCGCAATAGGCGGCTCATCGCCGAGACGCGGCGCCGGCTGAAGCGTCAAGCGGAGGAAAACCTTCAACATGTTGAAAAACATGGGAAAAAAGAGTGGGTTCGAGGCTCGCTCCGTCGTCCGCAGGGCGTTTGGGGTGCCGAAGATTTCAGCAGCAACCGCGTTTTACCAGCGCAACACGACCGCGCCCCAGGCAAGACCACCGCCGATGGCCTCGGTCACGACCAGTTGGCCGGGTTTGATGCGTCCTTCGGCCTTGCCCACCGAGAGGGCGAGGGGAATCGATGCGGCAGAGGTGTTGCCATGATCCTGCACGGTCACGATCACGCGCTCCATCGGCACTTTCATCCGGTTCGCGGTGCCCTTGATGATGCGGATATTCGCCTGATGCGGCACGATCCAGTCGACATCGGCGCCGGTCATGCCGACCTTTTCCAGCGCGGTATGGGCGGTGGTGGCCAGCTTCTCGACAGCGTGGCGGAACACTTCCTTGCCCTGCATCTTCAGCACGCCGGTCGTGTTGGTCGAGACGCCGCCATCGACATAGAGGATGTCCTTATACCGGCCGTCGGAATTGAGATCCGTGGACAGGATCCCGCGATCATCGTTGCTGCCGGTCCCTTCCTGCGCTTCCAGCAGCAGCGCGCCCGCGCCATCGCCAAACAGGACGCAGGTGCCACGATCCTTCATGTCCAGGATGCGGCTGAAGGTTTCGGCGCCGATCACCAGTACCCGTTTCGCCTGTCCCGACAGGATCAGCGCATTGGCATTGCTGAGCGCGAAAACGAACCCCGCGCAAACGGCCTGCACGTCAAAGGCGAAGCCGCGGGTCATGCCCAGCTTGTTCTGAACCATAGTGGCGGCGGAGGGAAAGGTAAGGTCGGCGGTCGACGTGGCCAGCACGATCGCGTCGATATCATTCGGCTCCAGCCCGGCATCCGCGAGCGCATTGCGGGCCGCATGTGTCGCCAGGTCAGAGGTGGTTTCATCGGAGGCTGCGAAATGCCGACGTTCGATACCGGAGCGGGAACGGATCCAATCGTCCGAGGTGTCGATGCTCTCTTCGAATTCGCTGTTCTCGACGATTCGCTGGGGAAGGTAGTGGCCGACGCCACGCACGACAGCTCTGAGATGCATTCCTGCCTGCCTAGGTTGATTTTTCTTGATTCTGTTAACGTCAACAGAAACGCTGCGTCACGACATATCCTGTCGTGGCGCCGAGGTCGAGGCCACCCGCGCCGCAAGACGGTCAGAAAAGCCGGCTTGCGCCAGTTGAAAGGCGAGTTTGATTGCCGCAGACACGCCGGTTGCGTCCGCCGAGCCGTGCGATTTGACCACAGTTCCGTTCAGACCGAGGAAAACACCGCCATTCACGCGCCGTGGATCGGTTCGCTTGGCGAGGCGGCGAAGCGAGGTCAGGGCCAGAAGCGCGGCGATTCGGCTCAGGATCGTGTGTCGGAATGCCTCGCCGAGGAACTCGCGGATCAGCGACGCCGTGCCCTCGGCCGTCTTGAGCGCGACATTGCCGGTGAAGCCGTCGGTCACGATCACGTCGGCTTGCCCGCGCGGAATGTCGCCGCCCTCTACGAATCCGATGAACTCGAATTTGGAGTCAGGCGCGGCATTGGCGATCAGGCTATGGGCAGCTTTCAGTTCCGGGCGCCCCTTGTGCTCCTCGGTGCCGACATTGAGCAGGCCGACACGCGGGCGCGCGATCTTGAGCCCGTTGCGGGCATAGGATGACCCCATCAACGCATATTGCAGCAGGTCGCTTTCATCGGCGCGGATATCGGCGCCGACATCGAGCATCACCGCATATCCGGAGTCGCTTCGCGACGGCCACAGACAGGCAATCGCGGGACGGTTCACGCCGGGCAACTTGCGCAGGCGCACCATGGAGAGCGCCATCAACGCGCCGGTATTGCCACAGGACACCGCAACGGTCGCCTCGTGATGACGCACCGAATCGATGGCCGACCACATGGACGTCCCCTGGCCTCGACGCATCACGACCGATGGTTTTGTCTCCATCGTGACCACATCGGGCGCGTCCCGGATCACGCAGCAATTCTTCAGATGCCGTTTCGTGACCAGCGGTTCGAGGATCTCGCGATTGCCATGCAGGATGAAGCCGATCTCCGGGTTCTTCTTTGCAGACATGGCACAGCCGGCTACCACGGCAGCCGGCCCATGGTCGCCGCCCATGGCGTCGACCGAAATCACGATTTTTCCCACGAGCTCCGGGGGAGTCGCTTCCGGCAGTTCATCCTGCGCGTCTGTTCTCATGATCAAAGCGCCTGTGACTGCCGGTAGGGAGTGGTTCAGGCCGCGTCTTCGTCGAGATCGACGTCCTCGACCAGCGCGACGACTTCACGGTCATCGTAATGGCCGCAGGCGCCACAGACGTGATGCGGACGCTTCAGCTCGCCACAGTTGGGGCATTCATTGGGGTTGGCGCCGGAAAGCGAATCGTGGGAACGACGCTGACCGCGGCGCGAGCGGGTGATCTTGTTCTGAGGGACAGCCATGTCTCAACCTCGGTTTTGGCCGGATAGGCATCCCAAAGGAGAGCCCGACGGCAAGTGTTTCATTCGTCGGCGCCTAATACGCCGGCTTCGCATCCCGTGCAAGGGTGTGTGGAAGATGCGAGAACATACGCAATTCGGAGCCGATTGCAAGTCTGCATGCGGCAGAATGGCCCGGCTCGCGCGATGGCTTCCTTGGATGTCACTCTTCGAGCGTTTTTTTCAACGCGGCAAGGCCGGCAAAGGGTTTTGCGGCTTCTTCCGTGAGCGGCTCCGCGCCGGGTTCGGTAAAGACCGACTCTTCCAGTTCGACCCCTTCGGCACGCGGGAAATCGGGCAGGGCGATGGCCAGCGCTTCGCTCAGCACATCCCACAGATCGACCGACTCGGGCAGGGGCTCGATACTGTCATCCTCCGGCATTTCCACTTCGGAATCGGTCGGATTGGAGAATTCGGCCATGTAATGGCGTAAAACGGGCGTGTCGATCCGCGTGGTCACCGGCGCAAGCGTCACTGAACAGGGCTGTACCGCCGTCGCGCCAAGCATCGCGTCGAGCCGCCAGTCGCGTCCGCCAACAGGCACGAGGCGCCCCTCCAGGCGCACCTTGCGCAGGCTCAGCAGGTCCAGATCCTGCTTCAGCCGATCAAGTCCGGCCGCGTCGGGGACCAGCTTGAAGGGCGTCGGCTCGCCCGTCTGTAGTCGCGCCAGCACGAAACGGGTCGGATTATCGGTCGCATTCATTCAACTCTTCCTTTCTTGAAGAAAAGGATGCCCTTGTTATAAGCCGGAAAGCAGTTCGACGAGCAAGAGGCGTGAGGGCAGTCATGGGCAGGCAAGGCCAAGGAAATTTCGGACGCTTGACGCGTGCCCTGTGCATGGGGATCGGATTGTTGGCGATCTCGGCTTGCGAGCCGATCTACGACTATCACGGCTACGCGCCTTCGGATGACCAGCTCGCCGAGATTATCGTGGGCAAGGATACCCGTGAAACCGTGACCCAGCTGATCGGTTCGCCATCGTCCACCGGCGTGCTCAAGGACTCGGGCTTCTATTACATGTCGATGCGCAAGAAGTCCTATCTCTACCAGGCGCCCGAAGTGATCGAGCGCGAGGTCGTGGCGATCAGCTTCAATGACAAGGGCGTGGTCACCAATGTCGAGCGCTTCGGCTTGCAGGATGGCAATGTCGTCGCGCTCTCGCGTCGCGTGACCGCCAGCAACATCGAGGGCCTGACCTTCCTGCAGCAGCTCTTCGGCAATATCGGCAGCCTCGATATCGGCAGCGACATCTAGAGGGGGACGAGGCGCGCGGAGCGCTTCAGCCCTCTTCCGGCTCGAAGCGCAGCGCGACCCCGTTGATGCAGTAGCGCAGGCCCGTCGGTGCGGGCCCATCGGGAAAAACGTGCCCCAGATGGCCATTGCAGCGGTTGCAATGGACCTCGGTGCGCACCATTCCATGGCGGCTGTCGCGGCTTTCTCCAATGGTCTCGTCTGCCAGCGGCCTGGTGAAGCTCGGCCAGCCGCAGCCGGCGTCGAACTTGTCCTCCTGCACGAAAAGCGGCTCGCCACAGCCCGCGCAGCGAAAGGTTCCCGCGCTCTGCGGAAAGTCGTCATGGCTGAAGGGGCGTTCGGTGCCATGATTGCGCATGACCTCGAATCCCAGTGGGCCGAGTTCCGCGCGCCACTCTTCTTCTGTCTTGGTAATCTTGTCGGGCATGGGCGCGTCCTCCTGCGGTGATGTTTCCCAAAGCTAAAGCGCTTTTCGCGCCAGGGAAGCCTGTGACGGATCACATTTTCAACAGTTTCGACAAAGCCATGCGTGCGGATCGGCCACGTTCGTGCGGGGCTATGCGCGCGCGGGCAGACATGTCAGATTTCCGCGACGCCTCGCATGGTCGCCGGCCGGGACAAAGATTCGCTCCGGGAGCCGCTCGAACCCGCAGGCCGAGGCAAGGAGCCGATCATGTTGAACCTGCGTCGAGGCCGCTATCAGGCCCGCTTGGCAGAAAGCCGCGCCGATCTCGAACGGGCGCTGGATCTGCGCGCGCTCTGTTTCCGCGGTGGGCTTCCCGACGAAGATGACTTCGACGCCGCCTGCCAGCACATGCTGGTCGAGGAGAGCCGCAGCGGGGCGCTGGTCTGCACCTTCCGCCTGCTGCGGTTGAGCGCGGGGGCCGATATCGGCCAGAGCTACTCCGCGCAATATTACGAACTCTCGGCGCTGCGCGATTTCGAAGGGCCGATGATCGAGATGGGCCGGTTCTGCATCCATCCCGATTGCAAGGATGCCGATATCCTCCGCGTCGCCTGGGGGGCGATGACCGCTCACGTCGACGCGCAGGGCGTGGAGATGCTCTTTGGCTGCTCTTCGTTCAAGGGCACAGAAGCCGAGCAATACAAGGATGCCTTTGCGCTGCTCAAGGAACGCCACCTGGCGCCCAAACGCTGGCTGCCGTTGGTCAAGGCGCCAAATGTCTTCCGTTTTGCCCAGCGTTTGCGGCGAAAACCAGATCTCAAACGCGCCATGCTGGGCATGCCGCCGCTGCTGCGGACCTATCTGCTCATGGGGGGCTGGGTGTCCGACCACGCGGTGGTGGACCGCGACCTCGGAACGCTGCATGTCTTCACCGGGCTGGAAATCCGCGCCATTCCCCCCGCCCGCAAGCGGCTCCTTCGCGGGGTGGCCGGGTAGGCAGGGGGGCGTTGCCCCTCCCGAAGGAACGCGCCGAAAGAGTGTCCACGGATGGTCAGCAGGCTGTCGGCACGAAGGACGCTTGATCTTGGACCCGCGCTGGCATAGCTCGCGCCCATGGCACGTGCACCCCTTCTCCAGCTTTCCGATATCGCGCTGACCTTTGGCGGCGACCCTGTGTTTTCCGATCTTGGCCTTGTCATCCAACAGGGCGACCGGGTCGCGCTCGTGGGCCGCAACGGCTCGGGCAAATCCACGCTCATGAAGGTCATGGCCGGGCTGGTGGAGCCGGATACCGGCGAGCGGATCGTGCCGCCGGGTGTGCATGTCGGCTACATGGAACAGGATCCCACGATGGCGGGACATGCGACGCTCGGCGATTTCGCCACCTCGGGCCTTCCGGAGGGAGAGAGCTACCGGGTGGAAATGGCGGGCGAGGGGCTCAAGCTCGACCTGTCGCGGCCCGTCGAGACGGCCTCCGGGGGCGAACGGCGGCGCGCGGCGCTGGCCAAGCTGCTGGCCGAAGCGCCGGAACTGATGTTGCTCGACGAGCCCAGCAACCATCTCGACATCCAAGCGATCCAGTGGCTCGAAGAGCAGCTCGTCGAGACCCGCACGGCCTTCGTGCTGATCTCGCACGACCGGGCCTTCCTTAACCGACTTACGCGCGCGACCCTCTGGCTCGATCGCGGCGAGGTGCGGCGGCAGGAGCATGGTTTCACCTCCTTCGAGGCGTGGCGCGACAAGGTCTGGGCCGAGGAAGACGACGCGCGCCACAAGCTCGACCGCAAGATCAAGGCGGAGGCGAAATGGGCCGTCGAGGGCATTTCCGCGCGGCGCACCCGGAACCAGGGCCGCGTACGCGCGTTGAAAGCCTTGCGCGAGGAGCGTTCAGCACAGATCCGGCGTCAGGGGACGGCCGATCTGGCGATCGACACCGGCAAGGCCTCGGGAAAGTTGGTCTCGGAAGTTAAAGATATAACAAAGGCCTATGGCGACAACCTTATCCTGAAGCCGTTCTCCATGCGTATCCAGCGTGGCGAGCGCGTGGCACTGGTCGGGCCCAATGGCGCGGGCAAGACGACGCTGTTGAAAATGCTGATCGGACAGGAGCCGGCCGATAGCGGCACGATCCGGCTCGGCACCAATCTCGATCTGGCCGTGTTCGACCAGAGCCGCGCCCAGCTCGACCCGGACGCGACGCTCTGGGAGAGCCTGACCGGCGACAAGGCGTTGCGCGTGCAGGGGCGGGGCGGCGATCAGGTGATGGTGCGCGGCACGCCGAAACATGTCGTGGGCTATCTCAAGGATTTCCTGTTCAACGAGCAGCAGGCCCGCGCGCCAGTTCGCTCGCTTTCGGGCGGAGAGAAGGCGCGGCTGCTGCTGGCCAAGATCCTGGCCCAGCCCGCGAACTTGCTGGTGCTGGACGAACCGACCAACGACTTGGATATCGAGACGCTCGACCTGCTGCAGGAACTGATCTCGGATTACGATGGCACGGTGCTGCTGGTCAGTCACGACCGGGATTTCCTCGACCGGATTGCCACAACCACGGTGGCGATGGAGGGCGATGGCCGGGCGGTGATCTATGCCGGCGGTTGGAGCGATTACCAGGCGCAGCGCGCCGAAAAGCTGGGTGCCGAGCCTGCCAAGGCAAAATCCGGCGGCAGCGGCTCTGCGAAACAGGCGTCTCGGGAAACGGGCAAGCCGGTTGCGCCCGCTCCGGCGCCGAATGGACTGACCTTTACCGAGAAGCACCGGCTGGAGGCCTTGCCGGCCGAGATCGAACGCCTTGAGGCCGAGATTGCGAAGCTGGAGGATTTCCTCGCTGATCCGAACCTGTTCACCGATCAGCCGGCGAAATTCCAGAAAGCCTCGGAGGCTCTTGTCCAACGCCAGCAAGCCCTTGGGGCGGCCGAGGAAGAGTGGCTGGAGCTGGAAGAGAAGGCCGCGCAGTAGGGCGAGAGAGTGCGTGTTTCAATGATGGCGGTTTGCCATCGCGGCGCATTTACGCCTATTCCCTAAAGGCATGCGCACGGTTTTGCTCATGGTAAATGCGTGGTTCTCCAATCGTGGCACGGATGGTTGGAACGCGGTTCAGGGTGCCTAGATCTGCCATGCCTCCGCTTCAAGGGAGGCAGAATGGCTACATGAGCAGCCCAACCCCAAAAGGGAAACCGATGAAGAATTTCTCCTCCCGCGCCATCGGCGCCACCCTCGCCCTGACACTAGCCGCCCCCGCCTTTGCCGGTTCGCTGGACCCGGTCGCGATCGAACCGGCCCCGACGCCGATCCCCGTGCAAACAAGTTCCGATTGGACGGGCGGGCATGTGGGCCTGCAACTTGGCTACGGGGAGTTGACCGACGGCCTGGAGGGCGATGACATGATTGGCGGCGTCTCGGCCGGCTATGACTGGGATCTTGGAGACTGGGTTGTCGGTGTTGGTGCCGATGCCAGTTTCGGAGAGATCGACACCGATGTTGGCAAGCTGGAGTCGCTGTCGAGCCTGAAGTTGCGCGGCGGATATGACTTAGGCGGAACGCTTCTCTATGCGAGCACCGGCGCGAGCTATGCCGCCTCGGAGGATCTGAAGGATAGCTGGGGGTATTTCGGCGCGGTCGGTGTCGAGACGATGATCACCGACACGATCAGCCTGACGGGAGAGATCGCCACGCACCGCTTCGACGACTACCGCGATTTCGGAACGGTCAATGCCACCACCGCAACCGTGGGCGTGAATTATCGCTTCTGAGTCCTAACCGGCCATGCGGCGCCATGCGTGCGCCTGGCTACAGGAGACGGGCTGGCCCTTGCCTTTGCAGGCGAAGGTCAGCCCTTTTTCCGTTTTCGCTGCGCTCAGGACGTCACGGGCGCGCCGAGGTTCTTCCCTGCGCGCAGGTCGCTGATCCAGGGCTTGCCCATCGGCAGGACTTCGTGGTCGTAGACGTCTTTCAGGATGACGCCGATCATCATGTACCAGGCACCGAAGGCGCAGAAGAGCAGGTCGATCGCGGCGAGGGTGTTGAAGACGGGGGCGCCGAAATGACCGATCACGAGGCCGACGAAGCCGATCAGCAGCGTCAGGAAGGTGAAAGCCATCGCACCATGAACGCGGAAGGCGGCGATGCACATCATCGCGGTGTAGATGGTCCAAGCGGCCATGAACCAACCGATATCGGTAGTGCTGGAGGTGAAGACACCGAAATGGTTGGCGATCAGCAGGAGGCAGAGTGCGATCCAGAAGGCCCCATAGGAGACGAAGGCGCTGTAGCCGAAGTGATTGCCGGTTTTCTGTTCCTGAAAGCCGGCGATCATCTGCGCGAGCCCGCCATAGATCAGGCCAACCCACAGCACCGGGCCGGCACTCATGAGTTCGAGATTGTGCAACTGCAAAAGGAAGGTGGTAAGTCCGAAACCACCCAGGCCGACGACTGCGGGGTTGGCGGCGACGGCGCCGTTATGGGACATGACGTGTACTCCGGTATTGGAAGGGCGCGTTTTTCCTGTTGGCGCGCGTTTATTGGAATTTCTCCGGAGAGGAACCGGGCACAACCGCCGCACCGCGCGTGCTCGGCATGGGTGGCATGAAACCGATGCATGGCAAGGGCGAGCGGTTCGGTGGGAAGGGTCGTCGTGCTGGTCCCGACCGGTCCCGTGTACAGTGACTGACGGCCGCTGTCTCAGGGAGCGCCGCACCCGATCTCGAGATCACTCACGCTTCGCAGCGTGGCGGCAACGCGGGCTCAGGAGAGAATGGAGGGCGCGCCGGGGCAGCGCCCGGCGCGAAAACCGGGGCGGGGATCGCGGCACATCTCAAACCATTTCGAAACCGGACCGGGCGCCGCTTGGGCAGGTCTCGGCAAATCGGGCCAGCCTGGCGAGCGCCTCGGCAAAGGCGTCATCGTCGATGGTCATGGCGACGCGGACATGGCCCGCCGCCGCGCGCCCGAAGCTTTCGCCCGGCATGACGGCAATGCCCTCGGCATCCAGAAGCGCTTCGGCGAATGCGGTGCCGCTCATGCCGGTCGGGCGGATGTCGAGCAGGAGATACATGGTGGCATCCGAGGGCAGGGCGCGTATCCGGTTGTTACCGGCCAGTGCGATTTCGGCCAGCGCGCGGCGGCGGCGGAAGGGGGCGGAGACGTCCTCTTCCAGCCCCGGGCCCTGTTCCAGCGCCCAAAGGGCCGCGGCCTGTACGAAACCGGGCACGCCGTAAGTGGTGTGCGTGGCGAGGTCCGCCATATGGGCGATGATCTCCGCCGGGCCGACGACCCAGCCGATGCGGCTGCCGGTCATGGCGTGGCTCTTGGACATGGAGCCGACAACCAGCGTCCGCTCGGCCATGCCGGGCAACGCGCGCGGGCTGAGATGAGTGCCGCTCCAGACCTGCGTGTCATAGACTTCGTCACAGATCAGCCAGAGGTCGTGGGTCATGCAGGTCTCGGCGATGCCCTCCAACGTGGCGCGGTCATAGATCTGCCCGGTCGGGTTGTTGGGCGTGTTGATCAGCAGCGTCCGCGCGCCGGGCGCGGCTTCGGCCAGTGCATCCCGGCTGGGGAGAAAGCGGGTCTCCGGCCCGGTGACAATGACGCGCGGCAGCCCGCCCGCGCCGCGGATCGTGCCCGGATAGGTGGCGTAATAGGGATCGATGAAGAGCGCGATATCTCCCGGATCGAGCGTGGCGATATGGGATGCGAACAGGCCCGCCTGTCCGCCCGGCACGATGAGCACGTTCTCGGCGGATGTCGCAGCCCCGGTCTGCCGTTCGATGCGTTTGGCCACACAGGCGCGCAGGGCGTCTTGTCCGGGCACGGGGGCGTAGCCGGTCAGGCCTTTTCGGGCGGCGGCGTCCATGGCGTCGAGAATGGCCGGTGCGGTTCCGATATCATGCTCGCCGATGGTGAGCATCGTGACGGGCAGGCCGGCATTCTGCCGGGCCAGCGCCTTGCGGTAGAGGTCCCAGCCGTCATCGCCGTAGGGCAGGAGCGTTGAGAGGCGTTTGGAGGCTTTCATGGCCGCATCGGGCATGGGAGTTGGGTGTTTGTCAAACCGCAGGATCGGTGCCCGGCCGACACGAAAGGTCGCAGCCCGATGGATTGTCGGCGCCGCCCCGGAATGCTCTTTTGTCGGGCGAAATCGGGAGACCAGGATGGTGCGTTTCACTGCTGACGAATTCGAGGCCGCCTCCGGGCTGGTTCACCGCCTTGTGCCGCCCACGCCGCAGAGGCATTGGCCGCTTATGTCGAACCGCGTCGGGGCGGAGGTCTGGGTGAAGCATGAGAACCATGCGCCCACCGGAGCCTTCAAGGTGCGCGGGGGCATAACCTTCATCGACTGGCTCAAGCGGAGCCAGCCGGACTGTCCGGGCATCTGCACCGCGACGCGCGGCAACCACGGCCAGAGCCAGGCGCTGGCGGCGCGTGCGGCGGGGATGCGGGCGCTGGTCTATGTGCCGGAGGGCAATTCGGTCGAGAAAAACGCCGCGATGGAGGCATTTGGGGCCGAACTGGTCGTACATGGCAGCGATTTCGACACCGCCAGGGAAGAAGCGATGCGCGTGGCCGAGGCCGAGGGGCTGGCCTTCGTGCCGCCTTTCCACCCGGAGCTTGTACGCGGCGTGGGCACCTATGGCTGGGAGTTGTTCAACGCGCTTTGCGACCTCGATACGGTTTATGTGCCCATCGGCTGTGGCTCGGGGATCTGCGGCACGATCCTGGCGCGCGATGCGCTTGGGCTCGCGACCAGGGTTGTCGGCGTGGTCTCTTCCGAGGCCGCCTGTGCGCAGCTCTCGGTGGCCGCTGGCAAGCTGGTCGAGACCAACTCGGCGGCAACCTTTGCCGACGGGATGGCAGTGCGGGTGCCGGTGGCCGAGGCCTTCGAAATATATGCGCACGGCGCGGATCGGATCGTGGCGGTAAGCGACGACGAGGTGGCCGCCGCGATGCGGCTCTATTTTGAAACCACCCATAACGTGACCGAGGGGGCCGGAGCGGCGGCGCTGGCCGCGCTTTGCCAGGAGCGGGAGGCGATGGCGGGGCGCAAGGTGGGCGTGATCCTGTCGGGGGGCAATGTGGACACGGGTATTTTCCGGACGGTGCTGGACGGGCGGACGCCGGTGGTTTGATCGTGTCGATCAGGAGCGTTGCGTTCGGTGTCGTGTCTGTGGTCCGTGGCAGCTAGAGGCCTGCGGGGGCTGACTGGCCTTCCGGTCGAAATTGCAGGATAGATGTTGCGAACGAGGATTTCGAGGGTACGAGATATGACAAAATCGGTTGGACAGCAGCGTGTTGGGGTAGCTCTCATCGGAGCCGGCATGATCGCGAAGACCCATGTGGCTGCGCTGTCGGCTGCGCACGACGTGGCGAAGCTCGAAACGATCATGTCGCGTCATCCTGAGCGCGCGCAGTATCTCGCGGAGTATTATGCCGGCCAGACACCGCAATTCACCTCTGATCTGTCTGCCGTCGCCGCGGATCCGGCAATCCAGATGGCAATCGTTGTGACACCGCCGAGTGTGCGCAGCGAGGTCATCGACGTGCTGGCCCGTGCAGGCAAGCATATCCTTCTTGAAAAGCCTGTCGGACGCACCACCGCTGAAGCACTGGAGGTTGTCGAAATCTGTGAGCGTGCGGGGGTCACCCTCGGGGTGCTCTTTCAGCACAGGCTGCGCGCGCCGGCGATCGCGGCAGCGCAACTGATCGCAAGCGGGGAACTTGGCAAGCTGGGTCTCGTCGAAATCGCGGTGCCGCTGTGGCGCGATCAGTCCTATTACGACGAATTGGGTCGCGGCACCTATGCCCGCGATGGCGGCGGCGTGATGATCACCAACGCGATCCACTCCATCGATCTCGCGCTCAGCCTCACCGGGCCTGTGGCAAGCGTTCAGGCGATGACCGCGACAACGCCCTTGCACCGGATGGAAGCAGAGGATTTCGCCATTGCGGGCTTGCGGTTTGCCTGCGGCGCGGTGGGATCCTTTGTCGCCAGCACGGCGATGTTCCCGCACCGGACAGAAACGATCACGCTGCACTTCGAGCAGGGATCGTTGCAGATGGACAAGGATACGCTTGAAGTGAACTGGCGCGACGGGCGCAAGCAGGTCGAGGCAAAACCCGAACCTGCCGCGGAAGGTGAACACCTGACCGGTCGGCACGAGTGGCATCAAGCCGTGATCGAGGATTTCATCGACGCCCTTCGTGACGGGCGTGCACCGATTGTCACCGGGCGCGAGGCGCTGGTGTCGCACCGGCTGATCGAGGCAATCGAGACATCGTCGCGCACGGGCCAGCCGGTCGACATTCCGTCCTGAACGACGCGCTTTGACCCGGGGTGCAGCTGCCCGGCTCGCCCGGTCCGACGCGTTCTGGAGCCTTGTCGCGAAAGGGACCATCCCCAACCGTTCGCTCCAGCGGGCGGGGGGCTTGCCCGCGCTCCTCGATGCCTGCGGCATCTCCGGGCATTGGGCGGTGGCGCGCCTTCGGCGCGCATGCGCGGCCCTGCAAGGCCGGGTTGCGTTCGCGGCCATAGGGGAAAGATTGACTTGGCGTGGGGCGGGGAATAGTGGCCCCCCCGTGTTCCTTTTCCAGTGCAGGCGGCGTGCTGTCTGCCCATCGCCCGGAGATCTCTGATGCATGATGTGCAAGCCACCCGCGAACCGCGTTTGACCTCGCTTTCCCACGGTGGTGGCTGCGGCTGCAAGATCGCGCCGGCGGTGCTGTCGGAGATCCTGCGCGAGACGACGCCGATGCAATTGCCCGAGGAATTGCTGGTCGGCACCGAGAATGCCGATGACGCCGCGGTGTACCGGCTGAACGACGAGCAGGCGCTGGTGGCGACCACCGATTTCTTCATGCCCATCGTCGATGACCCGTTCGATTTCGGCCGTATCGCCGCGACCAATGCGATCAGCGATGTCTACGCGATGGGCGCGCGGCCGATCATGGCGCTGGCGCTGGTCGGCATGCCGATCGACAAGCTGTCGCAGAAGACCATCGGACGGATCCTCGATGGCGGGCAGGCGGCGGCGCGCGCGGCCGGCATTCCGGTCGTGGGCGGGCATTCCATCGACTCGGTGGAGGCGATCTATGGCCTTGTCGCGCTCGGAATCGTGCATCCCGACCTGGTCAAGAAGAACGCCTCGGCCCGGCCGGGGGACATTCTGGTGCAGGGCAAACCGATTGGCGCCGGGGTGTTCTCCGCCGCGCTCAAGAAAGAGCAACTCAGCGCCGAGGGTTACGCCCGGATGATCGAAGTCACGACGCAGCTCAACACGCCCGGCCCCGAACTGGCCGCGCTGGCGGGCGTGCACGCGATGACTGACGTGACGGGGTTCGGCCTTGCCGGACACATGCTGGAGATGATGCGCGGGTCGGGCTGCATCGCGAGGCTCGACTGGGCCTGCGTGCCCTTTCTGCCGGAGGTGCGAGCCATGGCAGAGAGCGGCCACATCACCGGGGCCTCGGGGCGCAACTGGGCGAGCTATGGCGCGGAAGTTGTTCTGCCGGAAGGGTTTTCCGATATCGACCGGGCGCTGCTGACCGATCCGCAGACCAGCGGAGGGTTGCTGGTCTCCTGCGCGCCCTCGGCGCTGGACGAGGTGCTGGCCGTCTTCGTGCGCCACGGTTTCGCGCAGGCTTCCGTGGTGGGAGAGGTGCTGGAGACGACCGAGTCGCCCCGGATTGTTCTGGGCTGAAGCGCGGGAGCTTCAACCTTCCGATGCAAAAGCCTCGTTGCGGCTGCACAGGCGGATCAACTAGTTTCCGTCCTTCAGCCGATCGAGCAGGTTCAGGGAGGTGCCTCATCGGTCGCGGCACCTTCGCGGAATTCGGCCAGGCACCTGGCCAGATCGCCTGAAATGCCGGCTTAGAGAACGACAACGTCCTTTCCACTGGCATCGCCGGAGCGATAGGCCGCGACATAACAGTCCAGGAGATCCCGAAGCTGCGCCTTCAGATCCATGAGATACGCCCCTCTCCGGGGACACTCATAGCGGTGCAAGAGCGGCTTGAACCTTTTTCGGCAATGCTGCGCGGATAAGGCTATAGGAGGCCCGGATGCGATGTTCCGCTTCGTCCGTGTCCACGGCACCGAAAGGCACAAGAACCCAGGAGCGATGGAAATAAGGTGCTTTCTCGAAAGCGCCGGCCTCGCGCAGCATCTCCGCTGTCTCCACATCGGCGCATTTCACCGAGACACCCCGGTTCTCGGCGCCAAGCGCCGCAAAAATCTTGCCGCCGACTTTCCATATGTCATGGCCCGGCCCGAAAGGTGCGCTCACCTCGGCACCGGGAAGCGTCGCGCAGAAGGCGTTGATGCTATCGCGATCCATGCCCGCACTCTGCCTGCGCCGAGCGGTCGCGGCAAGAGGGAGCAGGAAAGGGCTTGGCGGGGCCGGGCGGGCAGGGTATGAGCGGGCCATGAACCGTCGCAGCATCATTATCTGCATCTGCATTACCTGCTGACATCGTCAGGCGGGCCGGTTCCTTCATTCCCTTTCCAGATCGAAG
Organism: Aliiruegeria sabulilitoris; assembly: GCF_001558155.1. Classification (GTDB taxonomy): domain Bacteria; phylum Pseudomonadota; class Alphaproteobacteria; order Rhodobacterales; family Rhodobacteraceae; genus Tropicimonas; species Tropicimonas sabulilitoris. Next base: position 159,999 of record NZ_LOAS01000003.1, read on the forward strand.
TTGCTAGACCCGCCGCGCGCGCAACGCGAGGAGGCATCATGGCCGAGATAAGGCTCTGGAATACAAGGACCCGCAGCAAGGAGACGCTGCAGCCGATCGACCCTGACAACGTGCGGATGTATGTCTGCGGGCCGACCGTCTATGACCGCGCGCATATGGGCAACGCGCGCCCGGTGATCGTCTTCGACGTGCTCTACCGGCTGCTGCGCCATGTCTACGGGCCCGATCACGTGACCTATGTGCGCAATTTCACCGACGTTGATGACAAGATCAACAAGCGCGCGCAGGAGAGCGGGCGGCCGATTTCCGACATCACCGAGGAGACGATCCGCTGGTATCACGAGGATATGGGCAAGCTGGGCGTGATGGTGCCGAACTTTGAGCCACGCGCGACGGCCTATATCGGCGAGATGATCGCGATGATCGAGGGGCTGATCGAGAAGGGCTTTGCCTACGAGGCCGAGGGGCATGTGCTCTTCGCGGTCGAGAAATACGCCGAATACGGCGCGCTGTCGGGCCGGTCCGTCGATGACATGATCGCCGGCGCCCGAGTCGAGGTGGCGCCCTACAAGCGCAACCCGATGGATTTCGTGCTCTGGAAGCCGTCCTCCGACGACCTGCCGGGCTGGGACAGCCCCTGGGGGCGTGGACGGCCGGGCTGGCATATCGAATGCTCGGCGATGTCGCTGGCCTTGCTCGGCGACAGCTTTGATATTCACGGCGGCGGCAATGATCTGATGTTCCCTCATCATGAGAACGAGATCGCCCAGAGCCGTTGCGCCCATCCGGGCAGCGATTTTGCGAAGATCTGGATGCATAACGAGATGCTGCAGGTCGAGGGCAAGAAGATGTCCAAGTCCCTGGGCAATTTCTTCACCGTGCATGACGTGCTGGAGCAGGGGATTCCGGGCGAAGTGATCCGGTTTGTTTATCTGCAGACCCATTACGGCAAGCCGATGGACTGGACCGCTGAAAAGGCGCGGCAGGCGCAGGCGACCTTGCGCAAGTGGCGAGGGCTCGTCGAGGGCATCGAGCCCTCTCCGAGCCCCGCGCCCGAGGTGATCTCGGCGCTCAGTGACGACCTGAACACGTCGGGCGCGATTGCCGCGCTGCACAAGCTGGCGGGCGAGGGCGATCTGGCCGAGTTGAAGGCGTCAGCGCAGTTGATGGGGCTTTTGCTCGACGAGATGGGGGATTGGGCGGAAGAGCGAGCCGCATCCGCTGAGTTTGAGGCTTATGTAGATCGTCTTTTGGCTGCTCGAGCCACGGCTAAGGCAGAGAAGAACTATGGCGAAGCCGACCGAATTAGAGATGCCATGTTTGCGGCCGGGATGGTCATTATGGACAAACCCGGCGGGGTAGATGTTGAGAGAGATCTCGGAAAACTGCTGAAGTGGGCCCGTGAAAACGGCGTGACAGACTCGACTGTAATCGCCCTTGGGTCGCCAAACGAATGGGAAGTTCCGGCAATCCTGTTGCTGGTCGAACAGGTCGTTGGCTCTAGCGAATGACTTTGCAAACACAGAATTGCCCGGGGCGCCTGCGTCCCGGGCAGCGCCCGAACCGCCCCCCCGGGGCGGGCGCTTCTCGCCCACCCCGCGGTTCGGGCACTGCCCTCCGTACGGTTCGGCACATGGGGGACTGAAAGAATGCAAAAGGGAGAGGGCGTGGCATGAGCAAGGAACGGCTTTACCTGTTCGACACCACCCTGCGGGATGGACAGCAGACGCAGGGCGTGCAGTTCAGCCTGGAGGACAAGCACGAGATTGCGCTCATGCTGGACGAGCTGGGCATCGATTATGTCGAGGGCGGCTGGCCCGGCGCCAACCCGACCGACAGCGAGTTCTTCGAGAGCGCACCGAAGCTGAAGAACGCCACCTTCCTCGCTTTTGGCATGACCAAGCGGGTCGGTCGTTCGGCGGCCAATGACGAGGTCCTGGCGGGCGTGGTGAACGCGGAAACACCGGCGGTCTGCCTTGTCGGCAAGAGCTATGATTTCCACGTTACCAAGGCGTTGGGGGTCGAACTTGAAGAGAATATCGCGGCAATCGCGGATTCGATCTCGCACCTTGTCGGGTTGGGGCGCGAGGCGATGTTCGATGCCGAGCATTTCTTTGACGGCTACAAGGCCAACCCGGACTACGCGCTGGCCTCGCTGCATGCCGCGCTGGAGGCGGGCGCGCGTTGGGTCGTGCTCTGCGATACCAATGGCGGCACGCTGCCGGCGGAGGTCCACGAGATCACCAAGGCGGTGATCGCCAGCGGCATCCCCGGCGACAAGTTGGGGATTCACACCCATAACGACACCGAGAACGCGGTGGCGAACACGCTGGCGGCTGTCGATGCCGGGGCACGGCAGGTGCAGGGCACGCTGAACGGGCTGGGCGAGCGCTGCGGCAATGCCAACCTGATCTCGCTGATCCCGACGCTGCTGCTCAAGGAACCCTATGCCAGCACGCTGGAGACCGGTGTGAGCCGGGAAGGGCTGGCCAGCCTGACCCGCGCCAGCCGGATGATGGACGACATCCTGAATCGCGTGCCCCTGCGCTCGGCCCCCTATGTCGGCGCGTCGGCCTTTGCCCACAAGGCGGGGCTGCATGCGAGCGCGATGCTCAAGGATCCCTCGACCTATGAGCATGTCGACCCGTCGGTGGTGGGCAACGAGCGGATCATCCCGATGTCGAACCAGGCCGGGCAGTCCAACCTGCGCAAGCGGCTCAGCGATGCCGGGTTGAAGGTGGAGAAGGGCGATCCGGCGCTGGCGCGGATCCTCGACCTGGTGAAAGTGCGGGAATCGGCGGGCTACACCTATGACACCGCGCAGGCGAGTTTCGAGCTGCTGGCGCGGCGCGAGTTGGGCCTGCTGCCGCAATTCTTCACCATCGACCGCTACCGGGTGATCGTGGAACGGCGCAAGAACCGGATGGGCGAAACGATCACGCTGTCCGAGGCCGTGGTCGTGCTCTTCATCAATGGCGAGAAGGTGCTTTCCGTGTCGGAATCGCTGGACCCGGACGGCTCGGATCGCGGGCCCGTCAACGCGCTGTCGCGCGCGCTGGCCAAGGATCTGGGGCCTTTGCAGCCCTATATCGCCGATATGAAACTGGTCGATTTCAAGGTGCGTATCACCAATGGTGGCACCGAGGCCGTGACACGTGTCATTATCGACAGCGAGGATTCCGCCGGGCGGCGTTGGTCCACCGTTGGCGTGTCGCCGAACATCGTGGATGCCTCGTTCGAGGCGCTGCTGGGCGCGATCCAGTGGAAGTTGGTCCGCGATGGGGCGCCGGCCATAGGGAAATAGGGAAGGCATGGATTTGACAGCATTTTTCACGCTTCACAAGGATCTGCCCCGAGAGGGGCCGGGGCTGCCGGAAGATGTGCGATGGGCTGTCGAGCTTGCCGGGACGCATGGCGAGGCGCGTATCTGCGATGCGGGCTGCGGGCCGGGCGCCGATACCGAGACGCTGGCCGAGTTGCTGCCGGACGCGTGGATCGACGCGCTCGACCTGCATGCGCCCTTTGCCGAGGCGACGGCGGCGCGCTGTGCGCGGTTCGGGCCGCGGGTAAAGGCCTGGTCCGGGTCGATGGCGGATCTGGCCGGGCCATATGACCTGATCTGGTGCGCAGGCGCGATGTATTTCCTCGGCGTAACCGAGGCGCTGTCGGCATGGCGTGGCGCGCTGACGCGGGCCGGCAAGGTCGCGTTCTCGGAGCCGGTCTTGTTGGGCGGTTCGGAGCCGCAGGCGGTTCGGGATTTCTGGGCAGAGTATCCTGCGATTACCGGGGAGGCGGGCATTGTCGAACGGGTCGAACGGGCGGGATACCGGATGCTGGATCGGCGGCTGATCATCGGCGCGCCGTGGGAAGCCTATTACGCGCCGATGGAGGCGCGGATTGCCGAGCTTCGTGCCGGGCCGGTCTCGGAGGCGCTTGAGGCGGTGCTGGCCGAAGGCGCGGCGGAAATTGCCCAGTGGCGGGCGGCGCCGGATCGCATCGCCTACTTGCTCTGCGTGGTGGATCCAGCATGAGTATTTCCGACTGCGCGGCAATCGTCGAGAAGGGCGATCCGGACCGGTTCATGGCCACGATGGCGGCGCCGGTTTCAGCGCGGGAGGTGCTGTTCCCTCTCTATGCCTTCAATGTCGAGGTCACGCGCATTCCTTGGGTGAGCCAGGAGCCGATGATCTGCGAGATGCGGCTGCAATGGTGGCATGACGTGCTGGGAGAGATCGCAGCGGGTGAACCGGTGCGGGCGCATGAGGTCGCCGAGCCGCTGACGGAAATGCTGCGGGCGCGGGCCGTGCCCGTCGAACCGTTGCAGGCGCTTGTCGAGGCGCGTCGCTGGGACGTATATCGCGACGCTTTCGAGGATGAGGCCGCGTTTCGGGCCTATATCGAGGCGAGTGCGGCGGGGATGATGTGGGTTGCTGCGCTGGCGCTCGGCGCGTCCCCGGAAGCGGAGAAAGCTGTACGCGATGTCGGTTGGGCGGCGGGGCTGGCGGCATTCCTGCGGGCCATTCCCGAACTGGAAGCGCGCGGACGGCGGCCGCTCCACGATGGGCGGCCGGAGGTTGTTGCAGCGCTGGCGAGCGAGGGTCTGGCGCGGTTGAAGGACGCGCGCACGTCCGGGGTGCCGAAGCCGGCGATCCCAGCCCTGCGCGCTGGATGGCGTGCGCGGGCGACACTTGAAAAGGCGGCTGCCGATCCGTCCCGCGTGGCCGAAGGCGCGCTGGAGGAAAGCCCGTTCGCCCGGCGTTTCACCCTGCTGCGCAAGACCATGATCGGAAGCTGGTAGGCGCGCGGTTGCGGCCGCGCCCGGGCTTCAGACCATCATTTCCTTGGTTGCGCTGAGCTTCAGCTCGGGGAAGTCGCGCTCCACCCGGTCGATATCCCATTGCAGCCGCGTCAGGTAGACGAGGTCGCCGTCATTGTCATGCGCCATGTGGCCCTTGTTGGCGGCGGCGAAGGCGTCGACCTTGTCCTTTGGCCCGGTGAGCCAGCGGGCGGAGGTGAACTGCGTCTGCTCGAAACGCACAGGCAAGCCGTATTCCAGCTCGATCCGGCTCGCCAGAACCTCGAACTGGAGCTGGCCGACGACGCCGACGATGAAGCCGGAACTGATGATCGGCTTGAACACCTTCGCCGCGCCTTCCTCGGCGAATTGCATCAACGCCTTTTCCAGGTGCTTGGCCTTCATCGGGTCGCCCGCGCGGCAGGTCTGCAGCAGTTCCGGCGCGAAGCTCGGAATGCCCGTCACTTTCAGCGCCTCGCCCTCGGTCAGCGTGTCGCCAATGCGCAGCTGGCCGTGGTTGGGGATGCCGATGATGTCGCCGGCCCAGGCCTCCTCGGCCAGTTCCCGGTCCGAGGCGAGGAAGAGGACCGGGTTGGAGATCGCCATGGGCTTCTTCGAGCGCACATGGGTGAGCTTCATGCCACGTTTGAAATGGCCCGACGCCATGCGCACAAAGGCCACGCGGTCGCGGTGCTTGGGGTCCATGTTGGCCTGCACCTTGAAGACGAAACCGGAGACCTTGGTTTCCTCCGGCGCGATTTCGCGCGGGGAGGCCTTTTGAACCTGCGGTTCGGGGCCGTATTTGCCGATCCCGTCCATCAGTTCCTTCACGCCGAAGGAATTGATCGCCGAACCGAACCAGATCGGCGTCATATGGCCTTCGAGCACGCTTTGCGGGTCGAGTTCCGGCAGCAGCTCCTTCGCCATTTCCAACTCTTCGAGGAAGGTTTCCAGCAGGTGGGCGGGCACCAGTTCGGCGAGTTTCGGATCGTCCAGCCCCTCGATGGAGACGCTCTCGGCCACCTTGTTTCGGTCCGCGCGGTCCATCAGTTCAAGCCGGTCGCGCAGGATGTCGTAGCAGCCGATGAAATCCTGCCCCTTGCCGATGGGCCAGCTTGCCGGCGTCACGTCGATGGCCAGGTTCTCCTGGATCTCGTCGATGATATCGAACGTGTCCCGGCTCTCGCGGTCCATCTTGTTACAGAAGGTCAGGATCGGCAGGTCGCGCAACCGGCAGACCTCGAACAGCTTCTGCGTCTGGCTTTCGACACCCTTGGCACCGTCGATCACCATCACCGCCGCGTCCACCGCCGTCAGCGTGCGATAGGTGTCTTCCGAGAAGTCGCTGTGGCCCGGGGTGTCCACCAGGTTGAAGCGAAACTCGTGGAAGTCGAAGGACATGGCCGAAGCCGAGACGGAGATGCCGCGATCCTTCTCCATCTGCATGAAGTCCGAGCGCGTCCGCCGCGCTTCGCCCTTGGCGCGCACCTGTCCAGCCATCTGGATGGCGCCCCCGTAGAGGAGAAATTTTTCCGTCAGCGTCGTCTTGCCGGCGTCCGGGTGCGAGATGATCGCGAAGGTCCGGCGGCGGGCAATCTCAGGCGGCAGGGTGGGGCGGTTCGTGGCGGTGTCCAACATGGGCGTCCTATAGCGGTGGTCCGGGCGAGGCGCAATCGCGGCGAGGTGCATGGCGGAGTTTGCCTGCCTGAGTGTGAATTCCGGTTTGCGGAGAAGCCGTTCCGGATTACGCAGTTTCTTGTTTCGCGGGGTTATTTGGCGTTGAGGGGGGCTTTGCCCCCCGCGCTCTCGCGAGCGCTCCCCCCAGGATATTTTTGAACAGATGATAGAATTTGCGGTCCGGGTTCATTTTTCCCGAAAACGTCTGCAGGAGGCACGATCCGCAGGATCGTTCTCGCCTGCGAAGCGCGCGCCTTTTTTCGCAAGGCTGAATTGCAGTTTCAGCCTTGCGAAGGATCAGGCAAAAGCCTCTTCCGACGTGGCCAGCGTCAACCCGTCGACGATAGCAGTGAAGGCGTCGGAGTGGCGGATTCCGGCAAAGGGGCAGGTGGCCTCGACGCCTGATCTGACCAGGGACATCAGGCTGGAACCGCCGACAAAAATCGCCGTTTGAACTCCGCTCGGCGGGGTGTTGGCCGCAATCAGCGTGGTCATGATCGCCTCGCGCAGCCGGTCGGAAAAGCCCGACAGGCAGGCATTGAGCGAACCTTGCGTGATGCGCGCCGCCAGCCCCGCCTCGATCGGGCTCATGTCGATTTGGGCCGGGGCAGTGCTGCCATTGGCGGCGATCTTGCCCGCTTCGACGGCAAAGGCGAGGTCATGGCCGAGCCGTTCGGTGATCACCTGTTCCAGCCGGCCGATCTTTTTCGGCTCGACCGCGTGGGCCAGCATGTCCGCCACCTGCCGCTCGGTATTGCGCGCATAGAGAAACGGGATCTTGGCCCAGCTTGCCAGGTCGCGATAAATCGCATTCGGCACCGGCAGCCGTTCGTCCCCGAAGCTGCGACGCAACTCGCCGCCATGGCCCAGAAGCGGCATCGCATGGGCCATGGAGACCTCGGTGTCGAAATCGGTGCCGCCCAAGCGGATGCCGTGGCTGGCGAGGATCTCGATGCCGTCGGTGCCATTGCGGAACAGTGTGAAATCCGACGTACCGCCGCCGATATCGACGATCAGCCCCGTCTCACCCGCGCCTGACAGGCCGAAACTGGCTCGCGCCGCCGCCTCGGGCTCGAACAGGAAATCGACCCGTTCGAACCCGGCCGCGTGATAGCAGGCACGCAAATCGGCTTCGGCACGCGCATCGCGCGCGTCATCGGTCGAGTGGAAGCGCACCGGGCGGCCGGAAAGCACGTGGTTGAACCGCGAGCCGGTCTCGGCCTCGGCCTTCTGCCGGATGTCGATGAGAAAGGCGGCAACGATATCGGCCAGCTTGCGGCGCTTGCCGCCGATGGGCCGTTCCTCGTGAAAGAGCGCAGTGCCCAGAATGCTCTTGAGCGCGCGCATGTAGCGCCCGTCCTCGCCCGCGATCAGCGCCTTTCCGGCGGCGCTGCCGACCAGCATTTGCCCGCCCTCGGTGGGAAAGAACACCGCCGTTGGCAACGTGTCCTCGCCCGGTTCGACCGCGATGCGGCGGACCTCGCCATTGTCCAGATAGGCGGCGGCGGAGTTGGAGGTGCCGAAATCGACGGCAAGCGTTTGGGCGCACATGATCGGACTCCTCGGGCGGGGAAGGGCGCCCGGATAACCAATCGCCGCCCGGCTCGCAAGCGGCGATCAGCTATGCCCGATCAGAGCACGCGGACCTGCGTGCCGATCTCGACCAGCGGGTAAAGCTGCGCCACCTGCTCGTTATAGAGGCCGAAACAGCCCGAGGAGGAGGGCCGGCCTATCTTGCGCGTGTCATGCGTGCCGTGGATCAGGTAGGCGGGCCAGTCGAGATACATCGCATGGGTGCCGAGCGGGTTTTCCGGCCCCGGCGGTACCGAATCCGGCAGGCTCGGGTCGCGCTCGCGCATCGAGGCGGTGGGGGTCCAGGTGGGGCCTTCCTTCTTGCGCACGACCTCGGTGTAGCCGCGGCGCGTCAGCTCTTCGGTCAGGGGGACGGAGGTCGGGTAGACCCGGAAGGTGCCATCTGGTCCCCAATAGGAGAGTGCGCGGCTGTCCACGTCGCAGACGATGGCGCCAACGCCGAGCGTGTCGAAATGGTCCTGCCAGTTGCGGGTGGTGAAGCTGGAGATATTGCGCTGCGCTCCGGTCACGGGACGGTCCAGCGCGCCGAGCCCTTGCGCCCGCAAAAGGGCGGGGGCGGAAAGGACGGGGAGGGCGGCCAGGCCAGCGATCACGCCGCGGCGCGAGAATGGGGTGGTCATTTTGCTCAACTCGATTGGTATGCCTGTTTGAGAGTGATTTGACAGAAGTTGTGAAACCGGTCCAGCCCGGCCAATGGGTCACACGCGGACGTGATCCGCGATGTGGCTATTCCGGCAGCCCGGCGGCGGCTTTTTGCCCATTGGGGGTTAGTGCATAGATGCCGCGTTCGACCCGTTCGAACCATCCGTAATGGTCATCCGCCATCATCCGCGTGGCGTTTTCAACGCCGGTCGCCCGCGCCACCTCGGCGCCACGGCTCGGACCATGCGTGACCAGATGGGCCGCAATCCGCATCGCGTCCTGCCGATAGGCGGTGACAAGGCCGCGGCGGGTGGAACCGCCGGTATTCGGATCGCCCTCGCGGCGGGCAAACTCCCGCAGCAGGCGCGATTTGCTCCGTGGCGATTTGCGTGGGCTGTAAGGGGCCGGGTCCAGATGCAGTTGCACATGTCCGTCCTTCAGCCGGACGGTGATCAGGCCCAAGCCGAGCCGCCGGCAGAGCGTGATATTCTCCTTCAGTGAGCGTTGGAAACGTCGCCCGGCAACGTGTGGCACCGCGAGGTAGACCACGTCGCTCACCGATTGCCGAGCGACGGCCTGGTGAAAGAGGGTGAGCGAGAAGCCGGTTTTCAGCTCTACCACCAGCGGTTCATCCTCGCCGGGGCGGCAGGCCACGACATCGGCCGCGCCGATCTCGGCCTTGACCTCGTAGCCCTGGCTTTCCAGCAGCGCCTTTACCGGCGCATAAAGCTCGGCTTCGCGTGGCTTCGCGCTCATGCGCCGCCGCTCCCGGTCACGCCAGCAGCACGAGGCCGAGCAGCGCCAGCACGGCCCAGCCCGTCATGATGGGAAGAACAATCCAGTAGTCGCGCTCCTTTGGCAGCGACCAGCCCGGCGCGCCGCGCGCGGCGGCCACCGTCGCGAGGCTGGCAATGGGCCAGTAGACCGTCACACCGAGCGCCGCGGCCAGCACCGGAACCGCCCAGCCTGCACCGAGCGCCTGCCCAGCCAGTCCAAGCCCGAGAAGCGGGGTGTAGAAGACCAGATCGGCCAGCGCCAGCCCCCACCAGAAGGCCCTGCCCACCGGCGTGATCTGTGTCTCCGGCTCCTGTGTGCCCATGCGCACGCCCCATTCGTAGCGGATCGCTGCCGGGCATTGGGCATAGGCGAGATAGAGAAACAGCGCCCAACCGGGAAGCTGGACAAACCAGAAGAGCAGGTTTTCGGCCATTGGGACACCTCCGGGCGACCGCCCGATCCTCATAGCCGCCACCGGCGTTTCTGTCCTTGTTGCAGGTCAAGATCGCGCTAGAGCCCGTCGTGAAAGGCGTCGATCAGGTACCGGACAACGGCCCGGGTCGCCTCGTCGCCCGTATCGCCCGCCGCGATCCGTTCCTTGTAGACGGCGCGCTGATGGTCGGCCGAATTGCCGTTCCGAACCAGGTTCAGCACACCCTCGACCTCGGCTTCGCAGTCGAGCGCGGCAGCATCCTCCTGCAGCAATTCGCACATCTCCTCGGCCAGCACCTCGAAGGGAACAATCTCGCGCTGGCCGAAATCGATCATGCCCTCGTTGAGCCCGTAGCGCTGCGCGCGCCAGCGGTTCTCGCCGATCAGGACGTTGGAATAGAGCCGCCAGCGCTGGTTGCGCGCGGCCAACCGCCAGAGCATGCGGGTGAAGCACTGCGTCAGCGCGGCAATGGTCAGCGTGTGTTCCAGTTTCGTGGGAACGTCGCAGATCCGGGTCTCGATGGTCGGGAAGCGCGAGGAGGGGCGCAGATCCCACCAGATCTTGGAGCTGTCCTCGATAATGCCGAGATCCACCAGCGCGCCGGTCATCCGCTCGAACTCGGCCCAGGAGTTGAGCTGCGGCGGCAGGCCGGTGCGGGGCAGGTTGTCGAAGACGGTGAGCCGGTAGCTTGCCAGCCCGGTATCCTGCCCCAGCCAGAAGGGCGAGGAGGCTGACATGGCCAGCAGATGCGGCAGGAAATAGCTGAGCTGGTTCATCAGGTCGATCCGCAGCGCCGGGCTCTCGACGCCGACATGGATATGCATCCCGCAGATCAACAGCCGCCGGGCCACGCCCGCCAGCGCCTGTTCCAACTCGTTATATCGGCTCTTGTCGGTATGGGTTTGCTGTTTCCAGTCGGCGAAGGGGTGGCAGGACGCGGCAATCGGCGCCATCCCGTGCCGCTTGGCGCAACGGGCCACGGTCGAGCGCAGCCGCTTAAGCTCGTCGCGCGCGGCGGTGATGTCCTTGCAGACCTTGGTGCCGACCTCGATCTGGCATTGCAGGAATTCAGGCGAAACCTGCCCCTGCATGGCGCCCTGGCATTCCTCGATCAGCGCCTTGGGCGCATTGACAAGTTCCAGCGTCTCGGCATCGACGAGCAGGTATTCTTCCTCGATTCCGAGCGTCAAGGCGGGGGCTGTGCGCGACATGACTTTCCTCCCTGTGCAGCCTCAGCGTGGCAGAGCGTTTCCGGCGGCGCAAGCGGTGAGACGCTTGGAACGATTGGACAAACAGGATAAGGCGGGCGCGAATGCGAGAGCAGGAGAGTTCAATGCGCGTTGCAATCGGGGCGATCACGCGGCGGCGGCCGAAGATGTTCGGCGAATTGCTCGACAGTTTCGCGGCCATGCAGCGGTCCGAAGGGGTGGAGGTGATCTTCCTCTTCGCCGAAAATGACGATGCGCATCAGTCCACGGAAGTGGTGGAAGCTTTCCGGGAGCAGGTGCCCGAGCCGGTCTTGCTCGGATTGGAGCCGCGGCAGGGCATTCCGATGGGGCGCAACAAGGTGCTGGACATGGCGCTCGCGGAGGGTGTCGACTTCCTGACCTTCGTCGATGACGACGAGGTCGTGGCCGAGGACTGGCTGGTGACGCTAATCGAGGGTGTGAAGGCGCGCGGGCTGGAGCTGGCGGGCGGGCCTGTTCGGCTGGTGGCGCCGGCGGGCACGTTGACGGCATGGAACCGGGCGGTCCTGAAGCATCTCCAGAAACGCGCGGAAGGCCGGATCCGCTCCAAGAGCCGCCGTGCCGAGGAGGGGCGCGACGGCGCGATCGACATCTATACCAACAATTGGTGCCTGTCTCTGGAGGCGCAGCGGCGCACGGGCGTGCGTTTCGACGAAGCGCTGCAATTTACCGGCGGTTCCGACACCAGGTACAGCCGCGACTTCCTCGCCGCTGGCGGACGGATCGGCTTTGTTCCCGGCGCGTATGTCGACGATCCGATGCCGCAGAAACGGCTGACGCTGGGCTATCACTTCAAGCGGGCACGGGACCAATCCAACAACGCGGTGGTGCTGGGGAACAAATCCAAGTTGTCCTGTATCGGCCAGGCCGTGCTCCGGCTGTTTGACGGACTGTTGAATTTGCTGACGGTGCCGTTCACGGGGCGCTATGGCGTGGTCAAGGCGGTGCACAAGATCGGTATCGCCGCGGGACGTCTGCGCGGCGCCTTCGGTATGAGATCGAGCCATTACGACGCGAACTCGGCACAATTCCACACCGAGAAACGCGGGTAACGACGCAGCATCCATCGCGCCTTCCATCCGTTTCGGGCAAGCGGATCTCGCCGAAGAAAAACGGGCGTGCTTCCCTCACGCTGTTGCGAACGCTGCCCCCGGGGTATTCGAAAAACGAGGAAGGGGAGAACCTCGTTCGGCTTCCTCTTTCTGAAAGTGCCGCCGCCGGAGGCACGATCCGAAGGAGCGTTTTACCTGCGGAATATGCAGATCGGCTGAATATCGCGAGTCTCGGTCGAGACACCGCATTGTGAGGCATTTGAAGCGTTGCAAGACTTGATTCGGCAACGGGCGTTGTGCGAAAGGACCCGGAGTTGTTTGTTTCTTGGCCCCAAAGGAGTTTCCAAATGCTGACCCGGCGCCACTTCATCATGTCCTCCGCCGCGCTCTTCTCGGCCCCGATCGCGCTGCCGGGGGTCGCCAATGCGTCGACCTCGTCGCAATGGTCGGCCTGGGACGCACAGGTGACACCGGCCAATTACGACCCCGCGGTTTCCAATCCCTGGGGGATTCAGCAACGCTTCCTTCCGCGCGTGGTCGAGGTCAATTCCGGCCTCACCCCAGGCGACATTCATGTCGATGCCGTTGCGCGCTATCTCTACCACGTTCAGGACAACGGCACCGCCATGCGCTACGGCGTCGCCATCGGGCGCGGCAATCTCTATGAGCCCGGCACCTACACGATCAAGCGCAAGGCGAAATGGCCGTCCTGGACGCCGACGGCGCAGATGGTCGAGCGCGAGCCGCATATCTACAAGCAATTCGAGGATGGGCGCGACGGCGGGCCGAGCAACCCGCTCGGATCGCGAGCGCTTTACCTCTATGTGGGCAACCGCGACACGATGCTTCGAATCCATGGCACCCCGTTGTCAGGCTCCATCGGCAGCCGGGCCAGTTCGGGATGTGTGCGGATGGTGATGGCTCACATCATCGGGCTGTACGACAATGTGGCGACGGGGTCGAAGGCCATTCTTTATCCCGGAGAAGATTACGTTACGGCCGCGAACTGATCGCGTCGGAACGAACCAACACGGAATGAAAAGGCCCCGCGCGTCGGGGCCTTTGGTGTTTCTGGACGAGGTTTTGGCCAGCGGAGGGCGTTAGCCGCTGGCTTGAGCCGTTTCCGGCGCCCGCGAACAGATCGGGCGGCCATCCTTGGCCCGCAGCGGCAGATAGGTCGTCTCGATCGGGCCGGAATAACGGTACCAGTAGCAGCCATCTTCGGGCTGAATGCGGACGGTGGTCAGGTCCTGATTGGGCGCGGCCAGCGCAATCACGCCTTCGGGCACGTTCTGCAGAGTGGCGATGTCGCCCTCGGGGCCCGTTGTGACGGTTGTTTCCGCGCAGGCGCTCAAAGCCAGAACGGCCACGATCGCGGGGACAATCTGTCCGGTTTTCATACAGGGTACTCCACAGTTTCCGTTTTTGCCGGTTCCGTATGACCCGGACCGGCGGGCTTGTTGCTCTGCGCGGAGGGGGCGGCCGGAAATCGGCATCTTGGGCTTATCTGTAAAGAAACTGGACAGGGGGGTGCAAGGGGCTTGGCCGTTGGGCGGGTTGCTCCGCCGGATTTTGTATATACAATGTAGATACAAGAACGAAGCATGGGCACCATGTCGGGCAGGAGCAATAAAAAGAAGAACGATGGGCAACTTCTGATCCGGATTCCGGTCGCGGACAGGGACCGTTTTGTGACGCTCTGCGAAGATCTGGATACTTCGGCTGCCCGAGAGATACGGCGCTTTATCAAACAGTTCGTGGATAGCCATAAAAAACCCGGGGAGGGAGAGAGCAGATGAAAACGGTGTTGATTGCCAATCGCAAGGGGGGATGCGGCAAGACAACCACCGCGATCACGCTTGCAGCCGCCCTGGCAGATGGCGGTTGGAAAGTGGCGCTGGCGGATGCCGATCTGCAGAAATCGACCACGCGTTGGCTAAAGCGTCGGCCCAGGAATGTGACGAAGATCACCCATCTCGACTGGTCCTCGCACAAATCGCTGGGCGAGGTGCCCAAGGGGATCGACTGGGTGGTGATCGACGCGCCCGGTGCGCTTTATGACGACGATTCGCAAAAGCTCGTGGCCGAAGCCAAGGCGGTGATCTGCCCGGTGATGCCTTCCTTTTTCGATGCCGACAGCTCGAAGCGATTCCTGAAGGATCTTCAGGACATCAAGCGAATCCGCAAGGGCAAGGTCGGGATCGAGCTTCTGGCCAACCGTTTGAAGCCGCGCGGGCGCGCCAATGCACGGCTGGATGCCTTTTTCGAAAAGGTCGGCCAGCAGCCGGTGGCGCGGATTTCGGAGCGAGTTGCCTATGGCGATCTGGCCGAGGAGGGACTTTCGATCTTTGACAAGCCACAGGCAGTCTTTCGCCCGCTGCGCGCGCAATGGACGCCCTTGATCAAGAGTCTGGTCTGATTGGTAAAATAAAAGCCAAATCAGCGGCTTGAGTTGCGTTCTTTGAGCAACTTCTCAAGCGTTGCCTGGGCTGTCCTGCGGTCCGCCTCGGTTCCGACATGCGGCGCGTGATCCAGATCGGGAAGCGCCTCTGCGATGTCCTCGGGAAGCGCCGGCCGGGTGGCGGCGTTCACTTCAAGGCTCTCCACCGGGATGCATTCGGCATAGATCACCTCGTGATGGTCGAAGACCAGCGTGAAGAAATCCGAATACCCGCCCGGACGCAGGAAAACCTTTTCGTTATCAACGAGATATCCGGCCTTTATCAGCATTTCGGCGGTATCGGTCAGCCGGTCGGACTCGCGTTGATAGATGAAGAGCCGCTGCTGCTGCGACAGGATCAGGTCGCCATCATTGCCGAACGTATCGCGCGGGATCACGACCGGGGCAAAGGGGCCGACGGCGCGCACGGTTCGGCGCAGGATCTGCCGCAGCGGTTGGGCTCCGTGATCGCGTGTCAGGATGCGGGTGCCGATATCCAGCGCTTCGACAGGCACCTGCCGGCCATCGGCCAGCGTGATATGGGTGCCGCGTCCGAAGGCGAGCGAGGTGATATCGGCCAGCCGTACAGGCGCGGGGGCAGGATCGATGCCGATCAGCGTGTGGTCGCGGCCCGGTTCGAGCGGCTCCAGTGGCAGCGCGGCAAAGACGTCCCCCTGAGGGGTCGACAAGGTCAGCAGCAGCAGGTCGACCTGGTGGCCTTCGGGAGCGAGGAAGGTCAGTCGGGCGGAGAGTTGCAGCATCGCGCCGGGAAGGCCGAATTCGCTGCCCTGGGCGAGGCGCTGGTGGCCTTCGTCCGCGCGCAGGACGCGGCCATCCGGGCTTCCGGAATCGGCCACGCCGATCTGCAGCGCCTGGGCCCGGGGCGACAGGCGGTAGACGTCGCCGGGGCAGAGTTCTTCGACACCAAGCAGCGGATCGCTCAGGTTGGCGCCGGAAACCACGCGAAAGGCGCTGCCCGCAAAGACATGGCAGTGGTAGTCGGCTTGGGGCAGGGCTGCGTCGGTCATGATGTCCGTCCGGCTCGGGTAGGATGCTCTCCGATAGCGCTCCGGACGGGGGCGGGTCAATCGCCTCGGGGTTGCGGGCCGCTTCGATGCGCGGCAGTCTCGCGCGCAAGACCCATCCACGAGGAGGGCGCAGAGAAGGAAGGAAAGACGATGGATCTTGGAATCGCAGGAAAGCGGGCGCTGGTGACGGCTTCCTCCAAGGGGCTTGGGCGCGGCTGCGCGGAGGCTTTGGCCGCGGCCGGGGTGGAGCTTGTGCTGAATGCGCGCGGTGCCGAGGCGCTGGAAGAGACGGCGACGGCGCTCTGTGCCGAATACGGCGTGTCGGTCGAAGCGGTTGCGGCCGATATCACCGATGAGGCGGGGCGTGCGAAGGTTCTGGAGGTGGCAGGCCAGGTGGAGATCCTGGTGACCAATGCCGGCGGGCCGCCGCCGGGCCTGTGGACGGACTGGGAACGCGAGGATTTCATCAAGGCGCTGGATGCCAACATGCTGGCGCCGATCGCGCTGATGAAGGCAATGGTTCCGGGTATGATGGAGCGCGGCTGGGGCAGGGTAGTCAATATCACCTCCGTGTCGGTCAAGGCGCCGATCCCGGTGCTGGGCCTGTCCAACGCGGCGCGCGCAGGACTGACTGGTTATGTGGCAGGCACCGCGCGTCAGGTGGCGCCGAGCGGGGTGACCATCAACAACCTGCTGCCGGGCATTCATGCCACCGACCGGGCGGTGAGCCTGGACAAGGGCGCGGCCGCACAGGGCGGGATGACCGTGGAAGAGGCCCGGGCGGCGCGGCTCGCGACGATTCCGGCTCGAAAATACGGTACGCCGGAAGATTTCGGCGCGACCTGTGCGTTCCTGTGTTCGCAGCAGGCGCAGTTCATTGTCGGGCAGAATATCCTGCTCGATGGCGGCGCGACCAACCTGTCGATGTAAGCGCTGGCGCTTGGGTCGCTCCGGACCGGGCCGCCCCTGCCGGAGCGACCCAAGCGTGAATTTCCCTAGCGACGAGGCGCGGGGTTTCGGCCGGGGCTTCAAGCGCCTATATCCGCGACCATGAACATTCTGAAATTCGCTAATCTCTCGCTGCTGATCCTTTATCCGGTGGCGTGGTTTGCACCGCTGATGCGGGCGGGCTTGCTGCCGCTTTTCGGGATGAGCGAGATTTCGGTGATCTCGGGGTTGCAATCGCTCTGGCGGAGCGATGTGCCGCTGGCGCTGGCGGTCACCTTTTTCGCGCTGTTCGCGCCGTATATGAAGACGGTGGGGCTGGCGTTGGTGCATTTCGGTATCGCGCGCCGGCGTCGGCTGCTTGGGCCGCTGCATATCCTTGGCAAGTTGGCCATGGCGGATGTGTTCCTGATCGCGCTCTATATCGTGCTGGCCAAGGGGGTCGGCGTGGGCTCGGTCGAGACGGCTTGGGGGCTCTACCTGTTCACCGCCTGTATCCTGGCCTCGCTGGCCATCGGGTTCCTGACCGAGAAACGCAGCCCGTCGGCCTGACGCCCGCTCTTGTCCTGCCGCTCCGGCTGGGGCAGGTAGAGGCATGGCAAAAACCCAGTCCTTTACCTGTTCGTCCTGTGGCGCAAAGCACCCGCGCTGGTCGGGGCGTTGCGACGCCTGCAGCGCCTGGAACACCATCGTCGAGGAGGCGCCGCTTACGGCCGGACCCAGCAAGAAGACGCTTGGCGGCAAGGGGCGGTCGATCGAGCTGTTGGACCTTGCGGCCGAGGAAGCGCCCCCCCCGCGCACCTGTTCGGGGATGGACGAACTGGACCGCGTGCTGGGCGGCGGGTTGGTGCCGGCCTCGGCGACGCTGGTGGGCGGCGATCCGGGTATCGGCAAGTCGACGCTCCTGTTGCAGGCGGCGGCGAAGTTCGCCGGGGCGGGGCTATCGGTTGTCTACGTGTCGGGCGAGGAGGCCAGTGCCCAGGTGCGGATGCGCGCGCAGCGGCTGGGGCTGGGGGATGCGAAGGTCCGGCTTGCCGCCGAGACCAACCTGCGCGACATCCTGACGACGCTCGACAGGGAACGCCCGCAGCTTGCCATCATCGATTCGATTCAGACCATGTGGGCCGACAATGTGGAGGCCGCGCCGGGGTCCGTGAGCCAGGTGCGCTCGGCCGCGCATGAATTGGTGAGCTTTGCGAAAAGGCGCGGAACGTCGGTTGTGCTCGTCGGCCATGTCACCAAGGACGGCCAGATCGCCGGTCCGCGCGTGGTGGAACACATGGTGGACACGGTGCTCTATTTCGAGGGCGAGCGCGGCCACCAGTTCCGCATTCTGCGGGCGGTGAAAAACCGTTTCGGACCTGCCGACGAGATCGGCGTTTTCGAGATGACGGGGCGCGGGCTGGCCGAGGTGGCCAACCCTTCGGCGCTTTTCCTGTCGGACCGGGAGACGCGGGCGCCAGGGGCGGTGGTCTTTGCCGGTGTCGAGGGCACGCGCCCGGTTCTGGTGGAATTCCAGGCCCTTGTCGCGCCGTCGCCCACGCCGCAGGCCCGTCGGACGGTGGTTGGCTGGGATGGCAGCCGGCTGGCGATGATCCTGGCGGTGCTGGAGGCACGCTGCGGCATCCCCTTTGCCGGGCTCGATGTCTACCTGAACGTCGCGGGTGGTTTGCGGGTGAGCGAACCCGCCGCGGACCTCGCCGTTGCGGCGGCTTTGTTGTCGGCGCGCGAGGATGCAGCCCTGCCCGCGGACATGGTCGTCTTCGGCGAGATCAGTCTCAGTGGCGCCCTGCGTCCGGTCAGCCAGACAGAAAACAGGTTGAAAGAGGCGCAAAAACTTGGTTTCTCGCAGGCGACGTTACCGGAACGGTCCGCCGGATCCATTCCGAAGGGCGTTACGGTCTGCCAGATGAACGATCTGGCAACCTTTGTGGGTGAAATATTCGGCGCGGGCTAGGCGTCGCAAAAGAAACTGTCCCGGGGCAGGAAGGCAAGCGCATGGAAGGCTTCACTATCGTTGACGGCGGCGTTGCGGTCATCATTCTCTTCTCGGCGATTCTCGCCTATTCGCGCGGCTTCGTCCGCGAGGCGCTCGCCATTGCCGGCTGGATCGCCGCGGCCGTACTCGCCTATATCTTCGCGCCGCAGGCCGAACCGCTGGTGCGCGAGATCCCGGTGCTGAGCGATTTCCTCGACAATTGCACGGCGTCCACCATCGCCGCCTTTGCCGCTGTCTTCGCCCTTGCGCTGATTGTCTTTGCGCTCTTTACCCCGGTCTTCTCATCGCTGGTGCAACGCTCGGCGCTCAACGCGATCGACCAGGGGCTCGGATTCCTCTTTGGCGTGCTGCGCGGCATGCTGCTGGTGGTGATTGCGCTGGTGATCTACGAGTTCGCCGTGGGCGCGGAGGGCATCGACATGGTCGATCAGAGCCGTTCGGCGCAGGTCTTTGCCTCGATGAAGGACAGCGTGAGCGGCGAGATCGCGGATCAGGAGACAGCGCTTGCCTGGCTCACCGACAAGTTCGAATCGCTGATCGACCAGTCCTGTGGTACCGGCAGCACTCCCGCAGCCGCACCCGCGCCGACCAACGCGAACTGATCTTTTCGACACATCGCGGAGAATTTACCCCGGCTGTCCTTGGGCATGCCGGGGATTTTCGTTCGGATTCCCCCTCGAATTACGGATTTGAAAAAGTCAGCCGGATGTTCTGGCCCCGTGAGCGGCAGCCCGCCGGTGGCAGTGAGGCAGCCTGCGGGCCGGGAACCATGACAAAGGGATGACACCTGAGGTATAAGCCCGTAAAGAGGCGGCGCACCTCACCGCCGGATTCGGAGCCCACCGTAAAATGTCTGACGCGC
The DNA here is from genome assembly GCF_001558155.1 of Aliiruegeria sabulilitoris. Classification (GTDB taxonomy): domain Bacteria; phylum Pseudomonadota; class Alphaproteobacteria; order Rhodobacterales; family Rhodobacteraceae; genus Tropicimonas; species Tropicimonas sabulilitoris. The sequence goes on from NZ_LOAS01000003.1 coordinate 179,489, forward strand.
TCGAAAACGCGAAGCCGTTCCATGCCCACCCGTTCGATGATGACAAGCTCCGCGAAGAATGCGGCGTCTACGGTGTCATCGGCGTGGTGGATGCCGCCAATTTCGTCGCCCTCGGCCTGCACGCGCTGCAGCATCGGGGCCAGGAGGCGGGCGGGATCGTCACTCATAACCACGGGACGGGATTCCACTCGGCGCGCCGCTTCGGCTATGTACGGGACAATTTCACCAGCGCGAAACTGATGGAGACGCTGCCGGGCGAGCTCGGGATCGGCCATGTCCGTTATTCCACCGCCGGCTCGAAAGGGCGCACCGAGATTCGCGACGTGCAGCCGTTTTTCGGTGAGTTCTCCATGGGCGGCGCGGCGATTGCCCATAACGGCAACATCACCAATGCTGAGGCGCTGCGGCGCGAGCTGATCGAACGCGGCTCGATCTTCCAGTCCGGTTCGGACAGCGAATGCATCATCCACCTGATGGCCCGCTCGCTTCAGCGCGACATTCCCGAGCGGATGAAGGACGCGCTGCGCCGGGTCGAGGGGGCTTTCTCGGTGGTTGCCATGACCCGCACCAAGCTGATCGGTGTGCGCGACCCGCTGGGCGTGCGTCCGCTGGTGCTGGGGCGGATCGGCGATGGCTGGGTCATCAGCTCGGAGACCTGCGCGCTGGATATCATTGGCGCCGAGTTCGTGCGCGAGATCGAGCCGGGCGAGATGGTCGTGATCTCGCCGGAGAAGGGCGTGACGAGCCACCGCCCCTTCGAGACGCGCCAATCGCGCTTCTGCATCTTCGAACATGTCTATTTCTCCCGTCCCGATTCCATTCTCGGCGGCCGCTCGGTTTACGAGACGCGCCGACAGATCGGCGTGGAACTGGCGCGCGAGAACCCGGTCGATGCCGATCTGGTCTGCCCGGTGCCCGACAGCGGCACGCCCGCGGCGATCGGCTTCAGCCAGGAGAGCGGTATCCCCTATGCGATGGGGATCATCCGCAACCAGTATATGGGCCGGACCTTCATCGAGCCCTCCGAGCAGATCCGCAACATGGGTGTGCGGCTCAAGCTGAACGTGAACCGGGCGTTGATCGCGGGCAAACGGGTGATCCTGGTGGACGACTCGGTGGTGCGCGGCACGACGAGCCGCAAGATCAAGGAAATGATCCTCGACGCCGGTGCCAAGGAGGTGCATTTCCGCATCGCCTCGCCGCCGACAGCCTGGCCCTGTTTCTACGGCGTGGACACGCCGAAGCGCGAGAAACTGCTTGCCGCGACCATGTCCGAGGAGGAGATGCGAGAGCATCTCGCGGTGGACAGCCTCAAGTTCATCTCCCTTGACGGGCTCTACCGGGCCGTCGGCCAGGGTGAAGGGCGCGACAGCAATTGCCCGAAATATTGCGATGCGTGCTTCTCGGGCGAATACCCGGTCGAGCCCTTCGACATGATCGAGCGCGGCTTCAAGCTGAAGACAGCGGCGGAGTGAAAGCCGGATTGGCGCGGACATGGCACCGGGCCTGACCGCCCGACCGCACGGTTTCGCATCCACGCAGGGGGCTTGCCGCTGAGCAAAGCTCATGCGGCGATGGCAGCGCTTCGCGCTGTGTGCCTGCGGCACGGAGCCATACTTCAGTTTCCAGCATGGGCCCAACGGCGCGCGCGTAGCGCGCGCCACCCCCAACGGGAGGAGCGCATCTTCGATGCGGCGAGGACGGGCGGGAGCGCCCCTGTCCGGCTACCGGCCCCGGGGGGCGTTTCAGAACGGGAAGATCATCGGAATCAGGAAAAGCGTGGTTGCAGCCACCAATAATGTCATCGGCAGGCCGCATTTCAGGAAGTCGATGAACTTGTAGCCGCCCGGATTGACCACCAATGTCACCACGGGCGAGGAGACCGGCGAAGCGAACCCGGCCGAGCCTGCCACCAGCACCGCGATGGCCATCGGCATCGGCGACACCCCCATCGACAGAGCTGCGTTGACCGCGATGGGCGCCACCAGCACCAGCGTTGCCGTGTTCGACAGGATCCAGCTCAGCGTCATTGTCAGGAAGAACATGGCAAACATCACCGCGCGCGGGTTTTCCTCGCCGGCGATGCCGATCAGCCCGTTCACGATCATGTCCGTGCCGCCCGTCTTGTCGAGCGCGGTGGCCAGCGGCAGCATGCCCGCGATCAGCACCAGCGTGTCCAGCTTGATCGAGCGATAGGCCTGGTTGGTCGATACGGTTCCGGTCAGAACGGCGGCGATGGCTGCGAGTATGACGGCGATGGTGATCGACATGCCGCCGAGCGAGACCCCGATCATCGCGAAGAGGATGATCATCGCGATCCAGAGCTTGTTCGAATTGGGCACCGAGAGCGAGCGCTCATGCGGCTCTTCGAGGATCACGAAATCGCGGCTTCGGCGGTTGATCCGGTCGAGCCGTGTCCATTTGCCAGCCACCAGCAACCGGTCGCTCTTGCGCAGTTTCTCCAGCTCGAAGTCCAGAACCGGCTCTGAGCCGCGCTTGAGCGCCAGAACCTCCAGCCCGTAGGTGGAGCGGAATTCCAGGTCCTCGATGGTCTGGCCCAGCACGCTCGCCTCGGGGTGGATCATCACTTCCATGATGCCCAGGGTGTCGATCCAGGCGTTCATGTCGTCATAGAAGCTGCCGACATGATCGAGCCCGGGCCGGTCGCGGAAGGCAGCGATTTGGGCTTCGGTCCCCGTCACCACGATCAGGTCGCCCGGCTGGAAATCCATTCCCGCCGAATAGAGCGTCGTATTGGCGTTGCCGCGTGGGCCGCGGCGGCGGCGGGCGAGGATCCGTGGCGCGGAGAGCTCGAACTCGCGCGCGGCGGCCCCTTCATAGGCTTGCGAGAGCCGGATTACCTCGACCCGCTCGACGCCATGGTCGCGGTACATCTCGGCAAAGCTGCGGCTGCGGCTGCGCGGCTGGTCACCGCCATCTGCATATTTCGGTCCCAGAAGGTGACGCCCGACAAAGGCAAAGAACAGCACTGTTCCGGCCAGCACGATCAGGCCCACCAGCGAGAAGCTGAAAAAGCCCAGCGGTTCGCCGGTGGCATCGCGCAGCGCGTCCGACACGGCCAGGTTGCCCGGTGTGCCGATCAGCGTCAGCATCCCCGAGAGCAGCGCGCCATAGGACATGGGCATCAAGAGCCGCGCCGCGTTGATTCCGGTGTCGCGCGCGATCCGCATCACGATGGGAATGAAGATCGCCACCACCGCTGTCGAGGACATGACCGATCCCAGCAGCGCCGCGCCGACGCAGAGCGGGATCATCAGCCGTACTTCGTCGCCCTTGCCCTGTTTCAGAATCAGGTCGCCCACGGTGCGCGCCACGCCCGTCCGGTCGAGCATTTCGCCGACCACGAAGAGGCCGGCCACCATGATGATGATCGTGGCGCCGAAGCCCGAGACCGCCTCGGCCGGGGTCAGGATGCCGGTGAGGGCGAGCGTGACAAGCACGATCAGCGCGATCAGATCATAGCGGACCTTGTTCGACGCCATCATGATCGCGGTCAGTCCGATCAAGTAGAAAACAAGTGTTGCATCGCCTTGCATGGGGGCCTCCAAGGGCTGTCGCGGGCCGGAAACGGCCTGGGCCGTGCTTGATCCCTTGTAGCGTGCAGGGGCAAAAAGGTCAGCCATTCCGTAAGGAAGAATTGCAACCGCCCGGAACGATCCGCCTGATCCCGGGCAAGCGGCCTGCGCGACAAACCGCCCAGTTCGGTTCGCTGCCGGGCGGGTTCCGGCTCATCACGCGGCCCGCGCGATCTCGTGACTTCCAACTGCGGGCCGGGCCGGATAGGTCCGCGGCGATCCCGCTAAACCGCGTTTGAGCACGCGCCCGGGAAGTTTTTTCATCATCGCTTTGTTTCGCCAAACCGTCCCTGCCTGAATGGGCCGGTCGCTGGCTGGACAATGCGCAACGAGGATCGTGATGTCCGAGAATACGAAGGTCGCCAGTGCGGCCACGCAGAAAAACGAGATCGAGCTCGATCGGCTTGCCCTGATCGGCACATTTGGCACGGATGCCGAGCGCCATGCCCTGGTGCGCCATTCCTCCGGCCGGATCGAGAAGGTGAAGATGGGCGAAAAGGTGGCCGGCCGACGGATCGTGGCCATCGGCAATGGCGAGATGTTCCTGCAAACCGGGTCGGGCACCCGGAAACTGGAAATGCCTGCGGGGTGAGGCCTGCGCCCTTTCACTTGACCTCCGCCCGTTGCCCGGTGCAGATGCGCGCATGACCAAACTTGCCCTTGTTACCGGCGCCTCCCGTGGCCTTGGCTGTGCCATGGCCGAAGCGCTCGCGCCCGACTATCACGTCCTGGCTGTCTCACGCACCGTGGGCGGGCTGGAGGATCTCGACGACCGGATCAAGGCCCGGGGCGGCGAGGCGACGCTTGCGCCGCTCGATGTGACCGATGACGGCGCGATGCAGCATCTGTGCCGTTCCGTGCATGAGCGGTGGGGCGGGCTCGATCTGTGGGTGCACACGGCGATCTATGCCGCGCCGCTGACGCCAACGAACATGATCGAGGGCAAGAGCTGGGACAGTTCCGTGGCCGTGAATATCGAGGCGACACGCCGCCTGATCGCCTATGTCTCGCCGCTTCTGCAGGCGCGCGAGGGCGCGAAGGCGGTCTTTCTCGACGATGATCGCGCCGGCCAGCCCTTCTTTGGCTGCTACGGGGCCACCAAGGCCGCGCAGATGGCGCTGGTGCGCAGTTGGCAGGCCGAAACCCGCCGCCACGGCCCACGCGTGACGATCCTGCAGCCGCAGGCCGTGCCGACGGCCGTTCGGGCGCGCTTTTTCCCTGGCGAGGACAAGAGCGCCTTGGTCGAGATCCCGCGCGAGGGCGCGCGGCTGGTCGACCTGATCCGGCAGGCGGACTGACCGCGCCCTTGCGCCTTGCAAAAAAAGCGCAACGGCAACACTCCCGTACCGAGGCCGCGTGCGCGGGGCTTTCCCATGCCCCGCAGCTTGCTCCTCCCTGCGTGCCGCTCTAAAGCAGAAAACAGAATAATCGAGGGCGGTTCATGCGTATTCTGATAACCAATGACGACGGAATAAACGCGGCCGGGCTCGATGTGCTCTACAGGATCGCGCATGAGGTCGCGGGCTCCGAGGGCGAGGTCTGGACCGTCGCGCCCGCTTTCGAGCAATCCGGCGTCGGCCATTGCATCAGCTACACCCACCCCACGATGATCGCCAAGCTGGGCGAGCGCCGCTACGCCGCCGAGGGCAGCCCCGCCGATTGCGTGCTGGCCGGGATATATGACGTGATGACGGACGGCAGGCCGGATCTGGTTCTTTCCGGCGTCAACCGGGGCAACAATTCGGGCGAGAACACGCTCTATTCCGGCACCGTGGGCGGCGCGATGGAGGCCGCGTTGCAGGGGCTTCCGGCAATCGCGCTGTCGCAATTCTACGGCCCCGGAAATGTCGATCTTGAGGATGAATACGAGGCCGCCACCGTGCATGGCGCAGCGCTTGTCCGCGACCTGCTGCAAAAGGGAGAGTGGGGCGACAAGGGCGGTTACTGCACCTTCTACTCGGTCAATTTCCCGCCCTTGCCGGCCGCCGAGGTCAAGGGGCGCGCCGTCACCGCCCAGGGCTTCCGGCCCGGCACGCGGTTCTCCGTGAAGCCGACCCGCGCACCCAACGGGCGGCGTTTCCTGTGGGTCGAGGGCGCGAAGCAGGATGTTGCCACCGGGCCGGGCACCGATGTGCAGGCCAATATCGATGGCTATATCTCGATCACGCCAATGCGGGCCGACCTGACGGCGCATGATCAGCTCGCAGGGCTGAAGGCCGTTCTGGAATGAGCTGGAGCGACGAACAGAAGATGCGGCTGCTCTTCGCGGTCCGCTCCAAGGGCGTGACGGACAAGGCCGTGCTGACGGCGATGGAAAAGATCGACCGCGGGCTCTTCGTGCAGGGGATCTTTGCCGATCGCGCCTATGACGACACACCGCTGCCGATCATTTGCGGGCAGACGATCTCGCAGCCATCCGTTGTCGGGATCATGACCCAGGCGCTGGAAGTGGGCCCGCGCGACAAGGTGCTGGAGTTGGGAACCGGCTCGGGCTACCAGGCGGCGATCCTGTCGCAGCTTGCCCGCCGGGTCTATACCGTGGACCGTTTCAAGCGGCTGACCCAGCAGGCGCAGACGTTGTTCGACCAGCTCGGGCTGACCAATATCATCACCTTTTGCACCGATGGCAGCCACGGTTTGCCCGAACACGCGCCCTTTGATCGTATTATCGTGACCGCCGCCGCCGAGGACCCGCCCGGGCCGCTCTTGGCGCAGCTCAGGATCGGCGGTATCATGGTCGTGCCCGTGGGCCAGTCCGATGCCGTGCAAAGCCTGATCCGGGTGCGGCGGACGGAGGAGGGGTTCGACTATGACGAGCTTCTCAAGGTCCGTTTCGTGCCCTTGCTGGAAGGCCTCGGGCGAGAGTGAATGTTGCCGGCGGCCGGGTTTGGCCGCCACCCAGATAGTCCCCGGAGGCTCCGTAAAGAGGGCCCGGTATTCGAGGAGCCAGAGCAGATGCGGACCTTCATGACCCTTTGTGCGAGTGCATTGGTGTTGGCAGCCTGTGATACAACCGGGCTGGATCTGGATATGCGGGATCTCGGCCAGGGGTTCGACACCACCTCGGCGCTGCAGCCGGTGACCGCGCCGAAACCGCAGCCCGACGCGCGCGGGGTCATATCCTATCCCAGCTACCAAGTTGCCGTGGCGCGCCGTGGCGATACCCCGGCCGATGTGGCCGGCCGGATCGGCATGACGGCCGACGAGCTGGCCCGCTATAATGGTATTCCCGCCGATGCCGTGCTCAACGAGGGCGAAGTGCTGGCCCTGCCGCGCCGCGTGCCCGAGGGCGCTGCGTTGCCGGCCACCGGTGGCGTCGATATCGCGACACTGGCTGGCGATGCCATCAACCGCGCGTCCCCTTCGGCCGCACCCGCCGCGGGGACTATCTCCACCCAGGTGGGCGAGGAGCCGGTGCGCCACAAGGTCGAGGCGGGGGAAACAACCTACTCCATCGCGCGTCTCTATGGCGTATCGGCCAAATCCATTGGCGACTGGAACGGGCTTGGCCCGGATCTCTCGGTGCGCCAGGGCCAGTACCTGCTGATCCCGGTCGTTGTTGCCCAGCCGGCGAATCCGGAGACCGAAACCTCCACCACCCAGCCCGGCGAGGGTAGCCCGACACCGACGCCGCCGAGCGCCTCCGAGCCGCTTCCCGACGAGGACACCGTGCCGTTGGCCACCGAAACGGCCGAGGCGCCCGGGGTGCCGGAATCGCCCGATCTTGGCGCCGATGCCACCGCCGCAGCCTCCAACAGCGCCCGCATGAGCCTGCCGGTTCAGGGCTCGATCGTCCGCGATTTCCGCAAGGGCAAGAATGACGGGATCGACATTTCCGCCTCCTCCGGCGCGAATGTCTCTGCCGCCGCCGCCGGTACCGTGGCCGCGATAACCGAGGATACCGACCAAGTGCCGATCCTGGTGCTGCGCCATGAGGGCGGGTTGCTGACGGTCTATGCCAATGTCGACAATCTGAAGGTCCAGAAAGGCCAGAGCGTGTCGCGCGGGCAGGCCATCGCCACCGTGCGCGCCTCCGACAATCCCTATTTGCATTTCGAGGTGCGCGATGGTGTCGAGGCTGTCGATCCGTCCGACTATCTCAAGTAAGTGCCCCCGCGCGTGGTTCATGGTGCGATGAGTGCGACGCACGATCTCGTCCTGATCATCGGCAGCGGCCCCGGCGCACTGCTTTCACGCGACTGGGGCGGGCATCCATTCGATGCGGTGGTTGCGATCAACAACGCCTGGCAACTCCGCCCGGATTGGACGCATCACATCTACCCGGAAGATTTTCCGCCCGAACGCCGGCCCGAGGCGTTGCGGACCGGCCAGCGGGAGGTGCTCTACAGCGCGTATGTGCCGTCGAATAACCGGTTCGGCGGCGTGGTCTATGCCGGGGGCACGATGGCCTTTACCGCCGCCTACTGGGCGCTGGACGCGCTGCGCCCGCGCGTGCTGGCCTTCATCGGCTGCGACATGGTCTATCCGGCGACGGGCAAGACGCATTTCTATGGCACCGGAACCGCCGACCCGCTGCGGGCGGATCCGACGCTGCGCTCGCTGGAAGGCAAGGCGGCGCGGCTCTGGTTCAAGGCGGCGGGGCAGGGATGCGCCTGCGTGAACCTCTCGCAAGACGAAAGCCGGCTGGTTTTCCCGCGTGCGCAGTTGGCAGGTGTGGAGACGGCTCAATTGCCCGACCTTCCCGACGGCGTCGCCGAAACCGCCGAACGGCTGGAGCGGGAAACGGATTACACCGTGCCTTCGGGGCGCTATTGGGAACAGGCCGAACGGTTCGATCTGGACCGGATCGACGCGATCGACCTCGCCTGGCGGGACGCCTTTGACGCGATGGGGGCGGGCGTCAGATCCTGACGCCGTGCCGCCCGGCCAGATCGACAAAGAACTGCCACGCCACCCGTCCCGACCGCGAGCCACGCGTTGCCTGCCACTCGATGGCCTCGGCACGCAGGGTCTCATCGGCGATCTTGAGCCGGTGTGCGGCGCAATAGCCTCGGATCATGTCGAGATAGTCGTCCTGCGAACAGGGGTGGAAGCCCAGCCAGAGGCCGAAACGGTCGCTGAGCGATACCTTTTCCTCCACCGCTTCCGAGGGGTTGATGGCGGAACCGCGTTCGTTCTCGATCATGTCACGCGGCATCAGGTGACGGCGGTTGGAGGTGGCATAGAAGAGAACGTTCTCCGGCCGCCCCTCGATGCCGCCATCCAGAACCGCCTTGAGCGACTTGTAGTGCTGGTCATCATGGCTGAAGGAGAGGTCGTCGCAGAAAAGCAGGAAACGCCTGTCCGGTGCCGAACGCAGAAGCGTCAGCAGCCGTTGCAGCGTCGGCAGGTCTTCGCGTTGCAGCTCCACGATCTTGAGGTCTTCGCCTTCCGCGCGAATTTCGGCATGTACCGCCTTCACAAGGCTCGATTTTCCCATGCCGCGCGCGCCCCAGAGCAAGGCGTTGTTGGCGGGAAGGCCACGGGCGAACTGGCGCGTGTTTTCCAGCAGGATGTCACGGGCCCGTTCGATACCGATCAGAAGTGACAGATCCACCCGGCTCACCTCGGCCACCGGCGCGAGCCGGTCGGGCGCTGTCTGCCAGACAAAGGCCTCGGCGGAGGCAAAATCCGGAGCGGCGGCAGCCGGCGGTGCGATGCGTTCCAGCGCGGCGGCGATACGGTCGAGTTCCTCGGCGGTGAAATCCATCAGGCCGTCTCTTTGTCTTCCTCGTCGTCATCATCCATGAGGCCCATTTCGCGCAGCTCGTCATTGCGCTTTTTCTCGACGCGGGCGACCAGCAGGATCGAGACCTCGTAGAGCGAATAGACCACCACGAAGAGGATAATCTGGGTGATGACATCGGGCGGCGTCACAAGGGCGGCGAGCACCAGGATGCCGACGATTGCGTATTTTCGGACATTGCGCAGACCCTCGACCGAGACCAGCCCGGCCTTGCCCATCAGGGTCAGCAGGACGGGAAGCTGGAAGCAGAGGCCGAAGGCGATGATGAATTTCAGCGACAGGTCGAGGCTCTCGCGGACCGAGCCGAGAAAGACGGTGCGCAGCTCTGCGTTTTCCACATCCGCGGGGATGTTCTCGCCCGTGAGTATGGCGGCCAGCGCGGGGATCGCGTCGGAGAAGCCGATGAAGAAGTTCATTGCCAGCGGGGTGACGATGAAATGCGCGAAGGCGGCGCCCATCGTGAACAGGACCGGCGAGGCCACGAGGAAGGGCAGGAAGGCGTTCTTTTCGGACTTGTAGAGGCCGGGCGCGACGAAGCGCCAGAGCTGGTAGCCGATATAGGGGAAGGACAACGCCAGGCCGAAGATCATCGAGATCCGGATCAGGACGAAGAATTTCTCCTGCGGCGCGGTGAAGATGAGCTGCGGATTCTCGCCACGTGCACGCAGGATCTGGGCGATCGGCTCTACGAGGAAGTTGAGGATCGGCTCGGCCACGGTGAAGCACAGGATCATGGCCACGGTAAAGGCCAGCACGGAGCGGATAAGCCGCGTGCGCAACTCCGCCAGGTGCTCGATCAGCGGGGCGGAACTATCTTCGATGTCGTCGGCTTCGGGGCGGTCGCTCATGCGGGTCAGCTCATGCCTTGGGGGTGTCGGCCTCAGGCGCCTTGGCGGCGGCCTGGGCCGCTTCGGCCTCGGCGCGGGCGGCAGCCTCGGCTTCGAGCCGCGCAGTGGCCTTGGCGGCAGCACTTTCGCGGATCTTGCGGGCGGCCTCGGCGCGTTCCTCGGTCAGTTTCTGGGTTTCGGGGCCTCGGGCGGGCTTGGTTGCGGCTTCGTCGGCAACCTCGTCATCTTCTCCGAATGGGTCGAAGTCGAGATCGGCGGCATCTTTCAGCGCGTCCATCCCCATGGATTTCGGATCGGTCGCCTTCTTGAGATCCTTGGCGATATCCTTGACGCCGGCCTCGTCGGCGGCATCCTCCATTGCGCGGGTGAAATCGCGCGCCATCGCGCGCAGCCGCGCCGTGAACTTGCCCAGCGTGCGGAACATCACCGGCAGGTCCTTCGGGCCCACCACGATCAGCGCCACGATGCCGATCAAAAGCAGTTCGGTCCATCCGAGATCAAGCATCGCCTGTCAGCCTCGTTTGCATTCCCGTGCCCGGCAAGGCCAGTATCAGGCCTTGTCTTTCTCGGCGGTCTCTTCGGGGGCAGCGTCCATCGATTCCGGAGTAACATCGAGCGCGGCCTCGGCCTTTTCCTTCTCGATCTCTTCCTTGCCCTCGCTCACGCCCCTCTTGAAGGCGGTGATGCCCTTGCCGACCTCACCCATCAGCGAGGAGACCTTGCCTCGCCCGAAGAGCACGATGACGACCACGGCGATCAGCAGCAGGCCCATGGGGCCGATATTGTTCAGCATTCCTTTTCTCCCTGACTTCGGACCACGGCAACGGGCCCGGCTGTCGCAAACTTTCCGCTTCTGGATTTACTTATGGGTTTCAGCCGGCAGAGCAAAGCCCCAAACGCGCCAAAGGGATGAATTTTTCTTGCGGTAAGGGGCGCATAATTGAAACGGAATTGCGTAGTTCTGGGTATTTTGGCCGGCGGATTTGAAAATTCCATCCCTGCTGTGCGAATCCGGGGGGCTGCTGCCGGGCAGAGCCCGAGCGGCGGTGACGTCGCTGGCACGGCGGGGAACGTCGTGGAATTCGAGGGCGTTTGCAGGCTGCATATCGGCTTTCGGAAGTGGCTCTCGACTTGCAGTGGGCTCAGATGTTCGCAGCCTGATCGTCGTCACTTGCCTGTGGGGTGAGCACAGATTCGGACAGCGTGGTCCAGATCGTCACGAAGAGACCCGCCACGACCGGGCCGAGGATCAGCCCCACCGCACCGAACATGCCCAGGCCTCCGAAAGTGCTGACGAGGATCAGGATGTCATGCATCTGCGTATCCCGGCCCACGAGGATCGGGCGCAGTATATTGTCGATCGTCGTCACCACGAGGCCGGCCCAGAGAGCAAGCCCGATGGCGGCGCCGGATTGGCCGATGGCGGCGAGATAGACCACGCCGATAGCCAGAACGAGGCTCGGGCCGATGCCGGGAATGATCGAGACGATGCCCATGACCACGCCCCAGAAGGTGGCCCCCTGTATGCCGGCGAAGAAGAATCCGATTCCGCCCAGCACGCCCTGGACCACCCCGATCACCAGTGTGCCCTTGATTGTGGCGCGGCTGACGGAGACGGCGCGGTCCGCGATCTTGCGCTGCGTGGCCGGTGTCAGCCCGGTGAAGCGCAGGATCTGTTTCATGACCGGCGTCTCCATCTGCAGGAAGAAGAAGAGCGCGTAGAGGAAGATGAAGGTGTCGAGGAAGAAGAGCGCCGTGCCGCGGGTCAGCTGGGAAAGCGTGCTCACCGTATAGCGGGCAAGCGCGGTGACCAGATCGGCGATCTTGTTGGCGATCTCGGGGCCAAGATCGTCGAGACTGTCCTGATAGGGCACCCAGTCGGGGATCGTCACGCTGGCCCCGTTTTCGGTCACCGAGTTGACGATATTGACAATGGAACGGGAGAGGGCAAATGCCTGCTCGGCCGCCATGGAGGCGATGAACACGACCGGAATAATCACCAGCACGACGATCAGGACAACAGTCACAGCGGCAGCCAGGTTGCGCCGGCCCCACAACGTCGCGCGAATGCGCCGGAAAAGCGGGCGGGACAGTTCCGCCACGATTGCCGCCATGATGAGCGAGATCAGGAAGGATTTGATCATGCCGAAGAACATCAGCGTGATCAGCGCCGTTACCAGGATCAGGGCGGACCAGCGAAGCGTGTCCGGGTTGGGAAAGGATGGTCTATTGGCAGGGTCGGACATGCGGCCTCCGGCGTTGCCGCAATCCTAGGTCGAAATGCGTGGCAGAAGAAGCCCCTGGATATTTCCGGTCAGAAGATGAAAGAGCGCCCCTAACAGTTTCTTCTGGCTGAAAATATCCCCGCCGGAGGCACGATACGCAGGATCATTCGCGCGCAATGCGCGAGCCCGGCAATTGGCATGACGCTCCTCCAAGGCACGTAGACCACCTGTCTCGGGGGGACTACTTCGAACGCGCGCGGTGTGCGAAGCGTGGCAGCATTGCCGAGAAATCCTTTCCCGCGCCGTCCTCGCGCTCCACGAAAGACTCGTAAAGCGCGGTTGCTGCCTCTCCCAACGGGGTGTCGGCATCCGCCATCTCCGCGGCCTGTTGGCTCAGGCGCAGGTCTTTCAGCATCAATTCGGAGGCAAAGCCGGGCCGATAGTCGTTATCGGCGGGCGATTGCGGCCCGACGCCCGGCGCGGGGCAATAGGCGTTCATGACCCAGGAATAGCCCGAGGAGGTCGAGACGACGTCGAACATCTTCTGCCGGTCGAGGCCCAGCTTGTCGGCCAGCGCGAAGGCCTCGCAGGTGCCGATCATGGTGATGCCGAGGATCATGTTGTTGCAGATCTTGGCTGCCTGTCCGGCCCCGGCCTCGCCGCAATGCACGGCCTTCTGGCCCATCACGTCGAAAAGCGGCGCGACGCGGGCGAAGGCTCTGGGCGTGCCGCCGGCCATGAAGGTGAGCGTGCCAGCGGCCGCGCCGCCGACCCCGCCCGAAACGGGCGCATCGACTGCGTCGAGCCCGGCCACGGTGGCCGCGTCCGCGACCGCGCGGGCGCTTTCGACATCCACGGTGGAGCAGTCGAGATGCACCGCGCCAGGGTCCATCGCGGGGTGGATCTGCTCAGCCACGGCGCGCAGGATCGCGCCATTGGGCAGCATGGTCACGACCACATCGGCGCCGGCAACGGCTTCCTCGGCGCTTTCGGCTTTCGCGACACCGTCGGGGCAGGGAGCGGCGAGGTCGAACCCCACCACCTCGTGCCCGGCCGCCGCCAGGTTGGCCGCCATCGGCGCGCCCATATTTCCCAGTCCGATAAATCCGACCTTCATGGCATGTCCTCCCCCGCCTGTTCGTCCTGTCCGTCGTCAAATGTGAGTGCGTCGCCCCCGAGCGGCAACAGCATCCGGCTCACCATGGCGCTGTCCACCTCGTCGAGGGAGTGGCGCCAATTCGGGCTGCGATCCTTGTCGATGATCGCGGCGCGGATGCCTTCGAGAAAATCGGACTGCTCCATCGCCCGGTGCGTGAAACGGTATTCCAGACCGAGTGCCTGCCGGATAGTCGATGTCTCGCCAAGCCGGTGCGCCATCTCCACGGCACAGGCCATTGCCAGAGGCGAGTTCCGCTCCAGTGTCGCCAGCGTTTCGGTTGCGAAGTCGCTCCCCGCGCTTCGCAGAGAACGCAGAATGTCGCCCAGCGTTTCGCCCGCAAAATGGGTGTCGATCTCGTCGCGCAACGCCGGGAGTTTCCCTTCAGGCGGCGTCGCGGCGGCGGCGTCGATGAGCGTCCAGTCGCCGCTTTCTTCCAACGCGGCGATCAATTCAGGCCACTTGTCAAACGGAACGAAGTAATCGGCAAACCCGGCCAGGATCGCGTCCCCTGGCCCCATGCGCGTGCCGGTCGTGCCGAGATATTCCCCGAGCCGCCCCGGGGCGCGGCCGAGGATCAGCGAACCACCAACATCCGGTATCAACCCGATGCCGCATTCGGGCATGGCGATACGGCTGTTCTCGCAGACAACGCGGTGTGAGCCGTGGCAGCCAATGCCGACGCCGCCGCCCATGGTATAGCCCTGCAGGAAGGAGGCCACGGGTTTCGGGAACTCGAACAGCCGCGCGTTCAATCGGTATTCGTCCTGCCAGAAGCGGCGGCCATAATCGTAGTCGCCCGCGGTGCCGGTGGCATACATCTCGGCAATATCGCCGCCGGCGCAGAAGGCCTTTTCGCCCTCGGCATCGAGAACGATCATGGCGACCGTGTCATCCTCGGCCCAGTCTTTCAGCGCCGCGTCGATGGCGCGACACATCTCATAGGTGAGCGCGTTGAGCGCCTTGGGCCGGGTGAGCGTGATGCGCCCCGTCCGGCCCTGTTTGCGAATTGAGATATCGCTCATTTGTTGCCTATCATCTGGCGCGCGACGATCATGCGCATGATCTCGTTGGTGCCTTCAAGGATCTGGTGCACCCGCAGATCGCGGACAATCTTCTCAATGCCGTAATCCGCAAGATACCCGTAGCCGCCATGCAATTGCAGGCATTGATCTGCCACCCGGCTGCCGGCCTCGGTCACGAATTTCTTGGCCATGGCACAGTACTTGGTGGCGTCCGGCGCGCCCGTGTCGAGCTTCCACGCCGCCTGCCGCAGGAAGGTGCGGGCGGCCTGAAGCTCGATCTCCATGTCAGCGAGACGGAATTGCAGCGCCTGGAACTGGTCAATCGTCTGGCCGAAGGCCTTTCGCTCCGACATGTAATGCAGCGTGGCGTCGAGCGCGGCCTGGGCGGCGCCAAGAGAGCAGGCGGAGATATTGAGCCGTCCACCATCGAGCCCGGCCATGGCATAGGAAAAGCCCTTGCCCTCCTCGCCCAACAGGTTTTCGGCGGGCAAATTGACACCATCCATCTGGACTTGACGGGTTGGCTGGCTCTTCCAGCCCATCTTGGCCTCGAGCCCACCGTAGGATAGCCCTTGCGCGCCGTCTTCGATCACCAGAGCCGAGATGCCTTTCGCGCCGTCCCCGCCGGTGCGCGCCATCACGATATAGGCGTCCGAATAGCCACCGCCGGAGATGAAGGCCTTGGTGCCGGTGAGCGTGTAGCCATTCGCGGTGGCTTCGGCTTTCGTCTTGAGCGCCGCGGCGTCTGATCCCGATCCGGGTTCGGTCAGGCAATAGGAAAAGACGGTTTCCATCGAGAGCGCGCCGGGCAGGAAGCGTTCCTTAAGCGCATCTGAGCCGAAGCTGTCGATCATCTTCGCGCACATGTTGTGGATCGACAGGAAGGCCGCGACGGAGGCGCAGGACATCGACAGCGCCTCGAAGACAAGCGTCGCATCGAGGCGGCCGAGCCCTGTGCCGCCGGATTCTTCGCTGACATAGAGCCCGCCGAAGCCCAGTTCGGCCAGCTTTGGCCAAAGCTCCTTCGGGATCGTGCCCGCGTTGTCCCAATCTGCTGCATTTGGCGCGACATGTTCCTCGCCGAAGGCGCGGGCCATATCGAAGATTGCCACCTGTTCCTCGGTGAGCGCGAAATCCATGAGCTTCCTCCCCAAAGCCGCTGGAAATTGAATATCCGTTCAATTTCTACATGCCCCGGGAATTTGGCAAGAGAAAATGCCGCGAACTTGAGGGAGAGGAGGCCAGGACGTCGAGGACGGAGGCGGCTTCGCCCTCGCGCTCTGGCGAACGCTCCCCCACGGTTTTTTCAGTCACAAGAAATGATGCGAAATCTCGCATCATCATCTATTTGGAAACATTCCCGCCGGAGGCACGATCCAAAGGATCGTACAAGAAATCGGACAACGGGTAACCCGGCCAGTCTGGTCGGGTTACCCCTTTTTATCTGTTCGGCTTGTCTATTCAGTCCATTGCCTTGAAG
Source organism: Aliiruegeria sabulilitoris (assembly GCF_001558155.1). Classification (GTDB taxonomy): domain Bacteria; phylum Pseudomonadota; class Alphaproteobacteria; order Rhodobacterales; family Rhodobacteraceae; genus Tropicimonas; species Tropicimonas sabulilitoris. The sequence continues at coordinate 195,565 of NZ_LOAS01000003.1, forward strand.
TTCAGCGCCGCGCCTTCCTTGATGCCCGAGGGCCAGCGGGCGGTAACGGTCTTGGTGCGAGTGTAGAACTTGAACCCGTCCGTGCCGTGCTGGTTCAGGTCGCCGAAGCCGGATTTCTTCCAGCCGCCGAAGGAGTGGTAGGCCAGCGGAACCGGGATCGGAACGTTGATGCCGACCATGCCGATATTGATCCGGCTGGCGAAATCGCGCGCGGTGTCGCCATCGCGGGTGAAGATCGCGGTGCCGTTGCCATATTCGTGGTCCATGGCGAGCCCGATGGCTTCCTCGTAGGTCTCTGCGCGCACGGTGGACAGGACCGGGCCGAAGATCTCGGTCTTGTAGATGTCCATGTCCTTGGTCACGCGGTCGAAGAGATGCGGGCCGACGAAGAAGCCGTCCTCGTAGCCTTGCAGCGAGAAGTCGCGCCCGTCGATGACAAGCTCGGCGCCCTGGTCGATGCCGGTCTGGACCAGACGCTGCACGTTCGCCTTGGCGGCGGCGGTCACCAGCGGACCGAAGTCGACATCGTCACCGGCGGTGTAGGGGCCCACTTTCAGCGACTCGATGCGCGGCTTCAGCGCGGCGATCAGGCGGTCCGCCGTCTCGTCACCCACCGGCACGGCCACCGAGATCGCCATGCAGCGCTCTCCTGCCGCGCCGTAGCCCGCGCCCACTAGCGCGTCGGCGGCCTGTTCCATGTCCGCGTCCGGCATGACGATCATGTGGTTCTTGGCGCCGCCGAAGCACTGCACGCGCTTTCCGTTGGCGCAGCCGCGGCTGTAGATGTATTGCGCGATGGGCGTGGAACCTACGAAGCCGATCGCCTGGATGGTCTCGTTGTCGAGGATCGCGTCCACCGCTTCCTTGTCGCCATTGATGACCTGGAAACAGCCATCGGGCAGGCCGGCCTCCTTGAAGATCTCGGCCAGCATCAGCGGCACGGAGGGGTCACGCTCGGAAGGCTTCAGGATGAAGGCATTGCCGGAGGCGAGCGCCGGGCCGGCTTTCCACAGCGGGATCATGGCGGGGAAGTTGAACGGCGTGATGCCGGCCACGACGCCCAGCGGCTGGCGCATGGAATACATGTCGATGCCGGGGCCGGCGCCGTCGGTATACTCGCCCTTGAGCAGATGCGGCGCGCCGATGCAGAACTCGATCACTTCCAGGCCGCGCTGCACGTCGCCCTTGGCATCGGGGAAGGTCTTGCCATGCTCACGCGAGAGCGCCTCGGCCAACTTGTCCATGTCGCGGTTGAGCAGGTCCACGACCTTCATCATCACGCGGGCGCGGCGCTGCGGGTTGGTGGCCCCCCATGCGGGTTGGGCGGCGGCGGCCTTGGCGATGATCGCGTCGACCTCGGCTTTCGAGGCCAGCGCGACCTGTGCCTGAACCTCGCCGGTGGCCGGGTTGAAGACATCCGCCGTGCGGCCGGAAGCGCCGGCAACGCGGGCGCCGTTGATGTAGTGACCGATTTGATCCATGGGGTCCTCCTTGACTGTTGGCGCAACAATACCCTTGCGCAAATGCAGTGAGAAGCGGCAGGTTGCCAAAATCATTTTGCATTTTTGCAAGGGACGGGAGATGGCGGCAAGTTGGGACGATCTGCGCGTGTTCCTTGCTGTCGCGCGGCAGGGCAGCCTGTCGGCGGCGGGAAACGCGCTGAAACTGGATCCGGCGACGATCGGGCGGCGGGTGTCGCGGCTCGAGGACGGGCTGGGCGCGGCGCTGTTCCTGAAATCCTCAAACGGCTACGCGCTGACCGGTGCGGGCGAGCGGCTGCTGCCGCATGCGCAGGAGGCCGAGCAGGCGATGACCCATGCCGAGGACGCGGTGCGCGGGCAGGGGGACCGGCTCTCGGGCGTGGTGCGGATCGGTGCACCCGATGGCTGTGCCAATTTTCTGCTGCCAAAGGTCGTCTCGCGGATCGTGGCAACCCACCCGGAGCTGGAAGTGCAGATCGTGGCGTTGCCGCGGCTGTTCAATCTCAACCGCCGCGAGGCCGACATGGCCATTGGCGTGAGCCGCCCCGAGGCCGGCCGCCTCACGGTGCAGAAGATCGTCGATTACCAACTGGTTCTGGCCGCTTCGCGCGATTACCTGGCCTCGGCCGCGCCGATTGCGACGCTGGAAGATCTCAAGGCGCATCGGCTGATCGGCTATATCCCCGAGATGATTTTCGACAAGGAGTTGGAGTATTTCCACGACCTCGGCGCGGATCGCCCGGTGCTGGCCAGCAACTCGGTGGCGGTGCAATACCAGATGGCGCGGCAGGGCGCCGGCGTTGCGGTGACCCATGATTTCGCGCTGCTCGGAGACCGGATCCTCGAACGCGTCTTGCCGAAGGCCTTCGCGCTCACGCGCAGCTTCTACCTTATCCGGCACGCCGATGATGCCCGTGTGCAGCGCCTCTCGGCCTTCGCGGAACTGCTGGTGGGCGGTATGCGCCGGGAAATGATCCGCGTGCGAGAGGCATTGACAGGACGCGCTCCCTCGGAGGACGCTGGAGAAAGAGAAACGCAAGGCATTCGCAGGGAGGACACAGCGGTATGATTGTTCAACAAATTCTTAAGTCCAAGGGAACCGAAGGCGTCATTACCGTCGCCCCGGGCACCAGCGTGGAGGCCGCCGCCGCCGTGCTTTCGGAGAAGCGGATCGGTTCTGTCGTGATTTCAGAGGATGGATTGCACTTTGAGGGGATCCTGTCGGAGCGCGATATCGTGCGGGAGCTCGGCAAGCGCGGGGCGAGCTGCATGGCCGACACGGTCGATGACATGATGACGAAGATGATCGAGACCTGCGGGCTGGGCGACGAGGCCGAATCCGTTCTGGGCCGCATGACCGAAGGGCGTTTTCGCCACATGCCCGTGGTCGCGGATGGCACGATGATCGGGATCATCACCCTGGGCGACGTGGTCAAGGCGCGGCTGACGGAGCTTGCCATGGAGAAAGATGCGCTCGAAGGCATGATCATGGGCTACTGACGGAACCACTCCGGGCGAGGGGGCCGGTCGGCGCCCTCGACGGGGCGGTTTTGCCAGCCGGGCGGGGTGTGTGAAACCCGGCCCGGGCGTCCAAAGCGGCGTCGGACCAGAAAAATCCAATAGGAATAGGCCTGTTGCAAGGCTGGAACCTTCCGGATGTCCGGGGAAGAATGGTCTAGATCGCTGCAATGCGGCATGTTAAGGCCACGCGAAAGATTCGTAGGCGCCCATTTCTGGCCAAAGGAAGTGGCCGGGGGCGGGACGGAGGAGATCAGGAGCCATGGCGATGCGCGTGGGACTTTACCCCGGAACCTTCGACCCCGTCACGATGGGCCATATCGACATCATTCGCCGGGCCACGGTGCTGGTGGATCGGCTCGTCATCGGGGTTGCGATCAACCGGGACAAGGGGCCGCTGTTCAGCCTTGAAGAGCGCGTCAGCATGATTGAGGCCGAGTGCACCCGAATTTCCGAGGAAACCGGCTGCGAGATCGTGGCGCATCCGTTCGAGAACCTGTTGATCGATTGCGCCCGCGATGTCGGCGCCAGGATGATCATTCGCGGCCTGCGCGCGGTGGCCGATTTCGAGTATGAATTCCAGATGGTTGGAATGAACCGCCGACTGGACGATTCCATCGAGACGGTGTTCCTGATGGCCGAGGCTCAGCACCAGGCGATTGCCTCCAAGCTGGTCAAGGAGATCGCGCGGCTCGGCGGCAATGTGTCGAAATTCGTGCCCCCGGACGTGCGTACCGCCCTTCGGGAAAAACTCGGCACGGATTGCTGAGTTTCCGACGCTTCACCGCCAGAAGGCCATCCATTCGATCAGAGCGTCGAATTTCCGGCCGAGAAATATGTGCATCTGCCATCCGAACAGGAAGTTCAGTCCGATCAGGGCGGCGATGACAAGGGCCAGGATGAACCAGCTGCGATTGCTCATGGGGGCTTCCTTGTCACAGATATTCTGCGGTCGGCTTAACGGTTGGCTTGGGGGAGTTCAATTCGCCAGCGCAATTGGGCTGTTTCTAATACGGGATAAATGCCTGTAACCTGCGACGGAGCGGATCAGGCCGAAAGAGGTTGTCATGAGTGGATTGCTTGCCCTTCTGGACGATGTTGCAGCACTGGCCAAGGTCGCTGCGGCCTCGGTGGACGATATCGCCGGGCAGGCGGCCAAGACCACGGCCAAGGTGGCCGGGGGCGTGATCGACGATGCAATGAAGGCCGGCACCAAGGCCGCCGGCGCGGTGATCGACGATGCTGCCGTGACGCCGAAATACACGATGGGATTCTCCGCCGAACGCGAATTGCCCATTGTCGGCCGCATCGCCTTCGGGTCGATCAAGAACAAGCTGCTGATATTGCTGCCTGCGGCGCTACTTCTGAGCAACTTCGCGCCCTGGGCGATCGCGCCTCTGCTGATGCTGGGCGGGGGGTACCTCTGTTTCGAAGGGGCGGAAAAGGTGCTGCACTGGCTGATGCCGCATCACCATGACGCGGGCCATCTGGAGGATCTGGAAGACGCGGCGGGGCTGGAGGAAAGCCGGGTCGCCGGCGCCATCAAGACCGACTTCATCCTTTCGGCCGAGATCATGACCATCGCGCTCTCCGCCATTCCCGATTCCGGCTTCTGGACCGAGGCGCTCACCCTGGCGCTGGTCGCGGTGGGCATTACTGCGCTGGTCTATGGCTCGGTTGCGCTTATCGTGAAGGCCGATGACATTGGCGTTGCCATGGCGGATCACGGTCGGCTGGGTGTGACACGCTCCATCGGGCGCGGGATCGTGCATGGCATGCCCGGTTTCATGAAACTGCTGACGCTTGTCGGAACTCTGGCAATGCTCTGGGTCGGTGGCAGCATCGTCGTGCATGGCCTTGAGGAAATCGGGTTCGGACTCATCGGACACGAGATCCACGATCTCGCTTATGCCGCCGCCCATGTCGTGGCCGAGAGCTGGTCCGGCTTCGTCAAATGGCTGGTGACAGCCGTGCTGGACGGTATTTTCGGTCTGTTGCTGGGCCTGCTTCTGGTTCCGGTAGCGACCTATCTCCTCGCACCGATCTTCAGCCTGTTTTCCGGGAAGCGGGAACAGCAGCACTAGGCTCGGGTCTTTTCGGAACGATCCTTCGGACTTTTGCTCCGCAGGGGATGTTTTGGGTCAGAAGCAAACGCGATTGCCTACATTCTTCTGCTGGAAATATCCTAGGGGGAGCGCGTCCTGGAGCGCGGGGGGCGCCTCCTTATGTGGGGGCGTCCGCATTTCGCGTTGGGAAGCTTCGGGTTGAAGACGACATTGCCAGGGCTGATGTCGGCTTCGAGCCCAAATTGCCCGCTCGCCACTGCCACGACCTTCGGCAGCCACACAGACCTTGCGGTTGTCTGAGACTTCGTTGCCGGGTCGGCTGAACAAAGTGCGGTCCGCTTTCAACCCTCGACGTGCCTCTCTCCAACGGACATCGTTTTTGTTGTGAGCCTGTGCGTTCCTCACTAGCATCGCGGGAATGCCATAAACCACTCGGATGCATTGGCGGCCTCGGATCGGAGCTATAGACACATGTCAGACATCAAAGCCGAAAGACTTGCCGCACACATCGAGGGCGATTTCGTCGTGTTTCTGATCGGGGCTCGGATAAACAAGTGGTGGCGAATCCGGGATATTCTATGGTTCTCGAAGACCATGCCGAAGATGCTCAAGGAACTCTCGATCATGTCGAGCGAGGAAACCGGGTTTCTTGGATGTCAAACCCTTAGCAGCTTGATCAATGTCCAATACTGGCGGAGTTTCGAGCATCTCGAAGCATACGCCCGCTCAAAGGACCGGGAGCACTTCCCCGAGTGGGTCGAGTTCAATCGCCGCTACAAGAAACGGCGCGGCGATGTTGGGATATGGCATGAAACCTATCTGGTGAAAGCTGGGGCCTATGAGGCGATCTACTCCGGAATGCCAGCCTTTGGGCTCGGGAAGGTCGCGGAACTCGTACCCGCAACTGGCAATCGCGATGCTGCCAAACAACGCCTCGGGCGCTGACCCCGCACGGATTGTCCATCAACCACCACGTCCCGGTCTCCCACACAGCTTTCCCGGTTCAGACCAAAAACACGACGTTCCTGAGAGCGCAGCGGGTTCAATGTCGGTTTAGACCCGCTCTGCCGCATACGTCGAGCTACGCCGAGCGGCAGCTTTGAGCAGGAAGGGAGCACTGGCCCGGCAAGTTCGAACGGCGTTCTAGTCCCGCATGGCGGACCAACACAATATGCCGATTCTTCCGTCTATTTTTGCGCTAAGAGGCGGCCTGTCGCGCCGCAAACGCGCGGGCGAGCGCGGCGAAGCGTTCGATTGAGACCCTTTCGGCGCGTTCCGTCGGCACGATGCTGGCCTCCGACAGCAGCGCTTCCACGTCTCCGCCCAATCCCTTCAACGCGGAGCGCAGCATCTTGCGGCGCTGGTTGAAGGCAACGGCGACGACGTGGCTGAGAATCTCAGGGTCGGCGTCAAAGAGCGGTGCGGGGCGCGGGCGCAGATGGACCACGGCCGAATGCACCTTGGGCGGCGGCGTGAATGCCTCGGGCGGCAGGCGCAGGGCGATACGTGTCTCGCAGCGCCATTGCGCGAGCACCGCGAGGCGGCCATAGGCCTTGTCGCCGGGCTGGGCCACGATCCGCTCGGCCACCTCTTGCTGAAACATCAGCGTCAGTGAGGCCCAATAGGGCGGCCAGCTATCCGGCGTCAACCAGCGGATGAGCAGCTCCGTGCCCACGTTGTAGGGAAGATTGGCCACGACATGGATCGGGGCTTGCAGATGGGCCAGTGGATCGATTTCCAGCGCGTCGCCTTCGAGAATTTCCAACCGTCCGGGATAGGCGTCTGAAATTTCGTTAAGCGCGGGCAGGCAACGGGAATCCTTCTCGATGGCAAGCACGTGGCCGGCCCCTTCGGCCAACAACCCGCGGGTCAGCCCGCCGGGGCCGGGGCCGACTTCCAGCACGCTGGCTTGCGAAAGATCTCCGGGGATGCGGGCGATCCGGGCGGTGAGGTTCAGATCGAGCAGGAAATTCTGTCCCAGCGATTTCTTGGCCGCGAGGCCGTGGGTGGTGATCACCTCGCGCAGCGGTGGCAGGCCGTCAATCGCGCTCATCGGAATCCTTCCTCGCTTCGACCGGCCGCGGGCTCACAGCGTTGCCCGGCGCGCGGCCATTTGGTCGGCCATGCGCAGCGCTTCGACGGTAGAGCGGATATCGGCGATGCCCTTGCCGGCGATGTCAAAGGCGGTGCCGTGATCGGGCGAAGTGCGGATGAACGGCAGGCCGAGCGTCACGTTCACGCCCCGGGCAAAATCCAGCGTCTTGATCGGGATCAGGGCTTGGTCGTGATAGGCGCAGATGGCGGCGTCGTAGCGGGCGCGGGCTTCGGGGTGGAACATCGTGTCCGACGGCAGCGGGCCAATCAGGTCAAAACCTTCGCCGCGCAATTCGTCGAGCAGCGGCGAGATCCATTCCAGCTCCTCGTAGCCCATCGCGCCGCCTTCACCGGCATGGGGGTTGAGCCCTGCGACAGCTAGCCGGGGTGCGGCAATGCCGAAATCCTGTTGCAAGGCGCGCGCGGTGATGCGGATCGTGCGGGCGAGCAGCGCGGGCGTGAAAGCAGCGGGGACCTCGTTCAGCGCGATATGGATGGTTGTCGGCACGACGCGCAACGCCTCGCAGGCGAGCATCATCACGACGTGATCTACGCCGCCAAGTGCCGCGAGATATTCCGTGTGGCCGGGATAAGCGAAGCCGGCCCCGTCCTGCAGCGCCTTCTTGTTGATCGGAGCGGTCACGACGGCACCGGCGCGGCCCTGCTGGGCAAGCTCGACCGCGCGGGCGATCACCGCGATCACCTCGGCGGCATTGCTGGCCTTGGGTTCACCCGGAATGGCGGGGCCGGGAAAGCGATGCACGAGGACCGGCAACGCCGTGGCCGAGACCGAGAGCGCCTCCGCCGGTTCCGCGATTTCGATCCAATCGGTGCCCATGGGCAGATGCGCAGGGTCGCCCAGCCAGGCGAAAGGCAGGCTGTCGCGCAGTTCGTTCCAGGCGTGCGCCGCGATTTCCGGGCCGACGCCCGCCGGCTCGCCGCAGGTCATGACCGGGGGCAGGGGGGGCGCCATCACGGGTACCGAATGATGGCACCCGCCTTGAGCTCGGCCAAGTAGCCGTTGCCATAGACGGCGAGGCGCTGCGAGAACAGCTGGCGCCGTACGAACGTGCGGTTCGCGGCATCCTCGACGGCTGGCGTGCGCGAACACAGCATGACCATCAACAAGTTGCCGCCACGGGTCAGCGAGGTTGAAACCTCACCCTCGTCCATCTTGGCCAGCTCCTGTGCCACGTCGCCGGGAACTTCGTTCACCGGCTTGGTATGGATCATCAGGCGCTCTGGGGCGTTCTTGCGATTGATCCCGTAGAAATCGTCGCAGCGGTCAACCTTGCCGGCCACCTTTGCGGCCTCTTTCAGGGCGGCCTCGCTGCGTCCGCCCGGGATCAGGTACTCGGCGTATTCTATGGTGCGGTCGGCGGGTGTTTTCCCCTCCGTCTCGCGCAGGCCAAGCAACTGGTAGACCGCGATAGTGCTGCCTTCGTCGATCGGCTCGCTCACGCCGCCCACCGACATCGACAGGACCTCTTCGCGCAGTTCGGGCGAGAGCGTGTCGACATTGACAATCCTGCCGGTCCGTCCGCCATTCGATGCGGAGCCGGCGTCCGAATACCGTTCCGCGGCGGCGGCGAACTGCTCGCGGCCTCGGATCGTCTGGCTCAGGTCCAGCGCGAGCCGTTGGGCGCGGGCGCGTTGCTGGCTCGTTCCGGCGGACAGCCGGATCTCGGCCAGCTCGACCTCGGCGCCGCCGATACCGTTCTCCGCCAGAGCCCGATCAACCTCGGCCTCGGTGATCTGGGCACGCTGGCCATACAGGCCGCGCACCAATTCGCGCCAGCCAAGCCCGGCCTTCACGAAATCGCGCATGGTCTCCTGGGCAACGCCGGCGCCTTCGAGGGCCTCGATGAATTGCTCCGGTTCCATGTTGGCACGCTCGGCAAATTCGGCGATGCCGGCGTTTATCGCTTCCTGCGGAAGGATAATCCCCACGGATTCCGCTGCGTCGAGCCGAAGGCGGTCGTCGATCAGCTGGTCGAGCGCGACTTGCCGGATATCGCCCGGGGTGCGGAACAGTCCCAGAAGCGTCATGCGCTGGCTGACCTCGAAATTGGTGATCGCGCGGTCATTGACATAGACGACCGGGGCAAAGGGATTGCCGGATTGCGCAACACCCTGACCCGCTGTCAGCGACAGGCCCGCCGCCAGTGCCAGCGCTGCCAACTTTGCTCCACCCGCAAAAATGTCTCGGATCATTGCGCTTTGCCTCGCTCCTGCCTGCCGCCGGCATTCCGCCGTGGTCTCCCGCGTTCTAGGACAGCCAGCGCGGCCCGACAAGCCGCTCTAGCCACGACAGCCCAGCCTGACCGGCCGCGTGCGGCCCTTTCCCGTATTTCCGATACCGGCCAGATTGACCTGGAAGGTGAAACTCGTATCCGGCGATGTCTGGTCGTAATCGCTGTAGCTCTGCTCGAAGGCGAAATCGTAATCCACGCATTCGGTCCGGTACTCGAGGCCGATCTCGGTCGAGGCGGCCCGGTCCAACGTCATGTCGTAACGCCAGTCGAGCGTCGTGGAGAGCCGATCGTTCACGTCCCAATCCGCCTCGATGGACCATTCCTGCGTTTCGTAGTAGCGGGACTCGGTGATGTTATCTTCCAGCCAGATAAAGCTCGTGCCGATGTCGAAATTGTCCCTGTCCCAATCGAGCCGCAGCTCGTTGCGGGAAAAAGCGAGATCATCGTCGAAAGTGGCGCGGTTGGCGATGGACAGCCGATTTGGAAGGTCGAACAGGACCTCGCCCAGCCAGTCGGATTTCGTTCCCTCGAAAATACCATAGCCGTCGAACTGGCCGAGATCCTCCGAGCGCAGGATGCGCCCAAAGGTCCAGCGCATGGACCAGCCGGTAGGGTCCGACCGTGTCCAGCTGATGCCGAGATTGGCCCGAAGCCCCTCTTCGCGTTCGTCGGCAGCGGGGAAGCGAGAGAGCGAGAACAGGTTGCCGGAGTCGAATTCCAGCTGGGTGCTCTCGTCGGTGGGCGTGTCCTCGTCGTTTTCGCGGCTCCAGACGAGCTGCATCACCGGTTCGATCACATGGGTGGCGCGGCTGCCCTGTCGAATCAGGGGCCAGCGCATCTCCGCCACGCCATAGGGGGCGAATTCGGTCACGGAGGAGTCGAAATTGCTGTCATGCGAGACCTCGGTGTGGTCGAGGAAAGAGCCGAGCTCGGTGCCAAAGAGCAGCCCCGCGGGGCCGACCCAGTTTCGCTTCCAGTCGACGGTTCCGGAGAGCCGGGCCACGTCGCGGCCGAGCACGTCCTCTTCGGATCGGCGCTGGTGGCCGTGAAGATCGAAGCCGAGGTTGAGAATGCCGCCGATTTGCGCGGGCACCAGCCGTCGGTCGAAGTTGATATCGGTCACCCGGTAGGGCTGGTACTCGTTATTGTCCTCCGAGCGCAGCGACTCGTAGAAGATGACCTCGGCCTTGAAGAGCTTGTCCTTGCGGATCCGTTGCACGGCCACGGCACTGTCGAGCCGGTCCTTGCCGGAATTGTAATCATAGTCGTTGAGGTAATCCTCGTCGCTCGCCTTTTCGATATCGAAGCTCAGGAAAAAGTCGCGCGGGAGGCTGAAATAGCCATTGCCGACAACATAGGCGCGCAGCTCGTCTTCGAGCAGGCTGTCATTGCTCACCGCCCCGTTCATCTCGAAATACCCGCGGCGGAAGGCCTGCCGGTAGCGCAGTTCCAATGTCTGCGTATATCCGGCCCCGGCGGAGACATAGGGCGTGAGCGTCACGTCCTTGCTTCGGCCCAGCGGAATGAAATAGGGCAGCTTGATCCCGGTGCCGAGGTCGCTGGTGTTGCGGATCGACGGCGTCAGGAAGCCGCGGGCGCGTTCCAGTGTCGGATCCGGCAGGCGGAGCTGCGGCGCATAGAAGACGGGCACACCCAGAACTTCGAAAAAGGCGTGATCGAAATAGATCTGCTTTTCTTCCTGATCGTGCACGACCCGTTTCGAGCGGATCTGCCAGACCGGGATCGGGCGTTTGGCGCAGACCTCGCAGGAGGAGGCGACAGTGTTGTAGAGCTGGTTGTAGCGGCCGGAGACGCGGTGCAGCTCCACAGCCGAGATCTGCAATTGCTGGTCCAGAACCACGCGGGCGGAGTCGAGCAAGCCCTCGCGCAGGTCCGTTGAAAGCTGCGCGCTGTCGGCCAGCACCACCGAGTTCGGCCCGTCCTGAAGGATGATCGGCCCCGCGATATCGAGGGTCTCGCTGTTCGGGTCGTAGGTGATCTGGCTGGCCTTGAGGTGATACGTGCCCTGCATCGCCTCGACATTGCCGCTGGCCACCAGAACGCCATTGGCGTCTATGGAAACACGGTCTGCGATCAGGGTCGAGGGCAGGGCTTGCGCTTCCTGCGCCGGTGCCGCCGACGCACCGCTCAGGACGGCGAGCGCCAACGCTGCGCCCGCGATATGGCGAACCCGGCTGTCTTTCCTCCTGCCCATCAGCCGTCCTCCGTGTGGAGCAGTAACCCCAGCGACATCAGGAACGCGATGGCCGGTGGGGCCCAGGCCGCCAACATAACCGGGATATCCCCGTTCTGGCCAAGAATCTGGGCGAAGTTGCGGATGAAGAAGGCGCCGAAGCCCATCAGCAAAGCCAGCAGGACCATGAGGCCGGTGCGGCCGAAACGGGTATGGCGCATGGTGAAGCCCGCGCCGATCAGCACCATGGAGGCGATGAAGAAGGGCAGCGCCAGTTCCATCTGGAACCAGACGCGATGGGTGCGCGCCGAGAAGCCGGCATTGTCGAGATCCTCGATGAAGGCCGGCAGATCCCAGATCGGCACCGAGGAGGGCGATCCGAAGCTGTCGCGGATCTGTTCCTGGGTCAGGTTCGAGGGGATATACAGCGTGTCGTGCAACACCGCGCCGGATTCCGGGTTCTCTTCCTCCAGCCACCAGACCTTCACATCGGTCAGGTTCCAGCCGGTCAACTCGAGCGCGGCCGACTTCGCGTCCGCCCGGCGCTGCGCCGTGCTGTTGCCGTCCTCGTCCGGCCCGAAGGTGACGAAGGTGACGTTGTAGAGTTCCGAGCCATCGTGATTGGCGCGCTCGGCATGGATGACCGTCTGCCCATCGGCATCGCCCTGCCGGAGCCAGAGCCCTTCGCGGCTGACGGAAAAGGTCGAGCCGCCCTTGCCCGAGAATTCTGCCGCGCGCTGCTCGTAGGCATGTTTGGTCGCGGCCACGATGGGGTTCATGATGACAACGCCGAGAACGCCAATCATGAAGGCGGCCATGACAGGGGCAATGATCGCCCGGATCGCCGAGCGGCCGGCGGCACGGATGACCACCAGCTCGGAGGTGCGCGCCAACGACAAAAACAGCGCCAGCGTGGACAGCATCACGATCAGCGGCAGGATGAGATAGAGAGTTTCCGGCACCGACAGGCTCGACAGCAGCAACGCGCCGCCAAAGGACAGCTCAGCGGCGTCGAACTGGCGCATCTGTTCGACCATGTCGAGCAGGATCATGAAGATGGCGAAGGTCGCGAACAGGCCGACGGTGATCCACAGGAATTTCCGGGCGACGTAGAATTGCAGCTTCATGCGGTCGCCTCCGGACGTTTGACACGTTTCAGAAGCGATGGCCGGCTGGCCATCCACAGCATGGTCGAGGTTGCCAGCACTCCGAGGAGACTGGGCAGGTAGACCAGCGGCCAGAGAGTGGCATCGCGCCGCGCGATATCGGCGGTGACGTTCTCGGCGGCCTGCAACAGGATGATCAAGGCCACCGCCAGCCCGATCTGCGGCCAGACGCCGAACCGGCTGAACCCGCCCAGCATCAGCGCGGAAAAGCCCATGAGGGAGACGATGAGCGGGTTGAAGGGCTGCGCGATGCGCAAATGCCCCTCGTAGAGGAAACGTGCCCTGTCGCCGCGCGCGCTGTCGAGGTCTTCCTCGGTCGGGTTGAACAGCGTCAGCGTGTCGAATTCCCGCAAGTCGCGCTTGCCGCGTCCCGAACTGGTCATCAGCGCGCCGACATTATAGGTGAAGCTGTCGAAAGTGGTGATGGACAGGCGCCTGTCCTGCTTGTCGAACGTGTGGGCCGCGCCGTCCAGCATGACCAGCTTGGGGCCGCTGTCATCCTGCACCAGGTAGGCCTTGGGCGCGAGGTAATCGGTGCGGGTGCCCTTGGTGCGGGCGTCGGACAGGTACACATCCCGCATTTCGCCGTCACGCTCGATGGAACGGATGTAGAAGGTAATGCCGCGGGCCGGATGCAGGAAACGCCCCTCCGTCAGCATCTGCGTGGCGATATCGGCCTCCAGTTCTTCCATCTGTTCGGCCATCTGGATGCGGCTGGTCGGCACAAGGAAATGCACCAGAACGGCCATCAGCAGCGAGGCGAACAGCCCGAAGATGAAAACCGGCCGCGCCATGCGCGAGGGCGACATGCCGACGGCCTGGGTGATGACCAGTTCGCTCTCGGTGGTCAGCCGGTTGGTGACATAGACCGAGGCGACGAAGGCCGAGATCGGCAGCACCATGCGCACGACATTGGGCAGGGTGTAGAGGGTCAGGGTGAAAAAGGTTCCCGCGGACTGGCCGTCGGAGAGAATCTGATCGAACAGGATCACCGCCCGGTTGATCCAGTAGACAGAGACCAGCACCATGGAAAAAAAGCCGAAGAGTACCATCAGCTGATAGGTAAAATATCGGTCGAATCTTCTCACGCTGCACGGCCTGTTTGACGGTTTCTCTTCGAGTTACAGAATTCGTCGCGGCGAAGGAACCTGCCGATTTCGGATTGCGTCAGTTTGCTTGGTTTTCCGCCGTTTTGAAGTGTTAATTTTCCTGAACGTTACACGGATGCATCTGCCCTTGGCGGATCGGGGGCGCTCGGAGGAACCAAAACAGTCCATGGCCGGAGCGCACCCGGCGCCCGCGCTCAGCCATCCCGGCCCCTCGGGCGCACTTCGTATCCCCGCTCCTCGGGCTCGTCATCGACCATTTCGGCGGGGAAGCCCGGCGCGCGGATGTCGAGGCCGGTGGCCTCTTCGAGGCGCCGGATGATGTTGGGCGACAGCTCCCGGCCGCCATAGCGCGCCTCGCCATCCTGAAAGATCCGGTTGAGCAGCGGCGAGACCTCAAGCGGCACCCCGTGCATCTCGGCCAGCGCCTGGAATAGGCCGATATCCTTGTTCACAAGGTCCATGGTGAAGGAAATGTCCCGCGAGCCGTTCAGGATCACCTGACTCTCGGTTTCATGCACGAAGGAATTGCCCGAGGAAATCCGGATCGCCTCGTAGGTCGTGGCAAGGTCCATCCCGGCCGCCTTGCAGGTGACCAGCGCCTCGCAGAGCGTCACCAGGTTAGCGGTGGCTAGGTAATTGGTCATCACCTTGAGCACCGAGGCGGTGCCGATATCGCCCGTGTGCAGAACACGCCGGCCAAGCGTGGTCAGAACGGGCAGGACGCGCTCGAAACTTTCGCGCGTGCAACCGGCGAAGATCGAGATATTGCCCGTATCGGCGCGGTGGCAGCCCCCCGAGACGGGACATTCGATCGCTTCGGCGCCCGTGGCCCGAACCAACGCGGAGAGGCGCACGATCTCGCCCGAATCCGTGGTGGACATCTCGGCCCAGATCTTGCCCGCGCCAAGCCCTTCCAGCAGCCCGTCGGGCCCTTCCATCACGGCGGCACATGCCGACGGGCTGGGCAGGCAGGTGATAAGAAGCTCGCAATCGCGTGCCATCTGCGCGGGGCTGTCGCCCGCCGCTGCACCGCGCGCAACGAATGGCGCCATCGCCGTGGCGTCCAGATCGCGCACCACCAATTCATGGCCATTGCGCAGCAGGCTGCCGGCAAGTTTGCCGCCGACATTGCCCAACCCGATGAAACCGATCTTCATGATTGGCGTCTCCCTGACTGTTTCTCCCGATCAAAGGGGCAATGCCGGCCCGAAAACCGCCTGTCTGCGACATCCGGCCGTCGCTGCGGCGGTATGCCAAGGAATGCCCAGAATTCTTTTTACAGCCTTGTCGCCAGAGGGTTTATTGGCGCCATGACACCCGAGACACGTGCCCCCCTGGCCGATCATCCCCGCCGCTTCGAGCTGGCCAATGAAATGCATGCGCGGCCCTTTCCCTCGCTGGATGCGCCTGCGCACGCGCTGTTTCTCGCGCTCAAGGCGCCGCGCGACGCGGCCGCGCGCGACAAATCGCTGGACCGTGCCCACCTGATCGCGCTGCTGGACCGCTTCGGGGCCGATCATCCGAAGCCCGGCGCGACGCATTGGTTCGGCGAGTTGGGGCGGCACAAGCTGAAATGGGAATGCCATACCGAGTTCACCACTTACACGCTCTTCATCGACGGGCTGGAGGAGCGCCCCTTCGATCCCACGGCCTATGAGCTGCTGCCGGCCGACTGGCTGGCCGAGGCGCCGGGCGCGCGGATGACCTCGGCGATGATCCGGATCGAGAGGCTGGAGGAGGACGACGCCGGAGTCGGCCTCAAGCTCTCCGAATGGTTCGTCTCCGAGAGCGTCGCGGCGGCACAGGTTCTGGACGACGCCGCCGTGCTGGCGGGCGATTTCCGCATCGATACAGCCGGTCACATGCGCTTCGCGGTGTTCGTGCGTCCCGATATCAGCCAGCGCCGGACCGGGCGGATCGTGCAGCGGCTGACCGAGATCGAGATCTACAAGGCGATGTCGCTGCTCGGCCTGCCGCGTGCGCGCGAGCTGAGCGAGCGGATGGGCACGCTCGATGCCCGCCTGACTCACCTGATGAGCGATCTGACCGGCGAGAACAGCCCGGCTGACGAGTCGCTGGACCAGCTTCTGGAAATCTCCGCCGAGCTGGAAAGCCTTCTGGCCAGTTCCTCCTTCCGGTTCGGGGCAACAGCGGCCTACGAGGCGATCCTGCATGACCGCATCGACGTGCTGCGCGAGTCTCGTTTCGAAGGGCGGCAGACCTTCACCGAGTTCATGACCCGGCGCTACGATCCGGCCATGCGGACCGTGCGTTCCACCGAGCAGCGGCTTCGGGCGATGGCCGAACGCGCCGCGCGGGCGGGCGACCTGTTGCGCACGCGGGTCGACGTGGAACGACAGGCGCAGAACCAGCGCCTTCTGGAAAGCATGGATCGCCGGGCCGACCTTGCCTTGCGGTTGCAGGAGACGGTGGAAGGGCTCTCGGTCGTCGCCATCAGCTACTACGCGCTGAACCTCGTCAGCTATGCCACATATCCACTTTTTGAACTGCTCGGCCTGTCCAAGGGGCTGGCCACCGCGCTCTTGACCCCGGTTGTCGTGCTGCTGGTCTTCATGATGATCCGCCGCATTCGAAAGGGCGTGCATTGACGAGACGTCATTACGTTTTTTTCGTTCCAACCTTGTCCTTTTGGGTAGGTCTCGGGAATTAAAGCGAAAATTGGGCTGTCGGTCGCATTGAGTTTTTGATCATTTGGTCATACCGAACGACCGAACCTGTCGAATGGCCCAAAGATCCTCTCATGTCGATATCCTCCTCTGACTCCTTCCCCGGTCTCTTCCTGCAAGTCGCCGCGCGTTTCGCGCAACGCCTCGATGGCAGGGTCGGAAGCGAAACCGAGATCAAAGCGCCCTATCTCGGGGTGCTGTTCGTGATCGGGTGCAATCCCGGCATCCGGCAAGGGCTCTGCGCCGATTCCCTCGGCTACGATGCGACCACGTTCGGCCGCTATGTCGATCGCCTGGTGCGCGAGGGGCTCGTACTGCGGGACATTCCCGAAACCGACCGCCGTGCGATCAGCCTGACGCTGACAGACAAGGGCAGGGAGATCGTTTCGGACTGCGCGCCCATGGCCCAGGAGATCGACGAGGAAGTCCGTGCCCGCATGGGCGGGGCGGAATGGGAAAAGCTTTCCGAACTGCTTGAACGTTTTCTCGACGTGTACGATCATCCGCTGCCGCAAATCCTCCGACGCGATCGGAGCGCCCTTTAATCACCCCAAGGATGGCCCGCATGCCCGTCAAGAACCGCCTGGCTGAGCTTCACGATGAAATCACGGCATGGCGGAGGGACCTGCACGCCCATCCCGAACTGCTCTACGAAACCCATCGCACCTCGGCTTTCGTGGCCGAGCAGTTGAAGGCGTTCGGTTGCGACGAGGTGGTGAGCGGTATCGGCCGCACCGGTGTCGTGGGCGTCATTCGCGGACGCAAGGACACGCAAGGCCGGGTGATCGGGTTGCGCGCTGATATGGACGCGCTGCCCATCGTCGAGGAAACCGGGCTGCCCTATGCCTCGCAAAACCCCGGCGCGATGCATGCCTGCGGCCATGACGGGCACACGGCGATGCTTCTGGGGGCGGCCAAGTACATCGCCGAGACGCGGAATTTCGACGGAACGGCGGTGGTGATCTTCCAGCCCGCCGAAGAGGGTGGCGCCGGCGGCAAGGCCATGTGCGATGACGGGTTGATGGAGCGTTTCGGCATCCAGGAAGTCTATGGCATGCATAACTGGCCGGGCATCGAGGTGGGAACCTTCGCCATCCGGCCGGGACCGTTCTTTGCCTCGGCCGATCACTTCCAGATCGAGTTGGAAGGCAAGGGCGGTCACGCTGCCAAGCCGCACGAGACGATCGACACCACGCTGATGGCATCTCATCTGGTGGTCGCACTGCAATCCATCGTTTCGCGCAATGCCAACCCGGTGGAGCAGATGGTCGTCTCGATCACGAGCTTCGAGACGTCCTCCACCGCCTTTAACGTGATCCCGCAAAAGGTCGTGCTGAAGGGGACCATTCGCACGCTGAAGTCGGAATTGCGCGACCTGGGCGAGAAACGGTTGAAGGAAATCACTGAAGGCACCGCCGCAACCTTCGGCGGTCAGGCCAAACTAAAATACTATCGGAATTACCCGGTAATGGTGAATTGGGCCGAACAGACAGAGTTCGCCGCAGCGGTGGCGGCCTCGGTTGCCGGAGAGTGCCGGGAGGCGCCGTTGATCATGGGCGGCGAGGATTTCTCCTTCATGCTCGAAGAACGGCCCGGTGCCTATATCCTCGTGGGCAATGGCGATACGGCCATGGTGCACCATGCGGAATACAATTTCTCGGACGAGGCCATTCCGGCGGGCTGTTCCTGGTGGGCGGAAATCGTCGAACAGCGGATGCCTGTGGGCTGAGACACCGGGCATAATTGCGCGGTCGGCTCTCGGCGTTTCGCCTGCGTTTCTGATGTTGGAAGAGGGGGCTTTGCCCCCACGCTCTTGCAAGCCTTCCCGCGGGATATTTGGAGAAAGGTGAATGGCCCGAACCGGCTTCCTCTTTTCCAAATGCCTCCGCAGGATCCTTCCCGCGCGGGCCATAACGACGACAAGCTCCAGATTGCAGATTGCCGCCGTTTCAGGCTCCGTTCCGGTTTCCAGCCGCGTTGATCAGCCGCCGAAGCGGTAGTTCAGGCCCAGGGTGACCGAGTGGTAATCCGGCGTTGCCTCGGTCGAGTAGTCGGCATTGCTCAGCTTCTCGTTGCCGTAATTGGTGTATTGGTATTCGCCCCGGAGGGACCAGTTGCCGGAGATGTTCCGCTCCACGCCAACCCCGCCGAGATAGCCGGTGCGGCCGTATTCCTCGGAAATGTCGCCGCCGGCTGCGCGATCGACCGAGTAGTCGAATTTCCCGTGCGATGCGCCTGCGAAACCGTAGAGCAATGTGTCGGTGGTGGCTTCCCAGCCAAGCGATCCGCGAAGGGAGACGGCATAGTCGAGCGTGTTCTCGCCCTCGCCGTCGTCATTGTCGAAATCGGCGCCGATATCGCCAAAGGTTGCGCCAAGCTCGACACCAATGATGGCGGGGTTCAGGTCCCAGCGATAGCCGGCCTGTACC
Source organism: Aliiruegeria sabulilitoris (assembly GCF_001558155.1). Classification (GTDB taxonomy): domain Bacteria; phylum Pseudomonadota; class Alphaproteobacteria; order Rhodobacterales; family Rhodobacteraceae; genus Tropicimonas; species Tropicimonas sabulilitoris. The sequence goes on from NZ_LOAS01000003.1 coordinate 214,564, forward strand.
GCAACAGACCCGCCGCCCATGTCCAGATCGCCGATATTGTCGGTTCCGGAAATGCCGGGGCCCTTCACGCCAACCTTGTCGTCGCCGGGGAAGTTGTAGCCGAGGCTGGCACCGATATAGGCGCCTTCGAATCCGGTGGGGCCGGAGTTGACCTCGATCAGCGGCTGCGGTTCGGGCGCGCTCGGCGCAAGCCCGCCAGCCAGGGCCGGGCCGCAGAAAGCAGTCAACGCGACCGCGAGTGCGATTTGCGATGTGTTCATGATGTTGCCTGTCGTCTTTTTTATCTTGCTCGTACAAGTGCGCCGGATTTGGTCGGCCACTTGCTGGCATCAGACGTAGAGAGCAGCGGGGGCGCGTCGCAAGCGACATGATTCGGCGGGCGGATCGGCGACTCGCAGTGTTGCCCAAATCATGCATTTTTGCCGTATATTTGTGTCAGGTGAAACGAAACCGGGGTGCTCCGTAAAAGTATAATAATTACAGATAGCTAGATTGCCCTCCCATGCGCAAGACCAGGCGCGCGATGGGCGCGCCTGGCGAAGCAGTTACTCCGCTGCGCGCAGGGGCGGCTTGCCGGCGGGGGAGGCTTCGCCGTCGGTTTGTTCGGGCGCGTTTTCTGCCCGGTCCGGTTCGGTCGCCGGTGTTGGAGCAGGCGGCGCGCTGTCTTCTGCCCCGGGGTCTTCCGGCAGCCAGATCAGTTCAGGGCTGTGAACACGGCGCGCCGTGCGAGTGAGGCGCGCATCGCGCGCGGCCCGGCTGCTGCGTCCGAAGCTCAACGCGCGCAAGGTGGCGACGCTGCGATAGGCACCGTCCCAGAACCAGACGCGCAAGGCGAGCAGGGCGGGGGTGACGATCAGGGTCAGAACGGTCGCGGTGCCAAGGCCGAAGACCACCGCCGTTGCCAGCTGCTTCCACCAGAGCGCGGTGGGGCTGTCGAGCGTGTAGCCGCCGTTGAAGAAGTCGAGGCTGATGCCCAGCATCATCGGCGTCAGGCCGGCAATCGTGGTCGAGGTGGTCAGAAGCACCGGCCGCAGGCGCTGCTCCGCCGTGCGGATGATCGCCTCGATCCGCGGCATGTACTGGCTGAACTCCTGGTAGGTGTCGATCAGCACGATATTGTTGTTCACCACGATGCCCGCCAGTGCCACGATGCCGGTGCCGGTCATGATGATGGAGAAGGTCTGGTCCATCACCAGCATGCCGATCAGCACGCCCGAGGTGGAGAGCACCACGGCGAGCAGAACCAGCACGGAGTTGTAGATCGAGTTGAACTGCGTCAGCAGGATGATGAACATCAGCCCGAGCGCGGCGCCGAAAGCCTTGGACAGGAATTCCTGGCTTTCCTGCTGTTCTTCCTCGTCGCCAGTCCACTGCCAGCCGATATCGGGGCCGAAGGGCTGTTCGTTTTCCATCCATTCGGTCAGCAGCGTAATGCGTTCGGTGGCGGTGATCGGGGCGACGGTCAGGCCCTGCTCGCTGATCCGCATCGCCGCGTTTGTCTGGGCGGTCGTGGCCGGCATGATCTCGACGATCTCGCCATCGGTGTTCACAAGCTTGACCAGCCCGGAGGTCACATCGGCCTTCACGTCGAAATAGCGCTGCGAGTCCACCCGATCGATCCGCGACAGTTTCGGCACCGGCTGGCGGGTGATGAAATTGGAGAGCGGTATGAGCCCATCCGGCGTGCGCACCTTGAGGCTGTCCAGCGTGGTCAGCAGGCGGTCCTGTTCGGGCAGGCGGACGCGGATGTCGATCTCCTCGTCGGAGCTGTCCACGCGCATCGTGTCGAGCAGGATACCGCGGGTGATAAGCTGCACCATCCCGCCGACAGTGGCGACATTGGCGCCGTAGCGGCCGGCCTTCTCCACGTCCACGTCGATCTGCCAGTCGATGCCGGGCAGGGGCAACGTGTCCTCGATATCGAAGAGACCGGGCATTTCCTCGAATTTCGTCCGCGCCGCAAGCGCGGCCTCGGTGAGCGGCTCCCAATCGTCGCCGGTCAGGCGCAGGTGGATCGGCTTGCCCGCGCCCGGGCCCATGGCGAGATCCAGCACTTCGACATAGATGCCGGGGATCTGGTCCAACTTGGTGCGCAGACGCTCCAGCACGAGATCGCCGTCCAGTTCCGGATTGTCCTTGCGGTTTTCCCAGCGGATCAATTCGATCTGGATCTGGCCGATCGTGTCGCGCGGGGAGGAGGCGCCGCCGGTATTGGCGTTCAGCCCGCCTTCGCCGGCAAAGGCAAAGACGGAATCGACGCCCGGCTCCTGCAGCGCGATCTGCTCGACCTGCGCCACGATCGCGTCCTTCTCGCCGAGCGACAGGTTGCCTCGGGCGCGGACATAGATGATCGACTGTTCCGGCTCGTTCTCGACGAAGAACTCGGTGCCGTTGTTGTTGTCGCCGAAATAGGTGAAGGTCGAGACGATGAAGAAGGCGACCGCGCCGACGGTGACCAGCGGCATGATCGGGTTGGCGGTGAGGAACTTGATGAAATAGCCGAAAGCGGTGCGTTGATAGCCGGCTTTCACCCGCTTGCGGCGCCATTGCGGCTTGGCCGCGTCGGCGGTGATCGAAGTTGCGAACGCGCCGAAGAAGAGGATGCCGACACCGGCAAGACGCGCCATGGTGGCGGACATGTCGGGCGACAGGAAATAGCCTGGGTTCAGCACCTGCATGGCGCCAACGAAGATCAGGTACATCGAGGGCGCCACCAGCGCCGCCCTGAGGATCCAGGGCCAGCGGCGCAGCGCTTCGGCGAGGTGGTGGAAGGAGCGTGCAAGCCGCCCGGTGATGCCGCCCACCACCGGCAGGAAGACCAGCGCCACCACGAGCGAGGCCGAGAGCACGAAGATCAGCGTGATCGGCAGCATCTTCATGAATTCGCCCGAGACGCCGGGCCAGAACAGCATCGGCAGGAAGGCGCAGAGCGTGGTCGCGGTGGAGCTGACGATGGGCCAGAACATCCGCTTGGCGGCCTCGACATAGGCGTGCATCGGCCCCGTGCCCTGCTGGATGCGCTTGTCGGCATATTCGACCACGACAATGGCCCCGTCGACGAGCATGCCGACCGAGAGGATCAGGCCGAACATCACCATGTTCGAGATCGTCACATCCATCGCCGCAAGGAAGCCGAAGCAGAGCAGGAAGGACGTGGGAATGGAGAAGCCCACCAGCAGCGAGGGGCGCGGTCCGAGTGCGGCCAGCACCACGATCATGACGAGGAGGATGGCGGTGAGCACCGAGCCCTCGAGCTGCCGCACCATGGATTCGACCTGCACCGACTGGTCGTTGGAGGTGCCGACGACAATGGCGTCCTGCAGCTCCGGCGGCCATTTGGCGCGTTCGAGCTGCACCGTCTCGCGCACCAGCGCGGCGGTGTCGATGATGTTGTAGCCCTTGCGCTTGACCACCTGCAGCGCGACGGTCTTCTCGCCGTCGAAGCGCGCGGTGCCGACGCGGTCCTCGAAGGTGAGCGAGATTGTCGCCAGGTCGCCCAGCGTGACAACGGAATCGCCGTTCACCTTGACCGGCAAGCCGTAGATGTCGCTCGTCGTATCGAAGGAGGAGGGGATCTTGACCGCGAAGGCGCCGGCATCGGCTTCGATCTCGCCGGCGGCGATCAGCTGGTTGTTGTTGACCACCGCCTGGATCAACTCGCTGGCGGTGACGTTGTAGGCTTCCAGCTTGAGCGGGTCGATGATCACTTCGACCATCTCGTCGCGGTGACCGGTCAGCGCGGCCTCCAGAATCGGCTCAAGCCCTTCAAGTTTGGACTGCAAGTCATTGGCAATGCGTAGCAATGTCCGTTCTGGCAGGCGGCCGGTCAGGTTGACGATGATGATCGGGAACTCGGAGAAGTTGAACTCCTCCACCGTGTAGTTCTCGGCGCCGTCGGGAAAATTGCTCTCGGCCTTGGTCATCGCCGCGCGCACATCGGCGAGCGTGGCGGACTTGTCCCAGCCGAAATCGAACTCCATCACCAGGTTGGCATAGCCCTCGACGGCGGTGCCGGTCATCCGGTCCAGCCCGTCGAGATCGGCCATCTCGGTTTCCATCGGCTTGACCAGCAGCTTCTCGGCGTCGGCGGCCGAGATGCCGGGGAAGGGAACGGAGATAAAGACGGCCGGGATCTCGATATCCGGCTCGCCCTCCTTGGGTAGGTTGATATATGTCTGCGCGCCGGTCACCAGCGCCAGAAGGATGATCCCAACTGCCATGCGCGTGTGGTGGGAGGCCCAGTCGACAATGCCTCTCATGGATATGCTCCCCTGCGCCGGATCACTGGCCCAGACCCTCTTCCTGATAGCTGACCTTGAGCGGAACGCCGTCGGTCACGTATTCTTGGCCAACGACAATCACGTCAATATCAGTGGGCAGCCCGGCGACATAGACGCCCTCGGGCGTGTCGCGCAGGAACCGCACCGGGACGAAGGCGGCGACCGGGCCGGTATCGGATTGCTCGACAATGCGCAGGCCGAGCACGCCCGCGTCATCCAGCGTCAGCGCCGAGGCGGGCAGCAGGTGTGCGGTTTCCCCGGTCGCGGAGATGGCGATATCCGCCGTCTGGCCGTCTCGGATGCGCAGGTCGGTGTTGGGAACTTCGATCTCGACCCGGAAGGTGCGCGTCTGGGGATCGGCGGAGCGCGACAGGAAGGTGACGGCGCCGGAAACCTCCGCTCCCGAGACGAGCCGTGCGCCGGCAGGCGCGCCCACGGTGACCTTGTCGACCTGCGTCTCGGGCACAAAACCCACCAGCTTCATCGGGTGGAGCTGGATGATGGTCGCGCAGGACGCCCCCGGTTGCATCAGCGCGCCAAGCTCGGCGGTGTCGGTTTCGAGCAACCCGGCAAAGGGCGCCTTCAGTGTGACGCGCTCCATTTCCTTTTCGGCCAGCGCCACCGCTGCGGCTGCGGCTTCGACATTGGAGGTGGCCGCCTCCAGCCCGGAATGGGCCGATTCGACATTTGCCTTTGCGGCCGAAACGGCGGCTTGGGTCGAGGCAACGCGCGTTTCGGAGGCAAAGCCGCCCTCGATCAGTTTCGTGGCGGCGCGGTTGTTGATTTCAGCCTCCGCCAGCAGCGCCTCGGCCTCGATGACCCGAGCCCGTGCGACCGGTGGCCCTGCCTTCGCCGAGGCCAGCAGCGCCTTGGCTTCGCTGAGTTGTGCGATGCGCGGTCCGGGATCGATCTCGCAGAGCAGGTCTCCGGCTTCGACCATCGTGCCCTTGCGCAGGGGCTCGGAGACGATCGGCCCGGAGGTTTCCGCGGCCACGACAACCTGGCGCGTGGCTTCCGTGCGGCCGCGCAAGATGACGGCGCTGTCGATGACCTGCGCGGTGGAAGCCATCGCCACGATCGATACCCTCTTGGGGCCGTCGTCGGTATTCTCGATTGTTTCCGCAACGTCACTTGTGGCGTCCGGCGCTGCAGCGGGCGCCGCCGGGCGACCGGTCTCAATGCCGGCAAATTCGAACACCGCGTCGCGCTCCATGATCAACATGTAGACCACACCGGCCACGATCGCCGCGATCAGGAAGGAAAACCACTTCATGAAATCCGCCTTTCCGGTCGTCGCAATTCGATAAACCTCCGCGCAGAGTTGTATTCAAAGCGGTTCGAAGGCAAGGGTCGACACCAAACAAATGTGCATCACCTCCCGTTCCGAGGCAATTGCCGGGACGATTTGCAGGTCTTGGCAATTGCAAGGGCTTCGGGGTAAGAGAAGGCGTTTTCAAGGCGCTGCAAATAGCCTGCAGATGCCATAAAGGCGCCAAGGCGCATAGAACGGGCAGGGACGCATGAGCGAAGCCGACAGCTTTATCGACGAGGTGAACGAAGAAGTTCGCCGGGAGAAGCTCTTCAGGACTTTCCGGAAATACGGTTGGATCGGCATTATGGCGGTGGTGCTTATCGTTGGCGGCGCGGCCGTGAACGAATACCGCAAGGCCAGCGCGACCTCCGCGGCGGAGGCGCTCGGGGATTCGATCATCGCAGCGCTCGAACTGCCCGGTGCCCCGGCACGCATTGGCGCGCTTGGCGAGATCGAGGCCGGTGGCGAGGTCGAAACCGTGATCGAGCTTCTGGTGGCAGCAGAGCAGGCGGCGACCGACGACCCGGAAGCCGCGGTGGCCACCTTGACCCCGTTGGCAAGCAACCCGGATATTCCCGCTGTTTATTCGGACCTCGCCGCGTTCAAGATCGTCCTTTTGGGCGGTGACAGCGTCACGCCGGAGCTGCGCGCGCAGCTCCTGGATCGTCTGGCCACACCCGGCGCGCCCTATCGGCCGCTGGCGCTGGAACAACAGGTGCTCACGCTCGCGGCAAATGGTGAGACCGAGGCCGCGATCGAGGCCGCAAGGGCGCTTTTGCAGGAGCCGCAGTTGACACGGGGCTTGCTTGATCGTGTGACACAGTTGATGTTGGCGCTTGGCGCCGAAATCGGGGATGTTGCGGGCTAGGACAGCAACCGCAACCGGAGCGGCGGCGGGGCAGTTGCCCTGCAAGCACGGAATTGTACGGGGGAACGAGCTGTGAGGGTACTGGGATCTGCGGCGGGATGGGCGATGATTGCCCTGATACTGGCCAGCTGCGGCGACGATCCGCCCCTTCCGGGCGAACGATTCGATGTACGCACGCCGCTCGCGGCGTCGGCAGGCGGCGAGACAACGGCGGCCGCGGTCGAACCCTTGCCCGAAGGCTCGGTCGTGCAGAACGATGTCGCCTTCTCGGCCTCCGCGCAGACCAACCCCTCAGAATGGACCCATCGCGGCGGCTCGGCCACCCACCGCATTCAGCATCCTGCACTCTCGTCCAATCTGACCAGGATCTGGACGGCGAGCATCGGGACAGGCAACAGCCGCAAGGCCCGTATCACGGCGGACCCGATCGTAGCGGGTGGCCGTATCTTTACGCTCGATTCGCGGAGCCAGCTGAGCGCGTTTTCGACCGGCGGCGCGGCGCAATGGAGCAAGGATCTTACCCCGGGCTCCGAACGCAAGAAGGACGGCTCCGGCGGTGGGCTCGCCTATGGCGGAGGCAGGCTCTATGTGACCTCCGGCTTCGGCGAACTGCATGCGCTTGATCCGGCAACCGGCAACACGATCTGGGTGCAGGCTTTCGAGGCACCTGTCGCCGGCGCACCGACGGTGCGGGACGGGATGATCTATGTCAGCAGCCGAGACAACCGCGCCTTCGCCGTGCGCGCGGATACCGGACGCCTCGCATGGCAGTTGCAGGCCAGCCCATCGGCCTCGGCCACGGTGAACGGCTCCGGTCCGGCGGTGGATGGCCGGATCGCGATCTTCCCCTTCGGCTCGGCGGAATTGCTCGGCGCGCAGACGGGTGACGGGACACGCACTTGGGGCACGACGCTTGCGGGCCGCCGTCGCGGGCGCGCCTATTCCCTGATCACCGACATCTCGTCGGATCCGGTCATCGTCGGTGGAACGGTCTATGTCGGCACGCCCTCCGGACGGATCGCCGCGCTCGACGCCAGCAGCGGCTCGCGGATCTGGACAGCGAACGAAGGCGCGTTGAGCCCGGTCTGGGTCGACGGGGGATCGGTCTTCGCGGTGAGCGACCTGCTGCAGCTTGTTCGGCTCGACGCTTCCAATGGCGAGCTCCTCTGGGCCGTGGACCTGCCCGGCTTCAAGAAGAAGAAACCGCGCAAATACCGCGATGTCTATGCGAGTTTCGGTCCGGTCCTCGCCGGCGGGCGCCTGCTGGTGGCCTCCGATGATGGCTACCTGCGCAGCTTCGATCCCCGCAACGGCAACCTCCTGTCCTCCGTGGAGATCCCTGGCGGGGCGGCGACCAACCCGGTTGTGGTCAACCAGACGCTCTACCTCGTCAACACCAAGGGGCAGCTGCTCGCCTACCGCTAAGCTGGGCGCGCGCGCTGCGCGCGCGCCAACGATCCTGCGGATCGTGCCTCCGGCGGACGACTTCGCGGTCAAAGCCCTTGTTTCTGTTCCGCCGGGTGGCGCAGTGTCCGCCAGGGCCTTGCCTTGAAAAGGCTTCAACCAGCCGAAGAAACCGTCTAAAGGAGCGGGTCTGATCCGATTCTCCTGTCTGTGAGCGCATTATGAGCTTCACCCTGGCCCTCGTGGGCCGCCCAAACGTGGGCAAATCGACCCTGTTCAATCGTCTCGTCGGCAAACGTCTTGCCCTCGTGGACGACCAGCCCGGCGTGACCCGTGACCTGCGCGAAGGCGAGGCCCGGCTTGGAGACCTGCGCTTTACTGTCATTGACACGGCCGGGCTTGAGGAAGCGACAGACGAGTCCCTGCAGGGCCGTATGCGTCGATTGACCGAACGGGCGGTGGAGATGGCCGATATCTGCCTGTTCATGCTCGATGCCCGCCAAGGCGTCACCCCGGCCGACGAGATCTTTGCCGAGATCCTGCGCAAGAAGTCGGCCCATGTGTTGCTGGCCGCGAACAAGTCCGAGAGCAATGCCAGCGATGCGGGCGTTCTGGAGGCCTATGCGCTCGGGCTCGGCGATCCGATCCGGATTTCGGCCGAGCATGGCGAGGGCATGGCCGATCTCCACGCCGTGCTGATGCCGCTGGCCGATGCCTTCGAGGCGCGTGCCTTCGAACAGGCGCCGGCGACCGATATCGAGCTGACCGAGGAAGAGGCCGCCGAGGGCGAAGGGCCGCTTTTCTCTCGGTCGAAGCCTTTGCAGGTGGCCGTGGTCGGGCGCCCGAATGCTGGAAAATCCACGCTGATCAACAGGATCCTCGGCGAGGACCGGCTGCTGACCGGCCCCGAGGCGGGCATCACGCGCGATGCTATTTCAATTCCGGTTGAGTGGAAGGGCACGCCGATGCGTATCTTCGACACCGCCGGAATGCGCAAAAAAGCGAAGGTGCAGGAGAAGCTGGAGAAGCTCTCGGTCTCCGACGGGCTGCGCGCGGTGAAATTCGCCGAGGTGGTCGTCGTCCTGCTCGACGTGGAAATCCCCTTCGAGCAGCAGGACCTGCGCATCGCCGACTTGGCCGAGCGCGAGGGCAGGGCGGTCGTGGTGGCCGTGAACAAGTGGGATCTCGAAGACGAGAAACAGGAAAAGCTGGCGGAGCTGAAGGAGGAATTCAACCGCCTGCTGCCGCAGCTCAAGGGCGCGCCGCTGATCACGGTTTCCGCCAAGACGGGCCGCGGCCTGGACCGGCTGCATGACGCGATCGTGCGGGCGCATGAAGTATGGAATCGCCGGGTGCCGACGGCGAGGCTCAACCAATGGCTTACGGGCATGCTCGAAGCCCATCCGCCCCCCGCACCGGGCGGCCGCAGGATCAAGCTGCGCTACATGACCCAAGTGAAGACGCGCCCGCCGGGGTTCGTGGTGATGGCCTCTTTCCCCGAAAAACTGCCGGAAAGCTATAAACGCTATCTGGTCAACGGGCTGCGGGAAGATTTCGACATGCCGGGTACGCCGATCCGCCTGACCTTCCGAAGCCAGTCGGACAAAAACCCGTACAAGGACAAGAAGAAGTCCACGCCGTCCCGGCTACGCAAGCATATGGGCAAGGGGCGGGCAGACGAACGCTGAGGAAATGGATCTACAAGATGTCGGTTCTGCGGAAGTGCGAACGTTTTGTTGCAAGGCTTAGAAAATAAACGCAAAAATCTGCCTGAGAAATATTTCGAACGGGGCGTGCGATCCCCTTGAAACCGGCGTGTTTCGCTATCATTTCTCCGCTTGGAGGTAATTGAACCTTCTTTTTGCACTCGCAAGATAGCGGGTCTTCATGGAGAAAACCAAAAATGCGGAAAAGCGCTTTCGTCGTTGCTCTGCTTGCTCTTGCCCTTCCGGCGATGGCTCAAACCATGGTCGACGATGCCGACGGTGACGGTGTCTACTCGCTCGCGGAAATGCAGGCTGCCTATCCGGATCTCAGCAAAGAACTGTTTGCCGAACTCGATGGCGATGCCGATGGCATGATCAGCGCCGAGGAACTGGCCGCTGCCAAGGAAGATGGCATGATCGCCGAGTAATTACCGCTCGGAAGGATCGAAAACGAGCCCCCGGAAATCGCTCTCCGGGGGCTCTTTTGTTCTCAGACGAGCGTGCCCTCGGCCGTGATGCGGCGCTTGCCACCGAGCCAGGGATACAACGCTTCCGGCAGATCGACCGATCCGTCTTCCCGCTGACCGTTCTCCAGAACCGCGATCAGGCAGCGCCCCACGGCAAGGCCGGAGCCGTTCAGCGTATGGACGAATTCCGGCTTGCCGCCGCCCTCGGGGCGGAAACGGGCATTCATCCGGCGCGCCTGGAAATCGCCGCAGACGGAGACCGAGGAAATTTCGCGATACATGTTCTGCCCCGGCAGCCAGGCCTCGATGTCATGCGTCTTGCGCGCACCAAACCCCATATCGCCAGTGCACAGCACGATCGTGCGATAGGGAATGCCGAGCTTCTCCAGGATCACCTCGGCACAACGCGTCATCCGCTCATGCTCTTCCATGCTCTTGTCGGGATGGGTCACGGAGACCATCTCGACCTTCTCGAACTGGTGCTGGCGGAGCATGCCGGAGGTATCGCGGCCCGCGCTGCCGGCTTCCGAGCGGAAGCAAAGCGAATGGGCCGTGAAACGACGGGGCAGGTAGCCCTCCTCGACGATCACGTCATTAACGATATTGGTCAGCGTCACCTCGGAGGTCGGGATCAGCCACCAGCCCTCGCGCAGCAGGTAGGAATCTTCGCCGAACTTGGGCAACTGCCCGGTGCCGTACATCATCTCCTCGCGCACCATGACCGGACCGTTGACTTCGGTCAGCCCGTGCTCGGTGGTGTGCGTGTCCAGCATGAACTGCGCCAGCGCGCGATGAACCCGCGCCACCGCGCCCGACATCAGCACGAAACGCGAACCAGCCAGCTTCGCCGCCGTCTCGAAATCCATGCCGTCCTGAACGGCAGCCAGCTCGTAATGCTCCTTCGGCGCGAAATCGAAGACGCGCGGCTCCCCCCAACGGCGGATCTCCACGTTGTCATTCTCGTCGGCCCCGTCCGGCACATCCTCATGCGGCATGTTGGGCAGCGTTGCGAGCAACTCGGTCAGCCGGGCATCTTCTGCCTTGGCCTCTTCCTCCAGCCGCGCAATCTCGGCCTTCTTCTCGCCCACCAGCGCGCGCAGCCGTTCGAACTCGGCCTCGTCGCCCTTTGCCTTGGCCGCGCCCACCTGCTTGGAGGCGGCGTTGCGCTCGGCCTGCGCGGCCTCGGCGGCGGTGATCTTCTCACGGCGACCGGCGTCGATGGCAAGGATATCGGAAGAAGACACCGACACCCCAAGCCGCGCCATGGCGGCGTCGAACGCGTCCGGGTTTTCGCGAATGAAGCGAATGTCGTGCATCGGGTCTCTCCTTGAAGCACTGGGTTGAACTCACGTGCCGCGTCATGCCGCAAAGCGTCCCGGGAGAAAAGCAAAAAGGCGCCCGAGCCGAGCGCCTTTCCAGCATCATCTGTTCAAAAAATATCCTCGGGGGGAGCGCCCTTGGCGCGCGGGGGGCAGACAGCCCCCCGTCCAACCTTTCAACCGAACCAGACCTCAGCCCCGACGCCGACGCCGCCCGCCTCGACCGGAACCCGCAGCCGCCGCAGCCTTGGAGGCCTCTGCGAATGTCGCGCCCTCCTTGACCGCGTCCAGCACCTTTGCCAGCCCGATCCAGGCCGCGCCATTGGGGTCATGGTTCATCAGCATGTTGGCGGCACGAATGGCCTCCATCTCGACCGAGCGCACCGGGTTCATGATGGCGGAGGTCATGCCCGCGCCGATCGCCATCGGCAGAAAGGCCGCGTTCACACCATGCCGGTTCGGCAGGCCGAAGGAGATGTTGGACGCGCCACAGGTCGTGTTCACGCCCAACTCGTCGCGCAACCGGCGCACCAACGTGAAGACCTGCTGGCCGGCCGACGCCATCGCGCCCACCGGCATCACCAGCGGGTCGACCACGATGTCATGCGCAGGAATGCCGAAATCGGCCGCCCGCTCGACGATCTTCTTGGCCACGGCGAAACGCACATCGGGATCTTCGGAAATGCCTGTGTCGTCATTGGAGATCGCCACGACCGGCACGTTGTATTTCTTCACCAGCGGCAGGATCGCCTCAAGCCGCTCCTCCTCGCCCGTAACCGAGTTCAGCAGCGGCCGCCCCTCCGCCATTTCCAGCCCGTTTTCGAGCGCGCCGGGCACCGAGCTGTCGATACACAGCGGCACGTCCACGATCGCCTGAATGCGCGTGATGAGCTCCTTCATCAGCATCGGTTCGACGAAGTTATTATCCGCGTAGCGCGGATCTTCGGCCATCTTGTTGGTGAACACCGCGCCGGAATTCACATCGAGCACCATCGCCCCGCAGGCGACCTGCTCCAGCGCATCCTTCTCCACGGTCGAGAAATCGCCCGCTTCCAACTCGGCAGCCAGCTTCTTGCGCCCCGTCGGGTTGATCCGCTCGCCGATCACGCAGAACGGCTCGTCGAAGCCGATGGTGACGGTCTTGGTCTTGCTCTCGATAACGGTCCGCGTCATGCAGCCAGTCCCTTCAATTGATCTATATGATGTTTCAACGCCGGATCGGCGTAATCCTCGACCGAGGCAGACGCGCCCGCTTCGCGCAATGCGGCGTCGGACAGCATGGTTCGAATTCCGATGGTCTTTAGGCCGGCTCCCACGGCTGAACGAATGCCCGTCGGGCTGTCCTCGAAAGCAAGCGAGACGGCGGCATCGGCGTTCAGCCGCCGCAGACCTTCCAGGTAGGGCTCCGGGTCCGGCTTGCCGCGCGAGCACTCATCTCCGATCACCAGCGTGTCAAAGCGGTCGGCAATGCCGAGCGCGGCCAGCACCGCCTCGCCGTTGTCGCGCGGCGCATTCGTCACCACGCCCTTGGCCCAGCCCATCTCGTCGGCCAGGTCCAGCAATTCCAGCGTCCCCGGCATATTTGGATGGCCCGTGCCCAGCAACTTGCGATACTCCGCTTCCTTGTGATCGGACCACGATCTTGCATCCTCGCCGGGACAAAGGTCAGAAAAAATGTCGAAATTCAGCCGGCCGTGCAGCTTGTCCCGGTAATACGCGAAATCGATCTTCACCCCGCGGGGTTCAAAAAGCTCGGCAAATACCTGCGCGTGCAGCGAGTCGGAATCGATCAGGGTTCCGTCCAGGTCGAACAGCAATGCTGTGGTCATGAAGTCTCTCAGCCTGTTGCGGCGGCCGCGTGTCCCGCTGGTCCGCCATGTTCGGCCGTCCAGCCGGCCGTGGCCTTGATACCGCCTAGCGGGAAGAAGTGCACCTGCGCGATGTTGAATTCCGGGTTTGCAGCCTTGTGGACGGCCAGCTCGGCCAGAATCTCGTTCGGCTCGAACGGCATGACCAGCTTGGTCACGTCCTTTGCCCGTCGCTGCAACACGCGCACGCTGGCGCCCACGCCGCAGGAGACGGCGAACTTGATCATCGTCTGCAACTTCGCTGGCCCGGCGATGCCGATATGGACCGGCAAGTCGATCCCAGCCTCCATAAGCCCGTTGGCCCAGGCAATGACCGGCCTGGATTCAAAGGCGAATTGCGTTGCGATCGCCATCTTCGCATCGGTGTTGCGCGAGAAGGCCTGTTTCCAGTGCAGCGCCTCCATGACGCGCTTCGTGCTGCCGGCGGGGTCGATATCGCGGTTGCCCTCGGGGTGGCCGGCAACATGCAGATGGGTAAAGCCGGCCTCGTCGAACAGCCCTGTTTCCAGCAGCGCCATGGAGGAGTCGAAATCGCCCCTCGGAGCATCGACACCACCCGCCAGAACCAAGCCCTGTTTGACATCCGCCTCGCCCTGGTAGCGCGCGATCCAGTCGGCCAGCGTCGCCTTGTCCTTGATGATCCGGGCCGGGAAATGCGGCATGACCGGAAAACCCTCGGTCGCAAGCCGTTTGGCCGTTGCCACCATGTCCTCGAAGGGCGTGCCATCGATATGGGCAATATAGACCCGTGTCCCAGCGGGCAGCAGTTCCCGGAAATTCTCGATCTTGGCCGCCGTGCGCGGCATCACCTCGATGGAGAACCCTTGCAGGAAGGTCTCCATCGCGGCTTTGCTGTCAGGCGTGGCGTTGCGCTTGCGAAACGGTAGCAGAGCCATGGCGGCCTCCCATATCTGTGCCGGCCTCAATTCCATCCGGCGTTGTCGATCAATTTCTTTATGCGGGTCTGGTCGTATTCAGCGTCGAGGCGCGCGGCCTCGGCGACGGCGATCTCGGCGGGATCGCCCTCCACCTGATAAGGCTCCGCCTTGCGCCACTCGGCGAGATAGGCGTCGGTATCCTTGGCATCCGTTGCCATGGCGCAGCGGTCGATGGCCTGTTCGAACCGCTCCGGCAGCGGCGCTTTAGAGCCACGCCGGCCCTTGCCGACGATGACCTGTGCCGGGATATCGCGCCAATAAACAATCGTGACGTCGGGCATGAAACCTGTTTCCTCGGACCTGTTACTTCCCGTTTACGCTGCAGGCCGCGCGCAAAAGGGGTGAATATCGACATGGGAGGGCGCGGCTGCGACCTCTGGACCTGCTGGCGGGCAAGGTAACGGTTGTCGGGCGCAATGATCCAGAGCGCGATTCTGTCGAAATTTTCATGTTCAATATGAGGGCGTGAATCTGTTCGCTTGCGTGACCGGGATGTCAGGGCTACGGTGAAATCAACTTGAAATGGAGGGCGTAAGATGGCGCCCAAGCGTCCCGCAGGCGCGGGCGCGTTCCCGAAACCGGTTGCAACCCCCGCGCCGACAACGCTCGATCCGGTCGCCACATACGCGGCGCTGGATCTGGGCACAAACTCGTGCCGCATGCTCGTGGCACAACCGAAAGGGTCCCAGTTCCACGTCGTGGACTCTTTTTCCAAATCGGTGCAACTCGGCGCCGGGCTTGAGGCAAGCGGGCGGCTGTCGCGTTCGTCGATGGCCCGCACGGTTCAGGCGCTGAAGATCTGCAAATCGAAATTCCAGAAGCACCGCGTACAGCGCATGAAGCTCGTGGCGACCGAGGCCTGCCGCCGGGCGCGCAACGCGCGAGATTTCATCCGTTTCGTGCGTCGGGAAACCGGGCTGCGGCTCGATATCATCGAACCTGAGGAAGAGGCCCGTCTGGCGGTGGTGTCCTGTGCGCCGCTGGTCTCCGTTCGAACGGAGCAGCTTCTGGTCGTCGATATCGGTGGCGGCTCGACCGAGCTGGTCTGGATCGATCTGAGCCGGGTGCCGGCGGCAGAGCGTCCGCGCTCGATCATGCGGCTGCACAAGGGGTTCGATTATAGCGAGGACTTGTTCCCGCGCGCCCGCGTCGTGGACTGGATCTCGGTGCCGCTCGGCGTGGCGACGCTCAAGGACCAGTTCTCGGATGTCGAGGACGATTCCGGCCGCTTCGCGCTGATGAGCTGGTATTTCGAGGAGCAACTGGCGGAATTTTCTCCCTATGCCCATGAACAGGCGCGGGAAGGGTTCCAGATCATCGGCACCTCGGGAACGGTCACGACCGTCGCGGCGAGCCATCTGGGGCTCAGGCGCTATGACCGGACCAAGGTAGACGGCTTGCGCATGAGTTCCGACCAGATCGACGCGGTCATCCGTGGCTACCTGGATCTGGGCGAAGCAGGACGGCGGGCCGATCCGCGGATTGGCAAGGACCGTCAGTCATTGATCATGTCCGGTTCCGCGATCCTGCAGGCGCTCATGCGCGTCTGGCCGACGGACAGGCTGTCCGTGGCCGACCGTGGCCTGCGCGAGGGGCTGCTCTACGCGCAGATGTCCTCGGACGGGGTGCTGGAAGACGGACCTTTCTGAAGCCGCCGATGGCGGCCGCCTTCGGCGAGGATATTTGTGGTCAGAAGAAAAGGAGGGCTTGCATCCTTCCTCTCTCCGAAAATATCCCCGGCGGAGGCATGAAACCTGATGCCGGAGACGCAAGAGGCGAGGCATGACGAAAAAGACAAGCGGGCGCGGCCAACGTGATTTGCGCGTGAAGGTGAAGACGGCGCGCGGGCGAAAGCTCAGTTCCACCCTATGGCTGGAGCGGCAGTTGAACGATCCCTACGTGGTGCAGGCCAGGCGTGAGGGGTATCGCGGGCGTGCGGCCTTCAAGATTCTGGAACTGGACGACAAGTATCGGTTCCTGGTTCCCGGGGCGCGGGTGGTGGATCTCGGCTGTGCGCCGGGCGGCTGGTGTCAGGTTGCGGTGAAGCGCGTCAATGCGCTTGGCGAGAAGTCGGGCAAGGCGGTTGGCACCGTGCTCGGGGTCGACTTGCAGGAGGTGGAGGCGATTGCCGGAGCCGAATTGCACGTGCTCGATTTCCTGGAAGACGGTGCCGATGACAAGGTGAAGGCCTGGCTCGGCGGGCAGGCCGATGTTGTCATGTCCGACATGGCCGCGTCGTCCTCGGGGCACAAGCAGACGGACCACTTGCGGATCATGGCGCTGTGCGAGGCCGCGGCCGATCTGGCATTCGATGTACTTGCGCCCGGGGGAACCTTCGTTGCCAAGGTCCTGGCGGGAGGGGCGGAGGGCGATCTTCAGAAGCTTCTGAAGCAACGTTTCGCGAAGGTGGCAAATGTGAAGCCGCCGGCAAGCCGGGCGGATTCGTCGGAGAAATTCGTGGTCGCCACCGGTTTTCGTGGCGAAACAGAGCAAGAGGCCTGACGCGTTTCTGGCAAGCCCAATCGCCATTGACACGTTCTCGGCCTTGCAAGGGCGCAATGGGCCTTGAACGAGATCCCTGATCCTCTTCGTACCCGCCTATCGACTGACCAGGTAGAGCGCGACCCACAGCGCCACGGGACCGCCCGGTCCCGCTTCGGCAAAGAGCGCGCTGGCGAGCGCCAGCCCGAGCATGCTTGCCCCGACAAGTGCGCTCTGCTCCAGAGCGGAGCGCGCGCAGATCCTTGATCGGACCTGTTCAGGGGGGTGACCGACGACGAGGCCGGTGAGCATGCACAGCCAGATGTGGCGCAACAGCAGGCCAAGTTGAAGAAGCGGGGAGAAAAGACGTGTAACCATAACTGCGACTCGGGCGTGTATCAGGGGCATTGCAACCAAGTTTGTGGCCGTTCTTGTTTCGTTCAGGTTAACGCCTGAGGAGCTTTGCGAGATGGACCGCCACGCGGGAAGCGCTCCCGCCAATAAGCGCGAAAGTGTTCGGCAAAGGGGAAGTGTTGTCGGGTGCCCGTCCTTGAGCGGCGCGCGGCAACCGCGAGCCTGTTTGACCTGTCGCGTTTGCGCATTTCGAGCCGCGATGGATCATCCATCCGGCCGAACCCTTCGGAAACGCGGACATCTTACGTTGTTCCGACTGTGGAAATGGCTATGAAAGAAGCAAGGGTCTGAAAAGAACCTCTATTGTACCTGCAGGGAAATTGTCTCGATGCTGCTGAAAAAACATCGCCTTATGACCGGAATCCTGACCGCTTTCATGCTGAGCGGTGTTGCCTGGGCGCAAACGGAAGAGACTGCCGTGAAGGTTGCGGTCTCCGCGGTCTATACCGAGGAACTGATCGACGAGGCGAAGTTCATCGGGCTTGGCCAGGCCATGGACAAGGTCGATATCGTGGCCCGGGTCAGCGGCTATCTCAAGGATGTACTGGTGGCCGATGGCGCGCCGGTGGAGCAGGGCGAAGACCTGTTCCAGATCGAGCCGGATGCCTATGAAGCGACCCTGCAGGCGCGGCAAGCCGATCTGGCGCGCGCGCAGGCCAATCTCGAACTCGCCGGTATCGAGCTTGAACGCAAGAGCGAACTGGTCAGGCGCGATGCCTCGCCGCAAAGCGAGGAAGATATCGCGCGGGCCAATGAGAAGGTCGCGGAAGCCGCGGTGCAGGCCGCCGATGCCGCGATCCGTTCCGCCGAACTGGATCTGAGCTACACCAAGATCAGCGCACCTTTCGCCGGCCGGATCGGCGTGGTCAACACTTCCATCGGCGATCTTGTCGGGCCGACGACACAGCCCTTGGTGACGCTCGTGCGCGAGCGGCCGATGCAGGTGTCCTTTTCGCTGACCGAGAAGCAGCTACTGGACGTGCTGGAACAGATTGAGGCCGAGGTGCACGAACTGAAGGACTCCAGCAAGACGCCGGAGGTTTTCGTGACCCTTCCCAACGGCACGCGGCTGGAGGAGCCGGGCAAGATCGTGCTCGTTGACAACCGGATCGACCCGGCCACGGGCACCATCGCGCTTCGGGCCGAATTCCCAAACGAGCGCGGCCTGATTGTCGATGGCTCCTTTGTCGATGTCTCGATCCAGGCGCTGAAGGCGGAAACGAAGATCCTCGTGCCGCAGGCCGCCCTGCAGCGCGATCAGCGCGGCGATTTCGTGCTGATCGTTACCCCCGATCAACGGGTCGAACAGCGCTACGTGACGCTCGGACGTCAGGTCGGCACTGCAATGGTGGTTCAGGATGGCGCCCGAGAGGGCGAGATGGTGATCGTCGAGGGGCTGCAGCGGGTCCGCGCCGGCGCAAAGGTCGAGGCGGTCGCCGCGGGCGTGCCGTCGGAGCAAACCTCCGGGCAATCGGGAAACTGAGCCGATGATCTCCACGGTATTCATTCGCCGTCCCAAGATGGCCATCGTGATTTCGACCGTTCTGACCATCATGGGCTTGATCGCCTATGCGGTGCTGCCGGTCGAGCAATTCCCCGATATCACGCCCCCCGTGGTGCGGGTCTCGGCAAACTATACCGGCGCGACGGCCGAGACGGTCGAAAACACCGTGGCTGCCCCCATCGAGGCGCAGGTGAACGGGGTGGACGACATGCTTTACATGTCGTCGGACAGCTCGGCCACCGGATCCTATTCGTTGGCGGTGACCTTCGAGGTCGGGACGGATCCGGACATCGCCTCGGTCAACGTGCAGAACCGGGTGGCGCAGGCCACCGCGCAGCTTCCCACCGAGGTGACCTCGCGCGGCGTCGTGACGCGAAAAAGTTCGACCAACATGCTGCTGGTGGCGACGCTCGTGTCGCCCAATGGCACCTATGACGAGGTATTCCTGTCCAACTATGCCTCGATCAACCTGAAGGACGCGCTGTCGCGGATCCAGGGTGTTGGCGAGGCCAATGTGCTGACCGATTTCGCCTATGCCATGCGGATGTGGATGAACCCGGACCGGATGGCCAGCCTCGGCGTGACGCCGGGCGACCTGATCAGCGCGATCCGCGAGCAGAACCTCGAGGTCTCGGCCGGCCAGGTCGGGTCTCCGCCGGTGCCGGATGGGCAGCAATTCCAATATACCATCACCTCCAAGGGCCGGCTGGCATCGGTCGAGGAGTTCGAGAATATCGTCGTACGTACCGGCGGCTCGGGCGCCATCGTCCGCGTGAAGGACATCGCGCGGGTCGAGCTGGGCGCCAACTACTACAACGCCTCGGGGCGCTATAGCGGCCAGCCGGCAACGGTTCTGGCGGTATACCAGGCACCGGGCGAGAACGCGCTGGCCGTCTCGCAAAAGGTGCTGAGCGAGCTGGAGCGGCTGAGCCGCGTCTTCCCCGACGATGTCGAATACGAAGTGCCGTACAACTCGACCGATTTCGTCGAAGCCTCGCTCAACGACGTGGTCTCGACCCTGATCCTGACCTTCGCGCTGGTGATGTCGGTCGTGTTCATCTTCCTCGGAAGCTGGCGAGCGACGATCATCCCGATGGTGGCGATCCCTGTCTCGCTGATCGGTACATTCGCCTTCCTGCTTGCCTTCGACATGTCGCTCAACACCGTGTCGCTCTTCGCGCTGGTGCTGGCCATCGGTATCGTGGTGGATGACGCCATCGTCGTGGTCGAGAACGTGGAACGCCTGATCGCGGAGGAGGGGCTTTCCGCCCCCGAGGCCACGGCCAAGGCCATGGGACAGATCACCGGCCCTGTCATTGCCACGACGCTGGTTCTGCTGGCGGTCTTCGTGCCGGTGACCTTCATGCCGGGCATCACCGGACGGCTCTATTCGCAATTCGCGGTCACCATCTCGACCGCGGTGGTCATCTCCTCGATCAACGCGCTGACCCTGTCGCCCGCGCTTTGCGCCATCGTGCTCAAGCCGCGCTCGGGCGAAGCCAAGGGGCTGCTGGCGGTGTTCGAACGGTCGATCGGCGGGCTGCGCAACGGCTATACCGCCATCGTCAAGCGCTTCGTGCGGGTGGCGCTGCTCAGCATCGTGGCGATTGTGGCGGTGGTCATGGTCATGGGCTCGATCTTTGCAACCACGCCAAAGGGCTTCATCCCGATCGAGGATAACGGTTCGCTCTTTGTCGATGTGCAACTGCCCGATGCGGCCTCGCTGGAGCGCACGCAGGGGGTGACCGAGCGTATCGACGGTTTGATCCGGGAGATCCCCGGGGTCTCGGGAACGGTGCTGGTGAACGGGTTCAGCCTGCTCAACGGCTCCGGGTCCAACGGCGCGATGGTCATCGTCAATCTTCACCCATGGGAAGAGCGCCAGACGCCTGAGCTGAGCGCGAACGGGATCCTGGCACAGATCTATGGAATCTCGAACCAGGAGATCGCGGCCTCAGTGCTCGCCTTCAACCCGCCGCCGATTTCCGGCCTCGGCCTGTCGGCCGGCGTCGAGATGAAGGTGCAGCAGACCGGTGGCGGCTCGGCACAGGATCTGTCCGCCGCGCTCGGTGGCATGGTCTATGCCGCCAACCAGCGCGAGGAACTGGCACAGGCCTATACGACCTTCCGGGCCAATGTTCCGCAGGTTTTCGTCGATCTCGACCGGGAGAAGGCCAAGACGCTCGACGTGACGGTGTCCGAGATCTTCCAGACCTTGCAGGCCTATCTCGGCTCCTATTATGTGAACGACTTCAACCTGTTCGGGCGGGTTTACCGGGTGATGATCCAGGCCGATGGCGACTACCGCCGTCAGGTCGAGGATATCTCCGAGCTGCATGTACGCTCGACCACGGGCGCCATGGTGCCGCTCGGCACGCTGATCGATGTCGAGAACGTGCTCGGTCCGGTGCTGCTCAACCGCTACAACATGTTCCGCTCGGCCACGATCACCGCCGTGCCGGCCGCAGGGCTGTCGACGGGCGATGCGATCACGGTGCTGGAGGAAGTTGCCGCCGAGAGCCTGCCGCCCGGCTATGCCTTTGAATGGACCGGCACCGCGCAGCAGCAGCTCGACTCGGCCGGCATGGTGCAGGTGATCCTGATGATGGCGATCCTGTTTGGCTATCTCTTCCTCGTGGCGCAATACGAGAGTTGGACAATGCCGGTGGCGATCCTGCTCTCGGTCACGGTGGCGCTGTTCGGCGCGGTGCTGGCCGTGGTTGTGGCGGGCTCAGACATCAACCTTTACACCCAGATCGGGATGATCATGTTGGTAGGGCTCGGGGCGAAGAACGCGATCCTGATCGTCGAATTTGCCATGGAGCGAAGGGCTGCGGGGCTGACAGTGCGCGAGGCTGCGGTGGAGGCCGCGCATCAGCGTTTCCGGGCGGTCATGATGACGGCCTTGTCCTTCCTGCTCGGCGTGGTGCCGCTGCTGACGGCCTCCGGCGCGGGCGCTGCCAGCCAGAAGGCCATCGGCACCGCCGTGTTCGGCGGCATGCTGGCGGCCACGGTGCTCGGCGTGATCCTTGTGCCGGTGCTGTATGTGGTGCTGCAAAACACGCGCGAGACGGTAAAGCGCCTGCTTGGCGGCAAGCCCAAAGCCGAACCGGAAGCGATTGCGGTGGAGACCGCGCCGGAGTGAGCGCGGGCCTAATTCCGAGCGTAACAGTGTGGAGCATTGCATGAGTTCGGATCTGTCCGGCAAGATCTGCGTCGTGACCGGGGCAGGGCGGGGGATCGGTGCCGGAATCGCCCGCGCCTTTGCCGAGGCTGGCGGGCAGGTCGTCGTGACCGACAAGGATGAAAAGGCGGCCGAGAAAGCCGCCCTTAATATCGGCGGGAGTTCTCGGCGTCTGGATGTCTCCAACGAGGCCGATTGGGACGCGCTGAAAGCCGCCTGGCCCAGGATCGATGTGCTGGTGAACAATGCGGGTGTCACGGGGTTCGAGGAGAGCGCCGCGCCGCAAGATCCGGAACATGCCAGTCTTGAGGATTGGCGCGCCGTGCACAGGGTCAACCTGGACGGCACGTTTCTGGGCTGCCGCTACGCGATCGGCGCGATGCGAGCTGCCGGATCCGGCTCGATCATCAATATCTCTTCGCGGTCGGGAATGGTCGGCATTCCTGGCGCTGCGGCCTATGCCTCCTCCAAGGCGGCCATTCGCAACCATACGAAAACGGTGGCGCTCTATTGCGCGGAGCAGGGGTTGGCCATTCGCTGCAACTCGATCCACCCGGCCGCGATCCTGACGCCGATGTGGGAGCCGATGCTGGGCGATGGGCCTGACCGTGATAGCCGCATGGCCGCGCTCGTGGCCGACACGCCCCTGCGGCGGTTTGGAACGGTGCAAGAGGTGGCGGCGCTTGCGCTGATGCTGGCCAGTGACGGCGCGGCCTATATGACGGGTGCCGAGCTCAATATAGATGGCGGCCTTTTGGCCGGGTCCGCGGCAACGCCGTCGCGCGACGAATAGCAACGCGGTCTACAGACTGGTGCCGTTTGCACCGGGGGCTTTGCCCCGGCGCTCTTGCGAGCGCCCTCCCCCGGATACCTGAGGAAAGAGGAAGAAAGCGGCAACGGTTTCATCCTTCCCGAAAATACGCCCGCCGGAGTTGCGAACCGAAGGATCGTCTGCACGCGCTACGCGGCCTTCCTTGCGGCCTAGTCCTGCGCCTGGCGGATCGGATCGGCCAGCAGGCGCAGCCCGTTGAGAACCACCAGCACGGTGCCGCCTTCATGACCGATCACGGCCAAGGGCAGGGGCAGGTGAAAAAACAGTCCGGCCGTAACCAGTGTTACCATGGCGCCTGAGGCGAAGATGAGGTTCTGGCGGATGATGCGCGCGGCGCGCTGTGCGAGCTTGTGCGCTGCCGCCAGCCGGCGCAGGTCATCCGACAGCAGGGCCACGTCGGCGGCCTGAAGGGCGACCTCGGAGCCGGCCACGCCCATCGCGATGCCGACATCGGCCCGGGCCAGGGCGGCGGCGTCGTTCACGCCGTCTCCGACAAAGGCCACGCGGGTCTTTTCGGCCAATCCGGCCACGATCTCCACCTTGTCCTCCGGGCGCAGGTCGGCATGGATGGCGTCGGGCGCGAAGCCCAGTTCGGCACCCACCCGGTCGGCCACGGCGCGGCGGTCCCCGGTTACCATGGCGAGGTGGCCGACCCCGCGCCGGCGCAGCGCATCCAGCCCGGCGCGGGCGGTTGTGCGCGGCTCGTCCGCAACCATCGCCACGCCGTCGATACGCGCCCCGCGCCCCATCATGATCAGCGTCATCGGCGTGTCGTGCAGCGCGGCGAGGAAGGCCGGGCAATCCATGGGCGCGCTGTGTTTGGCCATGCGGTTGGCCAGCCGTTCATTGCCCGCCCAGACGACGCCTATGTCATCGAGGCCGACGATGCCTTCGCCCGGCACTGCGCGCGCCTCGCGTATCTCGGTGGGGACGACCTGCCGTTCCTTGGCGGCGCGGCGGATCGCTTCGGCGATCGGATGTTCGGACTGGGCCTCCAAGCCGGCCAGGCGCGCGAGGAACGCGGTTTCGTCGCCGGTGCAGTGGATGCCGCTCAGCTCTTGCCGGCCGGTGGTCAGGGTGCCGGTCTTGTCGAAGGCGAAGGTGGTGACCGAGGCGAGGGTTTCGAGCGCCGCGCCGCCCTTGAAGAGCACGCCGCCGCGCGCCGAGGCCGAGAGCGCGGACAGGATCGCCGCGGGAACCGAGATCACGATGGCGCAGGGGCTGGCCGCCACCAGCAACGTGGCGGCACGGTAGAGCGCCTGGTTCCAACCATTGCCAAGCAGCAGGAAAGCCAAAAACGCCAGCGCCGAACCAACCAGCACGGCAATCGTGTAGCGTTGGCCGAACCAGTCGGAGAATTGCTCGGAGGGGGCACGGGCTGCCTGTGCTTCCGTGACGAGCGCGATCATGCGCGCCACGGTGCTTTCCGCGAGCGGTCGGTCGACGCGCACCGCGAGGATTCCGTTCTGGTTCACGGTGGCTTCGAAAACCTGCGCGCCGGGGGTTTTCAGGACCGGAACCGATTCCCCGGTAATGCTGGATTCATCGATCTCGCCTTCGCCTTCGAGCACCTCGCCATCCACCGGCACGCGCGCGCCAGGGCGCAGGATGACCACGTCGCCGGGAACAAGCGCCTCGAGCGGGACCTCCTCGGTGCCGGCATCGGTGCGGCGCAGCGCTGTGTCGGGCCGCAACTCCATAAGCGACTCGATGGCGCGCCGGGCGCGGCCCATGGCGCGTTCCTCCAGCGTGGTCGACAGGCTGAAAAGCGCCAGCAGCACGCCACCCTCGAAAGCGGCGCCAACCAGCGCGGCGGCCAAGGCGGCGACCACCATCAGCAGGTCGATATCCAACTCATGCTCGAGCCAGAGCGCTTCCAGCGCCCGCAGCCCGGCCGGAACGCCACCGGCGGCGTAGACGAGAAGCAGCGCGAGGCTTCCGGCCACAGGCCCCCATGCGAGCTCGGAAGGCAGGAGCCAATGCGCAATGGCAGCCAACAGCATGCCCGCCAGCGTCAGCCCGGTCAGGATCAGCGGCTTGTCTTCATCCTTGATCCTGAACATGCTGACGGCCCCGATTTGTCATGGAAACGCAGCCGTCCTACCCTGATGGCCACGCGCCCTCCATCGGACATATTGTCGAGGTCCGGTCTTGGGGGGCGCGTGCCGTTTCACGGGCTTTGCTTGGTTGTGCTGTGCGCCGAAATGCTCAGCCTGCCTCGGCCTCCATCACATTGGTCTTCACGGCGACAAAACTGTCCGGCGTGACCGAGATCGAGCCGATCCCGGCGGCCACCAGCAGGCGGGCAAAGCCCGGATCGTTGCTCGGTGCCTGTCCGCATAGCCCGATCTTGGCCCCTGCCGCGTTGGCCTTGGCAATGACCGTCTCGATCATCCACAGCACCGCAGGATCACGCTCGCGGAACAGGTAGGCCAGCCCCGCGCTGTCGCGGTCGATGCCCAGCGTGAGCTGCGTGAGGTCGTTGGAACCGATGGAGAAGCCGTCGAAGCGCTTGGCGAACTCTTCGGCAACGATCACGTTCGAGGGGATCTCGCACATCACGTAAACCTCAAGCCCGTTTTCGCCCCGCACAAGCCCATGTTCGGCCATCACCGCGAGCACCTTGTCGGCCTCCTCGGGCGAGCGGCAGAAGGGGATCATGACGAGCACGTTGTCGAAGCCCATTTCCTCCCGCAGCCGCTTGATGGCCAGGCATTCGAGGGCGAAGCCGTCCTTGTAATCGTCCGAGTAGTAGCGAGACGCGCCGCGGAAGCCGATCATCGGGTTTTCCTCGCCCGGCTCGAACTGTGCCCCGCCCAGCAGCGCGGCGTATTCATTCGTCTTGAAATCGCTCATCCGCACGATGCAGGGGTTCGGATACCAGGGAGCCGCGATGCAGGAGAGCCCCATGGCGAGCCGCTCGACGAAGAAGTCCTTGCGGTCCTCGTAGCCGAGCGTCAGCGCGTCGATGGCCGCCTTGTCCTCGTCGGATTTCAGCTGGTCGTAACGGGTCAGCGCCAGCGGGTGGACCTTGATCTCGTTGCTGATCACGAATTCCATCCGTGCCAGCCCGACACCATCTGCCGGCAGCCGCCACCAGCGCATGGCCGCGCCCGGGTTGGCGAGGTTCAGCATCACCTTGGTGCGGGTCTCGGCCATCTCGCCGAGCTGGGTTTCCTGCACCTCGATCTCCGCCTTGCCGGCATAGACCATCCCACGGTCGCCCTCGGCGCAGTTCACCGTCACCATCTGGCCGTCATGCAGCACATGGGTCGCCTCGCCGGTGCCGACGATGGCCGGCAGGCCAAGTTCGCGGCTGACGATGGCGGCGTGGCTGGTGCGCCCGCCATGATCGGTGATGATCGCGGAGGCGCGTTTCATGATCGGCACCCAGTCCGGGTCCGTGATCGAGGTGACGAGGATCGCCCCGTCCACGAAGCGCGCGATATCGGCGGCGCTTTCAATCAGGCAGACCTCGCCAGCAGCCACGGAGAGGCCAACGCTCAGCCCTTCGAGAAGCTTCTCGCCGGCATTCTTCATGCTGTAGGATCTGAGTACCTCGCCACCGACGCGGGACTGTACCGTCTCCGGCCGGGCCTGAACAATGTAGAGCTTGCCGGTCTCGCCGTCGCGGGCCCATTCCATGTCCATCGGCTGGCCGTAATGGTCCTCGATCGTGCAGGCCATGCGAGAAAGTTCGAGGATCTCTTCATCCGAAAGCACGAACTGCGCCTGTTCTTTGCGCGAGCAGGCCACGTTGCGCGTCTTGGCGCCGGTGGCCCCGCCATAGATCATCTTGATCTCCTTGGCCCCGAGCGCCTTGTGCATGATCGGCGTGGTGCCGGGGCGGCCGAGGAAGGGCTTGTAGACCTGGTACTCGTCCGGATCGACCGCGCCCTGAACCACGTTTTCGCCCAAGCCCCAGGCGGCGTTGATCAGAACAACCTTGTCGAAGCCGGATTCGGTATCGAGGCTGAACATCACGCCGGAGCCGCCGATGTCGGAGCGCACCATGAGCTGGACGCCGATGGAGAGCGCCACCGCCAGATGGTCGAACCCCTTCATCGTGCGATAGGAAATCGCCCGGTCGGTGAAGAGCGAGGCGAAGCAATGCCGGCAGGCACGCAGCAGTTCTTCCTCGCCGCGCACGTTGAGGAATGTCTCCTGCTGACCGGCAAACGAGGCGTCCGGCAGGTCCTCTGCCGTCGCGCTGGAGCGCACGGCCACGGAAGGTTCGGCAATCCCGACACGCTCACCCAGGGCGCGATAGGCGGCGCGGATATCGGCCTCGATCTCGTCAGGCCAGCGCCCGGCGCGGATTTCGGCGCGGATCAGCTTGCCGGCCTCCTGCAACGTGACACGTTCGCGGGCGAGATCCTCAAGCGTGCTTTTGACAAGCGCCTGCAGGTTGTTCTCCCGGATGTAGCGCCGATAAACGTCCGAGGTGGTCGCGAAGCCCGGCGGAACGGCGATTCCCCTTTCGCCAAGCATGCGCACCATTTCTCCCAGCGAGGCATTCTTGCCGCCCACTTGCGGCACGTCCTCGCGTCCCAACTCTTCAAACCAGACAAGATTTTTTGCTGTATCGTACATGGAAGCTCCTCCCAAAGATCGACACACGTATCCCGTTTGGAGTGTAGCGTTTTTGCACCCCGCGCGCGTTGATCGGGGTCATGGAATGCCGGGATTCGCAGCGGAAATTTGCGGAATTTCAGCCAACTTCGCCGAGCGCGGTTACGAGACGTGCTGCCGTTTCCCGCACGGCTTCGGACAGCCCCTTGCCGGGCGTGAAATCCACCCCCTCGATCCCGATCACCTCCAGCCTTGCGGGAAGCCGTCCCAGCCGCCGGGCAAGCTCCACCGCTTCTGCCAGGCCGAATTCGTGCGTGGAGTTGTGAAAGAGCGGGCGGGGCAGGGGCGTGGCTATGGCATCGAAGCGGGTGAGGGTGCCCGCGGGCGCGCCGCTGCGGGTCGCGTCGATCAGCACCAACGCTGCTTCGGTGTCGAAGAGGTCGATCAACCCGGCGCCATCGGTTTGCCAGATACGCGCCCGCTGGCCGGTCTCGTTCAGCTGTTGCGCGATCCACGGCCCGACGCCGTCATCGCGCCGCAGCGGGTTGCCGATCCCGACATGCAGGCGCCCCTCAGCCACGTTCGACCGAGAGCTTGAGGAAATGCGTCGCGCAGGAAATGCAGGGATCGTAGTTGCGGATCACCTGCTCGCAGCGCCATTGCAGCGCAGCGTCGTCAAGCGCGAGCGATGCGCGGATCACCCGTTCGAGGTCGGCCTCGATCTGCGGTTGGTTCTGCGAGGTCGGTGGCACGATGGTGGCCGTCACGATCTGCCCGGCCTCGTCGATCTCGTAGCGGTGATGGCAGATGCCGCGCGGCGCCTCCGAGCAGCCCTGGCCGGTTCCCGCCCGTGGCGTCAGCGGTACCGAGGGCGGATCGGGCGGCACATAGGCGCGCGCCAGCCGCAGCGCTTCCTCGCAGGCATATTGCACCTCGACCATGCGCACGAGGATCGACTTGAACGGGTTGCATTCAACCTCGTTCAGCCCGCAATCCTTGGCCGTCTGTTTGGCCGTGTCGGAGAGCCGTGCCCGGTTCAGCGCGTAGCGCGCGAGCGGGCCGACGAGATAGGCCGATCCGTTCCGCATCCGGCCATGCAAGGCCATGGAGCGGGCCACTTGTTCTTCCATGAAATGCGCGTGGAAGGCATCGACGGCGATATCGAGCCCGGTGCTGGTGGCGATCCGGCCGGTTTCGATCGGGTAATGCTCCGGGTGCACCAGCGCCACGAAGATGTAGTCGCACGCGTCCTCGGGGAAATCGAAGCGGGCAAAGCGCAGCGCCATCTCGCGCGCGGCGGCGATGCCCCATTCCAACTCTGGAAGGAGCGCGACGATCTCGGCGCTGTCGGGCGCCTTGAAGAAGCCGCCGACCCGGGTGTTGATCGGGTGGACGGCCCGCCCGCCGATCACCTCCATCAGGTCATTGCCGAGCTTCTTGAGCCGCAGTGCCGTGGTCACAAGCTCCGGATCGACCTCGGAGATCGCGATCACATCGTGTAGCCCAAGGAAATCCGGCGCGTGCAGCATGGCGGCGTGTAGCACGTGGCTCTGGATCCACTCGCCGCAATACATCAGCCGGCGCAGCGCGGCGATCTCCGGCGTGATCTCCACGCCCCAGGCTTGCTCCACCGCCTGGCTGGCCGAGGTGATGTAGGCCACCGGGCAGATGCCGCAGATGCGGCTGGTGATGTCTGGCGCCTCGGTGGCATCACGCCCCTGAAGCAACCCTTCGAAAAAGCGCGGCGGTTCGAAGATGCGAAACTCGACGATCTCCACTTCCCCGCCTCTGATCCGGACATTGAGCGCCCCTTCGCCTTCGACGCGGGCAAGGGCATTCACCGTGATTTTCCGCTCAGTCATGCCGTGCCGCCTCCTCGGAAAATGCCGCCGCGCCCGAATTGAAGTTTCGGTAGAGCGCCGCAATCGCATGGCCGTTCAGTCCAAGCGCGTCGAGTTGCTCCGAGAGTGCCACGCAATTCGCCCCTTCGACCGGGCCGAAACAGCCGTAGCAACCGCGCCCGACGCGCGGGCAGAGATTGCCGCAGCCCGCACGTGTGACCGGCCCAAGGCAGGGGGTGCCATTGGCTACCATCACGCAGGCCGTGCCGGCGCGCTTGCACTCGACGCATTGCGACACTTCGGGCAGATCCGGTTTGCGCCCTGCGAGTGCGGCGGCGACGAATTCCAGCAATTGTTGCCGCGAGACAGGGCAGCCACGTAGCTCCGCGTCGACCGTGACATGGGCTGCAATTGGCGTCGAGCGGTCCAGAACCTCGATCAGCTCCGGCACCGGGTAGACTGCCTGCACCAGATCCCCGAGCGCGCGCGTGTTGCGCAGCGCCTGTATCCCGCCCGCCGTGGCGCAGGCACCGATCGTGACGAGCAGCTTGGAGGCGGCGCGGATGGCATGGATGCGCTCGGCATCGGCCGCGGTGGTGATCGAGCCTTCGACGAAGGAAATATCGTAGGGGCCGGTTTCGACCCGGCTGCTGGCTTCGAGGAAATGCGCGATATGGACGGCGCCCACGATATCCAGCAATTCCTCCTCGCAATCGAGCAGGCTCAACTGGCAGCCATCGCAGGAGGCGAATTTCCAGACGGCGATGCGCGGCTTGTCCATCTCAGATCTCCCGTATCCGGAGCCGCTCGGCGATCCTGTCCCAGCGGAAAACCGGGCCGTCCCGGCAGACGAAATCGGGCCCGAACTGGCAGTGCCCGCAGCTTCCTGTGGCGCATTTCATGTTGCGCTCCATGCTGATCCATTGCGCCGAGGACGGCACACCCATGTCTTCGAGCGCAAGGCAGCAATGACGCATCATCACCTCCGGCCCGCAGACCAGCGCGCTGACATTTGCCGGATCGCACCCTTCCAGCGCCCGCTCGAGCCGCGTCGTGACCACGCCCACCATGCCGGTCCAGCCCGGAATGGCCCGGTCCACCGTCAGCGACAGGCGCAGAGCGCCGCCGCCCGCCCAATCGGCCAGTTGCGCGGGGTAAAGGATCTGCGACGGGCTACGCGCCCCGACCAGGAGGGAAATGGAGCGGAAGGCGGACCGCATGGCGAGCGCCTGAAGGATCGCGGACCGGAGGGGGGCAAGGCCGAGCCCGCCGGCAATGAAGAGCAGGTCGCGCCCCGTCTGGTCGGTCAGGGGCCAGGGCGTGCCGAACGGTCCGCGCAGGCCCAGAGTGGCGCCTTCGCGCAGAGCGCAGAGCGCGCCCGAGACCGCCCCGACATTGCGGATCGTATGGAGCAGAGCGCTGTTATCGGAGGGGTTGCCGGAGATGGAGATCGCGATCTCGCCCACGCCAAAGGCGTAGAGCATGTTGAACTGCCCCGGTCTGCCGGCATCCAGCGTGCCGTCGACGGGGAGGATCGCCAGCGTGCTGACATCGGACAATTCGGGGCAATTCTCGACAACCCGGAACAGCCGGGGCAACAGGGCCGACGGTATCCGGACCGGGTCAATCATCGTCGCGCCCGTAAAGATCGGCCACCTGAAGTCGTTGCGCGCGGAACCGCGCGGCCAGATGCGGCAGCCAGTATTTGAACAACTGGTAGCCCAGCATCGGGTCCGCGTCGCATTTGCCCCGCAGGCAGGCGGCGTCGAGCGCGACGCAGGAGACCTCTGTCATGGCGCGGGCGTCGAACATCGTCCGGTAAGGCGGGATCAGCCATCCCCAGCCGAGAATGTCGCCGCCATGGACCGTCTCGACCACGGTGGGCGCGATATGGGCGGCGGAAATCTCGATGGCGACATCGCCCGTGCGCAACACATGGACCAGCGCCGCCGGCTCCCCCTCGCGCTGGATCATCTCTCCCGCGCCGAAATGGAGATTGCGGGCGCATCCGGCCAGCATTTCGATCGAGTCCGTGTCAAAGCGGCCCAGGATCGAATGTTCGGACAGAAGCTCTGCGATGCTTTGTGTTTTCATGACCTACTCCCCCTTGGCCAAGGCCCCCGCCTCGGCAACCAGATCTATCCCCGCCGGACACCACGTGATGCATCGCCCGCAACCGGTGCAGCCGGAGCTTCCGAACTGTTCGTGCCAGCTGGACAGCTTGTGCGTCATCCACTGGCGATAGCGCGCGGCGGTGCTGCTGCGGACCGGGCCGCCATTCAAGAAGCTGAAATCGAGCGAGAAACAGCTATCCCAGCGTTGCCACCGCTCGGCCGTCTTGCCGTCGAGCGATGTACGGTCTGTCACATCGGTGCAAAAACAGGTCGGGCAGACGGCGGTGCAATTGGCGCAATGCAGGCAGCGACTGGCGATTTCCTCCCAATGCGGGTCGTCTGGAACTTCTTGCAGCCGCTTAGCGATCTTCGCCGGCATGGCACGGGGCTGGGAGGTGGCTGCAGCTTCGATCCGCAGGGCGGCTTGCTGAACCTGCGCAGGCGTCGCGGTGGGCAGGGCGCGCCCTTCGAGCATCGCCGTCCCATCTTTGCTGCCGATCTCTACCAGAAGACCGCCTTCGATTTCCGTCAGCGCCAGGTCATGAGCCGACCGCGCCCCCGGCCCGGTCTGCATGGAGGCGCAGAAACAGGTCTCCGCGCTGCGCCCGCAATTGACCGCCACGATCCGCGTGGCCGCGAGGCGCGTGGTATAGGCGGGATCGCCCGCGCGGCGGAAAACCTCCGCCTGCCGTGCAATGGCGGCCAGATCGCAGGGGCGGACACCGAAAAAGATCGTTGCTGGCCAGTCCTCCGTGTCAGGGGTTACCTCGAAACCGGTCTCGCCGCGCCGTGCCGACCAGAGCTTGCGCTCGGGCGGGTGCAGCCAGCGCTTCCAGCCTTGCGGACCGACAACGGCATCGAACCAGCGCTCGCTATCGCCGGGCACCAGCCGGTATCGGCCCGGCGCCTGTTGGTCGGTATATCCTCGCGGCAGCGCGTCGGGGTCGTGCAGGATGTCCGGAACAAGCGCATCATCGCGCAGGAGCGGCGCGATAACGCGCCACCCTGCCGAAAGCCAGTCCTCCAGCAATCGGCGTGGATCGGTCAGAAAATAGCTCTCCGCCATCGCTGCCTCCGGCAATCCTCCCGCTTCGGCGCCCGCGCGGCCGTGAGCCGCGGCCGATGCCCTATAATTCTTGATTTTGATCGGTCTGGCGTTGACGTGGGTCATGGCGGGGCGCCGCGCGGAGTGCGACAATTGCGGCGGGAGGAATCCAACATGCTTGGGACGATCCGGAAGGAGTCCGGAGGGACTCGAGGTGCGTCTCTTCCCCATCCGGACGAGACGCGTGAAACGTTCACCTGGGACATTGCGGAGGCCATGCTGGACGGCCTGCCGGACGGCGCGCTCAACATCGCCCACGAGGCGGTGGACCGCCATGTCGCCGCCGGCCACGGCGCGCAGGTCGCGATCCGCTGGCTCGGCAAGGGTGATGCCCGCGAGGAGATCACTTATGCCGATCTTGCCGAACGCACATCGCGCTTTGCCAATGTGCTGATGGCGCATGGGCTGGAGCGCGGCGACAGCGTTTTCGGCCTGATGGGGCGGGTGCCCGAGCTTTACGTGACCGCGCTTGGCACGTTGAAGGCGGGGCTGATCTTCACGCCACTCTTCTCGGCCTTCGGGCCGGAGCCGATCCGTACCCGCATGGAAATCGGTTCGGCGAAGGCGCTGGTGACGACCGAGTCGCTCTACCGCCGCAAGATTGCGAAATGGTGCGCCGAGATCCCGACGCTGAAATTGGTGCTGATCGTCGGCGACGAGGCGCCCGAGGGTTGCGTCGCCCTTGCTCCGGCGATGGCAGAAGCCAGCCCGGAATTCGAGACCGCGCGGACCATGCCCGAGGACCGGGCGCTGATCCATTTCACCTCCGGCACCACCGGAAAGCCCAAGGGCGCGGTGCATGTGCACAAGGCGGTGATGTATCACGCGATGTCCGGGCACTACGCGCTGGAGCTGACGCCTGGCACGATCTACTGGTGCACCGCCGATCCCGGCTGGGTGACCGGCACCTCCTACGGCATCATTTCGCCGTTGGTGAACCGGGTGACGATGATCGTCGACGAGGCGGAGTTCGATCTCGACCGCTGGTACGGAACCGTCGAGCAGGAGAAGGTCGAGGTCTGGTATTCGGCGCCGACCGCGATCCGCATGATGATGCGGGCAGGGGACGAGGCGACGAAGCCCTATGACTTCTCCGGCCTGCGTTTCCTGGCCTCTGTCGGGGAACCGCTGAACCCCGAGGCGGTGGTCTGGTCGAACCGGGTCTTCGGCAAGCCCTTCCACGACAACTGGTGGCAGACCGAGACCGGCGGCATCATGATCGCCAACCTTGCCGCACAGGACGTGCGGCCCGGCTCCATGGGCAAGCCCATGCCGGGCATCAAGGCCGGGATCGTCGAGCGCACAAGCACCGGCGTGAAGGAGCTTGGCGACGGCGATATCGGCGAGCTGGCGCTGCGGCCCGGCTGGCCCTCGATGATGCGGACCTATCTCGACGAGCAGGCGCGCTATGACAAGTGCTTCGTCGATGGCTGGTACCTTTCGGGCGATCTCGCGATGCGGGATGCAGAGGGCTATTACTGGTTCGTTGGCCGTGCTGATGACCTGATCAAATCCTCCGGTCACCTTGTCGGCCCGTTCGAGGTCGAAAGTGCGCTGATCGAGCACGAGGCGGTGGCCGAGGCGGGCGTCATCGGCGTGCCGGACGAGACGGCGGGCGAGGTCATCAAGGCCTATGTCACGCTGGTACCGGGCTTCACCCCAAACGAGGAGCTTGAACGCTCGATCCGCGGCCATGCTCGCAAGAAGCTCGGACCGGCCGTCGCACCGCGCGAGATCGTCTTCCGCAACACGCTGCCCAAGACCCGTTCGGGCAAGATCATGCGCCGCCTGCTGAAGGCGCGCGAACTGGGCCTGCCCGAGGGGGATATTTCAACCCTGGAGACTGACGAGACATGACCGTGATGGACAAACCGCGCCTGACGCGAGACCACGTCCTGTCGCTGCTGACGGGAATGATCCGGATCCGGAAGTTCGAGGATAAATGCGCTGAGCTCTATCAGCAGGAAAAGATCCGCGGCTTCCTGCATCTCTATGACGGCGAGGAGGCGATTGCCGCCGGGGTGATCCCGGTGCTAGGCCCCGATGACAAGATCGTCGCCACCTATCGCGAGCACGGCCAGGCCTTGGCGCGCGGGGTGCCCATGACCGAGGTCATGGCCGAGATGTACGGCAAGGCCGAGGGCAGCTCGGGTGGCCGTGGCGGCTCGATGCATGTCTTCGACGCCGCGACCAATTTCTACGGTGGCAATGCCATTGTCGGAGGCGGGCTGCCGCTGGCAGCCGGCATCGCGCTGGCCGACCGGCTCAGGGGCGACAACCACGTCACTGCCTGCTTCTTCGGCGATGGCGCGGCAGCGGAGGGCGAGTTTCACGAGACGATGAACCTCGCCGCGCTTTGGAACCTGCCGGTGCTGTTCGTGTGCGAAAACAACGGCTACGCCATGGGTACCGCCATCGAGCGCTACGATTCCGACACCGATATCCACGACAAGGCCACGGCCTACGGCATCGAAAGCCGGCAGGTCGACGGCATGGACGTGGTCGCGGTGGAAGTCGCGGCGCGCTCTGCCATCCGGCACATCCGGGAGAACGGCAAGCCGGTCTTCCTGGAGTGCAAGACCTATCGCTTCCGGCCGCATTCGATGTTCGATGCGCAGCTCTATCGCAGCAAGGAAGAGATCGAGAGCTGGCGCAAGCGCGGCCCGATCCACCGCTTCCAGGACTGGTTGCTGGAGAACGCATTGCTGCACCCGGAGGATATCACCCGGATCGAGGAGATGGTCGATGCCGAGATCAAGCTCGCCGTCGATTTTGCGGAGAACGGGACATGGGAGCCGGTGGAGGACCTGGCCAAACACACCATGGCCGAGCCGCGCCCGGACCCGCTTCCGGTAGCGCCCTCTGGCCAGACCGAGGAGGTGACCTATCGCGAAGCCGTCAAGCAGGGCATCCGCGACGCGCTCAAGCGCGACAAGCGTGTCTTCCTGATGGGCGAGGATGTGGGCGCCTATGGTGGCTGCTACGCGGTCTCCAAGGGCCTGCTGGAGGAGTTCGGCGAAGAGCGAATCCGCGACACGCCGCTCTCGGAATCCGGCTTCACAGGCGCAGGGATCGGGGCTGCCGCCAATGGCATGCGGCCCATCGTCGAGGTGATGACGGTGAACTTCTCGTTGCTCGCACTCGACCAGATCCTCAACACCGCCGCCACGATCCGCCACATGTCGGGTGGGGCCTTTGGCGTGCCGGTGGTGATCCGCATGGCGACCGGCGCGGGCAAGCAATTGGCCGCGCAGCACTCGCATTCGCTGGAAGGATGGTTCGCCCATATTCCGGGGCTGAAGGTGCTGGCACCCGCCACGCTGGAGGATGCCCGCGGCATGCTCTGGACGGCACTGGAAGACCCCGACCCGGTGCTGATCTTCGAAAACGTGATGCTCTACAACCGCACCGGCCAGTTGGACCGGAATGCCGGCCCGGTGGATATCTCGAAGGCCGCGATCCGACGGCAGGGCAATGACGTGACGCTCATCACCTATGGCGGTTCGCTCCACAAGGCGATGGAGGCCGCCGAGGCGCTGGCCGCAGACGGCATCGAAGCCGAGGTGATCGACCTGCGGGTGCTGCGTCCGCTGGACGATGCGACTATCATGGAATCGGTGGGCCGCACGCGGCGGGCGGTGATTGTCGATGAAGGCTGGAAGAGCGGTTCGCTCTCGGCCGAGATCGCGGCGCGCATCCATGAGCAGGTCTTCTGGTACATGGACGCGCCGGTTGGCCGGGTCTGTTCGGCCGAGGTGCCGATCCCCTATCCGGCCCATCTGGAGCAGGCCGCCATCCCGCAGGTGCCGCAGATCGTTGCCGCGGCCAAAGCCACGCTGGGGAGGTGAGCCATGGGCGTGTTCCAGATGCCAAGCCTTGGCGCCGACATGGAAGCCGGAACGCTGGTTGAATGGCTTGTCGCGCCGGGGGACGTGGTGAAGCGCGGGGACATCGTCGCCGTCGTGGAAACCCAGAAAGGGGCTATCGAGATCGAGATCTTCGAGGACGGGATCATTCAGTCGCTGGATGCGGAGATAGGCGCCAAGCTGCCCGTCGGCGCCCCGCTCGCGACGATCCTGGCCAAGGGGGAGGCGCCGTCGTCTGCTCCGGCGGCGCCGACAACCGGAACGGTTCCGGAGGCGGTCGCGCCTGCGCCCGAATTGGCGACGGTGCCACCCGCTGCCTCTGAATGCCTGCAACCAAGGCCCGCCACGCTCGGCATCGCCGCCTCCCCGGCGGCCCGGCAACGGGCGTCCGAACGTGGCGTGGACCTTGGCGCGCTCAAGGGCAGCGGCCCGGGCGGGGCCGTGGTTCTCGCTGATGTCGAAGCTACCGCGCCCGCGAGCCGTGAAACGCCCAAACCCGCGAAGCCGGCCGATGCCATGGCCGAGATGCGCAAGGCCATTGCGGCGGCGATGCAGCGCTCCAAGCGCGAGATCCCGCATTTCCAACTGTCCCAGAGCGTCGATATCCAGGCCGCTTCCGACTGGCTGGCGGCTCGAAATAGCGATGTTCCGCCTGCGCAGCGTATCCTGCTTGGTACCCTCTTCATGAAGGCCGCGGCGCTTGCGGCGGCCAAGGTGAAGGAGATGAACGGGCATTACGGCGCGGAGGGCTTCACGCCCGCGCCACAGGTCAATCTCGGCGTTGCCGTCGCCCTGCGCGGTGGCGGGTTGATCGCACCGGCCATCCCGGAGGCCGACACGCTCGCGCTGCCCGACCTGATGGCGGCGATGAAGGACCTCGTTGCCCGTGCCCGTGCCATGCGCCTGCGCTCCTCGGAGATGACCAGCGGAACGCTGACCGTCTCTGCATTGGGCGAAAAGGGAGCTGACGCGATGGCAGGCATTATTTTCCCGCCGCAGGTGGCGCTTCTGGCCATCGGTGCGCCGAAGATCCGGCCATGGGTGGTGGAGGACACGGTTGTCCCGCGGCTTCTCGCCACTTTCACCCTTTCCGCCGATCACCGCGTCAGCGATGGCCGTCAGGCCAATCGTTTCCTCGCCGAGATCGAAGCGGCTTTGCAAAACCCGGAGGCCCTATGACACAGGATGAAGCAAGAACCGTCTTTCTGGAGGAACTCCTCAGGGTCGCTCCGGACCTGGAGTTCGACGAGATCGGTGAAGACGACCACATCCAGGACGATCTCGAATTGGATTCGATGGATGTTCTGAACCTCGTGGCCGCGATTCATGCGCGCCTCGGAGTGGATATTCCCGAGAAGGAGTATGTGGAGATCGCCACGCCTGCGCTGGCCGCTTCTTATCTGAGCAGGAGAATGGCGGCCTGAGAGGGAGCCACAATCAGCCAATCGTGGAAATGGAAGTGGGGGCTTCGCCCCCGCGCCCTTGCGCGCGCTCACCATGGAAATTCGAGGAAAGAGTAGCTGGATCTTTTCCGGACATCATCTGTTTGGAAATATCCCCGCCGGAGGCACGATCTCCAGGATCGTACCCGCGCGCGAAGCGCGCGCCCTCGAACGGCAACCACACCCTTGTCAGGCGATCTTCCGTCCAAACGATTTCACGATTTCCGGCACAACGATCAGGGGCAGGGCAAGTGTCAGGATTATCCCCCAGTGCTGGAGGCCCAAGGGAACGGTGTGCAACATCGCCTGCAGAGGCGCCCAATAGACCGCGGCCAATTGTGCCAGGACCATTGCGGAAAAGGCGAGCCATAGCATTGGGTTCGAACCCCAGCCGAGCTTCCAGCATGGGTCGCGCAGGCTGCGGAAGGCAAAGACGCTTGCTTTCTCAAAGATGACCATACCGGTAAAGGCGGCGGTGCGGGCCAGCTCGGGGCCGAAATCCAACAACGTATAAAAGATCCAGAGGCTGCTCCCCCCGGTATAGAGACCGAAGGCAAGAATGATGGGAAGCGCTGACAGGCCAAGCAGCCGTTTGTGGGGATCGCGCGGCGGCATCTCCATCTGGCCAGGTTCCGATTTCTCTACCCCAAGCGCGACCGCGGTCACGCCATCCGTCACCAGGTTCATCCACAGGATCTGTGTCGGCAGGAAAATGAGGGGCCCGCCGATGGCGAGGTTGGCCATCAGCGCGACGACCTCGCCGGTATTCGACGAGAGCAGGTAGCGGACGAATTTCCGGATATTCTCGAATTGCCGGCGCCCTTCGCGGACGGCGCGGACGATGCTGGCGTAATTGTCGTCGAGCAGCACGAGGTCGGAGGCATCCTTGGCAACCTCGGTGCCGCGGATGCCCATGGACAGGCCGATATCGGCCTTCTTGAGGGCAGGGGCGTCGTTCACCCCGTCGCCGGTCATGGCCACGACTGCGCCATCGGCCTGAAGGGCCGCGACGATGCGCAGCTTGTCGGCGGGGCGTACGCGGGCAAAGGCGACGGGTCCCGCCAGCGCGCTGCGAAGCGCCGTTTCGTCCATGCCTTCGAGGTCGTCACTGGTCAGAACCCTGTCGGCGGGGATACCGAGTTGGCCCGCGATGCTCTGTGCCGTTGCCGGGTGGTCACCGGTTATCATCAGCGTGCGAATGCCGGCCCGCGCGGCAAGCGCCACGGCATCGCGTACCTCTGCGCGCGGCGGATCTTCCATGCCGACCAGTCCGAGGAAGATGAGCCCGGACTCCTCGATTGGCTCGGTCGCATCGGGCCAGTAGGCCAGCGCGATCAGGCGCAGGCCGTCGCGGGCCATCTTGTCCGCCAATTTCGCGATCTCTTTTCGTTCGTCCTGCCCCATGGGCTTGGGACCGTCGGGCAGCAGGAGGCGGTCGCAGATCGACAGGATCTGTTCCGGCGCCCCCTTGCAGTGCAGTTCCAGCCCGTCCGTCATACGCTCCAGCACGCTCATGCGCTTGCGCTCGCTGCTGAAAGGCAACTCGGCGGCGACGCTGGACGGATCGACAGCTTCGGCCCAGGCCTTGGCCGCCATTGTCACAAGCGCGCCCTCGGTTGGCTCACCGATCATCTCCCAGCCATCCTCGCCGGGCAGCAGTCGCGCGTGCGAGCAGATCAGCGCGGTATGGCAGAGACGGGCCAGGATCGAGTCGGTCTCGGCGCGGATCTTGTCGCCATCCCGTGCGATATGGCCTGCGGGATCATAGCCGTTCCCGGTCACTTCATAGGCGGCGCCAAGCATGCGAATGCTGCGCACCGTCATCTTGTTCTCGGTGAGCGTCCCGGTCTTGTCGGTGCAGATGACGCTCGCCGCCCCGAGCGTCTCGACCGCCTGCAGGTTGCGGACCAGCGCCTTTTGCCGGGCCATTGCGCCCGCTCCGAGCGCCAGCGTTACCGTGACAACGGCCGGCAGCCCCTCGGGCACCATCGCCACGGCGAGCGACAGCCCGAGCATGAATACCTCGATGAGCGGGCGGGCCGTCAGGTAGGCCGCGAGCATGACCATGGCCGCCACGGCAATCGCCATCAGCCCGAGTTGGCGGGCCAGCCCGTGCAACTCGCGCTGCAATTGCGTCTGCACATCGCGCACATTCGAGGCCAGCATGGCGATGCGCCCGAAGCGCGTCTGCTGGCCGATAGCGGTGACCGTCGCCTCTCCGTGCCCACCCAGCACGGTTGTCCCGGAGGCAACCTCTTCCCCAGCGCTGCGGGAAACCGGAACCGACTCGCCGGTCAGCACGCTTTCATCCAGCATGAGCCCGGCTTCTTGAAACAGGTCGCCATCGGCGGGCACCCGGTCGCCTTCGGCCAGCACGATCAGGTCCCCCGGCAGAAGCTCGCGCGCCGGGATCGACTGCCGCATGCCGTCGCGCAGGACCACCGCAGTGGGAGACAGCATCTTCCGCAGCGACTGCATCGTGGTTTCCGCCCGCCATTCCTGCACGAAACCGAGGATCGCGTTCAGCAGCACGACCGCGATGATGGCGATGAAGTCGGCCAGTTCCCCGACCAGCAGCGATATGGCGGCGGCCCCGATCAGGAGCAGGACCAGAAGATCGGTGAACTGGCGCGCGAACATCACCAGCGGAGAGGGCGGGGGCGTCTCCGGCAGTTCGTTCCAGCCATGCTTGCGGCGAAGCGCGGCGATGTCTCGTTCGCTGAGGCCGTGAGGCATATGTGCCCCTCTTCGCTCTGATGAACGAAACCAGCCTAGCGGATGCGCATTATCCCGCGTTGACCGGGATCAAACCCGGCGGGATGCGCGCTGTTTCATACCGGATTGCGGAGCGCGACCGTCGGCCGGTCAGGCCAAGCTGGCCGCCTTGGCGGTGATGCGGCGATGCCCGGCCTCGCCATGCCAGAAACCGTTCGACAAGGGAGCCTGCATGTTCAGCGCGTCGAACCGGGCCTGGGCAGCTTCCATGTCGGTCTTGCCATCGAGGATCGCCTCGAAGATGCGGGCGACTTCGACCATGTCGGTCTCCTGCGGCATCAGGCGCAGATCGGTGACGCCCATGGCGGCCATTGCGGGGGCTTCCGCAAACAGGTTCACATAGGAATGCGACAGAGTCTGGATGCCGTTCACGCGCAGGAAAGCCTGCCCGTCGCGCGTGTTCAGCTCCATTCCGTCAAGATGCTCCTCGCAGACGAACTGGCAGTTATCCTTGGTGCGCCCATAGGCGCGGGCGTGGTAGCAGCGCGCGGAGGTCGCCAGACAGGCGCGGCCGAAGACCTGCACCTCCAGCCCGATCCCCAGCTCTGCGGCTTTCGCGGCCATCACCTTGACCGAGCTGCCCGGCAGCTCCGTGGGCACCGTCACATGGGTTGCGCCCTTGGTGGCCATCCAGGCCATGGTCTCTTCGCTGTAGACGTTCATGTAGGGGCCGACGCGGTGCGTCTGGCCGGGAGCGAGGTGGAAGAGGCCGGCGGCATTGTTGACCTCGATCTCCATCTCGTCAGCTTCGGCCATATCGCGGCAAGATTTCCGCTCCCGCTTGAGCATGACCTCGGCCAGCCCGGAATGGACGACACGCTTGCCGCCCCGCTGCAGCCGTTCTGCCATTTCCTCGATATGCTGATCGAAGAAGGGCTGGCGCTTGGAGCAGACATTCTCGCCGAGATAGACGGTATCCACCGGGGCTTCGTCGGCGATGCGGGCGTAGAAATCGCGCTTGCGGTCTTCGTCCCAGAAGTACTGGATCGGGCCGAGGGTCAGTCTGGGTTTCATGCGTTCACCGCCATTTCTTGGTCTTGTAGGCGCCTTCGGTCTGTTTCTGCCCCTCGGTCAGGGCGACCAGATCGGCCAGTTGGGGCTCGCGCCCGGCGCGGATATCGTCCACCGCCGCGCGGAAGGCGGAGACCACCTTGCGCACATAGGCGCGGGAGCGCTGGCGGCCCTCGATCTTGAAGGCGGTCACGCCGGCCTCCATCAGGTCGGGCAGCAGCTTGGAGAGGTTGAGCGAGATCGGTTCCTCGAAGGCGTAGTAGCCGTCGGGCTGCACCTCGTTGCAGTAACGCCCCTTGCAGAT
Organism: Aliiruegeria sabulilitoris; assembly: GCF_001558155.1. GTDB lineage: Bacteria > Pseudomonadota > Alphaproteobacteria > Rhodobacterales > Rhodobacteraceae > Tropicimonas > Tropicimonas sabulilitoris. The sequence goes on from NZ_LOAS01000003.1 coordinate 256,171, forward strand.
CGTCGGGTAGCCCGCGTTCTCCTGCGGCCCGAAGCGGTCGATCGTGTAGCCGCCCAGCCGGGTCGACATGTTCTCGTCCGCGTCTTTGACGTATTCGACGAGGTGGGCAGGCGAGCAGACGCCGTCCATGTTAGTCGAAAGCCCCGTGGCGTAGTTGGTGAGCGAGCAGCGCCCCTCGACCATCAGCCCGTGGTTGCCGAAGATGAAGGTCTCGATCTCGGCCGAGATCTCGCTCTTGATGTCGTGGATCTCGGGGATGGTCAGGATGCGCGGCAGCACGACCCGCTTCACGCCGAACTCGCGCACATAGTAGTTGATCGCGTCCGGGCTAGCGGCGGCGGCCTGAACCGACAGGTGGATCCGGCGCTCGGGGTGCTTTTCGGAGATGTAACGGGCCACGGCCATGTCGGCAACGATGAAGGCGTCCACGTCCAGTTCGTTGCCGAGGTCGGCGGCCTCGCGCCAGAGGTCGAACTTGCCCGCGGGCGGGTAGGAGTTCAGCGCCAGAAGCACGTTGGCGCCGCGCTCATGGGCGTAGTCCACCGCGCCGGCCAATTCCTTGGGGGTGAAGTTCAGCCCCGGGAAATTGCGCGCGTTGGTGGCGTTCTGGAACCCGCAATAGATGGAATCGGCGCCAGCATCGACCGCGGTGCGCAGCGAGGCCGGCGTGCCGGCGGGACAGACGAGTTCGCCGACGATGTCACCAGTTATCATGGGAATTTTCCTGAGTTTCGGCCCTTTCGGCCATCGCATTGAGCCGGTCGAGCGCGATGCGGCCCGGGGCTCCGAACATCTCCGCCACATCCTCGGCGATCGAGCCCTCGACATCGTCGAGCGCGTTGCGCAAGGTGACGACGGCCTCGGTGTCGCCCGAGATCACGAGGTCGCGGGAGAAGAAGATCGCGTCGCCATCCACCTCGGCGTCGAGCAGCCCGAGCAGGGTTCGGAAATCGCCCGCGATATGCGCCTCGTGTCTTGGCAGGCGGTCCTTGCGGACGGCACGCAGGATGAGCGAGGGCGGGAAGGGGCGCAGGTGCAGTGCCAGCGGCAGGTCCGTCAGCTCGATGACGAAATTGGTGCGCTGGTGCTTGCCCAGGCGTTCGAACAGCTCGGGATGCTTTTCGGCCACGCGGCGCACGATCCGGTAGAGGATCGGTTGCAGGGGCAGAAGCGGCACGGGCAGCTCCGCAAGTGGCGGCAGGCGGCGGGCAATCGGATCGGGGAGCGCGTTGGTCATGGGTCGCACTTCTAATCGTGGGAGCCGGGCGGCCTCATTGACCGAAGTCAAGATCTGCCGTCCAGCATGTGCATGGCATGCCTTGGCTCTACGCCTGTCGCGGTGTTGGAACAACCGGCAAGCCGGGACTGCAACCCAGCTTGAACCGTGGTGCAGGGCTTGGGGGCACCGCCCGGCGCGCATTGTCGAGCGTTCCCCCCGGTGTTTTGTTTTCAGGAAGACGGTCCGGGCGTTCGGGGATCAGGCGTTCAGGCGGCTTTTTCGGCTTCGGCCATGGCCTCGGCGGTTGCCTGGAAGGAGAGCAGTATCGAAGCGTGGCGATTTGTGAATTCGCGCGCCGGCAGCAGCACTTCAAGGTCATCGAAGGGGGCGTCCGGCACGGGGCCGTTTTCCCGCAACATGGCCGAGAGCTGGTCGCGGGCATGTTCGATCTCGTCGCGGGTCCGGCCGATCACATTGGCGCCGAGCACGGCAGCGGCGGCCTGGCCAAGGGCGCAGGCTTTCACATCCTGCGCGAAGTCGACAATGCGGCCGTTTTCGGTGCGCAGGTCGACGGTCACGGTCGAGCCGCAAAGCGGCGAGCGCTTGCGCATGGTGCCGCATGGCTTGTCCAGCCGGCCCAGATGCGGGATGTCGGCGGCAAGCGCCAGGATGCGCCCGGAATAGAGCTTGACGAGGTCGAGATCGCTGGCCATGTGCGTGTCCTGAAACCGGCAGGGAAACCTCTATTTAACCCTGCAGTAGCGAATTGCAAAGGAAAGACGATGGGATTTGATCCGAAGAGCCTGCGCTTTGACGCACAGGGGCTGATCCCGGCCATCGCCCAGGATGGCGAAACCGGCGAGGTGCTGATGATGGCCTGGATGAATGCCGAGGCCGTTTCGCGGACGCTGGAGACGGGCAGGGTGACCTACTGGTCCCGCTCGCGGCAGTCTTTCTGGGTCAAGGGCGAGACGTCGGGACATACGCAGAAGCTGATCGAGATGCGGCTGGATTGCGACCGCGACTGCCTGCTTGTGTTGATCGAACAAGAGGGTCCGGCCTGTCACACCAACCGGCGCAGTTGCTTTTTTACCGCGCTGCGCGATGGCGAGGAGGTCATCCTGAGCGAACCGATGCCGTGACCCGCCGGCAGTGGAGGCACGGGTTTGGTTTGGCGGGCGGTCGCAACTGGCGCTTGCAGTACCCGTCGCGGCCATGGCAATTGGTCGGTACGGATATCGCTCATGACATTACCGCCTTCTTCTCTCTGGCCCAAGATCCTGTTGGCAGCCGCGATCGGAATCCTGTCGGGGCTTCTTGCCCGGCGGATCGGAATGCCCTTGCCCTGGATGCTCGGCCCCATGATCGGCTGCGGCCTGGCGGCGCTGGCCGGCGCGCCGGTGCGCGGACCGGGGGAATTGCGCGTTGTCGTCATTCCCGTCATCGGGGTGATGCTCGGCTCCAGTTTCCATCCCGGCATGTTCAGCCAGGTCGGATCCTGGATGGGAACCTTGCTGCTGTTGCCGGTCTTTTTGCTCGCGGCAATCGGCGTCAGCTATGCCTTCTATCGCCGGGTCGGTGGGTACAGCCCGGTCGACGCCTTTTTCTGTGCGGCGCCGGGCGGGTTGAACGAGATGATCATCCTCGGCGGGCAGGCCGGGGGCGACGAAGCTCGTATCGCCCTCGCCCACGCGTTGCGGGTCTTCCTCACCATTTCGACAATCGCGCTCGTCTTTGCCCTGCTGCTCGATATCCGCGCCGTGCGCGGGCCGGGAAGCTGGGTGGCGCTTGGCGATCTGTCGCTTCTGGATGCAGCTATCCTGATTGGCTGCGGATTGATCGGGGTGGTCGCAGGGAGGCTCATGCGCCTGCCAGCGCCCCAGCTTTTCGGACCGATGATCGTCTCCGCCGCCGCGCATATGCTCGAGCTTGTGACGATCGCTCCGCCGTCGATCTTCGTCGTGGCCGCCCAGATCACCATCGGCACGATCCTGGGCGGCCGTTTTGCCGGTGTCACACCGGCCACGATGGGGCGGGACATGCTGCTCGGGCTCGGTGCGACGCTCTTGCTTCTGTGCGTCACGACCGGGTTTGCAGCACTTCTCGGCCCGCTGACCGGCACGACCCTGCCGCAGGGCGTGCTGGCCTATTCGCCCGGCGGGTTGACCGAGATGTCGCTGCTCTCGCTCGCGATGGGACAGGACGTGGCCTATGTCTCGACGATGCACGTTGCCCGCATCGTGATCATCCTCTTCACCATGCCGCTGCTGTTTCGCGTGATTGGGGAACGCCTGATATTGGCCTCAAAGCCCGATAAATAGCCCGCGACGGGATCACATTATTGCAATATTACCCCCTGTTTCCGAAATATTCTGTCTATCGGGGAGGTTTTCCTGTTTTTCGTTAACTTTTTCTGCTTTCATTGCTGAACCAACGACCTGCGACGAAGGACGCCAACAAAGAGTATCGAACAATGAGTGATTTCCAGAGCCCCCCGCCGAAACCGCAGCCCGAGCGCCTGCCCGAGATGCGCACAAACCGCGATCCGGCACATGAGCAACCAAAGCCCACGCCGGAACTGGGGCGCAAACCGCGTTTCAAATTCAAAGATTTCGCCAGCATCTGATTTCCGGGCACTTGCCCTGGCAGGCAGGACGATTACCCTGCCGCGCATGCCGACCCCTGTATCGTCTATCCGCAACCTCGGCCCCGCGATGGAAGAGGCCTGTTCCCGTGCCGGTATCGGCTCGGCCGAAGAACTGCGCGCGCTCGGCACGGACGAAACCTATCGCCGCCTGCTGGAGGTGGGCACGCGGCCGCATTTCATCGGCTATTACGTGATCGAGATGGGCCTTCAGGGGCGCCCGTGGAACGACTGCAAGAGCAAGGAGAAGGACGCGCTCCGCCGCCGCTTCGACGCCATCGTCGCCAGCAGTCGAGAGAGCGGTCTGCCGGAGATGGAACGGGTTCTCGACCAGATCGGTACCGGGTTGAGGCGCTGAGCTTTTCCTGAACAACAAATAGCGCAGGCGCGCATGAAAGCCGGATCAAAATTCAGCCTCACCCGGCGACGGGAACCCGGTATGCCCGTGCCCGCGACATTGAAGCGGCGCTATTTCTTCCCCAGTACCACCCACGACTTCAAGGCCAGACTTGGCGTCGCGCTGGCGTAGTTTGGTTTCCACGGGCGATCGGTGCGCTCGCAGCCGAGGCTCGACGCCTTCAGCTCTGCTTCGCTGCTGTATCTCGGGAAATAGTCCAGCGCCGATACGGCCGTAATACCCCGGACATTGATCGACATCGACCCGAGCGCGTCCTCGAACGCATAGCCGGGCAAGGCCTTGCCAAGGGGCACATAGGCTCCGCAGATCGCAAGATTGCCACCGAGATTGCCGATGACAAAATGCAGGACAATTCCGGGGGCACCCTTCTCGCCCTTTATCGGGACAGTGAAGGAGGCTCTCTCGGCCTTCTCGTGATACGCAACGCGCGCATCCAGAGCCGAGCAACCGGACCCCAGGACAAGCGCTGTGATGATCGTGCAGGAGAACAGGAGCAACGGTTTCATGACACCCTCCCAGACAGCCCCAATTGTAATGCGATCCTGCAACCTGCGCTATGATGCACGTCAACCCGCCCTCCCGACCCGCTGTGACTGGGACAGGAGGCTCGGAAACCGCCCCGGGGCCACATCCGACCTCTCGGGGCAACAGCCCCACCGCATCCCTCGTGTCGGTACGCATCCGAAAGGACATATCGCCCCTCTGGACCCTCCCGCATGATTGCGCTAAGGCCGCGATCAAGATGTTGATATGGTCGATCATCATTCGAATTACCGGCCCGGCGCTCTGAGAGACGAGCCGCCGGGACAAGGCGTATGGGCCCCCCGCGCCGACCGAACCTTCGAACATGACGAATACCCAGAGGACGCGAGCCATGTGCGCCGACACGCCTGAAACCAACGCCCCCGACTACAAGTCCACCCTCAACCTGCCGCAGACCGATTTCCCGATGCGCGCGGGCCTGCCCAAGCGCGAGCCCGGCTGGCTGGACCGCTGGGCCGAGATCGGCATCTATGAAAAGCTGCGCGAGAAGGCCGCCGCGACCCCGCGCACGCCCTTCACGCTGCATGACGGCCCTCCCTATGCCAATGGCAATCTCCATATCGGCCACGCGCTCAACAAGATCCTCAAGGACATGGTTGTCCGCTCCCAGCAGATGATGGGCAAGGACGCCCGCTACATCCCCGGCTGGGACTGCCACGGCCTGCCGATCGAGTGGAAGATCGAAGAGCAGTACCGCCAGAAGGGCAAGAACAAGGACGAGGTGCCGGTTGTCGAGCTGCGCCGCGAATGCCGCGCCTTTGCCTCGGAATGGGTCGATATCCAGCGCGAGGAATTCAAGCGCCTCGGCGTGACTGGCAACTGGGACGATCCCTACCTGACCATGAATTACCACGCCGAGGCGGTGATCGCCGGCGAGTTCATGAAGTTCCTGATGAACGGCACGCTCTACCAGGGCTCGAAGCCCGTCATGTGGTCCGTGGTCGAGAAGACCGCGCTGGCCGAGGCGGAGGTGGAATATCACGACCACCAGAGCCACACGATCTGGGTGAAGTTCCCGGTCATCCGTGCGCTCGACGCCAATGGCGCGCGCCAGTCGCAGCGCGGGGTGAATGTCGTCATCTGGACCACCACGCCCTGGACGATCCCGTCCAACCGTGCTGTGGCCTTCAACCCCGAGCTGTCCTACGGCCTCTACAAGGTCACCGAGGCCTCGGAGGAGAACTGGGCCAAGGTGGGCGACGAATACCTGCTGGCCGACAATCTGGCGGAAGAGGTGATGAAAGCCGCCCGTGTCGATGCCTATGAGCGCACCGAGGATATCACCGCCAAGCAACTCGACCTGATGGTCTGCGCGCATCCGTTCCGCGGCATCGAGGGCGGCGAAGGCGCGTGGGATTACGACGTGCCGATGCTGCCCGGGGACCACGTCACCGACGAGGCCGGCACGGGCTTTGTCCATACCGCGCCCAGCCACGGTGCCGACGACTTCATCCTTGGCGTCAAGCATGGGCTGAAGATGACCCATAACGTGCTGGAAGACGGCACGTTCCGCCCTGATCTGCCGCTTTTCGGCGGCGCGGTGATCTTTGATCACAAGGGCAAGGAAAAGGACGCCAACAAGCGGGTGATCGACGCCATGGCCGGTGTCGGCGCGCTGATCGCGCGTGGCCGGATCAAGCACTCTTACCCGCATTCCTGGCGCTCCAAGGCACCGCTGATCTTCCGCAACACGCCGCAATGGTTCGCCTCCATCGACCGCGAGGTGGGCGACGGGCAGGACGCACTCGGCAAGACGATCCGCCAACGCGCGCTCAACGCCATCGATACGGTGAAATGGACGCCCGAGACGGGGCGTAACCGCCTCTACTCGATGATCGAGAACCGCCCGGACTGGGTGCTCTCGCGCCAGCGTGCCTGGGGCGTGCCGCTGACCTGCTTCGTCAAGAAGGGCGCGCTGCCCGACGATGCGGATTTCCTGCTGCGCGACCCGGCGGTGAATGCCCGCATCGTCGAGGCTTTCGAGGCCGATGGCGCCGATGTCTGGTACATGGAAGGCGCCAAGGAGCGTTTCCTCGGCAATGAATACAACCCGGATGAGTACGAGCAGATCTTCGACGTGCTCGACGTTTGGTTCGATTCCGGCTCCACCCACGCCTTCGTGCTGCGGGACCGCGCGGACGGCTCCGAGGACGGCATTGCCGACCTTTACCTGGAAGGCACGGACCAGCATCGCGGTTGGTTCCACTCCTCGCTCCTGCAAAGCTGCGGCACCAATGGTCGCGCCCCCTATCGCGGCGTGCTGACTCACGGCTTCACGCTGGACGAGAAGGGCAACAAGATGTCCAAGTCGCTCGGCAACACCGTCGCGCCCGAGCAGGTCATCAAGCAATACGGCGCCGATATCCTGCGGCTCTGGGTGGCGCAGTCGGATTATACCGCCGACCTGCGGATCGGTCCGGAGATCTTGAAAAACGTCGCCGACAGCTACCGCCGCTTGCGCAACACGATGCGCTTCCTGCTCGGCTCGCTCGGCGATTTCGACGAGATCGAGCCGGTCAAGCCGGAGGATATGCCGCCGCTGGAACGCTGGGTGCTGCACCGTCTGTACGAATTGGACCAAGAGGTTCGCAAGGGCTACGATGCCTATGATTTCCAAGGCGTTTTCCAGAAGGTCTTCAACTTCGCCACGGTGGACCTGTCGGCCTTCTATTTCGACATCCGCAAGGACTCGCTCTATTGCGATGCCGATGACAGCCAGTTCCGCCACGCGGCGCTGACCGTGCTGGATATCCTCTTCCAACGTCTGACCACATGGCTTGCGCCGGTGCTGGTCTTCACCATGGAAGAGGTGTGGCTGGAGCGGTACCCGGGCGAGACCAGCTCGGTGCATCTGGAGGACATTCCCGAGACGCCGGCCGATTGGCACAAGCCCGAACTGGCCGAGCTGGTCGAGCGGGTGCGCAATGTGCGCCGGGTTGTCACCGCCGCGCTGGAGGTGCAGCGCCGGGAGAAGGTGATCGGCTCCAGTCTGGAGGCGGCGCCGGAGGTTTTCGTCGAGGATGCCATGCTGGTGACGCTGTTGCGCACGGTGAATTTCGCCGATGTCTGCATCGCTTCCCAATTGACCCTGACCGAAGGCGTTGCCCCGCAGGGCGCTTTCACGCTGGACGAGGTGCCGGGCGTCGGCGTCGTATTTGCCCGCGCCGAGGGCGAGAAATGCCAGCGCTGCTGGAAGATCCTGCCCGATGTCGGCACCCATGCGCATGAAGGCACCTGCAAGCGCTGTTCGGACGCCCTGGGCTGATAGCTGCGAACTGCGGGCGTCGCGTCAAAACGGCGCCCGCAGGTTTCATGGCTCGCGAGGCTTTGAAACCGGCTGAGGCGGAATTTGCATTTGTGCAATTGGCAGTCTCGCCTGATACTCCCATCTGAGAGGGTCTCGAACTGGGAGGAGAATTCCATGAAAATGAAAGCTGCTCTGCTTGCCCTTGCGGTGAGCCTGCCTTTTGCCGGCACCGCCTGTGCCCAGACGGTTGCCGATGTGCATTTCCTGAGAGGCGATTTCGGCGCGATGGTGAGCGGCACGATCACCGGTGACGCCTATTTCGATTATCGCCTCGGCGCGTCCGGGGGGCAGGAGCTTTTTGCCGAGCTCATGATGAGCGACACCAACGGAAATGGCACAATCTATTTCAACATCCTGCCGCCCGGCAGCGATGGGGTGGCGATCTATAACGGATCGATCGATGGCAATGTGGCGCGCGTCACCTTGCCCGACGACGGGGAATACACGATCCGGGTCTATCTGATGGGCAATGACCGCGATACGGGCAAGACGGTGGGGTATAATCTCGATCTGTCGATTCAATAGAGGCGACCGAGGTTAGGCAATATTGGTGTCCGGCGGTGGAGGGGCATTGCCCGCGCGCACTCTGGCCCGGAAAAGGTTCATCCGGGTTGGGGCAGCTTGTCGGTGTCGAAGGGCTTGTGCTGAACCAGGAGCCACAGCACGGCGCAAAGGCTCCTCACCGTGATTATCAGCTGCCAGTAATCAGCACGCCGAAAACCACCAGGCTGATGGTTTGCACGCGGATATGGCGGGAGTGGCGGAGATTGAGCGTCACCCTGCCTTCATTCAAGCTGAACTCCGCGTTGTAGCAAGCTGACTGCTTTTCAGTAGCCGCTCTGGGCTTTCCCCAAGGTCAGAACAGAATTTGCGCCAGCGAAACACAAGGCTCGGGGAATGGTCGGAATGCGCAGATTGCCGGCCACTGTCATGGAGCAAGGTTTGCAGGTCTTGACCCGAAGTCTCCAATTCCGCTCGCAACCTGTTCCAAACATTGGCGTTCCAGTGTTTGGATCGCGTCGCTGAAAGCGATGTTCAGCCCGTGGCCCGCGATCGGGAACGGAATCGGACGTAGTTGGTAGACAAGAGCGAAGGGAGATCATCTTGATACGTGTGAAAGAGTCCGAGAATGCTCACGGTTTTTCAACCTGCTATCTCGTTCCGACACCACCCATAACGTATTGAAAAAATGTAATTCGCGTAGGCCCGGCAGGACTTGAACCCGCAACCAAAGCGTTATGAGCGCTCTGCTCTAACCAATTGAGCTACAGGCCCGCGCAGCGGCATGGGTAGGGCCTGTCGCTGGAAGGGTCAAGGGGAAGCCGTACTCGGGGCAAAAAAGCAGTTTCAGTGGGCTTGCGGCGCATTATAGGGCGCTTGCCGCACGTGGACCTTGCGGCGTGCTTGGTCTATTCGGGCGGCAGACGAATCTGGGGATCGACATGGCGGAACAAAAAAACGGGCTGACCTATGCCCAGGCGGGCGTGGATATCGATGCGGGCAACGCGCTGGTCGAGCGAATCAAGCCGGCGGCGAAATCGACTGACCGGGCAGGCGTCATGGCCGGTCTCGGCGGTTTCGGCGGGTTGTTCGATTTGAAGGCCGCCGGGTATGACGACCCGGTTCTGGTCGCGGCGACCGATGGTGTCGGCACCAAGCTCAAGATCGCCATCGATACCGGTTACGTATCGGGGGTGGGCATCGATCTCGTTGCGATGTGCGTCAACGATCTCGTCTGCCAGGGCGCCGAGCCGCTTTTCTTCCTTGATTACTTCGCCTGCGGGGCGCTCGACGTGGAGCGTGCCGCGCAGGTGGTCGAAGGTATCGCCGATGGCTGCCGGCAATCGGGCTCCGCGCTGATCGGCGGCGAGACGGCAGAGATGCCGGGCATGTATGCATCTGAAGATTTCGACCTCGCCGGTTTCTCGGTCGGAGCGATGGAACGCGGCGCGGCGCTTCCGGCGGGCGTGGCCGAGGATGACGTGCTGCTTGGGCTGGCCTCGGCAGGTGTGCATTCCAACGGCTACTCGCTGGTGCGCAAGATCGTGGAAGTTCAGGGGCTTGCCTGGGACGACGCGGCGCCCTTTGCCGATATGCCGCTGGGCGAAGCGCTGCTGGCCCCAACGCGGATCTATGTGAAACAGGCGCTGGCCGCGATCCGCTCGGGCGGCGTACACGGGCTGGCACATATCACCGGCGGCGGGCTGACCGAGAACCTGCCGCGCGTTCTGCCCGAGGGGCTGGGCTGCGCGGTGGACCTGTCGTCCTGGACGCTGCCGCCTGTGTTCCAGTGGCTGGCGCAAGCGGGCGGGCTGGAAATGTCCGAGCTGCTCAAGACCTTCAATTCCGGCATCGGCATGGTGCTCTTCGTCGATCCCGACCGCGCCGAGGCGCTCACCGCACTGCTGGAAGAGCAGGGCGAGCGCGTCAGCCGGATCGGTTCGGTCATCGCGGGCGCGGGCGTCACCTACAGCGGAGAGCTGAAGTGAAACGCGTCGCCATCCTGATCTCGGGGGGCGGCTCCAACATGGTTTCGCTCCTCGACAGCATGGAAGAAGCCGGCCACCCGGCGCAGCCCTGCCTTGTCGCATCCAATGACCCTGCTGCCGGCGGGCTCGCCAAGGCGGCCGCGCGCGGGGTGCCGACAGCGGCGCTCGATCACCGGCCTTTCGGCAAGGATCGCGCGGCTTTCGAGGCGGAATTGCAGAAGATCATCGCGGCGCATGGCGCTGACATGATCTGCCTTGCCGGTTTCATGCGGGTTCTTACGGCCGGTTTCGTGACGCCATGGGCCGGGCGTATGTTGAATATTCATCCGTCCTTGCTGCCGAAATACCGCGGGCTGCACACGCACAAGCGGGCGCTGGAGGCCGGCGATGCCGAGCATGGCTGCACGGTGCACGAGGTGACGCCGGAGCTGGATGACGGCCCGATTCTCGGCCAGGCGCGGGTGCCGGTGGAGCCGGGCGACACGCCCGAGACGCTCGCCGAGCGGGTTCTGGCGATGGAACACAAGCTCTACCCGGCCGTTCTGCGTCGATACGCGGCGGGCGACAGGACCCTGGTGACACTTCCGTGACACTTCCAAACCGCGGCCAATGTCGGTAAAACAGCCGGAACGGGCAGAGAAGCCGATCCGGCAAACCAAATAAGAGTCGCCTTGCATGCGTATTTTGACCACGACCGACGAGCTTGCCACTTTCTGTGAGCAAGCCAAGGACGGTCCCTATGTTACCCTCGACACCGAGTTTCTCCGCGAGCGCACCTATTACAGCAAGCTCTGTCTGATCCAGATGGCGCTTCCTGGCATGGATGGCGAGGCGGTGCTGATTGATCCGATCCAAGGCGGCGACGCGCTCTCGATGGAGCCCCTCTACGATCTGTTCCGGAACACGAACGTGGTCAAGGTGTTCCACGCCGCGCGTCAGGACCTTGAGATCTTCTTTCACGAGGGCAATGTCTTCCCGGAGCCGCTCTTCGATACGCAGGTCGCGGCCATGGTTTGTGGTTTCGGCGAGCAGGTCGGCTATGAAACGCTGGTGCGCAAGATTGTACGCGGGTCGGTCGACAAATCCTCGCGCTTCACCGACTGGTCGCGCCGCCCCTTGTCGGAGGCGCAGCAAAACTATGCCCTGGCCGATGTGACGCATCTTCGCGGCATCTACGAGTTTCTTGCGGCGCAACTTGAAAAGAACGGCAGAACCCATTGGTTGGGTGAGGAACTATCGGTTTTGACTGATCCGGCAACCTATTGCGTTGTGCCGCAGGATGCCTGGAAACGGGTCAAGACGCGGACGAACTCCGGCAAGTTTCTCTCCATTGTCCGCGAGTTGGCGCGTTTCCGGGAGATCTATGCGCAAGAGCGGAACATACCGCGGAATCGGGTCTTCAAAGACGACGCGCTGCTGGAACTGGCCTCGACCAAGCCGAGCAATGTGCAGGAGCTCGGAAAATCCCGGATGCTGCTGCGCGATGCCCGCAAGGGCGCGATTTCCGACGGCATTCTCGCTGCGATCGCGACCGGTCTGGCCACCGAACCCGAGGATTATCCGAAGCCCGACACCAGCCGGGACAAGCTGCAGGTCAATCCGGCGCTGGCCGACCTGTTGCGGGTGTTGTTGAAGGCGAAGTCGGAATCTTCCTCGGTCGCGCAGAAGTTGATCGCCACCTCGTCCGATCTGGACATGATCGCGTCCGGCCGGCGCGACGTGGCCGCGCTCAAAGGGTGGCGAGAAGAGGTCTTTGGCGCCGATGCGCTGCGGCTTTGCGAGGGAAAGATCGCGCTGGCCGCCGATGGGGCGAATGTTCGCGTGATCGAGCTCTGAGGCACCACCTGCGGCCTCGAAACCCATGTTTCAAGGCGGCGACAGGTGAGGCCATTTCGAAGCGAATTGGCCTAGCGGTTCGAACTGCGCTGGTTGTTCTGGCCGATGACCCGGATCGTGCGCACGCCGCCAAGCGTCTGATCGCTCAGGAACGTCCCTGCGGAAACCTCGCGGGACGCCGTGTTGACGACGTTGCGCTGCTGGCGCGGCGGCGAGATGACGAACTCAAGCTGGATCACACCATCCTTGGCGGCGACATCGCCGGTCTCCGTCCGGTAGGTCGAGAGCAGGTCGGCCGCCCAGTAGCCCTGCGTTGGCGGCAGCCCGACGGCGGTAACGATGGCCCCGCCCGGTGCCTTGTCGATCTTCATGGAGGTCACCTGGCTCACCAGATTGCGCGGGTCCACCTCGGTCGGGTAGCCCTTGCGCGGCTCAAGCGTCCCGGACTGGCTTCCGCTGAACCATCCCCAGTTCGTGGGGTTGTAGCGGGACTGGCACCCGGTCAGGACAAGCACGGCAACCAGGCCGGCAACAATCTGCACTTTCATTTCACGTCCTCGTCGGCCCGCATTCCTGCCCAACGGCTTAGCGAAATCATGCGCGATTGAAAACCCTGCCTGAACGCCTTGCCGTACTGGACGCCGCGACGCAGCGGCCTTAGGTAGTATTCCCAGAAAAGGAGCATTTGATGGCACAGGACGCATTCGAGGACATTGTCGAGACCTTCGAGTTCCTGGATGACTGGGAAGAGCGCTACAGGCATGTGATCGACCTTGGCAAGGCGATGCCGCCGCTGGAGGAATCGCTGCGCGTGCCGGCCACCAAGGTCGATGGCTGCGCCAGCCAGGTCTGGCTGGTGCCGGAGATCGAGGGGCAGGGCGCCGATGCCGTCTTTTCCTTTCGTGGCGACAGCGACGCGATGATCGTGCGCGGGCTGATCGCGATCCTGCTGGCGCTCTATTCGGGCCTCACTGCGCGCGAAGCACTCGCAGTGGATGCACCGGCCGAACTGGCCCGGCTCGGGCTGAACGAACATCTTTCCTCCCAGCGTTCCAATGGTTTGCGCGCCATGGTTCAACGTATCCGCGACCTGTCGGAGCGGAGCGTGGTTGCGTGAGTGACGCCGGGCCGCTGGTTCGCGCCGCGCATCCCGGGGAAGTGGACGAGATCAGCCGGCTGATCATCACCACCCTCTTTCGGTCCAATGCCGCCGATTACCCCCAGAACGTCCTGCAACGCATCGCCGAGGTGAATGCCCCGGCGCGCATCCTGGCGAATATGGCAATTCGGGACACGCTCGTCGCCGTGGCGCCAGACGGGACGATGATCGGCACGGCCGGCCTGGAGGCCAATTGGATCAAGAGCTTCTTCGTCCATCCCGACTGGCAGGGTAAGGGCGTGGGTCGGGCCCTGTTCGCGCATAGTCTCGGGATCTTGCGTGGGCGGGCGGTGCGGACCGTGCGCCTGCAATCCTCGCTGACAGCCTTGGGGTTCTATGAAGCTGCCGGGTTCAGAGCCTTGCGCGAGATCGTCGACGGGGAGGACCGGAAAATCCTCATGGAACTCGATCTGGTCTGATCTACGTCCCGGTCGCCCCGGCTGCTGCCGCGAGTGCGGTGGCAAGATCCCCGTAGCCCGTCTTGCGCCGCTCATAGGCCAGCCCCAGCCGCGTCGCACATTCCTCGGCTTTCACATCCAGCGCCGGATCGTCCACCTGCGCCTGGTAGACCAGCCGCCGATAATGGGCGAAATAGCTGTGGATCAACTCGGGATGGCGGTCCAGCCCCAACGGCCGCCAGACAAAGGCATCGAACTGCCGCACGAGGAAATCGGTGAGATAGAAGCTATCGATCTCATCCGCCGCCCGCTCGGCGAAGCGGGTATTGCCCTCGTAAAAGCTGTAGCAATGCGGCCCGGCGATCATCTCCACGCCGTGGCGCTTACAGACTTCTTCCAGAAGCCCACCGGTACCGCAATCGGCATAAGCGACGAAGATCGCCTCGTAACGCGCTGATTTTTCTTTGATCATCGCCTCGACAGCCGGCGCGATCCGGTCCGGATGGTTGTGCAGGATTGCCGGCAGGCAGGCTAGGTCCATATGCGTCCAGCCATTCGCAGCCTTGAGCGCCAGGATCTCGCGGGCAATCGCCCCGCAGCCGATCACCAGCAGACGCGCCGCGCCGCCCGCATCGAGCGACAGGCCCTCTTCCGTCAGGTCTCGGTCGGAGAGTGTCATTTGTCCTCGTTTTCTGGCCCCGGCCAGTGCCGCGCCTGAAGCAGTTTCAACCCGATCAGCACCGCGAAAACGAGCCCGACCCAGGGCCCGATGCTGTTCCAGAAGATTGCTCCCACACCGATGGTCACGGCGGCGAGCATCACGACGGCAACGAGAAGAATTATAAAAGTTTTCGGGGGCATGGCACTCTCCTTGCCTCCGAAATAGGTATTGTCAGGCCCGATGTCAGCCCGCGGCCATCTGGTTATGTTTGCGCGCGATGAAATCCTTGGCCGTTTCCACCGCAACGGCGGCATCGCGGCAATAGGCGTCTGCGCCGATGGCCCGACCGAATTCCTCGTTCAGCGGCGCGCCTCCCACGAGCACGATATAGTCATCTCGCTTGCCCTTCTCGTTCAGTGTGTCGATCACGACCTTCATGTAGGGCATGGTGGTCGTCAGCAATGCGGACATGCCGAGAATATCGGCATCTTCGGCTTCCAGCGCCTCCAGGTAGGCATCGACGGAATTGTTGATGCCCAGATCGACTACCTCGAACCCGGCGCCCTCCATCATCATGGAGACAAGGTTCTTGCCGATGTCGTGGATGTCGCCCTTCACCGTGCCGATCACCATCTTGCCCATGCGCGGTGCGCCGGTCTCGGCCAGAAGCGGTTTCAGGATCGCCATCCCGCCCTTCATCGCGTTGGCCGCAAGCAGCACTTCGGGCACGAAGAGGATGCCATCGCGGAAATCGTTGCCGACAATGGTCATGCCGGAAACCAGCGCCTCGGTCAGCACCTGGTAGGGCTGCCAGCCGCGTTCCAGCAGGATGTTGACGCCCTCCTCGATCTCTTCCCTGAGACCGTCATAGAGGTCGTCATGCATCTGCTGCACCAATTCCTCGTTGTCGAGTTCGGAAAGGATGATGTCGTCTTCTTCGTCGGACATGTCAGGACTCCTGGCAGAGCGGCGCCGCGGCGCCGGGGCTTTCGTTCACGTTTCCATGCAAGCCCATGTGCAGACGCGACGAATTGCGACATGCGCCGCGCCGCCACCGACCTTGGGAACGCTTCCTTGCGCGAGAGGCTTGCAGAATGTTCTCGTTGTGTTCTATCATTTGGCCATGTCGCAGCCGGACCTGACCCATCCTCGCCCCGAGCTTAGGCGCGGACGTGCCGCCTTGTCCAACCGTCCGGGACGATTCGAGGCGCATGATCGCGAGGCGTTCGCGGATGGTTGGGCGGAGGAGGACGTGCCTTCTCCGCTGCGCACCGAGGTGCAGCGCGAAGCGCCACGCCGGATCATCACGCGCAACCAGTCGCCTGATATCGGTTTCGATCGCTCGGTGAACCCCTATCGGGGCTGCGAGCATGGCTGCATCTACTGTTTTGCCCGCCCGACGCATGCGTTTCTTGGCCTGTCGCCGGGGCTCGATTTCGAAACCCGTCTCACCGTGAAACCGACCGCGCCGGATCTTCTGCGGAAAGAGATCTCGAAACCTGGCTACAAGGTCGCACCGATCGCCTTCGGCACCAATACCGATGTCTACCAGCCGATAGAGCGCGAAGAACGGATCGCACGCGGCTGTTTCGAGGTCCTGCAGGCCTTCGGCCACCCGCTCACGATCACCACCAAGGGCACGCTGATCGAACGTGATATCGACATCCTGGGCGAGATGGGGCGCGCAGGTCTCCTCCGCGCGGCCATCTCCCTCACCACGCTCGACGCATCGCTGGCCCGTTCCATGGAGCCGCGCGTTCCGTCTCCCGCGCGCCGACTCAAGGTTATAGAAACGCTCGTCCAAGCTGGTATCCCGACCACGGTCTCGCTCGCACCGGTCATTCCGGGGCTCACCGACCACGAGATCGAGCCGATCCTGCAATCCGCCGCCGATGCCGGCGCCAGCGCGGCCATGATGATCCTTCTGCGCCTGCCGCAGGAGGTCTCGGGGCTGTTCCGCGAATGGCTCGAACAGGCCCGCCCGTTGCGCGCCGCGCGCGTGCTGAACCGCATCCGCGAAACCCATGGCGGCATGGACTACGATTCCAGCTGGCAAACCCGCATGACGGGGCAGGGAACCTATGCCGAGTTTCTCCACCAACGCTTTCGCCTCTCCGTCAAACGCTTGCAATTGAACATTCGCCCGCCGCCTTTGCGCACGGACCTCTTTCGCGTGCCGCCCGCCAAGGGCGACCAGCTCAGTCTGTTCTAAGCCCCTTGGGGCGTCTTTCTGAAAGAAATACTCTCGCCGAAGGCACGATCCTCAGGATCGTGTCAGCCCCGACGCCGCCGCCGCGTGCGCGGCTCGGGGACACCTTCGCCGGTGCCGTCGCTGGCCGAGGAGAACCCGCCAAGCGTCTCGGTGATCTGCTCCAGCGTCGGGCGCGGCCCGGCCGGCGTATTCTCCAGCGCCGCCCGCATCGCCTTCAGGTGCTCCGTCGTCGTACCGCAACATCCGCCAATGATCTTCGCGCCGGAATCCCGCGCCATCACCGCGTATTTTGCCATCAGCTCCGGCGTGCCGTCGTAGTGGATATGGCCATCCTCGTATTTCGGGATGCCCGCATTGCCCTTGGCAATCACCGGGATCTCGGGCCCCTGCGCGGTAAAGCCGAGCACTGTGCGCAGCAGGTCAGAGGAGCCCACGCCGCAATTCGCGCCAAAGGCCAGCGGCTTGTGCGCGAGCTTGTTCACCATCGTGACCATGTCGGCGGAGGTAAGGCCCATCATCGTGCGCCCCGCGGTGTCAAAGCTCATCGTGCCGGCCCAGGGCATGCCCGCAAGCCGCGCGGCCTCTGCGGCGGCCTTGTATTCCTCCGGCGCCGAGATCGTCTCGACCCAGAGCACATCCGCGCCGCCCTCTTTCAGCCCTTCGGCTTGCTCGTGGAACATCTCCACGGCCAGCTCATGGGTGAGCGGTCCCATCGGTGCCATGATCTCTCCGGTCGGGCCGACGGAACCTGCCACCACAACGGGCCGCCCGGCCTTGTCGGCCACCTCGCGGCCAAGCTCGGCACCCAGCCGGTTCAATTCGCGCACGCGACCCTGCGCATCATGCAGCTTCAGCCGCGAGGCATTGCCACCGAAAGTGTTGGTCAGGAAAATATCCGACCCCGCATCGACCGGCCCTTGATAGAGCGCCCGGATCCGGTCCGGGTGATCGGCATTCCACAGCTCCGGCGCATCGCCCGATTGCAGCCCCATGTTGAACAGCGTCGTGCCCGTGGCACCGTCGGCCATCAGCCAGTCGCGTGTCGAAAGCAGTTTGGAGAGGGCGTCGGTCATGCTGTCTGTTCCACAGGTAAAAAAAGGGGCCGGGCGTTTTTGGCTGGATGTGCGCTCATCTCACGAACGGCTGCCGGACGCAAATTGATTGCAGTCATGATCTTCATGAGGCGCATGCAAAACGCGCCCCGAAATGGGGCGCGTTCGGAGGGCAGACCTGCCTTGCCGCATCGGGAAGAGGCTCAGAGCATCGAGCGGATTTCACCCTTGGCCGCGCGTTCGCGCGCTTCGATGAGGAACTCGCTCATGAGTTGGCGCACGCGCTCCTCGGACCTTTCGCCCTTCAGATCCGCCATCAGCTTGGCCACGACGGCCTTTTCGCCGCCCGATTCCAAGTCGATGCGGATGATGTCCTTGGCATAGCGCACGGCCTCTTCGGCCGTCATCCCCAACAGTGCCGCCGCCCAGAAGGCGATATGCTTGTTGCGCGACGCCTGGGCCAGAAATTCCATTTCGGCGTCGTGAACGAATTTCGCTTCATACGCAGCTTCGCGATCGTCAAAGGTGGTCATCGATACGGTCTCCCCCCGCTAATCTGTTGTGATTCCAATCTATGTAGTCGCGGGGGGCTTGCCTAGTGCGACCCGCCGCCCGCGCCTGCGATTTCCGGTCACTCCCCGCGTCCAAAAAGCTCTGCCAGGCGGCTCGCCGCGGCGGCCTTGTCCAGTTCGCTGCGATCTCCCGCACGGATCATCCGGTGTGCCTCGGCCAGCGCTCCGTCGATGTCGCCGTCCACGAGGCGCTCGGTGAGCTGGTCGAGCCAGGCAACCTGCTCCTCGGCTGGAAGCGCGGATTCGACAGCTTCCACGAGAAGGCCCGTGACCTCCTCCTCCCAGTTCGGTTCCTGCTCCGTCGCGGCAGTCTTCGGTTCCGGCAGGTCCAGCTCAAGCTCGGCCTGGGCTGCCGGCGGCGCAGGGTTGAGTTGCTCGTTCACAACCGCGTTCACCTCCGACAGCGGTCGGCCACCGGCATCTTCCGACAGCTCGAGGGTCACGAGACCCGATTCCTGCGTCTGTGCGAACAAGTAGTCGGGGTCCAGTCCGAGAGCCTCGAGGATGATCGCCTGCCGAACCGGCGTCATGATCTCGGAATTGGCGGTGCCGGGGGCGGGGAGGCTGTCGGTTTCCAGCGGATGCGGCATACCGCTATCGGTGCCCTCCCATTGCGCCTCCGGAATGGCGCCATCCTTGCTGCTGGACATGGCGCGGCGTGTGACGCGCCCGTCCAGGTAAACATGGAAGGCGAAATGGGCGCCGGGGTGTCGGCTGCCGGAATGGCGGAAATAGAAGATCTCGTCGCCTTCGAGCGCATCGCTCAGTGCCTCGCAAAAGGCGGAAACATCCCCGTCACCTTCCCGAAACTCGATCAGGGTCAGGCCGGCCGCCCCGAGCGGCCCCGTGAGGCGCACCGGCCCGCCATTGCTGGCGAAGCCCTTGTCGGCCAGCACGATCCGGGCGAGCGGCGGCGGGTCGAGCGTGCCCGCCGGTTGGATGCGCAGCTTCGGGCCGCCGGAAGCGGACTTCCCGGCCGTGTCGCCGCGCCCCAGCAGCCGGGAGAGAATCCCGCGCCGGGCGGGAGGCGCCGTGGCCGGCGCGGCAGGGCCGCCCGCCTGAAGGAACCCAATGGCTTCGGCCACCTCGGCCGGTGCGCGCGCCGTGAGCGCGAAGTCGATAAGCGCGAAATCTTCAGTCATCTGCCCGCACCCCCATCTGTTATCGCCTGTCACTCTTCCGGGCAGGCCGTTTCAAACGTCTGTCACCACGGCGGGCGTGTCAACCGATCGCGCCCCATGAGGCGCCATGCTTGCGACATGAGAGCCCATGCACTATAGGGCCAATCGGAACCGGCCGCGGGACGTCCCCGAATGGCCGATGAAAGGATCCCATGGCACGTCGCAAGAAAATATACGAGGGCAAGGCCAAGATTCTCTACGAAGGACCCGAGCCGGGAACGCTCGTGCAGTACTTCAAGGATGACACCACCGCCTTCAATGCCGAGAAGAAGGACGTGATCGAGGGCAAGGGGGTGCTCAACAACCGCCTGTCCGAGTTCTTCATGAAAGGGCTGAACGAGATCGGGGTGCCGACGCACTTCATCAAGCGAATCAATATGCGCGAGCAACTCGTTCGTTCCGTTGAGATTATTCCGCTTGAGGTTGTCGTGCGCAACGTCGCCGCCGGCTCGATCTCCAAGCGTCTGGGCATTGCGGAAGGCACGCCGCTGCCGCGCCCGATCGTGGAATTCTATTACAAGGACGATGCGCTCGGCGACCCGCTGGTCACCGAGGAGCATATCATCGCCTTTGGCTGGGCCACCCAGCAGGACATGGACGACATGGTCGCGCTGGCGCTCCGGGTGAACGATTTCATCTCGGGCATCATGATGGGCGTCGGAATCAAGCTGGTCGATTTCAAGATCGAGATCGGACGAATCTGGGACGGCGATTTCATGCGCCTGGTCGTGGCCGACGAGATCAGCCCCGATTCCTGCCGCCTGTGGGATATGGAAACCGGTCAGAAGCTCGACAAGGACGTGTTCCGGCGCGACCTCGGCAACCTCGCCGATGCCTATACCGAGGTGGCCAAGCGTCTTGGCGTTCTGCCGAACAACGCCACCCCGATGGGCAAGCCCACGCTGATCAACTGAAAGCCTGTGCTCCTCATCGGAGGGGCGCAGCCACGCAAGACAGGCAGAAGACTGAAGGACGAGCAGAAATGAAGGCCAAGGTTACCGTCATGCTGAAAACCGGCGTTCTGGACCCGCAGGGCGAGGCGGTGAAATCCGCGCTCGGCTCGCTGGGCTTCGGGGGCGTCGATGCCGTGCGCCAGGGCAAGGTGATCGAACTGGACCTCGCCGAGACCGATCCGGCGGCCGCCGAGGCCTCGGTCAAGGAGATGTGCGAGAAGCTGCTCGCCAATACGGTGATCGAGAGCTATTCCATCGAGATCGCCTGATGCGGGCGGCCTTGCTGACAGGCTATCGCGCGCCGCTCGAGATCGGCGCACGCCCTGATCCCACGCCGCCCGAGGGGGGCGTGGTGCTCAGGGTGCTTGCCTGCGGCATCTGCCGGTCGGACTGGCATGTCTGGACCGGATCGGACCCGGTCGCGTTGCCGCAGATCCCCGGCCATGAATATTGCGGCGAGGTGGTCGCCGTGGGGCAGGGCGTCTCGCAGTGGAAAGCCGGCGATCGCGTGATCGCGCCCTTCATCCTAGCTTGCGGCCATTGCCCGGCCTGTTCCAGTGGCCGGCAGACGATCTGTCCTGACCAGGTGCTTCCCGGCTTCACGCAGGATGGCGCCTATGCCGAGTTGGTCGCGGTGCCCTTCGCCGATACCAACCTGACCGCGCTGCCGCCCTGGATGGAGCCGGCGCTGGCCGCCGCCATGGGGTGCCGGGTCACGACCGCCTGGCACGCGCTGACGGGCCGCGCGGCGCTCGCGCCGGGCGAGTGGCTCGCCGTCTTCGGTGCCGGCGGTGTCGGGCTCTCGGTGACGATGCTCGGCAAGGCGCTCGGGGCAAAGGTCATCGTTGTCGATGTGGTTCAGGAGAAGCTCGACTACGCCATGCGTCTCGGCGCCGAGGCGGGCGTAAACGCGGCTTCGACCGATGCGGCCGCGGCTGTGCGGGATCTGACCGGCGGTGGGGCCGATGTCGCCATCGAGGCGCTCGGCATTGAAGAAACCACCGTAAGCGCTCTGAAATCGCTTGGGAAAATGGGGCGTATGGTGCAGGTCGGCATGCCGACCGGGGCGCATGCGAATATGCCGATCCCGATGGATGCCGTATACTCCGGACAGCTTGCCGTCTTTGGCACCCGTGGCATGCCCGCCTGGCGCTACCCGAGTCTTTTGAGCCTGCTGGAGGCCTCGCAGCTGGATCTGTCGCCGCTGATCTCTCGTCGCGTCCGCCTGTCGGACGCCTCCGCCGAACTTGCCGCCTTTGACGGCCCGACGCCGCCGGGCGTTGCCGTCATCACCGATTTCCTGAGCTGAGGAGCCCGATCCACATGCGCGCTGCTGTCGTTACCTTTCCCGGATCCAATTGCGACCGCGACCTCGCCGTTGCCTTCGAAACTGCCGGTTTCGAGGTTCACCGCGTGTGGCACCGCGATACCAACCTGCCGGACGGGCTGGACGTGATCGGCCTGCCGGGGGGCTTTTCCTTTGGCGACTACCTGCGTTGTGGTGCGATTGCCGCCAATGCGCCGATCTGTCGGGAAGTGAAGGCGTTTGCCGAACGTGGCGGCCATGTTCTGGGCATTTGCAACGGCTTCCAGGTGCTACTTGAGACCGGATTGCTTCCGGGCGCGCTGATGCGCAACGCCAATCTGCATTTCGTCTGCAAGCCGGTCGGGCTACGGGTGGAGAACAATCAGTCGCCCTACACGTCGGGCTATGGCGGGTGCGCCGAGATCACCATTCCGATCGCGCATCACGACGGCAATTTCCAGGCCGATGCCGAGACCATTGCCCGCCTCGATGGCGACGGGCGGGTGGCGTTCCGCTATATCGACAATCCCAACGGTTCGGCCGGCGATATTGCCGGCGTCTTGTCGGCCAACCGGCGCGTGCTGGGGATGATGCCGCATCCGGAGCGTGCCATCGACGCCATGCATGGCGGCACCGACGGGCTGGCAATGTTCACCGCGCTCACCGAAACGCTGGTCGGCGCCTGAGGTGTTTTCGTCTGTTCCCGGGGGGCTGTGCCCCCTACGCGCTCTGGCGGGCGCTCTCCCCAGGATATTTGGGGTCAGAAGAAAGGCTAGCCATTCCTTCGCGTGTCGGTTCGACACGGGTGACGGGCCGGCGGCGCGCCGGTTCGTTTCGGCGCGGCGGCCTTGGTGCGGAGCATGATCCGACTGCGCTATTCCCTTGGGTTTCGGTCCCTTATCGCCTAAGTTTCGTGCATGTCCATAACCCCGAACCTTCCTGAGCCGGTCGAGGAAAACACGCCATGGCGGCTGCGTGTCGTTGTGGTGCTGATCCTCGTGGCAGCGGGGGTGACGCTCTATGTGACCAACCTTTGGTTGAGCGACCGGTTCACGGAGACAACCCGGAACCGAGCGGAGCTGAGGCTTGCTCTATATTCTGGCAACGTTATCAGTGAGTTACAGAGGACATCGGTGGTGCCGCTCCTGCTCGCGCAGGACCCGGCGCTGATCGGGGCGCTGAATTCGGGAGATTTCACCCAAAGCTCGCAGCGCCTGATCTCGTTCCGGGACGAGATCGGGGCCGCGTCGCTGATGATGCTGGATGCCGATGGTCGGGTCGTGGCGGCGACGGATCGTAGCAAGCTTGGGTCGCAGCATCGCTCCTCGGCCTATTTCATTGATGCGATCCGCTCCAATGACACCGTGTTCTCGCTGGTCGAGATGGAGACGGGGGTGAAGGAGTTCACCTATTCGCGGCGGATAACCTCGGAACGCGAGGTGGTGGGTGTGATCGTGGTCGAGGTCGACCTGCGGAAATTCGAGAGCTCCTGGGCGGGGATCGCGGATGCCGTGTTGGTGACCGATAGCGAGGGGTCCATCATCCTGGCGACCGAACCGCGCTGGCGCGGGCGCACGGTGGAGGAGGCGTTGACGGCGCAGTCGGCACCCTCGGCCATTGCGCGGGCGCTGCATGCCACCACCGATTGGTCGCTGACCATGCCGGATGCCTATATCCTTGGCGAGGCGGTGATGCGTTCGGAGGCGCGGATTCCGTTCCAGGGCTGGCGGATTGTCGGTTTCACAACCTATGCCTCGGTGCGCGAGCGGGTGAACGGGGTTCTGGCGCTGGAGATCATGGGCTTTGCCCTGCTGCTGGCGGCGGCCTTCTATTTCATGAGCCGCAAGGCGCAATCGCGCTCGCGCCTGTTCCAGCGGGAATCGGCGGAGTTGCGGGTGCTCAACCAGCGGCTGCAGCGCGAGATCGCCGAGCGGGAGCGGGCCGAGAAGAACCTGGAAGTGGCCGAGCAGACGCTGGCGCAAAGCTCCAAGTTGGCGGCGCTCGGCGAGATGTCGGCCTCGGTCAGCCACGAATTGAACCAGCCGCTCGCGGCGATGAAGACCTACCTGGCCGGGGCGCGGCTTCTGTTGCAGCGCAAGCGGACCGAGGAGGCGCTGAGTTCCTTCCAGCGGATCGACGACCTGATCGGACGGATGGGGGCGATCACGCGGCAGCTCAAATCTTATGCCCGCAAGGGGGAGGAGGCTTTCGAGCCTCTGGACATGCGCGAGGCCGTGTCCGAGGGGCTGGCGATGATGGAGCCGCAACTCAAGAGCCGTCGCATTGCTATCAGCCGGACGATGCCGGCCCAGCCGGTCATGGTGATGTGCGACAGGCTTCGGCTGGAACAGGTCTTCATCAACCTGTTCCGCAACGCCATCGACGCGACCAAGGACGCCGAGGAGCCGCAGATCGAGCTGATCCTGTCGGCGGGCGAGAACGCGATCCTGAGCGTGCATGACAACGGTCATGGTATCGTGGATCTGGAATCGCTCTTCGAACCCTTCTACACAACGAAACAGCCCGGAGACGGAGTCGGGCTGGGGCTGGCGATCTCCTCGGGGATCATCAACGATTTCGGTGGTCGTCTGACCGCCTGGAACGGGCCGGATGGCGGTGCCGTTTTTGAAGTGCAGCTGCCGATCCTGAAGGCAAAACAGGAAGCGGCGGAGTAATGCGTGTAAACGTGACCAGAGAGGTGGCACCATGGCCAAGGCAATGAAGATCGCGATTGTCGATGACGAGCAGGACATGCGCCAGTCGATCAGCCAGTGGCTCGCTCTCTCCGGCTTCGACACGGAAACCTTTGCCACCGCCGAAGAGGCGCTCAAGCGGATCGGGCCGGATTATCCCGGCGTCGTCGTTTCCGATGTCCGGATGCCGGGCATGGACGGGATGGCCTTTCTCAAGCGGCTGATGAGCCAGGACTCGGCGCTGCCGGTGATCATCATCACCGGGCATGGCGATGTTCCCATGGCTGTCGAGGCGATGCGGGTTGGCGCGTTCGACTTTCTAGAGAAGCCTTTCAACCCGGATCAGATGACGGAGTTGGCCAAGAAGGCCACGCAGAAACGCCGGTTGGCGCTCGATGCGCGGGCGCTCCGGCGCGATCTGTCCGGCGGCACGCAGATCATGGACAAGCTGATCGGTGCCAGCCCGGCGATGGAGCGGCTGCGAGAGGACATTCTCGATCTGGGCCAGGCCGATGGGCATGTGCTGATCGATGGCGAGACCGGCACCGGCAAGACGCTGGCAGCGCATGCGCTGCACGCGGTGGGGTCGCGGGCGAGCAAGCCCTTCGTGTTGGTGCAATGCGGCGCCTATCCGGAGGAGGAAATGTCCTTGCGGCTCTTTGACGGCGATCCGGATGCCGCGGTTTTGCCGCTGGTGGAGCAGGCGCGCGGCGGCACGCTTTGCCTGGAGGATATCGAGGCGCTGGATACCAATGTGCAGGCGCGCCTGCTGACCTTCATCAACGATCAGGGCAGCCCGGCCGAGACCCGGATCGTTGCGGTGTCGAACCTGCAGGAGCAGGGTAAGACGAGCGAGGATGTGCTGCGCCCCGATCTGTTCTACCGGCTGGCCGCGATGCGGATCACGCTGCCGCCGCTGCGTCAGCGGGGCGAGGATATCCTGTTGCTGTTCACCCGTTTTGCCGAGCAATTCGCCGATGAATATGGCTGCGATGCGCCGGAGGTTGGCGCGCAGGAGGCAGCGCAGCTGTTGCAGGCGCCTTGGCCGGGCAATGTTCGCCAGTTGACCAATGTGGCCGAGCGGGCTGTTTTGCAGAGCCGGCGCGGCTCGGGAACCATCGCCTCGCTGTTGATGGCGGAGAGCGAGAGCGTCGAACCGGTGATGACGACGGAAGGCAAGCCGCTCAAGGAATATGTCGAGGCGTTCGAGCGGATGCTGATCGACAACACGATGCGACGGCACAAGGGATCGATCGTCTCGGTCATGGAGGAGCTTTGCCTTCCGCGGCGTACCCTCAACGAGAAAATGGCCAAATACGGCCTACAACGATCGGATTACCTCTGAGATGACCGCACTCCTGTTCGACATGGACGGGCTGCTGCTCGATACCGAGCGCGTGGCCCTGAACAGCTTTTTGACGATTGCCGCCGATCACGCGATGGAAAGCGCGCAGGCCGAGCCATTCTTCCTGTCGCTGGTCGGTTCCAGTGGTCCGCAGACGAAACAGCGCCTGCAGGGCGTCGGCATTGCCGATGTCGATCGCTTTCAGGAGGAATGGGGCGCGCTGTTCCGGAGCCTCGTGTCGAAAGATGTGCCGGTGAAACCGGGTGTGCAGGCGCTGATTGCGGAGCTTGGGGCGAAGGGCCTGACCATGGTGGTCGTCACCTCGACGCGCAAGGACATGGCGCGGGACCAGCTCGGGCGGGCCGGGTTGCTGGAGCATTTTCGGGATGTGGTGGGCGGTGATTGCGTTGCCGCGCACAAGCCAGACCCGGCGCCATACCTGTTGGGGGCGGCGCGGGCAGGGGTGGCCCCCGGCAATTGCTTTGCCTTCGAGGATAGTGACAAGGGCGTGGCCGCAGCGGTCGCGGCCGGCTGCCGGGTGAGCCAGGTTCCGGACCTGCGACCGCGAAATGCGGGCTTGCCTGCGCTCGGGCAGGGGGTTTTCAACAACCTGCGCGAAGCGGTCGAGGCGCAGGGGCTGCTCTGATTCCAGAAACATCCCGACCCGGGCGGAGTTGCGTTCGGGGGGAGAAAGCGGCGCGGGGGACGGCCCTCGGCCTTTGGCGCTGACGCGCTGTCGGCCATTGGGCGGTGGCGCCCCTGCGGGGCGTTGACGGGGTCGGAGTCCGCATTCGCGCGCGAATTTGCGCAGTTTCCGATTGTGTTATCCCCATTCCTGCCGATAAGGTCGGTGCTACCGGCCTCTGGGACCCGCTTTGTCGCCCCGAGAGACCGCCTCAAATTTCACTGTGCCGAACCTGGGCTGGCCAATTGCCGGCAGGAAACGGGACAGCGTACCGGTCAGGTTAGACCAAGGCCCGAGGCACGGCTCCGGGCAAAACCATGAATAGGTGTCGGGCAAACAATTGCCTTCGGCATCGGAGAACAAGAACCGCGATGGAACGCGCGTTGGAAATTCGAGGAGCAGGCAGGGCGCAAGATAGCGCCGCTGCCGCTTTTGTCGTACACGCCGTTCCCGCCTCAGCATATCACCCCAGCTCTCCACCTGCGCCTGACCGGACGCAGGCCCCGCCCGGGTGCGAAAGATTTACATGGCAAAGAAGATGCTCATCGACGCCACACACGCGGAAGAGACCCGCGTTGTCGTGGTGGACGGCAACAAGGTTGACGAGTTCGATTTCGAGTCCGTCAACAAACGGCAACTAGCTGGAAATATTTACCTTGCAAAAGTGACCCGCGTGGAGCCCTCGCTCCAGGCTGCCTTCGTGGATTACGGCGGGAACCGGCACGGTTTCCTGGCCTTCTCGGAGATTCACCCGGATTACTACCAGATCCCGGTGGCCGACCGGAAAGCGCTTCTGGCAGAGGAGCGTGAAGCGAACCGTGACGAAGAGGAAGAGGACGGCGAGGAGCAGAAGAAGTCCCGCTCCCGTTCGCGCCGCTCCCGTTCGCGCAACCGCAACCGCAAGGATGAGACCCAGGGCGCCGAGGCAGAGACCCGCCCGAGCGGGATCGAAGGCATGGATGTCGTAGATCTTGGTGACGGGGGGGAGGACGTTGTCGGGCTCGCGGCCCCGGTCGAGGTGATCGAAGACGGAAACTTCGCTGCGGAAATCACCGACCCCGTCGAGGGCGATGCGGTCGCGGTCGACGACGCGCCGACGGAAACGGAGGCGTCCGAACAGGATGCGCCTGAGCAAGCCGAAGCGGCGGTCGAGCCGGTAGAAGAGACGGCAGACGCCGCCGATGCACCGGAGCAAGCCGAAACCGCGAGCGCGGAGCCGGAGGCTGCGACTGCCGAAGTCGCTGCGCCGGGCGCTGACGACGCTGCGCCGGAAGCCGCTGCCGAGGATGCTGTCGAAACGGCTGAAGCCGTGGACGATGTTGAGGGTGCGGAACCCGACGCGGATACCGAGGAAGCTGCGGGAAGCGCTGAGACGGAAAGCGAAGACGAGGACGGGGACAAACCCGGCCGGACCATGGCGGCGCGTCTTGAAGACGATCCGGCCGATGTCGTGACCTCCGAAATCGTAGAGGATGACGACGCGGAGACCTCCGAGGGAAGCGCTGAAGAGGCGGCTGTCGCGGAGGATGCGACGTCCGGGGAGCCGACCGAGGCTTCGGAACCCGAGGCGAGTGCCGAGGCAGAGGCCGTGGCTGAGGAACCGGGTGAGACCAACACCGCTTCGGAAGAAATGCCGGCTGAAGTCGAAGTGGCGGAAGCTGCTGAAACGCCCGGCAGCGAAGACGATGCAACCGAAGCGGAAGCCGCTGCCGCCACTGAGGACACTTCCGCGGAGGACGAAGACAGCGCGTCCGAGGACGAAGACGAAGATGAGGACGAGGACCACCCCGGCAACGACATCGAGTCGGTGGCCGAGGAGGACGTTCAGGAGGAGATCCGCCGTCCGCGCAAGCCGCGCATGCGCCGCTACAAGATCCAGGAAGTCATCAAGGTGCGCCAGATCATGCTGGTGCAAGTGGTCAAGGAAGAGCGCGGCAACAAGGGCGCTGCTCTGACGACATACCTGTCGTTGGCCGGCCGTTACTGCGTCCTTATGCCGAACACCGCCCGGGGCGGCGGCATCTCTCGCAAGATCACCAACGCGGCGGATCGCAAGAAGCTCAAGGAGATCGCGGGCGAGATCGACGTGCCCGAGGGCGCGGGCCTGATCATCCGCACGGCGGGTGCCAAGCGGACCAAGGCCGAGATCAAGCGTGACTATGAGTATCTCAAGCGGCTCTGGGAGCAGATCCGGGAGCTGACGCTGAAATCCATCGCGCCGGCGCCGATTTATGAAGAGGGCAACCTCATCAAGCGGTCGATCCGCGACCTGTATAACCGCGATATCGACGAGGTCTTCGTCGAAGGCGAGCAGGGCTACCGCGTGGCCAAGGACTTCATGAAGATGATCATGCCGTCCCACGCCAAGAACGTGAAGCAATACACCGAGGCGATGCCGCTCTTCGCCCGCTATCAGGTGGAGAGCTACCTCGCCGCCATGTTCAACCCGGTGGTACAGCTCAAGTCGGGTGGCTACATCGTGATCGGCGTGACCGAAGCGCTGGTGGCCATCGACGTCAACTCGGGCCGTGCCACGAAAGAAGGCTCGATCGAGGAGACCGCGCTCAAGACGAACCTGGAAGCCGCCGAGGAAGTGGCCCGCCAGCTGCGTCTGCGTGACCTCGCCGGCCTGATCGTGATCGACTTCATCGACATGGAAGAGCGCAAGAACAACGCCGCCGTCGAGAAGCGCTTCAAGGACAAACTCAAGACCGATCGCGCACGGATCCAGGTTGGTCGCATCTCGGGCTTCGGCCTGCTGGAGATGAGCCGGCAACGGCTCCGCCCCGGCATGCTGGAAGCGACCACGCAGCCGTGCCCGGCCTGCCATGGCACGGGCCTGCTGCGCTCCGATGACAGCATAGGTCTGCAGATCCTGCGCCAACTGGAAGAAGAGGGTGGGCGCCGTCGCTCTAGGGAAGTGCTGGTCAAGGCTCCGGTCAGTATCGTCAACTTCCTGATGAACCAGAAGCGCGAGCATGTGGCCTCCATCGAGGCGCAATACGGTCTTTCGGTGCGCGTCGAGGCCGATCCGAGCCTTATCCCGCCTGATTTCTCGATCGAGAAGTTCAAGACCGCGACCCGCTCGGTGCCCGAACCGTCCGCGCCGGTTATCTCCATCGACACCTCGGACATGCCCGATTTCGTCGAAGAGGAGGAGGAAGAGATCGTGGAGGCACAGGAGACTGTGCAGGCCACGGAAGGCAATGGCGATGACGATGGATCCTCGCGCAAGAAGCGCCGCCGTCGGCGTCGCCGCCGTGGCGGAGCCGCAGGGGACGAGAATCAGAACGACGATTCCGCGCAGTCTTCGGAAAACGGCTCGGAGGAAAGTTCCGACGAGGCGGTAGCCGAGGAAGCGAATGCGGCCTCTGACGAGGCTGAGAACGGCGAGGAGGACAAGAAGTCCGGTCGTTCGCGTCGTCGCCGTTCGCGCCGCCGGTCTGGCCGCAATGCCGATGACGCCCCCGAAGCCGAGGCGTCGGAAAGCGACGCCAAAGCCGAGGATACGGTTGGCGAGGCCTCCGATGCGGAAGCAGCGGATGTGAAGAAAGAAGCTGTTGAAGACAGCGTCGAGACGTCTGCGGAGACTGCTGAGAGCGTGCCGGAGCCTGCGGTTGATGACGCCGTTGAAACCGCGCCCGAGGCGTCTGCCGAAACGGAAGCGCCGCAACCGGAAACCGAAGCCCCTGAAGTCGAGGCCGAGGCTGGTGAAGCGGAGACCGTTGAAGCTGCTGCCGACGACGTGGTGGCAGCGGATGAAGAGCCGGCCGCGCCGGAAGCCGCAGTCGAAGAGGTTGTCGCCGATCCCGCCGAAGCAGAGGTTCCGGAAGCCGAGGAAACGGTGTCCGAAGCGGACCGCGAACAGGCCGAAGCGGCGATGAGCGAGACGGTCGACGAAGATCCCAAGCCGAAGCGACGTGGCTGGTGGTCGGTCGGCCGCTGAGCGATCCCGCCTTTCAGGCAAGAAACGGGCCAGGAAAGCATCTGCTTCCTGGCCCGAAATCTGTCCGGGGTAGGTTGAAAAATGGGGTATAATAATACCATAATTTCAAGCCATTGAAATTGTATAACTAATTGGCGCAGATGTAACTTGACCGGCGCGTGAAAACCCTTAGAACCGGCGCATCCAAGGTTTCCGGTGCCGCAAGGCGCCTTCCAGACGAACCCGTAAAGAGCAAGAACATGAAAACCTATACCGCGACTCCGGCGGATATCGAGAAGAAGTGGATCATCATCGACGCCGAAGGCGTGGTGCTGGGTCGTCTTGCCTCGATCATCGCCAACCGTCTGCGTGGCAAACACAAGGCCACCTTCACCCCGCATATGGACATGGGCGACAATGTCATCGTGATCAACGCCGAGAAGGTGCAGATCACGGGCAACAAGCGCTCCAAGCCCAACTACTGGCACACTGGCTATCCGGGCGGCATCAAGTCCCGCACGACCGGCCAGATCCTCGAGGGCAAGTACCCCGAGCGCGTCGTCACGCAGGCCGTCAAGCGCATGCTGCCGGGCAACCGCCTGAGCCGCCAGCAGATGACCAACCTGCGCGTCTACGCCGGCACCGAGCATCCGCATGAGGCTCAAAAGCCCGAAGTGCTCGACGTCAAGTCCATGAACAAGAAAAACACCCGGAGCTGAGGAACATGGTCGAAGAAATCAAATCCCTCGCCGAGCTGAACGAAGTCGCTGAAGGCTCCGCTCCGGTCGTCGAAGAGCTGGTCAACCGCGATCCCGTGCGCGACGAGCTGGGCCGTTCCTATGCCACCGGCAAGCGGAAGGACGCGGTTGCCCGCGTCTGGATCAAGCCGGGCTCCGGCAAGGTCACCGTAAATGGCCGTGACATCACCGTCTACTTCGCCCGCCCTGTGCAGCAGCTTATCCTGAACCAGCCGTTCCAGGTTGCCGGCGTCGTCGGTGAATTCGACGTTGTCGCCACCGTCAAGGGTGGTGGCCTCTCCGGTCAGGCTGGCGCGGTCAAGCACGGCATCTCCAAGGCCCTGCAACTCTACGATCCCACGCTGCGCGCGCCGCTCAAGGCTGCGGGCTTCCTGACCCGCGACAGCCGCGTCGTAGAACGCAAGAAGTTCGGCCGCCGCAAGGCCCGCCGGAGCTTCCAGTTCTCCAAGCGCTGATCGAACGAGACGTTTTACGGAAAAGGGCCGCCTTCGGGTGGCCCTTTTTTTCTTTCAGATGTGTCGCAGCTTTTTCCGGTTTGAAACCAGTCTTCGATGACGCAACTCGGTTCCATCATCTTTCCGAAAATGCCTCCGCCGGAGGCACGATCCACAGGATCGTACGTGAGAGGAAACACCGGTTGCCGCCCAGCCCGTCCTCGCCTAGCAGTAGGAGCAGGGTAGGAGGGTATCATGGTGAAACTGAACATCAGCGCGGCCGACATGGTTGCAGCGGCGCGGGAACGGATCGAGGAAGTCTCCGCCGCCGACGCGATCGCGATGATGGACAACCCGGACGTGGTCATCGTCGATCTGCGTGATGTGCGGGAGCGCCAGCGGGTCGGGTTCATCCCCGGCGCATTTCATTGCCCCCGCGGGATGATGGAGTTCTGGGTCGATCCGGAGAGCCCGTATTTCAAATCGATTTTCGGGGAGGACAAGAAATTCGTCTTCCATTGCGCATCCGGCTGGCGCTCCGCGCTTGCCGTCGCCACGCTCAATGATATGGGCTTTCCAGCCGCGCATATCCGCGAGGGCTTCACCGGCTGGGTCGAACAGGGCGGCCCCGTCGAGACCTACAAGACAGAGTGAGAGCGATGAACAGCGAAGAACAGCGGCTCGCGCCGGGCAGTGCCGAATGGTTGGACGCGTTGCGGGCGGAGGTCACGGACGGGCAGAGGGAGCCGATCTCCCGGATGGGGTATTTCTGTGCGCCTTTCCGGCCGGAGAGCGGTCCGTTCCTGGGCACGGTGATCAAGGTCTATCAGAGCCGGGCAGGGCAGGAGATTCTCCAGCGGCTGGCGGCGGCGCATGACGACTACGTTGCAGCTCTCGGCGCCTGCGGTGTCCGCCTGCCCGAAACGCGGCTTTGCCTGCTGGATTGCGACGGTACTACCGTTCCGGTGATCGTACAGGAGGCGCTGCCTGCGGCATCGATGATGCGGGACCAGATGCTTCAGGCGGATCTGGACGGGGCGCTGGCGCTAATGGAGGCAGCCGGAGAAGTGATCGCGACGTTCTGGAAAGCGGCGGCGGAACGGGACGACCGGGTCGGTTTCCACCCCTCGATCCGCAACCTGGCGGTGATCGACGGACAGGGGATCTTCTTCGATACCTTCCCGCCGCTGATTGGCTACAGCCACGACGAGATGGCGGAAGTCCTGATCCGGTTCTCTGACAAGACCTGGATGCGCGCGCTTGGCCCGTTGCTGCGCTGGAAGGTGCGTGGGATCCAGGACGAATGGTACTCGCCCCCCGAAACCCTCATCGGCCTTGTCGGCAGCGCTTGCCGGCTGCGTCCGGACGATCAGCAGGCATTCCTGGATTGGGGGCGCGAGTTCGCGCAGCGCAGGATGCCGGACCATGCCGACGAGATCTTGCAAGCACTCTCCGAACCGCCGCGCCTGCCATTCTACTGGACGGCCTTTCGGAAGTTGCTCGGGCTGCAAGGCGAGCCGAATATCCGGCGCTGAGCAGGGTGTTACGACAAATAGGTACAAAGAAAGCCGCCTGAGTTCAGGCGGTTTTCTTTTGTTCGATCCTATGGCTCGATCCACCAGACATCGGGCTGGAAGCCGATCCAGTCTCCATACATCTGCGTCTTGCCTTCGGGGTATTTCAGCTCCGCCTTATGCGCGATGCGGCCCACCGGCGAATACCAGATCGGGATCACGTAGCGGCCCGTGGTCAGTACCCGGTCGAGCGCCTTGGCAGCCGCGCGGAAATCCTCCTGGCTCTCGCCATTGAGTAGCGCGTCGATCATGGCCTCGGCAGCGGGCGAGTTCATCCCCATCCAGTTGCGCGTGCCGGGCTTGGTCACGCCCTCCGCGCCCCAATAGAGGTTCTGCTCGTTGCCGGGCGACAGCGACATGTAGCGAATGTAATAGGCCATGTCGAAATCGTATTCCTGGGTGCGCTCCTTGTACTGGGCGGCATCCACCGTCACCAGGTTGGCCACCACGCCGATCCGCTTGAGCTGTTCAGCGTAAAGCTCGGCGATATTGACGGTCTGGGTTGCGCCAGAACGCAGAAAGATGTCGAATTCGAGCTTTTCGCCCGCTTCATTCGTCATCACGCCGTCCTGCACCGTCCAGCCGGCATCGGCGAGGATCCTGAGGGCCGCCCGCGTGTTCTTGCGGTTGGCCTCGGAGCCATCGGAGACGGGCAGAGCATAGCCTTCCAACGCGCCGGGGAGCAACTCATCGGCAAAGGGTTCCAGCAATTCCCGCACCTTGCCCTCGGCCGGTCCATCGGACATGCCCAGAACCGAGTTGGAGAAATAGGAGCGGATGCGCGGCTCCTCGCCGGCATTGATCGCGTTGTTGATGAACTCGAAATTGAAGGCGTGGATCAGGGCATCGCGCACGCGCCAGTCATCGAAGGGTGCGCGGCGGGTATTCATGACCATGCCCTGGATGCCGGAGGGGCGCTGGTGGGGGATCTCGGTCATGATGATCTCGCCCTTTTCAACGGCGGGGAAATCATAGGCCGTCTTCCATTTGGAGAGGCTGCCCTCGCGGTTGGAGGAGATTTCTCCGGCGCGGAAGGCCTCGAACGCGACTTCGCTGTCGCCGAACCATTCGTAGCGGATCTCGTCGATGTTGTGCTGTCCGCGGTTGAAGGGCAGATCTGACCCCCACCAGTCGGGATCCTTTTTGAGCGTCACGAAACGGCCCGGCTCGAAATCGGCGATCACGTAAGGCCCGGTGCCGACGGGGGGCTCCAGCGAGCTTTCGTCGAAGGGGCGGTTCTCGTAGGTGGATTTCTTCAGGATCGGCCTTAGCCCGAGGATGAGCGGCAACTCGTTGTCCTCGGTGTTGAAGCTGAAGCGGACCGTGCGGTCGTCCACGGCTTGCGCTGTCTCGACCTTTTCCCAGGCGCCGTGATAGCGCGGGTGGCCGAGTGTGCCGAGGGTCTCGAATGACCACAGCACATCCTCCACCGTGACCGGGCTGCCATCGGAGAAATGCGCCTCGGGGCGGAGCGTGAACTGGACCCATTCGCGATTCGGACCGGTCTCCACCGATTCGGCCAGAAGGCCGTAAAGCGTGAAGGGTTCGTCCCAATTGCGCCCCATCAGGCTTTCATAGCCATAATTTCTTTGTCCGTAGACAGAACTGCCCTTGAGGATGAACGGGTTGAGGCTGTCATAGCCACCGACCTCCGAGAGCACGATTCTTCCACCCTTGGGCGCGTCGGGGTTCACATATGGGAGGGACACAAAATCCGGTGGAAGCGCGGGATCGCCATACATAGCTATGCCATGCGCTGGTTCCGCCTGTGCGAATCCCCCTGCGAGAGAAACGGCGATTGCGCAAGCGGCAAAGCGCGTGCGTTCGAAAAAATGCGGTCGCATTTTGGCAACAATCCCTATCTGCCCTTGTATTCTTGGGGCGAGCGTAGCCCCGCAAGTCAACCATTTCAAACTTTTAACTTGGCGTACGCAGCCGGTTTGCGTATAAAGAACGTACTGCTCGATAGGTTTCTTGCCTGTATGAAACCTGCCTCAATGACTTAGCGCCCGCCTTGTGCGGGCGTTTTTTTTGGTCGGGTGCCGATTGGGCCTGCGAAAAAGATGGGCAGGACGCGAACGGATCTCGGGAGACGTGGCGTGGTCTCTGACGATTTCGATCTCCGGATGCCTGTCGGCAGGCTCTCCTGTTTCTTTATTTCGCGCGCGCAGCATGTATGCTCCGGGCAAACAAGACAGGGAGAGGGAAATGAGCCTTCAGGGAAAGACTGCCGTCATCACGGGATCAAATTCGGGGATCGGGCTTGGCGTGGCCTGGGAAATGGCACGGGCGGGCGCGGATGTGGTGTTGAACTCCTTCACGGACCGGGAAGAGGACCACGCGCTGGCAGCTGAGATTGCCAGCCAGACCGGCGTTCGGGCGCGCTATATCAAGGCGGACATGTCCAAGGGCGAGGAATGCCGGGCGCTGATCGAGCAGGCCGGCGCCTGTGATATCCTGATCAACAATGCCGGCATCCAGTTCGTGGCGCCGATCGACGAGTTCCCGGTGGAGAAATGGGACGCGATCATCGCGATCAACATGAACTCGGCCTTCCACACCACCGCGGCTGCCTTGCCCAAGATGCGCGCGGCCGGCTGGGGCCGGGTTATCAATATTGCCTCGGCGCATGGGTTGACGGCCTCGCCGTTCAAGTCGGCCTATATCGCGGCCAAGCATGGCGTTGTGGGCATGACCAAGACGGTGGCGCTTGAGACGGCGCAGGAGCCGATCACCGCCAACGCGATCTGCCCGGGCTATGTGCTGACACCGCTGGTGGAGGCGCAGATCCCGAACACGATGAAGGAATACAACATGGATCGCGAGCAGGTGATCCGCGATGTGATGCTGCAGCGCCAGCCGTCCAAGCAATTCGCCACGGTCGAGCAGTTGGGCGGGACCTGCGTTTTTCTCAGTTCGCCCGCGGCCGATCAGATCACCGGCACGACGATCAGCGTCGACGGCGGCTGGACCGCGTTGTGAGCCGTTCGGCGGCGGGGGGCGCTGCCCCCCCGCAGGCGCGTCGTTGCCGCGCCTCCCCCCGGGATATTTGGGAACAGATGATGTCATGGGCGTGGTGAAGCGGATCAATTTGGCCTTGCAGGGCGGTGGGGCGCATGGCGCCTTTACCTGGGGTGTGCTCGACCGGTTGCTGGAAGACGAGGATATCGAGATCGCCGGGATCTCCGGCACCTCGGCTGGCGCTCTGAACGGGGCGGCGCTGAAGGCAGGGCTGGTGGCCGATGGCAAGGGGCAGGACAGGG
Source organism: Aliiruegeria sabulilitoris (assembly GCF_001558155.1). Taxonomy (GTDB): domain Bacteria; phylum Pseudomonadota; class Alphaproteobacteria; order Rhodobacterales; family Rhodobacteraceae; genus Tropicimonas; species Tropicimonas sabulilitoris. The sequence continues at coordinate 292,798 of NZ_LOAS01000003.1, forward strand.
CGGCGGCGAAGGCCAATCTCGACTGGCTCTGGCACCAGGTGGCCGGCGTGCAGGATCTGCGGCTGACGCATTGGTTCGCGCCTTTTGCGCCGCCGAGCGAGATTTATTCGGCGGTTCTGGAAAGCTCGCCGCTTTTCACCATGGCGGACATGGCGAGCCGGGTGATCAGCCCCTATGCCTATGGGCCGCTCTATTCCAACCCACTGGAGCGGATCGTGGAGCGTTTCGCTTTCGACCGGGTTTGCGCCGAGACAGGGCCGGCGCTGTTCATCTCAGCGAGCAATGTGCGCAGCGGCAAGATCCGGGTGTTCGAGGGCGAGGAGATATCGACGAGCGCGATTCTGGCTTCGGGATGCCTGCCCTCGATCTTTCAGGCGGTTGAGATTTTCGACGAGACGACCGGGCAGATGGAAGCCTTTTGGGATGGCGGCTATACCGGCAACCCGGCGCTCTTTCCGCTCTTTCGGCAGGATCTGCCGGCGGATGTTCTGGTGGTGAATATCAACCCGCTTTTCCGGCCGGACGTGCCGAAATCAGCGGGCGATATCCATAACCGGATCAACGAGATCAGCTTCAATTCCTCGCTGCTGCGAGAACTTCGTGCGATTCACTTCGTGCATGAACTGATTGCCGAGAAGCGGGTGGAGGGGATGCGCGACGTGCTGGTGCACATGGTCGCCGATGACGATTTCATGCGGGATCTGTCGGTTGCCACCAAGATCGTGCCCTCGCCGGTCATCCTGTCGAGGCTCAAGGCTGCCGGGCGGGCGGCGGGGGAGCGGTTCCTGAGCGCCCACAAGCAGGATCTGAACCTGCGCGGCAGTGTCGATCTGGCGGAGATGTTCGGTTAGGACGTGTGTTTCGGCGCCTTTCTGGGCGGAAACCTCGTCAGGCGCCCAGCTTGTCCCGCTGACGTTCGTTCTCGACATCGATGGGAATGCCGCCCGGCGTCGGTGGCAGGTCTTCATGCCCGGCGTTCGGATAGACCAAGCCGGCCGAAATCACCAGTTTGGCCGCATCTTCGACCGACATGTCGAGATAGATGACCTCGGACTCCGGAACGAACAGCAGGAATCCCGAGGTCGGGTTCGGCGTCGTCGGCAGGAAGACCGACAGGATGTTTTCGTTCCGGGGCACACGTCTCGAGATTTCGCCCTTGGCTGCGGTGGAGACGAAGGCAACGGCCCAGAGCCCCGCGCGCGGGTATTCGATCAGGCAAGCCTTGTCGAATTTGGAGTCCGTCTGGGCAAAGATGGTCTCGGCGATCTGCTTCACGCCGCTATAGATGGAACGCACGATCGGCATCCGGTCCACCAGGACCTCGGCCCAGGCGATGAAGGACCGGCCGATCACGCCCTTGGCGATCCAGCCGATCACCACCGTGAAGACCAGGAAGAAGACGACGCCCACGCCACGCACGTTGATTTGCGTGTCTTCGCCAAAGATCTCCTTCAAGAACCTTTCGGGCTCGTAGGGGTCGGGGACGAAAGGCAGCACGAAGCTGTCGACCCAGCCAACGACGGTCCAGATCAGCCAGACGGTCAGGCCGACAGGCGCGATCACGACCAGCCCGGTCAGGAAGGAAGACCGCAGGTTTGCGAGGATCCCCGGCTTTCGACGGAGATGAAGCGGCTCGGGGGCCGTTTGATGTTTGTCGCGATTTTGCATTGCCTGAACTGGTGCTCCCCGCACGCAAGCTATGTAGCCGCCCGAAACTTCGCAAGGGCGGCTGAAGGTTTCAAAGGAAGCGGTTTACTGTTTGCTCGCAAGGCAGCCGGCAATTGCCGCCGCAAGCCTAGCATTGTTCAAAACGAGGGCGATATTCGCTTCCAGCGAGCGCCCCTCGGTCAGCTCGAAGATCCGCTGCAGCAGGAACGGGGTCACCGCCTTGGCCGAGACGCCGGCTGCATCAGCCTCGGCCTGAGCCTGAGTAATCACCGGGGCCAGCGCGTCAGCGGAGATTTCGGCCTCTGCCGGGATCGGGTTGGCGACCAGTTGTCCACCAGGCAGGCCGAGCGCGCGCCGCATGCGCATGGCGTCGGCGATCTCGTCGGCGCTGTCCATGCGAAGCGGCGCGGCGAGTTCAGAGCGTGCAGACCAGAAGGCCGGCAGAACATCCTGCCCGAGGGCGATCACCGGGACGCCAAGCGTTTCCAGCACCTCGAAGGTCTTGGGCAGGTCAAGGATCGCCTTGGCGCCCGCGCATACCACGGTCACCGGCGTCTGGGCCAGTTCCTGCAGGTCCGCCGAAATGTCGAAACTCGTCTCCGCGCCCTTGTGCACGCCGCCGATTCCGCCCGTGGCAAAAACCTCGATTCCGGCCAGATGGGCGGCGATCATGGTGGCCGCGACGGTCGTGGCGCCGTTTCCGCCGCGCGCCATGCAGACGGCGAGATCGGCGCGGCTGACCTTGGCGACATCCTTGGCCCGAGCAAGCGCTTTCAACTCCGCGGGTTCCAGCCCGACATGCAGTCGTCCCGCCAGAACGGCGATTGTGGCCGGTGTCGCGCCGGCTTGTCGCACGGTTTGCTCGACCTGTTGCGCGGTCTCGAGGTTTTGCGGCCAAGGCATGCCGTGGGTGATGATCGTGCTCTCCAGCGCGACCAGCGCGCCGCCTTTGGCGCGCGCCTCGGCAACTTCGGCCGAGAAGTGTATGGGAAGGCTCAACTATCAGTCTCCGAGATATAGGCTGCCGTGATGCCAAGCGCCGCTTCGAGGGCGAAATTGCCACTCTGACCGCGCAGCTCGGCCGCGATATGGGCGGCCATGAAAGTGTCTCCCGCGCCGGTTACGCGGTTGACCGTGACCTTGGGCGGGATGGCTGTGCGCACACCCTCGGGACTGGCCTCGGCCATGGCCTCGCCGCCATCGGTGACCAGTACCCGGCGGGCGCCCAGGCCGCGCAAGCCTTCTGCCGCGGCTAGGGCCGTGGGGAATTTCTTGTCACAGATCAGGCCCGCCTCGATCCGGTTGACATAGATCGTTGCCTTCGGGTGGTGCAACAGCGGGACCAGCCGATTGGCCTTGCCGGGAGAGGCCGGAGCGATTCGAAGATCTGCACTTGAGAACAACGGGTTATCTGCGATTCTTGACAGGAGACTTTCCGTCAGATTCCCGTCCAGCGCGATCACACCGTCGTATGGCGCCGAGATGGAACCGAGGCGCCCATCGGCCAGCGGTTCGAGGATCGCATCCCCGGCCCGTTCCAGCGAATGCGCGTCAGCAATAGCGGCGACGAGGCCGTTCTCGGCCTCGATTGCCATGTATTGATCTGTAGGCAGGTCTTCGGACCACGTGACCAGATCGGCCACCATGCCCATTTCCGTAGCCGCCCGCGCCAGTTCGCGGCCCTCGTTGTCTTGTCCCAATACTGTCAGCAGCGCCGGTGTCAGGCCCTCGCGCACCAAAGCCATGGCGATATTCATTGCAACACCGCCCGGCAGGCGCGTTATGCGCCCCGGAACATCATGGCCGACCGCCATCGAACGCGGCGTTCTGCCGATCACGTCCCACAGCACCGAGCCGATACAGAGAATGTCGATTTCCTTGCTCATGTCGACTTGTGACCTGCAGGGGCGGGCGTGGCAAGCGCGTTGGGCTGGCAGACAAGCGTTTCAAAGTCGCAGAGGCGAGGTATGGCTCCAAGCCGGTGTTCTCGCACGAGATAGCCGGCCCGTTCACGGAAATCATCCTTCCTCGAATATCCAAGCGGGAGCGCTCGCGAGAGCGTGCGGGGCAGAGCCCCCTGCCTTTCGTGCCAGGCTGCGAAATCACCGAATGACTGAATACCGATCCGGCTCCTCGAACACGTCGATCACGATGGAACCGGCGTGGATCTGGCCCGAATGCTCGACGCCCGATGGAATGTCGTAGCTGTCGCCGGGGCCGTAATGCCGAGTTTCATCCCCTATGGTCAGAATGATCTCGCCCTGCAGAACGGTGCCCCATTGCGCCTTGTGGGAATGCGCCGGCAACTCGAACTCCTTGTGGAAAATGAAGAAGACCAGCAGCGCGTCCTCTGTCCGCATGGCGCGACTCTCGACCACATCTGCGGGAAACGGAACGTCGAGCGATGGCAGCGCCATCAGGAAATCGGGTAGTTTCATGAAGATTCTCCGTGGTTCGCTTCGCAAACTAACAGCTTTTTCCGCGGCGCCGCCAGAAAAGCAGGGCAGGGGGTTGCGTGGGCGCGCGGGATGATCTATGCGCAGCGCACTTCACAGGCGGGGCCTGGGCCTTCGGGGGAGACATCCTCGTTCGGTCCGCCGGTTGGGCGAAAGCCCGTTATGACCCCGCCGAGGACGCTAAACCGGAAAGGATAGGATATGGCGCTTCCTGAGTTCTCTCTTCGTCAGCTGCTTGAAGCTGGCGTTCACTTCGGTCACCAGACCCAGCGGTGGAATCCCCGCATGGGCGAGTACATCTACGGTGACCGCAACGGCATCCACATCATGGACCTGACCCAGACCATGCCGATGCTCGAGCAGGCGCTTGTTGCCGTGCGCGAGACCGTCGCCAAGGGTGGCCGGATCCTGTTTGTCGGCACCAAGCGTCAGGCCCAGAAGCCGATCGCCGATGCCGCGGAACGCTGCGCGCAATACTACATGAACCACCGCTGGCTGGGCGGCACGCTGACCAACTGGAAGACCGTCTCCCAGTCGATCAACCGCCTGCGCTCGATCGACGAGCAGATGGCGATGGGTGCCGAAGGCCTCACCAAGAAAGAGCGCCTGCACATGGAGCGTGACCAGGAGAAGCTCACCGCTTCCCTCGGCGGCATCCGCGAGATGGGTGGCGTTCCGGACCTGCTCTTCGTCATCGACGTGAACAAGGAAGACCTGGCCATTGCTGAAGCCAAGAAGCTCGGCATTCCGGTCGTCGCCGTGGTCGATACCAACGCTTCTCCCGATGGCGTGGACTTCGTGATCCCGGGCAATGACGACGCCGCCCGTGCCATCGCGCTCTATTGCGACCTCGTCTCGCGCGCTGCGCTCGACGGTATGTCTGCCCAGATGGATGCCGCCGGTATCGACCTTGGCGAGATGGAAGAAGGTTTCATCGAGGAAGCTCTGGAAGAGGCGCCCGCCGCCGAAGCCGAAGCTGTGGTTGAACAGACCCCGACCGAAGCCTGATTTCCGAGTCGCGTGAAAACGTCACGGAACTGACATGTGCGGCGGGCCAATGCCTGCCGCAACACGACCCCAAATCGAGGAGAGCCAAGAGATGGCGATCACCGCGAAACTGGTGAAAGAACTGCGCGACATGACCGGCGCAGGCATGATGGACGCCAAGAAGGCGCTGACCGAAGTCGAAGGCAATATCGAAGCCGCCGTCGACTGGCTGCGCACCAAGGGCCTGGCCAAGGCCGCCAAGAAATCCGACCGTGTTGCCGCGGAAGGTCTCATCGGCATGAAGGTCGATGGCGGCAAGGGTGTTGTCGTCGAGGTGAACTCCGAAACCGACTTCGTCGGCAAGAACGCGGAGTTCCAGGAAATGGTTGCCGCCATCGCCGAAGCCGCGATCGGTGTGTCCGATGTCGAGGCGCTCAAGGCGGCTGACCTCGGTGGCAAGCCTGTCTCCGAGGTTCTGACCGACAAGATTGCCACCATCGGCGAGAACATGTCGCTGCGCCGTATGGCGGCTGTCGAGGGCGACGTGGTCGCGGCCTACATGCACAATGCCGCGGCCCCGGGGCTTGGCAAGATCGGCGTTCTCGTCGCGCTCAAGGGCGGTGACGAAGCCTTCGGCAAGCAGGTTGCAATGCATATCGCAGCCTCCAACCCGGCGTCGCTCTCCGAAGCCGATCTCGACCCGGCCGTTGTCGAGCATGAAAAGCAGGTCCAGATGGACATCGCCCGTGAATCCGGCAAGCCGGAGCAGGTGATCGAGAAGATGATCATCGGTCGCATGAAGAAATTCATGTCCGAAGTGACCCTGCTCGGACAAGCTTTCGTTGTGAACCCGGATCTGACCGTTGGCGAAGCCGCCAAGGAAGCCGGCGCCGAGATCACCGCTTTCGTGCGCATGGAAGTCGGTGAAGGCATCGAGAAGAAAGAAGAGGATTTCGCGGCCGAAGTCGCAGCCATGAAGGGCTGAGACGGCACGAAAACTCCGATCGGATTGGGCGCTCGCGGCTTGCGGGCGCCTTTTTTCGTTCTGCAATCGCGTCTTGGTTCGTACGCTTCGCTCGAAAACGATCCTGCGGATCGTGGCTCCGGCGGAGGTATCTTGCGGAAAGACGATGGCAAGTGGGGGCCTGAAACTCAGGTTTCTCGGGCCAGACCTGGCGGGGAATTGCTTCATCGACCGCGAAAAAGGAAACGGCGCAGCACGGGCAAGCTGCGCCGTTTCGCATCCACATGCCGGACCCGGCATTATTGGGGATGATGCCAAATCCGTGGATAAGCGTCGACCCGGCGGCGAATAATACACCGCTACGGGCCGACTCCGGTTGCCCGGTGCGGACCGTTCGCCTCGAAATCGCGAGGGGGTGTCTGGCCCACTGTTCCTTGGCTAATGCCACCACTCACGGAACGATTTTAAAATGCCAATTAACGCTTGGTTAAGGAAGTATGGAATCCCTGACCGTTGGCAGGCGTAAGTTTCAAAATTTCGTTAGATTGTTAGGTATTGCGAGGAGCTTTGTTCAAAGGACAAAAATCTGGTTGAGGAAGGATGCCTTCAACACGGCTTGTGCGGTGGTCGAAACGTCGAGGGCTTCGCGTGCGAGGCGCAGGTGTTTTTCAACTGTCGCCGGCGTGAGGCCCATGATCGAGGCGATATCGGCGGTTGTCTTGCCGTCACCGACCCATTCGAGGACCTCGCGTTGGCGCGGCGTCAGCGGACGGAGGGAGTCCGGGTTGGGCATGGAGGAGAGTCGGAGGTGAAGCACGTTGCTCATTGCCTCCAACTCACGGCCGTGCCGCGCCCAGATGTCATCTACCTCATCAAAGGAGAGGGCAGGGACCGAGGTCAGGCTGATCGCGCCCTTGGCACGTTTCGAATTGGTCTGGAAGCTTATCGTGTATCCGGCGCCAAGCCCGTGGCTCCTGTTGAATTCCCAGATCTTGCGCGCGGACTCGTTGAGGGTGCCGGAGGCCATCATTTTCTCGGTCTGTCGCCAGGAACTGGAACCGACATTGTTCAGGGCCCAAATGGTCATCGGGGCATTCAGATAGAGCCCCTGATTGAGGAAGGTCTGGATATAGGCAATGTCGTGATTGGTCAGGACCAGCAGGTCCTGAGGGTCGCCGAGGGATTTCTCTGTCCGGAAACGCGTGAAACCATAGAGAACCCGGTTGAAGCCATAGGTGGCCATGACTTCCTTGTGATAAGCCCATACGTCCTGCATTTCCGACAGGCTGGTAACACGTTCGACGTAATCGAGGATCAAGCGGGCACTCCAAGATGGTCGGCCATCGCCCTCAGGGAGAGCAAATAGCCGGCCGGACCCAGACCGCAGATCAAGCCGATAGCGACACGGGAGATATAGGAGAAGTGTCGAAACTCCTCGCGCGCATGGACATTGCTCAGGTGAAGCTCCAGCGTTGGAATCTCGACAGAGGCGAGCGCGTCCATGATCGCAATGGAGGTATGGGTATAGGCGCCGGCATTGATGATGATGGCGTCATGCACGCCCTTGGCCGCGTGGATCATGTCGACCATGACACCTTCATGATTCGACTGTTCGAAAGCGAGCGAGATGCCCAGTTCTTCTGAAAGCTGCCGGCACATCTGTTCGATTTGCGGCAATGTTGTGCTTCCGTAGACTTCGGGCTGACGGGTTCCGAGCATATTGAGGTTCGGCCCGTTCAAAACGAGAATTGATACCATGAGCGATTGTCTTCCTATGACGTCGAGGCAGAATAGGTCGCGCAGGCGGAACTGTCGAGACGGCAGCGGTAACAACCGGACAGGCAGAGCACTGATGGGAAAGGGTTTCTGATGGCCGAAAAGGTCGACGTCGCAATTGTCGGCGGCGGGATCATGGGAGCCTCGACGGCCTATTGGCTGAGCCTTTTCGAGCCGCGGTTGCGTATTTGTGTCTTTGAACGGGACCCGACGCATGAATTCTCATCGACAGCGCTGTCCGTCGCCTCGATCCGGCAGCAGTTCACCGCTGCGATCAACGTGAGGATATCGGGGTTTGGGCTTGAATTCATACGAAATTTTTCAAGTCTTACCGCTGAGCTGGGCGGTGTTGATCTCGGGTTTCGCGGCAATGGCTACCTTTTTCTGGCCGGCAGCGAGACGGGTGCGGAAAACCTGCGAGAGGCGGTCGACATGCAGCGCGGCGAAGGGGCAGGGACGGAGGCCCTCACGGCGGAGCAGCTCTGCCGGCTGTTCCCCTGGATCAGTGCCGAGGGGGTCTCGCTGGCGTCCTTTGGCGGAAGCGCGGAGGGGTGGTTTGACAATATGGGCCTGCTGGCCGGGCTGCGCGACCTGGCGCGGCTGCAAGGTGTCCGGTTCGAGCATGCTGAGGTTGTTGGCGTAGATCGTGCGGGCAGGGTGATCGGATCGCTCTCGCTCTCGGATGGGCGGCGGGTCTCGGTTGGCGAGGTGGTGAACGCCGCCGGGCCGAGAGCATCTCTCTTCATGCGCAAACTGAGTGAAGAGTTTCCGGTAGAACCAAGAAAAAGAACAGTATTTGTTGTTGACGCCCCGAATGCGCGTCACCCCGATGCCCCATTGCTGATCGACTACCAGGGCTACTACGCGCGGCCGGAGGGAACCTGTTGGATCACCGCAACGGTGCCTGAGAACGACACAGCGGTCGATTGCGAAGATTTCGATGCAAGACATTGGGATTTCGAAGAAAATATCTGGCCAAAGCTCTACAGGCGCATTCCGGGGTTCGATCAGGCAAAAGTAATTCGTCATTGGGTCGGGCATTATGCGTTCAACACATTGGATCAGAATGCAATTCTCGGGCGGCACCCGAATTGGGACAATCTTCTGCTTATCAACGGATTCTCCGGCCACGGTCTGCAACAGGCGCCGGCTATGGGGCGTGGGTTGGCCGAACTGCTGGTTCATGGCCACTTCCGGAGCCTCGATCTGTCGGAATTCTCGATGGAGCGGATCCTCGAAAATCGACCATTCCGGGAGCGCGGCATCGTGTAGCAGGAGCAGGCATCCCGCGTCGAGCCTTGCGCTCCCGAGAATGCGGAGTTGCATCCGAGGCGTGCGATTATCGGGTTTGCCGCATGTTAAGGCCCGTAAAACACGGTTACGGTCTCGCCAAAGACGGTTTTCGCCGATTCAGAGGGCAAAATCGATGTGACGGCGATGCGCCGATATACGAAGGGGTGTCAAACCCCGGTACTTGGAAAGGGTCCAGTCATGAATGCGAGCGTCGATTTCGGGGGCAATGACAAGGTTGACCCGGTTAGCACCGTGCCAGCAGCTTCCTGGGGCGACACGCCCGCGCCGAAACTGCCCGATTACCTGGTCGATGTTTATACTTGGGCCTATGTCGCGCCGAACATGGTCGAATTGCTGGACCGAGAAGTCGTCGTTGCGACGATCCTGTGGATGCAGCAGAACAAGCTGATGCGCGCCGCGCGGGACGAAATCACACCGGGTGATCGGGTGCTTCAGCCGGCGGCTGTTTACGGCAAGCTCGTCAGCCATCTGGCCAAGAAAGTCGGCCCGGAAGGCGAATATCACGTCACCGATATTCAGAACGTCCAGATCGAGCACGTGAACCGCAAGATCTCTGATCTGCCGCAGACCCGTACGGGCATCTGCGATGCGCGGACCACCGGCGAAGGCCTCTATGACGTGGTGAACTCGTATTTCCTGATGCACGAGGTTCCCGAGGACTACAAACACGCCATCGCCAACAATCTCGCCAGCCGTGTGAAGCCCGGCGGCAAGCTGATGTTCGTCGATTACCACGAGCCGGTGATGTGGCACCCGATGCGTCCGATCATCTGGCTGGTCTTCAAATGGCTGGAGCCGTTCGCGAAGGCGCTGTGGGCCAACGAGCTTTGGGACTATGTTGAGGACAAGGACCAGTTCGAATGGCGCAAGGAGACGATCTTTGGTGGCTTGTACCAAAAGGTCGTGGGTGTCCGAAAGTTCTGATTCCAAGGACTTACAGTAATAACTGAAAGCTGGAACGGGTGTGCGAGCCCGTTCCATATCGATCTGTATATTACATAATACTGATTATACGACTTTTGGATCAGATCCGGCGGAGATCCTTTCGGCGCTGCCAAGGTCCTGTCCTCAGTCTGAATCTGTCCTGTCCCTGCTTGCACCCGCGCTGTGCGACCCGGGAACGTCATTTCGTCGGCGGACAGATACGGCACTGTCCCGGATTGAAATTCGTCAAAGCTGCTGGCACCCTAACAAGTCGAAGGAGGCTTGATATGGCTGGCGGTTGGGCGCGCGATGGCGCTGTGAGTGAGCAGATCGAGGACTCGATTCAGGACGAACTGTCCCGGATGAAGGCGCGCGCGCATCCCGTGGGAGAAAGTCTGACGCATTGCGCGGAATGCGAAGAGCCGATCCCGGAGGCGCGGCGGGTCGCCCTGCCCGGCGTCAAGCTCTGTATCGATTGCCAGCAGGAACGCGACTCGGCCTACAAGCACCGCGGCGGCATCAATCGCGGCGGCAGCAAGGACAGCCAGTTGAAATAGCCGCTGGCCTGTCGGCGCTGGTCAGCCGAGCGCGTAGCCCGCGCCGCGCACCGTGCGCACCGGGTCCTCGCCGCCATGCTGGCAGAGGGCCTTGCGCAGCCGCCCGATATGCACGTCGACCGTTCGTGAATCGACATAGATGTCGCGCCCCCAGACCCGGTCCAGCAACTGCTCGCGGCTCCAGACGCGGCCGGGCTTCTCCATGAAGGTCGTCAGAAGCCGGAACTCGGTCGGGCCGAGCTTGAGCAACTGCTCGTCGCGAAAGACCTTGTGGGTTTCGGCATCGAGCACGATATCGTCGAAGGTGAGCTTTTCGCCGACGCTTGCGGGCCGTGTCCGACGCAACTGCGCACGAATCCGGGCCATCAGTTCGGCCACCGAATAGGGCTTCACGACATAATCGTCAGCCCCGGTTTCAAGCCCCCTCACCCGGTCTACCTCTTCGGAACGCGCGGAAAGCATGATGATCGGCACGCCACGGGTGTCCGGCTGCATCTTGAGACGACGGCAGATCTCGATGCCCGACACGTTGGGCAGCATCCAGTCCAGAACGATCACGTCCGGTGCGTTCTCCTCGACGAGCAGGAGCGCCTCTTCGCCGTTTTCCGCCTTGTCGACGTGGAACCCCTCGGCTTCGAGATTATAGGCGAGCACCTCCCGCTGCGCGGGTTCGTCCTCGACCACAAGCACCCTGGGTTGTTCCGGCGGAGACATTACGCGCCCTCGCTATAATCGATCGATGTCCGGTCGCCCTTGGGACGCGGATCGTCGGGATATGCGCCGGTGTCGAGATAGATCACCTGTTCGGCAATCGCGGTCACGTGGTCGCCCATCCGCTCGATATTCTTGGCGATGAAATGCAGGTGCATGCAGGCCGTGATATTGCGTGGATCTTCCATCATGTAGGTGAGGTAGTTGCGGAACAGCGAGTTATACATCTGGTCCACTTCCAGGTCGCGCTGGCGGACATCCTCGGCCAGCTCGCCGTCGCGCTGCACGAAGGCGTCCAGCGCATCCTTGAGCATCACCTCGACCATTTTGGCCATGCGGCGCACGGAAGAGTTGTTCTCCTCCACCGGCTTCATCTGCACCAGAACCCCGGTCCGCTTGGCCATGTTCTTGGCGTAGTCGCCGATCCGTTCAAGGTTGTTGGCGATCTTCATCACCGCGAGAATGGTGCGCAGGTCGAAGGCCATCGGCTGGCGCTCGGCGATTGTGAGCGCCGCTTCCTGCTGGATCAGCGCTTCCAGATCGTCGATGGCCCGGTCCGAATTGCGGACCTTCTCGGCCAGTTCCTCATCGCGGGTGGCAAGCGCCTGTGCGGCGTCCAGGATTGCGGCCTCGACCAGCCCGCCCATCTTCATGATATGCGCCTGAATGGCCTCCAGGTCGCGGTCGTAAGCGCGCGCGATGTGGCGCTCGGATTTATCCATAACCATCTGTCGGTCTCTCCCTTAGCCGATCCGGCCGGTAATATAGCTCTCGGTGCGCGGATCCCTCGGATTGGTGAAGATCTGGCCCGTCGCACCGAATTCCACCAGGTTGCCGAGGTGGAAAAAGGCGGTTTTCTGGCTGACACGCGCGGCCTGTTGCATCGAGTGGGTCACGATGACTACGGAGTAGTTCTCGCGCAGCTCGTCGATCAGCTCCTCCACCTGCGCGGTGGCGATCGGATCGAGCGCGGAGCAAGGCTCGTCCATCAGCAGCACTTCGGGCTCGGTGGCGATGGCGCGCGCGATGCAAAGGCGCTGCTGCTGGCCACCCGAAAGGCCCGTGCCCGGTGCGTCCAGACGGTCCTTGACTTCGTCCCAGATCGCGCCTCGGCGAAGGGATTTCTCCACGATTTCATCCAGTTCCGCCTTGTTCCTGGCAAGGCCATGGATGCGCGGGCCATAAGCGATATTGTCATAGATCGACTTGGGGAAAGGGTTCGGCTTCTGGAACACCATCCCCACCTTGGCGCGCAGCTGGACCGGGTCCACCCGCTTGTCATAGATGTCCTCGCCATCGAGCAGCAGGCTGCCCGTGACTCGGCAGATGTCGATCGTGTCGTTCATCCGGTTCAGGCAGCGCAGGAAGGTGGATTTGCCACAGCCCGACGGGCCGATGAACGCGGTCACCGTCTTGTCTTCCAGCTTGACGCTCACATCCTTGATGGCGTGGGTTTCGCCATAATAGACCTGCACGTCGCTGCATTCGAACTTCATTTCCTTGGTGTCCACGGAGCGCTCCACTGGTCGCATATCGTTCATTTTTGGGCCCTTCCCGAGTTACCAGCGACGCTCGAAGCGGCGGCGGAGGATGATAGCAAGGAAGTTCATGCACAGCAGGAAGATCAGCAGCACGATGATCGCTCCCGATGCACGTTCCACGAAAGCCGGATCTGCCCGGGTTGTCCAGTTATAGACTTGCACCGGCAGGGCCGAAGCGGGGTCGAAAAAGCCCTCCGGCGGTGCCGAGGGGAATTCGCGGACGAAAGCCACCATTCCGATCAGCATCAGCGGTGCGGTCTCTCCGAGCGCCTGCGCCAGGCCGATGATGGTGCCGGTGAGGATGCCGGGTGCTGCCAGTGGCAACACGTGGTGGAACACGGACTGCATCTTGGAGGCCCCAACGCCCAGTGCCGCGTCGCGGATGCTCGGCGGCACCGATTTCAGCGAGGCGCGGGTCGAGATGATGATCGTCGGTAGCGTCATCAGCGTCAGCACGAGACCGCCTACGATGGGCGCCGATTGCGGCAGGCCGGCATAGTTGATGAAGATGGCAAGCCCGAGGATACCGAAGACGATGGAGGGCACCGCGGCGAGATTGGAGATATTCACCTCGATCAGGTCGGTGATCCAATTCTTCGGCGCGAACTCCTCGAGGTAGATCGAGGCCGCCACGCCGATGGGCAGCGCGAGGCAGAGCACGATGATCATCATGTAGAGTGAGCCGAGCATCGCCACGCCGATACCGGCGGCTTCGGGGCGGTTCTCGGAAGCGTCCGCCATGGTGATGAAGCCCCAGTTGAAATGGGTGGAAAGCGCCCCACCCTCTTTCAGCGCATCGGCCAACCGTAGCTGGCCAGGCGTGACATTGCTGTCTTTCTCGGCACTCTCCATGCTGACGCGGCCCTTGTAGTAGCCGTCGATCCGACCGGAGGCGAGAAATTCGAACTCCACCGTGTCGCCGATCCGATCGGGATGGGCGATGACGAAGCGACGAAGCTGCGCGGCGGCTTCCTTGGAGATCATCGCGGAGAGTTCCTTGCCGGAAATACCGAACTCTTCTGCGCTCACACCGAGTGCGTCCATCCTGGACGTCATCGCGTTCTTGATCAGCGGATCGTAGCCGAAGGTCGAGACTTTCTTGATGGCTTCGATATCTCGGGTGCCGTTCTTGTCGAGCTTGGCCTCGTCCAGATAGACATCCAGCGTGATGAAGGTCTGATTGAAGGCAGGCAGGCCCTGACTCAGGATGGAGGCCATTAGCATGATCAGCGCGGCCACGCCGATACCGACCGCGGTCAGCCCATAGGCGCGAAAACGGGCCTCGGCGGCATTGCGCTTCCTGGTGCGCACATCTGCGTCAAAGAGCGAGCCGGCATGTTTGCCTTGCTTCGGAGCGTCGGGCGCGTTTGCGGTTGCGTCGGTCATTCGTACTGTTCCCGGTACTTGCGCACGATGCAGAGCGCCAGGACGTTCAGCCCCAAGGTGATCACGAAGAGGGTTAGCCCGAGGGCAAAGGCGACGAGCGTTTCGGGGCTGGCGAAGTCGGTGTCGCCGGTCAATTGCGAGACGATCTTGACCGTTACCGTCGTCATGGCCTCGAAGGGATTGACCACCGCGCCCAGCCCTGCCTGGAACTGCGCGGCGGCGGCCCCTGCCCCCATGACCACGATCATGGTCTCGCCGATGGCGCGCGACGCGGCCAGCAGCACCGCGCCCACGATGCCCGGCAGCGCGGCCGGCAGGACAACCTGCTTGATCGTTTCCGAATGGGTCGCGCCGAGGCCGAAGGAGCCGTCCCGCATCGCCTGCGGCACGGCGTTGATGATGTCATCGCTGAGCGAGGAGACGAAAGGGATGAGCATGATCCCCATCACGAGGCCCGCGGTCATGACCGAGTTGGTCGAATTGCCCAGGCCCAGCGGCGAGGCGAACCAGTCGCGTACGATTGGGCCGACCGTGATCAGCGCGAACAGACCGTAGACGATGGTCGGGATGCCGGCGAGGATCTCGATCATAGGCTTGGCCACCGCGCGCAGCTTGGGTCCGGCGTATTCCGACAGGTAGATCGCGGCAAAGAGCCCGACCGGCACCGCCACCGCGAGCGCGACGAAGGAGATGTAGAGCGTGCCCCAGAGCAGCGGGAGCATGCCCAGATCGGAGTTGCCACGGAAATCCGGTGCCCAGCTCGTCCCGAAGAAGAACTTCTGCCAAGGGTACTTCTCGAAGAAATTCCCGGTCTCGAACAGCATCGACAGCACGATGCCGACCGTCGTCAGGATGGCGATGGTCGAGGCGAGGATCAGGATGATCTTGATGCCCGATTCCACCGTATTGCGCGCGCGGAAATCCTTGTCACTGCGCAGGATGGCCACCGCGAAACCGGCCAGTGCCAGAACCAGCACCGCGACGCTCATCCAGAGCGCGGAAATGCCGGAGAAACTGCGAAATTGTTGCGCGGCCTGCAGCACAGGCTGAGTCACGTCCGAGGTGATGATCGCGCCGGTTTCCTTGAGCTTCCCGGTCAGATCGGACAAGTTGGCGTTGAGGTCATACGAGGCCGTCTCGTCCATCAGCCCCTGCTCGACGGCCAACTCCAGCGCACCAGCCGTGCGCCGGACCTCGGCCATGACAAGGCTGCGAGAGCCGGACTCCGCGATGGTCTGTTCGGGAATACTCGCGCCAATGGTGTTTTCGATCCAGTTCGGCGCAACCAGAAGCCAGGCAGCCAGCACGAGCAAGGCCGGCACAACCGTCAGCATGAAAGCGTGCCAGCCATAGTAATTCGGAAGAGAGTGCAGCTGGCGCGCATCGCCGCCCGCTGAGCCGAGCGCACGCATGCGTCCGACGAAATAACCGATCAATCCGAGTCCGAGGACTGCGAGGACGATCCAGAGCACCGGCATCGGGCTACCTCATCTTTTCTTCGTTTTTCGTCACAGGTGGGAGCGCACATCCCTGAAATGACGGCGCCCGCTGGCAGCCTTTCGGGCATGTCTGAGCGGGGTTTGGGGAGGAAGTCAGCGGGGTTGGAAGGGCAGCGACCTGCCACCCTCCCAAAGGGCATACGTGTGCGAGCGGCTTACATGCCGCCCATGACCTCTTCGGCCTCTACAGTGGCCTGGGTGGCGGCAAGTTCCGGATCGGAAACCAGGCCATAGGAAGCCAGAGGGCCATCCGGGCCGGCGATCTCGTCGGCGACGAAGAACTGGGCGTATTCCTTCAGGCCGGGAATGACGCCGATATGGGCCTTCTTGATGTAGAAGAACAGCGGGCGCGACACCGGGTACTCGCCGGTCGAGATCGACTCGGTCGAGGGAACGACGCCGGACATGGTGGCGACTTTCAGCTTGTCGGTGTTGTTCTCGTAGAAGGCCAGACCGAAGATGCCGACCCCGTTCGGGTTGGCGTCGATGCGGGCCAGGGTCTCGGTGTAGTCGCCATCGATGTCGACCGACTTGCCGTCGGTGCGCAGCGAGATGCAGGCGCTCTCGGCGTCGTCCTCGGACATGCCGCCCGCGATCATGGCTTCCATGGCGCCGGACTCTTCACAGCCGACCAGGATGACCTTCTCTTCGAAGACTTCGCGCGTGCCGTGCTTGGTACCCGGAGGGAAGGCGATGATGTCGACATCCGGCAACTCGGCGTTGAATTCGGACCACTTTGTGTAGGGGTTGTCGATGACCTCGCCATCCTTCAGCACCTTGTCGCTGAGGGCGTTGAAGAGGTCGGCCGGCTCGAGCGCGGTGAAGGCCGGGCCGTCGGTCTGGGAGGCAAAGACGATCCCGTCATAGCCGATGCGGACTTCGATGATGTCCTTCACGCCGGCTTCTGCGCAGGCCGCGATCTCCTTGGCCTTGATCTTGCGCGAAGCGTTCGCGATGTCGATGGTGTTTTCACCCACGCCTTCGCAGAAGCGCTTGAGGCCAGCGGACGAACCGCCGGATTCGACAACGGGCGTCGGGAAGTCGAAGTTCTCGCCAAAGGCTTCGGCAACAATCGAAGCGTAGGGCAGAACAGTCGAGGAACCGGCGACTTGAACGTTGTCACGGGCGGCGGCGGCGGTGGCCGAAACGGCAGCAATCGCCAGAGCAGAGGCGGTCAGCTTCACGAGAGACATAGTGTTCTCCAAGGCAGTGGTTTTTCCGGACCGTCGCTCTCCGACGGCCTCGAGTGGCGTTTAGGCTTCTCTCGTTTGCCTTTTGTGACACCAGTGTAACAGATTGATGACAAGGTCCGGATTTTCGGTGGATCGCCTGAAAAGTGACGCTAAGGAACCCAGAGCTGCCCTGACCCGTCGCCGGCATTCGACCCAAATGAAACGTCTGGAACGTGTGAAGGCCGCTTCAGGGAATCGCTGGCAGCAAAACGGTGAAGGTTGCCCCCTTGCCCGGTTCGGTCTCGATCCGGAACCGGCCTCGATGCCGGTTGACGATATGCTTGGCGATGGCGAGGCCCAGACCGGTCCCCCCCATCTCGCGCGATCGGTGGTTGTCGACCCGGTAGAACCGTTCCGTCAGGCGTGGAATGTGGATCGGATCGAACCCGTCGCCGTCATCGACAACATCGATCCGGATGCCCGGTCCGCGAAAGGCCAGCTCGCGGGACGAATAGGACAGCCGGACCTGGACCGACCCTCCGCTTCGTCCGTATTTGATCGCGTTCTCGATCAGGTTGGTCAGTACCTGCTGCAACTGGTCCCGGTCCCCCCGGACCACGAGATCCTCGTGGCCATCGTCCATCCGTTGCGTGATCAGGCGGACATTCTCGGAGGATGCTAGGCTCTCCAGGGATACGAGGGTGGACTCCACGAGCGCCTTAATGTCCACGGGATCGGTGGGCTGCTGGCGTTCCGTCGACTCGACCCGGCTGAGCGAGAGCAGGTCCGAGACGAGGCGATTCATGCGCTGCGCTTCGCGCTCCATGATCAACAGGAAACGTTCCCGCACCTCTGGATCGTTGCGCGCGGCGCCACGCAATGTCTCGATGAAGCCCAGAAGCGCGGTCAGCGGAGTCTTCAGCTCGTGACTGACATTGGCGACGAAATCCCGCCGCATCTCGCCTGCCTGCTGCAGGTCGGTGATGTCTTCGAAGGAGAGCAGCACGCAGGTTCCGTCCGTATCCTGGACCGGCGCGACACGGACCCTGTAGGTGGCTTCGCGGGCCAGGTTCTTGTCGACGTAGCGGCCATTGGCGGCCACACCGGAGCGCAGTGTCTGCTCAACCACCTGCAACAGCGATGGCTGGCGCAGGACGGTCACGATATGCCGCCCCTTGCCGGAGCCGGAAAAGAGCTGCATTGCGCCGGGATTCATCACCCGAATTCGCTCGTCGGCACCGACCAGCAGCAGCGGCATGGGAACCGCCGCGAGGATGTCTTCGGAAAACGCGTTCATGAAACGGATCTCTGCGTGAGATATGTGTCGCCATCATTGCGGTGACCCGGTGCGGATCAAGGCGGCCCTCTGTCGCTACCGGTTCAGACTGGCCGGGCGTTCCTGTGCTGTTGATGCTGAAGAGCAGGTCGCCCGAAATCAGACCGGCTTCAGGCCGGCCCGGTAGCGGCGGGCGTTCTGCTGGTAATGCAGAGCCGAGGCCAGCAGCTTCTGCGCGGCCTCTTCGTCCAGTTGCCGCACAACCTTGCCGGGAGAGCCCATGACCAACGAATTGTCCGGAATCTCCTTGCCCTCGGTAATCAGCGCACAAGCCCCGATCAGGCAGTTCCGGCCGATCTTCGCGCCGTTGAGGATCGTGGCCCCCATGCCGATCAGGCTCTGCTCGCCGATGGTGCAGCCATGCAGCATTGCCTTGTGCCCGATGGTGCAGTTCGCCCCGATAACCATCGGAAAGCCCATATCCGTATGCAACACGCAGTTTTCCTGGATGTTTGAGCCCGCGCCGAGCGTGATCCGCTCGTTGTCGCCCCGGATCGTGGTGCCGAACCAGACCGAGCTGTCAGCTTCCAGAGTCACCTTGCCAATCAGGTTGGCGTCATCGGCCACCCAGGCGGTTTCGGCGATTTCCGGCGCGATGTCGTCCAGTGCATAGATCATTCCAGCCCCTCCTCGAATTCTGCCTGCAACCCGCGAACGAACCCCTGCAGTGTCGGTTGCTGCGCGCGGCGCATCCGCTCGGCGGTCACGATGGTCTTCAGCTTCTCGAATGTCGCGTCCAGGTCGTCATTGACCAGCACGTAATCGTAGCTGCCCCAGTGGCTGATCTCGTCCCAGCTCTTCTGCATCCGCTTGCCGATCACATCGGCGCTGTCCTTGCCGCGCGAGATGAGCCGGCGGCGCAACTCGGTGATCGAGGGCGGCAGGATGAAGATCGACAGCGTATGTTTGCCCAGGTCCGAATTGCGGATCTGCTGCGCGCCCTGCCAGTCGACATCGAAGAGCACGTCGCGGCCGCTCTCGATTGCTTCCTCGACCGGATCCTGCGGCGAGCCGTAGAAATTGCCGAAGACGTGGGCGTGTTCCAGCATCCGCCCTTCCTCGACCATCTTCTTGAAGCCCGCAACATCCATGAAACGGTAATCCACACCGTCCTGCTCGCCCTCCCGCGGCGCGCGCGTGGTGGCGGAGACCGAGAAGCGGAGGCTCTTGTCCCAGTCCATCATCCTGTGTGCCAAAGTCGATTTTCCCGCGCCCGAGGGCGACGAAAGAATGATGAGAAGACCCCGGCGTTCGGATGTCATGGCTTACTCCACGTTTTGAACCTGCTCGCGCATCTGGTCGATGACCGCCTTCAGGTCAAGGCCGATGCGGGTAAGCGCGACATCCTGCGATTTGGAACAGAGTGTGTTCGCCTCGCGGTTGAACTCCTGCGTCAGGAACTCGAGCTTGCGGCCCACGGGTCCCTCCTCCGCCAGCAATTCGCGCGCCGCGTCGACATGGGCGCCCAGCCGGTCCAGCTCCTCGGTGATGTCGGATTTGACCGCGAGGATGGCCAGTTCCTGCGCCACTCGCGCCTCGTCTGTGCCCTCGACGCCCTCCATGATACGTTGCAGCGCATCGCGCAGGGCACGCGCGGAGTTGACTGCCCGTGCATCCAGGCAGGCCACGGCATCCTTGCGCAGGCTGGCAATCTGGTCGAGCTGGCCCAGCAACAGCTCGCGCAGCGCGGCGCCTTCGCGCGCGCGCATCCGCAGGAAGCTGTTCAGCAACGCTTCGAAATCTTCCAACAGGGCCGATTTGAGCGGGTCGGTATCGGTGGCCTGCGCGCTCTGCGCCTGCACTGCCTTCATCGCGAGGATATCCGCCGTGTTCGCCGGTGCGACCTGCACACCGGCGGCCGTGGCCGCCTCCGCGATCTGACCGAGCGCCCGCAGCGCCTGTTCCAACCCGGCCGGGTCGATGTTCAACGCACCCTCGGGTTGATCGCGCGACACACGCAGGCCGATCGCCAGCGAGCCGCGCTTTACGTCGCGCCCGATACGTCCGCGCAGGGCCGTTTCCAGCCCCTCCACCCAGTCGGGCACCCGCAGGCGCAGGTCCAGTCCCTTGGAATTCAGGCTGCGCAGATCCCAGCTCCAGCCATATTCTCCGCTCTGCCCGCTACGGGCCGCGAAGCCGGTCATCGAGTTAACCATTTTACCTCTTTTTTACCACAAGGGCATCCAAACATGGCATGTTAATAATTGGGTAAGCATTGTTGAGTCATGGGTTAACAGACACTTAACCCGTGGACAACATTGCGCGAGTGAAGCAGGGGTGTGCGCGAGGCGTCGCGCCTGCCCTGATGTTGGGATGGGTCAAGACCATGAGCGACGGTTTCGTTGAAGGCCGGAACGTGGTGTCCCTAGAGGGTGCCGGAGGTGAAGCGATGCGCTTTCCCGTATTGCAGGATGTCGAGAATTACTGGGATTCGTTGCGCGGTGACAGGCAGGTCCCGAAACGGGCGGAACTGGATCCAAGACGCATCCAGTCCGCGCTTTCGACCTCTTTCATTCTCGAACGCCTGGCCCCCGGCATCGCCCGCTTCCGCCTCGCCGGCTCTCATCTGAACGAGCTGATGGGCATGGAGGTGCGCGGCATGCCGCTGACCTGCTTCTTCCTGCCGGAAAGCCGCAAACGGGTGAGCAACTCGCTCGAACAGGTCTTTGATGCGCCGGCCAAGGCGTGGCTGACGCTGGCCGGGGATCGTGGCATCGGAAAGCCGCCGCTCGATGCCTGCCTGCTCCTGCTGCCGCTGCGGGGAGACACGGGCGACATAAACCGCGCGCTTGGCTGCCTGTCCACAATGGGGCCGCTGGGGCGCGCGCCGAGACGGTTTGACATTCGCTCGACGGCCGTGACTCCGATCCTCTCCGACGGGAGCTTGCAGGTGCCGGAGACCATTCCGAATGAATGGCCTGCCCGAAAGGAAACGGCCCGGTTTGAACCGCTCGGGCTCGCCGAGCCCATGCGCGGTTTCCGTCCCTCTCCGCATCGTCCGCCGCGCACGGAAAGGCCGCATCTCTACCTGGTCAAAACGGAAGATTGACGGGACAGCTCTCCGAATAAAAAAAGGCGGCATTGCGCCGCCTTTTCTGATGGTTGCAGGGGGATTTTCATCCCAATTTTCAGCTTGCCGCGCGATGCAGTTCCCGCCGGTTGGACAGTTCCTCGGCCACGAGAAAGGCTAGTTCCAGCGATTGCGAGGCGTTCAGGCGCGGATCACAGGCGGTGTGGTAGCGGTCCGACAGGTCTTCCTCGGTCACGTCCCGCACGCCGCCGGTGCATTCGGTCACGTCCTGACCGGTCATCTCGAAATGGACGCCGCCCGGGATCGTGCCCTGGTCGCGATGCACGGCGAAGAACTCGCGCACTTCCGCCAGCACCATGTCGAAGGGGCGTGTCTTGTAGCCGGTGGCCGACTTGATCGTGTTGCCATGCATCGGGTCGCAGGACCACACGACATTGGCGCCCTCGGCCTTTACCGTCTCGATCAGGCGCGTAAGGTGCTCGGCAACCTTGCCGGCCCCGAAGCGCGCGATGAGCGTCAGTCGGCCGGGATCGTTCTCCGGGTTCAGCTTTTCCATCAGCAGTTTTAGGTCTTCCGCTGTCATGGTCGGGCCACATTTCAACCCGATCGGGTTGATCACGCCTCGGCAGAACTCGACATGCGCGCCATCGGGCTGCCGGGTACGATCGCCGATCCAGATCATGTGGCCGGAACCGGCGATGGTCTGGCCGGTGGTGGAGTCGACGCGCGTCAGCGCCTCCTCGTATTCCAGCAGCAGCGCCTCGTGCGAGGTGTAAAAGTCCACGGTCGACATGGTGGACATGCGGTCGGAGCTGACCCCGGCGGCGGTCATGAAATCGAGCGCTGAGGAAATCCGGTTGCTCAGCTCGCGGTAGCGCTCGGCTTTGTCGGCCTCGGCGAAACCGGTCGTCCAGGAATGCACGCGGTGGATATCGGCGAAACCACCGGTGGAGAAGGCGCGCAGCAGGTTCAGCGAGGCCGCGGCCTGCGTGTAGGCGCTCAGCATCTTGTCGGGGTCGGGAATGCGGGATTCGGGGGTGAAATCCAGCTCGTTGATGATGTCCCCGCGATAGCTCGGCAACTCGACGCCGCCCATGGTTTCCGTCGGCGCCGAGCGCGGCTTGGCGAACTGCCCGGCCATGCGCCCGACCTTCACCACCGGCACCTTGGCGCCATAGGTCAGCACCACTGCCATCTGCAGCATGATCTTGAAGGTCTCGCGGATGGAATCGGCGGAGAACTCCGCGAAGCTCTCGGCACAATCGCCGCCCTGCAAAAGGAACGCCTCGCCACGCGCGGCCTTGGCCAGTTCGGCCCGCAAACGGCGCGATTCACCGGCAAAAACCAGCGGCGGATATTTGGACAGACGGGCCTCGACGGCTTCGAGCTTATCCCGGTCGGGATAATCGGGCATCTGTACCCGGGGCTTCTCGCGCCAGTCAGATTTATTCCAGACCCGTGTCATGTCGTCCTCCAAAAGGTATGGGCAATACAAGTCCGCGGTGTATATCTTGCGACCTCCCGCTTGAAAACGAGAAATTTTCGACAGATTTTTTCTGCCTGTGCACAAGATTCTTGCGCTTCGTGCCGTGTGGTTCGGGAAGTTTCTGTATTGCGCCGAAAAAGCGGGTGATTTCGTCAGCTTAGGTTGCGGCCCGTGCGACGCGAAGTGAAACAAACCCAATCGCCCCCTTGCGAAGGCAGGGTTTTCCGGCTTTCGATACCGGATACGAACTGCGCGAGAGCACGATGACATCCATCCACGACACGCCCGAGATCCTCGTTGACGTCGCCGATGACGGCAGCCGTCCGCGACGCTTCATTTTCGTGTTGCTGGACCGCTTCACCATGCTCTGTTTCGCCTGCGCGATCGAACCGCTGCGTATTGCCAACCGGGTCTCGGGCAAGACGCTCTATACTTGGACCATTGCCGGAGAAGGCGGAGAGCGGATCAGTTGTTCCAACGGCGTTGAGTTCATGCTCGACATGGATCTCGAAGAGGTGAACCGCGATGACACGGTGCTGATCTGTGGCGGCATCGATGTTCAGGCCGCAACCACCCGCCGCCTGATCAACTGGCTGCGCCGCGAAGCGCGCCGGGGCGTGACGGTGGGCGGCTTGTGCACCGCAGGCTACACTTTGGCGCGGGCGGGCCTTCTCGACGGCAAGCGGGCGACGATCCATTGGGAGAACCAGGACAGTTTCGTCGAGGAATTCGATGAGGTCACGCTGACCAAATCAGTCTTTGTGAAGGACGGCAATCGCATCACCACCGCCGGCGGAACGGCCTCCATCGACCTCATGCTCAAGATCATCGCCGACGATCACGGCGAGGAATTGGCCGGCGCCGTGGCCGACCAGCTGATCTATTCCGCGATCCGGACCGATCAGGACACCCAGCGGCTCTCGATTCCCACCCGTATCGGTGTGCGCCATCCCAAGCTCAGCCAGGTCATCCAGATCATGGAGCAGAACCTGGAGGAACCGATCTCGCCCGCGCTGCTGGCCAAGGACGTGGCGCTCTCCACCCGCCAACTGGAACGGCTATTCCGCCGCTACCTCAACCGCTCGCCCAAGCGGTACTACATGGAATTGCGGCTGCAAAAGGCACGCAACCTGCTGATGCAGACCGATATGAGCGTGATCAATGTCGCGCTCGCCTGCGGCTTCACTTCGCCCAGCCATTTCTCCAAATGCTACCGGGCGCATTACCAGACAACGCCCTACCGAGAGCGCGGCGCGCAATCGAGCCGGCTGAGCATCTGAACGATCACCCGCCACAATCTCCCTCGGACATCATCTGTTCTCAAATATCCTGGGGGTTCGGGGGCAACGCCCCCGATGTCGAAACCGACGGCATCCTATTGCGCGGGATCGATCCTGTAGATCGCGCCGTTGCCCTCCGAAATGAACCAGACGCTACCATCGGGGGCCTCGCGCACATCCCGCACCCGCTGCGTTTCGGGCCAGTCCAGGCGTTCGACTTCGACCAACCCGTCGCCCTGCCGCTCCAGCCGCGAGATCATGTCGAACTTGAGTGACCCGACGAGGAAATCCCCGCGCCATTCCTTCATCGCGGGATCTTTCAGGATCGCCAGTCCGGAGGGGGCAATCGACGGATCCCAGTAATGCACCGGCTGTTCCATGCCCGGTTTCCGGTTTCCTTCGCCGATCTTCTGACCGGAATAATGCCTGCCATAGGAAATCACCGGCCAGCCGAAATTGGCGCCCTTGCGGATCCGGTTCACCTCGTCGCCGCCCTGCGCGCCGTGCTCAACTGCCCAAAGCTGCCCCGAAGCGTCCAGCGCCGCGCCCTGCGGGTTGCGGTGCCCATAGGACCAGATCTCCGGCTGCGCCCCGGCCTGCCCAACGAACGGGTTCCCGGATGGCGCGGTCCCGTCGCGCGCGATCCGCAGCACCGAGCCCTGAACGCGGCCCAGATCCTGCGCCGCCGGCCTGTCGCCGCGCTCGCCAATCGTGATGAAGATCGTGCCATCGGGCGCTTCCACCAGCCGCGATCCGAAATGCCGGCCACCCTTGCTGCCCGGCGCCATTTCGAAGATCTGGTCGAAGCCGGTCAGTTGCCGGCCATCCTCGGAGAGCCGCCCCCGACCGATTGCGGTGCCGGCTTCGCGCCCCTGCGGCACGGAATGGCTCAGGTAGACTTCACGGCTCATGGCAAAATCGCGCGGAACCAGCACGTCGAGCAAACCGCCCTGCCCCTTGTCCCGCACGTCGGGTGTGCCCCCCACCACCTGCCGCGTGCCATCCGCTGTAAAATGGAGCAACGCCCCCTCCCGCTCCGTCACCAGGAACCCGCCCTCCGGCAGAAAGGCCACCGCCCATGGCGTGTCCAACCCTTCGGCGACGGGCGTCACCTCGACCGGGCCGAGCGTTGTCTGCCGTGGCGCGGCGGTGACCTCGAAGGCGAGCAGGCTCAAAAGCAGAATCGATAGAATACGCATCAACACCTCCTGTCCTGTGCATGACAATAGCGCTTCAGCGCGACAGGTCAGCCGCTGCCCGCAGGCATCGAGCCCTTGTGAACAGGACCGCTACCTCTTTTCACGCCGCCTTCATGCAAGCCAGCGCTTCCCATTTCGCTTTCCTCCCAATAACGTAACGCCCGGACAAGAGTTCCAACTGGGAGACTAATTGAAATGAAAAAACTTCTGCTGGCGAGCGCCGCCACCCTGCTGGCCACCGCCGCCACCGCTGAAGACGTCAAGCTGGGCGTGCTTCTGGGCTTCACCGGGCCCATCGAATCCATGGCCGTGAACATGGGCGCCGGCGCCGAGTGGGCGATCAAGGAAATCAACGAGAGCGGCAAATTCATGGACGGGGCCACCGTGGTTCCGGTTCGCGCCGACTCGACCTGCATCGATTCCGCTGCCGCCACCGCCGCCGCCGAGCGTCTGATCACGTCCGAAGGCGTGGCCGGTATCATGGGCGCGGCCTGCTCGGGCGTCACTGGAGCCGTGCTGGCCAACGTGGCCCGGCCCAATGGCATGGTCATGATCTCGCCCTCGGCCACCTCGCCGGCGCTGTCGGAAGCCGAGGATGACGGCCTCTTCTTCCGCACACCTCCCTCCGATGCCCGCCAAGGCGTGGTGATGGCCGAGATCCTGAAGGAGAAGGGCGTCAATTCGGTCGCGCTGACCTACACCAATAACGACTACGGCAAAGGTCTTGCCGACAGCTTCCAGGCCGCTTTCGAAGGCATGGGCGGCGAAGTGACGATCTCGGCCGCGCATGAGGATGACAAGGCCGACTATTCCGCCGAAGTGGGCGCTCTGGCCTCCGCGGGCGGCGAGGTTCTCGTGGTTGCCGGCTACGCCGACCGTGGCGGCGCGGGCATCGTGCAGGCCTCGCTCGACACCGGGGCGTTCGATACGTTCCACTTCCCCGATGGCATGGTCTCCGACGCCACGATCGGCAAGTTCGGCGCCGATGTCGACGGCTCCGGCGGCCAGCTTCCGGGCTCCGATTCCCCGGGTGCCGAGAAATTCGCCGAAGTCGTGGGCGATGCATTCGACCCGACCTCGATCTTTGCCGCCGAATCCTATGACGCCGCCGCCATCTTGCTGATGGCGATGCAGGCTGCCGGCTCGACCGATCCGAAGGTCTACAAGGACAAGGTCATGGAAGTGGCCAACGGTCCGGGCGAAGAGATCCTGCCGGGTGAGCTTGGCAAGGCGCTCGAGATTCTTGCGGGCGGCGGCGACGTCGACTATGTCGGCGCGACCGCGGTGGAGTTCCTCGAAAACGGCGACTCGGCTGGTTCCTTCCGCGAAGTCGTCATGGAAGGCGGCGAGTTCAAGACCGTCGGATACCGCTAAGTGCCAGTTGGGCCGATCGGCAGGCTTGCCGTTCGGCCCCTCTTGACGTAACGACGAGCGGCCCGGGGCTTTCCCGGGCTGTTTGCTTCGCCTAGAAGTCCCCGCCAAAGGAACCAAAGGACGCGCGAGAATGATCCGGGTTGAGAACCTCCACAAGCATTTCGGCGGTTTCCGCGCCTGCGATGGCGCGTCGATCGAGATCGCCGAGGGCTCCATTACTGGCCTGATCGGACCGAATGGCGCCGGAAAGACCACGCTTTTCAACGTGATCGCGGGCGTCCTGCCGCCGACTTCGGGCAAGGTCTTCATGGGCGAGGAGGACATCACCGGCCTGCCCCCGCATGAGCTGTTTCACAAGGGGCTGCTCCGGACCTTCCAAATCGCGCATGAGTTCTCTTCGATGACCGTGCGCGAAAACCTGATGATGGTGCCGGGCGGACAATCGGGCGAGACGCTCTGGAACACGTGGTTCCACCGTGCCCGGATCGCGCAGGAAGAAAAAGCCTTGATGAAAAAGGCCGACGAAGTCCTTGAATTCCTGACCATTGATCATCTGGCAGACGAAAAGGCCGGCAATTTGTCTGGCGGGCAAAAGAAGCTGCTGGAGCTGGGCCGCACGATGATGGTGGACGCCAAGATCGTGTTCCTCGACGAGGTCGGCGCCGGCGTGAACCGCACGCTGCTGCGCACCATTGGCGACGCGATCATCCGGCTCAACAAGGAGCGCGGCTACACCTTCTGCGTCATCGAGCATGACATGGATTTCATCGCGCGGCTCTGTGACCCGGTGATCTGCATGGCCGAAGGCAAGGTGCTTGCCGTTGGCGGCGCCAAGGAGGTCATGCAGAACGACCTCGTGATCGAGGCCTATCTCGGCACAGGGTTGAAGAACAAGGTCAAGCAGGAGGCGACTCAGGCATGAGGATCGCCCTGCAAGCATTTGTAATCGCGTCGTTCGTACTGGCGGGCGCTGCGGCCAGGGCCGATGAGGTGATCCTGTTCAAATGCTTCTTCGACTGGAAATGCGATCCGAACACGAAATGCGATCATGCCGCGTTGGACCTGCGCATCAGGCATAATACGGACAGCAACGAGGCCGAGTTTCTCGGCAACCATGGCAGCCCGCTCGACAAGATCGGCGTGCATATCGGCGACCGTTCCGTGAGCTTTCTGGCATACCAGATATCCGGAGCCGTGGATGTCACGACGATTGCGCTGATGGATGGCGAGGCAACTCACAGCTCCCACCGGATCGGCGGTATCACCATGAAACCCGAACAATACATGGGCGAATGCGTCGCCCTGCCCTCCTCGGAGTGAGCGAATGAGCGAGAAGTACCTTATCGGCGACAAGATGTCGGGCGGCTATGGCCGAGGCCCGAACATCCTGCATGGCTGTACCATTGCCTGCGACAAGGGCGAGATCGCGGTGATCGTCGGCCCCAACGGTGCCGGCAAATCGACCGCGATGAAGGCGGTTTTCGGCATGCTGGACGTGCGCGAGGGCGCGGTTCGGCTGGGCGGCGAAGACATCACCGGCCTTTCCCCGCAGGCCCGCGTCGGCAAGGGCATGGCCTTCGTGCCGCAGACCAACAACATCTTCACCTCGATGACGGTCGAAGAGAATCTCGAAATGGGCGCCTTCCTGCGCGAAGACGACATGAAGGACTCGATGGAACAGGTTTATGACCTCTTCCCGATCCTGAAGGAAAAGCGCCGCCAGGCCGCGGGCGAGCTTTCGGGCGGCCAGCGCCAGCAGGTTGCCGTGGGCCGCGCGCTGATGACCCAGCCCAGCGTTCTGATGCTGGACGAGCCCACCGCCGGTGTCTCGCCGATCGTCATGGACGAGCTCTTCGACCGGATCATCGAGGTCGCCCGCACCGGCATCTCAATCCTGATGGTGGAACAAAACGCCCGGCAAGCGCTTGAAATTGCTGACACCGGCTATGTGCTCGTGCAGGGCCGCAACGCCCATACCGGCACCGGCAAGGAACTTCTGGAAGACCCGGAAGTGCGCCGGACATTCCTGGGGGGAACGTGATGGGAGCTGTGTACGGAGCGTCGGGCGCGGCCCGGCCTGTGGCCGGACATATCAGATCGAACCGAGCGCGATTGCTTGCGATGCTTCTGGCGCTTCTTTTTCTTCCCAGATTGGCACTCGCAATCGAGTACAATTGTCACTTCGTTCAAGTCTGCAGAGATGATGGCACAGGATGCAGCCTTTCAGGAAGACGGGAAGTCGTCTTCTCAAAGTCAATCGCGGCCATTGAAGAACAAGACGGTGAAACCCGGATCTTCAACCAGAACGCCGACGATGGAACATTCTTCTTTGTCCAAAAGACAGTGGGTCGATTCAAGGCTTTGACAATGCCGACTCCTAAGGTCGCAAAGCTTGTCGAGGTAACAAAAACGAGTGAAACAACGGCGCGCGCCGAGGTGTTTCACGGATCCTGCCGAAGGAGCCATTGATGGACCTTCTCAACGCCTTCGTGGCGCTTCTCAACTTCGTCATTATCCCGGCGACGGCATATGGCAGCCAGCTCGCGCTTGGTGCGCTCGGGGTCACGCTGATCTACGGGATCCTGCGGTTCTCGAACTTCGCCCATGGCGACACAATGGCCTTTGGTGCGATGATCACGATCCTTGTCACATGGTTGTTCCAGGCGATCGGTGTTTCGCTCGGGCCCCTGCCGACCGCGCTGCTCGCTCTGCCCTTCGGCATCGCCGCGACAGCCGGAATGATGCTGCTGACGGACCGCTGGGTGTACCGGTTCTACCGCGCGCAGAAGGCCAAGCCGATCATCCTCGTCATGGCCTCGCTTGGAGTCATGTTCGTGCTGAACGGGGTTGTCCGCGTCATCATCGGCCCCGGCGAACAACAGTTCAACGATGGTGCGCGCTTCATCATCAATGCGCGGGATTTCAAGGAGATGACCGGTCTTTCCGAGGGCCTCGCCTTCCGCTCCAGCCAGGGCATCACCATTGTTGTCACCGTCATCGCCGTGGCCGCACTTTTCTGGTTTCTCGGCCGGACACGCACCGGAAAATCGATGCGCGCCTATTCGGACAACGAGGATCTCGCGCTGCTCTCGGGCATCAACCCGGAGAAGGTCGTGCGCGTGACATGGATCCTCGCCGCGATCCTGGCTACCACGGCGGGCGTGCTCTACGGGCTGGACAAGGCGTTCAAGCCCTTCACCTATTTCCAGCTCCTGCTGCCGATCTTTGCCTCCGCCATCGTCGGCGGCCTGGGCAACCCGCTCGGCGCGATTGCGGGCGGCTACATTATCGCCTTCTCCGAGGTGACGCTCACCTATGCCTGGAAGAAGGTGCTGACCCATGCGTTGCCGGAGAGCATGGCGCCCGACGGGCTCGTGCAGCTTCTGTCAACCGATTACAAATACGCCGTTTCGTTCACGATCCTGGTGATCGTGCTTATCTTCAAGCCATACGGCCTCTTCAGGGGGAAAGCGGTATGAACCGGAACGCGCTGCTATTTGGCGGGGTCGCCCTGCTCTATATCCTGACCGGCTTCATGCAGAGCTGGAACACGGCGTTGGCGATCTTCAACATGGGGCTGATCTCGGCCGTCATGGCCTTGGGCGTGAACATCCAGTGGGGCTATGCGGGGCTGTTTAACGTAGGCGTCATGGGCTTCGTGGCGCTTGGCGGTCTGGCCACCGTGCTGGTTGCGATGCCGCCCATCCCCGAGGCCTGGGCTGCTGGTGGCCTGCGTATCTACGCGGCGCTTCTGCTCGGGGCCGGAACCATCGGCGCAGCCATCGTCACCTATCGCAAGATGTCCGGAGGCAAGCTCCGCGCTCTGGCGGTCCTGGCGATCTTTGTTGTCGGCTACATCCTCTATCGCGGGGTGTTCGATCCGGCGCGCGACGCCATCGAGGCGGTGAACCCGGCGCTGACCGGCTATCTCGGCGGTGCGGGTCTGCCGATCCTCTTGGCTTGGCCCGCCGGCGGCTTGCTGGCTGCTGGTGCCGCATGGCTCATTGGCAAGACGGCGCTCGGGCTGCGCTCCGATTACCTCGCCATCGCCACGCTGGGGATTGCCGAGATCATCATCGCCGTGATGAAGAACGAGGACTGGCTTGGCCGCGGCGTGAAGAACGTGGTCGGCCTGCCCCGCCCCGTTCCCTACGAAGTCGATCTGCAGGAAAGTGCCTCCTTCGTGGAGAACGCCGCCTGGCTCGGGCTGGACCCGGCCACGGCCTCCACGATCTGGGTGAAGCTGCTCTATGGGTGCCTCTTCGCGATCGTCCTGTTGCTGCTGATCTGGCTCACGCAAATGGCGCTGAACTCGCCCTGGGGCCGGATGATGCGCGCGATCCGCGACAACGAAACCGCGGCCGAGGCCATGGGCAAGGATGTGACCCGCCGCCATTTGCAGATCTTCATCACCGGCTCGGCGATCTGTGGCATGGCCGGCGCGATGATGACCACGCTGGACGGCCAGTTGACGCCGGGCACCTACCAGCCGCTGCGCTTCACCTTCCTGATCTGGGTGATGGTGATCGTCGGCGGCTCCGGCAATAACTGGGGGTCCGTGCTGGGCGGTTTCCTGATCTGGTGGCTCTGGATTCAGGTGGAACCGATCGGCGGCGCGATCATGAACGTGATCACCCTGCCCCTGGCCGATGGCTCGGGGCTCAAGGAGCACCTGCTGGATTCGGTCCAGCATATCCGGCTGCTGACGATGGGGGTCGTGTTGCTGCTGGTGCTGCGGTTCAGTCCACGCGGGCTGATCCCGGAGAAATAGCGCTTCGAGCATGCGCCGGCCCGACATGACGGACCGGCGCGAAACTTGTTCCGTTTCAGGTTTCGACGGTCAATTCGAGAGTGATATCGCCGGTGAGCGAGCGCGAGATCGGGCAGCCTGCCTTTGCCGCAGCGCCGATTTCACGCACTTTGGCTTCATCCGCGCCAGGCACGTTGGCAACCGACGTCAGGACGATCTTGGTGATGGCAAAGCCGCCCTCGACTTCGCCGAGAGAAACGGCGGCTTCCGTCTTGACGGAAGTCGGGTTCAACCCTGCCGAGGCGAGCTCGTTCGAAAACGCCATCGAAAAACAACCCGCATGGGCCGCGGCGACCAGTTCTTCGGGGTTCGTGCCCGGCTCTTCTTCGAAACGGGTACTGAAAGAGAAAGCAAGATCCGCGAAGGCGCCGGAGCTGCCGGACATCGCGCCCTTGCCCGATTTCAGGTCTCCATACCATTCTGCCGATGCTTTGCGAGCCATGATGTAATCCTTTCCTTGAAGTGAAACGAGGGCCTGTTGCGTTCGAGAGACTACAAGAAAGCCCTCGATGCGCCAGCGAGGAAACGCGCTGACGGCCAAATTGTTCCACTTCCATTCGGGACCGGTGTCAGAGCCCGTAGAGCGCGCCGAATTTCGCTTCGAGATAGTCCAGAAGGGGCTCCACCGAGATCGACGCGCCGGTGGCATGTTCCACTGTCGCGCGCGGCGCGCGCAATGCGCCGTGCTGCTGAAGGTTCTCTGCGAGCCAACCGGTCACCTCTGGCGCCCGGCCTTCTGCCAGCGCCTGCTCCCAATCGGGATGGGACGTACGCAGCGCCTCGAACAAGCAGCCGGCATAGACATTGCCGAGCGTGTAGGTGGGGAAATAGCCAAACAGGCCGACCGGCCAGTGGACGTCCTGCAGAACACCGTTGGAGGGTTTGTCCACTGCGACGCCGAAATCCGCGCGGAAACGATCGTTCCAGGCGGCTTCAAGGTCGTTCACGCCCAGGTCGCCCGAAATCAGGGCGCGTTCGAGATCGAAGCGCAGCAGGATATGCAGGTTGTAATGCACCTCGTCGGCCTCGGTGCGGATATAGCCGGAATGCACGGCGTTGACGGCGGCGTAGAAGGCGTCGGCGCTGTCGATCCCGATCTCGCCAAAGGTCTCGCGGCAGCGCTCGTAGAGCCAGCCGGTAAAGGCGCGGGAGCGGCCAAGTTGGTTCTCATAGATCCGGCTCTGGCTTTCGTGCACGCCCATGGAAACGCCGCAGCCGATGGGCGTCAGCAGGTAGTCCGGCGACACGGTCTGCTCATAGCGGCTATGGCCGACCTCATGGATCGTGGAATAGATGCAGCCGAAGGGATCGGCCGGGTCGGTGCGCGTGGTGATGCGGGAATCGAGGCCGGAGCCGGAGGAGAACGGGTGCACCGCCTTGTCGATGCGACCATGCTCGAAATCATAGCCAAAAGCGCGGGCGCAGGCATCGGAAAGGCGCAACTGTGCCGTTTCGTCAAAGGTTCCCTGAAGTTTGGGCGCGGATTTCCCGCTGTCGAGAATGGCCCCGCGCAGGGCCACGAGGCGTGGACGCATCGCGTCGAACATGGCTGCCAGCGTGACCCCGGTTTCGCCCGGCTCGTAATCGTCCAGCAGCGCGTCGTAAAGATCGCCGCCCGTGGCCAGCGCTTCCGCTTCCTGCCGGCGCAGGTTCAGCACCTCGGAAAATGTCGGGGCGAAGGCGGTGAAATCGTTCGCCGACCGCGCATCGGCCCAGATCCCCTGCGAGAGGCTGGTGACGCGCGTCAGCTCCGCCGAGAGGTCGGCGGGTACCTTGGTCGCACGGTCATGTTCGCGGCGGATCTGGTGGAGCTGTGCCGCGGCCACGTCGTCGCCGGCCTCGGCCTCCGCCAGCCACTCCGCAATCTGCGGCGCACTGCGACGCGCGTGGATCACCCGGTCCAGCGCGGCCATTTCCTCGGCCCGCTGCGGGGCAGCCCCGCGCGGCATCACCGTTTCCTGATCCCAGCCCAGCCGGCCCTGAACCTGTTTAAGCGCTTCTGTCTCGCGGACGAAGC
This sequence comes from Aliiruegeria sabulilitoris, assembly GCF_001558155.1. GTDB lineage: Bacteria > Pseudomonadota > Alphaproteobacteria > Rhodobacterales > Rhodobacteraceae > Tropicimonas > Tropicimonas sabulilitoris. The sequence goes on from NZ_LOAS01000003.1 coordinate 326,286, forward strand.
CCATGAGGTTGGCATATGCGGTCATGTCAGAGCCCTTCGCGAACGGAACTGGCCAGCGGGTAGCCAGACAGGAAGCGGGCGCGCAGGATGAGGGTCCAGAAAACGACGCCGATGAAAAGATGCGTGATGGCGACGTGCCACTGCGCCTGCGTCAGCACGGCGACGATACCGAGCACGACTTGTCCGAAACACATCACCAGCACCCAGTCAAAGGCGCGGCGCGTGCGTGGATGGGCCGAAGCGCGGCTGCGGCGCCAGGCGAAGATGGCGAAGGCGAAGACGATATAACCAAGCGTGCGGTGCATGAACTGCACGAGGCCGGGATCTTCGAAGAAATTGCGCCAGACCGGTTCCAGCAGGAACGGCGATGGCGGGAAGACCGAGCCATTCATCAGCGGCCATGTCGGGAAGGCCACGCCGGCATCGATCCCGGCGACCAGCGCGCCGAGCAGGATCTGGAGGAAGGCGATATGCAGCAGGCCGGTCGACAGGCCCCAGAGCTTCGCTTCCTTGTTCCGGCGGGCTTGCATCAGCTCTCGTTCAGGGCGCGAGAGCAGGAGCATGTACCACCAGAGCAGGCCGAGAATGACGAAGGCGAGGCCGAGATGGGTGGCCAGCCGGTAGGAGGCGACATCGAGCATCCCCTCGCCCAGCCCGCTGGAGACCATCCACCAGCCGATGGCGCCCTGCACGCCGCCGAGAATGCCCGGAATTGCCAGCCGTCCGGTCCAACCGGTCGGGATCTTGCGCAGGGCAAGAAAACCCAGGAAGCCCACGGCCCAGACGAGGCCGATGACGCGGCCAAGCTGCCGGTGGCCCCATTCCCACCAATAGATGCCCTTGAACTCCTCCAGCGTCATGTCCTTGTTCTGGATCTGGAATTCCGGGATCTCCTGGTACTTGGCGAATTCCGCCTCCCAGGTCTCTACCGACATCGGCGGCACGGCCCCCGTGATCGGCTTCCACTCGGTGATCGAGAGACCCGAGTCGGTCAGACGCGTCAACCCGCCGACGAGGATCATCGCCACGACCATGGCAAAGAGGATGCCAAGCCAGACCCGGATCGCGCCACGCGCACCACGGGCGGCGCGGTCGATCATGCCAGGCTGGGCGGCGGGCGCTTTCGGGCGCTCCTCGCCAACCTCTTCGAAAATGCTGCGCTTGGCGGCCATGAAAGGTCTCCTTAATCGTCCTTGGGGCGCGGGCGGGTCAACTGCCGCAGCATCCCGTGGAATATCTGCACATCGGCCCGCGTCAGGGCCAGTCGGGAAAGCATGTTCCGGATCGAAAGCTTCATCCCAGCCGCTTTCGTTTCGGGAAAGAAAAAGCCGGCATCGTCCAGTCGCTGCTCGAAATGGTCCCCCAGCTTCTCGATTTCAATCATTTGCGCGCGCTCGATCTCGGGCGCCTCGGACAGTTGCTCGCTCTGCCGGCGCCACTCATAGGCGGTCAGCAGCACGCATTGCGCGAGGTTGAGCGAGAAGAATTCCGGGTTGACCGGGACGGTAATGATGGCATGGGCGCGCGCCACGTCCTCGTTTTCCAGCCCTGCCCGTTCGGGGCCGAAAAGCACACCCACCTTGCCGCCCTCGGCGGTGATCGCCCGCGCCTCGGCCATGGCCTGTTCCGGTGTCATCACCGGCTTGGTCAACTCTCGGCCGCGCGCGGTGGTGGCATAGACATGCGTGCAATCGGCCACCGCCTCCGCCACGGAGCCATAGAGCCCGGCATTGTCCAGCACGCGGGCCGCGCCGCTGGCCAGTGCCACGGCGCGGGTGTTGGGCCAGCCATCGCGCGGCTCCACAAGGCGCATCCGGTCGAGACCGAAATTGAGCATCGCCCGTGCCGCGCCACCGATATTCTCGCCCATCTGCGGACGCACGAGGATGAAGCTGGGCTGAGACATGAGCACTCCTGAATTTCGATCCCGGACCTGATACGCCGCCAGCCCCACGGCTTCAAGCAGGCATGGCGCAGGCGAAAAAAGGGCGCTAGAAGACGCAGGATCGATTTAAGAAGCCGGAGCGAGAAAATGGCCGAGCAGGAACATCCGCAGATCTACCTCATCAGCCCGCCGGAATTCGAGCTGTCGCGTTTTCCGGACCAACTGGCGCGGGTTCTGGACGCGCGCGAGATCGCCTGTTTCCGGCTGGCGCTCGCCTCGCAGGACGAGGATCGTATCGCGCGGGCGGCCGATGCCTGCCGCGCGGTCTGCCATGAGCGCGATATAGCGATCGTCATATCGCAGCATCTGCGCCTGGCCGAGCGGCTGGGCCTCGATGGCGTGCATCTCGACGGGGCGCGCGGCATCCGCGATGCGCGCACCGAACTGGGCGAAGACGCGATTGTCGGCGCCTATTGCGGAGCCTCCCGCCATGACGGGATGAATGCGGGCGAAGCCGGTGCCGATTACGTGGCCTTTGGTCCGGCCGGGGACACTCCGCTCGGCGATGGCACACGGGCCGATCTGGAGCTGTTCTCGTGGTGGTCGGAAATGATAGAGGTTCCTGTCGTGGCCGAGGGCGCACTGAATCAGGAACTGGTCGCAACCCTTTCTCCGTCCGTCGATTTCTTTGGAATCGGCTCAGAGATCTGGTCGGCCGAGGATCCCGCAGTGGCGCTCGGTACGCTTCTGGCGAAGTTGTAATCGATCACTCCTGGGCGGGGCGGGCGTTGGCAAGACGCGCGCTGGCCACGCCCTCGCGGACAGCCTCCTCGCAGACCGCGGCCAGCGCCTTGCGCCCACCGATGTCGTGCAATTCCACCGGCGGGTGATAGATCACTTCGACCGAGCCCTGCTGCTTTTGGCGCAGCACTTTCAGGAAATGCTCGCCGAACTCCATGTCGGCCCACCAGCCATAGAAGCGCGGATCCTCGCCCTCCGGGGCATGATAGACCACGCTGACCGGCTGGACCTGCAAGAACGCGGGCAGGTCATCGGCATAGAACGCCTGAAACAGGGTCGTCTTGAAGGGCAGCACGCGCAGTCCGTCGGTGCTGGTGCCCTCCGGAAAGAACAGCAAGCGGTGCCCGGCCTTCAGGCGCCGTTCGAACATCGCCGCCTGCGATCGCGCCTCCCGGCGGTCTCGGTTGATGAAAACCGTGCCGGTGGCCCGCGCCAGCCAGCCGATTCCGGGCCATCCGGCCACCTCGGCCTTGGAGACGAAATAGATCCGGTCGGAAGCGTTCAGCGCGAAGATGTCGAGCCAGCTGACATGGTTGGCCACCTGCGCCCCGCGCCCCTCCATCGGCAAGCCATGCACCTGGCGTTTGATCCCAAGGATCACGAAGGCGGCACGGCAGACGAACCGCGTGATGGCCGGCGTCCAGGGGCGGTTCTCGCCAAAGATCGGCCTTTCGATCAGCCGCAAAAGAAGCAAAAGCGCCAGGCAGCCGAAAACGACGATGGCGAGTGGGATTGCCCGGCGCAGCACGCGCAACCAGTCCCGCAGACCGCGCGGCGCATGCATCTCGGGCTCATCCGCCGAGCGCCACGTCGCCTCCGAACTCATCCGCGCCCGCCGGTGTAGAGGTTGCGCTGTTTCTGCGAGATCTTGTCGGTTTCCATGACAAGGCAGATATCGGTCGTGTTGAACGGACGGTCGATGAAGGCCCCCTCGCCCACATAGCCGCCGAGTCGCAGGTATCCCTTGATCAGCGCCGGGATCTCGCGCACCGCCTGTACCCGGTCGAGCTTGTCTTCCGGCAGGATGTTCATCGAGGTGAAGTTTTCTTCCAACGCACGCACGCGCAAATCCGGCGGCGCGAGATGGAAGTGATGGAGGTAGGAGAGCGGCTGCGCCAACGTCCTTACGTCGGTTCCATGAAAACTCGCCACTCCAAAGAGCAGTTCGATATCACGCTCGGTCACGTAGCGGCCGAGCCCGTTCCACAGGTGATAGAGCGCCATCCCGCCGCGATACTCGGGATGTAGGCAGGAGCGGCCCAGCTCCAGCAGTCTCTTTCCGGAACCCTGCAGCAGGGCAAGGTCGTATTCGCCGGCACAGTAGAAACCGCCGGCCGCCGCGGCGCGCTCGCCCGGCATCAACCGATAGACGCCGACAACATGCTCCAGCGCCGCCGCGTCGCGCCTTGTGTCCACCAGGATCATGTGATCGTAATACGGATCGAACCGATCGCGCTCGAAACGGAGCGCGTGATCGACGAGCTCCCCGTCGCCGTGCAATTCCTGCACAAAGACCTGGTACCGCAGCCTTTGCGCGGCGAGCATGTCCTGCTCGCTCTCGGCCAGCCTGACTTGGAATTGGGGATCTGCGGCGGTCATGCGCGGGGCGGTCTCTTGCCTGTCTGCGGTTCCGAGGGTGTTTAGGCAAAGCGGCTAGGCTTGTCCACACTCCCCATTTTCAGCGGGTTGACGCCGCGAACAGCTCGGTTAATTTCACTGCGTTTTGTGTACCTTCCGCTTGTTGCGCGGAACTATCAGACGTCTTCCGGAAGCAGACCGATGACACGACCATCCAGCACGACCTTTCCGGCGTGTTCAAAATTCACCGTTATCCTGTGCCCCGCACGGGATTGCACCTGTCCAAGCCCCCAGTCGGGCTGGTCTGGATGGCGAACGAGCATGCCCGGTTCGAGAATAGTATTCATGTCGATCATGGCTTCCATACCTTCAGGAAACTCCTCCCATGTCCAGTAACGATCCCTTGGTTCAACCCGATCTCTCCTCGCTGATAGGCTCGCGGATCTGTCACGACCTGATCAGCCCCATAGGTGCAATCGGAAACGGGTTGGAACTGCTGTCCATGGCGGGGGCTGGCGGGCCGGAAGTGACCCTGATCTCCGATAGCGTGGCCAACGCAAATGCGCGCATCCGCTTCTTTCGCATCGCCTTTGGCATGGCATCCGCCGAACAGGGCACGGCGCGTTCCGAGATCCTGTCGATCCTAAAGGACATCTATGGCGACACGCGGACCAAGCTGGACTGGGCCGTGAACGTGGATTGTCGCCGTGCCGAGGCCAAGGCGGCCTTCCTGACGCTGCTTTGCCTGGAAAACGCCCTGCCCTATGGTGGCACGATCACCGTGAACCGTGCCGACGGCCGATGGCAGTTTTCCGCCAACAGTCCGAAGCTCAAATATGACGAGGCGCTCTGGGCGGTTCCGACCAATGGCGCCCCCTTCGAGCTTTCGCCGAAAAACGTGCAATTCGCGCTTCTGCCCGAGGCGCTGGCGCGGCTCGGCCGCAAGCTCTCGCTCACCCGGAACGAAGGCACGCTTGTTCTGAGCTACTGAGCCTGTAGGCGCGCGCCGCTACGGGCGCGTCGTGCCGTCGCCCTCGACCAGATATTTGAAACTCGTCAGCTGCGCCGCGCCCACCGGGCCGCGCGCATGCATCTTGCCGGTGGCAATCCCGATCTCGGCGCCCATTCCGAACTGGGCGCCATCGGCAAACTGGGTCGACGCGTTGCGCATCAGGATTGCGCTGTCGAGCCGTTGGAAGAACCGTGCCGCCGCATCATCATCCTCGGTCAGGATCGCCTCGGTGTGGCTGGAGCCGAAACGGCGAATATGGTCGATTGCTTCGTCAATGTTATCAACAACTTTTGCGGCGATTATCATGTCCAGGAACTCGGTGCCGAAATCATCGTCCGCGGCCTCAACCGAGCCATCAAGCCCGCGTGCGCGCACCTCGACCCCGGCTGCCTTGAGATCGTCGACGATCTGCTGGCCAAGCGTGTCGGCGATGTCGCGATGAACCAACAGGCATTCCGCTGCGCCACAGATCCCCGTCCGCCGCGTCTTGGCGTTCAGCACCACCGCCCGCGCCTTATCGGCATCCGCTGCCTTGTCGACATAGATATGGCAAATCCCTTCAAGATGGGCAAAAACCGGCACCCGCGCCTCGCGCTGCACCAACCCGACCAGCCCCTTGCCGCCCCGCGGAACGATCACGTCGATCGTGTCGGTCATGTGAAGCATTTCGCGCACTGCTTCGCGGTCCCGCGTCGGCACGAGCTGAATCGCGGCCTCGGGCAGGTTCGCGGCCTTCAGGCCCTCAACAAGGCAGGCATGGATCGCGCTGGAGGAGTGGAAACTCTCCGACCCTCCCCGTAGTATGACCGCGTTGCCCGCCCACAGGCAGAGCGCGCCGGCATCGGCGGTCACGTTGGGCCGGCTCTCATAGATCACCCCCACAACGCCGAGCGGCGTGCGCACCCTGCGAATATGCAGACCCGAGGCCATGTCCCATTCTGCGATGGTCTCGCCGACGGGGTCGGTCTGCGACGCAATCGCCAGCAGGCCATCGACAATGCCGCGAATGCGACCTTCGTCCAGCATCAGGCGATCCATCATCGCCGCCGAGAGCCCCTTCTCGCTGCCAAATTCGAGATCCTTGGCGTTGGCCTCGACAATCTCGGCGCGGCGCTTCCACACCGCATCGGCCGCCGCCACCAGCGCGGCATGCTTGCGCTCGGCGCTGGCAAAGGCAAGCTCTGCGGACGCCGCTCGCGCCTTCTCGCCCATCTCGGTCATCAGGGCGGAAATATCGGTATGGTCTTTCATCGCAAGCTCCCCTCTCGGAGCGCTTGAATAGGTCATTCGAAACGCTTTCTCAACGCAAATCACGGCCCGTGGCATGGCCGCCGCATCCATCATCTGTTCTCAAATATCCCGGGGGGAGCGCTCGCCAGAGCGCCGGGGGGGCAGCGCCCCCCGTGACCGGTCGTTCACACGGCCATGTCGTCGCGATGCACCAGCGCGGCCCGGCCCGGATAACCCAGCAGCCCGGCGATGTCGCCAGAGCGATGCCCGGCGATGATCCGCGCCTCGCTCGAGGTGTAGCGTATGAGACCCTGCCCCAGCTTGCCGTTCGGGCCGAGGATTTCCACCGGCTCGCCACGCCCGAAACTGCCATGCACTTCCGTCACGCCGGCCGGAAGCAGCGAACTGCCACCTGCAAGCGCCGACGCCGCGCCGGGATCGACCCGCACCGCGCCATGAGGTTTCATCGAGGCGATCCAGCGCTTGCGCGCCACCTGCGGGTCGCCCTCGGCCACGAACCACGTGCAATTCGCGCCGTCATCCAGCGCCTTGAGCGGCCGGGTGACGGACCCCTCCGAGATCACCATGGCACAACCGGCCTTGGTGGCGGTCTTGGCGGCCATGAGCTTGGTCTTCATCCCGCCCTTGGACAGGCCTGAGCCTGCGTCGCCCGCCATCCCCTCGATTTCAGGGGTGATCTTCTCGATTACCTCGTAGCGCAGCGCAGTCGGGTCTTCCGACGGGTTCGCGGTATAGAAACCATCGACATCGGAGAGCAGCACAAGCTGGTCTGCCCCAACCGTCACCGCAACCTGCGCGGCGAGCCGGTCATTGTCGCCGAAGCGGATCTCGTCGGTGGCGATGGTGTCGTTCTCGTTGACGATCGGCACCACGCCGAAACCCAGCAGCGTCTCCAGCGTCGCGCGGGTGTTGAGATAGCGCCGCCGGTCCTCGGAATCCTCCAGCGTGACAAGAACCTGCGCCGCCTTGATCCCATGCGGGGCCAGCGCCAGCCGATAGGCCCGTGCCAGTTCGATCTGCCCCACCGCTGCCGCAGCCTGGGATTGCTCAAGCGGCAACTCTCCGGAAGGCAGCCCCAAGGTCGCCCGGCCGAGCGCGATGGAACCCGACGAGACCAGGATCACCCCTGCCCCGCGCGCCTGTGCGGCGGCGACATCTTCAGCCAGTCCCGCGAGCCATTCCTCGCGCAGGTCTCCGGTCACGCGGTCCACCAGAAGCGCCGAGCCGATCTTGACCACCAAACGTTCGGCGGCAGCGATCCGGGGTTTGTCGGCCGTTACGGTTTCCACGTCCCGTCCTCCTCTTCGTCCGGCGCAGCCTCGGCGCGGCGCGCAGCATCGATCTCGGAGCGCAACGCGCGCAGGACCTGTATCACCCCGTCCCGGCTCACCCCGGACATCGCATAGACCCGCCCGCCGGAAGCTTCCTCCAGCGCCGCGATCTTCTCGGCGCGCTCCTCGTCGTCCAGCGCGTCGATCTTGTTGAGAACCGTCACCCGCGGCTTTTCGGCCAGCGCGCCACCATAGGCTTCCAACTCGCCGATGATCGTGTGGTAATCGGTGGCGACGTCCTCGGAAGTGCCATCGACGAGATGCAGAAGCACCGCGCAGCGCTCGACATGACCAAGGAACCGGTCGCCGATCCCCCGCCCTTCGCTCGCGCCTTCGATCAGGCCCGGAATATCGGCCACGACGAACTCGGCATTGTCCACGCCGACAACGCCCAGATTGGGGTGCAGCGTGGTAAACGGGTAATCGGCGATCTTGGGCCGGGCATTGGAGGTCGCCGCCAGGAAGGTCGATTTGCCCGCATTGGGCAGCCCCAACAGCCCCGCATCTGCGATCAGCTTCAGCCGCAGCCAGATCGTGCGCTCGATCCCCGGCTGGCCTGGATTGGCCCGGCGCGGCGCCTGGTTGGTCGAGCTTTTGAAATGCAGGTTGCCAAAGCCGCCATTGCCACCCCTGGCCAGCACGACCCGGTCGCCTACGGCGGCCAGATCGGCAATCACCGTCTCTTCGTCCTCGTCCAGGATCTCGGTGCCAGCCGGCACGCGCAGCACGATATCGGCACCATCGGCACCGGTGCGCTGCTTGCCCATGCCCGGAATGCCGTTCTTGGCAAAGAAGTGCTGCTGGTAGCGGAAATCGATCAGCGTGTTCAGCCCCTCGACCACCTCGGCCACAACGTCGCCCCCCTTGCCGCCATCGCCGCCATCGGGTCCGCCATACTCGATATATTTCTCCCGCCGAAACGATACGGCCCCGCCGCCCCCGGCGCCGGAACGTATGTAGACCTTTGCAAGATCGAGGAATTTCATTCCGGTTCCTTTCTACGGGAGGGTCGGGCCGGCAGCACAGGCCGGCATCCACGTTTCAAGCCGCGGAATTGCCATGCGTGGTTGAAAAACACAAGCGATCCATGCGTTCCGCATCGGCTGAACGTTGCGAAGACTGACGACAAAGCCGTCGGTTCGCGCGCAACCCTTCATTCGTCTAAACAGATCCGCGGCGACCGGATCGGAATGCGCTTTCCTTGGGGGAAATGGCGGAGAGACAGGGATTCGAACCCTGGGATCCCTTGCAGGATCAACGGTTTTCGAGACCGCCCCGTTCGACCACTCCGGCACCTCTCCGCGCTCCCGTGGTCAGGGTGGGCGCGGTTTAGTAATCTTGGGCCGCAGGCGCAAGTGCTTTTCTCGCCGCCGGCCGAGAAACTTGATACATACATGGCAATTGGATGCCAGCAACGATTCACCGCAACGGCGCGCCGCGCCACGGGCAGGAGCCGATCATGACCGCAAGACTGCTTCTGGCGCCCTTCCTCGTCCTGCTGGTGGTGACGCTTTGCGGGCCTTCCGGGGCGGGAGACAATGTCCAGTCCACCGATGCGCAACGCGCCGAGATCGCGCCCCTCATCGAAAGCCTGCATTTGCGGGAGCTGTTCGAGATCGTCCAGATGGAGGGCCTGTCCCACGCGGCGGACCTGGAAAAGGACATGTTTCCGGGGCGCGGGAAGGAGCGTTGGCCGGATCTCGTTCGCCAGATCTATGACCCCGAGCGGATGACCGACATGTTGGCCGACGCAATGGCTGCGAGCATGCCCGAGGGCATGGTCGAGGGCGCCGCCGCCTTTTTCGACAGCGATCTCGGGCAGCGGATCCTGACGCTGGAGATTTCGGCGCGCGAGGCGATGCTGCAGCCGTCGGTGGAGAGCGCTGCACAGGACTATCTGGCCATGCTGCAGGATGACGGTTCGCCGCGCATCGCGCTGCTGGAGGAATTCGTCGAGATCAATGACCTGGTCGAGAACAATGTCATCGCCGCGCTGAACGCCAGCTATGCCTTCTATACCGGCCTCAACGCGGCGGGCGCCTTTGGAGAGTTTCGCAGCGAGGAAGAGATGCTGCGCGAGCTCTGGTCCCAGGAGGAGACGATCCGGCTCGATTCCGGCATCTGGGTCATGTCCTATCTGGCCATGGCCTACCAGCCGTTGAGCGACGCCGAGATCGAGCGCTATATTGCGTTCAGCACGTCCACACCCGGCAGACAGGTCAATTCCGTGCTGTTTTCTGGGTTCGATGTTGTGTTCCGCGTGGTTTCGCGCGAAATGGGGCTCGCTGCGGCGCAGTTCATGGGAGGCTCGGACCTCTGAACCCGCGCGGGAGCCGCAAAACTCGGACGTTTTGTGCTCCAAGGGGCGTAAAATGACGAGGAATTCCTTGACCCGTTGCCCTTTCTGGCCCATATGCAGGCCTCCGTTGGCGGATGCACTGCCGCGGGAACAAGAACTACGCCCGTTTGAAAGGGCGCGCAGTCCGAGGTGCCGGCAACCGGCCTTAACGCCCAGATCTGGGGGCCAGAGCGACGCGGATACATGAAGAGGAAAAGGCCCATGTTTGCGGTCCTGAAAACCGGCGGCAAGCAATATCGCGTCCAGAAGGGCGATGTGCTTCGCGTCGAGAAGCTGGCGGCTACCGCCGGCGAAACCGTTCAATTCAATGACGTTCTGATGGTTGGCGGCACTGTTGGTGCCCCGCTGATCGACGGCGCGGCCGTGCAGGCCGAGGTCATCGACCAGATCAAGGACGTCAAGAAGATCACCTTCGTCAAGCGTCGCCGTAAGCACGGCTCCCAGCGGACCCGTGGCCACCGCCAGCAGCTCACCCTGCTGCGCGTGACCGAGATCCTCGAATCGGGCGCAGGCGATACCGGCGTGAAAGCGGCCGTCGGCGCAGCCAAGGCCCCGGCCGAAGCCTGAGATATAGGAGACTAGCGATATGGCACATAAAAAAGCAGGCGGTTCATCCCGTAACGGTCGCGACTCCGACGGTCGCCGCCTTGGTGTGAAGAAATACGGCGGCGAAGCCGTCATTCCCGGCAATATCATCGTGCGTCAGCGCGGCAACAAGTGGTGGCCGGGCGAAGGCGTGGGCCAGGGCAAGGATCACACGATCTTCGCCACGGCCGAAGGCGCCGTGAAGTTCCACAAGGGCCTCAAGGGCCGGACCTTCATCTCCGTACTTCCGGCTGCAGAAGCTGCGGAATAAGCCGAAACCCGGACGTTCAGTCTTTGTTAGGGGGGACCGGCGATAAAGCCGGTCCCCCCAGCGATTCACCGCAAACAGGGCAATGTAATGACTGCTGCATTTCGCAACAGACAGGATCAGATCACTTCTCTGCGCTGCAAGGCGCGGATGCGGAGCGTGCGTCCGTTTTTCTGGGCGATGCTCTGGGCGTCGCTGGCCCAGGTCAGCTGGATGGCCTTCAAGGGCGCGCAGGTTCGCCTGCAGCCCGACGCGATCGCCACCGGCCTGCCCGGATTCCTGTATCGCTTGGTTATTCAACCACTTGAATGGGCGATGAGCAGCTTTCACGGGGCCGATCCGGCCCTGCTGGCCTTGCAGGGCGCGATCCTCGTCGCCATCTGTATGGCAAATTTCGGAGTTCCCGGCCTTGTCACGCGTACCTTGGGAGGGGAACGCGCGACTTTGAGGCGGTAAGTCTGTGACGCTTCCCGGGAGGAGGGAAACGAAATGGAATTGAAGACGATAACCGGGCAACCGGTGATACAGGCAGAACGGATCACGCTGCGCCCGTTGCAGCGTTCCGACAAGGGCCTTTTGGAGCTCTATGCCGGCGACGAGCGTATTGCGACCAGCACGCGTTCGATCCCCCACCCGCTGCCGCCTGGCGCGGCCGAAGCCTTCATCGCACGGAGTCATGCACAAGACCGCAACGAAGATGTCTGGGCGCTGGATGGAACCGGTGCCGGTCTGGGTGAGCTCGTGGGCGTCATCTCGCTTTCGCGTATGGAAGATGCGCCGCATCAATCGGAAATCGGTTACTGGGTCGCGCCGATCCTGTGGCATAGCGGGCTTGCGTCCGAAGCTGTCAGTACGCTTCTGGCCGCCAATCCGCAGAATTGCGACACGGTCTTTGCCGAGGTGTTCCAGGACAACCCCTTCTCGGCCCGCATCCTTACAAATGTCGGTTTTCAGTATCTTGGCGATGCCGAGACATTCTCGGTTGCCCGCGGCGCCAACGTGGCGACCTGGACCTATCTGAAGAAATTCTGATACGGCCCTCCACACCGGACCGAGCAGCTTCCCTACAATTGGACGCATCCATAGCCGGCAAGCCGAAAACCTCTTCCAGAAAGCAAACAACCGGCGCCATGTTCATTGCCCAGGACATGGCGCCGGCGCAACCCGGCAAGGGAAGATAGAGAGCCGGGCTTTTCGGTTATTCCCCCATCATCGATGGCAGGGTCATCGAGATCGCCGGGACATAGGTCACGAGGATCAGCGCCGCCAGGATGGCAACGTAGAAGGGCAGGATCGATTTCACCGCGTCCTCGATCCGGATCCGGCCAACCGCGCAGCCCGCGAAGAGGCAGGTACCAACCGGCGGTGTGCACAGGCCGAGGCCCAGGTTCACCAGCATCATGATGCCGAACTGGATCGGGTCCATGCCGAGGTCCTTGGCGATTGGCAGGAAGATCGGCGTACAGATCAAGATCAGCGCCGCCATATCCATAATCATGCCCAAGACCAGCAGCATCAGGTTGATCATCAGCAGGATCATCCAGGTCTTGTCGGAGATGCCAAGCAGCAGTTGGCTGAGCTTGTCGGGGACCTGGTAGAGCGCCAGCAGGTAGGCGAAGGCGCCTGCAAAGCCGATCAGGATCATCACCATGGCCGTCGTCCGCACGGCGGAGGTCAGCGCGATGGTGAATTCCTTCCAGCCCAGCGTGCGGTAGAAGACCGAGGTCAGCACCACGGCATAGATCGCGCCGAAGGCACCGGATTCGGTCACCGTGAAGATGCCCGAGAGCACGCCGCCGACGATGATCACAGCGGTGACCAGGCCAGGGATGGCGATTGCGCCCGTGCGGGCGACCTCTCTCCAGCCGGGGAAGGGCTCGGCGGGATACTTGTGCTTGATTGCGATCCAGTAGGCCGCGACCGCGAGGCACAGGCACATCATCACGCCGGGCACGACGCCCGCGAGGAAGAGTTTCGACACCGAGATGCCGCCCCCTGCCGCCACCGCGTAGATGATCATGTTATGCGATGGTGGGATGACGATCCCCGCGATGGAGGATGTCACGGTCACGTTGACCGCGTAATCCGCGCGATATCCCTTTTCCTTCATCACCGGGATCAGGATCGAGCCGAGCGCCGAGATGTCGGCGATGGCCGAGCCGGAGATGCCGCCAAAGAGCATGGACGACAGGATGTTCACCGTTGCGAGGCCGCCGCGGATATGGCCGACCAGCGCGCCGGCGAAACGAACCAGCCGGATGGCGATGCCGCCGTGGAGCATGATCTCGCCGGCGAAGACGAAGAACGGGATGGCCAGCAGCGCGAAAACGGAGATGCCCGACATCGTACGCTGGAAGGTGATCAGGAGCGGGAAGCCTTCGTACCAGAAGGCCGAGGCCGCAGCGATGCCCATTGCGAAAGCGACGGGCACGCCGATCACAACCGCGCCGGCAAAAATGCCGAGAAGAATGGCAAGACCCATCGATTATGACTCCTCGTGGTGGACGGGGTCAGGATAGGTTTCCCCGTTTTTCCAGTAGATGACGCGGAAAACGGCACGGAAGCCGGCGAAGATCGTGATCAGCCCGCCGCAGAGGACGAAGGCAAGCGTTCGGAAGCTTTCGGGGATGTTGAGCATGGGCAGCATCGTTTCCCAGCCAAAGGCGAAGAGCTCAAGCCCGGCAATGAACATCACGCAGCCGAAGGAGGCCAGGATGATGTCGATAACGAAGCGTAGAAGCCCGGTGCCCTTGGGCCCGAAGGCGTCGCGGAAGAGTGTCACGCTGAGGTGAAATTGCTCGTGGATGCCCACGGCGGCGCCGAGAAAGGCGATATACCCGACCAGAAGGAGCCCGAGTTGCTCGACCCAGGTCGGAGTGACGTTCATGACGTAGCGCCCCCACACCAGCCAGCCGAAAGTGGCGACCAGGGTGGCGAGAGCGACGGCGCAGATAATGAGACAGAGCTTGGAGAGGAGATCGAGCAACCCCTCGATCCTGTGCACGAAGGAAAGGCTGTTTGACATGCCCCTTGCTTTCTTGGTTGGCTGGCGCCCCGGACAATCCGGGGCGCCGCGGTGGTGTCTAGTTACGGATCATTCGAAGTTCTGGAAGAGCTCGACGATCCCTTTCATATCCGGGTTGTTGGTCAGGTAGGTTTCATAAACCGGAGCCATGGCTTCCTGGAACGGGGTCTTGTCCTCGATCATGTTGACCTGGACACCGGCGGCCTTGACGACTTCCATCGACTTGGCTTCACGCTCGGCCCAGAGCTCACGCTGGAGCATGGTCGAGTTCTTGCCGGCAACCTTGACGATTTCCTGCTGTTCCGGGGTCAGACCTTCCCAGGCCTTCTTGGAGACGACCAGGACTTCGGGAATGATCAGGTGCTCGGACATCGAGTAGAACGGGGCCACTTCGTAGTGGGCGGTCGACTCGTAGGACGGCGGGTTGTTCTCGGCGCCATCGACCACGTTGGTCTTGAGCGACTGGTAAACCTCGGCAAAGGCCATCGGGGTGGCGTTGCCGCCCATAGCCGCGATCATGTTGACGAACAAGTCGTTGTTCATCACGCGAACCTTCATGCCTTCGACGTCCGCGGGCGTGTTGATCGGGCCCTTGGAGTTGTAGAAGGAGCGCGCGCCGGCGTCGTAGTAGCCAAGCGCGATCAGGCCCTTATCGGCCAGCGCCGTGGAAAGCGCTTCACCCGGCGCGCCGTCCATGGCGCGGTGCATCTGATCGATGCTCTTGAAGATGAAGGGCAGCGAAACCACGTTGGCTTCCGGAACCGCCTGCCCCATCGGGCCGAGGTTGAATTCGGCGAAATCGATGATGCCCAGACGCACCTGCTCGATGGCGTCGGGTTGCGAACCGAGCACGCCCTGGTGGAACACCTTGCCCTTGATCTCGCCACCGGTCTTTTCGGTCACTTCGGCCATGAAGGCCTCCATGCCATGAGACACCGGATAGTCCTCGACGTGGATATTCCAGCCGCGCCAATCCTTGGCGTTGGCCATCGGTGCTGCAACAACGGCAGCCAGAGTGATCGCGCTCGCGAAAACAGTGAACTTCGAGAATGCCATGGAATCCTCCCTTCGGTCATTCGTATCGATGTGGCGCACCCTACCGGCGGAACAAAATTTTACAACTACAAAAGGTGCGGCACATTGATATGCTAGTTGTTGAGTGCCTTGCAGTGCTGGGTTTGGCGGTTATGCATTTGTAATCAGGTCATAAAACAATGGGGTTTCGGCCTGATAGCCGACCGGAACGACCGCCAGCACCGCAGTTTGCGGGAATTTGACCCTACCTTCGCCGCGCCGCGCAGAGCGAGATTATCCGTTCTCGCGTTCGAACAAATCGACATCAAGCAATGCCGTAGCCTAGGACATTTGTTCTGTTTTACAAATATGGATCTCGCGCTTACATTTTGGGCAAACGCGGTCGGTCGTCATCATGGAAGAGCCAGGCGCAATCCGGCGACGGGTGTAGAGTGGAGGACCGAAAAATGGCTGTCACAGAAGAAAGTGCCGCAACGCGGGCCGTGCGTCCCGGCACTTTGTCCGACCAGGTCTACGAAAGGATCCTGGCCGGCATTGCGAACGATACCTACCCGGTTGGCAGCAAGCTTCCGACCGAACACGCGCTGTGTGATGAGTTCGGTGTGTCTCGCCCGGTCTTGCGGCAGGCCCTGAAGCAGTTGCGCGAAGACGATGTCATCCAGTCCCGACAGGGGTCGGGCTCGTATGTAAAGCGCCGCCCGGAAGGCGGGATTCTTGATTTTGCGCCGGTTGGTTCCATCGCGGATATCCAGCGCACTTTCGAGTTTCGCGCCGCAATCGAGGGTGAGGCCGCCTTTTTGGCGGCAAAGAGACGCAGCAAGGCGGATCTGGAAGCGATACGTGCGGCGGTCAGGGAGCTCGACCAATGCGTTGCCGAGGGATCGCTTGGCGTCGATGCCGATGAAATCCTTCATGCCGCGATCTGCCGGGCTTCCGACAACCAGTATTTTGTTGCGGCGCGCAATTCCATGCGTGAAAACATCCTGACCGGGATGAACCTGACACGGAACCTGTCCTTGACCAAATCTCTCGCACGTATGGAAATGGTCCAGGCCGAGCATTACGGAATTCTCGACGCCATCGAGCGGCAGGACGCCCCCGCCGCCAGGCAGGCAATGCGGGACCATGTCGAGAACGCCCGCAAGCGCGTCTTCGAGGGCGGTTGATTGACTCGCGGGTGACCGACTCAGCCAACCGAGCAGAAACCTTTTCGCGGAAGAGCGGTGGGCCGTCTGGATTTCGCTGGTCTTGGTTGGAAAGATTCTGTAGCCGAATATGTAAAAATTTGTTTCGTCACGCGGCATGTTTCTCCGGAACAGGCAAGGCGAAACGTCCCCAAAAACGTATCAAGGAGAGACCCAATGAAACTTCAGGGCAAGGTTGCCATCGTCACTGGTGGCGGACGCGACATCGGACGCGCCTGTGCCATGCGGTTGGCCGAGGAAGGCTGCGCGGTTGCGATCAACTACCATTCCAGCTCCGAGGGTGCCGACAGCGCCGTGACCGAGATTGCGCAGGCCGGTGGGCGCGCCTTCGCGATGAAAGGCGACATGACGCGGCGCGAAGATGTGCAGGCGCTGGTCGAGAAGGCCGTCGCCGAATGGGGGAAGGTTGATATCGCCGTGCCGAATGCCGGCGGAATCATCCGCCGCGTGCCGTTCATGGACCTGACCGGGGAGTTCATCGACGACATGATGGCGCTGAACTTCAAATCCGCCATTTATCTCGCGCAGGCCTGCGTGCCGCACATGGGCCCGGGTTCCTCCATCGTGATGATGGCAAGCCAGGCCGCGCGCGACGGCGGCGGAGCCGGATCGACCGCCTATGCCGCCTCCAAGGGCGCGGTTCTGACCATGACCCGCGGAATGGCCAAGGAGTTGGGTCCGAATATCCGTGTCAACGCGCTGAACCCCGGCATGATCGACACCGATTTCCACAACATCCACACCAAACCCGAGGCACGCAAGGCCTATGAGGCCGCCGTGCCCGTCAAGCGGCAGGGCTTGCCGGAAGACGTGGCCAACCTCGTGGCCTTCCTCGCCTCCGACGAAAGCGCCTTCATGACGGGCGTGGGCGTGGACATCAACGGCGGCTCCTTGTTCTCCTGATCTGTTTGCCGGCGGGCTCCAGTTCTCCAACGCCCGCTGGCCTTCCGCCCCCAATTTAGGTGGGGGCGGACTGAAACCCGACGCTGCAAATGCGCGAGCGAATATAACGCGTTGAGCAGGCTCATCCGCCCCTTCCGAGACCGCCAGGAAAACAACGCAGCGATGGTGCGCCATGGGTCATCGCCTCCCGAGAGTGCGAGCCTTTGGCTGCAGTTGGCGAGGGCGCCGAGGTGCATTGCACGGGCGTGAGCGACACGCGGACTGTCCATTCCGCCTGTCCGTGGCGCTGAAACAGGGCGATGCTGTCGATTGGATTCGCAAATCCCGATTGCCTGTAGACGCCGCCATGTCCGTCACTGCGATGCGTGCGAATGCCGGTGGTGCGACGTGAAATCTGGGCTACCATACAGGGACCCAGATCGCAGCCCGGGCCGGGCCGCATGTATTGGTTCCATCGAGAAGGAATTTCACATGACGTTTTCGCTTTCCACTAGATGTATGAACCAGCGCTCGCGGATCGAAATCCCATGTTTCCATTCCGATGAAAGGGAACGGGGGTGAAGGCCGGGCAGACCGGGCCCGGTCAGACACTGACCGGCTCGCGGGCCTGGATTGCCAAGCTGATTGGCGACCTGCGCGCGAGCTACTGGTTCATTCCCGGCCTGTGCCTTGTCGCGGCACATCTCATCGCAACCCTGACATTGCAGGCGGATCGCGCCTATCCCGCCCTGATCTCCGCCCTGCCCTCCGCGTTTTCTCAAACGCAGGTCGAGGGGGCGCGAGGGCTGCTGACATTGATGGCCAGTTCGGTGATCGGCGTGGCCGGCGTGATGTTCTCCATGACCATGGTTGCCGTGTCTTTCGCCTCGGGGAATTTCGGCCCGCGGCTGATCGGAAACTTCATGAGGGACCGTTGCACGCAATGGTCGCTTGGCATCCTCATCGGCACCTTCGCCTTCTGCCTCCAGATCCTGCGTGCCGTGCATGCAGGTGGCGAAGTGGAAGCTTTCCTGCCCCACCTGTCGCTCAATGCCGCCTTGTGGCTGACGCTGATTTCAATGGGCGTGATGATCTATTTCGTCCACCACGTGCCCGAAACGATCAATGTCAGCAATATCGCCTCCGCGCTTGGCCGACGGCTGGAAGCCGGGCTCCGCGCGGAAATCGACGCCGATCCGCCGGAGCCAGTGGCTATGACACCGACCGGCGCGCCGGATGCCCAGCCCTGTCTCGGGCGTTCCGGCTATGTACAGACACTCGATGCGGACCGTCTCCAACAACTCGCTGAGCGCGAGGATTGGCACATCCTGCTGCGAGCAGAGCCCGGCGATTTCGTCACTGCGGAAATGCCTGTGCTGGAAGTTTACCTGACTGCCAGCGCATCCGCTCCGGATGAGCAGGATGTGGCGGCGTTGATCGCCTGTTTTGCAATTGGAGACGAGCGCACCGAGGACCAGAACCCCAGCTTCCTCGTCGATCAACTGGTCGAGATGATCGCCCGGGCGATGTCCTCGGGCGTAAACGACCCATTCACCGCATGTGATTGTCTCAACCGTCTTTACGCCGCGCTCGATGTCGCGCTGACGTACAAGGGCGGGGTTCACTCGGTGGAGCGCGGGCCGATGGGCCAGAAACGGCTGACCTTCCCTGCCCTTCTGAATCGTTCTTTCGGCGCCAGCTTGCCCTATGTCAAAACGGACCGGATGGCTTGCGAGCACGCGGCCTCACTGGTTGCGCGGTTGCGGCCCTCGGCGCGCAACGAACGCGAGGCCGAAGCGCTGGACACGCTGTCGCGCGAACTCGCCGGCGCGGAGCCGCACTCCGGTGAATAGCACAAAGGCCTATTTTTTCATAATGATGGCCCACATTTCTTCATTCCCGACATGAGCCGTGCGGGGCCACGGCGATCGCGGCATCGGAAGGTTTTTGGGGGGATACTGCGCGTTGTGCTGCCCATCGCGTGGCTCGGTCGTTTCCTGGAGCCCTATATTCGGGAAATGATCCAATGCGCTCGTCTTGCTGGTCGCGGCAGGATCGAACTGCGGCGCCCTCACATCGGGCTGCAGCTTACTTGCCTGGCCCATGCCCAAGTTTTTCGGCCTGAGATAGCCACCGCGTAACGGTTGCCATGCCTTTCACGTGGCGAATGCCATTCAGAAGGGCGTCCGGCGTCTCCTGGCTCTCCGTGATCCGGATCTGTGCGATCCTGGCCGCCGCACTGGCTTTCCACCAAATCGGTCAGGGGCGGAAAACAGGGGGCGAACGGGACGGTGTTGGCTCAGCAAGCATTTTTGTCTCCTTTGATCAGTATCGCGCCGCGTCTCGGTCCATGCTTCGACAACGAACTGCGAGGAGAACTGCTCCAGCAGAAAATCGACTCTGCTCGGGACCGGTCGCATCGAACCATCCGTTTCCGGAGGAAGAGCCCCTGCCCCGAACCGGCTTCTTCCAAGCGCAAAACTGCCCAACCTCCGCTATGGAGATGTTGGGCAGCCTCAGCGCTCCTGGAGCCCCGCACGCTATTGGAGCCGGCGCCCGAACGAACGCGTTCAGAAGTGTTCCCAGCCCTCATCGAGTTTTTCGGCCGTGTTCGCGGTGCTCGCCGCAGGAATGGCAGCAGGTTTGCGTATCACGGCCTTTTGGACCGGACGTTTCACGGAGGCCCGTTGGGGTTGCCTGCCTGCCAGCGAGAAGCTGCCGGTGTTTTCCTCCAGAGTCGCGGCTTGCGACTTGAGCGAGCTGACTGTTGCAGTGGTCTCCTCGAACATGGCGGCGTTTTGCTGCGTGACCTGGTCCAGCCGGTTCACCGCAGTGGAAATCTCGGCAAGGCTGGTCGATTGCTGGGCCGAGGTGTCCGCAATCGTCTCGACCAGTTCGTTCAGGTCCAGGATCATCTTGCCGATTTCCTCTAGCGCCGTGCCGGAAGAATTGGCGAGTTCCACCCCACCGTCGACTTGCTCGGTCGAGGTGGCGATCAAGGCGCTGATCTCGCGGGCGGATTCCGATGAACGTTGAGCAAGGGCCCGGACCTCGGACGCGACGACCGAGAAGCCGCGCCCGGCTTCCCCCGCACGCGCGGCTTCCACCCCGGCATTGAGCGCCAGTAGATTGGTCTGGAACGCGATTTCGTCGATGACATTGGTGATATGGGAGATCTTTCTCGAGCTCTCCGCGATCTCGGTCATCGCCGTGATCGTACGCTGGACGACTTCTCCGCCGGCTTCGGATCTCTGACGCGCGAGGACAACTGTCCTGGCGGCATCCTTCGCACCCTGGCTGGAATTTTCCACCGAAGCGGTCAGTTCGGTGATGGCAGCGGCGGTTTCTTCCAGAGACGCCGCCTGGGATTCGGTGCGACGCGACATCTCGGAGGCCGCCTCGTCCAGCGCATCGCTTTCGCTGCGAATGGTAAGGGAGCTTTCGACGATCGACCCGACAAGAACCGCAATCCTGCTGACGGCGCTGTTGAAATTATGCCGGAGCTGCTCGTATTCCTGCGGGAAGGCCTCCTCGATCTGTACGCTCAGGTCGCCGTTCGACATGGCGCTCAGGGATCCCGAAAGCGCATCCACGACTTTCTCCTGATCGGCCCGATGCCGTTCGCGCTCCGCTTCCACAAGGGCGCGTTGTTCTTCCCTCTCCTTGCGTTGATTTTCTTCTTCCTCGTGGCGACGTTCGGCCTCGGCGGCCTGGCGCCGCTCCATTTCGATTTCCTTTTCGCGGGCTTCCTCGCGTTGCCTGGCGAGCTCGGCGTCCTTTTCGTCCTGCTCTTTTTCCAGTTGCCGTCGCTCCACCATGGCACCTCTGAAGGTCTCGATTGCCCGCGCCATGGCGCCGAGTTCGCCGTTCCGGCCGACATGCGGCACCTCGGCGTCGATATCGCCATCGGTCATCCCGCGCATCCGCCCCATCAGGGCCGACAACGGTCGCGTGATGCTCCGAACGAGCAGCGTCGACAGAACGACCAGAAGGATGAGCCCGATTGCCGAAACGATCAGGCTGATCTTTTTCATTACCCAGATGTCGGCCTGGATATCAGACAAGTACGAGCCGGCGCCGACGATCCATCCCCATTCGGAGAAGTCGTGCGCAAAACTGATCTTGTCTTCATGGACGGTCTCACCGGGCTTAACGAAGCGATAGTTGAACGAGCCTTGACCTTCGGCCCGGGCGATATCGCGCAGCTCCTTGTATACGTTCACACCGTCGGCGTTCTTGTAGGTTGCCCGGCTTTTCCCGACCAGTTCCGGATTTGGCCGCATGACTTCCATGACAAGATCGTAGTTGAAGACGAAAAAGTACCCGTCGTCATCAAACCGCATGTCGTTCAGAAAACGTCTGCCTTCTTCCATGGCGGTTTTTCGGTCGATCTTGCCACTCTGCACTTCCTCCTCGAGAGTCACGAGCACGCTGGTTGCCGTTTCGACAACGTCGTGGAGGTGATCCTTGCGCATTTCATAGATACTGTCGGCCGCGACCGTTTGAAGGACTTCCGACAGGCTGAGTGTGATCAGACAGGCCAGCCCGACGATCATGTAGATACGTACGGAGACCCTGGAGAGTAGGTGAGAGAACATTTACGTGCCCGTTTTGCTGCATTCTCCACCAAAACCTGGCGTCTGGGCGAGACGAGCATTCGCGGGCCGCAAGGGAATTACAGACCAGCTCTACCGGATACGCAGATCTGATGGATTGATATATCACCTAACGTCAAGGTCTTAACAACAGGTGAGCGCATTTCGGCGCCATCTGCCTGTTTCGCGGGCGGTGCCGGTCAGAGATTTGTTAAGACAATTGTCGGATACGCCATGGTGTGGCGACGACGTGTCACTGACGACAGATGGGCGATCAGCAAGATGTACCAAGGTGCCTTGGGTCCATTCGACCAGCAGATCCTGTTTCAGGCTGCCAAGCACGCGGGCTTTGCCCAATGGTTTGCGGACCCGCGGACCCGGCGGATGTGGGCGACGGATGCGTTCTATGATCTTCTCGGCTTCGACCCGCGCGAGGTCAGCCTGGATCACGAATGGATCAGGAAACGCCTGCATCCCGATGATGTCGGCAAGAATTTCGAACGTATGCGAAAAGCCTTCTCCGGCGAGAATGACGGTTTCGACACCGATTTCCGTTTGATGTGCAAGGATCGGTCCTACAAGTGGTTCCATGCCACCGGCCGCCTCTATGAACGCGAAAGCAGCCGGGCGGAGCCGATCGTCTGTGGCAACCTGACCGACATCTCGAGCCGCAAGGCGACCGAAGATCGCCTGCGTGAAGCACTGAGCCTTGCCGAAACGGCCCGGGAGGAAGCCGAGAAGAGCGAAGACCTGCTGCTTCTGGCCACCGAATATGCCGGAATATCGCCCTGGTTGCTCAACCCAAGCTTCGGCACATTCATCCGCAACAAGCGCTTCAAGACCCTCGGCGGAATACGGATGGACGGGGATATGGGCCATTCTTCCAACGTGTATTCCCGCATTCATCCCGATGATCTTCCAGCCGTCCAGCGGGAACTCGCGGACTTGCTCCATGGGCAGCAAGACGTTGCAAAGGTCGAGCACAGGCTACTCCACGAGGAAGGCCATTATGTCTGGTGCTCGAGCATTGCGCGCCTGCTTCCGGCAACGGTTGAGAAACGCTCGAACCTGGTCTGTGGCGTCACCGTCGATATCTCGGAAAGAAAGGCCCATGAGGTCGAACTGAACGTGGCGCTGAAGAAAGCGCAGGCCACCCGTCTTGAGGCTTTGGAAGCCGCGGATATACTGCGCCATTCGACCGAGAAAAGCAGTGTCGTTCCCTGGTATCGAATTCCTGAAACGGGTGAGGGAAACGTGGCCGGCCACCTGGCGACGATCCTCGGCTTTCCGGCGGATTTCAAGATAGGGTTCCGGCAACTGCTCGAACTGCTTCATCCCGATGACGCCCGGGACATGGACGATAACTTCCTGGCCCTGAATCGGGGCGAGATCGAGGAACTCGGCGGCGCGTTCCGGTTGCGGCGGGCCGATGGAAACTGGCGTTGGTTCAAGGGCCGAGCGCAACGGGTGGACCGCTCGGCCGAGGGGCTTCCGGTCATGATCTGCGGCAGTCTCACGGATATCGACGAACTCAAGCAGAACGAGGCCCGCCTCGCCGAGACGGCTAACACGCTTCGGCGGTCGCATGAGCATCTGACGCTTGTGGCCGATGTCGCCCCCGTCGGTCTGTACGAGTTCCGGCTGTCGCCCGATGGTCGCTTCGATTTCCCCTATTGCAGTGGGCGCTTCGCGGATTTCGCGGGTGTCGACCATGTCGAGATCATGAAGGACTCGATGAAATTGTTCCGTGTGGTGGTGCCGGAGGACATCCCGGCCCTCCTCGCGAGCGTTCACAGGAGCGCGGAAACGCTGGAGCTCTGGCACGCGCGGTTCCGGATTCGTCACCCCGAGCGCGGCATCGTCTGGCTCCACGGATCCTCCGTTCCCCGCAAGGAGCCGGACGGTACCTGTATCTGGACCGGCGCCTTTCTTGACGTCACCGCCGACATGGAGCGCGAACAGGAACAGCGTCACGCCCACCATCTCGCCGAGCAGATGCGCGCCGAAAACGAACGTCAGGCGCTGCATGACGGGCTGACCGGCCTGCCGAACCGGAGATATTATGACAAGGTGATCGGCGAAAGGCTGGAACGGGCGCGATCGGCAGGGCCGAAAGACGCGGTACTGATCCGCATCGATCTCGATTACTTTAAACATGTAAATGACACGCTGGGCCATGAGGCTGGCGACAATGTTCTGGTCCACGTCGCGGAGATTCTTGAACGTTCCATCCGGTCGAGCGATTTCGCGGCGCGCATCGGCGGCGACGAGTTTTCAATTCTTATGGCCCCGAGTGCCTCGGAAGCGGTCGCGCGGGACGTCGTCAGACGTATCCGCAGCGAATTGCAGAAACCGATGAAATACGAAGGTCGGCAATGTCGCTTCGGGGCGAGCTTCGGAGTGGCATATTCGCAGGATCTTTCTCGGGATGGGGCGGATATCCAGATGTTCGCCGACGCGGCGCTGTATCGTGCGAAGGTCTCAGGCCGCAATCGCCTGGAGTTCTTCACGCCCGACCTCCACCAATCGCTCCTCCGCGACCGGCGGCTTTCGGTCGAGATCCACGAAGCGATCGAAGGCGACCAGTTCGTGCCCTTTTTCCAGCCGCAAATCTCGGCGGAGACCGGCTGTCTTGTCGGCCTGGAAGTGCTGCTGCGATGGCGTCATCCCACCAAGGGGTTGGTCACGCCCGAGGCATTCCTGCAGGTCGCCGAACAACTGCGGCTGGTCGCGGATATCGACCGGATCATGATGGAGAAATCGCTCGAAGCCCTCGGACGATGGCGCGAAAGGGGGCTTGAGGTTCCTAAGATCAGCTTCAACGTCTCCTCTGGCCGGATGCACGATCCTGGCGTGGTGGCCCTGGCCGCGCAGATGGCTGCCAGCAACACGCGGGTAACCTTTGAATTGCTCGAGTCGATCCTGATCGAGGAAGAGAATGCCGCCTTCCGCGACCATCTGGCGAAGATTCGCGCGGCCGGCATCGATATCGAGATCGACGATTTCGGATCGGGCCACGCCTCGATCATCGGGTTGATGGAGATCGCGCCTTCGGCTTTGAAGATCGACAAGAGAATCGTGTTCCCCGTTGCGAGCGACGACCGGGCCCGGAAACTTGTGCGCGCGATCGTCGAGATCGCGAATACGCTCGGCATCAACACCGTGGCCGAGGGCGTCGAAACCGAGCAACAGGCCAAGGCCCTGCGCGAAATCGGCTGCAACGTCCTGCAAGGCTACCTTTTTTCCTGTCCATTGAGCGAGGAACGTTTCCTGACCTTCGCGCTGGAACTCGAAAAAACCTGTGCCCACTGAAGCCGGCAGTCTCCTGCCATCGGCTTGCGAAAATAGCGCGTGCGCCGCCTCATGCGTCAAAAGATGGCACCTCGCAATCCACGCCTGATAGGCACGGCAAGTCCCGACAACATCGCGCCAGCTTCCGCGCCACTTAGGGAATGCCGGTTCGCAGGCGACAAACGGGAAGCGACGTCCGGATGCGACTGCAGGAATCACCGTGTTAAGACTCCGTGCCGTTCCGTTCGATCTCGACGAAGCGCAGGCAGGCTAGCGCCGCGGCGTTACCCCCGTGCCCGGCGGGCAGCCAAGGCTAGGTGTTCAGTCCCGGCATCTGGTGGATCGGATTGACGATGAATCGA
>NZ_LOAS01000030.1 GCF_001558155.1 Aliiruegeria sabulilitoris
CTCTCGTTATGACTGAGGGACCAACGGGGGGCAGGTCACCTCCCTCCCGATCATGCCATGAATATGCCCGCAAAACCGGCGGTTTGTCGCGCCGTTTATGATACGTGCTGCGCCGTCCGCGCGACGGATCGGACCCGCACGAAGCCGTCGAAGGCACCGATGAATCCGGGGTCTTGGGCGCCAGCGACGGCGAGCAGTCATCGATGCCCTTTGCAGGGCGCTGATAGGATTGATCTCAATTGGCCTGACCTCTGCGCGGCACAAAAGCCGTTGCTTCGGGATCTACTTGCACTTCGTGAACGTCCTGTTGCTGGGTCTTTTCTGCGTCCTCGTCCTGCACCGCCGCGAAGCTCGGCAAAACTGCCCACGCTCAAAGGCGAATGGTCGATCGCCGACGCGAGCGTTTTCGCAACCACAGCGAGTTCTACGAAAATTGGTACACTTCTGGGCCTAATAGCACCAACGCTCGCCGCTTTGCCGTGCATCCAACATCGGTCTAGCCCGCATTTCTCACGGTTCAATCGCCGCGGCGGACCTTCTGCTTGTCGGTGTCGGCCGTTCGACTCTTCGTCGTTTCTTCAGGATGTTCATATTTGTCGGCACGCAAGATGATGGCGTCCAGCACCTGGCTTTTCTTGACCTTCGCATTGATTTGCAGACGCACCGGAACCTTGTTCCATTCCGCGTCTTGAATGATCTGGCGGTCTTCGAGCGAAGACATCACCTCTTGGACGCTCGCTTGAAACGCCTCACCGCTGTCCATGTGCTCGACGTGCACCCGGAAACCATCCGGCACCGTCGTGTCGACTTTTCTGATGTAGTAAGCGCCATCCTTGCGTTCTTCTTCTGCGCTAGTGCGGGTTGAAGTCGTGATTGCCGAGGCCGCTCCCGCAGGCAAGTTAATGCCATTTACAACCGCATCGGTTTGCGAGGCATGACGAACCATCGATTGCTTGGCTCCGTCGGCTTCATCCTTCAATCCCTTCAATACAGGGGACTGTTGTATGGCACCCTGAATAAGAGCCTGCTTTTCTTTATCTCCTGCGGCGACGGTCTGGATCGTTTCGAGCGCCTGAATCATTGTCTTGTTGTTTGACTCGGCAAGCCGCTCTTCCTTTCTATTTTGGAGCCAAGAGCGCATGGTTGCTTGCCCGGCCCAAATGAGCGCCAATCCGACGATCACAATAGCAAGGGTTGTCGGGTCCATTTTGTCCACTGCTCCTGTCAGAACCTCGCCGATGACATCCATCAGTTGCGCTTCTTGATCGGAACTCCCGCTTTTGACTTTGACAATAAGTTCAAGTTCGTCCTTCTCGACGTCGGACAGAAGACGACCGTTCGCCTCACCATGCGCGACAAGCGCGTAGGAGCGATATATCGCAGCCTGCGCATCGATCCACCCGCGCATCATATAGGCGTTGAGAGCGGAATCGTATCGCTGATTGGGTATGTATAGCGTGGATTTTACCCAATCGCCGAGCTCGATGTCTTCAATACTGTCGATCTTGATGCGGCCGTGGACCAACCCATCCAGAACTTCCCAGGCCTCTTCCTCAGAGCGAATTTCAAATGCCATAAATACCACTGCGCCTTGTTTGTCGCGACGCTAGAGCAAAGGCACTGAATGATAAAGAGATTATGGCTACGCTTGATCGGTAGTAGAGCCGTCGACCCAGGTTTTTCCATTGGCCCTACGCCCCGACCGATCGCGCCGAGTCTTACCCAGCGCGCGGGAGAGTTGGATGAGTGCTGCCGACCAGCGACGCCAAGCCTGAGACCGTCCGAGCCCTACCGTACGACAGACCGTTCGCCAGCGATGACCATCCGCCCGCATCCAGACAATCCGCCGGTCTATGGCGGCGCGTCCCGGCTCGGGATGGTTGATCAGGCGCAACCAGTCGAGCGCCTCCTCCATGCGCTGGATCTCCGCCGCGTTGGGAACTACGCGCATCCGGGCTTCATGGTAGCCATAGGCGTGCTTTGCCTCCTGCACATAGGCCGGCCAGCTCGATCCGTAGCCAGATGGCCCGCTGCCTGGCGGGTTCGGCATCCGCTTCAGTGTCAGCGCAGCCTCTTCAAAGCGCTCCCCGATCTCCGTCGGTGTCAGGTTCCTGCTCGCCATGTTCGTTCCTTTCAGCCGGCTTTGCGTTCGGGCACGTGCCTCGCCTCGACGCCCAGCGCGTCGCGCACCATCCGCAGATAAAGCTGCCGCACCCGCATGATCGGCTCCGCCAGCTCGATGATGTGACCCGGTGTCGGCGCGAACGTGTTCGGCTCCCGGCGCCATTGCTGGCATGCCGCCAGGATGATGTCCGCCGGATACGACCGAAGATCCGTGATCCAATCCTCGAGAACTGCGGCGGCGGCATTCTCTGACAATGGCCGCGCTGGGTAGTGGTTGAGCAACCCGGTCACTGCCTGCCGCAGCTCACTCGTCGTCGCGGTTGACAACGAGGCGGACAGCGCGCGTTCGATCGCCACCATGTCGGCACGCTCCGCTGCCGGGATCGGATCGCGCACGCGCTCGTTCAGCGTCCTTCGCATCCACCCGCGCAACAGCTTCATCCCCGGCGCGTTCCCAGATCGAGGCAGCGGGTTTGCCGCCGTGGGCGGATCGTTGGCGTCGAACTGGTTCTCTTTCATTGCAAACTCCCTGCTGAGATCTATCGGCTCCTGAAGGGGGGTAAGGGGGGTAGGTTTCAGGAGTCGTATAAGAAGACGGTTCAAGGGGTGACTGGCAGTCACCGGGGTAGTGACCATCAGTCACCCTGGCGGTGTCTGGTGGGCACCCTGCGGCAGGGTGACAGGCTGTCACCCCGATAGTGGCCGCGTCCAGCAAACCCGCCAGATATTGCTCTTCGAGAACTGGATGCTCATCCGGTGTCCGAGGGCGACGACGGTCTTCGAACCCGACAAGCAGGAAAGCACTCGACTGCTGCGATCCGTTCGCGCGGCGCCGGTGCAGTTGTCGGACCAGACCACGTTGCTCGAGCAACTGCAGCCGCCGTATGACGCTGCGCTTGGAGCATCTGCAACGAGCTGCCAGCGTTGCCTGCTTGATCCACAGCACGCCGTATTCATCGGCATGGTTCGCCAACGTGACGAGGATGAACGCCTCGATGGGATCATCGAGATCTTCGACCGCATAGGCCCAGGTGATCGCCTGCACACTCATCATGGCGCTCCCGCAATACGGGTTCGGAAACCGTGCTTCGTGAGCGCGCCCAGCGCCTCATCGACGGATCGGACCATTGCCCAGGGCAGGCCCTGCGCCCGCACCATGTCGCGGAATGCGGCCTGCCGCTCCGACAGCAGTCCGGCTTTCGATTTCACCTCGAGGAACAGCACCTGTCCCTCCGAGATCACAAGCAGATCGGCAAAACCCGGATGAACGCCCATACCGACATTGATGGCCTGCGCGCGCTGGGCTTTCGGCCCACCGCGGATCTCATTGGCGCTATGGTGGACAATGGCCCCGCGTGGCAGGACTGTCCGCAGTGTCCGGACAATGAGGCGCTGGATGTCGGCCTCCGGATTTCCGCGCCGACCACCGATTGTGGAGGGAGCGCTCATCCCCGATCACCCCGCCGCCTCGACAAAGTGCCAGGTGGGAATCTGCGCCCGCATAACGGCCGAGCCACGCAACACGGTCGAGATCCGATTGTGGATGATCCGTTCGCCGGCCTCAACGCCGCGCCCGGCGATCAGGATGTTACAGGGAATGACCGTGTCCTCGGCCATGGCCTGAAGGAAGGCGGCGAAGTCCGAAAACTCCGTCTCGACTAGTTCATATTCGCGATCCGGTCGCGTTCGATACTCCGGACGTATCCAAGCCTGCACAGTAACCCCGTTCATTTGCAATACTCCCGCTGTGCCGCGTTCGGCGCGGCATTTTGTGTGGCATTTCGATGGACGAAGCGAAGCAGACGGTTGGAGATCACCATGTCGCGCGGGCCTCCGACTGCTCGATGATGGTCGGCAGCGCGATGCTCGTCCGCAGCGCCATATGCGCCAGCATCACGACCATGAGTGCCGCCGCCGCGGTTCCGGAAATAAATTTCACGCGGTTGTCCCATTGGGGGAGCAGTTTTCGACCGTCGCCATCCCTGGCGATCTCGTTCCGGAGCCGGATCATTTTCGCCCCTTCGCCTTCCTGTTCTCCTTGTCATGCAACCAGGCCCGCACGGACTCGACGCGGTAGAGAACCTTTCGTCCGGCTCGCACGCTGGGAGGGCCAATCCGACGCGTATCCCAGCGGCAAAGCGTATCCATCGAGACGGCAAGTTCGACCGCCAGTTCGGCGCGCGTGATCCAGCCGTCCAGGAGCCCGCGGTTTCCCGTTTCTGAGTTGCTGCCAGTTTCGTCTTCCTGCATCGCTTCAACCTCCAATTCAGATCTGAGGCTGAGAAAGACAGGTTGGCACGGGTGGCAGGGAGGCAAACGGCTCAAGAAACCGCGCCACCCTCAAAAACAACGGGGTTGGAGAGAGCGTTGCGGAGAAGCGCGCTCGTAACGGCAACCGGCAACGCCTCCGTCAACCTGTGCCACTCTGATCCGGTGGTTGCTAAACGTGTTGGTCGCGACTCGCACTGTTTTCCGATAGTTTCCGTTGGGTTATGTCTCCTGTCAGTTGCGGCCGTCAAAGCACGCACATAGATGAATTTGGGCATGCGATGGGGGCCGCACGTAGGGGCATGGACAAAAAATGGCATTACCACCTCGGGCCTTTTGGCCACTCCAAGATCTGGCAAACCGCTGGGATTGCCTCCGCTCGGACATCGTCCAATGGGCGCTCACGGATCATATTCAGATCAGCGCCGTCATCGATCCCACACTCTGCGACGGAGAAGCGCTGATCGGCCTCGTCAATATCTGTGCCGTCTGCCTGACACCGATGTTCCTCGCGAACCGCGAACGCTCAACACCCATCCGAGTCCGACGTATCGCACCACCCGGGTCTTGCGAGTGGAGGCACATAGTTGCGCCGCCGGAGGGCATTCTGTTGGATGCCCATGAGTTGATTGTGACGTCATCGGAGGTCGCTCGTTTCGAAGAAGAACATGAGGTTCTTCGGCGAGCGAACGGCACAAGTGGCTCCAGCACTCGATATGATTGGGAGGGCATGCTCGCCCATCTGGCTTTGCAGATCCATCGGCGAACGGTGCCGGAAACGCAGGGCGAGTTGGTCGCCGAGATGCAGCAGTGGTTCATCGACCGTTCGCCGAGTGCCGAAGCCCCGGACGAGCGGTCCATCCGCCGGCGGATCACGCCGCTCTGGCAGGCCATGCACGAGCGGGCGTGACGATTCTCCTTCGCTGATCTCGCGCAACGGCAGTTGTTGCAACTTGGGCCAATTTGGCCAACATTGCCGTTCGCATAGGGAAGGTCTCGCTATGAAAGTCTTGAGCGCAAAAGAAGCGAAGTATGGCTTCGGCCGGCTAGTCGACCTGGCCCGCGCTGAGCCAGTCATGGTCACCAAACATGGGAGGCCGGTTGTAGTGGTGATGGCGGTAGAAGAGTATGAGCGGTTGAAGAATTTCGAGATGGGCATGGTCGATGCTCGCCCAAGCGAGAGCGGGCGGAAGGAATGATGGACCAAGCATCTGCAAAGAACGTTGTCTCCTGCGTCAGCGACATGGAAGACAGCCTCGGCTCGCGTTCACATTTCGCGATGGGTGACCGTACCGACGTAGCACAACCCGAAACGTGTGAGGCCCCGCGATGGCGATGAACAAACCTGAACGCGATCTTGAAGAGGCCCTTCTCGCGAAGCTGCAAGACCTCAAGTATGAGTATCGCACGGACATCCGCGATCGAGCTGCGCTTGAAGCAAACTTCAGGGAAAAATTCGAAGCACTCAATCGCGTCACGCTCACCGACGGCGAGTTCAAACGGCTACTCGACGAGATCGTTACCCCGGATGTTTACGACGCCGCCCGGGCCCTTCGAAACCGGGAAGCGTTCATCCGAGACGACGGCACTCCACTCAATTACACCCTCGTCAACATTAAGGACTGGTGCAAAAACACCTTTGAAGTGATCAATCAGCTCCGGATAAATACTGATTATAGCCATCATCGCTATGATGTGATGCTCCTCATCAATGGCGTCCCTGTTGTGCAGATCGAGCTAAAGTCGCTTGGGATCAGCCCTCGGCGGGCAATGGAGCAAATCGTCGATTACAAGAACGATCCGGGGAACGGATACACCAAGACGCTCCTGTGCTTCGTACAGCTCTTTATCGTCAGCAACCGCACGGACACCTGGTACTTCGCCAACAACAATGTACGCCATTTCGCCTTCGATTCGGACGAGCGGTTCCTTCCGATCTACCAATTCGCGGATGACGACAACGCAAAGGTCACTCATCTCGACGACTTCGCTGACCGGTTCCTCGTCAAGTGCACGCTCGGCCACATGATCAGCAGGTACATGGTTCTGATCGCGAGCGAGCAGAAGCTAATGATGATGCGCCCCTACCAGATCTACGCCGTCAAGGCGATCGTTGACTGTATAGATCAGAACTGTGGCAACGGGTATATCTGGCACACGACCGGTTCCGGCAAGACGCTTACATCTTTCAAAGCATCGACGCTTCTGAAGACCAACGAGAGCATCCATAAATGCCTCTTCGTCGTTGACCGGAAGGACCTCGATCGCCAGACCCGTGAGGAGTTCAATCGGTTCCAAGAGAACTGCGTCGAGGAGAATACCAACACCGCAGCGCTTGTACGCCGCCTCCAATCAGACGATTACGCGGACAAAGTTATCGTCACTACGATCCAGAAGCTCGGATTGGCCCTCGACGAGAACAGCAAGCACAACAAGAAGAGCATCGCCCAAGGGCGGTCAACGTTCAAGCAGCGGCTCGAGCAGCTACGAGACAAACGGATGGTTTTCATCTTCGACGAGTGCCACCGGTCGCAGTTCGGCGAGAACCACAAAGCCATCAAGGAATTCTTTCCGAACTCACAGCTTTTTGGCTTCACCGGGACGCCGATTTTTCCGAAGAACGCGACCGTCAAGCAGATCGAGGGTGATGTCGCTACGCTTCGAACCACCGAGGACCTCTTTCAGAAAGAGTTGCACGCATACACTATCACGCACGCGATCGAAGATCGAAACGTCCTCCGCTTTCACGTCGATTACTACAAGCCAAAAGACGCCGCCGCCCTCAAGCCTGGTCAGACCTTTACGAAGCAAGCGGTCGCGCAGGCCATCCTCGACAAGCACGATGCCGCGACAGGAGGCCGACGCTTTAACGCGCTGCTGGCTACCGCATCGATTAACGAC
Organism: Aliiruegeria sabulilitoris; assembly: GCF_001558155.1. Taxonomy (GTDB): domain Bacteria; phylum Pseudomonadota; class Alphaproteobacteria; order Rhodobacterales; family Rhodobacteraceae; genus Tropicimonas; species Tropicimonas sabulilitoris. The sequence continues at coordinate 7,294 of NZ_LOAS01000030.1, forward strand.
GCCATTGAGTACTACGAGGTCTTCAAGAAACTCCATTCCGAGAGCCAGGCCGCCGACCCCGAGTTCGTCCCCCTCAAGATTGCTGCCGTTTTTTCCCCACCTGCGGAAGGGAACAAAGACGTCAAGCAGATACAAGAGGATCTACCCCAGGAAAAAGAGGACAACCGACACGACCCTGAGGGCAAGAAGGCCGCGCTGAAGGCCATCATCGCCGACTACAACCAACGGTACGGCACGAACCACGACATAAACAAATTCGACCTCTACTATCAGGACGTTCAGCAGCGCATAAAGGATCAGCAGTTCCCCAACCGCGACCTGCCTCGCAAGGGCCAGGAAAAGATCGACATCACCATCGTCGTAGACATGCTTCTCACCGGATTCGACGCCAAGTTCCTCAACACGCTCTACGTCGACAAGAATCTCAAGCACCACAGCCTGATCCAGGCCTTCTCACGTACCAACCGCGTTCTTAACGCGACCAAGCCCTACGGCCACATCCTCGACTTCCGTGACCAGCAGAATAGCGTCGACGCTGCCATCGCGATGTTCTCCGGCGCTCAGGCTGACCGGGCCCGCGAGATTTGGCTGGTCGACAAGGCCCCCGTCGTCATCGACAACTACAAGCAAGCCGTCGCCGACCTCGGCGATTTCATGAAGTCACAGGGTCTCGAAGCCAAGCCAGATCAAGTGAATAACCTCATGGGCGACGACGCGCGTGCCCAGTTCATCAACCGTTTCAAGGAGGTCCAGCGCCTCCAGACGCAACTCGACCAGTACACCGACATCACGGACGAGCAGCGAGAGCAAATCGAACAGACCCTCCCCAAAGATGAGTTGCGCGCCTTCCGCGGCGTATATCTCGAAACCGCGCAGCGGCTGAAAGAGCAGCAGGGCAAGCCCGGTGGGGATGGCGAGCCCACCAACCCCGACGTCGACCAACTCGACTTTGAGTTCGTCCTCTTTGCCTCGGCTGTCATCGATTACGATTACATCATGAAGCTGATTGCGAAGTACTCGGGTCAGGACCCGAAAAAGGTCAAGATCAGCCGCGACCAGCTCATCGGCCTGATCCAGTCGGACGCCAAGTTTCTTGATGAACGGGAGGAAATCACCGAATACGTCCGCTCACTGACGGAAGGAGAAGCGCTTGATGAGGCTGCGATCCGCAATGGATACGAACAGTTTAAGGCCCGGAAGCAAAGGACAGAAATTGAGGAGCTTTCGCAGGCCCACGGCCTTACGACCGAGGCCCTCGCTGACTTCGTCGACAGGATCCTGCAGCGCATGATCTTCGACGGCGAACAGCTCACCGATCTGATGGCGCCGCTCGATCTGGGCTGGCGTGAACGGCGTGAGCGCGAACTGGCGTTGATGGCTGACTTGGTGCCGCTCCTGAATAAGCGAGCTCACGGACGGGACATCTCTGGTCTCGACGCATACGAGCACGGTGGCGCTTGATGACGGCGAAGAAAACACATCGGTTGGTTCCAAAGCTCCGGTTCCCAAGTTTCAGTGATGACGCCTTTTGGCTCGCAAAGCAACTGGATGAAATCTGCGATCGTGTGAATGAGACGGTAGGTGACACCCGCCTAACTCCAGTCAGTATTTCAGCGGGAAAGGGATTTGTACCGCAATCCGAAAAGTTTGGCAGAGACATCTCAGGTGCTCAGTATAGCAAATACATTCGGCTCCGCCGTGGTGACTTGGCGTATAATAGAGGTAATTCGAAGAGATTCCCTCAAGGCTGTGTCTATCAGTTGACGGAGCTCGACGAAGCGGCGGCGTCGAATGCATTCCACTGCTTTCGCTTGCATGACCATATCGAACCCAGCTTCGTGTTGGGTTTCTTTGAGGATAATGGTCATGGTCGCCAACTTATCCGACACATCACCAGCGGAGCCAGAAGCAATGGTCTTCTGAACATCAGCGCAGGGACTTTCTATGGAATTACGATCCCTCTTCCACCGACAGTGGCGGAACAGCAGAAGATTGCCGACTGCCTCGGTTCGTTGGACGATCTCATTGAGGCAGAGACCCGGAAACTCGATGCCCTGCGGCAGCACAAACAAGGGTTATTGCAGCAGCTTTTTCCCCAACCAGAAAAAAATCTGCCCGTTCTTCGCTTTCCTGAATTCCAGAACGAAAAAGAGTGGGAGGAGCTGAGCATCCAAGAGATGATGGACAAGAATCTAATTGTTGGCCATCTCGACGGGAACCATGGTGCGCTGTACCCAAGGGCCGAGGAGTTCACAGAGGACAAAGGCGGAGTACCCTACATTTCGGCGAACGACTTCATGAATGGCGAAGTCGATTTTTCAAAGTGCAGACGCCTTCCAATCGACAGAGCACGTCAGTTCAAGAAGGGGGTCGCCAAAGACGGGGACATTCTTTTCGCACACAACGCGACAGTTGGGCCGGTTGCAAAGTTGAGCATTGACCGTGATTTTGTAATCCTCAGCACAACTGCGACCTACTTTAGATGCAATGGCAAATTCCTGTCCAATGACTTCCTAAAATATGGCTTAGCGAGCCCGAACTTTGTCGCTCAATATTCAGGCGTTATGGCGCAGTCCACTCGGAACCAAGTGCCAATCACAGCACAGCGGAAGCTGAAATTGCAGCTTGCCGGTCTCCCTGAGCAGCAACGCATCGCCAAATGCCTCTCTGACCTAGACGCAGTACTTTCTGCACAAGTTCGTAGGCTTGACTCTCTTGTGAGCCATAAGAAGGGCCTTCTACAGCAGCTGTTTCCGTCCTTGGAGGGTCAGAAGCCGTGAGCAATACGCCGAAGGTCCATAAGTACAAGAATTTGAAAACCCTAGCGGGTAGGCTCCGCAGCGATCTCACGAACACCCAATGCGTTTTGCTTTACGCCTACAACCGAACCGGAAAAACGCGCTTATCTATGGAATTCAAGGACATCAGCAAGCGAAAGGCGAAAGGGATATCTGATACGCTCTACTTCAACGCGTTTACCGAGGATCTTTTCGTCTGGCACAATGACCTGGATGACGACACTGATCGGCACCTGAAAATTAACGAAAACTCCTCGTTCTTCGATGGCCTAAAGGACTTAGCGCTCGACGAGACCATCGCGGGCTACTTGTCACGTTATACAGATTTCGATTTTGATATTGATTATGAGAATTGGGTCGTGACCTTCCGAAAAGATGACGAAGAACGGATCAAGATTTCCCGTGGTGAAGAGAAGATCTTCATCTGGTGCATGTTTATGGCGATCTGTGAGAGGGCCATCGATGGACTGGCATCTTATGAGCGGGTCAAGCACCTCTACATCGATGATCCCATCTCCTCGCTGGACGATAATAATGCCATCGCCATCGCCTGTGACTTGGCCGCTCTCCTTCGCAAAGCTGCCTCTCGCAAAAACGCGCAGGGCGAGCCGGATCCGCTCCGCACTGTGTTCTCCTCGCATCACGCGCTTTTCTTCAATGTCATGTGCAACGAGATCGGGCGGACACGGGACGGTCAGGAAAAGGTCAGCACCAAGCGCTACTTTTTGCACCGGCCCGACTCCGACGGTACCTTCACTCTGCGAGCGACCAGCGATACACCGTACTTCCATCACGTCGCGACCCTCGCCGAGCTTCGAAAATGCGTTGAGTCCGGGACCCTGTATACCTATCATTTCAATGCGCTAAGAAGCATCCTCGAGAGAACGGCCAGTTTTCTCGGCCATGATGATCTGCGGATTTGCCTTGAGGGGCTGGAAGACGAAGTCCTTTACAACCGCGCTCTAAATCTTTTGAGCCACGGAAAATATGCCATCACAGAACCGGTTGAAATGGTTGAAGACAACAAAGACCTGTTCAAAAAAATTCTCACGGATGTTGTCGAGAAATTTGGTTTTGCAGTGCCCGACCTTGCTCCTGTAGCCCCCCAACCGAAAGCTAATCCATGACTGATCAGGACCAAAAACAGCTTGGCAAAACACTCTGGGCCATAGCCGATCAGTTGCGTGGTGCAATGAACGCGGATGACTTCCGTGACTACATGCTCGCCTTCCTCTTTCTGCGCTACCTCTCTGACAACTACGAGCAGGCGGCGAAGAAAGAACTCGGACGCGACTTCCCTGATCTTCCGGAAGACGTGCTGTTGAAGACGGGCGCCAACACGCAGCTTCAGGCATGGTATGAAGACAACCAGGAGGATGTCTCTGCCTTTGAAAAGCAGATGCGGCTCAAGGCGCATTATGTGATCCGCCCTGAGCATCTCTGGGCCAATATCGCCCACATGGCCCGCACTCAGGACAGCGAGCTGCTCAACACGCTCCAGACCGGCTTCAAATACATCGAGAATGAGTCCTTCCAGAGTACGTTCTCGGGCCTGTTCTCAGAGATCAATCTCGGCTCCGAGAAGCTCGGCAAGACCTACGCGGACCGGAACGCAAAGCTTTGCACAATCATTACGAAGATTGCCGAGGGCCTCGCGGAGTTCTCGACCGACAGCGACACTCTTGGCGACGCCTACGAGTACCTGATCGGCCAGTTCGCCGCAGGATCGGGCAAGAAGGCGGGGGAGTTTTACACACCGCAGCGGATTTCGGACATCCTCTCCGAGATCGTCACGCTCGACAGCCAGGAACCGAAGGCCGGCAAACGGAAACACCTCGCCAGCGTGATGGACTTTGCCTGCGGCTCGGGCTCCCTGCTGCTCAACGTGCGCAAGCGCATGGGGCCGCACGGAATCGGGAAGATCTACGGGCAGGAAAAGAACATCACCACCTACAACCTCTCGCGAATGAATATGCTACTGCACGGGGTGAAGGACTCTGAGTTCGAGATCTACCATGGCGACACGCTGACGAACGACTGGGACATGCTCCGCGAGACAAACCCAGCTAAGAAACCCTATTTTGACGCCGTGGTGGCCAACCCGCCGTTCAGCTACCGCTGGGACCCGACCGAAGCGTTGGGCGAGGACGTGCGCTTCAAGAACTACGGACTGGCTCCGAAATCGGCAGCTGACTTTGCGTTCCTGCTCCACGGGTTTCATTATTTGAAAGACGACGGTGTGATGGCGATCATCTTGCCGCACGGCGTGTTGTTTCGCGGCGGAGCTGAAGCGAAGATCCGCCGCAAGCTCCTGGATGACGGGCATATCGATACTGTCATCGGCCTGCCGGCGAACTTGTTCTACTCGACCGGCATCCCGGTCTGCATCCTGGTTTTGAAGAAGTGCAAGAAGCCCGAGGACGTACTGTTCATTAACGCATCCGAGCATTTCGAGAGAGGCAAGCGACAGAACTACCTTTCCGACGCTCATATTGCGACAATCATCGACACATACCAACAGCGTCCAAAGGAAATCGAGCGATACGCGAGGCGCGTGGAGATGGACGAGATTGAGGCCAATGACTTCAATCTGAACATCTCGCGCTACGTAAGCACGGCCAAGCCTGAGGTCGAGATCGACTTGTCAGCTACGCACGAAGAGTTGCTGGAAATCGAAAAGAAAATCCGAGAGGCGACTGTAAAGCACAACGCGTTTCTCAAGGAACTTGGACTGTCCCCGTTGCCAGGTTCCGATTGACCTGTCTACCCGGAAGCTTGGGCGCACCAATGGGAGGCTTACTCAGCCGCGTGGACAAGGCGCGGGCGTGATCGCATAGCCTCAGCCACAAAACCGACACCATCGCGAAGCGGCTGCTCGGCTAGATGGGCGTAGCGCTGCGTGGTCTTGGCTTGGGTGTGCCCGAGCAGCTTACCGATCATCGAAAGCGACGCGCCGCCCGAGGCAAGCAGCGAAGCGAATGTGTGCCGGAGATCGTGGATCCTCAACTTCGGCAGCTTCGCCTCCTTCTGGATCGCATACCAGAACTTCCGGATCTCCTGCACCGGCTGGCCCTCCACATCTCCGGGGAAGAGCCAAGGACAGCCGGCCGGGACTACCTCCTGCCGCAGTCGAATGAGTGCCACCGCATCGGGTGATATGGGCACCCGGTGGACCTTCCGCTGCTTGGTGGTCGCCGCCTGCTTGGTCCAGACCGCATAGTCCAGATTGAACTGCTCGAAGCGAGCTTGCCGCACCTCCCCGAGCCGGGCGCCGGTCAGCATGCAGAGACGGATGATGCCGGCCGCGCGCTGATCCTCCGCCGCCTCAAGCGCGGCACCCAGACGCCCGATCTCCTCGAGCGACAGAAACACCTCGCGCTCGGTCTCGGGACGCCGCCGAAAGCCCGCGGCCGGGTTGTCCTCGCGCATCTTCCATTTGATGGCGAGGTTGAACATCTTGCGCAGCACCTCGCCAACCCGGTTCGCACGTACCGGCGTGGGCCTTGCTGACTTGAGCGGCTTTTCACGTTTGCGCGTGGTCTTCTTCTTGGCCGGCCTCGCCCGACCTTCTGCAATCCTTGTGAGCAGGCGCTCGACATCTGCCGGGGTGATTTCTTCTACGAGCCGGTTCTTCCATTCGGGCTCCACGAACCTTCGCATCATCGAGACCTGATCAGCGCCATTGCGCTCCGACAGCGTCGGGACGTGTTCCTCGATGTAGCGTTCCACGAGCAAGGAGATGCGCGGCGCTTCCCGCGTCGCCTCACGGTTCGAAAGCGGGTCGTGTCCAGCCTCCATTTCCCGGCGCAGTTCCTTCGCGCGTTCCCGCGCCGCTACAACCGTCCAATCCGGCCAGCGCCCGATCGTGTACCGCCGCTGCCGGCCGCTCACGCGGTAGTTCAAGACAAATGCCTTGGTGCCGGAAGGCTGAACTGCCAGCGCGAAGGCAACCACCTCGGAGTCGAAGACCTGGTAGTATCGCCCGCGCGCCTCCGCGGCGCGCACCAGTTTCTCCGTAAGCCGTTGACGATCAGCCATTATTCCATCCTTATCCCGGTATCCAAGTGACGCTCTCTTGCGGCGCTCAATCAAGTCATTTCGCGTGGGAGCCTTATGAGCGTCTCACATGAGCCACTCGACAAGGCGCCAGGCCGCCGTGAACGCGGGTCGAGATTTCAAAGGCGTTCGGCTCACTCACCTCCTGCCGTCCGATGTCTCGAATCACGCAGGGACTGGATAGTCCGTGGGAAGGGGTGGCAGGGTGGCACGCGGGCGAGAGAGCTGTGCCGGCACGAAAACACAGGGGATCTGGATCGGGAGGGCGTGCGGCTCCGGCAACCGGCAGAAGTGCCGTTTGGGCTTGCCATCAGATCTGCGGGAAACAAGTCTGCACCGGGCCGGTCGCGAAGCCCAGATCGGTCCCGCGAATTTCTGCTCACCGCCTGCTCACCCAGCTTACGCAGTTTTGTGCGGTTCAGGTTCCGCCCAGCGCCGTTCAATGTCGCTGGATGTCGTTACTACCTTCTAGCAATTACAACAGGTTAGGTGGCAAGTATCTGATTTCAATATATATTCTACCTTCGGCATGGGTAGGCTCATAACCTGAAGGTCGTAGGTTCAAATCCTACCCCCGCAACCATTGTTATCGAACAGCCCGTGGCATCGCCGCGGGCTTTCGATTTTTGGGACAGCGCCATCAGCCCAGCGAGTTCACCAACCAGTTCGATCTGGAGGCTATCGCCTTCTGGAACCATACGAATTTCGGAGATCAGGCTGCGGATGTGCTCGGACGCGGCGGTCCGAAGATCGGGGTTGTTCAATGACTCGGTCAGCTTGGCGACCTTCGCGCGATAGACGTCTGAGAGCCCGGGGTGCAGGCGGACCGGCACGTCAGCATCAAAAGTCGCCAATTCGGTTTCGAGTGCCGCTTTCTCCTGTTCAAGGGCGGTGAGCTTGTCCTTCATGCTCTCGTGGAACATGCCGTCGCAGATCCGGTCGACCAACTGGTCGATCCTGCGTTTCACGCCGGCGAGTTTGCGCTCCGCCTTGCTCTTGTCTTTCGTGATCTCACCCGCGAGCCGGTTGTACTCCGCCTGATACTCTGTGACGAAGGCCGCGATCAGGTCCGGGTGCAGGAGTTGATCCTTCAGGCCGCCGAGCACCGTGTCTTCGAGCCGGTCACGCCGGACCGTCATCTTGTTGTCGCAGGTTCCCTTGTTCCGCGCATTTGCGCAGCCGTAATAGGTCTTGCCGACAAGGGTGAACCCACCGCCACAGCAGCCGCATTTGACCAGACCTGAGAAGAGGTAGGCGGGTCGCTTTGCGCGTTCCGAGCGGACGACGCCCTCGCTGATCACAGTGCTACGTGTGGCCTTCTGGCGGGCCTTGACCTTCTCCCAGAGTTCGTTCGGAACAATGCGCAACTCAGGCACATCTTTCTTAACCCATTGCTCGGGCGTGTTCATCCGGGCCTGCCGTCGGCCTGTGGCAGGGTCTTTCAGGAAACGCTGACGGTTCCAGACGAGACGCCCGACATAGAGTTCGTTGTTAAGGATGCCGGTCCCACGCCGCCAGTTCCCATAGATCGTCGACATGCCCCAACCCCGACCGCGCGGGCCGTCGATCCCCTCGTCGTTGAGCCGTCCAGCGATGGCGCGGGGGCTATGACCATCGACATACTCCTGGAAAATCCGACGGACGATATCGGCCTGTTCTTCGTTGATGGTCCTATCGCCGGTCGAGACGTTTCCATCGCTGCCGATAGAGCGAAGGACGTCATAGCCATAGGTCACACCACCGGCAGATTTGCCGTTCTGAACTCGGCCTTCCAAACCGCGATGCGTCTTCAACGCGAGATCCTTCAGGAACAGGCTGCTCATCGTGCCCTTCAGCCCGATATGGAGTTCCGAGATCTCGCCTTCGGCGACCGTCACGATGGAAATCCCCTGGAACCGTAGCTGCTTGAAGAAGGCTGCAATGTGCTCCTGGTCGCGGCTGATCCGGTCGAGCCCTTCGGCCACGGCGACATCGAACCGGCCGTCGCGGGCATCTTGCAGCATCTGCTGATAGCCTGGCCGTAGGTGCGATGCCCCGCTGAGACCCGCGTCAGCGTAGGTCTGCGCTGTCGTCCACCCGTTCTGTTCGATCAGTCGGCGGCAGATGCGGAACTGATCCTCGATGGAGGCTTCGCGTTGCATTTCGGTGGAGTAGCGGGCGTAGATCGCTGCGCGCATGGTTCGGGCCTTTCGTCGGTCGTGGCCTCGGGACGCAGAAGAGCGCCAAAAGGCCGCTGGCCCATCCAATTCTAGGCATATTCGCCTTTGTGTCTGCAACTTTCGATTGCACCCCGGTGCAATGAAACCGGCGTTTCAAAACGGCATTTGGGAAGATTGGGAGCGGGACAATCCGCCACCCTAAAAGGCGGAAACACGGATTGGAGATGGATGTCAGAGACCGATGACAACATCGACAACCGGCTTCAAACCTGTCAGAGAAAGAAACGAGCAGCCTCCGACATCCTGATTGAAAGCTATCCGGCAGCGTCATCCTCGTCAACAATTAGTTATTTTAAATCAATATATTATAATCGCGCAGGCTACATTTGTAGACCATGTTTCGGATGCCTCATCAAACCCTTGGTTGCCTGGTTTATCGGTCTCCCACTTTGGAGATCCGAAGCCGAAGAATCGCGGGGCATCATCCGATCCAGAATGCAGATCATGCCATCTCGAATGTATTGCACCCAGGTTCAATGGGATCGGTATTTGGCCCACACAGGTGATCCGCTGAGATGGGCCGGAAGAATTGACCGAGCTACTTTCCTCGACGTGACCGGCGTCGCTTCGGTTTTCCCGCCAAGATGCTGTCCACGATGCCCTGCAGTTCATCGCAACTCTTGATCCCTGTCGCGCGGTTGTAGTGCTTGTCCGCCATCGCCATGGTCGAGTGGCCCAGCAGGTCGCGGATGATGGTGACATTCTCGGGGTCTGCCTCGGCAATCGAGGTGGCAGCGATATTTCGAAACGCGTGAGTCCTGAACTCCAATCCAAGGTGACGCATGATCACCTTGGGCAATTCGCGAGAGAGGCCGTCCGGTTTCAGGGATTCGCCATACTGGCTGATCCAGAACGCGTCGGAAAACTTCCCCGCGAGCAGGATTCGCCGGTGAACCTCTAGATAGGCTCGCATCGGTTCGACCAGTTCCTGAGGCACCGAAAACCGGCGCGCTTTCTGATCCTTCATGTCTTCGCTTCCGAAGCGCAACTCGAACCCTTGGCCCGTCGGCACGACATGTTGCCCAACCTGCATCGCCAGAAGCGCGCGGCGACGCACCGGGCGGGCGATGAGCAGGCCGATCATCAGCGCCTGCCGGAAATGTACCGCCTTCCGAAGCGGGTGCGAGGTCTCATCCGCCTCCACCTCGGCCAGACGCGTCAGGCTCCAGTGGAAGATTTCTCCAGCCGAAATCGGAAGAGCCGGTGGGAGGCTGCGGCGGTCCGCCAGTTTCTGGTAGCGCTTCACGACCGTGTTCAACCAAGACCAGTCGCCCTTCGGGGCAAGCGCCTTCGCGATGACCATCAGGTCGAGGAGCAGGCCTGCCGTCGATTTCGGTTTGTACCTGCCCTGACATTCCGCGAGATAGCGTCGAACGGTCGGTTCGGTGATGCGTGCCACCGGGTCTTGTTCCAGAAGATCCGGGACCTCTCGCATCAGGAACGACAGCCACTGGCCGTAACTCTGCCGGCGTTTGCGGCGACTGCCTTCCGACCAATGCGCGCACGGGCCGACGTCGTCGAACAGATCTCCTTCAACAAAAAGGCTCTCCCAGGCGGTGCGTTCCGCCTGGGGCCAGTTGTCGAACTTCAGTACGCGGGGCACAGGATCAATCTTGGTCATCACGGCCTCCCCATTTCGCGAGTACGACCTGATCATAGTGCTCGTGCGCCCACTGGTTCGAGATCTCCGCGTAGAAGTCGATGGTCGTCTGAAGGCGTTTGTGTTTCAGCAGCCGGCGGACTGTCTCGAAATCGCCAGGGCGTTCCTTGAGGTAGAGCTTGCTCGTGAGGTGACGGAAGAGGTGTGGGTGCATCTCCAGACCGGTTTCCCGATAGACGGCACGGGTCAGCTCCTGCCCGAAATTGTCCGAGCCGCGCGGCGTTCCGTCCGTGGCCTTCGGGAAGAGCGCCGTTCCCTGCGCCCGCGACACCAAAGGGCGATAGACAGTGATGTAGCGGTGCAGCAAACGCGAAACGCGATTGTTGAGCCGGAACTCGATAGGTTCGCCGTTCTTCACCTCAATGCCCTCGATCCGGATCGTGTAGCGGGTGTGCGTGCCGCTGCGATGCGCCTTGATATGGCGTTCCAGATCCAGACTGGCGAGGTTCTTGGCGCGCACCGGGCAGGACAGCAGAATGGCGATGGCGACGGCGTGCATGGCAGCCAGCGCCGCCTTGCGGTTGCGCGGCGACCGGTCCGCCTCGTCCATCAACGTCGCCGGAAGCCCGACGATGCGCAGCACATTCTCCCAGTCGTTGAACTGCGCAAGGCGGTCGCTGTTCTTGGCGCTCATTCCCTTCGGCTTGGTTGTAACCTTCTTCTTGATCGCGAGGACTGCCTTGAGATCCAACTCGGACAGATCGAGGCGGTAACGTGCGATAGCCACCAGCGTTGCGGCGATATTGTTGCAGGCGGGCGGGATCTTGTCGGACGGTGCCCGTTTCATGATCACGCGGAATGCCGCCTTCATGTTTTCAGCCGTCACGACATCCACCAGCGATTTCATACCGGTCGGTTCCTCGCCAGCTTCCGCCAACGCATCGAGGAACTGACGCAGATGGGCCTCGACGTTGCGGACCGAAGTCGGGCGCAGCGCCTCATCCGGCCCGCTCGTGTCGAAGGGGTCGTCGTGACGGAGCCGCCCGAGATAGGTCTGGATTTCCGCCTGGAGCGGTTCCGGGTAGGTCGACAACGGGCGGCAGCGATGGCTACCACCCTTCTCGTAGGACAGGCAAGGGAACGGCAGGTCGTTGCGTTTGACAATACCGTTCCAGATCTGGGCCATCTCCTTGCACAGCTTCGCCGGGTCCTTGGTCAGCAGGCGCGCGTCCAGATGGCCCTGGAATTCCGCCATCACCTCGTCCGTGACATCTGCAGGCTGAAGGCCGCGCCATGCGCAGTAGGACGCGAGACGCGACAGGCTCCAGACCTGATGCTTGGCTTCCGCGGCCAGGAAGAATTCCTCCCAGGCAACGGTGCGGGGGACCTTGGGTGCATTCCGCGGGATCGCCCGGGCAGAGCGGAGGGCGGTGGCGAGGTTCGTCTTGATGTTGGCCAGAGTGTGCGCGGTAATATGGTGCTGTGCGGGGTGGATGCGGTCGAGATACATCCGCAGACCCGGCGCGTCGCAGGGCAGGTCGGCAGGTGCGCGGCCCAGCATCTCGGCCACGCGCCGGACGGCGGAAACCTGGTCGCGGTGGCGAGTGGAGCCGCCATCTCGGATGGTCAGCCGATCAAGAACGTCGGCGAGGGATTGGGGTTTTGTCATGTCAAAGGGCATTGGTGATCTCCATTGATGAGTTGGATTGTGGGAGCTTTGGTGAAATGTGTGGACACGGTGGCCCTCGGGCGGACATTCGGGAGAACACAGTCACGAATTTATACCCGAAGTCCGTGGACCCGTTTTCCCGACACCCAAGAAAACCGCCCCAGAAGAGGACATTAGAGGACATCGGCCAGACCCCGGTTGCCGCGGGCGGCTGCGAGGGCTTTCAGGTCGGCCCGCGCGATCCGCCAGTGACCTCCGGGCTTGGTGGCGGCCAGTTCGCCGGCGTCGATCCATCGTCGAACCGTTTTCGGGCAGATGCGGAAAAGGGCAGCGACCTCCTTGACCGTGAGGTACTTGGCATGCGGGTCGAAAGGCAGGTCAGCCATTGGTGACCTCCCCGTCGCGATGCGTGGCAAAATCCGACCGGGCCGCCTCGCGCGCCATCACGCGCACGAGCGCCACCAAGGCTTCATTGATCGGGAGGGAGGGTGCGGTGCACCTCGGTTCACTGGGAGCACATGTCATTGTGCAGGTCCTTCTGGAAGAACCGCTCGTGACGATAAACCTGAGAAACCGGCGCGGGCTACAGCCCAAATGCCAGTTTCACACCGCTCATGCGGTGCCGATCATCGCCAGCGAGTGCTCCTGAAGGTGCTCCCTGCGGGCCGGCTTCTTGGCCGTTGTGAATGAAACTCAGATCCAAGATGGCCGACTGGCCGGTGGCCATAGGCCCATTTGGAGCAGAGACGAGGACAAGGACGCCCTTCGTGACCCATACCTAGCAAGCAGACATTGCCAAATTGGTTAATTCATCGAACAGCTCGTTGGTCAAAGGACGGAAACCTTCGGCGGCAACCGGCCCTTATCGGATGAGGTGGATGGCTCCTGCTCCACCGGCATCGAACGTGCCAAAGTGCAGTTATTATCGACTGCGAGGAAAGGAGCCATCCAATGACAGTAAAGACGGTGGGCCTGGATTTGGCCAAGGACGTTTTTCAGGTGCACTGCGTTTCGGCTACCGGGCGTAAGATCATCAACAAGAAAATCAAACGCGCGAAGCTGCTCGCCATCCATCGTGCGCGGGATCTGGTCGTCCGCCAGCGCACCCAAGTGGTGAACATGATCCGCAGCATCCTTCGCGAGTTTGGTCACATCCTGCCGACGGGCATCGAGGCCGTTTCCAAATTCGCGCGGGAGCACGGCACCGAAGACCAATTGGAGATGCCTGAGATCGCGGACGGCATTCTCGGCGTAATGTGCTATCAGCTGAACGGCCTCAATGAGCGGGTCGATGGGCTGACCAAACTGATCGAGCAACATGCATGGCTGGATGCCGATGCAAGGCGACTGATGCGCATGCCTGGGATCGGCCCAATCACGGCATCAGCGATTGTTGCCACCATTGGTGATGCTCACCAGTTCAGGACGGGCCGCGATCTGGCCGCTTGGCTGGGGCTGACCCCGCTCAACAAATCCAGTGGTGGCAAGGAACGTCTCGGACGGATCACCAAGAAGGGTGACCGCTATATCCGCAAGCTTCTGATTGTCTGGATGACATCACGCGCGCTGACGGCTAGGAATAAGCCCGAAAAGGCGGACACCTGGACCGCGAAAGTGCTCGCCGAGAAACCCTTCAGGCTCCCTACTGTAGCCATGGCCAACAAGTCCGCCCGGATCATCTGGGCAATACTGACAAAACGAGAAGAATACCGGCAGCCAATCGCCTGATGCTGCCAAGAGATGCAAGACGCTTGATGTGATGATGCGAAATGAAGTCAACCAAAAGTAAGGACACTCCGTCGAACGGCATGGCCCCCGAGGTCGTTAAGCCGATTGGAACCTTACTTGCGGAACTCATCAAGGCCAGTGGCAACCGCCACACTAACAGGCCGGACACACGACTGTACTGACAGACCATCGCGACCACAGAAATCTCTTGCAATGCAGGAGCCATCCACACACGCCGTTTCCCGATAGCTCAAACGCCGCGTTGCAGCTTCCGCGTTGCGGTCATTCGTGCAACGCGCAGCATTTTTGGAGAATGATTGACGACAGAGCGAGCTATCCCATCCTTCGTGCAAGCGACCCGAACCGACGGGAACGGCCTTTGGCCAGCCTTGGTGGGTTTGTATTGCGCTTTGGGCCAGCGATCGCATTGCTGCGGTTCATTCACAGCCCGGCTTAGCAACCGCTGCGATTTGCCATCATCTCCTGAGAAGCCGCTCTGAACTCGTTCCAGTTCAATTGAGATCGGTTCTGACCCACGGACCGATAGTGACGATTGAAGAGAGAAACCGACGACTGGCAGGACTATCTGTCCGACAAGGGCAAAGCTGAACAGTTTCTGCCATGGCTGGCGTTTCTTGTTGTCGCACGCCATCAAACTTACGACCTTCCAGTGTCGATGGCTCGGCGGGGGGCTGGCAAAAAACGTGCCTTGATTGTGCGCGGTAAACGAATGGTTTCGTAGAGGTGGACGCCTACGGAACAGTTGTAAGATCACGCAGCCGGACTATTCGCTTGTTCGTCGGCCTTCCCCGGACCAGCCAGAATCTAACAATGCCGTGATGACTTCGTCGGCATGTGCGGGGTCTCGATACAGGGACCGAAACAGTGCGTTGATAGGGAAGCCGGGCCATGCGGATTCAAGGAGGTTCAGCATTTCCTCGGCGCTGTTGGCGTCACCCATCTTCGTATGGATCGCGATCAAGTAGCCAAGGGAAATCGGGCTGATGGGATCGCCCTCGAGTACGGACTCGGTGATCAGGCCGAGCGCCTCGGAGTAGTTCCCGAGGTGAAACTCGGCCGAGGCCCGTATGCTCTTGTTGGGAAAGTAGTCTCTGGGCTCCATGATCTCGGCTGCGCGTCGTGCCATATCCGCCGCTCTTTCGAAATCCCCCCCGAACAGGGAAATCAGCGCATCCATGTTCAGGGCATGCAGATCGGACGGATCAAGAGACGTCGCCCGGTCGGATTGCTGGCGCGCGCTTTTGAAATCCCGCTTCACATGGGCGACAAGGGCCGCCGCGGAGTGGCTCCAGCTCTGATCGATCCCGAGTTCAAGAGCGCGCAATGCCAGGTCATCGGCCTCCTGCAACAGCCCGTCACGATCCTTGCCCGGTGGGCGGGTCACCGCGATAAGTGCCTTGCTCTCGGCGGCCCCCGCATAGCCCGCGAAATAGTTTCCGTCCATCTCGATGACTAGTTCGAACATCAGCAATACGGCGTCCTGCCATTTGGGCTCGAGCGCCGGGAACTGAAGGCTGCGCGCCTTCATGGCCAGGTTCGATGCCTGAAGCCGCGCGGGGGAGTTGGAGAACAACGCATTGCGCACCGCTCGGGCAGTGGCATCGCCCGGGCCTGGGGGCGGTGCCTCGGTGCCGGCATCGACGCTATCGATTGGGCTGTCTGCCTGGAAACCGGTTTGCCACCAGAAGAGGGCTGCCGCGATCACGGTCACGGCCAGGGATGCCAACAGTCCGGCCGAGACCCGTCGGCTGGGCGGAGGTGAGGGTGGGGGCGCAGCAACCTCCGGTTGCGGCTCCCTTGGCAGGGCCTTCTCCTGACGCAGGGTGAAACGCGGCTCGTAGCTTCCGGGCTGGAAATTGATCTGCAGCTCGGCCTTCGCCCCTGACCCATCGTAATACTTCTCCAGCCGTCGGCGCAGGCGGCCGGCATCGACGCGGACCACGGCGACCGGGTCCCGTCCTTCGAGCGGAGACCGGCGGTACACATCTTCGACAATCGTCTTGCCGCGAATGCGGTCTCCGCGTCCTTCCAGAGACTCCTTGACGACATATTCGAGGAAGGCCTGAACGCGGACGGCGCCGGCGAATTCCGGACTGTCGAGAATCTCCGCCAGAGAGGCCATCGCCACCGACGATTCCGGGGTAACATATCGGCTCTCAAGCGGTGTTACGTCCTGCTCATCCGGATTGGTCATGTTCGCTCTCCAAGTCGATTTCTACCGATAAATCTCTGAAAATAATAATACGTTACGTAACTAACTACCCTAAGAAACCTATAATTCAAGGACTGGTCGGTCGATATCTGTGGAGAGCGCCAAGCATGCCTGCCGCATGACGCTGGCCATTCCACAACGAGATCGAGGTGCCCAGATGAACAGTTTCAAGCATAGTTTCGGCGACCACCTGGAACAGATCTGCCGGCTGCGCTCGAAGGATGCCGTCTTCGCAGAGATTTGCCGGGACTACGAGACATTGATGGAATTGATGCCGCTCGATGCAAATGATCCCACGATCGCGGACGTCAACGAGAGCCTGGCAGGTCTCGAACAGGAAATCTGGTCCTATCTCGGGCCACCGGGGGACCGGACATCCGAAGCTCCCTCCACCCTACACCACGCCAATCACAGACAAGGTCACTGACAATGCTCGCAAATATCCTCTTCTACGCCGGCTTCGCGGTTTCTCTGGGCATAGCCCTGCTCTACTTCCGCGATCTGGGCGACATCCCCCAGATGATCATGAAGACCAAGCGCGCCAATATCGATCGCTTCATCCGCAACGAATACACTTTCCTGAGCGTGGGCTTCGGCGGCTGGCTGGTCATGGCCGTCACGCATTTCGGATTCGGCGCGGGTCCGGGTTGGCTGTTCTGGATCTCCACCGTTCTGACGGCGCTTCTCGTCGCGTTCACCTGGATCTACGTCCATATCGGCCTGCGCAACCAGAAAGAGAGCGCGCGTTTCTACAGCATCGAGGAGGCGAAGGAATTCGTCAGCCCGACGACGCAGGTCATCGTGCTTGAAAAGAACGGCGTCGCACGGGCGCATCCGCAATCGCAGATCATGCGGCCGCACCTGGCCGGCACCGAAGAAGGGCTTGAGGGCTCCAACGTGGTGATGACCTTCTGCGCTATCGCCAATCTCGGGCTCGGCATGACACCGGAGGTCGAAGGCGAGAAGATCGAGCTTGAGGTGCTCGCCCAGCACGGCAACAACCTCGTGCTGCGGGACAATGCGACCGGTGAGCCGATCCAGCAGATCTATGGCTTCCGCGCCAAGGATGCCGATACCACTGCGGACGGGCCGGCCTGCCCATTGCGCCAGAGCCTGGCGATGCAGCCCTGGCCCACATTCCGCATGACCTTCCGCGGCTTCCAGAAGGCCTATCCCGAGGGCACGGTCTTCCTGAACAAGCCGCCGAAAAACCCGCTGCTGTGGCTGCTCGACTTCGCCATGGAAATGGCCTTCGTCGGATCAATCCAGAAGCACCACACCGAGGCGAAACCGATCATGCAGAACCTCGAGAACCCGATCGACCCACGTCTGCCGACCAAGAGCTATGTCTGGGGCGTGAATATCGGCTCCGACGCGACCTGCTGGACCGACGATTTCGTCGTCTCGCAAGGCAATACCGTGAATGCGGTCGTTGGAGGCCAGCCGCTGGTCGTCTCCTGGAGCCCGCTCTTCGAGAGCATGAATGTCTGGGTCAACGACACCGGTGCGGATGTCGCGGAGGTCGATATCTACGGCAAGACGCCCGACGGCCATCAGCTTGCCCGCTCGGCGGACGTGAAAGCCGGCCTCTTCTGGCATGTCTGGGCAGAGTTCTTCCCGCATACCGACATCAACCGGGTTGGTGACGTCGCAGCCGTTTCGACCGAGGAGGCCGCGGCGTGAGCGCACCTGCCACACCCACCCGGCAGCACCTTGCAGCTTACGAGGTGCTGCCGGCGATGAAGCGCGAGGCCGAATTCTACCTCGACCTCGGCCCGCTTCAGATCCTGATCCTCGCGATGATGGGGGGGGCGTTCGTCACCTTCGGGGCGCTCTTCTCGCTATTGCTGAGCACCGGTGTGACGGCTTCCGGGCCACAACTCCTGCTACAGGGTTTGGGCTTCTCTACTGGCTTCTTCATGATCATCCTCAGTCGCGCCGCGCTGTTCACCGAGGCCAACGTCATCCTGCCGGCGAGCTTCCTGCAGATGTCCTGGGGAGAAATCTCCTCCAAGGCATTCCAGTTCTGGGGGATCGCCTGGATCGGCAACATGCTGGGAGCGCTGATCGTCGGACAGGTGATCGCTTTCGCCCAAGTCTATCCGGACTACGTGCATGAGGCGCTGGCCTCCGTGGTATCCAAAAAAATGGCCTACATGGAAGACGGCTCGGCGACGGCATGGACCCGGATCGTTGCCTCCGGAATGCTCGGAAATGCGCTGATCGGGATGGCCGCCTTCTTCGCGGCGATGGGCAACACGCTGTTCGGCAAGTTCGTTCCGATCTTCCTTGTAGTTTCGCTCTTCGTCGCCGGTAACCTCCAGCACAGCCCCGCAAACATGGGCTACTTCTCCTTGTCGATGGCAACAGGCGGGGGCCCAGGCTGGTCGGATGCTTTCCTGTGGAACGTGATCCCCGCAGGTATCGGCAACATCCTCGGTGGTTCGCTTCTCGTTGCGCTGCCGTTCTGGTTCGCGTTCCGGCATCGACTGAAATGACCAAGGCGCCGGGTGACCGGACCCCCCCGGACCCGGCAACCGGCGGAACAATACTCACCGGGAACTCGGGAACCTCCAATCCGACTCCAATGCAACAATGACTGGAAAGAATATGAACAACGCCGCTTCAAGGACCGCCCTCGCAACCGCGTTCCTCCTTGCCCTCTCTGGATTTGCCTCCGCCTGTACCGGCGTCGAGGACAACGCCCCCGAGATCTCGGAAACCTATGTCGACGAGACCGGCCAGTTCCACGCCGTGGGGGCTGACGGATGGCTCACCTTCGGGTTGGGCGACCAGCTCGTCTATTTCGTTTGTCTTGTGGACAACGAGAACGACTACCTGATTGCGCAAAACGGGTCCGCCAATGACGCCGACTACGAGCTCTACAGCCGGTTCGAGTGGTTCGTGGAGGGAGACCAGCTCTATTTCTGCAACCAGGTGAGCGAGGCCGGAAGCCAGGCCGATGCGTTGGATTTCGTCGCACTTCCCGCAGCTGATCCGGCGAACCCGACCAAGAGTGGATGTGGAGTCGGCAACCAGGCGTGGAGCGCGCTGCGCGTGGTAGAACCGTAGGAAACGGTCAAAGGTCTCGAAGATGCTCCTGGCAGCGCCTACCCCACCGCGCGGCAGGAGCATCCCTCCGAGGCAGCGCGACCTAAGCCACCAAGCGACTTCAATGGGGCGCCGATATTAGATACCTCGACCCAGAACGAACAAAAGACAGGGAAATGGGCAACACATGCAGCGATCACTCACAGCAGTTCTATTTGCGCTGGCCACCACGGCGCAGGCGCAGGATGCGCCGATCATCCATGATGCCGAGTTCTACATCCTCGAGGCTCAGCACGCCGCGCAATGGGCCGAGGACAACGCGGCGGTGGATGCCAAGCTTTCCGATTTCCGAGACACCAATGGCGGCAAGCCGCCCAACATCATCAATATCCTGATCGATGACATGGGATATGGCGACATGGGCATTCCCGAGCTGAACGCCGTTCGCGGCTATTCCACGCCCAATATCAACGACTTCTCCGACGAAGCGATGCGGATGGCGCGGATGTATACCGAGCCGTCCTGTACGCCGACCCGCGTGGCCATGATGACCGGGCGCCTGCCTGTGCGCATGGGGATGGGGGACACCGCGGTCGATATCGCCGGGTTCGGGCTCCCCGCCGGGGAGGTGACGCTTCCGGAGGTTCTGTCGGAAGCCGGTTATGCCACGATCCACGTGGGCAAATGGCACATGGGCGATATCGCCGAAGCCATGCCCCAGAACCAGGGCTTCGACTGGGCAGCCTTTCCGGTACACCAGCAGGGCCAGTTGACGATCTTCAACGACGACGCGATCAAGGAACAGGTTGCCGTCGGCATGGACGATTTCGACCCGCGTTTCACCCTGGACATGTTCTTCCGTCCCGACGCCTCGGCCATGGTGACCGGGCTTGAGGCCAGCAAAGACGAACTGGCTCGCGAGGTTCACATGGAACCGGGCGAACGCTGGAACGCCGCCAAATACGACGACATGAACCAGCGCTACCAGGACCAGGCGATGGAGAAACTGGGCGAGTTGGCCGCCGGCGATCAGCCGTTTTTCCTGCAGTACTGGCCGCTCCTGCCCCTGCATAATACGCGCACGGGCCGCGATGGGTTCCAGTCTCCCAATGGCGGGCTCTATGTCGACAAGATGCAGCAGCTCGATGCCTGGCTCGGCGAGATGTTCGCCGAGATGGAGGCACTTGGCGTCAGGGACAACACGATCGTCGTGCTGATGGGCGACAACGGGCATTTCACCAAATACTCGCCGCAATCGGGTTTCACGCCGATGGTTTTCCGAGGCGGAAAAGGTGACACCACGGAGGGCGGCATCCGGGTCGATGCCTTTGTGCGCTGGCCGAACATGATCGAGGCCGACGGGATCGTGAACGATATCATCCACGTGTCGGACATTTTCACGACGCTGGCGCGGTTTGCCGGTGCCGACGACTACATCCCCCGCGACCGGCTCGTTGATGGTGTCGACCAGTCGGCGCTGCTGCTGGAGGGCGAAACGAAGGGGCGGCGCGACAGCCTCATCGTCTACTCGATCAACAGCCCCCAGGCCGTCATCAAGGAGCACTTGAAGCTGGAAGTGCCAAAGCCGGGCGAAAACCCGATCGGGGCGAATTTCTACGACATCTTCCGCGACACGCACGAGCTGTACCCGGTCTCGACCGAAATCGGCGCCTGGGGCGGGCAGGAATTCGTCCGCATCCTCGGCCGCCACATGATGCGCAAGAAGGTCTTCCCGGATACCGAACCGGCCCGCGGCGTGCCCTATGACGGCATCGAGAACCTGCGCCCCGAAAGCCAGGCCGCCGTCGACGCCTTCCTGCTCAAGCAACAGGCGGTGGTGGCTCCGTATCCGGACGGGTTGAGCCCGATCGGCAAGCTCAAGCTGAAAAAGACGATGGAAGCGGACAAGTAAGCGTCCCGCGGATCGGTGCGGCCCGCCAATGGGCCGCGCCTTTACCCAACAAAAAACGGATCGGACAGAATGAAACGCCTTGCCCTCATTGCCCTCGCCACGCTCGCGCTCGCCGGTTGCCGAGAAGAGGAAACAACAGAGTCTGGGAAGGCCGTCCGGCCGGTCCGAACGATGGAGGTCACCGAGACCAGCGCGCTGCACGAGCGATTTTTCGTCGGCGTCGCACGGGCTTCGCGGGGGGCGACGATGTCCTTCGGAGTTCCGGGCACCGTCCGGACCTTCGACATACGGCTTGGCGAGACGGTCGAAGAGGGCGGCCTTGTGGCTGCACTCGACCCGGCTCCGTTCGAAGCCGAGGTGGCACGCTTTGAAGCCGAGTTGGAAAGCGCCGAGGCAACGCTCGCCAATGCGAAGGCGCAGACAGACCGGCAGCGGGTTCTCGTCGAGAGAGAGGTGGCCGCAGAGGCCAAGCTCGACAGTTTCCTCGGCCAGGAAGGATCGGCCGTTGCCGCGGTCAAGGCGGTTCAGGCCGCGCTGGACAAGGCGCAGCTGGACCTCTCCTACGCCAGATTGACGGCGCCCTATGACGGGATCGTCGTGGCAACCTATGTCGAGAACTTCGAGGAAGTGGCCGGGCAAACACCGATCATCCGGATCGTCGATGCCGACCGGATCGAGATGGTGATCGACGTGCCCGAGCGGTTCATCTCCATCCTGCCGCAGATCGAGGACATTTCGGTCAGTTTCCCCGCTCTCGGAGACGTCGCGCTCGCGGCCGAGATCACCGAGGTCGGCACGGAGGCATCGATCACCACGGGCACCTTCCCTGTGACCGTGCAGATGGATCAGCCGGACGGCGTGCCCGTGCTGCCCGGCATGACGGGACGAGCGCGCGGCATACCAAGGCCCGGTGCGATCCCCGATATCGGGCTTTATGTTCCGGCGCAGGCTGTCTTCACGCCCGAAGGCAGCGATGCGCCCCATGTCTGGGTCGTCGATCAGGCCAGCATGACCGTGACGGAACGGCCCGTAACGCTCGGCGGGGCAGGTTCCCTTGGGGTCGCTGTCCAGGACGGGCTGAACGAAGGCGAGATTGTCGTCACCGCCGGCGCCAGTTCCCTGCGCAGCGGGCAGGACGTGATCTTCCTCGACGGCGGAGAGAACTGATGGATCTCGCCAGCTTTGCCATCCGGAATGCCAAGTTCACCTGGTTCGCTATTGTGCTTCTGACGCTTGGCGGGATCGCGTCCTTCTTCTCGCTGGGCCAGCTCGAGGACCCGGAATTCACCATCAAGACAGCCGTTGTCGCCACGCCCTATCCCGGCGCCAGCGCCAAGGAAGTCGAACAGGAGGTGACCGAGAAGATCGAGCGCAAGCTGCAGGAGATCAAGGAGATCGACAACATCACCAGCGAAAGCCGCGCCGGCATGTCGACGGTGAAGATCGAGATCAAGGCGAAATACTGGTCCGATGCGCTGCCGCAAATTTGGGATACGCTGCGCCGCAAGATCCGCGATATCGAAACCCAGCTGCCGCCGGGCGCGGGCCGGCCGATCATCAATGACGATTTCGGCGATGTTTCAGGCTTGTTGCTGGCCGTCACATCGGACGGGTTCTCCGACAAGGAACTGAGGGATTACGCGGAAGATCTGGAACGTCACCTGTCGCTGGTCGAGGGCGTCGGCCGGGTGGACCTGTGGGGCGAGCAAGAGCGCGCGATCTATATCGATGTGCGGGAAGAAAAGCTCGCGGCCATCGGGATTTCGCCGCAGACCATCATCAACACGCTTCGGACACAGAACGAGGTGGTGGATGCCGGTCGCGTGGACATTGGCGACTACCGGATGCGGATTGCCCCATCGGGGACGTTCACGTCGCCAAGCGATATCGACGAACTGGCCGTGCGGCCCACGGTTTTCGACGCGGTGCGCCTCGGGGAAAACCCGGAGGATGCGCTGCTCCGCATCGGTGACATTGGCGAAGTGCGCGAGGGCTATGCGGAACCTGCCACAACGCTGATGCGCTACAACGGCCTTACGACCATCGGGATCGCTCTTTCTTTCCAGCCGGGCGTCAACGTGGTCGAGGTCGGCAAGCTCGTCGACGCGCGGGTCAATGAACTGGCGGCAACCCTGCCCATCGGCATCGAGATCGACCGCGTGCATTGGCAGTCTGACGATGTGGACCTTGCCGTCTCCTCCTTCCTGATCTCGCTTGCCCAGGCAATCGCCATCGTGCTTGTCGTCCTGACATTGGTGATGGGGCTCAGGATGGGGATCATCATCGGCAGCGGGCTGTTGCTGACAATCCTTGCCACCTTCATCCCGCTGGCCATGTTCGGCATCGACCTTCAGCGCATGTCGCTCGGGGCGCTGATCATCGCGCTCGGCATGATGGTGGACAACTCCATTGTCGTGGCCGATGGCGCGGCGGTTCGGATGGCCGCTGGCAAGAGCCGGATCGACGCGGCCATCGAGGCCGCCCGGCGGCCGGCCATATCGCTGCTTGGCGCAACCTTCGTTGCCGTCATGGCCTTCTATCCGATCTTCGCCTCGGTCGAGAGCGCCGGCGAATACTGCCGCACGCTGTTCTCGGTCGTGGGCATCTCGCTGCTGGTCAGCTGGTTCCTGTCGATGACGGTCACGCCGCTTCAATGTGTTGCCTTGCTGAAGGCCCCGAAAGCCGACACGGAGCCGAAAGAGGGAGCGCTGCTCAAAGGGTATCGCACAGTCCTCGAAACCGCGGTGCGGTTCCGCTACGTGACGATCGGCGGCGCGGTTGTGGCACTGGCCGCCTCCTTTGTCGCCTTCGGATCGGTCACGCAGCTCTTCTTCCCGACCTCCGCGATGGACAAGTTCATGATCGATTTCCACGCGCCAGAAGGCACGCGGATCGAGGCCGTGGCAGAGGCCGTGGAGGGCATCGAAGCGGTCGTCGAACCCATGGACGGCGTCACGGACGTTGCGAGCTTCATCGGTGCCGGCCCGCCGCGCTTCTACCTGCCGGTGGACCCGGAGCCGATAAACCCGGCCTATGCGCAGGTCATCGCCAATGTCGAAGACTACCGGATGATCCCCGAGATCGCCGCGGAAGTCTCCGACTGGCTCACCGCGAACCATCCCGAGGCCATCGCCTTCACCCGTCGTTTCGGTGTCGGGCCGGCCAATACATGGACCTTCGAGGGCCGGATCGTCGGGCCGGCGGATGCCGATCCCAAGGTGCTGCGCAGCTATGGCGACCGGGCGCTGCAGATCCTGGAGGACCATCCCTGGACTAAGGTTGCCCGGCATGACTGGCGCAACCGGGTGCTGGTGCAGGTGCCTGCCTTCGACCAGAACATCGCCCGCTGGACCGGGATCACCTATGAGGATCTCGGCAATGCCACGCGGCGCGCCTATGACGGCCTGACCGTCGGTCTCTATCGTGAGGGCGACGAGATGATCCCGATCATCGCGCGCCAGCATCCCGATGACCGCGCCTCGGTCGACAACTTCGAGCTGGTGCAGGTCCAGGGGCCGACATCGGTCGAATCCTTGCCCATCGGCCAGGTCGTCACGGGGATCGGCACCGAGACCGAGGACCCGGTCATCCTGCGCCGCGATCGGGCACCCACGCTGACCGTTCAGGCCAACCCGATCGACGGCGTGACCCTGCCCACCTATCGCGCCGATGTGCTGGAGGAGTTCGAGGCGCTGATGGAGGAGCTGCCGCCGGGCTACCGTTTCGAATGGGGCGGCGAATACGAGGACACGGTCAAGGCGCAGGCGGGTCTCGTGCCCGGCCTTGTCCCGGCAATGGCGGTTATCACCCTGATTGTGGTGGCGCTCTTCAACGCCTATCGACCGCCGCTGGTGATCTTTGCCACGATCCCCTTCGTCTTCATCGGCATCGTCCCGAGCCTGCTGTTGACCAACACGCCTTTTGGTTTCGTGGCCCTACTGGGGGCGATGAGCCTGTCGGGGATGATGATCAAGAACGCCATCGTGCTGATCGACCAGATCAACGACAACCTTGCCGCGGGCCAACCCGCCTATGACGCGCTCATCAATGCCGGCGCCTCACGGCTGCGCCCGGTGGCGCTGGCTGCGGCAACGACCGTGCTGGGCGTCGTCCCGCTCCTGCCTGATGTGTTCTGGATCGGGCTTGCCGTGACGATCATGGGCGGCCTTACAGTCGGCACGATCCTGACCATGATCCTCGTGCCCGTGTTCTACGCTACTTTCCACGGCATCCGGAAAGAAAAACCGCGCCAGGGACATCTCGCAGAACCGGAGGCCGTATGAGAGAGATGACCGAACCGTCACTGCACTCTGGTGCCGCCGTCGTGGCTCTTGCGCTGGTCACGGGCTTCCCGTCTCTGGCGCAGGAAACACAGTCGGCGGCGGAGGTGGAGGACCTCACCTTCGCGCCGCGTTTCACAGAGGCCGAGGGCACGCCGTCGGGTATTCTTCCCCAACTGGGTGTGTTGCTGCGCCTGCCGGAGGGGCTGCAACTGCGCAACCCGTCCTCGCCGTCGCCGCCCGAGGAACCCATACCCTATGACCGCGTATTCCCCTTGCTCGGCGAGAAGACGATCAACCGCGGCTATGCCCTGCCGCTGCCGGTTGGCGTGACGCTGCTGGGTGTGAACAACATCCAGGAACAACACCTGTCCAACCTCGCTGTCACGCTTGCCAAGGGGAGCGATCCATCGAAGGACGACCTCAAGGAGACGCCGTTTGTTTCCTTCGATAACGTGCGCAGCTACACAAGGTCAAAGCAGCTCAAGGCCGATCTCTGGGTGCTGCCGTTTCTCAACCTGTTCGCCGCGGTCGGCAAGCTTGATGGAGAGGTCGATCTCGACGTGATGCTCGATCTTGCCGATATCGGCCCGCTGCCGCCCGGCGCCGGGTTGCCCGATGATATCACGCTCGACTTCACGGCCAGTATCGATGCGGTCACCACGACTGTCGGTGCGATCGCAGTCTATGGCATTGGCGCGTGGTGGGGTTCGTTGAACGCCTCGCACACGATCACGGTGTCATCGAACTCCGAGACGGATATCAAATCGACCACGGCGGGGCTGCGACTTGGACGGCGGTTCGAATTCGGCAACGGCCACATGGTCTCCCCCTATGCCGGGGCCTCCTATCTCGATGTGGATACGGTGATTGAAGGTGTCTACAGCCTCGAGGATGCCTTTGACGACGGGGACGCCCTGAATATCCGCTACAGGGTCCGGCAGGAGAACGTGCACAAGTATTCCGCGATATTTGGTCTGAACATGGGCTTCCGGAACGGCACCGCTGTGCAGGCCGAGTACAACCGAAATGGCGGCGGGGACGAGCGGGTTGTGCTGTCGGCAACATATCGGTTCTGAGCCGGACCGACGACATCGCTCGAAACGGATATCCGAAGATCGACTGTCATGACCGAAAGGGTATGGACATGAAAACGGGAATACTCGCGTGTTCCGCTATGGTTCTAAGCATGGTGCTCTCGTCGCCTGCCTTCGCCGATGAAGCGTCGGACCGGGCCGAGATACTGGAAATCTGGGACAGGTACGAAGACACCCGCATGGCCGGCGACGCCGAAGGCTGGCTTGCGCTCTGGGACGAGGACGGCATCCAGGTGCCGTTGGAACGGCCGCCACGCGACAAGGACCGGTTGGCGGAAATCGCCCGCAAGGCGTTCGTGGCAATCGACGCATCCGATTTCGAGATCCGTTCCGACGAGGAGATCATTATGGGGGATTGGGCCTGGTCGCGGGGCAGCTACTCTATGGTCTTGAACCTTCAAGGAACAGACCTCGCCCGCGAGGGAAACTTCCTGACGATCTTCCGGCGCCAGCCAGACGGGTCCTGGCGGATCTTCCGCGAGACAATCAACCCGTTTGATGACGTGAAACCATGATGACACCGGCCTTGCCGCGGGGAAGGGGTCCCTTCCAGCTGCATCGTCGCCCCGTCCTCCCGAGGCCTGAAGTCATTGTTCCGCGCCCAATCGAAGGATCGTTTCGCCATGCTGATGTCTCCGCCGACCCGCCTGATTGTTGTCGCATCCACCTTTGCCCTGGGGGTCGCCCTTGATCCGCTGCCGTCGCAATGGTCCGGAAACCGTGCGATTTCGACCGCGGAAGCCGAAATCGGGCGTCCACTCACACCGGGAAGCGTTGCCGGGGTCAAGCGTCGGACAGAATTTCGCAAGATCCGTCGGACAGGCAATTCCGTCGCGACCCTGTCGAGCGAGTGTTCGACCGTCATTGTCGAAGGCGTGCAGCTGCACAAATGCGGGGGGACCTACTATCAGGAGGTCGACGGCCAGTACTTCGTTGTCGTGATCGAATGAGTGACCTTCATCGCTCGAGTTGCGCATCGGGGCGCGCGTCCCGAATCCGACCTTGCCAGGCCGGTTCTCGGCAACCGTTCCTTTCCGGGAAGCTGTGGAGCCAGGTGGCGGCGGCGATTGCTGCAGTCTGGCAACCGCATGTGTCACTGGCACAGTCAATGCAAGGAGAAAGGCAAGCCTACGAAGTGCCGCTCACGGACGAGAGCGCGGAGCGCCTGGGATTCCGGAACGGTTCCTTCCTTGCGCTTCCGATCCCGTCCAACGACCCCAATTTCGGCACCGGGTTGCTCCTTGCGCTTGGCTATCTGTTCAAGGCCGACGAGGAGTCGAAATCGTCGTTCATCGCCGGTGGAGCCTTCAAGACGTCGAATGGAAGCCTCGGTGGCGGCGTGGCCGCAGACCTTGCCTTTGCGTCCAACCGGTGGAAGGCGACGGTCTTTCTCGGAAAGGTTGAGGCCTACTATGACCTCGATGCTTTCAGAAATCCCGTCCCACTGCGTCAGGACGGGACGCTTGGTCTCCTGAAGCTGGGATATGGGATCACCCCCAACTTCTCCATTGGGCTGGGATTTCGATACCTGGATACCACGGTTAGGCCCGACGGTGAGCGAGTTCTGCCTGGCAAGATTGCCGAAGATGCCAATATGGAAATTGCGAGCGTTGGTGTGCTGGTCGATTACGATACACGCGACGACAACTTCTATCCGACGGTGGGCCGGAACCTGTCCTTCGAGATCTATCACCACGACGTTCTCTCGACCTCGCGCGATTATCTCAGGGCAATCCTGAAGTTGGACGCCTTTGCGCCCGTTCGCGCAAATTCTGTTCTGGCAGGCCGCTTCACAGCCTGCTCTGCCTCCGACAAATCACCCTATTTCGAGTCATGCTCGCTCGGGGGAACCGACGGTTTCCGCGGGTTTTCCATCACCGAAAATATCGGTGACCAGTTGGTTTCCGTGCAGGGATCGTGGCGCGGGCGAATGGGCGAACGGTTCGGCTACGAGGTCTTCGGAGGCGCTGGTCGAATATGGAACGAGCGGTTTCAGGAGGAAGAGAGATCGGTTCGCTTCGCTGGTGGGGTGGGGCTGAGATATCGGCTGACCCGGAAATTCCCGATCGACCTTGGCATCGACGGAACCCTGAACGACGCCGGTGAAGCCACGGCCTACCTCCGGGTGGGGCAGGCTTTCTGATGCAAGACGGAAGGAACAGCGTTTTGGAAAGCAAATCCTATTCGTTGCAGGCATTGCTCCTGTCCATGGGGTCGATCCACCTCGCGACAGCGGCGCTTGGAACCCTGGTGGCACTCCGGATTGCCGCAGTGGGCGGATCGGCGGAACTGGCTTCGCTGGTAGCTGCCAGCTACTCGCTCGGTTTCCTGTTGGGATGTTTCTACACCTACAAGCCGTTGGCAAATGTCGGCTATGTCCGCGCATTTGCCGCCGCTGCGGCGCTCTGCGCGATGTTCGCCCTGTTGATGTCCCGCACCGATAGCGCGGCCAGCTGGGTGGTCGCCCGTTTTGTGATCGGGATGGCGACCGCAGGACTCTACTCGGTTGGAGAAGCTTGGATCAACGACTCCGCACCGGCCGAATCCCGGGGGCGAATCCTTGCTGTCTATTCGACTGTACTGGGGGGCGCGTCTGTCGCCTCGCAAGCCCTTGTTGCCTTTGTCGCTGAGGATCTCGCCGCCGGTTTCGTGCTGATGTCTGCAACATTCTGCTTCGCCATTGTCGTGCTTGCGCTGACGAATGTGAAACAGCCAGCGGTGAAAGGCCATGCCACCGTCCGCTTGCTGCCAGTGTTCCGCTATTCACCGACAGCCTTCGTTGGCACTCTGGTCACGGGTATCGTCGTAACCGTCTTCCTTTCGATACTGCCTTTCCAGGCCTCCACTGTCGGGATCAGTTCCACGACCATCACTGTCAGCATTGCCATGGCCTATGCGGGTCGGATTCTGTTCCAGTACCCGCTCGGGCTCATTTCTGATCACATGGATCGTCGGATCCTGATCGTTGCCATCTCGTTGGTAGCTTCGGCAGCCCTGCTGTTGATCGCACTTTTTGTTACCGGGGACGGGTCTGCCTTGCAGGGAGAGCCAGGGATAGGTGTGCGGCTTGCTGCGACCGGCATCTCGATTGTGCTGGGGGGGACGCTACTGCCGCTCTACGCGATCCTGATGGCCCATGCGATGGACCGGACAGATCCGGTATACGTGCCGTCTACGGCCATCACCCTGTTGTTTGTCTATACCTTTGGGGGAGTCATTGGGCCGGTCCTGGTGGCCGTGATTTCTGTCCTGTTCGGAGATGCGCTCATGGACTGGGCGATGTTCTCGCTTCTCTTCGGCTTCAGCATCTTTGCTGCATGGCGAATCCGCCAACGAGCGCCCGTCCCATCGGCCGAACAAGCTGTCATTGCGCCAGCGACCGCGACCAGTGTTGAAACCCTTGCAAGTGAAAAGCGCGTCCATTCAGTACAGAGTGGATAACAAGCAAGTGGACTGGCTAACCATCGATCTTTCGAGCACAAATCGGCCTTGAGTGACGATACGTTGAAATCTGGATGTCTGCATGCGTCTACACAAGCGGCCAAGCGCGCAGTCGCCGAAAAGGTCGGCAAACCGCCCTTTCTGTTAGATGTTGCGGATGCGGAATGGCCTTAGATGGCGGTTCTCTCCCGTCCGTCGCAACGTAGATTCCAATGTCCGCTTTCGACGATCATGTCAGTCTATGAGTGGGATGAAGACGGCACGCCAATTGAGTTCGGCAACGCTGGTTGCGAGCCCCCGCAACCACTTTTACCGAACTCAGCGATGCCTTGGTCCTGCCATGGCCATCGCGAGTTTCGGTGGTGGCCCCCAAAACCACAAGTGCTTCGATATCGCCATCTAGCTGGACCTCCCATCCGGAGGCCGCGTGAATGATCCGAACCTGCGTGATCAGTTGGCGAAGAAGCGCGAGGGCTTCGTCGCGAATGCCGGGGTCCTGGATGGACTTGCCGAGTCGTTCGACCTTTTGCCGGTAGATTGCGGAAAGGTTCGGATGCAGCCGTACAGGGGACGGAGGCGGTACCGATACTCGTGCTTCCAGTTCGGCCTTATCAGCCTCCAGGGCCTCCAGCTTCGCCATCAAACCCGGTGTACGAAGCCCATCCGCGATCGCATCGTAGAGACCGTCAAGCTTGTCGCTGACGAGTTTGTGCTGTCTGACCAGTTCCGCACGCTTAGCTTCTTCTGCATCACGGCCAGAGTTGACCTCGCTGTGATACGCCTGAATGAAAGCTTCCACGGCTTGCGGCTGCATCAACCGTTCGCGAAGCAGATTGAGGACAAAGCCCTCCAGGACTTGGCGCCGTATGCCCTTTCGTTGGTCGCAGGTTCCCAGCTTTCGCGCATTGGAACAGGCGAGGTAATCACGACCAGCAGAAGCAAACACGCCACCGCAGGTGCCACAATGGAGAAGCCCAGTGAGGAGATGTCCCGGTCGACGATGCTCCCAGAAACGGCTCTTCTTAATTCCCTGGACCGCTGGGGTCGCATCAATCGCAGCCTGACGTTCCTTGACCCGATCCCATACGCCATCGTCTACAATGCGGAGGTGAGACGCATCTTCAACGATCCATTCGTCTTGCGGATTGATGCGAGAGACGCGCTTGCCAGTTGCAGGGTCTTTAACATAACGGAGCCGGTTCCAGACTAGGCGACCGACATAGAGCTCGTTGTTGAGAATGCCCGTGCCACGTTGGCGATGGCCTCGAATGGCCGTGTCGCGCCACATGCGACCGCGGGGCCCCGGGATGCCGTCTGTATTCAGATCCCGTGCGATAGCCTTGGGGGACTTTCCAGCGGTAAAGGCCTCGAAGATTCGACGGATGGTGGCCGCCTCGGCCGGAACGATCTCGCGATCGCCTCTCTCCTCGCCCGGGACGACCGCGTAGCCGTAGCAAAGGCCACCGGCGCTCTTGCGCGCTCTGATCCGGCCCTCAAGCCCGCGACGGGTCTTGTCCGCCAGGTCCTTCAGATACAGCGCGTTCATCGTCCCCTTGAGGCCGATGTGAAGTTCGCCAATTTCGCCCTCCGAGACTGTCTCCAGCCGCACACCGAGGAACCGGGCGCGTTTGAAAAGACCCGCAATATCTTCCTGGTCACGCGAAAGACGGTCGAGTGCTTCGGTAAGGATGACGTCGACCTTGCCCGTTTGCACCGTCTGAAGCAGATCCTGGTAACCAGGTCTCAGAACAGACGCGCCGCTAATCGCCCGATCCTCAAACTCGCCGGAAACCACCCAACCCTTGGCCTCCGCATACGCCCGGCAGCGTCGAACCTGATCCTCGATCGAAGCGTCGCTCGACAGATCGGAGGAGTACCGCGAATAGATAGCTGCCCGTTGCGTGTCAGATTTGCTCATTGAACCTCCTTGTCGCACAGAATGGCGTCGACGCTGTCGTTCAGCAGGCGAACGGCGTCGAGTTGCCGGGCGAGATTGTAATGTTTCTGGGTTGTTTCATAGGAGCCGTGGCCGAGCACGGCAGCGGCGGCCCGAACGTTCTTCGGATCCCGGATCGCCAACATGGTTGCAGCCGCGTCGCGGAAACGGTGCGGGCTGATGGCGACGCCGAAGGCCTCTTCGGTATGACGCCTGATATTGCAGGCCAGTGTATGGGCGGAGAGCGCCCCGCCACCCCAACGGGAGATCCAGAGCATTCCAGGGTCGCGGTGAGGCCCGAGCAGAGTCGGCCGCCAATGATCTGCGTAGCGATCGAGAGCCGGCAGCAGTGGCTCCGGCCAGCTCATATCGATTGGCACGCGGGTCTTCGTTTCCTCACTCGGTATGACGATCCGCAAGACACCGGCAACGTTCCGCAGATGAACGCCGATCCGAAGGGCGGCGAGGTTGGACCGGCGCAAGGGCCGGTTTGCACAGAGGGCAATGATAAGGCCGTCACGATACCCAACCGCATTATAACGCGGTGGTCCGAACGCGCCATTCTCCGCCCGGCTCATCAACTCGTGTCCAAGATCGATCAGCTCGACAGGGTCCCGCAGTTGGCGGCGTTTGTCACGGCTCGGCGTCTTCGGCAGTCGGTCAAGGATCTTGCGAAAGACCTCTGGGGAATGAGCCTGATCCATCAGAGCAAGGGCGTGCCCGAGGCCTTCGACCCGCATGCGAACGGTCACCGGTGCAACACGATCTCGCATCCAAGTAGCATATGCCGCAAGGTGTTCCTGGGTCACACGGCTTGCGGGTGCGGCCTGCGGGTCAAGAAGCCCCTCATCGGAAAGCCACGCAAGCCAGTGACCATACTCTTCGGCATACTTCTCGCGCGTTTTTGGCCTAAGGTGAAATCCGGGACCCGCGTCGTCCAGCCAGTCCTCGCCGACAAATGCAGCATTCCAGGCGTCGCGGTCAACTTCCGGCCAATTCAGAAGATGGAGGCACCAGGTTGCAGAGGGTTTCATCGGTCGTGCCTTCCATTGCCTGATGTGGTGGCACGAATGGCCTTGTCGTAGAGATCGATGGCACGATCGCGCTGCAATGGTGCGTAATAGGTCGCCGTTGTCGTGATATCGCGATGGCCAAGAACCTGTCGCGCAATCTCCTGACCGGTCGGATTCTGGTCGAGGATGATCTTTCCAGCAACGGCGCGGAACTTGTGCGCAGTCATCCTTACCCCGAGGCGGGATTCCGTGAGATTGGCAATCTGGTTGCTCAGAAGTGAGGCGCCCTTGGGTCCATCCATCTCTCCCGGAAACAGGTAGAGATTGTCTGTCCGCGCGAGGCGCGGCCGGATTTCTTCCAGGTACACATTCAGTAAGTGAGCGACGCGGTTGGGCAACGGATACTCGAGATCCTCGCCATTCTTGACCTCCTCGCCGGGTATCCGGATGTGGCGGCGACGTTTGCGGCCAGCGCCGATTTCCAACAGGTGCCGCTCAAGATGGAGTGCGGCAAGGTTCTTCGGGCGGATCGGCGCACAGATCAGGATGGCGATTGCGAGTGCAACCTGCGCCTCGATGAGGTCGACGCGTTTCCGATCCTTGTTGCGGGCGATTTCCTCGAACACTTCGTTCGGCAGCAGAATGAGTCGGCGCAGCAATGCCGGGTCGTTGAGGTCGCGCAGCACCCGGCCGGTCGCCTCGCTCATTTCGTAGGTGTTGATATCGAGTGCGCGCTTGATCCTGTTCAGCTGGGCAATCTCTTCTTCCGGCGCCCTGACCCAGTGGCGCGCTGTCGACAGGGCATGGGCAAGAAGGGTGTCGAAGGACTTGAGCTTGTCCTTTCCATTTCGCTCCCGGATGTATCGCAGGGCACGTTTCACGACGTCCGGACGAACAACCGTCCTCAAATCCGGTATGTCCGAGGGCGGCATGCCACCCGCGACAGCCGCCGACGCAATCCGGTGCAGCGCTACAATCTTGTTGTCCGCGCTTTCGGGCCGGATCGGTTTGACAGGGCTGTCGATATCGAGAATGTCGCCACAGAGGGCATTGCGGTATTCATTCAGTTCTTCCGCCAGGCTTGGTGGAAACTCCGACAAAGGCACAATGTAGCGGTCGCGGCGATCGGGAACCGCCACCCGCAAGGCCGGCCAGTCCACTTCCAGATCTCCGGCTTCATTCCAGAACCGCCGCGTATCACGGCTCACGGTTTCCGGCGCCTTAACGAGACTTTCCTGCATCAACGCGCGGTCAAAGTCGGCAAAGTCGTCTTCTGCAATGTCGTCCGGCCCACGTCCACGCGTCGATGCAAACCGAATGAAACGACTGAGTGCGATCCGGAATGGCCGTTGTGGCAAGGCCTCCCAATAGGGTTTCCATGTATCCGAGATCGGCGACAGGTAACGCCCTGGCATAACATCAAGCCCTTGTTCGCGGAGCGCCTTGTTCAGAATGCTCTTCGCGTTGCGCCAGGAAGTGATCCTGAGCCCGACGCGTGCCGGAACAACCGATGCAAGCTTCTTGCGCAGGAAAGCTGGATGGGCCGGGATTGCCGACAATGGCAGGCCGATTGCACGGCCTGCCGTGCGGATTGCCGAGGTCCGGGCGGTTTTCTCAGCCTTGGTCAGCCGATCATCGGCGGCGATCCGATCCAGTACCTCTTCTAGGGTTGGGATCGTCGGATCCGCGAAGGGATTGGCGTCGGATTGTGATACAGTAGTTTGTGACATGCGGTTCCTTGTGATGCCATGAGATGACATCTGACATGAATCATGATTACTCTATATCACAGAAGGCGTGGTTCTAATTTGGCGAGTAATCATAATACCGACCCACCGATGTGACTTGCGAAGACAGATAATGCGCTGATCTGCCATTACACCTGGCGGCAGGAGGCGATGTAACGCTTGAGATCATCCTCACTAACGCGCACCGACCGACCGATCCTGTGAACCGGAATCACCCCTTCTTCGATCAAACGCCTGACAGTCCGGACAGAGAGTTGAAGCTCTTTGGCCACCTGCTCAACCTTCAGCATTTTCATGAATGATCTCCTTTTTCCTGGCCGGGCGACGACTCGCAGCGCTCCGAATTGGCCGATGTCCCCCCAGCTCGACCGAGAAGCCGGGCGAGCGAGATCAGAACGACATCGATGCGCTTAAGAGGCTCGACACCTACGCTGGGTCGGCGGTCGTCCTCATTGGACGGATCGAGGATTTTGCGTTCCTTGGACACGTTCGTCGCCTAGTGGGTTTTACTGGCGTGAATTGTCCAAGAACGAACGGAAATGAGCTAAGGAGGCAATTCGGACCAAGCTAGAGAGAATTTCCTCCTTGGTGCACACGAGGTGGATTGGAGGTCGTCCCTCAGTCGTCGTCGAAAGATCGCATGTGCTCAGGCAACGCTGCGTCTCTTTCTTTGCGTTCATCAAAGACTGTTCTGATTGCTGAATCCGTCTTTGGGGCTTCGTTGCCGAGCAAAGCATCGAACGCTGACTCGACGTACCGTGAGAACGCACTCACTTCGGCGCCTTCAATCGGATCATAAGTGCGCCAAGCGTGCTTTTCAGTGACGTACTCAAAGATCTCCCGCAACGTCTCAACCGACGCGTGAAGAGAAGTGTTTTCCCTTCGACCTCGCGGCAGTTCTTCTGCTGCCGATGCCTGCACTGCAGGAAGCAGTTCATCAACCGTGCCGCGCAGCGCGTCAAACAAGTGCATTGTGTAGTGTACACGAAGTCGGTGCTGAACATGGCGGCTCGTTTGATAGGCCACGTCGCCCGAGGTCGCATCCAATTGATCTTTCAAACTAGACATGCGTTTCGCCAACGATCTGGCAGAGTTTCGGGTGTGCTTTAGGCGCCCGGCGGGATCTACGACGCTGTCTTCCGAAAGCTCGATCTTGGCCCAATGCTGAAGCAGGTTGCCGAGTTTTTGTCGGTCAGCAGGACAATCATTTGCCTTAAGCTCCTCGGAGATGGCATCGATCGCTTCAGTCGACATCGCGCCCTCAACCCGCGCAATCATCTCAGCATCAACCCCGTGCTTCCAGTCGCCTTCCTTCGAAAACTGCTCCAGGTACCATTCGGTTGGTGGTTTCCAGTTCGACATAGGCAACCTCGTGCAGCGAGTCAGGACGCATTTCGCAAACGATACCGGCGCAAAAAGACTCCACAAACTCGTTCCTTCGCTCGGCACCGACGAATGTTCGCAAACCGCCGTTCAGACCCTTCGCCGAACAGGCTTCCAACCAACGTTCTGCGCCGCCGCATTGGACAAGGTGGGCGGACAGAAGACATTCGCCGCAAGAAGTACCAAGGTCTGGTCACCATGGATACCTGGGATATCGATGCGCGCCCGAGTGACTATGCCGCTGGCTTTCCCTCAGATTGGTCCCCATTGGACGTCAATAGCGGGACCCGGTTGGACGTCGTTTGACATCACTGGCAGTGCAAAAGAACGGACACTTGCCTACACGGGCGTTTGGGATAGCTTACCCATCAAAGAGCCATCGTTCGCACAAACGGGAGTGACCAAGAAAAATGAAGATGTTTGCCTTGCCCCTTGTGGCGACCCTCACAATCACCGGTCTTTTCGGCGGCGGGGTGAGCGCGGCTTCGGATCAGCCAAATATTCTGGTCATCATGGCAGATGACGTCGGTTGGGCGAGCCTTGGCAGCTATCACGGAGGCATCAAGAGCATTCAGACGCCGAACCTCGATCAACTGGCTGCTGAAGGCGCACGTCTGACCGACTATTACGCAGAGCCGAGCTGCACCGCCGGACGTTCTGCCTTCCTGACCGGCCAGTTCCCTGTGCGAACCGGTATGCATACCGTGGGCCTTCCCGGCGATCCGAAAGGATTGAGCCCCGAAGATCCTACTCTTGCCAACATGCTGAAATCGATGGGATATGCCACGGGCCAGTTCGGAAAGAACCATCTGGGTGACCTGAACCGGTTCCTGCCGACGGTGAAAGGCTTTGATGAATACTGGGGGTGGCTCTACCACCTGAACGCAATGGAATATACCAGCGATCCCGACTGGCCAACGGACCCGGAATTCGCTGAACAATTCGGCCCCCGCAACGTCATCCATGCCTTTGCGACCGAGGAAGACGACCCTACCGAAGACCCCCGCTGGGGCCCGGTCGGCAGGCAGCGCATTGTCGATGACGGTCCGGCCCCGCCCGAGCGTCAGAAGACTCTGGATGTCGAGGTCACCGCCCATACGCTCGATTTCATCGACCGCGCGGTTGAGGCCGAGACGCCGTTCTTTGTCTGGATGGCGCCAGCACGAGCCCATGTCTGGACTCATCTCAGCCCGGAATACGAAGCCCTTCTGGGCGACGGGCGCGGGCTTCAGGATGTCATCATGCGAGAGCTGGACGACACAATCGGCAAGGTCCTGATCCATCTGGAGACGCTCGGCATCGCAGACAACACGATCGTCGTTTTTACCTCGGACAACGGACCGGAGACGATGACCTGGCCGGATGGCGGCACCACACCGTTTCATGGCGAGAAGGGCACGACCTGGGAAGGCGGTTTCCGGGTCCCCGCGATCATCCGCTGGCCCGGCACGGTCCCTGAAGGCCAAGTGCTGAACGGTATCTTCAGCGGAATGGACTGGATGCCGACGTTGGTCGCGGCGGCGGGCGGGCCCGAGGATCTGCCGGCCGAACTGCGGGCAGGATACGAGGGCTACCAGGTGCATCTCGATGGCTACAACCAGCTTCCCTACCTGACCGGGGAGGACGGAGATAGCAGCCGCAAGGAGTTGATCTATTACGAAGGCCCGGATCTGCAAGCCGTCCGTTATAACGACTGGAAGGCCCATTTCGTGGTGCAGAACCAGGGCTGGGCTGGCGCCAAGGAAGAGCTGAACGCGCCCCTCCTGTTCAACCTTCGGCGCGATCCATATGAGAAGGCGGCCGAGGAATCCGGCATGTATACCCGCTGGATGGGCAACAAGATGTGGGCCTTTGGTCCAGCCGCACGGCTGGTTCAGCAGCATCTGGCGACCTTTGCCGAGTTCCCGCCGCGTGGGTCCGCGGTCACCAATCAGACCCATGTCGAAGAACAGATCTCGACCGAAGGCGGGATCTCGCAATAGGTATCCGAATACGGAAGGCAGCCAGTGGGTGCCTCCACCGCATTTATCACGCTCGGCCACTTCGAATATGTGTTTCGAGCCAAATGGACTCTGTCGGGGAGAATCCAAGGACTGTCCCGCAGCACACCCCGACGTTATTCGATAGGAATGAAAATGACTGACCGCGTTGTCCTGTTGCTGGCATCCATCGGCCTTGTCCCCATCGCCCTGTCCTACGGGTTGGTGCCCTCGCAATCCCTGTCTTACCTGCTCGGCATCCCGGTCGAAGGCGTCAATCACACGCATATCTTCCGGGCGATCATGGGCCTCTACTTCGCGAATGTCGCGTTCTGGCTTGCAGGCTATTTCACCCCATCCCTGCGGGTTCCAGCGCTTTGGAGCCTGCTGATCTTCATGGGAGGTCTTGCCGCCGGTCGCGTTCTGAGCCTGATCGTCGATGGCTTTCCGGGGCCGCTCCTTATCTTTTATCTTGTTGCGGAACTGGGGTTCGCAGGGCTTGCCTTGCGCGGCCTGCGTCGTTCAGGCTGAGTTCGGTCTTCAAGGAGAATCTCCCATGCGCACACTGAATCTGAGCTCCGCGCTTGCGACCGCAATCCTGGCCTTCAGCACCATCGTGAAAGCGGACGACGCGCCTCAGACGGCCGTCGATACCTCCTTTGATGCCATCAGGGCCGCCGTTCTCTTCGCGGGATATGAACCCGTCATCGACATTGACCACGCCCGGTTGGCGGCAGAGGCCGGAGAGGAAATGCCCCCGTCGCGGGTGCAACTGTTTTCGAACCCCGAGGTTGAGGCACAGATCCTGCAGCAGGATATTCGCGCCGGGCTGGACCTGCCGTTCCGGGTCTTGTCGTTTGCCGAACAGGGACAAGCAAAGGTCCTCTACACGGATGCCGATTTCCTTGCCATCCGGCACGGGCTTGATCTTGGCGCAACTGGCGAGGCCTTCGACTCGACTTTGACGGAGATCCTTGAGGCGGCGTCCGTCGTCGCTGAACCGGCGCGTACCAAGGGTATTGTAGAAGGTTTTGGCATCATCGAACTGACATCAGCCTTTGGTTTTGACACGACCATAGACCGGCTGAAACAAAGCGTGATGGCGCAAGGTGACACGATCTGGTTTGGCGAGGTGGACTTCACGGCGCAGGCAGACGCGGTTGGCGTCGATCTACCCTCGGCGACCTTGCTGTTGTTTGGCGGACCCGCTCCGGGAGGGGTCGCGATGGCGCAGTTTCCGGCAATAGGCCTGGATGCTTTCTGTCAGAAGCTGCTGGTCTACACCGCCGATGACGGATCCGTGCAAGTGATCTTCAATGACATCGCAGCGCTTGCCGAATTGCACTACGGCAGATCGGCCAAACCTCATCATGGCCTCAACCAACGCCTCACTGAGACCTTTACCGCTGCGGTGAACTGAAGGACCTTGGCTCCAGCAGGCTTCGACGACTGACCGGATAAAAAGGG
The DNA here is from genome assembly GCF_001558155.1 of Aliiruegeria sabulilitoris. GTDB lineage: Bacteria > Pseudomonadota > Alphaproteobacteria > Rhodobacterales > Rhodobacteraceae > Tropicimonas > Tropicimonas sabulilitoris. The sequence goes on from NZ_LOAS01000030.1 coordinate 46,904, forward strand.
CCTCCATCGGAGCCCTTGCAGATTGGGCCGGGCATCGTTGTCAGCTGCGCCCATGGGGCAATGCTGGCCTCCCAGACTTTCCGGTCGGACCGTTGGCCCCCGTAAATGGTTCACTCGGAGCAATAGGGGCTCGCGTCGCTGCCCCAAGTGGCCCAATCTCTGGGACACAGGCACATGACATCTCCTAAAACGGTGAGACGAACACGCTTCACGACCTGATCGTCGTCTTCGAAATCGGGCATCCGACGGATGAGTTCTCCAAGCCTTTGGGCATCATCCGTGGCCACCGCGCAGATATCCTGGACATGGTATTCGTGAAGCATATCAAATACCTTGCAATGGGGTTCGACGCAGTTCAGAACTCCCTGCCAGGTCGATTGAAAGTGCGAGAACTCCTCCGCCAACGACGCCTCGACTTGGCCAACCTCGACCGGGGTAAGCTTCCCCAGATTCGCTGTCTCAAGCCCCTCGAAGAGCGCCTCGTAGGCGGGATTTCCGCGTTTTTCGAAAAATTTCTCGGAAGCTTCAGCTGTGTTCTCTCCGACTTCCAGCGCGGTCTGCCTCGAAAGCTCCGAAACCGTCCGCTCAATCAACTGGAACTGCCGCGCCGTATCACGCTCGGCTTCGATCAATTGATCGTACTGCAACCACAGACCTGCGGCAGCAAGCATCAACCCGGGCATCGCAACCAGGCCGACAACAACTCCGACCGTTGAGTCCCACCGTTCGCACCATTTCCTGAACCGTTCCAGTCCACTGTCCTTGTCCTCGGTCATGGTGCGTGATCTCCAAAACTGCCTACCAATTTCAACGGACGACCTACGACTGAAAAGAGATCCTCACGCCAACGGCGATCTCGTCTGGACGCGAAGAGTGGTTGCCCGGATTGTTCACTTACGTAGATCGCGCCATATCATCAACCGACACATCCTTATCCCCACTATGCCCTGCCAGAAAGTGCCGCAACGACTGAGACGGGTTGGCGGTCCCGATCGGATCTTTGCTGTGAGATGGACGAAGGTCCGGACCGGGCCGGTTTCGTCGTTGCGCCATGTCGCTGGACAGCTCCAACTTCGCGGGAGCAGTTCGGGCGTCGGGTTTCAAGAACGCCGCGGTGAGTTCGATCCCCGGCAATCAGTCAGCAGATTTATCGCTAAGTATATTTCACGACCCAAACTCACGGATCCGGTTTCGCCGCCAGCCAGATCAGAAAGCCGATATAGGCAAAGACGATGAGGTTCAGGACGGTATCGAGCGGTGCCCCCATCATGAGCGGGTCTCCCTGCCAAGTGAGCGGAACAGGCAAATCACGAGTACCGGAACGATGAAGACGAAAGCGATGGCGGATAGAGCGATGATCGAACGGACCACCCCGATATCCCCGACGAAGATCATCGCCAGTCCCAATGCGCCCAACACACCACCCCAGATCGTGCGGAGGCGCGGTGAGGGGTTTTCGTCCCCTCCTGCGCCAATCATCGCCAGCGTGAAGCCAGCACTGACTACACTTGTTACGACGAACAGGAATGCGGCGACCACGGTGGCAGTGCGGGTCACCATGTCGAGTGGAAACTTTTCCAGCAGCGCGAAGGTCGTTGCGTCGAGATTCTGCTGGTTGATCGCCGACAGGGCGGCCTCCTGGCGCAGGGCATCGAAGAAGCCCAGCCCACCGAACCCGCCGAACCAGAGGATCGAAAAGAGGGTCGGCACGACGATGACACCGGCAAGGAACTCACGGATCGTGCGCCCGCGCGAGATGCGGGCGATGAAGATCCCCACGAAAGGCGACCATGCCAGCCACCAGATCATGTAGTTCAGCGTCCAGTCCTGGAACCAGTTTACGATCTCGGGGCCGAAAAACTCCACGGTCGAGAAGCCGGCGGGTAGGACATGAAACAAATAGCGCCCGAAACCCGAGACGATGCCATTCATGATGTAGGAGGTCGGCCCGAGGATCACGAGATAGGCCAGGAGTCCGATCGCAATCAGCATGGCGGCGTTGGAGAGCTTGGCCATGCCGTCTCCGAGGTCCCGGCGCAGCGGAATGGTGAAAGCAACACACATGGCGACAAAGATCGGCAGCGTCAGAGTCGCAGGTTTCTCTACCCCAAGCAGGCCGGCGAGCCCGGCCTGAATCTGGAACACCCCCATCGCCAACGATCCGGCAAGGCCGACGGCGATGGCGACAATGGAGAGCAGGTCGAACAGCCACGCCATCCCGCGCACCCAAGGTGCGGTTCCCAGTGCATCCAGAAGCGGCGCACTCAACAGGAGATTTCCGCCCCGGCGGAAGGCAAAAAATGCAATGATCAGTGCGACGATGCCGTAGATGGCCCAGGCGTGGAACCCCCAGTTGAGATAGGTCACGAAGAGCGCCTCTCCGGCTGCTTTCGAGTCGGGCGAGAACTGGCGCAGCGTTTCGAAATGGGTTAGCGGCTCGGCAGCGCCATAGAACAAGAGCCCTACGCCCATCCCTGCGGCGAACAGCATCGCGATCCAGGCCGGGGTTGAGAACTCCGGCTCGGCATCATCCGGGCCCAGGCGGATATGCCCAAAGCGTGAAAGAGAAAGAAAGATGGCCACGAACAGAAGGCCACTCGCTTCCAGCATGATGAACCACCCGCGACTGTCGAACTGCACGGAAACGGCTTTCGAGGCCAGTTCCCCCAGCCCGGTCGGATCGAGGAGCCCCCAAAGGGCAATCGAGGCGCTGATAGCCAGGGCGATGACAAGAAGGCTGCCGGGCCCTTTCCCATTCGGCTGTGACACTTGTAGCTCCCCATTCTCCCGGCCGATGTTGCAAACACAGTAGGCCGCTCGTGCTGAGACGAGCAACCCGCAGCCGCAGCGTGTCTACACTATGAGTTCGCCGGAACTGACGATCAATCTGCCGGCATAGACTGGCGACAAGGAAAACGTTCCTGGTGAGTGAAATCTTGTTTCTCCGTGCTCGTTCCGGCCGTTCGCCGTCGCACGGACGAATGACCGGAAGGGGCCGAAAGCGACAGAGCCCAAGAGGGCGTATTGGTCTATGAGCGAGCAACAACACACCGTCGCGAACGGCCCGTTCCGGTCCTTCGTTCCGGCTGCGGCATATGGCTGGAGCAAACCGTTCTGGGCAATGGTGCGGTCTGAAGGAATGGAAACACTGGCGAACTGCTTTGCCGCAATCTGCCGGTCCGGGCGACATCGTCAATCCGTCTTCAACCTGTCGCGCCTCGAAAGTGACCAGTTGGAAAGGATGCAACAGGCTCAGCGAACACATTTCTGCTAAGGTTGCATGAAAGCCGTCCAACCGTCAGTCACGATAACTGGTTCGCGACCAGATCATGGTCCAGCCACAGAACCGGTCCCTCCGGGGCACTGCTGGAGGCAAATTTCAATTGACCGGTGGCATTCACCACATGGAAGCTTAGCAAATCGCTGATTAGCGCCTTTCGGTCTAAGTGAAGGGGCACGATCTGCTGCGAAATGCCGACGGTTTGATCGACTTGCTCAGAGCAGGGCCCGGCAGAACTCCTGAACCACGCTCGGATTGGTCCTCGCGGACCAAGGCGCCTTGGTAACCGTTAGCTATATGGGGAGCACGTTAGCCAACGCGCCAGTCGCGCCCAGACTGGCCAACTTTTACTCCGCCCCATGGCAGGATCTTGCACCGCCGTTGACAGGAGGCGGGTTGCGGAGTTCTGACTGACGCAAGGTGACTCGGAGGTGGGTTGTCAGAAGGGCCGTTGCGCCGTCGTCTTCTGTTCCCATTCCCACCGGCGGGTGAATGTCGCCAGCAACTGTGTTGCTCAGGTGATCTGTGAGGTCCATGTTTGGCGTGACCTGCACAGCGCGTTTGCGATGGAGGCACGCTTGCGGGCGACAGCGATGTCCCTGTGACCTCGTTGAAATACCTCCCATTGCCTGCGCCCGAGAAACCGTGCACCCATGTTGTACTGCAATGCCCTTGGCTTACCGGGAGGTTCCAATTCATGATGGCGCTTGGTCTGAACCTGCTTCGTCTTCTGAAGGCAATTGTTCGCTCCTGGAGCGTTCCCGATTTTCGGGCCGGATTGGCGCTTGCGATATTGATACTTCTGTCGGGCACCGTGTTCTACCGCGGCGTTGAAGGGTGGAGTTGGACGGATGCGCTCTATTTCAGTGCCACCACGGTATCGACCGTCGGCCCCGGGGATCTGTCGCCGGAGACCGACCTTGGTAAGATTTTCACCGTCGTATACATCTTTGTCGGCGTGGGAGTCTTCGTGTTGCTGTTTACCCAATTCGCCCGCGCCTTGATCCACGTTCAGGATGAGAACACGGACAAGGAAATGACGGCAAACCAGGAGTGACCGGCCCGTTAAAGGAGACGGCGAAGGCAACGCCCTCTGAGACCGAACGGTGGGTTCGGAAGGGATTTCCCGGCTCCCGCATCCTGATTGATTACTGCGCGTGCACCGCAAGCCGGTTCCGGCGCAGGAGTTGTGAATGCTGCCTGGTGTCCGCAAGGCCGTACAACAAGGCATGATCACTCAGGCGATGTATCTGCGCGGATTGCTGAGGAAGATCGGCATGAAGGTGGGCCCCACGTCGCGCGGGCCGTTCCAAATTTGAGTTCGAGAACTGGCGAACGGCGACGCGATGCTCCCGGCGACGACAGAACCGGCGGGCCTTGCAACAGCGGCGCACCGACGGGAATTGGCTGGCCTGCAACGGCTGGTTCCGCTTGTTCAAACGTGCCGGATCCAGGGTCGGGCTGGCGCCACACCCAAATCAGCCTGGCGAGCACGATCTCACGAGTGGTATGACGAAGGCAGGGGACGCCAAGGACCTACTGGATCAACAGGCCGCCGAACCCAAAAGCCCGCTTGAAGCCGTCATCGCTTTACGTCCCGAATTGGCCGCCACCGCCTAAATCCTCCAACTCATTCCCGGTATCGGTCCGGTCGCCAGTACAACGTTGATCGCCGCCCAACTCATCGCCCCAAGCGATGACTGCCGGGCAAAGGATCCCAGAACTCGGTCAGATTACTGGCGAACAGGCCGTAGTTTCCATAGGCTTGGCTCTCATTGCCGACGACACTGATGCGATGTTTGGCAAACACGACATCGCCGGCCTGCAACAATTGCTGCGACGCTTGATGAACCAAGCTGCTTGTAGCGAACAATCACAACCCACCCTTTTGGTCATGCACGGATCCGCTGCCCAAGGCATGCAAGCAGCACAATGTCGAGTCCCAGCCGTCGTCCGGAGCCCGTCACAATCGCAAACGCTTTTGCGAGGCGCGTCAGATTTGGGCTACTACGGCGATCTGAGAAACACAGTTGTTAGACGAAGATGTCGGATCTTGGATATCCGGCGCTGGGGACATCGACCTCTTCCTTCTCTATTCGACCTTTTTTCTCTGTCATAGCAACAGGATCACCGGTGCAAACATAGAGTGTTCTGCCGTCTTCACCGCCGAGCATGCATGCAATTCCACCTTGGGAAAGGACCACTTCAGCGATAGGTTTTCCATCGGGAGATATGCACACGACCTTGGCCTCGAGCGGGTTCGCAACCCAGACGTTGCCAGCAGCGTCCAGACAAATTCCGTCTGGAGCGGATTTGCGGGTAAAGGTTTTTTCGAGATCTTCAACCACGCCGAGATCGTCGAAGGCGACAAGGACATGATGGTCCGACAGCGCACCATTTGCTCCGATTTGGTATCGTGACAGACGACCGGCGAATGATTCGCCGACCGTCAGGATGCGACCGTCAGGCGAGATGGTCAGGCCGTTTGGGAAAGGCAGGTTGTCCGAGACAACTCGCGCATTCCCGTCGGTCTCTGCAACAATGAGCCGCCCGGAAACGTAGGGCTCTGCGCCGACCTGAAACCCGCTGTCGGAGATATAGATGCGGTCGTCGGGCCCAACAATCAGTTCATTGGGATAGGTCGCGATTCCGTCGAGATCGAGGAAGGTCGAGAACTCGGACTCACCGGGGCGACGCATGAGGATCTTGCGGTCGAATGCGGCGGCAAGGACTGCGGTCCCGTCGGATAGAAAATCCATTCCGGCAGGGCCACCAGAAACCGGGATACTGAGCGTTCGCGTGCCATCCGATGAGAACGCCCGAACCCCGGAGTCATGGGCAAAAGCCTCTGTGATCCAGAGTTGTCCTGCGCGCCAACGCGGGCTTTCAGGCCATACAAGGCCGTCACAAATGACTGTGGTGGCGGGAGACATCAGTTCAACATCCGTTCTGCGCGGGTACGTCCCAAAACCTCGGAGGGGCGCTCACCGAACTGCTCGAAAAAACATTGCGCGAAACGCCCAGCCTTCGTGAAACCCGCATCCATTGCCACCTGCTTAACCGAATGTGGCGGGTTGTCCTTGTCCGTCAGTCTCTCGTGGGCGGCACACAGCCTGAACGACATCAGGCATTTGTAGGGTGCGAGCCCATGCACTTCCTGGAAACACTCGAAGAGACGTGTCTGGCCGACCCTGGTGGCCGCACAGATTTCCGACAGGCTCGGCACGGAGGCCGAGTGCGCAAGTGTGAGTTGCCGCGCCTCGGCAACAACATCGACCGCATGACGTCGCAAACCATTGTATTTCGAGTTTGTTCTCAACGCCGTTCTGAACTCCAGAGCCAACACATCCAGGAAGTCTCGCTCGGCCACTTCATGCATGAAGTGCAATTCCTGACGCGCTTCTTGAGACGTTTCCGCTTCTATCGCCGCATCGATTTGTGTCGCAATGGCGCGCATTAGCATAGGGCTTGGTCGATGAACTGACGCCCTGAAGTCGAAGGAGTCGGCACAATGGCCAAACATTGAGCGCATTGCAGCTTCGAGCGCATCGCGTTTCGGCCCTAACGTGAGGGCGTCGCGATTTTCGCCCCTTGTCGTGTAGCCGTTCGGATTGTTCGTCAGAAAGGCTTCGCCCGCACGGGCCTCTCGACCGTCAAACACATAGCTTCCGTCCCACGAAAGGGGAATGTGCAGCGTGATCCACTCCGGATCCGGAACGTTGTAGGCGGAATACGCCTGTGGCACGTGCATGCGCGTGATTACAGTGTTTCGACCAGCGAGTTTGAAAGCGTGCATAGCCGGGGGCTTCTTCCCCAGAAAGACAATGCCGCCTTCGCGAACCGGCAAGCCGCGGCTCTGCTGACGCATGGTCGAGATCTTGCGCAGTCCAGAGGCCTCGCCCGCGCATGGAGATGGGATAACCCCGGCGCTTTTATCCATGAAACTCATCGCCAATCAAATGTACTAACCTTGCCTATAGCGAAAGATCTTAGCTCATTGAGCGAAAGATTCGGGCCTTCAAAATGTTAAACCTTTCGTGAGCAACCGCTAACACTGTCAGACAAAACCGAAGCCTCGAGGTGTCAGCCCAATGCTCACGCTCAATCGCAGAACCTTTCTGCAAGGTAGCGCCGCTGCTTGTGTCCTTCCGGCGACGGGGCTGGCGCAAGCCTCCGGATCTACCGCTACCCTCATTCGCGGTGCGAAGATCTTTGACGGCACATCGGATCAACTCGCGACCGGGCTCGACGTTCTGGTGCGTGACGGGATGATCGCACAGGTGGGGGAGGCCTTGTCAGACGACGATGCCACCGTGATCGATGCCGATGGGCGCACCCTGACGCCGGGGATGAGTGATGCGCATGTCCACATCATGTGGAACGATACCATCGAAAACCTGATCTACGCTTCGCCCCACGAGTATACGGGAGCCATGGCAGCCGAAAGTGCCCGGCGTATGCTGATGCGTGGTTTCACCACCGTGCGCGACATGGGTGGCCCGTCCTTCGGGTTGAAAAAGGCGATAGACGATGGCGTCGTGCCGGGGCCGCGCATCCTTCCTTCCGGTTTCTTCATTTCGCAGACGTCCGGCCATGGCGATTTCGACCCCCGGATGAATTACAATTCGCCCCATTTCGGCAAACAGGTGGATCCCGCCTATCAGCGCGGTTGGACGATCATAGCGGACGGCGTTCCTGAGGTGACGAAGGCCACGCGCGAGATTCTCAGATACGGTGCGACCCAAATCAAGATCATGGGCTCTGGCTCCATAACCGGTGCGCACGATCCCCTCGACGTCACAGAGTTCACCCCGGAAGAGCTTTTCGCCATCGTTCAGGCCGCGAAAAACTGGGGCACCTACGCGACGATTCACGCCTACACCGATGTGGCGATCTTCAATGCCATCAAGGCCGGCGTGCGCTCTATCGAGCATGGCCTCTTTGCATCCGAGACAACGATGCAAATGATGAAGGAAGCCGACATCTTTTTTTCCACCCAGTTCCTGTCTTTCAGCGTCGGACCAGAACAGGCTGGTATGACCGGGAGTTCCGTTCCCAAATATCTTGAGGCGCAGGCCGGTGCGACCAATGGTTATGAGCGCTCCAAGGCGCTTGGCCTGAAAATGGCATTCGGGACCGACATTCTCGGCACGATCGATCTTGGCCCGTTCCAAAGCCAGGAGTTCACTGCCCGAACAGCGTACTACGAGCCTGTCGACATTCTCCGCCAGGCGACCTCTCTGAACGCCGAACTGTTTGAACGATCAGGTCGGCGGCACCCTTATCAGGATGGCCCGATTGGCGTCATCAGGGAAGGTGCCTACGGGGACCTTCTTCTCGTCAACGGCAACCCGCTCGAAGACATTTCGCCTCTGGCGAATCCAGAGGACGGTCTGGCGCTCATCATGAAGGGCGGCCAGGTCTTCAAGAACACCCTATGATGGAGATTGGAATGCTGAACAAAGCGCGGCTTGACGGTGTTTTTGTGCAAGTCCACAGATCATCGATCGCGATTTCCGCCGCGGCTGTGCTTTTGGTCGTACCCGTTTCGCTGCATGCTCAGTCGGCCGGCGATGTCCTTTCTGGGCCGGACTCGACGCCCTCTTTGCTTGCCTCCGACGATCAGGAAAAGGACGATGTACTGGATGTCGACCTTCAGAACGCGTGGTCGGAACGTAAAGCGTCGATAAAGGACCGAACCGGTCTCGACTTCGGCTTCGACTACAATGCCTTGGGATTTGTTGCGTCCGAGAGTCTTGGGGAAGATACGGCTGGCAGCGGGGCGTTCCGGTTATTTGGCTCCTGGGAGTTGGCGGGACGCGGATCGGAAAACAATGGCAGTCTCGTGTTCAAGTTCGAGAATCGCCATCGATATGGAAATGTCGCGGTAACGGACTTTGGTCCGGAACTGGGATACGCGGGACTGGTGAGCTCAGTCTTCAGCGATCAGGGATGGCGTACGACCCACCTTTACTGGGAACAAAATTTCGCAGAGGGCCGCGGGGTTGCCTATGTCGGCTGGCTGGATGTTACGGACTATGTGGATGTCTATGCGCTGGCGAGTCCATGGCAGGGTTTCTCAAATCTCGCGTTTCAAACCGGGTCCGGAACGATCGGAGGGCTGCCGGATGGAGCTCTCGGCGCGGCGGCTGGCTACTTCCTGAATGACAACATATACGTCGCCGCCGGTGTCGCAGATGCCAATGCGGATGCTGCGGACCCACATGCCGGATGGGATACGCTTTTCAATCAGGGCGAGACCTTCAAGTCATTCGAGATCGGCTGGACCACCGGTCAGAAGGCGCGTTTCGTGAACAACGCCCACCTGACGTTCTGGCAAATTGATGAACGCGAGGAGGCCGGGACGCCTGAGGGCCATGGTGTGGCTTTCAGTGTCAGCCAGATCGTGGGCGAGCACTGGTTCCCATTCCTGCGCGGCGGCTGGTCGGACGGGGGCGGCAGCCTCTATGAGACCGCCTTGAGCACCGGATTTGGCTATTCTCAGGATCCGAGCCGAAGCATCCTTGGCGCCGGTATCAACTGGAGCCGTCCCAACGAAGAAACCTTTGGGGCGGTGTTGGACGACCAAATCACGGTCGAGGTCTTTCAGAAGTGGCAATTGACGGAAGGCTTCGAACTCACGCCAAGCATCCAGATCATCCAGAATCCTGCATTCAATCCAGATGAGGACATGATCGCTCTGTTCGGGCTGCGTTTCAGGGCAGCATTTTGATGCATGGCTCGCATGAGGTTGCCGATCGTTACGGCAAAGGGTCGGTTCAAGCCATCACATTCGAGGACTTGAACCGGGAGTTGGCCATCGCACCAGTTCCCATCGACGCCGGTGCGCTGGATGAACCAGACGAGAAAAACCGAGAAATGGCTGGCCCCCGTCGAATGGTGATTGATGGCGCCGCCTGCATTCAACCGCAGCAATTGACAATACAAGGGAAAGAGCGCCGATGCCACGCAAGTTGATCATGACGGCGACCTTTCTTTCCATGATTGCAACGCTCTCCAACGCTCAAAACGACAACTCCAACGGTCTGAGCGGGCTCGTCTTCCCGCCCTCGACCGCTCCGATCACTGGGGGCGACACCCTCAACTCGGATGGTGGAACCACGGCCTTCAATGATCTCGTGCGATCGGCTGGCATCGATGTCAGCTCGCTGGGGGAAAAACTTGGTCAAGATGGCGACCCGCTCAGCAATGGTGCGGGATTTGCCCAAGTGCTTTGCTCGCTGCACAAGCGTCTGGAGACACGAGCCGTTGCTCCGAGTTTTGCTGGCTCTCCCGCCGCGAGGAGCGGGTCCTTCGATCCGCTCGCATTGAATTAACCAAAAACAGGTAATCAGAGAGGAAATACAGATGTCCGTATCCGTCAAGAAGACCAAGCGGCTGTTGGCCGCGAGTCCGGCGTTTGCCCTTTCAGTCGGATTGGTATTTGGCCAACCCGTTTTCGCACAGGATTACGACACGGTTATCCTCAATGGACGCGTCATGGATCCTGAGACGATGCTCGACGCGGTCCTTAACGTGGGGATCACGGACGGCATCATCCAGACGATTACGCAAGACGAGATCACCGGCGCGGAGACGATCTATGCCCAGGGACATGTTGTGGCGCCGGGATTCATCGACATCCATTTTCACGCGCTCGACGGTCTTTCGTTGAAGCTTGCTGCGCTGGACGGCGTCACGACGGGCATGGACCTTGAGATCGGGGCAATAAACGTCGCCGAATGGTACAAGGCCAAGGACGGCGCGTGGCCGTTGAACTACGGCACAGGTGTCAGCCAGGAAGGCGCACGCTTGAGGGTGCACGACCCCGAAGTCGCGATTGATGGCTGGTATGACGCGCCACTTGTTCTGGGCGGGCTGCGGGCGGAGGCCTGTTCGGACGGATTCTGTGGTTGGCAGGACGGACGTAGCAATCTGGATCAATTGAACCAAGTTCTGTCCCATATCGACGAAGAGCTTCGCCAAGGCGCCCTCAATATTGCGTCCACTGTGGGCTACATGGCCAATGGTCTTACGACCTACGAGATGTTCAAGACACAGGAAGTCGGATCTCTATACGGCCGTTATCTTGGGGCGCATGTGCGTTTTCACGGGAGCCCTGTGACACCCGAGGCGCCGCTGGGATTCGATGAAATCCTGGCCAACGCGATGGCGCTTGATGCACCGGTAAGCCTGTTGCACAACAATGACTACGGGTGGTGGGAGAACGAAGAAAAGCTGCAAGCTGCCAGGGCGCAAGGCTACAACGTCTGGTCCGAGTACTATCCCTACACTGCGGCTTCGACGTCGATTTCCTCTGATTTCTTCAAACCTGAAGTGTACGCCACCTTTGGAGTTCCGTACGAGGACTCGATGTATGATCCCGTTGCTGACAAGTTCCTCACACAGGCGGAGTATGAGGCAACGCGTGACACTGACCCCAGTCGTCTCGTCGTCGTCTTCAGCCCTTCTCGCGAGATATGGCTGCCCTACTGGCTGCGGATGCCGCATATGATCGTGGCTTCGGACTCGATCTACTCGGGCAAGGGGCTCGACAGCTGGGATCTGGATCCGTCCGAGTATCAGGGTCACCCGCGAACCGCTGGCACCCGCGGAACTGTGTTTCGGCTCGGGCGTGAACAGGGTGTTCCACTCATGTTTTCTCTTGCGCAAATGTCGTACTGGCCGGCGAAGCACCTGGGCGACACAGGCCTGAAAGACATGAAAATGCGTGGTCGTATGCAGGAAGGGATGGTGGCAGATATCACCATCTTCGATCCAGAGCGCGTTCGCGACAACGCAACCTACAAGGCCGGTGAACAGGGCAATCCGACGACCGGAATTCCCTACGTCATCGTCAACGGGCAACTGGTGGTCAGAGATGGTCAGTTCCAGAAGGTATGGGCCGGCCAACCCATCCGGTTTCCGGTCGAAGAGCGCGGTCGATTTGAGCCTATCGTCGTTGAGGAGTGGCTGCAGAACTTCGCGATCAGACCATTCTCCGTGCAGCAATCGGGAGCGGACAGCCCTACTCAGGTGTCCTCTGGCGAGGCCGAGTGACGCCCTTCTCGTCAACATGCTTCATCCTGGTGTTCCGCTGCATCAGAAGGGTGACGGTTTGAGCACGTCAGCAGGGACTGTTTCCGATGAAGCAGTCCCTTCGGAGGACAGCGCGCCTATACGTTTGTCGGCCTTTGCCGAACAGGGACGAGCCGGGTGGGCATTCTCGCTTTGGGCGGGTGGGTAGACGCCCAAAATCTTCTCTGCGCGCTCGCGGCTTGGGTCTCAAGAGCAAGACAAGGACCTGAGCTGTGTGTGAGCGTCGCAGGTGAAGATCTGGCGGGCGAGGCGGGCTCTATCTCACCGAATAATCGAGGATAGAAACCACTCTGATTTCAGTCGTTGCCTGTAGACTTTCGTTCGAGGATTTTTGAGCGAATACGCTCCTGCCATTCATTGAGCGCGACGGTATCGGTCGTTCCGGTGGCCGCAACGACAGTCTCCGCATTGAGCAGCCACATGCTAAGCATTCGGGTTTCTCCGTCTGAGACAAAGATGGTCTCGTCGCTGGCCTGCTGTTGGAGAGATCCGGAAACCTGCACCATAACGTATGGAGTGGAGATCGGAGACGGCTCTGCAAGCTGGACACGGATCAGTTGGTTCGGAGGCGGAGGCGGCATGTGGCTGCACATGCCCACCTCCGGAACGAGATAGGCAATCGGGGCCCCCGCGTCGTTTGATCCCGCAGGGATGAGAAAGCCATTGATCGCGACGTCCGCGTCTTCAAGGTCGGCGTTCGTTGATGTCGTCGCGCGCTTGCGGTTCTCGGCAACAATCCAACGCTGCGCAAGAAGCGCTTCGATATCATGCCCATTGTCCTCAAGACGCGTGCCGGCGTCCGCAAGGCTGGTCATCAGGCGCTCTTGCGCGTCTTCGGGGATATCGCCTTGCTCGAACCTGGTCTCAAGTCGGACAACAGTGCGGAGCCCCTCCAGCATTTCGAGACCCATGTCTCGGAACGGGTCTTCGTATATCAGAGCTGCGGGTGTCTGACGTCAGCACGCAGATCGGTCAGGCCAAAATGGCCCCTGTGACCCCGTCGCGTATTGTTCCACAGCAACTGGCGCGTCACCGGAACGCGCCTCCTTCGGGCCACGCCGCTTGAATACTCACCCTCCATGCGCAAGATGTCTCTGGAAAAAATGGGAGAGAGCAACGTGTTCAAGATACTGAAACCTGCCGCCATTCTGGCCGCCGCGAGCATCATGGCAACTGGTGCCGCCAACGCCGAAACGCGCATCACCTACAAATCCGCCAAGTCGACATCCTCCTACTACCAGATGGGCGTTCAGATCGCCGAGGCGATGAAATCCGCTTCGGGCGGCGATATCATCGTCACCGTCGAGGAAAGCCAGGGGTCGACCCAGAACGTGATGGAGGTTCGCGCGCGCGGCGGCGACTACGTGTTCACAACGCCGCCGGTGTTGGTGAAGCTCGCCCAGGGCGGCAAGGCGATGTTCGAAGGTAAGGGTGACCCGTCCTTCGACGAGATCCGGGCATTGTTCCCGATCCCGTCCCTGACCATGCATTTCGTGATGTCCGCCGACAGTGGCGCAACCAGCTTTGCAGACCTTGAAGGCAAGACGATCCTGCTGGGCAAAGGCTCTTTCGGGGCTCGCGAAGGTGAAAAGTATCTTGGCCTCTTCGGCCTTGAAGGCAAGGTCGAGATTGCGGATGTCGAGCTGTCCAATGCGGTTCCGGCCCTGAAGAACGGCCAGATCGACGGCTTTGTCACCGCCGGTTCCTGGCCCGCTCCAAACGTTGTCGAAGCGGCCGCCTCGACCGGGGTTACGGTTCTGTCGCTGGATGACGAGCAGGTCGCGGCCACCAAGCGCACGCAGCTGACCATTCCCGCCGGAACCTATGCCGGTCAGGAGGCAGATATCACGACGACCTCCTTGCCGGTGGTCACCTACACGACCACCAAGATGGATGATGACACCGCCTACGCGCTGACCAAGGCATTCTGGGAAGCGAAGGCAGACATGGCCGGTGCCGCCCCCTGGTGGAACGGTGTGACAGACGGGCTCATGGCGAATATCTCCGGAAAGATTCATCCCGGCGCTGCCCGCTACTACAAGGAAGCCGGCATCGAACTCACGCCCGAGCAGATGTGATCCGCCCCTGACGGCGCAAGACCAATCGGTTGCGCGGAACGCCTTTCGCGCAACCAGACCAGAGAGGCAGGCGATGGAAGAGCAGACGTTCCAGTGGGGCCGGACGGGAAAGGCGTTGTGGTTGGCGCTTGCCTTTTGCCTCGTTGCGTTCCACCTCGGCCTGATCTTCTGGGGGCTTGTGCCCAACCTGGTCAGCCGGCCGGTTCACATGGCGCTGGTGCTGCCGTTCATTCTCCTGTTCGAACCGAAAAGCCTCTTGGGCCTTACGACCGGGACCCTGCTGACGATCCTCGGGTCCGGCGCAGCGCTTTGGGTTGCTTTCAACCACAACATGCTGGCGGACCAATATGGCTTTCTGGAATCCCGGTTCCAGTTGGGGATCGCCATTGTCCTGCTGGTGACCGTGATCGAGGCCGCACGGCGCGCCATTGGCTGGCCTCTGCCGATGGTGGCCTCAATCGCGCTCCTCTACGCGCTGTTCGGCAATCTGATCCCCGGAGAGTTCGGCCATTCCGGCGCGCCGCTGAACAGTTTCCTGGGGACCATGACCATTGCCGAGGGCGGGTTGTGGGGCAGCCTGACCGCTGTTTCCGTCGGCGTCGTGTCAATCTTCGTCATCTTTGGCGCTGTCCTGAATGCCGGCGAGGCCGGGAGCGGCTTCATGAACGTCGCCGCCTTTGCCGCCGGGCATCTCAAGGGCGGCGCGGCCAAGGTTTCGGTGATTTCCTCGGCGCTCTTCGGGTCGATCTCGGGATCGGCCTCGGCCAATGTGGCCTCAACCGGCGCGATCACACTGCCGGCCATGACCAACCTCGGGTACCCCAAACGACTCGCCGCGGCAGTCGAGGCAGTGGCAAGCTCTGGCGGGCAGATAATGCCTCCCTTGATGGGGGCCGGTGCATTCGTGATGGTCGAGCTGACGGGAACGCCCTACACCTCGATCATGGCGGCTGCGGTCCTGCCCGCCCTTCTGTTCTTCATCGCGGTCTGGATCGGCATCAACGCCTACGCCCGCCGGTTCGACCTGAGCGGAATCAACGTTGAGGACCAGCCCCCGGGGCGGGATGTCATCGTGACGTCGAGCTTCTTCCTGGTGCCCTTCACCGTGCTGTTGCTGGGTATGTTCTACTGGAAGTTCACCCCGCAGTATTCGGCCTGCATTGCCATCCTGGCCGCGGCCCTTCTGCTGTTCCTTGGCAAGGATCTTAGATTTGATCCGGGCAGAACGGCCAAACGCTTCGAGAAGGTTCTTCTGACGGCGGCCAAACAGGTGTCGATGATCGCCTCGATCATCCTGTGCGCGTCGATCGTGATCGGGGTGCTGTCCATCACCGGGTTGGGGGTCAAGCTGACCTCCGTCATCCTGTCAGGCTCGGGGGGAATGCTTTGGCCGTCCCTGTTCCTGACCGCCCTCGCCTGCCTCCTCCTGGGGATGGAGGTGCCGACGACCGCCGCCTATGTGGTCTGTGTGTCCGTTGCCGGCCCCGCGCTGATCCAGCTTGGGCTGGAACCCCTGCAGGCACACCTTTTCGTCTTCTGGTTCGCGCTGCTGTCCACCATCACGCCGCCGGTCTGCGGCGCGGTGTTCATCGCTGCCGGAATGGTTGGGGAAAACTGGCTGCGTGTCGCCGTGACCGCCATGGCGCTCGGTATCGGCCTCTATATCATCCCGTTCTCGATGGTCGCCAACCCCGGGATCATCAACCTGGAGCATGATCCCGTTGGAGCGTTGATCGCCTTTTGCATCACCGGCACGGGGCTTGGCCTGATTTCCTACGGGTTGATCGGGTTCTCGAACATTCTGCTCAAGTCGGCGTTCCTGCTTTCTGGCGGCGCAGTCCTGTTCGGGCGCTTGTTCTTGTGATCGCAACCAGGCTCCCGATTGCTCGAACGGCAAAAGTTGGCAACGGCGAGGCCTTCTGCCCATTCCGCCGGGCTGCAACAGATTTGAATGAAGGGATTGGGACCAACCCGAGTGCCTTGCGTTCCTTCCGAAAAATGACCCCGGCGGATCCGGAGCACAGTGGTGAATCGCACACCCAATACGAGCCGAACGCTACCGCAGCGCAAGGGCTGAACGAAACGGAACCGGCCATTCATTCTGTCAGCAGCGAATGACATGGTGTGATCGCGGCGGTCGCTCTCCAAGGGCAAACGAGGTCCGATAGTATTGGCCTCACCAAGGTTCAGCCGAGAGGAGAATGACCATGTGCCAATATGTTGGTCTCGACGTTTCATTGAAGGAGGTTTCGATCTGTGTGGTGGACGGGAGCGGGAATGTCCTTGCGCGCGGCTGCGTGGCAACCGATCCTGATGCGCTCACTAAGTATCTGGCGACGGCAGCACCGGATGCCGAACGCGTTGTTCACGAAAGCGGACAACTTTCCACTTGGCTCACTCGAGAGCTGGCGAAGCGGGGTGTACCCGTCGTTTGTATCGATGCTCGGAGTGCCCACAAGGTACTGTCGGCACGCCTCAACAAATCGGACCGCGCCGACGCCGAAGGTTTGGCGCATCTCGCTCGGACCGGATGGTTCGTCGAGGTGCATGTTCGCAGCGAAACCTCGGACCGGGTCCGGACGCTCATCGGTGCACGAGAGCGGTTGCTACGGATGCGCAAGGAACTGGAGGCCCATATCCGGGGCGTGCTCAAAACTTTCGGCTTCCGGATGGGGCCTGTTGGCCATGCACGCAGTCGGCAATCGTTTCGGGACCAACTGGCCGAAGCAACCTCCAATGATCCCGTGCTCGGTTTGATTGCTGAACGGATGATACCGATACACAGAACCCTGTGCGTTTCGGTCGAAACGCTTGAAGACGAGTTGGTGGCGCTTGCCCGAAAAAGCGATACGGCTCGGCGCCTGATGACGGTTCCAGGCGTCGGCGCGATCACCGCCCTCGCGTTTATCGCCACCGTCGACAATCCGCAGCGGTTCCGCCGGTCGACGGATGTCGGCGCCTTCCTGGGGCTAACGCCACGACGATATCAATCAGGTGAGATCGACAGGTCCGGTCGCATCTCCAAATGCGGAGACGCCGAGATGCGACGACTGCTCGTATCCGCCGCAACGACACTGATGACGCAAGTCAGGCGTTTCTCTCCGCTCAGATCGTGGGCGGTTCGCCTCAGCGGTCGCAAAGGGTTCAAAAAGGCCGCAGTCGCAACCGCGCGCAAAATCGCGGTAATCCTCCACGCCATCTGGCGCAACGGAACCGAGTTCAAATGGACAAAGGAGCCTGTAACCTGAGAGTTAGCATACCCGCCTGAGGAAAAGGGTGGGTTTGGCGTCCTCCGGGACGGTGGCAGATCGATCTCGCCAAAAGCGGTCGGGGCGGCTCACAAAAGCCAACCCCGCGAATGACATTCCAGACGATCAGCCCCGGACGCCATCATGAAGCGGACTACCCGACTTCGGAGAGAACCAGGACCCCGGATGACAACAAACCAGCCTCTTGACATGACCGCGATCAGAGAACTGCTCCCCGCCGATTCTGTGGAAAAACAACCTGTCGTTCTCGCAGAAAGTGGGGGCTTTT
>NZ_LOAS01000031.1 GCF_001558155.1 Aliiruegeria sabulilitoris
AGTTGCCCTCGAACCACTCCACATGCGCCTCGCCCTCGAAGGCGAGGATATGGGTGCAGAGGCGGTCGAGGAAGAAGCGGTCGTGGGAGATGATGACGGCGCAGCCGGCGAAGTCTTCCAGCGCATCTTCCAGCGCGCGGAGGGTTTCGACGTCCAGATCGTTGGTCGGCTCGTCGAGCAGCAGCACGTTGCCGCCTTCCTTCAAGAGCTTGGCCATGTGGACACGGTTGCGTTCGCCGCCCGAGAGCAGGCCAACCTTTTTCTGCTGGTCGCCGCCCTTGAAGTTGAAGGCGCCGCAATAGGCGCGGGAGTTGATCTGGGCATCGCCCAGCTCGATCACCTCGCCGCCGCCGGAGATTTCCTCCCAGACGGTCGCCTTGTCGTCGAGCGAGTCGCGGGACTGATCGACAAAGGAGAGCTGCACGGTGTCGCCAAGTTCGATCGTGCCGGTATCCGGCTTCTCCTGCCCGGTGAGCATGCGGAACAGCGTGGATTTACCGGCGCCGTTGGGGCCGATCACGCCGACAATGCCGCCCGGCGGCAGCGAGAAGGACAGGTCTTCGATCAGTTGCTTGTCACCGTAATGCTTGGACAGCCCCTCGATCTCGATCACCTTCTGGCCGAGGCGCGGGCCGTTCGGGATGATGATCTGCGCCTTGCCCACGCGCTCACGCTCGGAATGGCTGGCCATTTCCTCATAGGCGTTGATACGAGCCTTCTGCTTGGCCTGCCGCGCCTTCGCGCCGGCGCGGATCCATTGCAGTTCGCGGTCAAGCGTCTTCTTCTTGGCCGCGTCTTCCTTGGCCTCGCGCTCCAGCCGCTTGGCCTTCTGCTCCAGCCAGGCGGAGTAGTTGCCCTCGTAGGGAATGCCCCTGCCGCGGTCCAATTCCAGGATCCAGCCGGTAATTTCGTCAAGGAAATAGCGGTCGTGCGTGACGATCAGGATCGTGCCCTTGTAGTCGATCAGGTGCTGCTGCAGCCAGGCGACCGTCTCGGCGTCGAGGTGGTTGGTCGGCTCATCGAGCAGCAGCATGTCGGGGGCTTCGAGCAGCAGCTTGCAAAGCGCGACCCGGCGGCGTTCACCGCCCGAGAGGTTTTCGGGCATCGCGTCATCCGGCGGGCAGCGCAGTGCTTCCATGGAAACGTCGACCTGGCTGTCGAGATCCCAGAGGTTCTGGGCGTCGATTTCGTCCTGCAGTTTGGCCATCTCTTCCGCCGTCTCGTCGGAATAGTTCATGGCCAGCTCATTGTAGCGGTCCAGAATGTCCTTCTTGGCCTTCACGCCCAGCATGACGTTTTCGCGCACGCTCAGCGCCTCGTCCAGATGCGGCTCCTGCGGCAGGTAGCCGACCTTGGCGCCCTCGGCGGCCCAGGCCTCGCCGGAGAAGTCCTTGTCCAGTCCGGCCATGATCTTCATCAACGTCGACTTGCCCGAGCCGTTGACGCCGACCACGCCGATCTTCACGCCGGGCAGGAAGCTCAGGCGGATATTCTCGAAGCATTTCTTGCCACCGGGATAGGTCTTGGAGACCCCATCCATGTGATAGACGTATTGATAGGCTGCCATGGGTTCGCTCGCTGGGTGGAAGGACTGTTGGCGGGGTATCTATCCGTCGGCGCGGACTGTTTCAATCGGGCTTGTCCGAGAATCCGGAACGGTGGCCCCTGAAGCGCCGCGCGGAAAGAACCGCGGCAATCGTCCGGGATGTGTTACCGTGACACGGGGAAATGGGTTTGGGTCATCGCATTCGGGAGAAACTCATGACTGAAACTCACAAAGGAAGCTGTTTTTGCGGCGCTGTTGAAGTCGAAGCCGAAGGAGAACCGGCCGGCATGGGCTACTGCCATTGCGAGAGCTGCCGCCATTGGTCGGCAGGCCCCGTCAATGCGTTCACGCTCTGGGCCCCGGACAAGGTGCGCGTGGTCAAGGGGGCTGAGCATCTGAAGCAATACAACAAGACAGAGAACAGCGACCGGAAATGGTGTGCCCTTTGTGGCGGGCATGTCATGTCCGGCCATCCAGGCCTCAACCTCACCGACGTCTACGCGGCGATTCTTCCAAGCGTGGAGTTCAAGCCGGGCCTGCATGTGAACTATGCCGAGACAGTGCTTCCCATGCGGGATGGCTTGCCCAAGCTGAAGGACTTCCCCTCCGAATTTGGCGGATCCGGAGAAACCTTACCGGAATAGGCACTTCCGAAAGGTGGCTTCTGCTCGAGCTTGACTGCTCCACCGTGCCGGCGTTCGCCTGTCTTAACGGGCGAGCACCGGTCGGCAGGCCATCAAGCTGCCATCGGATGCCACACTTCTCCTCAAGTGAGTGTCTTGATGGAGTCTCGCCAGCTCAGAGGTAGTCCCAGGGCGCCGGAACAAAGTGATAGCCATCGCCCAAGGTGTCGAGATAGCCCACGCCCGGGAAAAGCATATGCATGCCGGCGATCCGCTGCCCGCTGCCGGCAAGCGCCGTCATCAGGTCCGCGCGGGTGGCGGCGGCCTGTTCCTTGTCGGTGTCGAACATAATCGTCACCTCGGGGCGCGCGAGTTGGACGGCGGGAACGTGAATGATGTCACCCCAGACCAGCAGGGAATCGCTGCCGGACTCCAGCATGTAGCCCGTGTGCCCGACAGTATGACCGGGCATTGGACGCGCGGTGACACCCGGGGCCACATCCGCTTCGCCCTCGATGACGCGCAGTTTGTCGCCATAAGCGGCCAAGGTTGCCTTCGCGAGATCGAACATGCCGCGAAACTGCTCCGGGAACTGGGCCTTGATCTGGTCGTTGGTCCAGAAGGCGCGGTCCGCTTCCGACACGATCATTTCCGCATTCGGAAAGACGGGTTTGCCGTCCATGGTTGCGCCGCCGATATGGTCGCCGTGCAGGTGGGTGACGATCAGCTTGCTGACCGAACCGAGATCGGTTCCGAGTGCGGCGAAAACCTCCGGCATGTGGCCGAGCGTCGGGCCGAAGATCGGGCCGGTCCCGGCATCGATCATCCAGGTCTCGCCGCCGCTTTCGACCATATAGGCGTTCACCGCGCCCCGCACATTGGCCGGATCCTGATGCGCGGCTTCGACCAGCGACAGGAAATCTTCCGCCTCGATCCCGATCATGGCATCGGGCGAGAACTGGATGAATCCGTCCGAAAGGGCCGTTACCGTCATCTCGCCCACGCGGAAACGCTGGGCCGCCGTGACTTGCGCACCGCCCGGTGCGGCCCGCACTTTCAAGGGAACCAGCCCCGCTGCTCCCGAAGCCAGAAGCGCCACCGGAGCAGCTTTCAAGAGATCACGTCGTTTCATAATGTCCTCCCTGTTCGGGCGCAACGTCCCGCGGCCGCGCCCTGCGCCATGATAGCGCATGATTGACAGGCCGCGTGAACGGAAACATTACAGCCAGCGACACGGAAGGATCGGAAAGGCCGACAGCCATGAGAGACACGCTGCCCCATGTCGGGCCAGGACAGGTCGTCGGCCTGCTTGGCGGCTCCTTCGACCCGCCGCATATGGGGCATGTTCACATCACCCGGGAAGGGTTGAAACGTTTCGGCCTCGACCAGGTGTGGTGGCTTGTGAGCCCGGGCAACCCGCTCAAGGCGCACGGTCCGGCCCCGTTGGAACGCCGGATGGCTGCGGCAAAACAGGTGATGCAACACCCGAGGGTCATCGTCACCGATATCGAAGCGCAAATCGGCACGCGCTACACCGCCGAGACGCTCGAAGAGCTCATCCGCCTCTATCCGCGAAACCGCTTTGTCTGGCTGATGGGGGCTGACAACCTGGCGCAGTTCCACCGCTGGGAGCGTTGGGAGTGGATCATGGCCAATGTACGCATCGGCATCCTGGCGCGACCAGGCGGGCGTGTAGAAGCCCTGAACGCGCCGGCTGCGCGCTATGGCCGGGCGTGGCGGCTTCCGGCGGAACAAGCCGGTTTGCTGGCCCGCAGCGTCGTACCGGCCTGGTGTTTCGTGAACGTGCCGATGAAGGCGATATCCTCGAGCGAAATCCGGGCCCGTGGCGACTGGGGCTAAGCGGCAGACGGCCACCCGGAAAGCTCAGGGTTGTCCTCTGGGCGACAGTTTGGCGAAAGCTTGAAAGTCAACGCTATCTCAACCGGTTCTTGGGCGTTATCCTGACGTGGCGACGATGCGCTGGAACGGATTGTGCCAGCCGGTATCGGACAAATGCAAAGGTTTTGGATGCGCGGGTGATTTCCGGTTTTGCCGATTCTTGCAAGGCGGAGCGGCCACGCCATCACGGGAGATCGTTGACGATGGTTGAGAACTGTAAGACCCGGAAATCGGTCCTGCTCGGTGCAGCGGTGCTGGCATTTGCCACGCTTCTGTCAGGCTGTGGTCCTTACGTGCCGAATCCATCCGGAGAGGTCCTGCTGCCGGATACGACTCGGCGGATCAATCCGTCGGTGGAACGCGAAGCCCAGCTGCGAACCGGCACCAATCAGGACGACCATCCGGAGTTCACAGGCGCGCCGGGCCCCTACGGCACGTGGCCGGCGACAGTCGGCGAAGCGGGGACTAAGGTTTATCGGTCCGCAAATTCGCTGCAGGTCGTCGCGGAAGGGCCGGGCGCGGTAACCCACTGAAATCACGCGTGGTGGACTTCTGAATAGCGCGAGTTCACCCGCCGAACCCTCTTATCGGGAACGCCGCACAGACAGACTTCGCCCGGCTGCGACCGGATTGTCGAACAGAAGGGAAAGCTCCGGTGAAAAAAAATTGTTTCCCCCCTTTTCATCTCCGTTCGGCTTCGCTATTCACGCCGAGCCTACCTGATCACGTGCGGTCGTGGCGGAATTGGTAGACGCGCAGCGTTGAGGTCGCTGTGGGGTAACTCCCGTGGAAGTTCGAGTCTTCTCGACCGCACCAATCATCCCAAAAACAACAGGTTTCCTATCTCCTTCCAGTGAAGGAGGAGCCTGTTTGTCATCGATGCACCTGGATCTGGAGGCCCATCAAAAGAAGCAAATTCCAGTCAACTCGAGTCGCCCTTTCGGCCGAGTATGGAGCGTTCATTGGCAAGAGAGAGTGGAGGCGGGCTGCGGACGAAGGTCCCGGGGATGCTCCGGTCAAGTGAATGACCGTGATGGAGCAACCGAGATGTGGCTCGGGGAATCAGAACAGAGTGGGGTGTTGGCTACTCCGTCCCCGATCCGGAATTGTACCGGCAAGATCGAGCGGGAAACGGAGCGCTTGTTTTGCGGGATGGTGCCACAGCAAGAAAATCCGCCGTGGTACCGGCTGCCCTCAACTTACCCATGGTGCGAACAGAGACCTGTTAGGCAGACAAAAGCTATCTGTTTTGAAGGTGCACGTGCGGACAAGGTTACGCGTTCAGTTGAGGTCGCGGCGGAGTTCCCCGCTTGTAGAGTTTCGTGTCCCCCACAGCAGCCTTTCTCCATGAATCGGCGTCGCGGCAGGTCACGTTTTCGGAACCGTTTCGGCGTGCAGACACTCGGCCAGCTTCTGCCTCCCCGTCCGAGAGGTTGTGTCTTCATCGTGGCCCTGCCGCAGGGAAAAGCATAAAGAGAACGCAGCGGAACCCTCGCCGGACAAGATTGCCAAAGGACAGCAAGATGTCATTGATCCCAAGCCTCAACGAAGTGGCTTTGACGGTGATTGCGATCTCTATCGCCGCGTCGCTCGGGCTCCTGCTCGGGCGACAGAGTATTCGCGGTGTTGGCCTCGGTATCGGAGGCGTGCTGTTCGCGGGCATCGCGGTTGGCGATCTCGCTACTCGCGGCGGCCTGCATTTCAGTGACGAGATGATGGAATTCATCCGCGAATTCGGCCTGATCCTCTTCGTCTTCACCATCGGCATCCAGGTCGGCCCCGGCTTCTTCGCCTCCCTGCGCAAGAGCGGGCTGCAACTCAACATCGCCGCGGCCTGCATCGTCATTCTCGGCGTGGCGGTCACCGTGGCGATCCATTTTGCTTTTGACGTGCCGGTCCCCGCCCTCGTGGGTGTTATGTCGGGTGCGGTGACCAACACACCGGGCCTCGGCGCCGCGACCCAGGCGCTGAACGATCTCGGTGCGGGGGCCGAGGCCGAGGCGATGCCCTCGCTCGGCTATGCGGTCGCCTACCCGTTCGGCATCGTCGGCATCCTGCTGACGATGCTGTTGATCCGCTTCCTGACCCGTGTCGACATCAAGGCCGAGGAGGAAGCCTACGAGACCGCGATCCGCAAGGGCACGGGTTCCCTGCCTTCGCTCAATGTCGTGATCCGCAACGCCAATCTTGACGGGCTTCGCCTGGGTGACGTGCCCGGCCTCTTCGACGAGGGCGTCGTGGCCTCCCGGATGAAGAAAGACGGGGAGTTGATCCTGCCCCGGCGCGACACGCCGGTTCAGACCGGCGACATGCTCCACCTCGTGGGCACGAGCGAAAAACTCAACGCGATGCGGATCGTGCTCGGCGAGGCGACGGATGCCGAGTTGACGACCAAGGGAACGCGGCTGAGCTGGGCCCGGATGGTCGTGACCGAACGCAAGGTGATCGGTCACCGGCTGCGCTCTCTCGGCATCACGGAAAGCGCCGGCGCAACGATCTCGCGGATCATGCGAGCGGGGGTGGAGATCCCGGTGCAAGCCGACAGCACGCTGGAATTCGGCGACATCCTGACCGTTGTCGGCAGCGCGGAGGCCATCGCCGAAACCCGCGCCATGCTGGGCGACCAGTCGAAGCGACTCGACGAGGTGGACTTTCCCGGCCTCTTCATCGGCATGGCGCTCGGCGTCCTGCTGGGTTCGATTCCACTGGCGATGCCCGGCCTTCCGGCGCCACTCAAGCTCGGACTGGCGGGCGGGCCGCTCATCGTGGCGATCCTGCTCGGCCGGCTCGGCCATTGGGGACCGTTCATGTGGTTCATGCCGCCGGTCGCCAACCATGCCCTGCGCGAATTCGGGATCATCCTGTTCCTCGCCGTGGTCGGGATCAAGGCTGGCAGCCGCTTCCTCGACACGCTCTTGAACGGGGACGGGCTGGCCTGGGTTGCCTATGGCGCGCTGATCACGCTGATCCCGCTGCTCGTGGTCGGCTTCGTGGCGCGCGTGATCTTCCGGTTCAACTACCTGACACTTTGCGGCGTCCTGTCCGGCTCGATGACCGACCCGCCCGCGCTGGCCTTTGCCAATGCCCAAAGCCCGGCTTCGGCGGCCTCCGTTGCCTATGCCACCGTCTATCCGCTGGTCATGGGGTTGAGGATCTTCGCACCGCAACTGATCGTGCTTTTGCTATTGTAGCGGCCCGAAACCGCGAAACTGCTGTGAACTCGGCGGCCTTTGGGCCATTTCTGGATGCAAAAGCGCGGGTCTCTGGAAACTGTCGGCGGCTTTTGATAGGGCCGTCGCGATGGTTTCCCGCCGGCCCCGGTCGGGATCGGGATGAAAAGGGAACTCGGTGCGGTGCCATGGGCGCCAAATCCGGGACTGCCCCCGCAACTGTAGGCGGAAAGCGGCGCCGATATTGCCACTGCGGATCTCCGCGGGAAGGCCGGCGCCGATACCCTCCGCAAGTCAGGAGACCTGCCATCGGATTGAAACCCTAACCCGGGGCGGGGCGCCTCGGTCGGAGCTCCGACGACATGGACATGGATAACACCCAATTCGGTTTCTCTGCCCGCGAGGCCGCGGCAGGCCTCGGCAACCTGCTCGACAAGGGCGGCATCGCGATCTGGGTGATCGCGGCGCTCTCGGTGGTGGCGCTGGCGCTGGTATTCTGGAAGATCTGGCATTTTTTGCGCGACGGCACCTTCTTTGGCGGCCGCCACACCGGCGAGGCGGCGCTGCTGTGGCAACGCGGCGAACAAGATGCGGCACTGGCGATGGTGGAGGGACGAAACTCCCTTCGGGCACGGCTGGCCTGCGCCGCGATGCAAGCCCTGCGCGACCCGAAGCTCGGCGTTGCCGCCGCCGAGACAGAGACGAGCCGGGTCGCGCGCGGCCTGCTCAGCGAAGCCCGCTCCGGGCTGCGCGCGCTGGAGCTGATCGCCACCATTGCGCCGCTGCTGGGCCTGCTTGGCACGGTGCTCGGCATGATCGCGGCGTTCCAGTCCTTGCAGCAGGCCGGTAGCCGCGCCGATCCGGCCATCCTCGCCGGCGGAATCTGGCAGGCGTTGCTGACCACGGCGGCCGGCATGGCGGTGGCGATCGTCGCCTCGGTCTGCCTTGCCTGGTTCGAAAGCGTGCTTGAGCGGCTGCGCCACGACATGGAGGATGTCGCGACGATCATTTTCCTGCGGGCCGGCAGTGGCGCGACCCCGCCAGCGGAGGACCGCGTGGAGGCCGCCGAATGAGCTTCTCCTTCGGACAGCCAACGCGCCCCCGGCGGCCAAATCTCACACCCATGATCGATGTCGTCTTCCTGCTGCTGGTTTTTTTCATGCTGGCCTCGCGTTTCGGCACCGACATGATCCTGCCGCTGGACCTGGCCGGCAGCGGAGCGGGCGGCTATTCCGGCCCGCCACGTCTGGTCGATATCCGGCCCGACGGGCTGGCGCTCAACGGTGTACCGATTGCCGAGGGGGAGCTTGCATCCCGGCTTTCGACACTCGCCGACACCGCGCAGGATGCCATCGTTCTGCGGGCGCGGGACGGCGCGGAGCTGCAACGGGTGATCGACGCGATGGAGCTGCTGCGGGCGGGCGGCTTCGAACAGTTCGTCATGGTCGAGTAGAATGCGGATCCCGGAACCGCCACGGCGGCCGCATCACGAGAGCATCCTGCCAATGATCAACGTGGTGTTCCTGT
This sequence comes from Aliiruegeria sabulilitoris, assembly GCF_001558155.1. Lineage (GTDB taxonomy): Bacteria > Pseudomonadota > Alphaproteobacteria > Rhodobacterales > Rhodobacteraceae > Tropicimonas > Tropicimonas sabulilitoris. The sequence continues at coordinate 8,766 of NZ_LOAS01000031.1, forward strand.
TGCTGATCTTCTTCATGCTGGTGGCGCAGCTGACGCCGCCCGATCCGCTCGACGTGACCGTGCCGGAAGCCGCAGAGTCCGATCCGGCGGACACCGCCCTTGTCCTTTTTCTCTCCGCCGACAGTCAACTCGCCTTCCACGACAGGATCGGGGACGAGGCACTGGTCGCTCTGGCGGACGCAATGAAGACGGAGGACACGCCGCGCGCGTTGCTGCTGCGTGCCGACCGCGCGGTGCCCGGCGCCACCGTCGCGGCGCTGCTTCCCAGGCTGCGCGCCCTCGGCGTGCAGGACCTTTCGCTGGTCACGGTGGTAAAATGAACCGCTGGCTGGAAATCCCGGCCTTCCTCGGCATGGCACTCCTCGTGCATCTGCTGCCATTCGGCTTCGGCCGGGAGGGTGGCGACGCGGGTGCTGGTGGCGATGGTGGGGCCTCTATCATTGCCATGCAGGCCGCATCGTCCGATCTCGCGGCCCTTGTCGCGGCTTGGGACAGACCACCGGAGCCAACGAAGCTCCCGCAAGCGACCCGGCCGGAGCCAAGCCCTCCCGCCCTGCCCGTCGCGTTGCCGCGCGAAACGCCCCCTCCTGTGCAGGATCATGCCCGCCCGACAGTCCCGACACCCGTCGCCGCCGGGGCCCCCCCGCGCCAACCGCTCGCCTCTGAGCCGCTGCCGCCTGTGAACACCGCGCCGATGCTTCCAGAGGTCCGGCAACCGACGGAACCGTCCCCCGTCCGCCTTGCCAACGCCGTCCCGAATGCGGCACCTGACATTCCCCAACCGGCCGAGCTTTCGTCCAACCCTCCGCAGGAACGAGCGTTTTCAGCTCCGCAGCCGCCCGATAACCTCCCGCCCGCCGAAACCGGGAACGTCCTTCTGGCCTCTCCGCGTCCGATGGCGCGCCCGGAAAACGTGGCACCCGCCGCCGAACAGGCACGGCAACCCGCCGTACCCGAGAAACGCGCCGCGGGCGCCTCCCCGCCTGCACGCGCAGCCGGAAACGCGGCAAGTAAAGCGGGGGGCAACGCCCAACCCTCCGGCGCAGGCGGCGTCTCGGAAGCGAAAACCCGCAACCTCATTGCCCGCTGGGGCGGCGGCATCCGCGCGAGCATCGCCCGCCAGGAACGCTACCCGTCGGCGGCGGGCTGGGCATCGGGCACAGCAACCGTTGCGCTGAGCGTCGGGCGGGATGGACGATTGCAGAGCGCGCGGATCGCCCGCAGTTCCGGAAATGCCGCCCTCGACGCCGCCGCGCTCGACGCTGTCCGCCGCGCGGCGCCCTTCGCTCGTGCTCCACGGGGCCTCACGGATCCGCAATACAGCTTTTCGGTTCCGCTCCGCTTCACCCGCTGAACCGCTGCGTTCCAAAACGCATGCGTCATGCCGCCACTTGTGGCCGGTCGATCACAGGGCGGCCTGCTCTCCAGATTTCACACAGAACCTGCTTGGCCCCTGCACGGAATCTGCACAGAAGGAGGCGCTCTGGTTCGGGTGGCCTCGCCGCCCGGCAAAAGGGAACGTGGTACGGTGCCGTTCGTGCGCCAAATCCGCGACTGCCCCCGCAACTGTAAGTGGAGAGCGGCGCCGACGGGCCACTGTGGATATTCCGCGGGAAGGCCGGCGACCCGCGAGGACCCACAAGTCAGGAGACCTGCCAGAGCAGCCAACCCGGTTCCCGCGCGGGGTGCGTGGAGAGCGGCGGACCCTTTCCGTTGTGGTGGCGTTGCAGCCGTCCGCGGCCGGGGAACCCCGACCAAAGACATTTCTTGATATGACGCGGCCACGAATTCGTGGCCTGTCGCATGGGGTATGACATGAAGACTTCCCTCCTCGCCTTTGGCGCCACTCTCCTGGCCGCCGGATCCGCGTTCGCCCAGGATGCCGAACCGTTCCAACTCGACGAGATCATCATCAGCGCCGGCCTGACGCCGGTCGAGGCCTCCCGCTATGGCCGCGCCGTCAGCGTGGTCACCGCCGAGGACCTCGAAGAGCGCCAGATCCGCCATGTGGCGCAGGCACTGCGTGCCCTGCCCGGCGTTTCAGTCAGCGCCTCCGGCGGCCCGGCCTCCAGCACGGTGGTGCGCATGCGCGGCGCCGAGAGCAACCACGCGCTGGTGCTGGTTGACGGGATCGACGTCTCCGACCCGACCACCGGCGCCTTCGATTTCGGCGACTTGCTGGCCGACGACATCGAACGGATCGAAGTGCTGCGCGGCCCGCAATCCTCCATTTATGGCTCCAACGCGATCGGCGGCGTGATCAATATCGTCACAAGCAAGGCCACCGAGCCCGGTTTCCATGGATCGGCCAACATGGAGCTTGGCACCGAACAGACCGCCGGTGGCGGGCTGGCCCTTCGCTACAGCGACGAGCGTACCCGCCTGTCCTTCTCGGCCGCGCACCGGGTCAGCGAGGGCTATGACGTCTCCGGCAGCGATGGCGAGCGGGATGGCTACGCCAAGACCGCGCTCAACGCGCGCGGCGAGTTCGACCTGAACGACATGGCCACGATCGGCTTCTCCCTGCGCCGCACCGAGAAGACCTCCGAATACGATGAATTCAACTGGGGCGCGGCGAGCCGCGAAGACCTCGTGACCGATGCCGACTACGAGGGAGACAGCACCGACACTTTCGGTTCCGTCTTCGGCACCTTGGACGCCTGGGATGGCCGCTTCAGCAGCGAGATCACCTATAGCCAGGGCAAGATGGACAGTCAGGACTCGCTCGATGGCGATCCGACCGCCGATTACACCACCACCCGCACGCGGCTGAGCTATCGCGGCAGCGTCTCGCTGGATGGTGCCGACGTGGAAAGCTCGGCGCAGGTGGCCAGCCTGCTGATCGAGCGCAAGGAAGAGACCTTCGAGAATAACGACGCCGACCTCGTCTATGACGACGCGATGCTGGGCGAGCGTTCGCGCGAGTTGATCGGCTACGTGCTGGAATATCGCGGCAGCTTCCTCGACGAAGCGCTGACGGTACAGGCCACCGGGCGTTACGACGACAATGACGCGTTCGAGGACGCCACCACCTGGTCGCTGGGCGTCTCCTACATGCTGCCAAACGGGTTGACCCGGGTGCACGCTTCCGCGGGCACCGGCGTCCAGAACCCGACCATGTACGAGCAGTTCGGCTATAACCCCGGCATGTGGATTGGCAACGAAGCCCTTGAGCCAGAGAAGAGCCGCGGGTGGGACATCGGCGTCGAGCAGCGTTTCCTGAACGATGCGCTGGTGGTCGACCTCACCTATTTCCGCTCCGAAGTCACCGACGAGATTTCGACCGCCTATGACTTCGCCACCGGGATTTCGACCGCCTATAACGAGGATGGCACGAGCGACCGTAAAGGGGTCGAACTCTCGGCGGATTACGATCTGGGCAACGGTTTCACGCTTGGCGGCGATTTCACCTGGCTTGACGCGACGGACCCCGATGGCGGCCTCGAAGTGCGCCGACCGGAGCGCGAATTGGCGCTGCGAGCAAGCTACCTGCTGCCCAATGACCAGACGCTGCTCGGCGCGGATCTGCGGCATGTCTCGGGGCTCTGGGACTTCGACTACACCACGCCGTCCTTTGGCGAAGACCGCGTGAAGCTCGACGATTTCACCGTGGTGAACGTGACCGCCCAGCACCGGTTCAACGAACGCGTGACCCTGACCGCGCGGATCGACAACCTGTTTGACGATGAATATGAGGAAATCTACGGCTATGCAGCGCCGGGCCGAAAGTTCTATGCCGGTCTGAAAGCCAGCTTCTGAGCTCACCCTGACAATGCGCCACCCGTTTCTCATCGCTGCCTGTCTTGGCCTCGCCCTTCTCGGGGCCGGGGGTGGACAGGCCGCGCCGGAGCGGGTGGTGTCGATCAACCTCTGCACGGACCAGCTTGCCCTGATGCTCGCCGCGCCCGGACAACTCGTGTCGGTCTCTCGCCTGTCGCAGGATGCGCGCAGCTCTCCCATGGCGAAGCTTGCCCAGTCCCTTCCGGCAAACAGCGTCCGCGCCGAGGAAGTGTTTCTCTACAATCCCGATCTGGTGCTGGCCGGAACATTCACCGATCAGGCGACGCTGTCGATGCTGCGCCGCCTCGGCGTCCGGGTGGAAGTCATCGCGCCGGCCTATTCGCTGGAAGATGTCCGCACGCGGGTAACGCAGATGGGCAGCCTGCTTGGCCGTGAAGCGGAAGCGGCGGCGCTGTTGGCGGAGTTCGACGCCGGGCTTGCTGCGCTGGAACAGCCGCGCGGAGAGCGGCCGCGCGCCGCGATCTATGCGGCCCGTGGTTACAGCTCCGGCCCCGCGAGCCTGTCGGGCGCGATCCTCAAAGCGGCCGGGTTCTACAACGTGGCGACCGAGGCCGGCCTCACCGTCGGTGGCGTGATCGCGCTGGAACGGCTGGTGATGTTGGAGCCGGACCTGGTGGTGCTGCCGACAACATGGCCCGGTGCCTCCCGCGCCGAGGAGGTCCTGCAACACCGCGCCCTCAAGGAGTTGCAACGACGGGCCGGAAGTGCCCCCCTGACCGACCGCGACTGGATCTGCGGCACGCCCCATGTTCTGCGCGCGATCAGCGGGCTTGCACAGGCGCGGGCGCAATCGGACGGTGCCGAATGACCGGGTTTCGCGGCCTCATCATCGGGCTTTCCGCCCTTGTCACGGCGTTGTTTCTGACCTCGCTCCTCGTGGGGCCAGCAGGGCTTTCGCCGCTGCGCAGCCTCAACGCGCTGATCCTTGGCGCGGACGGGCCGATCACCCTCGTGATGCGCGAAATCCGCCTGCCGCGCGCCATCCTCGGGGTCATGGTTGGCGGCGCGCTCGGGCTGGCGGGGGCCGCGATGCAGGGCTACCTGCGCAACCCGCTGGCCGAACCCGGCCTGCTCGGCGTCAGCGGATCGGCCGCCCTCGGTGCGGTGCTGTCTATCCAGACCGGGATTGTCGCCGGGTTTGCCCTCGCCTTGCCGCTGGCCGCGCTTGGCGGGGCGGCGCTTTCGGTGGGCTTGCTGCTGCTGCTCGCCGGGCCACGCGGCGGCTCTCTCTCGCTGATCCTCGCCGGCATCGCGCTCTCCGCACTGGCCGGAGCCTTGACCTCGCTGGTTCTGAACCTCTCGCCCAATCCCTTTGCCGCAGCCGAGATCGTCTTCTGGATGCTCGGCTCGCTCGCCGACCGTTCCTTCCTTCACGTCGCTCTGGCGCTGCCGTTCATGGCCGTGGGCGCTGCGCTGCTTCTTCCGCTCGGGCGGGGGCTGGACACGCTCACGCTGGGCGAGGACGCCGCTGAAGCGCTCGGCACCCGGCTCGGCCGGCTTCGGCTGATGCTGGTCGCTGGCGTCGCGGCCCTGGTCGGCGCGGCAACGGCCGTGGCCGGGTCTGTCGGTTTTGTCGGCCTCGTCGTCCCGCACCTGCTGCGCGGCGCAGTCGGCGCGCGACCTTCACGCCTGCTGCCGGCATCGGCGCTCGGTGGCGCGGCAATGGTGCTGGCCGCCGACATCGCCGTGCGCCTGCTCGTGCCGGAGCGCGACCTGAAACTCGGCGTCCTGACCGCCATCGTCGGCGCGCCGCTCTTCCTGCATCTCGTGTACCGGACCCGGCGGGGGGAGCTATGAGCCTGATGTCCCTCGATCGCTTGACGGTGCGACGCGGCGGTTGCCCGGTGGTCGACGCCGTCTCGCTTCAGGTCGCCCCGGGCGAGGTGGTCGGGCTGATCGGGCCGAACGGCGCGGGCAAGACGACGCTGATGCGCGCGGCCCTAGGGCTGCTGCCATATCAAGGACAAAGCTCGCTCGCCAGCATGCCCCCCGCCGCGCGTGCCAAACATGCCGCCTGGTTGCCGCAGGGACGGGAAATCGCCTGGCCGGTCTCGGTGGAAACCCTCGTCGGCCTTGGCCGGGTGCCGCATGATGCCCGCGGCGGACCGGCGGACCGGGAAGCGATAGAGCGTGCGCTCCAGCGCATGAATCTCGCCAGCTTCCGCAACCGCGTCGCCACGCAGCTCTCGGGCGGCGAACAGGCGCGCGTGCTGCTGGCCCGGGCGCTGGCGCAGGAAACACCCCTGCTGCTGGCCGACGAGCCCATCGCCGGGCTCGACCCCGCTCATCAGATCGCCACGATGGAGACATTCAACGCGCTCGCCGCCGAGGGCCGGGGCGTGGTCGTCTCCCTGCACGACCTGGGGCTTGCGGCACGGTTCTGCACCAGGCTGGCAATGATGCAATCCGGACGCCTCGTCGCCGAGGGCCGGCCCGCCGACGTGCTCTCTCCTGACCGGCTCGCCACCGTATTCGGCATCACCGCCTGGCGACAGGAAACGGAAGACGGGCTGATGCTGCAACCGCTCGCCCAGACGGAAACAACCCCATGAGAGTACGCCACGAGCCACCCTGGCTCATCGCCGACCTGGATGGCCCGCGCAGGGTCCTGAGTTGGGCGATCAATCGGCCTGGGTTTGTCACCGCCGAGAGGATCGTCTTTCGCGAGGTGCGCAACAAGGACCTGCCGGAGGGACGCGACCCCGTGGCATGGCTGGACCATGCCCTTGAGGCCGCCGGGCTGGCGGACGCGCCCACGCTGCTGACCTCCCGGAATGTCGCGTCCTACGAGTTCCATCGCGCGGCGCTGGATGGCGCCACCGTGCAGTGCCTCGCCACGGTCGGGCTTTCCAATGCCGAGCGCGTTGGTCACCGGCAGCGCTTCGACCCCGCCAGCTTCGGCACGATCAACATCGCGGTCGATTGCTCCGTCGGGCTGACAGAAGCCGCGCAGATCGAGGCGCTCAGCATCGCCACCCAGGCCCGCACGGCAGCGGTGATCGACGCGGGAATGTTGCTGCCGGAAGGTCCGGCCACCGGCACGGGCACCGATTGCATCGCTTTCGCTGCCCCGCCGGGTGATGTCGCTTTCGCCGGGCTGCACACCGCAATTGGCGAGGCCATCGGTCGCGCCGTCTATGATGCGGTGTTCGCTGGAGCAAAAAGCTGGATCGCAACCCGCCCGGAGCTGCTGCCCGAACCGGAGTGACATGACCCAACCGGTCTGTCCGCCGCGGAACAGCGTCCCTGCCACATGCCCGGCGCACGCCCCATGGGCGTGGTGATCCCGCTGTCCACAAGCGCCTTTTGCGCGGCACAGGCTTCTTTCCATCGGGCGGCCGCCTTGTCATGGGCCTGCCTGTTCGCCGGGTTCGGAGCCACGGCCCTGTCCCACTCGACGAAGGCCTCCAAAGATTCCGTGAGCGAGCCGAACTGGCCGATGCCCCTGGCTGCGGCCGCCGCTCCCCCGGCTCCGCGCAGGGCTATGACTACGAAGGGCATTCCAGTTCTACAATGATCTCAAAGGCTGACGGGTCGCGCAAACGTTACGGGAAAGGGTGGAGCGATCTCGGCGTCGCCCTGTCGCGCTCCGCAAACAAGCTTGCGCCATTAGCGGCCTGCTTTCAGAGATTTCCTTCGATCCGTTCGACGAGATCCACCAGGATCGTCAGGCCATAGGGCCAGCGCCCGAAGCCGCTCTCGGCATTGATATGACCGGCCGGCCCCAGATCGACCCATTCGGACCCCCAAAAGGCCGCGAGTTGCTTTGTCCGATCCAGCGAGATGAGCTGATCATCATGGCTCGCCACCAGCACGGTTGGCCGATTGAGCCGGTGGTGCGGAATGATCTCCTCCACCTCGAAGCGCATCGGCTCGGCAGGGGCCACGAACATCGCGCCCGCGACATTCGGCGGATCCTCGGCCAGCACGCAGGCAGAGGCCAGCGCCCCCAGCGAATGGCCGATCAGGATCACCGGTTTTTCGCATTCGGTCAGGCGCCGGTTGATCGCGTCTATCCAGTAATGGATATCGCGCAGGTCCCAACGGCTCATGGAAATGCGGGAAAAGAGCGGCGTCTTTTCTTCCCACATCGTTTGCCAATGCTCGGCGGAGGAATTCTTGAAACCGGGCACGAGAACGAGATCGTAATTCTCGATATGCCCTTCGAGGGTCTCGATGGCTTCAGGATTTCGGATCGGGCTCATGAATACCGCAGCAAATGGCGTTGGCCTTTGGAAAGGCGCCTCATGGTTTACCCGGCTCATCGCGCAACGCAAGGCTGTTGGCGTCGCGGGCCGCCTGCATACGTTCGGCGATCACCGCCAGCAGGTCTTCGACCGGGTGAGCCCGGGAGCGGGTGCAGGCATGGGCGGGCTCATCGCAGAGGAGGCAGCGCCGTTTCTGCAAGCCCACATCCCCGCGCGAAAGCGGAGTTCCGTCCGCGGCATGCACATCCAGGTCCCAAAGCCGGCCCAGCGGGTGGCTTTCCTCCAACGCGACCATGGCGGATTTGAGCGCGTGGGCTTCTGTCTCAACCACATAGAGCGCTTCAGGTCCGGTCGGCAGATCCTCGGCGAAGACTTCGCCAAAGCGCCAACCCATGACCGCGAGCCGGGCCGGGATCGCGAGCCGAGCGGCCTCGGCCAGCTCCATGGTTGCCGGGCAGAGCTTGACCGAACCGGGCAAGACGATGGAGAGCGTGATCACGGAATGGCGATATTCCAAAAGCGCTGCGTCCCGCCTTGCGACACGGGCCTCGCGCGCGGCAAGCACAGCCTCCAGATCCGTGGGCACGCCTTCGAACAGGTTCATACCCCGGCGCTTTCAAGCCGCGCGAAAAACCAGGTAAGGCCGACGAGATCCGCCGTACCGCCGGGCGAGAGGTTGCGGGCGATGAGCGCGTCGTCGAGCGCCTCGAGCCGGGCTACGAAATCGCAATCGGTGGCGCCAAGCTCGGCAATCACCCGCGCCTCGCGGCGGACATATTCCGTCGCCTCCGGCCCGCCTCGTGCGATCAGGTTGGTATCGGAATTCTGCGCCAGCAAGGCAGCAAGTGCCGCCAAAAGGCTGGTTTCCTCTCCTGCCCCCTGAGCACGTGCCGCCCGGAAAGCCGCCAGCCCGATGTCGCGCACCGTGGCAAAGCCGGACTCGGCTTCTCCGCGCGCACCGCGCATTCCGTAGCGCCGATAGATGTATTCCCCCGCCGTGCTCGCCGTGCGGGTGGTCCCGTCGAAATCCCGCGCAACGATTCCGGCGGCGATGGCGGCAACCTCGTCACACAAAGCACCGGTCTCCAGAGCCGCCCCCTTTGCGGTCAGGCGCCCGGCTGCCCCGAGAGCGAGGCCAAAGGCAAAGATGGCGCCCTTATGCGTATTCACGCCATCCGTCGCGCGGAGCATGGCCGTCTCGGCTTTCAGCCCGAGGCGACGCAATTCCGGCAAGGCGTCGGTCGCAGGCAGGGTGTCCGAGGCCACACCGGCCATGAAGAATTGCTCGAAGAACGGCGCGATGGCAGCGGCGCTCGTTTCGAAAGTGGCGACATTCATATCCGAGTGCGCGCCATTGTTGCGAAGATCCACCAGGCCCGGCTTGGGCGTCAGATGGACTTCGACCAGCAGCGCCTCGTGGACAAGCCGGGAAAGAAAACCGGCGCGGGCAAACAGGGGCGCGGCGGGCACCTGGCCGGTGCCGCACCCCGTGAGAGCCGAGCTTGCCCGCGCCAGAAGGCTCATGGCGCGATCTGCCGGACGGTATCGATGATCGTACCATCGCGATAGCGGACGTGGCCCACGACATTATCGAGGAAGTCCAGCGGCTCGGGCTTGCCCGAAAGCGATATTGCCCGCTGGTAGAGATCTCCGATCGGCTTGACCGGCAGGCCCGCCGCCTTCAGCCGCTCGGCCACGTCGGGCCGGTTCGGGTTCACCGAGATGCCGTGCTCGGTAACGAGCACGCCGACGGTTTCGCCCGGTGTGACGCGGGTCGTGACCTGTTCGACCACGGTCGGGATGCGCGTGCGCAGGAGCGGGCCGACGACGATGGAGAGGTTCGCCCCCGCGGCGGTGTCCGCGTGGCCGCCAATCGCGCCGCGCACGACACCGTCCGAGCCGGTCAACACGTTGACGTTGAAATCGAGGTCGATCTCCAGCGCCGAGAGGATCACCATGTCCAGCCGGTCGACCGTGGCGCCCTTGGAGAGCGGCGAGGCATAGAACTGGGTGGAAATCTCCATATGCGAGGCGTTTGCCTGCAGGGAGCGGGCGGCCACGGCGTCGAAGCTCTGGGTATCGACCAACGTGCCGATCAGGCCCTTCTCGTGCAGGTCCACCATGCCGCCGGTCTGCCCACCAAGCGCCCATCCGGCCTTGATCCCCTTGGCCCGCATCCGGTGTTCGAGGAAGCGCGATGTCGCGGTGGAAGACCCCCCGGTGCCGGTCTGCATCGAGAAGCCGTCCTCGAAGTAACCTGCATGTTCCATGACCTCGGCGCAGAGCTTGGCGATGAGAAGCTCGCGCGGGTTGGTCGTGGCGCGGGCGGCACCAACGGAGATCTTGGCCGGATCGCCCACCTCATCGACCTGCACGATCCAGTCGACCTGGTCCTGCCGGATCGAGGCCGGGTTGTTCGGGAAGGGCACGATCTCCTCGGTCAGCATGACGACCTTGTCGGCATACATCGCGTCGACCATCGCGTAGCCGAGCGAGCCGCACCAACTGCGCCCGGACACGCCATTGGCATTGCCGAAGGGATCACAGGCCGAGACGCCGAGAAAGGCGACGTCGATCTCGATCTCGCCCTGCTCGATCAGCGCCACTCGGCCGCCATGGGAGTGGAAGGTGACGGGCTCGTCCATTAGGCCGTTGGAAATGGCCTCGCCCAGCTTGCCGCGCAGGCCGGAGGTGAAGAGCTTGCGGATCACGCCGGACTGGATATGCGGGATGATGGCCGCGTTGACGCCAAGCAGTGAGCTGGGCGCCAACGTAAGATCCTTGAACCCCATCCGCGCCAGGGTCTCGACCACCAGGTTGATCACCTTGTCGCCCTCGCGGAAGGCATGGTGGAAGGAGACGGTCATGCCGTCCTTTAGCCCGGCGCGGCGGATGGCTTCCTCAAGGTCGGGCAAGATCTTGCGGTCGCCATTGGCCTGCGGCCCGGTGACGAAGGGGATACTGGCGTTGAAGCCTGCGAAAGGGGTGAGCCCTGCGACCTGCGGGTTGCGATCTGATGCCATGTCACTCACTCCTTGCGCAGGCCGGAGGCCGCGGCGCGGTCCAGCACGCGGCGGGCATTGTCCACCACGGGGCCGTCGATCATCTTGCCGCCCATGGCGATCACGCCGAGGCCCTGTTTCTCAGCCTTCTCGGCAGCGGCGACGACGCGTTTCGCGTAGTCCACCTCTTCCTGCGTCGGCGCGTAGGCGTTGTGCAGAAGCTCGATCTGGCGCGGGTTGATCAGCGATTTGCCGTTGAAGCCGAGCCGTTTGATCAGGTCCACCTCCTTCAGGAAACCCTCCTCGTCATCGAGATCGGAGAAGACAACGTCGTAGCAATCGATCTTGGCGGCGCGGGCGGCGTGCAACACGGCACAGCGGGCATAGAACAGCTCGGTGCCGTCGCCGCGCTGCGTCTGCATGTCCATCACGTAATCGAAACCGGCCAGCGCGATACCGGTGATACGCGGGCTGGCCTGCGCAATGGCCAGCGCATTGACGACGCCCGAGGCGCTCTCGATGGCGGCCATCAGGTGGGTGGAGCCAACTTCCCGGCCGCAGTCGCGTTCGATCCGCTCGACGGCGGCTTCCAGTTCGTGAACCTGTTCCGGCGTGTCTGTCTTGGGCAGGCGGATGGTGTCGGCGCCGCCGCGAATGGCGGCCTGCAGATCGTCATGGCCAAAGGGCGTGTCCAGCGGGTTGATCCGCACAACGCGCTCGATGCCGTCATAGAGCGGCTGCTGCAGCGCGTGGAAGACGAGCAGCCGCGCGGCGTCCTTCTCGCGCAGCGACACGGCGTCTTCGAGGTCGAACATCACCGAATCCGGCTTGAAGACGAAAGCGGTGGACAGGCTCGCGGCCGAGGAGCCCGGCACGAAGAGCATGGAACGGCGAAGTCTCATTTCAACGCCTCCCAGTCGAGTGTCGTCTCGCCCGCCGCGCGCATCACGGCGGCCTGCACGCGGGCGCGGATGGTGCAATCGAGCGCGCCCTTGTCCTGGATGATCAGCGTACCGGTGGTCACGCCGAGATGGTCCAGAACCTCCTCCACGGTGGCACGGATCTGCTTGCCGAACTGGTGCAGGACCTCGCTCTCGATCACGATCTCAAGCGGCTCTTCCGTCGGCGTGATGCGGATGAAGAGATCGCTGGACTCGAGCGTCCCGGCCAGCGCCTCCTGTTTGAGCAACATGTTGCTTTCCTCTCCGTTTGGCCCACGCCGCGCGCGGGCCGGTATCCTGTCACCCCTGTTGCGCGACGAGGGGTACGTATTTCGTTTTCAAGAGCTCGAAGGTCGCGGACGGCACAAGGTTGCGAATGCTGTCGAGGTCGCCCTGGTAGAGATGCCTGCGCACCTCGGACGCCGAAATGGCCGTGCCATTGAACTCGGTTCGGGGGATTTCCACGACTTCGATCGCCGGCCCGCCGCCGCGCACCTCGTCCTGCAGCCAGACCATCATGTCGCTATTGTACTTGTTCGTCGTCGGACAGAAAGGCTCCGTGCCGACGAACCGATGCGTGATGCCAAGCGCGGGCGCGATGTGGTTGCGGAACATCAGCAGGTCCACCGCGGTGTGGCATTTGCCGACGATCCCCTGATCCTTGAGGAAATAGCAGGAGAAGGTCGCGCGGCTGACCATGTATTGCGAGCCGGGGTGCAGGGTCAGATTGGGGATGCCCTGGATGTTCTCCTCGGCGAGGTAGTAGCGGTCCTGGTAGGAAAACAGCGAGACATCCTCGCGCACCATGAACAGGTGCAGCCAGTCGCACGCCTTCGCCGCCTGTTCCACTAGGTAGCGGTGGCCATAGGTGAAGGGATTGGCGTTCGCCACGACGCAGCCGATCTTGGCGCCCTCGACGCGGTGTTTCTGCAATTGCTTGCAATAGGACTTGATGCCGATGGGCGTGTTTTCCATCAGCACCACGGTATCGGGCATCTCGACGAGATCGTAGAAACCGCAGCCACGAAAGAACTCGGCATTCTTCGGCTCGGTATAGACGAAAAGCGTGGCATAGCCGTGGCTGTGGGCAAGATAGGTGATCTCGCTCACCAGCGTCAGCGAAAGCGCCGTGCCGCGATACTCGGGAAGGATGGCAACGCCCTTGATGACGTTCTGCTGCAGGCCCGCGCAGGCAACCAGCCGGTCGCGATCGCGGCAGACGACGAAGGTTTCGATCCCCTGTTCATAGAGCAGATCGCAGGCGCCCAGCAGCTTCTTGATCTCGCGGCGCTCGGCATCTTCGTGATCCGGCTCGACGGTATAGAAATCGAGGTCTTCCATGGCGACCAGGGTCCGATCTGGTGCGGTGACGCCGAGAGCTGCCGCCGCTTTTGGCGATGGCCGGTCTCTCGCTACGTCAAGCGGTATTGCCCGCGTGGCGCCCGGAGAAAACCGACAATGTTGCAGCCCTGCCCGGCGGTCAGTGCATGTTGTCCGGGCAGGGCGTTGGTTCAAATCTCCATTTCCGCCACGAGGGCGGCAAAGGAGGCACCGTGCATGTCCCGATCCAGTCGCGTGCCCTGGATCTGGGGGCGCGGGATCGAGAACTTGACGACGTTGAGGCTGTCGATGTCGAACCGCTTCAGGAGCGTCGCGTCGGCTTGCAGCAGGTCCACCACGGCCTCCGTCTTCAGCCCGTCGGAGACGCGTTCGAACACGTCCCGGTCGCCGCAGAAGATGTCGATGGTCAGCCAGAACGGGCCGGCATTCTTGGAGCGCACCTTGGGAACAATATCTCCGAGCCTGCTCATGCGCCGATCTCCACGGTCTCAAGGGTGAAAGCCTCCCAAGGGTCCGCCAGTTCCAGCACGTGGTTCAGGCAGAACTCGTAGACCACGCCTCGGTTCATCTCAGGCGGCGAGAAGGGGAAGGCGAATGTCGGCATCTCTTCCTGCTCGGTCAGCGGGTGATGGAGCAGGTAGGGGTTGAGGATCTTGGCCACCTCTCGCGCCATCGCCTCGGTATCGGCGGTGACAATGCCGAGCACGCCGACCTCGCTGCCGGTCTGCGCCTTGGTGTCGAGGGGCCCGAGCGTGGCGTCGGCTCCGATCACGCGCAGTTCCAGCGAGAAGCCGTCCCCTGCCCGTTCGCGCGCCTTGGCGGAGCATTTGGCCTCGATGTCATCGCACCACGCGCGGATATTTTCCACGTAGCGGCGATCCCGCACCAGTGCCAGCGAGGCATATTGATAGCCGGCCTTGCGCGCACCCTCGAGCTTCACCGTGTAGCGCTCGGACGCCACCCATTTGGAGCCCGTCACCCGCACGCGGCGGTCGTCGAGCGCGGTATAGGTGGCCTCTGTCACGTCGAGATGCCCGCCCGGCTCGTAGAGCACGTAGGGGTCGGAGTTCTCGTAGAGCATGTGGGCGGAGACGGTGTGGGGCGTGGCGCGCGCCTCCACCCCCATCGGCGTCATGGTGAAGCCCTCCGCGTCGAACTCGATCAGGATCGTGCCCGAGTTGGGCGAGGTCGTCGCCAGCGCCCCGCACTCGCCGATCTTGGCGCCATGCCAGGCCCCGCCCGGGTGGCACCCGCGCGCCAGAGGCAACGCCGAGATGATCGCGGTATCCGTGGTGCGCCCGGCGATGACGATATCGGCGCCGGTTTCCAGCGCGCCCTGGATATGTTCGGCCCCGGCAAGGGCGACGATATTGGTGCAGCTGTCGATCAGCTCGGGCGAGATCTCGGGCGCCGGTATCAACGGCGTCACCTTGCCCGCGCCCAGCGCATGCGCGATCCGCGATGCGGGCTGGCCGGACTTGAGCAGGGCAACCTTGAGCGTCTCGGCGGTCTCGGCGGCGATCTCGCGGGTGATGTCGAGCATCCAGTCCACGGCGCTGTCGGCGCCACAGGTGCCGGCGGTGCCGATCAGCAGCGGCACGCCGGCTTCACGGCGGGCAGCCATCAGCTCTCGCCATTCGGCCTTGGTCGAATTGGCGGAATATTTCGAGGTCCCGGTTCCAAGGTAGTGGGGCCCACTATCCGTGGACCCCCCGTCGATGGCAATGATATCGGGTTTCTCGGTGATACCCCGGGCGAGCGCGTCCCGGTCGTAACCGAGACCCAGCGCGCCCGAGGGGATGAGAACCTTGACCATCAATCCGTGATCCTCTGCG
This sequence comes from Aliiruegeria sabulilitoris, assembly GCF_001558155.1. GTDB lineage: Bacteria > Pseudomonadota > Alphaproteobacteria > Rhodobacterales > Rhodobacteraceae > Tropicimonas > Tropicimonas sabulilitoris. Next base: position 23,894 of record NZ_LOAS01000031.1, read on the forward strand.
GCTTCTTCAGGACCTTGCGCAGGAACATCGGCGCGACGAAGCCCGCAACCGCCACGATCCAGAGGCCAATTGCGATGGGCGAGGAGAAGAGATAGCTCACCTCACCATCCGAGAGCACCATGGCACGACGCAACGCGTCCTCCATGTGGCCGCCCAGTAGGATACCGAGGATGATCGGCACCGTCGGCACGTCCAGCTTACGCAGCACGAAGCCAAGCGCCCCGAAGCCCACCATGAGCAGCAGGTCGAAATAGCTGCCCGAGAGCGAATAGATGCCGACGAAGGAGATCATCGTCACGCCCGGCAACAGGATCCAGGGCGGCACCATCAGGACCTTCACGAAGATCTTCACCATCGGCACGTTCATCAGCAGAAGCACGACGTTGGCGATCAGCAGCGAAGCGATCAGGCCCCAGACCACTTCAGGCCGCTCGGTGAAGAGCGTCGGACCCGGTGTGATGTTGAGCGTCATCAGCAGCGCCAGCAGGACGGCGGTGGTCCCGGAGCCCGGAACGCCGAGTGTCAGCATCGGCACCAGTGCACCACCGGCGGCCGCGTTGTTGCCGGCCTCGGGAGCCGCGACTCCCTTGGGGACACCGGTTCCGAACTTGCCTTCCTCGCCGGCAATGCTCTTCTCCGTCATGTAGCTGAGGAAAGAGCCGAGCGAGGCACCGGCACCGGGCAGAACGCCGGCGATAAACCCGATGAGCGAGCAGCGCAGCATGGTCCATTTCGTCTCGACGATGTCCTTCCAGGGGATCGTCACCTTATCCAGCTTGACGCCGATGGAGGTGTTCTTGCCGTGGCTCTCGATGAAGAAGAACACTTCGGCGATGGCAAAGAGGCCGACGATGGCAACGAGGAAGTCCACGCCGTCATAGAGATGCAGGTTGCCACCCGTCAGGCGCGGCAGGCCGGAATTGTTGTCCACGCCGATCATGGCGATGCCGAGGCCGATACAGGAGGCAACCGCCGCCTTGGCCTGGTTGTTGGAGGACATGCCGCCAAGCGTGGCGAAGGCCAGCATGTAGAGGGCAAAATACTCGGCGGGGCCGAAGACGAAGGCCACGCGCGCCAGCAGCGGCGCCAGCAGGATAAGCCCGATCGTGGCCAGGAAGGCGCCGACGAAGGAGGCCACGCCGGACAGCACCAGCGCGTCGCCGGCCCGGCCGGCCTTGGCCATCGGGTAGCCGTCGAGCGTGGTCATCAGCGCCGGCTCGTCGCCGGGAATGTTGAGCAGGATCGAGGAGATCCGGCCGCCATACATGGCGCCGTAATAGACCGCGGTCATGAGAACCAGCGCGGAGGTCGCGTCGAGCCCAACGGTGAAGGTGATGGGGATGAGAATAGCGACGCCGTTCGAAGGTCCAAGGCCCGGCAGGGCACCGACGATCGTGCCGATGAAACAGCCAATCACGGCCAGCATCAGCGTGTAAGGCGAGAGAGCGATTCCGAAGCCCATCGCGAGATTTGAAAGAATGTCCATGGCGCGCCCCTCAGCCCAGCATCGATTTCGGAACCGCGACGAGGCCGAGGCCGAGCGCGTATTTGAAGATCACGAATAGCCCGATAGAAAGACCGATTCCGGCCAGCACGGCCTTCAAGGGTTTGGGCTGGATCTGGTAGGACAGGAAGCCCGCGGCAATTGCCGTCGGCAGCAGGAAACCCAGCGGCTTGAGCGCATAGGCATAGCCGATCAGGACGATGATGGAGAGAACCAGCGCCCCCAGCGTGGCAAGCTCGGGCCACTCGGGATCCGGGTCGGGACGGATGGCGATGACCATGCCACACAGGGCGGCCACAGCGCCGATGATGATGGGGAAGGTGCGCGGACCGACGGGGTCCGCCATGAAACCGGTCTGGATCTGTGTGGCGCTGGCGATATACGCCAGCGCCACCAAGGTCGCGACCGCACCGAAGATACGGTCAGAGGCCATTACTGGATGACCCCCAATTGCTTGGAAAGTGTGTTCACGTCGGCAACGACCTGGTCGACATAGTTCTGGAAGTCGGCACCGACCTTGGTGAACTCGGCAAGACCGTTGGCCTCCATCGCGGCTTTCCACTCGTCGCTCGCGGCAACCTGCGCAAGCTTGTCTGCCCACATGTCGAAGGTCTCGTCGGAAACGCCCTTCGGAATGTAGAGACCGCGCCAGTTCACCGCGACCACGTCGACACCCTGCTCCTTGGCGGTCGGGATGTCATCGAAGCCCGGCACGCGCTCTTCGGTCAGAACCGCCAGCACCCGCACGTCGCCCGACTTCAGGAAGCCCACGACCTCGGACATGTCGCCGGTCATCGCCTTGGTGAAGCCACCCACGGTCTGGGTGATGGCATCGCCACCATTGTTGGTCGAGATGTACTTGACCTTGGTCACGTCCTCGACGCCGGCCTTCTGGAACACCATCAGCGGCTTGAGGTGATCGAAGCCACCCACCGCGGAGCCACCGGCGAAGGACACCGAGGTCGGATCCGCCTTGGCGGCCTCGATGAGATCGTTGAGGGTCTGGAACTCGCTGTCCTTGCCAACCACGATCACGCCCGGATCGGCGCCGATCGAGCCAACCCAGCGGACCTGGTCGGCGGTCATGCCGGCATAGGCATTCTGTGCCAGACGCGTGGTGGTCGCCGAGGACGCGGCGATGATCAACTCGGCGTCGTCATTGCGCTCGGCCACGACGTGGGCGTAGGCGAGCCCGCCGCCGGCGCCGGCCATGTTGGTCACCTGGATCGGCTTGTCCACGGCGCCGATGTCGAACATGATCTTGCCGATCTGGCGGCAGGTGAAGTCCCAGCCGCCGCCGGGGTTGGCCGGTGCGATACATTCGGCGGCAAGCGCCGAGGTTGCTGTCAGGGCAAAAGTTGCACCGGCAAACAGGATTGATTTCGGATTCATGGATAGACCTCCCTTGGAATCGTTCTGGCCGACGGCCATCGAATTCGAGTTGTGAAGCCGAAACCTGACACCATCCTGTCACTGTCCAATCTTTGCACATTATTTTGGCGGACCAACGCCGGCGCCGCGCGCCGGGAGGGCTATTCCCGCACCACGGCGTCCAGCCAGGCCTTGGAAAAGGAAGCGCGCTTCATGTCGTCGAGATAGACCAGCAGCCCCGGCCCGATCCTGATCGGGCGCAGCGAGGGCGTCTCGTCGCTCGCGCGCGGGTTGACGGTGGCAAAGGGGTAATAGTCGGGCGGATCACCGCTCCAGGCGGCGTTCAGAAGAAAATCGACAAAGGCACCACCGAGACCGGGGCTCTCGGAGCTTGCCGGGATCAGGGCGGTGCGGTGCATGACGGTCACGAAATCCTCCGGCATGACGACCTCGATGGCCTCGCCCGCCGCCTGACGCGGCTCTGCATAAGAGCCCAGCGCATTATAGGCGAAGGCAAGCTTGCCCGACGCGACATCGCCAATCATTTCCGAGGAGCAACAATAGAGATGGGTGCCAAGCCCCCCCATGACCTCCATGAGGCGCCAGAATGTCTCGGACGTGCGGGCATCCTGCGTCGCGAACAGGTAGCCCGCGCCGCTGCTGCGAATGTCATAGGTGCCGATCCGGCCACGAAAACGCTCCGGATGTTCGCGCAGCAGCGTGATCAGGTCCTGCCGGTTGCGAGGCCGCTCCAGCCCCTCGAACGCCGCCGGGGAGACGACCAATGTCGCCGCTTCCTGCGTGAAGGCGAAGACCTGATCGCGCCAGTTAGCCCATTCGGGCAGCCGGGCCGTGGCCGTGGAAACATGACTCAACGCCATGCCGTCATTGGACAGCTTGGTCTGCAGGTCCATGGCCGAGGAGAGCGCGACATCGAAAGCCTGCCCTTCGCTGACAAGGGCCTTCATCATCTCGGTGGAACTGGCCACGGTATAATCGATCGTTGTGCCCGGGTTGCGCTCCTGAAAGGCGCGCAGCATCGGCTCGAATATCTCGATATCGGTGGTCGACAGGATCCGCAGCACCGGGCTGTCCGGCGTGGCCTCGTAGATGACATGCGCTTCGCTCTCGAAGGCGCGGGCCGGGCCGGCAAGCGTGGCGAGCGCAATCAGGACAGAGGCAAGACGAGCGAGACGCATGCGCCGACTCCTTCCGGGTTCTGTTCGAGTTCAAGCCGGCCGCCATGTGCCTGGGCAACCTCGTCGGCAATGGTCAGCCCGAGGCCGGAACCAACCGTGCCCTGCGAATTGCTGCCCCGCGCGAAGCGTCGGGTCAACCGCTTGCCGGCCCCTTTTGGAAAGCCCGCCCCCTGATCGCAGACCCGGATATGGCAGGTGTCCTCCTCGGCCCACATATCCACCGCGATATCGCTTTCCGCAGGCGAATATTTGACGGCATTGTCCAGCAGATTGCCAAGGGCATTCTGGAGCAGGATCGGGTCGCCGATGACCTGCAGGTCGGTCGGAGCAACCACGGTGATCGCGATATCCTTGAGGCCCGCCACCGGTTGCAGGCGGCGCACGGTCTCGGCGATGAGATCGCTCGGCCGGAGCGGCACATGTTCGAGCTGGTCCGTGCGGAAGGTGACCATCGCGTGATCCAGAAGCTGGCCCGCGGCACGGGAGCTTTCGTCCAGCGCGTGGATCATGTCGTTGAGCGATGTGCGGTTCTCGGGCTTGTCCATGCGGTTCAGCGCGACTTCGGCCTGCGCGCGCACGGTCGCAAGCGGCGTGCGGACACGGTGGGCCGCTTCGGCCATGAAATCCTCGGAGCGGGTGAGCGTGATCTGCAGGCGGCCAATGAGCCGGTTGAGCGCCTCGACCAATGGCGCCATTTCCCGCGGCACCTCGGCCACGACCGGACGCAGATCCTGCGGCCCCCGGCGCGAAACGGACGCGGCGAGCCGTTCCAGCGGGTCGATGGCCGATTGCGCCACGGCAACGGCGAGCGCGCCCGCGACGGCGAAGAAGCCGATCCCGAGATAGGCCGCGTTGCGCCAAATCTCCTGCAGCGTCTGCTGCGCGCCGCCCCGGGTCTGCGCGACGGAGACGGTGACATGGAGCGGGCGCTGCCCGCGCGCAAGCAGCCGCGACGCGGTGGCCATGCGCACGCTTACGCCAAGGAACTCGACCGTATCGAAGCTGCGTCCACGCTCATTGGCCTGAAGGCCCGATTTTGGTAGATCCTCGTAACCAGTCAGATGCGCGCCATCGACGGTGACCTTGTAGAACACCCGGTCATCGGAGACATTGCCGAGCATCGACAGCGCGGCGTAGGGAATGTCGATGCCGATCTCGCCTTCCAGAACGGTGGCGGATTCGAGAATCGAGGTGACAGAGGCGTCGAGGATATTGTCCTGGCTGACCTGCGCGACCTTCTCGGCGAAGTTCAGGACGATAACGAATAGCAACCCCGCCAGCAGTGCCGAAGACAGCAACAGCCGCAGCGTCAGGCGACGGCGGATGGAGCCGGTAATGACGACCTTGTCGCTCATTCAACCTGCAGCCGATAACCGAGGCCACGCACGGTGACGATGGCAACAGGCGAGCCGTCGAGATGTTTTCGCAGGCGGCCGACATAGACCTCGATCGCGTTCTCGGAGACCTCTTCCTCATAGGAAAACAGCCGGTCCATAAGCTTGGCCTTGCTCAATATCTGGTCCTGCGCGCCGAGAAACAGCTCCAGCAGGCGCAACTCCTTGGCCCGAAGCGTGGTGGTGCGGTCGCCCAATTTGAGCGTACCCGCCTGCGGATCGAAGGTGAGGTTGCCGATATGGCGCTGGTTGGTGCCACTGCCGCCACGCCTGCGCAGCACTGCCCGGCAGCGCGCCTCCAGCTCTGAGAAATCGAAGGGCTTGGTCAGGTAATCATCGGCGCCGAGATCCAGCACCGTCACCCGGTCCGACACCTCGGAACGCGCGGTCAGCACGATGACCGGGGTTTCGTCCTGCAGGCGGCGCTGCTCTTCGAGGAAATCGCGCCCGTCGCCATCGGGCAGCATGATGTCGAGCAGGATCAGGTCGTATTCCGTGGTGGCGATGAAATCCTTGCCCGAGGCGATATCCGGGCCGTGATCAACAACATGCCCGTCCAACGTCAGCCGCTCTGTCACGGCAGAGGCCAGCTTGGCATTGTCCTCGATCAGCAGGAATCGCACCTGTCTTCTCCCCCAGCGCGCAGATCTGGCCCTGTCCGGACCAATCCGCACCGATGCTAAAGCAAGCGCGCGGCCTGATCCATCGACATGGGCGCCGCAGGGGCAGGACCGGCAAGACAAAGGCCGGCAACGCGCTGTTGCCGGCCGTTCTCATCCGTGGTGGGGCGAACTCAGCCTTTCATCCAGCCGAGGCCTTCATCCGTGGTGCCGCGCGGCTTGTATTCCGCCCCGAGCGGCGCGTCATAACCAAGGCTCGCGATATGGGCGAAGATATGGTCGTAATTCACCTCGCCGCAATCGGGCTCGGTCCGTTCGGGCACGCTGGCGAACTGGATATGTCCGATCACCGGCAGGCGATCCGTCAGGCGCCGGGTCAGGTCGCCCTCCATGATCTGCAGGTGGTAGCAGTCGAACATCAGCTTGATATTCGGCGCGCCCACTTCCTCGATGATCTCCACTGCCTGGGCGGAGGTGCCCAGGAAATAGCCCGGCGCGTCGTGGTGGTTGAGCGGCTCGATCAGGATGGTCTTGCCGAGCTTGGCCGCCGCTTCGCAAGCATATTGAAGATTGGCGACGAAGGTCGCGTGTGCTTCCGGGCCTTCGGCAAAACCGGCCATTACGTGGACATTCGGCGTGCCGATCGCTTCGGCATAGGCAAGCGCCTGGTCAATGGCGGCCTTGGCCTCGGCTTCGCGGCCGGGCAACGCGCAAAGCCCGTTTTCGCCGGGGTTGCCGCGCACGGTGTTGAGGCCGAGCATGGTCAGCCCGGTTTCCTTGAGCGCGGCGGCCACGTCCTCGGCAGGCGTCTCGTAGGGCCAGTGGCACTCGACGGCGTCAAAGCCCGCGGCCTTGGCGGCGCGGACGGCATCGGGAAGGGAATGCTCGGTCCACAGGAAACCGAGATTGGCGGAAAACTTGGTCATATCAATCGTCCCATTCGACATTGAACTTCGTCACGAGGCCCTGGATCTGCGCCTCATTCAGCATTTTGGGGGAGAGGCCACGGGTGAGGATGGCGAGCTTCGAGGTCTCCTCCAGTTCTTCCATCGCGTAGCAGGCGGCCTCAAGGTCCTTGCCGGCCACGACGGGGCCGTGATTGGCCAGCACCACGGCCGAGCGCTTGCCCGCCAGCCCGCGGATCGCCTCGCCCATCGCCGGATCGCCCGGCATGAAATAAGGCAGCAGCTTCACCTTGCCGAGCTTCATGACGCCATAGGCCGTGAGCGGCGGGATCATGTCCTCGGGGTCGGTATCGGGCAGCATCGAGAGCGCGACCGAGTGGGTGGAGTGCAGGTGCACCACCGCGCCGGTTTGCGCGGGCCGGGTCTCGTAGAAGGCCGCGTGCAGGGCGACCTCCTTGGTCGGTGCGTCGCCTTCGATATGTGCGCGGGTCTCGTCGAGAACGGAGAGCCGCGCCGGGTCCAGCCGGCCGAAGCAACTGCCGGTGGGGGTCACCAGCAGCCGCCCGTCTTCCAGCCGGGCCGAGATGTTGCCACTGGCGCCGGGGGTCAGCCCCCGGTCATAAAGCGACTTGGCAAAGACACAGACTTGCTCGCGCAGGCGGGCCTCGGCGCTCATGAGATCTGCTCCAGCTTCTCGAACGCGTCAGTGAAGAAACTGACCGCGCCGAAATTGCCGGATTTCAGCGTCATGGCGATCTGCGCGTCACCGGAGCGGCACCATGTCCACGGCACGCCGGGGGCGATTTCCGCGTCGATCTCCATCGCCGTGACGCCGAGCGCCTTGGTCACCGCTCCCGATGTCTCGCCACCGGCAACGACGAAGCGGCGCACGCCCTGGGCCAGCGCGTCCTGCGCCAGCTGCGCCAGCGCGGATTCGACCAGTTCACCGGCCTCGGCCACGCCCAGTTCGGCCTGAACCTTGGCCACGTCTTCCGGCTCGGCGGTGGCATAGATGATCTTGGGCGTTTCCAGATCCTGCGCGGCCAGCCAGTCGCGGGCGGCTTGCGGGCCGTTGGCGGCCAGATCCAGCGGGTCGAGCTTGTATCCCACCGCCTTGGGCAGGTAATCGGCCACCTGCGCGCGCGTCATCGCCGAGCAGGAGCCGGAGAAGACGATGGAGCCCTTGCCGACCTGCGGCGCGGCCTCGCGCTTGGCGGCTTCGGTGATCGCGCCTTCCCGCAGGTAGATGCCGGGCAGCGGCATGGCGACGGCGGAACCGCCGGTCATCAGCTTCATCTCGTGGCAGGCCTCGGCGATGATACCCAGATCCTCGTCGGCCACGGCATCGACGACGACATGCGCCACGCCCTCGGCCTTGAGCTCTTCCATCCGCGCCTTCAGCGCCTCCGTGCCGCGCGCCACGGTCAGGCGGTTGGCGAGCCCCACCTTGCCCTTCACCTGCGGTTCGATCAGTCGCATCAGGTTGCTGTCGCGCATCGGCGTCAGCGGGTGATCTTTCATCGGGCTCTCGGCCAGCGGCAGCTCGCCGACAAACAGGTTGCCCATGAAGATCGCGCGGCCGTTTTCAGGGAAGGCCGGGCAATAGATCGTCTGATCCGCCCCGATCTCCGCCATCAACGCCTCGGCCACCGGGCCGATATTCCCCTCTGCCGTGCTGTCAAAGGTCGAGCAGTATTTCCAGAAGAACCGCTCGGCCCCCGCACGGCGCAGCCAGTCCAGAGCGGCGCGTGTCTCGGCCACGGCCTCGGCCACCGGTGCGGTCCGGCATTTGAGCGCAATCACCTCGAAGGCGGCGACATCCGCCTCTTCCGGGGCCTCTTCCGGCACGCCCATCCTGAGCGAAACTTTCACGCCGGAGCGCGCAAGCAGCCCCGCAAGGTCCGTCGCGCCGGTGAAATCATCGGCAATACATCCAAGAACCACGCCCATCGTGCTCTCCATCCCTTCCGTTTGGAACCATCCGGGCCGGAAGTTAACCGGTCCGGCTCGGTCAATCAGTCTTCAACGCCCAGCAACATGACGCCGGCCTCCGCAATCACCGCGCTCGGATCCTCTACGAAAAGGCCGGGAGCGGAATGGGGCGTGTAGTCGCCCTTGGCCATGCGCGCGTCCCAGGTCCCGAATGCTCATCATTTCCGACCTCCGGACAGCGCTCCCACATTGCAAGCTGGTATCGATACCGGTACCGATATCTTGGCGCTGGACCGACTGTCAAGATTCAACTATCTGTCAGGAAAGAGTGTCGCGATGGCCCTGCCCGCGCGATCCGGCATAAGGCGAAAACACGACAGACATGGCTGGGAAAAGACTGACACTGGCAGATGTCGCAAGGGCGGCGGGCGTGTCCAAGATGACCGCTTCGAGGGCGTTGCGGAACGCCGGCGACGTGTCGCGCGCGAATATCGAGAAGGTTCAGCAGGCCGCCCGCGAGATCGGCTACATTGGCAATCCCATAGCCATGTCGCTTTCGAACCAGCGCACGAACCTCGTTGGCGTGGTGGTCCCGAGCGCGTCCAATATCGTCTTTGCCGAAGTCCTTGCAGGGATCACCGAGGCGCTTTCGGACAGCGGGTTCCAACCCGTCATTGGCGTTACGGACTACAACATCGACCGCGAGGCCGAAACGATCCGGGGCATGCTCTCCTGGCGGCCAGCCGGGTTGATCGTGACCGGTCTCGACCAGCCGGAACCGACCCGGCAGCTTCTGGAACATGCCGGGTTGCCGGTGGTCCAGATCATGGATGTCGATGGCACGCCCACCGATGGCTGCGTAGGCATCGCCCAGACGGAAGCCGGCACGGCCATGGCGCGGGCGCTCATTGCGCAGGGTCGGCGCCGCATCGGCTATATCGGCTGTGACCTGGCGGGAGACACGCGCGCCACGAAGCGCCGGGCGGGGTTCGAGGCGGCGCTGGCCGCTGCCGGCGTTTCGCTCGTCGGGACACTGGTCTCAGAACAGCCTTCGTCGGTTGTCGCCGGACGCAAACTGACAGTCGAGTTCCTGTCACGACATGACGATATCGACTGCCTCTATTATTCCAATGACGACATCGCCGTTGGGGGGCTGTTCCACTGCATGGATGCCGGAATTCCGGTTCCGGAGCAGATTCTGCTGACGGGTTTCAATGGCCTCGATCTTGTGCAGGCCCTCCCCGCGCAAATTGCCACCACGCATACACCGCGCCACGAGATCGGGCTCAAGGCAGCACAGCTTATTCTCGAAGCGGCGGACCAGCGCAGCAACCGGGTCGACAGGATGATCGAGTTGCCGACCCGGATCGACATTACGCCCGGGTTCCCGCGATAGGGCAAATGCGGTCGATGCCGGATCCCGAACAGAGGTTAGCGTGATTTCACCCGCTTCGCGGTCGGATCGGACCCAGTGTAGTCCCGAAGCACCGCGACGTCATCGATCGCGGCAAGGTTTCCGGAGACACGCACACCGACCGAGCGCAGGCGCGTGAAGGCACGCGACAAGCTCTCGGGCTTCATGCCAAGCCGCCCCGCGATCAACCCCTTGTCATAGGGAAGCGTCACGATAGCACTGCGGGCATCAGGATCGCAAAACTCGAGCAGAAACTTCGCCGTCCGCTCCGCACCCGTCTCGGCCTTGAGCTGCTCAAGCTGCGTCACAAGCGCATGCAGATGCACGAAAGCAGACGCCAGGATGGACTCGGCTGTCTCGGGATTGTTCCGCATCATCTCCAGCAGCGCGGCCGTTGGAACCTCCAGGGTTTCGCTTTCCATGACGGCCTCGGCCGAAACGGGGTAATTGCCACCGCGAAAGGCAACAGCCTCACCGAAACTCTCGCCCCTGGAGAACACATGGACGACCGTCTCGCCACCAGCCTGGGACATGCGAAAGAGCTTCACCCAGCCAGCGACCACGATGTGGATCGACTGCGCGGCCTCCCCTTGCAGAAACAGGTTCTGGCCGCGATCGTATTTGCGCCAGATCGACCGCTCCAGAAGCCGGCTGGCAACGTCTTCCGGAAGACTCTTCAACAGTAGCGAGTTACGCGCGATCTTCTTCCGGGTATCTTCGGGCATCCACCTGTCCTTGCACACATCGGCACCGAGGACGTCGCCGATTCACTATTCGCAAGGTTGTGTCGTGGCATGGATCCGATGATTTTTCCAGTGAACGCGCCGTGTCGTGTTCGACGCCACCTGCACTTTCGGATGCTGCGAGAAAAACCGCTCCGGAACGGAGCGGTTTGACATGTGGAGCACGCCGATGCGTCGGTCAGACAGTCGCGCCCCTGACTCGGATCGCCCGGCCAACGCAACCGGCAATAACACCAACACCAATGGCGATGGCCAGGTCCAATGGCTCGACCCTGGCGAAGTCGAACCCCGAGAAAATATAGGTCTCGGCAACGCCGACCACGCCACCCAGTATGGCGGCCACAAGCAGGTTCCGGGTCATCATGCCCAGGGCGAGGCCGAGGATCCCGGGCAGGCTCAGGATGTTTCCGGCAATGGTTCCGAGGATGTCCAGCATTGTCCACTCCCTCTCGATTTCCGTTTATTGGCGACAGGCGCCCCGCGCGGGGGCGCCATCAGCTGTCATTACGCCCTACTTCGCGGCTTCGAGCCCCTCGGCGACTGTCTCGTATCTCTCCAGATACCCGGTAGGCAGGCCATGCGCGATGCCCTGGTGGCAGTCGATGCAGGTCTTGCCTTCGTCCAGCGCCTTTTGGTGATCCGCAGCGGCGCGGGTCTCCTGGATCGTGAAGTCCATATACTCGAAGCTGTGGCAATTGCGGCATTCGCGCGAGTCGGTCTTCTTCATCTTGGTCCAGACCGCCGTGGCCATCTTGAGGCGATGATCCTCGTATTTCTCATCGGTATCGATCGTGCCGATGATCTCGTGATAGAGATCCTTGCTGGCCATGATCTTGGCCTTGACCTTGTACTGCCACTCATGCGGCACGTGGCAATCCGGGCAGGTCGCGCGCACGCCGGAATGGTTGTTGTAGTGGATCGTATCGGTGTATTCGTCCCAGTTCTTGGTCATCGAGTGACAACTGATGCAGAACTCTTCGGTGTTGGTTTCTTCCAACGCCCAGTGGAACCCGCCCCAGGCCATCACCCCGCCAAGGAACCCCGCGATCAGCAGGAAACCGAGGCTGAGCACACCGCTCGGGCTCCAGAATCCGTTCCAGATGCGGCGAATGAAGCCGGGCCGCTTTTCGTTCGAGTCGTTATTTGCCATGGCTCGTTTCCTTCCCGATCCGGGTTCAGCGCGCGACCGAAGGCACGAACGCGTTGTCGACGAGCGCCGGAGCATTCACCTGCGGCACGTGGCACTGGTTGCAGAACCAGCGCGTTCCGGCCACGTGATCCATCTCCACGCCGTCACGGTCGAGATAATGGGTCATCGACAGCGTCGGTGCGCCGCGATCGCCGGCATTGGACCAGTCATGGCAACCAAGACACTGGTTGACCTTCAGGTCCATCTGGTATTGCTCGACCGAATGCGGGATCAGCGGCGGCTGTTGGCGGTATTCGCGGTTGAAGCGCTGCGTATCCTGTTGGAACACCTGATCAAGAACGACCGGCTCGTCGATGCCCGCGCCGCGCAGCGAGGACAGCCCGCCCGCGGATTGGGCCAGGCCGATCCCGGCCAGGGTCAGGGTGGTTGCGGCGGCAAGAATGCCTGCAAGGACCGGCTGTCTCATGGTTGCTCTCCGTTCATCGGTTCACGCTGCATTTCTGTTCGGCGGTTCCGGGACGGACACCGCATCAGACGGGGCCTCGACATGGGTGTCGAAGCGGTTGGTAAATTTGAAGACGTCCATCGCGCAGACATCAATGCACCGCCCGCAATTGGTGCAGTCGGGCGAGAGGATCAGGGGCGTCGCGTCGCCCTTGCCTTTCAGCGCGGGGGAGATGACCTGGTTTTCCGGGCAGACCGCGTAGCAATCCATGCAGTCGTCGCAGGCATCGCGCTTCACCGCGCTGATCCGCAAAATGCTCTTCGTGCCGACAAGGCTGTAGAAGGCGCCGACCGGGCAGACATGGCCGCACCAGCCGCGACGCGCCACGATCAGGTCGAAGACGAAGATCGCCGCGACCATGGCCCAGACGAAGCCCATACCGAAGACAAGGCCGCGATGCACCATGGTGACCGGGTTCACGACCTCCCATGCGATGGTGCCGGTCAGCGCCGAGACAATCAGCACGGTGGCGAGGATCCAGTAGCGGGCGGAACGTTTCGGCTGCCACCCCTTCTGGAGCTTCAGCTTGTCATGCAGCCAATGGGCGCCGTCGGTCACCGGGTTGATCGGGCAGACCCAGGAACAATAGATGCGCCCGCCGATCAGAGCGTAGACCACCAGAACGATCAGCCCGCCGATGAGCGCGGTCGTCTCGGGCCAGTGGCCGGCGGCCATCATCTGTCCGAGGATCAGCGGATCGTTCAGCGGCAGGAAGTTGAAGGTCATCGAACCGGCGAGGTTCCCCTTAACCCACCAGATGCCGAACCACGGCCCCATGAGGAACAGGAACAGGAAGAACGCCTGGCTGATGCGGCGCAGCACGAGATATTTATGCGCCCCGAACCAGCCCTTCACCTCCACCGCTTCCTGTCCGACCGGAAGGTGGACCTTGCCCTTGGTGCTCATTTCGTCACCTCCGGCAGCTTGAAGACCGGCTCGAAGCCGCCTTCGGGCGTGGAAGGCAGCCCGTCCACGAGCCCTTCGATATATCCTCCCGGCGCGGCGAGGTTGTCCGTTCCCGGTCCGGGCAGACGGTCGGGAAGGTCGATGATGCCTTCGACGACCGGGGCGCCCTTGGCGTCCTTCTCCTCCCAGCCGAGCCGGTAGTGCTCGCCCGGCGCGCCGCGTGCGAGCCGCACGGGCAGGACCTTGATCGCGGGTTCGGGCAGGACACATTTCTTCTCGCAGATCCCGCAGCCGGTGCAGGCATCGGCATGCACGATAGGCGCAAAGATCGCGTGGTGGCCGGAGCGTTCGTTATGGATCAGGTCGAGCGTTATCGCCTCGTCGATCATCGGACAGACGCGGTAGCAGACATCGCAGCGCAGCCCGAGATAGTTCAGGCAGTTCTCCTGATCGACCAGCACCGCAGTGCCCATCTGGGCGTGTTCGATATTGGTCAGTCCCTTGTCCAGCGCGCCCGTTGGGCAGGCGAGGACGCAAGGGATGTCGTCGCACATCTCGCAGGGCACATCCCGCGCGGTGAAATAGGGCGTGCCCGTCGCCGGGCCGTCCTGGCCGAGATCGGCCAGAACCAGGGTGTCGTAGGGACAATCCCGCACGCAAAGCCCGCAGCGGATACAAGCGGCGAGGAAGGCGTCCTCGCCGAGCGCCCCGGGAGGCCGAATAGCCTGATCGGGAAGCGCTTTCGCATCGCGCGTCATATAGGCCAGAAGCGAGCCGGCCACCGCGCAGCCCGCAGCCATGCGCGCGCTGTCGGTCATGAACCGACGGCGATCGATGTGCTTGTGCTGTCCAGCGGTGGCCATGCTCTTGTCCTGTTACCCGGTGTGAGCGCGCGTTTCCTGAATGCGTTTCCTCAGGCCCGTTCGACCTTGCAGGCGCATTTCTTGTAGTCCGTCTCTTTCGAGAGCGGGCAGGTCGCGTCCAGCGTCAGCTTGTTGGTGAGTTGGCCCTCGTCGAACCACGGCATGAAGACGAGGCCCTCGGGCACCTTGTTGCGCCCACGGGTCTCCAGCCGCGAATTGACCTCGCCGCGACGGGTGGAGATGACGATCTCCTGCCCGCGCCGCAAGCCACGCTCCTGCGCATCCTTCGGGTTCATGTAGACCACGGCGGACGGGAAGGAGCGATGCAACTCCGGCACCCGGCGGGTCATCGAGCCAGAATGCCAGTGTTCCAGAACGCGACCGGTGCAGAGCCAGAGGTTGAACTCCTCGTCCGGCTCCTCGGCGGCGGGCTCGTAGGGGGCGAAGATGATATTGGCCTTGCCATCGGGCTTGCCGTAGAACTTCACGCCCTCGCCTTCCTTGACATATGGGTCATAGCCCTCGCGGAAGCGATAGAGAGTCTCCTTGCCATCGACGACCGGCCAGCGCAGGCCCCGCGCCTGATGGTACACGTCGAACGGGGCGAGATCGTGGGCGTGGCCACGGCCAAAGCCTGCATATTCCTCGAACAGTCCCTTCTGGACGTAGTAGCCAAAATGATCGGATTCATCGTTGTCGAAACCTTCGGCGGTCTCGGAGAGCGGGTACTTGTTCACCTCGCCATTCTCGAACAGGACCTCGTAGAGTGTCTTGCCGCGCAGCTCGGGTTTCAGCGCCAGAAGCTCTTCGCCCCAGGCCTCCTCGACCGTGAAGCGCTTGGAGAATTCCATCACCTGCCAGACATCGGACTTCGCGTCACCCGGCGCCTTGACCTGCTGGCGCCAGAACTGGGTGCGGCGCTCGGCATTGCCATAGGCGCCTTCCTTCTCCACCCACATGGCGGTGGGCAGGATCAGGTCCGCCGCGAGCGCGGTGACGGTCGGGTACGGGTCCGACACGGTGATGAAATTGTCCGGGTTGCGATAGCCCGGATAGCCTTCCTCATTCATGTTGGGCGCGGCCTGCATGTTGTTGTTGCACTGTACCCAGTGGCAGTTGAGAACGCCGTCCTTGAGCATCCGGTGCATCAACACCGCATGGAAGCCAGGCTTGGGCGGGATGGTGCCGGCGGGCACATTCCAGGCGGTTTCGCAGATCTCGCGATGCGCGTCGTTCGCCACGACCATGTCTGCGGGGAGACGGTGAGCAAACGTGCCGACCTCGCGCGCGGTGCCACAGGCGGAGGGCTGGCCGGTGAGCGAGAAGGGCGAGTTGCCCGGCTCGGAGATTTTCCCCACGAGCAGGTGCACGTTGTACATCAGCGAGTTCACCCAGGAGCCACGGGTGTGCTGGTTGAAGCCCATCGTCCAGAGCGACATGACCTTGCGGTTCGGGTCGGCATATTGTTTGGCCAGTTGCTCAAGTTGCGCCACTGGAACGCCCGAAAGCTCGGAGACATATTCGGCCGTGTATTCGGAGACCGCCTCAGCATATTCCTCGAAACTGATCGGAGTCAGCTTGCCGGAATTCGGGTTTTCCGCTGCTTGCTGCTGCGCGTGCTCGTCACGCAGACCATAGCCGATATCGGTGTCGGTCTTCGTGATGTTGACGTTCCTCTCGACGAACTCCTTGTTCACCATGTCGTTCGAGATGATGTAGTTCGCGATGTAGTTCAGGATCGCCAGGTCCGTCTGCGGCTTGAAGATGATGCCGTTGTCCGCCAGCTCGAAGGAGCGGTGCTCGAAGGTGGAGAGCACGTGGACCTCACAGCCCGGCTTGGTCAGGCGCGTATCGGTCAAGCGCGACCAAAGGATCGGGTGCATCTCGGCCATGTTGGAGCCCCAGAGCACGAAAGTGTCGGCATGTTCCAGGTCGTCATAGCAGCCCATGGGCTCGTCGATGCCGAAGGTGCGGATAAAGCCCACGACGGCCGAGGCCATGCAATGGCGTGCGTTCGGGTCGATATTGTTCGAGCGCAGGCCGGCCTTCATGAATTTCGCCGCGGCGTAGCCTTCCCAGACCGTCCACTGGCCGGAGCCGAAGATCGACACGCCCGCGCCGCCCTTCTCCTTGAGCGCGGCCTTCCATTTCTCGGCCATCACGTCGAAAGCCTCGTCCCAGCTGACCGGCTCGAACTCGCCATTCTTGTCGAAGGCGCCGTTCGACTTGCGCAGCATCGGCGTCGTCAGACGGTCCGTGCCATACATGATCTTGGACAGGAAATAGCCCTTGATGCAGTTCAGGCCGCGGTTCACCGGCGCGTCCGGATCGCCCTGGGTGGCAACGACGCGCCCTTCCTTGGTGCCGACCAGAACCGAGCAGCCCGTGCCGCAATAGCGGCAGGCGGCCTTGTCCCATCGAATGTCGGGCGTGCCGACCTGGGCCAATGCGGGCGCATCGGGAAGCGTTATGCCTGCGGCGGAAGCCGTCGCCACCGCTGCGGAGGATTTCAGGAAAGTCCGGCGAGATTCTGACATGGTCATTGGCTTGGCTCCGGTTCAGATGGTGCAGGGGGTGGCGACCGGCTGCGGCGCGTCTTCGTCGCCCTGCGGGTCCTCGAAATGATGATAGGTGAGCGCCAGGGACAGGACGCCGGGGATCTGGTGCATGTCCATGATCACCTCCGCGGCCTGTTTCTCCTCGGTATCCTCGACCACGACGATCAACCTGTCGTCTTCGGTTCGGGCATGGACCTCGACGCCGTTCATAGCTTTGGCGGCGTTCTCGACGCCCTCAGCCGTTCCCGGCGCGGCATGGACCAGGCATCCGCAGATATTCATGCTGTCGCCTCCAGTTCGTTCGTTTCCATTCGCGCAAATTCTATCGCGCCCGCCGGACAGGCGGCCGCGCAGGCTCCGCATCCGCTACAGGCGTCTTCGTCGATCAAGGGCCGCGCCCGCCCGCCCGGCTCCAGCCGGAAGCGGATGGCCGCCTCGTCACAGAAATCCTGACAGGTCCGGCAGGCCACGGCATTGAGCGACAAACAGCCACTTTGGACGCGGGCCACCCAGTTCCAATCGGCGCGCGCCTGCTCGGTGAGCGCACCGGTCCGACAGGCCTGGATACAGTCGCCACAGAAGCTACAGGCACCGGCTTTCAGATCGAGTGCGGCGAACCCTTGCTCATCCTTGACGATGATCCCCTCCGGGCAGGCATCCAGGCAGTCTCCACAGCCGTTGCACAGGCCGGAAAAACGGCTGACCTCTACCGCTCCCGGCGGGCGCGGCACGTCTGCGATGTGAAATTTCGCGCGGAAAAAGTTCCGGCGGTTCGTCCTGGTGGCCATTGGCTGCCCGCAATGGTTGTTTGCAAATTGCTCAATAAAGTGACGAGGCTGACTCGTATTTGACTATCGTCAAGCCTATCTCCGTCTCCGCGCCCGACTTGCAGGTCAAGTTGTCGCACCAACATTGACATTGGAAGGTTTCACAATCTCCCCGGACGCGACCCGACTCCGAGATTTCGCAATGCAATCACAGCCATCGCGGCAATTTCCGACAACTCGGCTCAGCTAACCAACGCTATCCGTCGAAGTGCCCAAATCCCGCCCCGCTCACGGTGACGGACGGAACCGGGATCTGCTGGAATGTGCAGGCGCGCAGGGCTACAAGGGGAATGCAAATGACTACGCAAGGCCAACAATATGCTGTCCAGACTTTTCCGAAAACGGCAGCCCCCAGTCGAATTCAAGCCGGTGCAGCCGGAAACAGTCGTCGAAATCGTTGGTGACGTTCACGGCACCGCACATCTGCTGCGGGCCCTGCCCCCGGTTGAAGACGGCGCGACCCGGGTATTCGTCGGAGACCTCGTCGACCGCGGAATGCAATCATACGAGACGCTGGAGATTATCTTCGAAGGCTGCCGGAATGGCGAATGGATCTGCCTCAAAGGAAATCATGAGGAAATGTTCCTCAAGTTCCTTTCTGATCCGAACAGGGGGCGGAGCTGGCTGCGCCATGGCGGATTACAGACTGTCGCCAGTTTCGACCTCGGCGGGATCACCGAGACCTCCAGCCCGGAAGCACTCGAGGACATCGCATCCGCCATCCGCGAGCGCCTCACACCGGGCCTGCTCGACTGGCTGGAAAACCTTCCCCATGTCTGGACCAGCAATAACCTGACGATTGCCCATGCCGGGCTTGACCCCATGCTTCCGATTTCCCTGCAGCAGGAACGGGTTGCCCTGTGGGGGCACCCGGAGTTCGTCAAAACGCCCCGGCCCGACGGGCAGTGGGTCGCGCATGGCCATACGATCATGGATACCCCCACGATCCGCAACGGCGTCATTTCGATCGACACGGGGGCATATGCCACGAACCTTCTGACGCTTGCGCGCATCTCGCCCGACGGACAGATAGAATTCTCCTATGCGCCACAAAAATAGGCGAAAGGGGCTTCACTGAAGTCGCTGTTTTCGGAACGCCCTCCACGGCACTACGCGCGCGAGACATGCGAGCCGGCGCAAGGCAAGTTTCGCCTATTTCTTGTGCACTGACCCCAACAGACAGGCGGCTCACCGCCATCCATCACATTTATGAAATCTTAGTTAACGCCACAAACACCGACCGTAGCTTGCCCTCGCAATCCTCACAGCAACCACCCCGCTCCAAACTACCCTTACGTTAATACGTTGATTTTTATGAAAAATTGTTTCAAACCCAAGTTTCTACAGGGAAGAGACCGCAGGCACGGGCGCCTAGGAAACTCGCCTTTCCCCCGGGCCTGGCGCCCCTGCAAGCATCTGCCGCCCCAGTTGACAGAATCTCTAAATTTTAAGACAACCCCCTTCGCGAGACCTGCTGCCCCATCGGCTTGAAAGTACGGAATTGTCGGAGTTTTGATGACAATCTGAGCGTTCATATCGGGCGGTCGGCCTACAACCCTTTTTTTGGGATTTTTGGGAAGCTTTGGCGATGAGCAACATTATGGATACTTTAAACCCGCCCCGCGGTTTGGCGGGTGAGCTGCAATCATCAAGTACGGACATTGGTCGATCCGGCGCGAAAACCTCCGGCGCCTCCATTTCTCGTGGCCTCTGGGTCACGATGCTCAACTGGATCTTTGCGTTGCTCGCGCTGCCAAGCCTCATCGGGGCGGCTCTGGTTCTTCTGGTACTCAACCCGCGTTTCAACCCAGGCCCGCTGATGTTCTACCAGAATCGTGTTGGACGCGACGGCCGGGTGTTCCGTATCTACAAGTTCCGCACCATGACGGATGTCCCGCAGGAAGGTCTGACGACATCGATCGAGGCCAACCAGGCACGCATCACGAGGCTGGGCGCCATTCTTCGGAAGTTCCGCGTCGACGAACTGCCCAATTTCATCAATGTCGCCATCGGGGACATGAACGTCATCGGACCGCGCCCGGACGCCAAGGACCAAGCGGACGTCTATGTGAAATCCGTCTTCGGATACGCCGAACGTTTCGAGGTGAAACCCGGCATTACCGGCTTGGCGCAGGTTATCCAGGGCTATGCGGCCTGCGAGGATTCCACGCGCAAGAAGGCGCGTTACGATCGTTTCTATGTACGTCACCGCAGCGCACGGATGGACGTGTTCATCGTCGTCAGAACCTTGCAGGTCATGCTGACCGGGTTCGGCAGCCGCTAGACAACGGGACAGGTCTGGAAGGATTGGGGGAGCCTTTGCGGGGCTCCCTGCTTGTATGATTCGGATGCCCCGCAAACTTTTTCTCCGTTTCCGACGACATGAAATGCCCCCGCCCGACGCCTGCATCGGGCTGCATCCGGGTACAGTTCATCAGGCCGAATCGCCAATACCGAATCGTCCAGAGCCAGCCACATTCCCCCAATCCCGCGCCTACGTGCGCTTAGCCCCCTTCAGATGGCCATTGCCCGCAAAAACTTGCCAATCTGCGAGAACAAAACAGGCACTTGATGAGCAGGGCGGCAACAGGACGCGCCTTTCCTGAAGCGAACAATTGCCCGAAGCGGGCTTGTCGGGATAAGAAACTGTGAACGAGACAAATGCCAACGGACCAAAGCTGCAGGTCCGGAACCTGGGGATGGACAGTGCTGGAAATCTATTCCGCTTCGGCGGCCACCAAAAGGCTGCCCGGATGAGCGTGTTTCCGAAAGTCGCGAGCGTCGCTGTCGGGATTTGCGTTCTGTACAGTGGAGTGACTGTCGCGCAGGAACGGACGGTTGCTGAACAGCGTGCAATGAAGTCGGGGCTATCTTTTTATGGCATGCCCGGCGTGATCGACACCCCAAGCGCCGAGATGTTGCCCGATGGCGAAGCGACCTTCACGGTGTCGATGTACCCGGACCGATTGCGCACGACGCTCGGCTTCCAGTTCACCCCGTGGTTGTATGTCAGCTACCAGTACACCGCCGCGAAAGACCTTTTCGAAAACGAAAGGGAGTTCTACGGTGGGGCGTATTACGACCGTTCCTTCGGCGTCGCCCTTCGCCTCCTTGAAGAAAAGCAATGGACGCCATCTGTCGTAGTCGGAATCAACGACCTCGTAGGTACCGGTGTTTTCGCATCGGAATATATTGTCGCCACGAAGAACATCCAGGACCGTTTCAAGCTGTCGGCAGGCGTCGGCTGGGGCCGGTTGGGATCTTATGGTAGTTTCAAGAACCCCCTCTCCTTCATCGACAGCCGGTTCGAAACCCGGCCCGAAACAGATTTCGGAGAAGGTGGTACATTCAGCGCGAGCGAGTGGTTCCGCGGTCCGGCAGCGTTGTTCGGCAGCGCGGAATGGGCGATAAACGACAAGTGGACCGCGCTGATCGAATACTCATCCGACGCCTATGATCAGGAAGTGGAAGCGGTGGGCTTCGATCGCGCTACCCCGATCAATTTCGGCCTGAATTACAGCCCGCGCCCGGGGATCGATATCGGCCTCTATTCCCTCTACGGCTCCAAGATCGGCATCAACGCTTCTTTCACGACCAATCCGAAAGCACCGCCCTTCAGGGGAGGACGCGAAGTTGCGCCACCGCCGATCTCGCCCCGCGCGGGCGGAACGGTGGACTTGGCCGCATGGGGCCTACCCTCCGAACAGCTGAGGGCGAGCGATCCGGTGGCCTTGAAGGAAACCGTCTCGGAGGCGTTCAAGAAGGAAAAGCTGCGCCTTGAAGGGATGGAGATCGTCGGCGACGAGGTGCATGTCGCCTTCACCAACAACGGCTTTGACGCCCAGCCACAGGCGCTCGGACGCGCCTCGCGGATCCTGGCGGCCATCATTCCCAGCGAGGTCGATACATTCGTTCTGAAGCCGTTGGTTTTCGGCATGCCGACATCGACGATACGGATCTCGCGAAACGATCTGGAAGAACTTGAATTCGATCCGGACCGCGTCTGGAAATCCTACGTGCGCGCAGAGGTAAATGATGCGGAGGAACTGAGCTTCGCCTCTTTCATCAGCGATTCCTATCCCCAGTTCAGTGGCTTCATCCGGCCCTATTTCGCCCCGAGCTTCTTCGACCCCGACCAGCCGGTGCGCGCGGATATCGGCCTGGATATCGGTGGCAGCTACCGCCCGCTGCCGGGCCTTGTCTTATCTGGCGTGTACCGACAGAAACTCTTGGGCGACAGGGACACTGTCACCCGGATGTCGGATTCAGTCCTGCCGCATGTGCGCTCCGACCTCGCACTCTATGACGTCAACAGCAGCTCCTACCTCAGCCACCTGACAGCCGAGTATTTCTTCCGCCCCGGCGAGAACCTCTATGCGCGGGGCACGGTCGGCATCCTGGAACGAATGTATGGCGGCGCTTCCGCCGAACTGCTCTGGAAGCCGGTCGACGGCCCCCTCGCCCTCGGCGGGGAAATCAACTACGCGGTGCAACGCGATTTCGACGGTGGCTTCGGCTTTCAGGATTACGATGTCGTGACGGGCCATCTGTCCGCCTATTACGATCTCGGAAAGGGATATTTTGGGCAGGTAGATGCCGGACGATACCTGGCAGGCGATTACGGCGCCACATTCACCCTGTCGCGGGAGTTCGCCAATGGTGTCCGGGTCGGGGCCTTCGCCACCCAGACCGATGTCAGCTACGAGGATTTCGGCGAAGGCTCCTTCGACAAGGGGTTCTTCTTCGAGGTTCCGTTCTCCTGGCTGGGCGGCGTACCGTCCCGACGCGGCTTCACACAGGTCATCCGCCCGATCTTGCGGGACGGTGGGGCGCGCCTCTCTGTTCGCAACCGGCTTTACGAGAACGTCCGGGACTTCCACGACCCAGAACTCCGAAACCGCTGGTCGAGGTACTGGCGATGAAGAGACACACATCCGCCATTCTTCTCCTGATCACGGCAACGGCGATTTCTGGCTGCGACCAACTCGGCAAACTCGGACAGAACTCCGGATCCGGATCGGCGACCGACGAAGTGGTGCTGCTGGAAGACGACGTCGTAATTGTGCTCGAAGACGTCACGCCCGTCGCCCCCGCCTCGGTGATGACAGCGCTCATCGAGGATCGTGGCGTCACCGAAGCGCTGAATCTCGTTTCCAGCCGCAACGGTCACGAAATCTGGCGCGCTGGAAGCGGTGATACGCTGACACTGCGTGAAGGTGTGATCATCGGCACGACCGCCCTGACGCCGGACGTGGTATCGGTCGAAACGACACTGCCTTCTGAATGGCTGACGGCCCCTCGCCCCGCCATCGCCAGCCGCGTTCATCGCTTGGCCGATGGCGACGAACAGATGTTCATTCGGGCCTATCAATGTGAATACTCGGCAAGCTTGCCGGACCAGATCACCCTGAACGGTAGCGTTCGTCAGGTCAGCCGGACGGATGAGGCCTGTAACAACCCAACCCAATCCTTCACCAATAGCTATTGGCTGGACGGATCTGGGCGCATGGTGCAATCCCGGCAATGGCTCGGCCCGAAGATCGGATATCTGCGCCTGAACTACCCACTGCCATAGGGCTGCGGAACGAGAAAGAGTGTTGAAGATGAAGAAATTGAAACTTACGGCCCTGGTTCTCGGGACAGCACTGCTCCTGACGGCGTGTGGCGTCGTCTATAACTCACCACAGGTGAGTTCCGGCTCAGCCAGCGGCGCGAAGGTGCGGGTCGTCAAGATCACCGCCGAATCGACGATTGCCGCCAATCGCTCATCCTTCCGGCCCGACACGTTGCCGGCGATCTTTTCGCAGACCGCCGGAGGTGGCAGCGGGCTGAGGGGCTTTGGCAATCTGCCCGATCCAGCCGTCGAGCCTGAAGACCGACCGGCCGCCCTGACCATGCGCGTGCCGCCAGAGCTTCCGAGCCGCCCCTACCGAATTGGCGTGGGCGATGTTGTCGTCTTGGCAACGCCTTCAGGCGGCAACTCGGTAGAAGAACTCTCCGGCCTTCTGGCCGCACAGAACCGCCGCCAGGAATATGTCGTGCAGGACGATGGCGGGATCTCAATCCCGGATGTCGGCCGTATTCCGATCGCCGGCAGCACCATCGAGGAAGCAAACGAGCAGGTCTTCCAGGCGTTGGTGCAGAATCAGATCGAGCCCGCGTTCAGCCTTGAAGTGGCCGGTTTCAACTCGCAGCGGATCTCGATTGGCGGCGCGGTGCGCAGCCCGACCGTGCTCCCGGTGACGATTCAGCCGCTCTACCTGGAAGAAGCCCTGTCCCAGTCCGGCGGTGTGACCGCAAGCGAACGTGATTACGGCTATATTTCTGTCCGCATCTATCGGGACGGAGAACTTTACCAGATCCCGTTGAACGAATTGTATTCAAGGCGCAGCCTGCAACGCATTCGCCTGACGGATGGGGATTCGATCTTTGTCGATACCGAGTTCGATCTTGCCCGAGCCCAGGCCTATTTCCAGGAACAAATCCAACTGACCTCGACCAAGCTCTCGACACGCAGGGATGCTGTGGACGAGCTTGAAACCGAGATCCAGTTGCGGCGGGCCGAACTCAACGAGGCGCGCAACAATTTCAAGGACCGCCTGGATTTCGACGCGGTCGATCGGGACTACGTCTATCTGACGGGCGAAGTTACGAAACAGCGCCGTTTCGTGCTTCCCTATAACCAGCGTGCAAGTCTCGCCGACGCTATCTATTCCGACGCCGGCATCCCGACCATTACTGCCAATATCCGGAAGATCTATGTTCTGCGATCCTCGCAGGACCCCCGTGAATTCGGAGCGGTGACGGCTTGGCAACTCGATGCCAAGAACGCGGCTTCTTTCACTCTCGCCACACGTTTCGAACTTCGCCCCGACGACGTTATCTTCGTGTCCGAGCAGGTGATCACGCAGTGGAACCGGATCATCTCCCAGATCACGCCGGGCCTGCTGAACTCGACCATCAACGCTCTCGCGCGCTTCTAAGCCACAACACCTTCGCTGGGCATCTTCTCGAGTTGCCCAGCGAAGCCACGAATCACGGCCGGACTGGCAACAGACTCCCCTCCATTGACCCCGGCGTCCCGCATGCCTAGCCAGTGTTCAGGAGGTGGCCCATGACCCAAGCCCTGATCGTCATTGATGTTCAAAACGATTTCTGTCCAGGGGGTGCGCTTGCCGTTCCAGGTGGCGACGAGATCCTTCCCGCAATCAACGCCAAGCTGCCGGACTTCCCGGTGCGCGTCTTCACACAGGACTGGCACCCCGCCGGTCACAGCTCCTTTGCCTCTCAACACGCCGGGAAGAACCCGTTCGAGCTGACGGAGATGCCCTATGGACAGCAGGTGCTCTGGCCCGACCATTGCATCCAGGGAAGCGATGGCGCGGCGTTCCATGCGGAACTGCTGACCGATCCGGCCGATCTGATCCTCCGAAAGGGATTCCGGCGCGAGATCGACAGCTATTCCGCCTTTTTCGAGAATGACCGGACCACTCCCACGGGCCTGGAGGGCTACCTTCGCTCCCGGGGCGTCGAGTCGCTCGTGCTCGTCGGTCTGGCGACGGATTTCTGTGTGAATTACTCCGCTATTGACGCAGCGCGGCTCGGGTTTGCCGTTCAGGTCGACCTCTCCGCCTGTCGCGCAATCGACCTCGACGGCTCGCTGGCGACGGCGTGCAAGGGTATGAAAGCCGCTGGCGTTACCCTTTTCGGATCGTGACTTATTGAACGTTAACCTTTCCAGAAGCCTTTTTTGCTTTCTATTCCGACGAGCCGACCAACAAGGTTCTCTACCAGTCGATCGGAGCGGGCATGGACCCCAGCATGAAGGAAGCGGACGAGGCTCTGGAACGTTTCCGGGCCAGCCGAGCAACAGAAGGCCGGTTCCTGTCATATTGCCGGGGCCGCTCGAAGTCTTTCCGGACAAGACAGGCAATGGTACTTGTCCTCTTCCCGGTAATGTACCACCTCGGCGGCCTGCATCTGGCCGCTCTGGCGGCAGTTGCCTCGGTGTCAGGTGAGGCACTCGACTGTTATGTCCTGAGCCGATTTGCCAGGCGCAGCACAATCGGGAAAAAACTTCCGTTTGCACTGGGATTGACGACCCTGACCGCGGGCCTTCAAGCTGGCGCGAACGCCTTTGCGATCGCGCTCATGTTCACGCTGGGCGACGGCGATACGCGGGTTCTGGCCGGGGCGGCCTGTTTCGCGGGAATTCTCGACGCCGCGCTGGTATTTGCAGCCCATCGCGGAGCCTCGATCATCCGGATCATCGTATATTTTGGCTGTGCCTCCACGATCACCCTTCAGGAGTGGCTTCGAAACGACAGTTCGGATCCGTCCCTGGTGTACGAAGCCTTGAGTATCGGCTTTCTTCTCTATGTCTGCTGGTTGATCGTCCGCCACGTCTTCAAGACCCAGGAACGCAGCAGCAATTCTCGCATGCTTACGCTGGAAAACGCCCGGGAACTGGCGCATACGAACGCGGCCCTCGAGCAATCCCGGCAGACGACACGGCGGCTGGCACTCGTTGCAGAACATGCCAGCGACAGCGTCATCGTGACCGACCAAAACGGCGTCATCACCTGGGTAAACAGGGCTTTTACTCGGATCACCGGCTATTCCTACGCCGAGGCAGTGGGTCGGAACATTACCTTCCTGAACGGTCCACAGACGGATACGGCCTCTGCAGAGAGGTTGAACAAGGCACGAGACGAGATGAAACCGTTCCGGATTGAAATCATCAACCATCATCGGGATGGGCATCCGATCTGGGTAGATGTGAACATGAGCCCCCTGTTCGACGAGCAAGGGAACCTGGTGAATGTCGTCAGCATCGAGCGGGATATCGGCGAAGCAAAGGAGCGCGAGCAGGCACTTGCCGAGGCGCGTCGCGTCGCAGAAGACTCCGTTCGGGCGCGGCGCAACTTCCTGGCCACCATGAGTCACGAGATCCGCACGCCGATGACCGGGGTTATAGGTACGACGGAACTGCTCCTGGAGACGGATCTGGACAAACAACAGGAAACGCTGGTGCGCACGATCAGTTCCTCGGGCGATTCCCTGCTGTCGATCATCAACGAGATCCTGGATTTCTCTCGCCTGGAAGAGGGCCGGCTGGAGGTGAATGCAGACCCGTTCTCCCCCGGCAAGTGTTTTCAGACCGCAATCGATCTCGTTCAGCCTCTGGCCGATGCAAAAGGTCTGCGATTGAAGATCGTGCTGCCATCGAGCCTCCCACAACAGGTAATCGGCGATGAACGCAGGATGTCCCAAGTCTTGCTCAACCTGCTTGGGAACGCGATCAAGTTCACCGAAGTAGGAAGCGTCGAGTTGGAGGTGTCCGTAAGGCTGGAAGACGGAGCCTGCGACCTGCTTTTGTTGGTGCGCGACACAGGGGTCGGCATCGAAACGTCGAAGCTCGACCGGATTTTCGAGAGCTTCGTGCAGGCCGACTCGAAAATTGCCGGTCGCTTTGGCGGGACCGGCCTTGGGCTGGCAATCTCCCGCTTGCTCGTCAGGGCAATGGGTGGAGAGATTTCGGTTGCCTCGGCTCCCGGCACGGGCACCGTGTTTTTCGTGTCGCTCAGCCTGCCGGTCGGTGAGTTGGATGCCGAGATTGCGCCCGCCACCGCGAACATCTCCGAGCTTCCCCAGGAGACAGTGGACCTTTCCGGCGTGTGCATCCTTGTCGCGGAAGACAATCGCACGAACACCATGCTTCTGGAACGAATGCTGGCCGGAACCGGCGCAAGCCTGCTTTTCACAGAAAATGGCCGGGAGGCTCTCGACCTGTTCACGGAGCATGCGCCAGACATCGTTCTGATGGACCTGCACATGCCAATTCTGGACGGCCTGGCCGCAACGGGCCTGATGCGCCTAGCCGAAAATAATTGTGGTGGAATTCCGGTGCCGATCATTGCGTTGACAGCCAATGCGTTCCCGGAAGACAGGGACCTCTGCATCGCATCGGGGATGGACGGAATAATCACCAAACCCTTCCGAAAACGAGATCTCCTGAATTCGATCACATCTGCCCTTGCAGTCGAAAGGGACCCGTTCCAAAGCCACCGCGACAGCCTGACCGCCTGACCGCGGCCTCTTTTCTTCCGGCATCGCTCCCGATAGCGTGCGCCTTACCGCAAAAGAAGGGGTCGGCTCATGGTCGATATCGCGACACGCGTCTGGAACCATAAGTGGAAGATCGACCCGATCGTGCGCTCCATGATCGATACCGATTTCTACAAGCTTCTGATGTGCCAGTCGGTGTTTCGAAACAAACCGGACGCACAGGTTCGGTTTTCGCTCATCAACCGGTCGAAAAATATCCGCCTGGCGGAACTGATCGACGAGGGCGAGCTGCGGGAACATCTCGACTATGCACGCTCTCTCTCGCTGACACGGGGCGAGAGCACGTGGCTGCGCGGCAATACCTTCTATGGCAAACGACAGATGTTCCGGTCGGATTTCATGGAATGGTTCGAGCAAATGCGCCTGCCCGAATACCAGCTGGAGAAACGGGACGGCCAATATGAGCTGACATTCGAAGGCTCCTGGCCGGAAGTCATGCTCTGGGAAATCCCCGCTCTCACGATCCTGATGGAATTGCGCGGCCGGGCCGTGCTGAACAGGATGGAGAAATTCGAGCTTCAGGTGCTCTATGCGCAGGCCATGACCAAGCTCTGGGAAAAAGTGAAGCGCCTGCGCAAGGTTCCCGGCCTGCGAATCGCCGATTTCGGAACACGCCGTCGCCATTCCTTCCTCTGGCAGGACTGGTGCGTCCAGGCCCTGATCGAAGGGCTGGGCGACACCTTTGTCGGGACGTCGAATTGCCTGATCGCCATGCGGCGGGAGGCCGAGGCTATCGGCACGAATGCCCATGAGCTTCCCATGGTCTATGCCGCTCTGGCCGAAGACGACGAAGCGCTGGCGAAAGCCCCCTATCGCGTTCTCGAAGACTGGCACGAGGAGCATGACGGCAACCTGCGGATCATCCTGCCCGACACCTACGGGACCGAAGGGTTTCTGGAACATGCTCCGGACTGGCTGGCTGGCTGGACAGGCATCCGCATCGATAGCGGGGATCCCGTCAAGGGCGCCGAAACCGCGATTAAATGGTGGAAATCCCGCGGCGAAGATCCCAAGCGCAAGCTGGTGATCTTTTCCGACGGTCTCGACGTCGACAGGATTCTCGAACTGTACGAACGTTTCAACGCCCGCACCCGGGTGAGCTTCGGGTGGGGGACGCTGCTGACGAATGATTTCCAGGGACTCGTTCCCGGAGACGCGCTCCGCCCCTTCTCCCTCGTGTGCAAGGCGGTCGCCGCGAATGGGCACCCAACGGTCAAACTGTCTGACAATCCAAACAAGTCAATGGGTCCTGCGGAGGAAGTGGCACGATACAAACGGGTCTTCGGTGTCGGCGAGCAGGAACCCATGGAAGTGATCGTGTGAGCGGCCAGGGCTGAGCAATAGGCAACCTGATTCAACGCATGAACCGCTATCGCGTCAGTCGTCTTCCGCCACACGGCCGCGAAGCGATTTGACCTCGCCGCGCTTCACCTTGCCTTCAAGCCGACGCCTCTTGGAGGCAAGCGTAGGGCGGGTGGCGATGCGCCGCTTGGGCGCTTTCGTGGCCTTCCGGATCAGTTCCACCAGCCTTTCGCGCGCCAGTTCCCGGTTCCGCGCCTGGCTGCGAGTGTCCTCCACACGGATCAGGACGGCGCCATCAGCCGTCCATCTCTGCCCCGCGAGCCGTTTCAACCTGTTCTTCACGGCCTCCGGCAGGTTCGGGCTCCGCGCCGCTTCAAAGCGCAGATCGACGGCGGTGGAAACCTTGTTCACATTCTGCCCGCCGGGTCCGGAGGCACGGCGGAACTGCTCGGTCAATTCCCATTCATCAATCGTGATCTCGTCATTTACCCGTAACATGCCGTCTTCCCTGCCGTTTCGCATTTCACGGCGGTTGCCTTCAGAACTGACTAGCCAATTTTCCGGGTAACTCCAACTGGCGAACAAATGGAAAGGGCCGCTCCTATCTGGAACGGCCCTCCGAGCTATCATGGAGGTCAGGTTTCATGAACCCATAAGTTCGTCAGGGGGCCAAGACCATTGGCCTGCCTAATAGCGAGCCGCCCCGATATCAACGAAACCCCTCTCCAGCATGACTCTCGACACTGGATCACCTCCTTCCGCTTGTTTCAGTTGCGATCAGAGTGACACAGATCCCCTACTAGTCAATGAATTTCCGATGGGGTGGCGAGGAGCCGCCGAACGATCATGCGGAAGGGAATCAGCGCGACCAGCGCAAGGGACAGCTTCACCATCCAATCGGCGAACGCCAGCGAGACCCACAGAGGCGCGACCGGACCCATGCCAAGAACCGGGAGGTTATCCTGCGCCCAGACTGGCATATTTCCCGGCTCCATGCCGTTGAGCGCCGCCGAAAACGCGATCGAAAAGAAGATCACGGTATCGAGGGACGAGCCCACCAGCGTCGATGCGAGCGGAGCGCGCCACCAGCGGCCCTCCCTGAGGCGGTTGAACACCGAGATATCAACGAGTTGCGCAACCAGGAAGGCGGTCCCAGAGCCGACGGCGACCCGCAGAGTCACAAGAGGACCGAATTCGCCGTGAATCTGGCTGCCGATCAGCGAACAGGCGATCCCGACGACGAAACCGATCAGAACAACGCGCCGTGCAGGACCCACGCCGTAGATTCGATTCATCAGGTCGGTCACCAGGAAGGCAAAGGGATAGGTCAGCGCTCCCCAGGTCAGCCATTGGCCGAGCAGATGCTGAACAAGAATGTTCGAAGCCACAACGACACCGGCCATTGCCAGGATGCCGGGAAGGAATTTGCGCGTCATAGTCCCCTGTCCTCTTTCACTCGGTCAGCTCTTTGGCGCTGTCAGAAATATGAAACCATGGCCCATTGAGCGCTACCATGGCGTGCAAGCCGCCCAATTATCCACATACGAGACAAATCGCAATCCATTTCGCAGAGCGAGGATCCCGGGCAGGTTTTGCTCTCCGACCGTATCGGGACCCCGAAACTTCCTGTCCGCATTAGTCAGATCTTAAACAGGATCCCCGAGATTTGGCCCGAGGCCCAAAAGGGTCCACCGCATGGAGGGTGTTGCGTGCAGAATGTACTCGGTGTTTGGTCAGGTCTGGACATACGTCGCAAAGTTATCGTGATCGCTGCGACACTTGCGATGTTCGCAGCCGTCCTGGTGCTTTCGCAGATGGTTTCGGCGAAACGGCTCGAACTGCTCTATTCCGGTCTGGAGCAACATGCGGCCGGCGATGTGGTCGCGGCCCTGGAGCAACAAGGGGTCGTTTTCGAGGTTCGGGGCAACTCGATCTATGTCGATGTGACCCGCCGCGATGAACTTCGGATGATTCTTGCCGGCCAGGGTCTGCCGAGCAATGGCGCTGCCGGGTATGAGTTGCTGGACAACCTGTCCGGGTTTGGAACCACTTCACAGATGTTCGACGCCGCCTATTGGCGGGCCAAGGAAGGGGAACTCGCCCGGACTATCGTGACAAGCCCCCAGATCAAGGGCGCGCGCGTCCATATTTCGACTCCCCCCTCCAGCGGGTTTCGGAGGAATCAAGGCGCCACTGCTTCCGTCGTGGTGACCCCGGCCAGCGCTGCGCTGACAGAGGCGAATGCACGCGCCTTGCGGTTTCTGGTGGCCTCCGCCGTTCCCGGCCTGAAACCAGAACAGGTATCCGTCATCGATGGTGAAAGTGGCCTTGTGGTCGGCGGAGAGGTCTCGGCTGCGGTGAATGTCGACAAGCGGGCAGCAGCACTCAAGCGCAATGTAGAACGGTTGCTCGAAGCGCGGGTCGGCCCGGGCAATGCCGTCGTCGAACTCAGTCTGGAAGCCGTTACCGAGCGCGAGTCCGTTATCGAGCGCCGCTTCGATCCGGAAGGCCGTGTTGCGATCAGCACCGAAACGGAGGAGCGCAATTCGACTTCTCAGGGCGCAACAGGCGGCGCGGTCACTGTGGCCAGCAACCTGCCTGACGGCGAGGCCGGCTCCGGGGGAAGCGATCAATCCAGCCAGGACAACGAGACACGGGAGCGTGTCAATTTCGAGGTGTCGGAAACCCAGCGCGAAATCGTACGGGTTCCCGGAGCGGTCAAGCGGCTCTCGGTTGCGGTCATGGTCAACGCCGAGACGAGCATTGACGGAACCGGCGCCGAAGTCACCGCACCGCGGTCGGAAGAGGAATTGAGCGATCTCAGGCAACTGATCGAAGCGGCTGTCGGTTTTGACGAGAGTCGGGGAGACCAGATCACGATCCGCTCTTTTGAGTTCCAGCCACTCGCGGTGTCGGGAAGTGCTCCGACCGCCGGCTCAATGAGTCAGCTCGACATATTGTCTCTCGCCCAGGTGGCGATCCTGGCGATTGTGGCACTGGTGCTCGGCCTGTTCGTGGTCCGCCCGATCCTGACTCAGAGAGGCGCGCCGCAAATGCTGGAACTCTCGCCCCCGCCGCAAGCCGGAGGAACGCCGGCGCTCGAACGCGCGGACGCCCTGACAGGAGAAGTCTCCGGGGCCGATGATTTGGCGTCGCTACCGGATATCGGGGGGTTCGCACCATCCGGTGGAGGCGGCCTGCCCATGTTGTCCATGGATCAGGACGACCCGGTGGAACGGCTGCGGCAACTGATCCGGGATCGCCAGCAGGAAACTGTCGAGGTGCTCAAGACCTGGATGGAAGATGACGGGGAGAAAGCCTGATGAGCCGTCCATGGGTATTGGACTCCTTTGACGACGCAGATTCCGTTTCCGCTTCACCCGAAGCCCTTCCGGGCGGCTTGTCCGAAGACGAACGCCTGCAGGCATTCGACCAGGGCTACAAGGATGGATGGGACGATGCCGCCCGTGCGCATGCCGAGGAGCAGGGGACGATTTCGGATGAGTTGGCTGCAAACCTCCAAGCCATGTCTTTTACCTATCACGAAGCGCGAGGCGCCGTTCTGAACGAAATGGAGGAGATCCTGAAGGGCGTGGTGGAGCGCGTACTTCCCCGCTCGCTTGTCCACTCACTCGGTCAGACCCTCATTGACCGCATTCGGGATGTCAGTTCGGAGGCGTCAAATGTCGAGGTGCAGGTCTGCGTCAATCCAGACAATGCCGAGCGAATAAGAGAGCTGTTCCAGGAAATGGTGACCCCGCCCCTCAACGTCATGGAGGAATCCACCCTCGGCGACGGACAGGCGTATCTTCGTTTCAACGAGAGCGAGCAGAAAATCGACCTGGAAGCCGTGTTGCAGGAACTCTCCGACGCCGTTTCCGAATTCTTCGAAAAACCCGATCAACCGGAGATGCTCAATGCCTGATGCCGCCCCCAAGAATGGCCATCCCTTCTCGCAAGTTCCGGTCGAAGTTACCGTTTCCGTTGGCCGCGCACGGCCCCGTATCTCCGATTTGCTGAAGTTGGAGCGTCACGCTGTTCTACCTTTGGACCGCAAGGTGGAAGACCCCGTCGAACTCTATATTGGCGACCGGCTGATCGCCCGTGGCGAGCTGGTGGAACAGGACGGCCCCCAAGGTAGTCAGCTTGCCGTTCGCCTGACCGAGATTGCGGATGGCGCCGGGAATCCGCTGGAGTGAACCACATGAGATCGCACGTCCCGCAAAGTTTCCTCGCCTTGCCCGTGCTCATGCTCGGGACCGCGGGAGCCCATGCTCAGGATCTCTCTCTGAGCCTCGGCAACGACGTCTCTCTTACGGGGTTGAGCGTCCAGCTATTCTTGATCGTCGCCCTGCTCGGCTTCGCCCCCGGGCTGCTGATCATGGCAACCTGCTTCCCCTTCATCATAACTGTCTTTTCGATCCTTCGGCAGGCGATAGGCCTTCAGCAATCGCCCCCGAACATGCTCATCATTTCCGTTGCGCTTGTCCTGACCTACTACATCATGGATCCGGTGCTGATGGAGGCGTGGCACAACGGCCTGCAACCTCTCATGAACGAACAGCTCTCCGCCGAAACTGCCTTTCCAAGGATCGTGGAGCCGTTTCAGGTTTTCATGATGGCGCGGGTCGACCCGGAAACGCTGGCATCCATGGCCGATCTTCGGGCCAATGCCTCGGGCATCGAACTGGATCCCGCCTCCCCGCCGCTCTCGGTCCTCGTCCCCGCATTTCTGCTCAGTGAGATGTCTAACGCCTTTCAGGTCGGCTTCCTGATCTTCTTGCCGTTCTTGATCATCGACCTCGTCGTCGCCGCGATCCTGATGTCCATGGGGATGATGATGGTTCCGCCCGCGCTTGTCTCGCTCCCCTTCAAGCTCGCATTCTTTGCGATCGCGAATGGGTGGACCCTGATCTCTGAGTCTCTGGTCGCTGGGTATTTCTAGCTGTTTAAACCCACGGATTGATGGTGGGATCCTTTCGTTGGAA
This sequence comes from Aliiruegeria sabulilitoris, assembly GCF_001558155.1. GTDB lineage: Bacteria > Pseudomonadota > Alphaproteobacteria > Rhodobacterales > Rhodobacteraceae > Tropicimonas > Tropicimonas sabulilitoris. Next base: position 58,203 of record NZ_LOAS01000031.1, read on the forward strand.
CGCATTGTTCCAGACCTCCGCCCGAGTGTGTTCTGCCCCTGTCCCCGATATGCTTGTCCTCCAAAGACGATCTCAGCCGTTCCGAGGGCTGGGGCCCCACGTTACGAAGTCGCCTCGCGCTCTCGAAAAAACGCTGACGACGGACAGTGCCACGGTTTGTACAGTGGACCCGACAAACGTTGAGGTTGCGCTGATGTAACGCGCGACAATAAAAACTAGATCGGCAAAAGCCCATCATACATCTTTGATTTGTCAAAATTTTCTTGGTTTCGGGGGTAGGATTTGGTCAAGGACCTACGCATTCAGAACTGAGGATGGA
>NZ_LOAS01000032.1 GCF_001558155.1 Aliiruegeria sabulilitoris
TCCAATCCGAAAAACGCTCAAGCGTCCCAAATTATCTGACGACGGACACGGAGCCGAGTTGCTGTTCGAACTGATCTCCCAGCGATACGAACGCGGCTCCATCCTGATTACATCGAACCTACCGTTCGATGAATGGACCGAAACCTTCGGATCGGAGCGCCTCACAGGGGCCTTGCTCGACCGCCTGACCCATCATGTCTCAATCCTGGAGATGAACGGCGACAGCTATCGCCTCGCTCAGAGCAGGGCCCAGCAGAACTCCTGAACCGCGCTCGGATTGGTCCTTGCGGACCAAGGCGCCTTGGCAACCGTCAGCTATATGAGGAGCACGTTTGCCAAGGCGCCAGTCACGCCCAGACTGGCCGAATTTTGCTCCGCCCCGTGGCCGGATTTTGCACCGCCGTTGACACGTGTGCTGGTGTTCCCAAAACGACTGCGTTCGACTGCTGTGACGGTTAAACCAGGAGCCAACTCTCGGCAGAGACGGGCCACTTCTTCAAGACGCTCAGCTTGAGGTTTGGTTATAGAGAGCCGTTTTGGGCGCCCGTGGTTCTGGAGAACCGGGTAGGTCGTTCTGCCGGGAATACTGCCTTCTCCCACGCAGTGTCGTTGCCTCCTGGCAAGAAACGGTGCCAGCATGTCAGACAAATCCCGCCTCGCGGTGCGGGAAAGCGCTGTCGCTGCGGTATCGATGGCTGTCAGTTCGTCGGTTAGTGTGAACTCTGGCTCGGTTCAACCACAAGCGCCGCGAAGGCTGGCTCGGAAACCGCATCCTCCGACAAGGCCAGCTTGCCTGCCGCCAACTTCCTACGCCAGTCGTAAACCTGCCAACGCGTCAAACCGTGCCGCCGCGCCACATCCGCCACCTTCACGCCAGGTACATGGCTTTCAGCGGCAATACGCGCCCGTTCAGCCTCGCTCCGCCGCCGCCGCCCGCTGTGTCCTTCGATGACTTCCATGCTGCCCGCGAAACCATCGGTCGAGCCGTCCAAATAGCCGTCCATTTTGACGTCCCATGTTCTGTCTCATCGCGACAGGAATCTCACGTCAAACGCGGAAACGGCAGGAGGGGATCGGCGAAGCGCTTACGAATGAACTGCCCTTTCGGTTCAATGACATCGCCCACGAGATCAATTGAATCATCGCGATACAGCGATAAACGCGGCGGGCCTTTCGCCAATGCATTCATGCGCTTAGGCCAGCCCTTCAGAAAATCCGTCTCTGTCATCATGGTCAACTTGGCGGCTACGCTGCGTCACAATCCGAGTTCTGGATTCGAGATCCTCTTATCCATCATTCGCAAAAGGGCCGCGTGCATCCCCTGCTTTAAGTCCTCATCAGGGGCATGCTTCTTGTGGAGGCCGATCTCCCTTCGCCATCCCGTCCGCAATGCTTTCTCAAACAAGACCTCGCTCGCAATCTTCCTGTTCTCAGGATCTTGGTTCTCCACGACTTTCTCTCTGAATGCGGGATCATTCATCGCGTGTTTCAGAGTGTTGACGAGCTTCATCCGTTGTTCCTCGGGTGTGGTCAGGCCCTATCCTTTGAGCGAAGCGAAATAGTCGTCCCAACTTCTGTGCGGGCGACCGGCGGCTGTTTCGAAATCGCTGGGGGCATCGAGAGCACCATCGTGGATGCCCCGGTAGATCCCGGCGATAACCGTGCCGATGAACTCTCCCAGCTCGGCGATGCGGTCGGCCTTGTAGTCGTCGTGAGACATCGGACGATAGGTAAGGTCCGTGCCGAAAGTTCGGTTGAGATATTCCGCCAATTGCGCCTGTGTGAGCGCCTCGCCATGCAGCAGATAGGTCTGGCCGTTGTGCTCAGCCCCGATCAGCATCCGGGCATAGGCGAAGGCCAACTCGGGGCGGGTGGTGTATCCGCAACGGCCGTTACCGGCGGAGTTGGCGATCTCACCGGCCTTCCTGTAGGTCTCAATATATTCCACATCCGGCTCGATATAAATGCCGTTGCGGCCGATGACCCAGTCAAGACCACTGTCACGGATGTCCGCCTCGGTCTGACGATTGCTCTTGATGATGGGCGAGAAGCTCGTGCCTTCGTCTGCGCCCTGAACGGAGGTGTAGACGATCTTTGACACCCCGGCTGCCTTGGCGGCATCGATCACGTTGCGGTGCTGACCGATCCGGAGATCGGGAGCCGCCATGCCGGAAATCAGAAGCACGGTGTCCACCCCGGCCAGAGAGGCGCGCAACTGTTCCGCGTCGTCATAATCGCCGGGGCGAAGCTCGATCCCGAGATCTGGTGCCTTTTCGGGCGTGCGGGCGAGGCCGATGACGGGTTCGCCGGTATGCATTTCGACGAGGGCCCTGGCGATGGAGGTGCCGAGTTGGCCGGAAACGGCGGTGACAGCAATGGTCATGTTACGAATTCCTGTTTCTTGAGAGCTTGGCGCAACCGGATGCAGGTGCGATTTCAGGCGGCGTGTTGGGGCCTTGGGCGCAGGTACCAATACCAGACCCGGTAAGCCTCGAGCAGTCCCAGCGGCACGAAGTGAACGAGGGCGGCAGATGTTTCCGCCCAGTCATGCAGCGCCGCCCAGTGCAGCAGGGTCAGAACAGCGGCCACGTAGGTCGCGCGTTGCAACGGCTTCCAGGTTGTCCCGAGGGCCCGCACCCAACCGTCTGTCGAGGTGACCGCAAGCGGGATGAAGACAAGGAAGGCGATCCAGCCGGCCCAGATGTAGAATTTCGGCAGGTCGGAGACGACCTTCGGAAGCGCGCCGAGGTCGACGAGATAGAGGATCGTGTGGGCCAATGCGTAGAAAAAGGCCGCGACGCCGAAGTAGCGGCGGTTCTTCTGCAACCAGCGCGGACCGCGCCAGCCGCGAAACACGAGCGCCAGGGGCGAGGCCAGCATGGCGATGATCATGAACCGCGCGGCGAACTCACCGGTCGGGTGAAGGGCGTCGTACACGGCCTCGGCGTCCGTCGCGTTGAGCAGCCCCATCAGGGCGCCGAAGCCAGGCAGGGCGAGTAGCACCCAGAGCCAGTAGGGAGAAAATCGCGCGAGCATATTCGTGGTCCTTTGGTGATCTTTGCGCATGGCGCTAGGGGAAAGGCGCAGGTGGGCGTCACGAATGTCGCTTCCCGCGATGCCCGAGGGGCAGGTTTGGGCTGGGTCCTACGGATCGAGCACGATCTGGTGCATGAACATGGTCTGGCAGTTCTCAACCATGTTCAGCGGCGCATTGCGCAGCGTGCCGTCCCATTTTTCGATCATCTGTTCGGCGCAGGCATTGGACGCGGTCATGATTCCGGCCTTGTAGATGTAATGCGCCGCGCTTTCGTCGTAGCGCGTCTGCACCGCAGCCATCTCCTTGTGGTACCAGTCGCTCTGCACGATGCCACCGATGGTTTGCTTCATGTCCTTGATGAAGGCCGAATAGAGCTCCATGTGCTCCGGCGTGCCAACGATGCGCTCATGTCCGGTGATAACGAAGTTGAAGTCGTATTCGGCCAGCAACCGGTCCGGCAGGCCGAAGGCAAACCATGGATCGGTACTTTCGCCAAAGTGGATCCACGGCGCGGCATCGGGGTGGAACATGTCGATGGCCCAGAGGATCTTCTGCTCCGGCGCCCAGATCAGCATGTCGCTCTGCGAATGCCAGTTGCGCTCCAGGTCCCGCAGTTCCAACGTCAGCCCGCCGGTTTCCAGGGTGTATTCGGTCTCGAACACGACATCCGGCATCGGACGTTTGGGGTCGTTGGCCTCCGCCAGCAGATCGGCGGTTTCCTTCGAGGCGATCAGCACGGCCTCGTCGGGGAAGAGATGCGCGCCCTGGCTGTGATCGCGGTGGTGGTGGGAATAGATCACATGGGTGATCGGCTTGTCTGTCACCTGCGGGATCACCTCGAGCGCGAAGGGCGAGACGTCCGGTTTCGGATCGACCACGACGACGCCATCGTCTGTTTCGAAGAACACCATGTTTTCGAAGTCGTCATAGACGAACCAGGCATTCGCGGCGATCTTGTAATAGCCGTAGCCTTCCTCCGGGAGCGGTTCGTAGACGAAGTCGCGGGAGCTGTACCGGGCCTTGGTGGCCTCGTAGTCGAACGGCTCTTCTGCCAGTACGACGAGGGGCAAAAGGCTCAATGTGAGGGTCGTTGCTGCAAGTAGCTTGCGCATCTGTCTTTCCTCGTTGGTGGGTTGGAGTGGGGGCGTCGGCCTTTTGCCCGGCCGCCTCGGGGCTTAGCTGCCTGCGTCCTTGTCAGGGGCTGGTTGCCAGATGATCTCGGGGTTTTCACGGAAGGCGAAGCGTTCAAGGTGACTGCCGAGTACCTCTGCCGCCTTGTCCAGTTCCGCCCGGCTTTCAGCGGTAACGGCGAGTTCCAGAACGTCGTCCCGGGCCGTCAGCAGGCAGAGGCCGAATGGAAGCTCGATCCGGCCAGATTGGCGGCTGGTCTTCACCGGGACCTTGCGCCCGAAATGCTTGCACAACGACGCGATATATTGCGCGCCCTTGGCTGTGTGAAATTCAGCGCGTGTTTCCATATGACTGCTCCTTGATGTCTCGAAAGGACAGTATTTGCGGTGTATTGATTTGAGTATCTGGTGATATTGGAAGATATAGTTCCGTTAGGCAGAACAATGATTGATCATCTCAGGCACATGGCCATCTTCGCGCGGGTCGTGGATGAAGGCTCCTTTCGCGCTGCCGCGCATGCGATCGGCATTTCCCCGTCGCGGGTCAGCGAAACCGTGTCCGACCTCGAAAACTACCTCGGAATTACATTGCTCTACCGGACAACGCGCCGGATCGCGCTGACTAACGAGGGGCGGATCTTCTATGCCCGCGTGGCCGACATGCTGCGCAGCGCCGAGACCGGCCTGAACGAGCTGAACGCGCTTTCCCTCGAACCGGCGGGCGCGCTTCGGATCTCCATGCCGGCCTTCATGTCGTCCTCGGGGATCTCGACCGCCATCGCCAAGTTCATCCGCCTGCATCCGCATGTGGCGCTCTCGGTCTCCTACACGGACTATCCGGTGGGGCTGCTGGAAGACGGCTATGATGTGAATATCCGGGCCGGATGGCCGGAGGACAGCTCGATGATGTCCCGCAAGCTGGGAAACATGGAGCGCGTTGTTGTTGCCGGCACTCAATATGCTGCGTCGCGACCGACGCCACGCACCCCGGCCGATCTGGAAGACTGGGACTGGATCGGGTTCGAGCATCGCCCGGATGCCGTGGACCTCACCTCGGTCTCTGGTGAAACCGCAAAGGTCACCGGGCGGTCGCAACTCCAGGTCGACAGCGCTGAAGCGCTCGCCTATTTCACCCGGCTGAATGTCGGCGTGACGGTCCTTCCGTCCTATCTCGTGGAACGCGGAGAGGCATCGGGCGAGCTTGTCCGCCTGCTACCGGACTGGTGCCCGCGCCCGCTCGGCGTCCATGCGCTGTGGCCCGACACGTCCCGTCGAGAGAACCTGACGCTGTTGTTCGTCCGGTTCCTGGCCGACCATCACATTTAGTTTGCGCCGCCGCGACCTTGGCGGCCTATTTGGACTGTCCAGCTCAAATGCGGCCGGACGAAGAGATCTTCGGCTGGGCGCCTCGACCCCAGCACATGCTCCGGCACAGTCCAGCGCTATTCGATGAGCCGACCATTGAAGGCGTCGGTCACGCGCTGACAGGCCTCATTCACCAGCCGCCCCATACGCTCAAGCGAGTCATCGGGCAGTCTCAGGGTCAGGCCGGAAACCGAAACCCCGGCCACGGCCTCGTCGAAGGAATTGAAGACTGGAGCAGCGATGCAGCGCATTCCGATGAACCGCTCTTCATCGTCGAGTGCCCATCCGCGAGTTCGTACCACTTCGAGTTCTTTCCGGAATTTCTGCCTGTCCACGATCGTGTTGGGCGTGAAGGACGGAAGCCCTTTGGATTGCAGGATCGCATCGACCTGCGCCGGGCTCATATGCGCCATCAGGGTTTTTCCAATGCCGGACGCATGCATGAAACCGCGGGTGCCGGTCCGGAAAAAGACGCGGATCGGATTGTCCGATTCGACCTGGCAGAGAAACACCACGTCGCCGCTGTTCTCCACCGCGAGATTGCAGGTCTCGCCAGTCAGCTCGGAAAGCTCACGCATGATCGGGCGTGCCGCTTCCACGATATTCGACCTGTTCAGGTAAGCGTTGCCGATCCGGAACGCCTGTGTGCCAATAAACCATTTCTGGAGCGTGTCGGAAAACTCGACCATTCCGCGGAGTTTCATCGTCGCGAGGATGCGATGCATCGAAGCCGCCGGGATCCCCGTGGCTCGGGACAAATCTGACAGCGATGCGCCGCCGCTTGCGGCGATATGTTCGAGCACGCGCATTCCCCGATCGAGCGCTACGATCACGGTCTGGCCAGGTTCCGAGAACGCATTTGCAGGCCTGCCGCGCGGCCCGAAGTTCTTGCCATGCGTCATGTCCATCCTCCAGAATCCGCTTGGGTCGCTTGATACCGAACAAAGTTCGACCCTTCCATTCGAAAGTTGAAATCACATATATTCAATAAATTCAATTTATTACGTGGAAATTCCGTATATAGATGAATTTTTTCGGAAAAATTGAAAAACCTGTCGGATCCGTTAAGCTCAACGGGAGCCCACACAAGGCTCAGCGGTTTTCGGCCTTCGTGGTCGGACCGACAACAAACTATGATTCTGGGAGGAAATCATGACAAACCAAACCAGCCGCAGGAAATTCCTGCGCGGATCCGCAATTGCTGGTGCAGCCGCTCTCGCCGCTCCTTCGATCGCTCAGGCTCAGGGCACAACGACGCTGAAGATGCAGGCCGCCTGGGGGGGAGGCATCTGGCTCGAGAACGCAAAGACCTTCGCGCAGCGCGTGGCAGAGATGAGCGGCGGATCGCTGCAGATCGAGGTCCTTCCGGTGGATTCGGTCGTCAAGACAAGCCAGATGCAGGACGCGGTGCACCGCGGCGTGCTCGATGCGGCGCACTACGTCTGCGCCTACTGGTATTCCAAATCCAAGGCGGCGTCGCTGTTCGGCACGGGCCCGTGCTTTGGTTGGTCGAGCCAGGAAGTGCTCGGCTGGATCCATCACGGTGGCGGGCAGGAGCTGTTCGAAGAACTGATGGCCGAGCTCGGGCTCAACGTCGTGTCGTTCTTCAACTCGCCGATGCCGGCGCAACCGCTGGGGTGGTTCAAGGAAGAGATCACCGACGCAAGCCAGATGGAGGGCCTGAAATACCGCACCGTCGGTCTTGCCGCCGACGTTCTGCTTGAGATGGGCATGTCGGTCGTTCAATTGCCGGGCGGCGAGATCCAGCCGGCGATGAAGTCCGGCCTGATCGACGCGGCTGAGTTCAACAACCCGACTTCGGACCGTGAATTCGGCATGCAGGACGTCTCCAAGCACTACCACCTGGCCTCGTTCCACCAGAGCCAGGAATTCTTCGAGATCACCTTCAACAAGGACAAGTTCGAAGCCCTTTCCGACGCGCACAAGGCGATCATCAAGAACGCTTCGATGGCGGAGAACTCAAACTTCTGGTGGAACAACACCACCCAGTACGCCAAGGACCTCAGAACCCTGCGTGAAGAGCAAGGCGTGAATGTCTACCGGACGCCCGACAGTGTCATGGAAGCCCAGCTGGCGGCATGGGACAAGGTCGTGGATCGGATCTCCGCCGAGGAACCCTTCTTCGCCAAGGTCGTCGAGTCCCAGAAGGCCTATGCCAAGGACGTGATGTTCTACCTGGGGCTGAACCAGCCCGACTACCGGCTGGCCTACAACCACTACTTCGGCTGACACGGGTTCAGGCACGGACTGGAGCGAAGGCCGCCTGACCGCGGCCTTCGCGTCACGACTATTGCGGTGAGGGTGAGCCGTTGATCAAGACAATCCATGCCATCGAGGGGCTGAGCCAATGGGTCGGCAAGGCTTTCGGATGGTGCATTCTTATTTTGACCCTGTCGGTGTCATACGAAGTGTTCGTGCGCTACGTGCTGAACTCACCGACCGTCTGGGCCTTCGACATGATGGTGCAGATGTATGGAGCGCTATTCCTGATGGCGGGCGCTTATGCGCTGGCGCAGGACGCACATGTGCGCGGGGACGTCGTCTACCGGCTGTTCTCGGTCCGCTGGCAGGCGCGCATCGATTTCGTGCTCTACATCCTTTTCTTCTTCCCCGGCATGTTCGCGCTGTTCTGGTATGGCTGGGAAATCGCCTCCGACAGCTGGCGCTACAAGGAAGTGAGCTGGAACAGCCCTGCACGAATTCAGATCTACTTCTTCAAGACGCTGATCCCGATCGCCGGCGCGTTGTTGATGCTGCAGGGGGCAGCGGAAATGATGCGTTGCTGGCTGGCAATGCGCAGCGGTGAGTGGCTTGCCCGCATCGACGACGTCCGAGAGACCGAAGACATGCTGATGCACATGCAGGAAGATCACCCGGAAATCTATGGCAACGCCGACGAGACAAGAGACATAACAAAATGACGGATCCACATGTTGCTATCCTGATGCTGTGCCTGTTCATCCTACTGGTACTGCTTGGGTTTCCCATCGCCTTCACGCTTCTCGCGATGGGCGTCGGCTTCGGCTACTACGCCTATTACAACGGCCCGCCAGAGACGTTTTCGGACATCTTCAACAACAACATCTTCTACCTGCTGAACCAGAATACCTATTCGGTGATGGAGAACGATACGCTGGTGGCGATCCCGCTGTTCCTTTTCATGGGATACGTGGTCGAACGGGCCAACATCGTCGACCGGCTGTTCTTTTCGCTCTACATGGCGGCGCGCAACCTTCCGGGATCGCTGGCAATCGCGGCCCTGCTGACCTGTGCGGTGTTTTCGACGGCCTCGGGTATCGTGGGCGCGGTGGTGACGCTGATGGGGCTTCTGGCCTATCCGGCTATGGCGCAGGCCGGCTATAACCGCAGCTTCGCTTCCGGGGTGATTTGCGCGGGCGGCACGCTGGGGATCCTGATCCCGCCGTCGATCATGCTGATCGTCTATGCCGCCATCGCCGAACTGTCGCCCTTGCGGCTTTACGCGGCGGCGGTGTTCCCGGGGCTTTTGCTGGCTGGGCTCTATATCGTCTACGTGATCGTTCGGGTCATGCTGAACCCGTCTCTGGCCCCCAAGCCCTCCGACGAGGACGTTCCGCCCCCCTCGAAGATCTATCTCGATCTGCTGATTTCCTTTGTACCGTTGACGGTGCTGATCGCGCTGGTTCTGGGCTCGATCCTGGGCGGGCTGGCAACGCCGGCAGAGGCGGCGGCGATGGGCGCTCTTGGAGGCCTCGTGTTGGCAATGTTGTATCGATCCCTGACATGGGAGCGGGTGAAGGAAAGCGTCTTTCTGACGGCCAAGGCCACGGCCATGGTGTGCTGGCTTTTCGTCGGGTCGTGGACCTTCGCGTCGATCTTCTCCTATCTCGGCGGGCACGACGTGATCGAGCACTGGGTGGTCGGCATGGACCTGAAACCCTGGCAATTCCTGATCATGGCACAGCTCATCATCTTCCTCCTCGGCTGGCCGCTGGAATGGTCCGAGATCCTGATCATTTTCGTGCCGATCTTCCTGCCGATGCTCGATACCTTCGGGGTCAACCCCTACTTCTTCGCAATGCTGGTGGCGCTCAACCTCCAGACTTCGTTCCTGACACCGCCGATGGCGATGTCAGCCTATTACCTGAAGGGGGTTCTCAAGAACCAGATCGAGCTGATGGAGATCTTCCGCGGGATCATTCCGTATCTGGGCATCGTCATCCTTTGCATGGTGCTGATGTACCAGTTCCCGGGTATCGCGCTCTGGCTGCCTGATGCGCTGTTCGGAGTCTATGTACCGTGAACGGACGAGATCTGACCCAACTCCCGGCCGCACAAGCGGCCGCGGAGATCCGATCCGGCGTTCTGACCTCGGAGGCGCTGGTGCAGGCCTGTCTGGCACGCATCGCCGAAACTGACGGCACCATTCAGGCCTGGGAATATCTGGATCCCGAGGCGGCGCTGTCCCAGGCGCGAGAGATGGACGAGATCCGTCGAGCGGGGCGGGCGACCGGGCCGCTGCATGGCGTGCCGGTCGGGCTGAAGGATATCGTGGATACCGCTCACGCCCCGACGGCCTTCGGCTCTCCGATATTTGACGGCAACCGCCCAGCAGCGGATGCCTGCATCGTCGAGCGACTGCGCGAAGCCGGGGCGGTAATCCTCGGCAAGACCCGCACCACCGAATTCGCCTTCGCCCACCCGACCACCACGACAAATCCTTGGGATTCCAGTCGCAGCCCGGGCGGTTCCTCCAGCGGTTCCGCCGCGGCTGTCGCTGCGGGCCAGGTTCCGCTCGCGGTCGGCACGCAAACTGCCGGTTCGGTCATTCGTCCGGCCTCGTTCTGTGGCGTTTTCGGCTTCAAGCCGACACGTGGCACCATCTCGCGGCGGGGCGTGCTCCAGACATCCCAAACACTCGACCAGGTCGGGGTCTTTGGCCGAACGCTGGAAGATGTCGCGCTTCTGGCCGAGGTTCTCGGCAGTTATGATCCGAGCGACCCCCTGAGCCTGCCACGTCCGCGCCCTGCGATGGTAGCTGGCGTGGAGGCCGAGCCGCCCGTGGCCCCAGACATCGCCTGGTTCGACCTCGCCTTCCACGACCGGCTCGATCCGGATGCGCGGGAGGGGTACGAGCAGGTGATCGAGGCGCTTGGGCCGCGGGTGCAACGCTTCGACGTGGCGCCCCAACTGTCCGATCTCGGGCAGGTGCAGCAGACGATCCACGAGTATGAGTTCCTGCAGAATTTCCGGGAACTTATCGAACGGGATCAGGATCGGCTCAGCCCGACCCTGCGCGCCGTGATCGAACGTGCGCGCGCGATCAGCCAGGCGCAGTACGAGGATGCACTTGCGGTCAAGGCGTCGGCAGAGACGTTTTTTGCAGAACACTTCAAGGATTTCGACGCGATCCTGGCGCCGAGTGCCACGGGTGAGGCGCCACTCCTTTCCGCTGGAACTACCGGAGATCCGGCCTTCTCCAGGATCTGGACCCTGGCCGGGCTGCCCTGCGTGAGCCTACCGATCCTTGTCGGCGCGCAGGGTTTGCCGATCGGCACGCAACTGGTTGGCGCCTGTGAACTGGACGACCGGCTCCTGCGTACGGCGTCCTGGCTTTTGAAGAGCCTTTCCGAGAACGAGGAGGATATCTGACATGTCCCGACTGACCAATTTCACCATGGGCCTTATCGGCACATCGCTCTGGGCAATCTTCATCATCGGCCTCGCCCACAGCATTTCAACCGGCTTCGCCGGTTTCTGGGGCGGGCTGCCATTCACCATCATCGCCGGCTTCGTGATCTGTCTCGCCCTCTACAACTTCTGGGAGGAAACGATACGGAAGACGAAGAAATGAGCGCAAAGCCCGTTCTCTGGCTCCCACGGCGCGTATCGGATGCCACGATCGCGCGGGCGCGCGAAAGCTATGACGTGATCCTCAACGAGGCGGACGTTCCGGCGAGTGCCGACGAGATTGTCGCCATGAGCGCCCGTGCCGATGCGGTCATGCCCTGCCATTCGGAGAACTTCAGTGCCGAGGTCGTGGCGCGCCTCGATCCGCGGTTGAAGATCGTTGCCAATCATTCGGTCGGTGTCGACCATTGCGACCTGCCCGCGCTAAAGGAAAAGGGCATCGCGGTGACCAATACGCCCGATGTGCTCTCCGATGCGACGGCCGAGATCGCGATGCTGCTGATGCTCGGGGCCGCGCGCCATGCCGTGGCGGGCGATCACATGGTACGGACCGGATCCTGGAAGTTCTGGAGCCCCTCCTTCATGGTCGGCAAGCAGGTGACGGGTTCCCGGATCGGCATTGTCGGCATGGGACGGGTCGGTCGCGTCATGGCCGCCCGCGCGCGCGGGTTCGGGATGGATGTGCACTACTGCAACCGGACCCGGCTCCCCCCGGAGCTCGAAGCCGGGGCGACCTTTCACGCCGATCTCGACAGCCTGCTGGCAGTCTCGGAATTCCTGTCCCTGCATTGCCCCGCGACACCCGAGACAGAGAACCTGATGAACGCCGACCGGCTGGCGAAACTCCCGTCGGGCGCGATCCTGATCAATACCGCGCGCGGTGCTCTCGTTGACGAGGCGGCCCTGCTGGAGGCGCTGGACAGCGGCAGGCTGGCGGCGGCCGGGCTCGACTGCTTCCGCGTGGAGCCGGGCGGCAACCCGGCCTTCGCGGAGCATGAGAACATCTTCATGTTGCCGCACATTGGCAGTGCCACGACCCGCACCCGGGACGCGATGGGCTTCCGTGCTCTCGACAACCTGGATGCGTTTTTCGCTGGCGAAACGCCCGGCGATCTTCTCTGACCTGCCGCAGGTCCGAACAGGCGAGACCGGCGCGCTTGCGGCCCTGTCGCCCGTAAATGTTCGGTGGGCAGGCCGGAGCCGAGAATGGCCCAGTCGTGGTGATGCGCGGCTGCAAGTAACGGGCGGCCTCGCTGCCGCCCCCTTTTCGTTTCAGATCCCTGCGAGGAACGCGTCGATGCCGGCTTGCGCGACCTCGAGATCCTGAGACGGCAGGCCAGAGCTTACACCGATGCCGCCGACGACATTGCCATCGACCACCACCGGCAGCCCGCCCCCGACCACGACAAGCCGGCCACCAAGGGTGGACTCGATGCCCCATGCAGCGGCGCCGGGCTGGCTCGCGGCGCCGTATTCATGAGTGGCCTTGCGGGCGGCCGAGGCGGTGAAGCTCTTGTCGATGGCGATTGTCACGCTTGTGACCTTGCCGCCATCCATGCGCTCAAATGCAATCAGGTTGCCGCCCTCATCGGTGATCGCGATGCACATCGGCACGCCGATCTCTTCGGATTTATCCCGTGCGCCGGCGATCAACACGCGGGCATCGGCGATATCCAGTCTGGGAATTGTCAGCATGTCTCATGCTCCCTGCAATTTCTTGGCCTGCCGACGATACGCGTGCAGCAGGGGTTCGGTATAGCCCGAAGGTTGGTCGACGCCTTTCAGGATCAGGTCGCGCGACGCCGCAAAGGCCGGCCCGTCAAACTCCGGCGCCATCGGGCGATAGGCCGGGTCGCCGGCATTCTGACCGTCCACCTTCACCGCCATGCGCTTGAGACTGTCGATCACTTCGGCTTCCGAGATCACGCCATGAACCAGCCAGTTGGCGAGTATCTGTGAACTGATCCGGAGCGTTGCGCGGTCCTCCATCAGCGCCGCGTCGTTCAGGTCCGGCACCTTGGAGCAGCCGATGCCCTGGTCGACCCAACGCACGACATAGCCCAGGATCGACTGACAGTTGTTGTCGAGCCCATGGCGGATTTCCGCGGCCGAGAGGTTGCGCCCCGACAGGATCGGGGGGGTGAGCAGGTCGTCGAGGCTTGCCGTCTGCCGGCCGGCCAGTTCCTTGAGCCGGGCGAAGACGTCCACGTGGTGGTAATGCGTCGCGTGCAGCGTCGCGGCGGTGGGTGACGGCACCCAGGCCGTGGTGGCGCCGGCCTGCGGGTGAGCGATCTTGGCCGTGAGCATCTCCGCCATGTCGTCCGGCCTGGCCCACATGCCCTTGCCGATCTGGCCGCGCCCGACAAGGCCGGTCGTGATGCCGGCATCGACATTCCGGTCCTCGTAGGACAGCAGCCAAGGCGCGTTTTTCATGTCTTCCTTGGGGATCATTGGGCCGAGGAACATGCTGGTGCGAATCTCGTCCCCGGTGCGATCGAGAAAGCCAGTATTGATAAACACCAGCCGATTTCTCACCGCGCGAATGCATTCCACCAGGTTGGCCGAGGTCCGGCGTTCCTCGTCCATGATACCAAGCTTCACGGTATTGCGGGGCAGGCCGAGCACATCCTCGACCCGGCCATAGAGGCTGTCGGCCAATGCGGCTTCTTCCGGCCCGTGCATCTTGGGCATTACGACATAGACGGAGCCGGTAGCCGAGTTCGTGTTCTCGTTGCGGGCACGATCATGCATCGCCGCGGTCACGTTGAAGAACGCGTCCATCATGCTCTCGGGGATCTCGGCCCCGTCCAGCAGAACAGCGTCGGTGGTCATCAGGTGACCGACATTGCGCACCAGCGCCAGCGAGCGTCCCTTGAGCGTGATCGGCGTGCCATCGGGTGCGGTCAGCGCGCGGTCGGGAGCGAGGCTGCGTTCGACCGTCTTGCCGCCCTTCTCGAAGGTTGCCGTCAGCGTCCCGTCCATCAGCCCGAGCCAGTTGGAATAGACCAGAACCTTGTCCTCGGCATCCACCGCGGCGACCGAATCCTCGCAGTCGTGGATCGCCGTCATTGCGCTTTCCAAAACAACATCGCGTAAGCCCGCAGCACTCGCAGCCCCCACAGGAGTGTCGGGGTCGATCGCCAGTTCTATGTACAGATCGTTGTTGCGCAGAACGTAGGAGGCTTTCTTCTCCGCCTCGGAATACCCGACGAACGCCTTCGGATCGGCGAACCCGACAGGCTCCCCGGCAATATCCGCCACAAGTTCGGTCCCGTCGCGGAAATACCGCGCAACGTCCTTGTGCGATCCGCGCGCCAGAGGCACCGCGCTGTCCAGAAAATCGGCGGCCCAGGCAACCGCCTGCGCACCCCGTTCAGGGTCGTACCCGCGCCCGGAAGGCGCGCCCGGCAAGGCATCGGTGCCGTAAAGCGCATCGTAAAGCGACCGCCACCGCGCGTTTGCGGCATTCAACGCGTAACGCGCATTCATCACGGGAACGACAAGCTGCGGCCCGGCGATCGTGGCGATTTCCGGGTCGACGTTTTCCGTCCCGATCCGGAACGGCGCACCCTCCGGCACGAGGTAGCCGATTTCCTCGAGGAAGGATCGATACTCGGGGAGATCGAATACCTGCCCCTTGTGAGCGCGCGCCCAGCCGTCGAGTTTCGCCTGAAGTTCCGCTCGGTGGGCAATCAACTGACGGTTTCTAGGCGCCAGGTCCCGCAACAAGGTTGCGAACCCGGTCCAGAAACTCTCCACCGACACGCCGGTTCCCGGCAACAGCCGGGTCTCAGCAAATTCCACCAGAACGTCGGTGACCTGCAATCCTGCGCGTTCGAGATAGGCCATGTCGATGTCTCCCATGAGTTTCGGAAAAGGTAGATTTCCTCGAAGTATTCGTCCAAAATTCGGAAAATGTTTTCCACGATACGGAAATGACCTCCGCTGATGCCGAAAACTGCGCCGACAATCGACACACCCAGATCGGGCACGGTACAGGCCGTGGACCGGGCGCTCAGACTGCTGGAGGTTCTGGCCGATGGCCCGGGTGGTGCTGGTCTTTCGGAGCTTGCCGGGCATGTTGGCCTGGCGCCATCTACCGCGCACCGTCTTCTCACCACGTTGCAACAGCGCGGTTTTGTCCAGCACGACACAAGGAGCGGTCGCTGGCTTGTCGGGCACCGGGCGTTTTCGGTAGGCGAGGCCTTTTCGCTTCGTCGCAATCTCGTGGCGCCGGCATATCCCTTCCTGCGACAGCTGCGCGACCGGACGCGGGAAACCGCCAATCTCGGGGTGATCGAGGCGGAGGAGGCGGTGACCATCGCCCAGGTGGAGAGCCGTGAAATCATGCGTGCCATCGCGCCGCCCGGCGGGAGCGTTCCGGTTTTGAACTCCGGCATGGGAAAGGCCATCGTCGCAACCTGGCCCGATGCCGCCATCGCAAGACTGGTTGAACGGCAGGGCTTGCGCCCGATGACGTCGAAGAGTCTCGGCAGCCGGGAAGCGGTGATGAGGGAAATCCAGCGGATCCGCTCCCAGGGATTTGCCGTCGACAACGAGGAATACGTGGTCGGAATGCGCTGCGTCGCGGCCGTGGTCTGGTCGGCAACGGCTGAACCGATTGCCGCGATTTCCGTGTCGGGTCTTGCAGCGCGGCTGACCGCAGATGCCACCGACGACATTGCCAAGGAAGTGCGATCCGCGGCAGACCAGTTGACGCGGGCGATCGGAGGGACCCCGCAGTGACCGGTTGATACACAGGCCGTTCCACCGGGGGGGCGGGGAGGCTTCGGCACGTCACACCGATCGGGCCGAAAAGAGGAAATCGGTCAGGCTTACGGGACCAACATGACGGGCGCTGCTTCGACAGTCGTTCATTGGATAGGAGAAATCGATGTATCCCAAACGTGTACCGGAGGTAGTCTTCCACACTCGCGTTCGCAACGACGCTCTGGCGGGGCCGAACCCGTTCGAATGGAGGCAGGTTTCATCCCGGGAGATATTCGCGAACCGTCGTGTCGTCCTGTTCGCGCTTCCAGGAGCCTTTACGCCCGCCTGTTCCGAGAGCCACCTTCCCGGGTTCGAGGCCCATTACGACGACTTCATGGCTCTTGGCATCGACGACGTGGTCTGCCTGGCCGTGAACGACGCATTCGTCTTGCATCAGTGGGCAAGGCACCTGGGCATCGAGAAAGTGTCGATGCTTCCGGACGGTAACGGTGATTTCAGCATGGGAATGGGAATGCTGGTAAACCGGACCAATCAGGGCATGGGGAGCCGTAGCTGGCGGTATTCCATGTATGTCCAGAACGGAGAGATCCGGAAGGTCTTTGCGGAACCCGATTTTCAGGACAATCCCACGGGCGTTCCGGTGCAGGTATCTGACGCGGACACGATGCTGGCCTACTTGCGATCCCGCCAATAGCATTCGTGGGTTCGGTGGCCGGTTCAACGAGAGAAGGTCAGGGGCGCCGCGTTTTTTGTCCAGTGCCTCTCCTGTTGGAGCGAGAGCGTTGTCGAATTCCTGCAAAACGAATGCCCCGATCAATGAGCCTTGCGACAATCTCAGGCAGAATTTTACGCTCCAGACTCCTTGGCGGACCCATGTTGTCTGCGCCGTGAAGGGCGGGGTGTCGCCGCAAATGGTCTGCGCAATTGGGTATGTTGGCTATGGCCGGAATCACAGCGCGGATGTTTCAATGCCCGAGATTGGCGTCTTCCGTGACGATGCCGTTGCGCGACCGCTGTCCGGTCAAATCTAGGATACGAGACCATGACGTTGCTTTTATTCGCGATCTTTTTGGCAGCCTGCTTCGCGGCAGGTTCGACCGGTGCCCTGTTCGCGCCGGGAGATTGGTATCGAGACCTGCGAAAGCCCACGTGGACCCCACCGGGGTGGATGTTCTCGGTGGTGTGGACGGTCCTGTACCTATTGATGTCCTGGGCGGCCGCACGTGTTGCAGTCTCCGAAGGAGGCGGTCTCGCATTGGCGCTTTGGGCGCTCCAGATCGCGCTAAACACGTTGTGGACGCCGGTTTTCTTCGGGCTGCACCGTGCGCGCGTCGGGATGGTCATCATCATTCTGCTCTGGGTCTCGGTCGCCGCGACGAGCGTGGCGTTCTATCTCGTCGACAGTTTGGCGGGCGTGTTGATGGTCCCGTATATCGCGTGGGTCTCGGTCGCCGCCTGCCTGAACTATTCGATCCTGAGGCTGAACCCCGAACTTTCCGCGGCGAACCCGGCCCCTTGATCGACCTCGGTTGCCCGGAAGGCGCGTCATCAGCCCAGGGATGCGGCCTCACGGCTACTGAGATTTGAAGAAGGCAACCCTGCGCATCAGCGCTTCGTGACCTTGCCAAGAAAGCGCAGCATGATTTCTGCCGCTTCCCTTGTCGCTTCCGGCGAGAACTCCAGGTTGCTCAGCGCATTCTTGTCCGCCTGATCGAAGCCGTGCGTCGTTCCCTTGAACAGATGCGCTTCTACCGGTCGCCCGGCTTCCTTCATCCGTTCGATCACCCCGATGCAGGAATCCTCGTTGACGATGCTGTCATCCTCGACCAGCAGGAACAGCCCCGGCACGTCGTCCCGCCAACCGTGGCTGTAGACCTGGCTCGCCCCCCCGCAATAGGGATAGAGCAGGACCATCCCGACAATCCCCTCCAGACCGTTTTTCCGGATCGATTCCGGCCAACGGGTCAGGTTGTGAGGCGGCTTTCCCTGTCCGTGCAGCGAGAGCATGTCGAGCACGGACCAGCCGCCATGAGATGCGCCGATCAGAACGATCCTGTTCGGATCCACGAAATCCATCGCGCGGGCATCCTCGACCGCGACCGCGACATCGCCGGCCCGTTCGGGACCGGGCATCAACTGTCCGATACAGACAATGCGCCATAGCTGGGCATCGTCATAACCCCGCGGACCGTGGCTATCGACGATCAGTACGGCATAGCCCTCGGCGGTCAACTCCTTTGCCCAACGTTCCATGTTGTCCTTGGGGCCATCGCACCCCGAGAACAGCAGCGCCGTGGGCCAGGGGCCGTTCCCTTGTGGCGAATAACTGCGATAGGCCGGTTTGAGGCGCGCGGAGAGAGCTTCTGGCCGCATTTCGGAGGCCCCAAAGCCGTGATAGCGCGCCAGCACATTACAGCCAATCAGCCCGACGGAGATGAAGGCGACGAGCGCCCCCCAGAGAACCCATTTGCTGATCTTTGCGACCATGATCATCAGAACGGCGCCGGATGGCGTTCGAAGATCGCCTTCAACGCGGCGGCGCGCTCCGCGTTCCAATTCTCCGGTTGCACGACCTCGGCCCAGGCGTCGATATAGTCCGGCGCTATGTAGAAATGCCCGTAGCGCGGTACCTGAAGCGATATCGCCATATCGAGTGCCAGTTGGAACATCGTCACCACCGGAAACCATCGAAACTCCTCCGAGACGTCAAAGGCGCGCTCCTCCCGCATCCAGTCCGGCTTACGGAAGGCGGATCCGAAGGTGAACGCCACGATCGGATCGGAAGCGTAATGCAGGAAGACAAGGCGGATCGGCCCCCAGGGCGCAGCGGCAATGCCTGCGGTATTCTCCTGGTTGGTCACCCGGGCGAGGGAGCCGTTGCCAAAGATCGGGCGCCAGGCCGGGCTGCCCGGCTGGCGTTCGTCCCGCACATGCTGCCACATCAGGCTCAGGAAGGGAGAGCCGGCCCAGAGGGCGCCGTTGATCGGATCGCCCAGCACATCGAGCAAGGGAATGGTGCTCTGGGAGTTAAATGCCCCCTGGCTCAACCCGTGCACATAGAGTTCGGGACGGCCCTGCTTGGGCAGTTCGGTCCAGTACTTATAGACCACTTCGAATAGCTCGCGCGCTGGTCCGATAGGAATACTGCACCGCCACGGTGGCCACATCGCCTCCGAGCATGAAATCAAGCGTGTCATGCCCGCCGGGGTCCATCCAACCGGAGCCGACAGGGACCACGACCACGACAGCCGAGCGCTCGAAGCCGCCGGCCCGGATCAGTTCTCGCAGAGCCAGTTCAGCCTTGGCACGCGCGGTCCGCGCGGAGCGACGCCCGACACAAACCCGCACCGGATCCATCGCCCTCTCGCCGGCGAATTCCGAGATCTCTTCGGCCGTTGGCGCGCGCGCAACGAAGGAACGCCCCCAACGTCCCATTTCCTGCCAATCCACCAGGGATTGCGGGCCGCCGGTCTTCTCCGCCACCTGGGGTTGGGGGATGTCGGGTTCAATCAGCATGTCGGCTGCCTCGAAGGACGCATCCGCGGCCTGGAAGGCTTTTCGAATGAGCACACCGTCAACAAGGGCCCAGAACAGGTAAAGGACCAACAGGAAAACGGTGACCATGCCAATCCGAGGCGGCAGAATCCGGTTCAGATGGCGTGCAAGGCGCCACATCACGAAGCCGAAGATTCGCCCGGCCAGTAGCAGGACAAGGAAGCTCGCACTCGCAACGGCCGCGATCGTCATCGGGTAAGACGTCTCGACTGGATCGAGTTCCATGACCGCGCGGGTCGCGTTCTGCCAATCCGCAGTCTTCCAGAGAAACGCCGCCGAGATGCCGATAGCGATCAGAAAGGTGATAACGCGGAAGCGCGGCCGGTGCCTCTCCGATGGCATGGGAAGTTGCAGGAACCGCCAAAACCACAGCCCGTACATGCCGAGCCAATAGCCGAGGATGGCCACGATCCCGCCAAGCCCGCCTTGCATCACTGGATCGCGTGGGATCAGCGAAGGGGTAAGCGAGACTCCAAAGAACACGGCTGCGAGCAGCATGCCGGGCACGTGCAGGCCCCAGCCGTGCTCTGGTGGCTCGAGAGTGCCCAAAATCTTTCTCTCGCCTTCCATGGTCATCTTCCGAACGATTCATGATTTCAGTGCGATGGAACAAGAGGGACCATAGCCAACCGCGTCTTGCCTGTCGTCGGAGAATACCAACCAACCCGCCTCTGACAGACTCGGCGCGGTTCAAGCCTTCAATCCGCAACGCCTCGGCGACTTTGCACTAGCCATTCCTTCCATAGCGCGTTGCCATGCAGATCATGGTAAGCCGAAGGGCATCGTCGTTCCTCTCTACGGCCTGTTACTGCATGGAACAGCGCAAGAGCCCGATTACCTTGCAGATTGGGCGCTCCAACGCGACAAGCTTCTGGCAGTTGCGAGTGGCGGCCCGACGAAACCGACTCGTCGCCAAGCCCTCGGATAACTCAGGTTATGCTTGAGGATCTGCCTGTCGAGTTCCAAAGGTGCCATGATCCTCTTGAGCGGGGCGTTATATTTCTCAAGACTGCGCAACTCCGATAGCTGCGACCTGAACACTCCACCGAACCGACACCAACTGCTGCAGGTCGCATCGTGGACACCGACTGAGCAACAGGCCGCCCGAATTTCAGGGCCATCCGCAAGCTCCAACTTGATCTCACGCAGCAACTTCAGACTGCCTTCGTCCGAATGCCGCTGGTGAACCATTTCCCAACCCTCATTGCTTGCCAAACTGGTGACTTGGTTATGGTGAGCAATGACGTGTGAAGTTTTTTGATTTTTCCGGCGTTTTTGCTCTTGCGGCCCATGTGGTTCAGGCCTAGATAGTCACCTCTTGGCGCGGGGTGGAGCAGCCCGGTAGCTCGTCAGGCTCATAACCTGAAGGTCGTAGGTTCAAATCCTACCCCCGCAACCAGAATTCTACGGAAAAACAAACACTTACGGACGCGCCCGCAACGGCGCTCGTAAGTTGTTTTTTCTTGCTCACCACTTGCTCACCAAATCGCCCGTTCTCCAGTCGAGGCGCTGGCGATCGTGCCACGTGTCTCGGAAAGTAGGCGAATCGGTCGTGACGAGACGCGTGTGAGACTTGGTGAAGCTCGAAGCACTTGGCCGGGTGAATGCTCGGCCTTCGATAGCCGCAAACTGCGCATTCCTGCCGTTGGGCCATTCGAGCCACTTCGCAGATGCAGCATCATCCTGCAAACTGGAAGCTGCCATTCGTGGTCGGCGCGGCGAGGGACCGTGAAGAGCCCAGAGCGGAAGTGCTCCGTTGCTGATTCTCGCAGATGCAACAAAGCACTCGATTGGAAGCATCAGTTGCAATGCAGAGAGAAAAACGGCCGTTTATGCAAGACGCGCAGATATTTCAGGCATGTGTGACCGCCTATGCCATAGATGGAGCCTCACAGGTCGCAGCGTTGGATTGGTTTCCTGAGATTTCGGCGTGCAACGCCGTCGATCCGCTACGATCGGATCCAAATCAGCTACCCACGGTCCCGAGGTACTGTCTGAGATCCGTCACCGATGCGCTGCATAGGTGATGTCTCCGTGCAGGACGGCCATCACTTTGGTGGGACATCCGAGCCCGGGTCGTCGGAATTCGAAGCCCGGCGATATTCGGAGGGGGACATGCCAAACGCCGCTCGAAACGATTTGGACAAGGCTTGGGAGGAGGAAAAACCGCAGGCCTCTGCAATCTCCCGAATAGATTGCCGAGTCGTCCTCAGTAGTCTGGAGGAATGGCGCAATCGCTCCTCTTGTAGCAACTTGCTGAAGCTTGTGTCATGGGTGGAGATTAGGCGCTGGAGCTTGCGCTTCGACATGCCAAGCCTGGACGCCACGGTGCCCAGGTTGGCATCGCCACGAGAAATAGCGTTGAAGACAATACGGCGAATGGGTTCGATACCACGGTTCTTCATCGATCCACTGCTGGCGTCCTGCAAAACAGTGCTTTCCACAAACCATCCGCTCTTGATGTCGGCGACGAGCCAATCTGCCGGATAGGACAACTTCATACGCCCGTCCATCGACCGGACGCACTGTCGGCGGGGTAGAATGTCGTCCGGCATGGCATTTGGCTCCGGCAGGGTAGCCGTTAAGTCCGTAAGATCCGCCTCACCGACCGCGTCGCGAAAAATCGTGATCCATGCGGCAGCGTTCATGGTTTCCACCTTCGAGATGTCCGCCTTGAGGCTGGGCCACCTTCGGATCTCCAGGGTCGCGCGCGCGCCATCGCATTGCGTGACATACCACCCGTTGTCCTGCATCGACTTGAAAATGATCTGGCACCGAACGAGGAACTCTCCGACTGTCCGCGACGCCCTGCGGGCTTCGACGAGGGCGGGCACTCCCTGTCGCGCAGCGGTTCGACCGACGCGCGCGGCGAAGCACGGATCGCCAATCTGTGCCGTCATGTGGTTGAACAAAGCATGGTAGAGTTCGGCAGAGATGACGTCGCCCGCGTCAAGCGACGCCGGCGGCGGCAATCCAACGGCGAGGCACGCCGCATGGCCGTCCCCGCCCTCTTCTTCAAAGCAACGCAGCAGATTCTGGATGACGAAGCCGCGTGTGGTCGGGATCTTCGCGGACATGGAACCTCCAATGCCGATGAGGCGTCAAGTGCGAGTGGGCGGCGTGTCCTGAAGCGACAAAAATCACATCCAACCGGTACATCGGGACACTCATCACTGACACACTTTCGTCCATAATAGAAGACGAGCTAACGGAATATTCATCGATGTGGCGTGCGCTCGCTGATTCGGTTTGTGAGCACGCTGCTTGCACCGCAGCTTGTTTCCCCGTTGGGAACAAATGGCTTCTGATCAGCGTCGTGCAATTCGCTTGCAGCCGACCGGCAGGAACGTACGGCTGATCACGAAAGGACCAATAACCATGAAGAGACGTCACTTCCTCAAAGGCGCCACAAGCGTCGGCGCCCTTGCCTTGGGAGCTTCCGCCGGCCTTCTGCCGGCCCGTGCCCGCGCGCAGGCCAGCACTCAGACGCTGATCACGAATGTCCGCGTCTTCGACGGCAAGTCCGACGCCCTTACCGAAGCGACCTCGGTCCTGATCGAGGGCAACAAGATCAAGAGCATCGCGCCAAACCTCGACGCGCCCGCAGATGCGGCCCGGATCGACGGCGGCGGCCGCGTGCTGATGCCGGGCCTGACGGATTTGCATACGCATCTGGTCTGGAACGTCGGCCCGGCCGCACTTCTGGGGGGGCGCCCCGACTACCTGGCCGCTCTGGCGCTGCAGGAAGCCGAAGCCACGCTGATGCGCGGATACACCAGTATCCGGGACACCGGCGGCGGTATTCAGGGGGTTGCCCAGGCGATAGACGAAGGTCATTTCCCGGGGCCACGCATCCAGTCTTCCCACGCGGCGATTACCATGACAGCAGGACATGGTGATTTCCGCAATCGCAACGTAATGGTGCGCGCGTTCGGCGGCCCGACGGAGACCGAGTTGCAGCGTATGGGATTTGTTTTCCACGCCGACGGTGTTCCGGAAATGCTCTCGGCGTCGCGGGAAAACATGCGGCAGGGCGCCAACTTCCTCAAGGTCTTCGTGGGAGGGGCGGTCTCCGGCATCTACGATCCGCTAGACATCGCCGAATACTCGCCGGAAGAGATTGCCGCCGCCGCTGGTGAGGCAAAGCGTTGGAACACGTACCTTGCGGTGCACACCTACACGGATTTCGCGACCAAGACCGCACTTGAGCAGGGCGCCATGTCAATCGAGCATGGCAACTTGATGTCGGAGGCGACGATGGAGCTTCTGGTTCAGAAAGGTGCCTGGCTGTCGACGCAAACCGGTGTCTTCCTGACCCCGCTTCCCGATGGTTTCTCCGATGCGCAACGGGCACGGGCGAAACAGGCGGCGGACGGGCTCGACCAGATGATGACGCTGGCCAAGCAATACGGCGCAAAGATCGCGCTTGGCAGCGACATGGTTGGATCGCCTGAGGTGAAGATCCAGCAGACGAGCGAATTCACCGCCCGTACGAACTGGTTCTCGAAACTCGAGATCCTGAAGCAGACGACATCGCAGAACGGCGCGCTTTGGGCCATGTCCGGCCCGCGCAACCCCTATGGCGACACGCCGATCGGGGTGATCGAACCCGATGCCTACGCGGACCTGCTGATCATGGAGGGAAATCCGCTCGAGGACACCTCGGTGCTGACCCGGCCGGAAACCAACCTGAGCGTGATCATGAAGGACGGGCAGATCTATAAGAACACCCTGTGATAAGCCGCGCGCGCGATGCGCCGATGGCGAGAGAAGGGATCGTGACGGTCGCTGAACGCGACTGTCTCGGAAACTTGATGACAGGGCAGAGGCAAATTTCGCTGCATCCGCATCAGGCAGAAATGTCCCGCACGTGAGACATCCGAAACCAACGCAGCGAACGCCTGTTTTCAATTTTGGCCTACTCCACAGCGCTCAATTTCCGCTCTCTGGAAATCACGCTGCGGTGCTGCGATACGCACCCAAAAGAGGCGATCTCTCGGAGACTGATTTCGCTGCGCCAGCATCAGGCGGCTCCGTCCGCTGAGTCGCCCTTGATGTGTGGCGCGGCGAACGTCCGCTCCTTGATTGCCGTGCTGGATACCAGGCGACCGCGCCGGGGATCTCTGCACTGCCGAGAATGACCGCTCAGTCGGCAAACTTACCGCGCATGCGATGCTCTTTCTGGCCAATCATCGCGGCGGAACCGCCAGCAGAGCAATCTGTCGGAAATTCCCATCCGTGGCCATTTCGACGGCATGCCTCGCGATCGCTCCACCAAACACTGCATCTGCCGCGCCGGACCCGAAGGTGTCGCCGTAGTCGTTCCACTCGATCCTCTCCGACAGCCCACTCCAGTCGATGTTCTGGCTTGCCGGGTTGATGGATGCGCCGATGGCGAGCACGGCACCGCCGGCGGGAGCATCAATGGACGCCGAGGTTCCATTGACAGCAACGGAAACAGCTCCGGTCGCATCGGCCCCGTCGATCGTCCAGGTGTGGATGCCAAGACGCGAGGCAACAGCGGAACAGGTTACGGTGATTTCAACTGTTCCGGCCGGAACTCCTTTGGCGATGGCGAAGCGCACTTGCGAGTTGCTGTTGTCGAGGTAGTCGAACAGGGTCGCGGAAACCCCGCCCAGCGTCACGCTGGTGGCGATCTCACCGCCATTGCCGAACCGGCCAACGACGCCGACCGCGACCGTGCCGCCGGCGCCGACATCGACCGTGAAAGTATACTCGGACAGATCCACGGTGGACGCCGCGAAGCCCGTCGACAGGATCGAGACCGTGGTCGGAATCTCCGTAAGCGCTTTCGCTGCCGCCAGGGCTACGAAATACCGGCTGCCGAGTACCCGCAGCGAGGCCGCATCGAAGTGCAGATCATCCCCGCCATCCGTCAGATCGGCCGCAGCGACGAAGGCGGTGTAGGGCGCCAGTGCCTGAATGCCGGAGAGAACATCGCGCACCGTGGCTTGGAAGGCGTAGCTCGTTGGCGAGAGGTCAGGCACCATATCTCCCACTATGAAGGGCGTGCTCTCGTCCGCGGCGGAGATCTCGCTGCGCAGCCCTTCGATCAACGCCAGAAGCTCCGTGGCGTAGTCATTGGCCGCCGTCTCGGAAGTGCTGTCGCTCTCGCCCTGATGCCAGAGGATACCGCCGAGCCGGAACTCCGGATGTGCCGCGAAGAGCGTATTGGCCCGGCTGACCAGACTGGCGTATAGGCTCTCGCCCACGCCCCAATGTCCGGTCGCGAACCCGGTTCCGCCGTCCGCCGCCGGAAGCAGGACGAGCTGCCGCGCGGGATGCGCCGTCGCATAGTCGATGGCGAATTGCAGCGCGAGGCCCATGTCGCCGGCCTCCTCATCGTGATGGTCGAGCGGCGATGTGGCTGGGATGAGCGCCCCGGTCATGTCGTATTGCAGCACGCCCTCGGGATAGGCTGTCCCGCCGTCGAAGGCCGGGCGCCCGATCATGTTGCTCTGCCCCGCCAGGATGAACACTTCCGTGACGGGCAACCGGGCGCCGCGCGCCCGTCCGCCACCCTGATAGGGGAGAAACGGAAACAGCGCGACACTCACGCTACGGGTTCCCGAGCGATCACGGCCGATCCGCCGACCGAGCGATAATAGATCGTGGCCTCGGCCGGGAACGGCCATGCCTGGCCCTTTTCCACCCGGACGCCGCGATCCTCCGCCCCGGTGGCCTCCGTCGAGAGATAGGCCACGCCGCTGCGCACCTGCCAGCCTTCGGCCGCGACCAGGGTCGTGGAACTCCATTCCGGGGTGCAATTGATCATCGTCATCTGGTGGTCCTTTCGGTTTCACGGTCGTTCTGGTCCGGGGATCGTGCAGCCGACAGGCGCCGCCCGAGCGCCTCGAGCGCGGCGACATCGTCTGCGTATGAGGCTCGGTATTTCCCGCCCTTGCGGTCACGCAGGCGCCTGTAAAAGGCGATCCAGCGAGGGAGATCGGCGACCGGGAAACGGCCCTGCCAGTTGTCGCTCTCATGGATCACGGTCGAACCGTCCGCCGACAGGCGCGCGAAGGTCATGCCCCCAGCTCCGACAGTTCCCGCCGCACATGGTCGATCCGGGCGCCGATCCACTCCATCGCATTGACGGCCATGGAATTTCCCAGCGCCCTGTAGCGCGGTCCGTCAGGCGTCGCGTTGCGGCCCCGGTAGGGCACATCGGTCCAGCCATCGGGAAAGCCCTGCAGGCGTTCGCATTCGAGCGGTGTGAGGCGACGGACCGCCCAGCGCGTCTCGCCGCCCGCGTGGTGCGACGGCGCCAGCGCGACCATGTTGTAGCACTCGTCGCCGGCCGGCCCGCCCGAGCCCTTTGCCCATTTGCTGCTTACGGTTCCGGAGATGCGACCGCCGTCAGGGCCTCCGCCCACAAGGCCGGGGGTTTCCTTCCCCGCTTCCCGGCGCGGCGGAGGATCCCCGCGCAGGCTCGCGCCGTCAAAAAGAACCGCTCCGGCGGGTCGCCAGTCTCCAGAATATCCGACAACGAACAGACGGCGGCGTCGCTGCGGGACAGCGAAGGGGAGGCCGCATGTTCGCACGTGCTGAGCGTCCAGCACTCGCCAGGCGAACCCATACCCGAGTTTCGCCAGCGCCCCGAGGAAGGCACCAAAGTCCCCTCCGCGTCCGCTGGACAGGACGCCGGGCACGTTTTCCCAGACCAGCCACTCGGGCCGATAGCGTGCAGCAATGGCAAGATAGACAAGGGCCAGGTTGCCGCGCGGATCGTCCAGGCCCTTTCGGAGTCCGGCGACGCTGAAGCTCTGGCAGGGGGGTCCTCCGACCAGAAGGTCAATTGCTGCATCCGGCCACTCCCTGAACGCCATCATGTCCCCGAAATTCGGAATGCGGCCTGTCTCGGGAACGGTGGACATGGCCCTGATGGCGTTCGCTCGGGCGCGGCTCTCCTTCGGCGACAGGCCTGCGGCCTCCGGGAAAGGCATGTGGAGCGGCCGTCCCGCGCCCAGCCGGTGGGAGAGGACGTGGCAGGGAAACGGGTCGATTTCCGACACCGCGATCGCGCGCCATCCGAACGAATGCCAGGCGACCGACGCCGCCTCGATACCGCTGCAGACGGAAAGGAATCTGACTGGCTCGAACATGCAGGCAGGCTGCAGATCCGGCAGGGGTGGCGCATGGCAACGTCCCCGGAAATCTGTGCCACCCGTGGCAAATCAATGGGTTGGAACAAGCAGGCGGGTGCGATTTGCGGGAATCCGGCAACCGCAGAAATGCCCGCCCCGACGCCGGCCGTGATTGTCACCCGATCTTCGCGCCCCAGAACGACGTGTGATCCGCCGCGAAATACCCGTCCGCCGCCCGGAAATACCCCTGCAACTGGACGGTATCTCCGGCGCCCAGCGCCACCATGGTCTGCAGCCAGAGCGAAGTGGCCTCGGAGACATGGGCGCCGGAATTCTCGCCGAAGGAGCCCCTGATCTCGGTCGAGCCGTTCAGCACCAGCCGCCCGCGCATCCGGGAGGCTGTGCTGCCATTCGTCTTGAACAGGAGCGTGGCACCGAAGAGATACGTGCCGTCGGCGGGCGCGACGAAGAGGTTGTTCCCGGCATCGAAGGCGGACTGGTCGTTGTAGTCGGTGTTGTTGATCGCGAGTTTCGTCCAGGTGTCGACGCCGACATAGTTGTCGTAGTTGGTGTAGCCCTTGAAGCGCGGCAGGCGCGGCTGCTCGATGATGCCGCTCAGCCGGTCCACGCTGAAGGCATCGAAGAAAGTGCTGCCATCGTCGGAGACCGCCAGACGGAAATCATCGGAGCCAAACAGACCTAGAAGGGCCTTCGTCACGTAGCCCGTCTGGAGGGTGAGTCCGAGATCGTCCGCCGCGGCCTCCTTGTTCATGGTGTAGGTGAGATCGCCGGTTCCGCCCTCGGCTGCGGACTTTGCCGTCCAGAGCGCCGCGTTCAGCTTGGCCGAGAACGGGTTGGAAGCATCCGCCGCGGTTCCGATCCCAAGCAGCGCCATGTTCTGCAGCGCCGTGGGCAGGACGCTGACCCAGGCCGCGCCATCCCAGACCAGCAGAACTCCCTCGTCTTCGATCCACGCCCTCCAACCGACCCGCGGTGCAAGGCGGGTCCAGACACCGTCGACATGGAGCACCACGCTGAGGTCCCAGCCCTCCCAATCCCCGGTGGCGCCGGCGCCGACGATGTATCGGTCCCCGTCCGCGGGCGATACCGGCGGCGCGGTCAGAACCCGGTCGATCACCGCCATCTGCACCAGCCCGTCCAGAAGCCGGAGGGACTCGTTCAGGGTGACATGCTTCTGCGCCTGGCTGGCCAAAAGGTAGGGCAGAAGGAGGTTCGTGGTGGCATCGGACATGGGAGTGCTCCCCTAGAAATAGAGCGTTTCAGTCTTGGGCGCTCCCCGGCCGACCAGGGCGGAGAGCTGGAAGATGCGGATGGCGAGACTGCCGCCCGGTCCGAACAACGCGCCCCAATCCGCCATCTGCTGGGCAGAGGTGTAGGCGACGCTGGTGGTGTTGGCCGATAGTGTCCGCTTCACGTTCACGCCTTCGAGGATCTCCACCTCATAGGCCTCGCTCTCTTCCGTCATCGGCACCTCGAGCGCGGCCCAGCTGTCGGCCGAGAGCGCCCGCGATCGTCGTACCCAGCGGATGGTCAGATCACCGGGCGCGCGCGGCGTCCGCCATGGCTGCTCGACATGGGCGACAGAGAATGGGCGAAGCCCAGCGCCGGAGGGCGTGAAGCTTGCCGCGACATAGGTGTCACCGGAAACGGGATGGCTCGCGGGTCCGATGCGCCAGTTCCAGGCGATGCCCAGTTCCGCCTCCGAGACCGGCAGGGCCGCAAGGCTCGCATCCAGCACCACCACCCGCGCCCCGGCCGGTGCCGGATCGCCGATGGCGTGTTCGGTGCCGCGCTGCCCCCGCAGGAGCCGCGTGAGCCGATACCGCCCCTCCGCCAGAAGCTCGGCCGTTCCCGCCTGGACGATCTCCCAGGCGCCCGCCGCGGACTCCACGGCAAAGGCATTCGCCCCGGCAAAGAGGGCAAGGTCCGTGACCGAGCCGAGCGTGCCGGAGGACAGATCCACGATGAGCTCATTGCCATGGTCGAAACGCGAGACCGGTCCGGACCACAGATCGGATACCAGAACGCCCATCCGCGCAGCCTGCGTGACGCCGGTCAGCCATTCGAACACATCCTGCGACGGGGATCGCCAGACCGCGATCTCCCCCGGCCATGGGGCAGAAAAAGCGGCAATGAGTGGGCGATGCGCGGCGACATCCTCGGAGACCTGCGGCAGATCGAGCAGGGCCACCTCCGGCTCGCCAAACACCACCGGAGACTCTGGTGTCGATTTCCGTGGCGTGCCGGGCGCAAGCGTTCCGGTCGCGCGGTCTTGCCGGATCACTTCGACATTGCGCGCCTCGCCATCGGCGACGGAGGTCAGGCGATACTCGGTCAGCCGACCGTCATGCTCGAGCGCGACCACGTCTGTCGGATCCAGCGCGAGTCGTGATGGTGGAAGCCGGAAGCTCGCGGTTTCGCGGCCGACCCAGGCCTCCATCAGTGCGCGCCGACAGCGCCGTTCCGCCTCCTCGGCGGGCACCGCCATGGGGAAAGACTCGCTGCTGATCCGCGAGGATTCAACCGTGATGCGACGCGCCTCGACCACCACCGCATCGTAATCCTCATCGGCCCGCGTGACGCTCCATTTCAGGGCCTGCGGCAGTTCCGTCTCCTGGGCGCGGGTCAGTTCGATCGGCTCGC
Organism: Aliiruegeria sabulilitoris; assembly: GCF_001558155.1. GTDB lineage: Bacteria > Pseudomonadota > Alphaproteobacteria > Rhodobacterales > Rhodobacteraceae > Tropicimonas > Tropicimonas sabulilitoris. The sequence goes on from NZ_LOAS01000032.1 coordinate 30,282, forward strand.
CGCTCTCCGCGGCCGCCAGATCGTCGAGGGAGAGCGTCTGAATTGCCGCCCGCCCACGCATGAAGAAGCGGATGACGCCCTCGCTCTCGACGGCATCGAAGCCGAAATGCCGCCCCAGCGTGGTGAGCGCATTGCGCGGCGCCTCGATCCCGGTGATCGCATATCCTTCGACTGCGCCCCAGAGGCCGGAGACATCGATCTGCTCCGCCGTCAGCCCCGCCCGAAGACACAGATCCCGAACCAGAGCGGCCAGCGAGGCTGAGCCGATCCGGCCGGTCAGCCAGTGCCCCAGCCGCCAGTTCTCGCCGTCGCTCCAGACATCGGTCAGTTCGGGAAAGAACGGGTATGGCCGCGCGTCCCAGGTCCAGGCCGCGCAGTCCGCCACCTCGACCATGCGCCCGCCATAGACGGAGGATGTCGGATTGTTCGCGGCGTCGCCCCAGAAGAGATACGTCGCCTCCAGATAGGCCCGCTGAATCGCGTCATCGCGCCATCCACGGGAAAAGAACGGCCGTTCGCTCTCCGAAGATTTCGGATCGTAGAAGACGTTCGGCTGATTGGTGCCGTGGTCGATCGCCGGGCATCCGAGTTCTGTAAACCGGATCGGCTTCGATTCCGGCACCCAGGCCGTTGCCGTCCCGGACTCGATGCCACCCGGCCGATTGTGATGCTGGTTCGACCACCAGCTCCTCAGATCCTTGTAGCGGAATGCCCAGTGCTTTCCCGCCACGCCGTCGGTAATCGGGGTTCGAACCTGCGCCGAGCGGTCTGCGGCGCTGGCATAGAACCAGTCGAAACCCTCGCCGCCGGCGATGTTGGATTGCAGATAGGCACGATCGTAGATGGTCGCCCAGCCCGCCTGCGCGTCGAGATGCTCGAACCCGTCGCGCCAGTCGGAGAGCGGCATGTAATTGTCGATCCCGATGAAGTCGATATTCGCATCCGACCAGAGCGGATCGAGATGGAAGTACACATCGCCGGAGCCGTCGCCCGGATGGTGGCCGAAATACTCCGACCAGTCGGCTGCGTAGCTGATCTTCGTCGAGGCGCCGAGGATGGCCCGAACATCCGCCGCAAGCTGTCGCAGCGCCTCCACGGCCGGGTAGCTGGCGGCGCCATCGCGGATGGTGGTCAGCCCGCGCATCTCCGAGCCGATGATGAAGGCATCGACCCCGCCCGCCGACGCGCAGAGATGGGCGTAGTGCAGCACCATGCGGCGGAAACCCCAGTCCAGCGCGGATCCCGTCCAGATCACCGACGTGCCGGTGACCCAGAAATCCGATGCCTCCGCCGTCCCGAAGAAATCCGCAACTTGCGTTGCAGCCGCCGCGCTCAGATCGACGCTCCCGGCATAGCCCGCGGCAGGAGAACAGGTGATCCGCCCGCGCCAGGGGAAGGCCGGCTGACCCGTTCTTGCGGCATTGTCCGAATACGGGTCCGGAAGCGTATTGTCGGCCGGAACATCCATCATCAGGAAGGGGTAGAAGGTCACCCGTTTGCCGCGCGCCTTCAGTTCCTGGATCGCCTGCACCACCGAGAAATCCGCAGGCGTCCCGCCATAGACCGGACGGCCCTCGTCGTCGCGGCTCACCAGATGCGCCGCCTCGCGCCCGACACCGTTGACGCTCCATGTCTCCGGCTTGGTCGATTTCGAGCTGAGTTCGACACCCGGCCGGATCCGGCATTCCCCGCAGCGGAGATCATCCCCGAACCATGACGCTACCAGGCTGACGCTCTCGACATTCGGCGCCGAGGCCTCGAGCCGGTCGAGCGCCTCGATCATGTCGGGTGTGCCGGCGGATGCGTTGAGGTTCTCCGCGCCATTGGTCTTGCGGATCGCCTCGGTCGCATAGACGAACTCGCCCGAGGCCGGGATCAGCGTGATCGCCCGCACCAGCCCCTCGGCCGTGTCCGCCTCGGCCAGCGGACGGAAGACCTCGACATTGATCTGCGGAATGCGGTTGCCGAACCCCGTAAGCTCCAGGTCCTCGAACACCAGGTAGGCGGTGCCGCGATAGGCCGGTGTGTTTGCCGCGCCCGACTTCGCGGCGATGAAGGGATCCGGTTGCTGGCTCTCGTCACCGGGATACCAGCGCCAGGTGACGCCGGAGAGATCCATCAGCGCCCCATCCGCCCAGATGCGCCCCACGCCGGTGATCGGCCCCTCGCAGATCGCCAGCGCGAAGGAGGCGAAGTAGAAATACTCGGTGGTCTTCACCTTGTTGCCACCGCCACCGCCACCCTTGCCGCCACCGCCCTGGGTGGTGGTCTCCTTCTTCTCGCGGAAATCCGTGGCCCAGATAATGTTGGTGCCCATCCGCAGCCGACCCCAGACACGCGGCAGAACCGCGCCCTCGGTGGCGGAGGTCACATGAAGCGTATCGAGACGCTGCCCCTCGAAGCTCGAGTTTGATCCCGGCGTGAGCGAGGAAATGATCCAGTTGTCGACATAGGAGCCGATGGTCGAGCCGATGAAGCCGCCGATCGTGGCGGCGCTGACACCGAGGATTGCGCCGCCGATGGAACCGCCGATGGCGGCGCCGGCCGCGCCAAGCACGAGGGTGGCCATGGATCAGCTCCGATCCGGAAACAGGAAGGCGAAGGCGATACGCCGCCGCCAGGATGCTGAGAGCGGCTCTTCGATCACGCCGAGCCGCTCATAGGAATGGATGAAGGCGGCTGGCGTGGTCAGGATGCCGACATGCTTCGCGATGGCACCGGTCCGCATGCGAAAGAGAACCAGCGCGCCCGGACCGGCCTCCAGCGGCGAGGTCTCCGGCATCATGGTCCGCGCTCCCTCGGCAAGCACTTCGATCGAGCCGGTCTCACCCCAGTCCCGGGAATAGGGCGGCATCGGGAACGGCTCGGGCCCCACCACCTCTCGCCAGATGCCGCGTGCCAGCCCGAGGCAGTCGCAGCCCGCGCCCTTGACGCTCGCCTGGTCGTGATAGGGCGTGCCGAGCCAGGACCGCGCCACGACGATGACGCGCACCGGATCGACAGAGATCACAACACGCCTCCGTCGTTCGCGCCGCTGCGCCTCGCGTAACGCAGCACAGTGTCCTGACCGGGAATGTCCGGAAAGCCCCGGAAATTCGCGATGTTGCCGAACTTCGCCGAACAGGTCTCCGCACACTTGTCGCAGCCTGCGCGGATGGTGAAGGCATCTCCCGTCGCCACCGGAAGAACCGGCGCCTCGAGCAGGGTCACGGTGGTGATGCCGCCGTCCCGCCCGTGGGCGGAGATTTCCGCCTGCCGTCCGGAATTCATGCCGGTGGCCCATTCTATGGTGCCGAAGCTGAACCAGCCTGAGGCGAAGTTATCAAGGCCCGACGCGGTGAAGCACCGATCGCCCGACAGGCCCGTCACCACGCCGCTGCCCCGGAAGGCAGCGGCTTCGAGATCGGCGCCGCAACGGGCATCGCCGACGACGGCGTCGCAGGTCGCCTGAAAGCTCCGTCCGGCATTCTGCCCGAGCAGATGCGCGAGCGAGCGCATCTCGGCGACGAAGGCAAGCCGGCCGCGCCGGATCTGGCCGATCGCCCCGCGCCGCATCAGTACCCGCTGCGAGGTATCGGCCCAGTTCACCCGCCAGAGCTCGACCTGTGCATTGTCCCAGCGACCGTCGCGGATATCCGTTTCCGAGATCCGATCCGAGGTGAGCACGCCCTCGGCATCCTGCGCATCGACCGACAGATCCGAGCCCGAGCGAACTTCGGATGCCGTGAAACCGCTCTCCGGCTCGAAGTCGGTGCCCGCGAAGGCAAGCACCCGGTCATGGTCGGTGAAACCCAGGACCACGCCATCCGCCCGCGTGATGCGCCAGCACCAGGCGAGCGTCGTCGTGCCCTCGTCGAGATGGGCCTGCAGGTCCGGTGAGAGCGACTTCATCGCTTGTCGAGCGGCGCGAAGCGCGAGGCGAGGAAGGTCAGCCCGAAGCCACCCCAACCCGCGATGGAGCTTAGCGCGGTGGCGAGCCCGTTCATGTCGATCGACAGCACGCCCGAACCAGACGCCCAGGTGATAAAGCCAAAGGTCGAGCCTGCGCCCGCGCCCAGCGCATAGAGGATCATGCGGATAAGAAGGATGTTCATGCAGATTGTGTCCTGATGAGAGTGGAAAGAAGGGTGCAGAGCCGGGCGAGCCACCCGGCCGGCTCGGGCATGGGCTGCAGGAGGGCGAGCGCCTCATCCTCGGAAAGACGGCGCACGGCGCGGGCAAAGCTGACCCGGCCCTTCGCATCGACTGGCCAGACGGGAATGGTGCCCTCGGGGTAGCGCCCATGCCGGAACAGATCCCGCTCGGCTTCGCGGCGCGGCCGGATCGCGCCCGGCTTCAGCCAGCCCATGAAGGCCTCCGCCGCGGCGTCGCGCAGCCCGGCATTCAGCAGCCGGGTCAGGCGGGCGGAAAGGATGGCGCCGGTGTTGTAGTGAAACGAGACCAGCGCATCGAACTCGTGCGGCTCGACCGGCACCGCGATGGCATTGCAGACATCGCGCTCGTAGCGGGCGATATCGGCCCGGAAGGTTTCAAATGCCGCGCGAATGCCCTGATCGAGATCGGCCGGCATTCCGCGCTTCATGTGCGAAGGGTTCGGGTCACCCGCCGCGCCGGTATGACCGATGCCGAAGGTCCAGACGTCGCGGACATCAAGGTAGGGAGCCGGAACGATACCCTCGTGCCGGATGAGGGCGACAAGCCCCCGATCCGTCATTTTCATGGTGAGCTATCCCAGCAGTGAGAAGATGAGAATGAATGCGGCCACGGTCAGACCGACCCGCATGCGATGTGCGAAAAGATCGAAAGGCGCCCCGGAGGCACGGCGCAGATGGCGGACGAAGGGATGACGTTCACGCATCGCTGGAACCATCGTCGGACCCGTTCCCGCCACGCACGCGCTCCAGCATCACCTCGATGAAGGCGGGACCGAAGACCCCGACCAGATAGGCGGCGGAACCGGCCGCGCCGCCGGAAGGGATCGCCGCCGGCGGCAGTCCCATCCAGCTGGTGATGACGGCCATTGAGAGACTGCCCATGCCAGCCGCGATGATGCCGCCGAGCAGGATGTGTCGCACCGCATCCCGCAGATGCATCTTCGTCGTCAGTGCGTTGGTCGCGCCGCCCAGTGCACCCCATGCGGCGAGGATCACAGCGGTGGACGTGGCCAGATCCCGCAGGACGGTTGCGATGAATCCGGGTTCCTCGTTCATCGCCGGATCTCCACGAGCGGAATGGAGGTGATCGATCCCAGCCGTTCGATATCGAGGGAGACATCGAGCGTGTCGCTGTCGAAGCGCACCGGAACATCGAACTCGAAGCCCGCGGTGACCAGCACCCCCGCGCCGGGCGCCGCAGTGAAGGTGACCAGGCCGGTGGTGGTGTCGACCGACCAGCCGGACACCTGCTCGACGCCATCGAGAGCGATCCGGACGGAACCGGAGACGGGTTTGCTGATGGAGCGGCTCCAGGAATGCGCCCCGGAGAGGTAGGTCTTCAGCAGTTGGAACGTGGTCGTGGTGCCGTCCCCAGTCCCCAGCCCCTGATCGGTGGGCGTTGGCTGCTGCGAAGGCAGGCAGGATTTGTAATCCGCCCAGTCCTTGTAGCGGAAACCGTAGAGCCGGCCGTTCCGCGCCTCGAAAAAGGCCACGACCGTGGCGAGATCATCGGCCCGCCGCACCCCATAGGCGACGTCATAGCGCCGCCGGGAATTCGCCCAGCTCGCATTGCGCTCCTCGTCGCCGGAGGTCAGCTCGACGATCTGCGTCCGTCGCTCCGGACCGCCGCGGGCGCCCCGGCTGATATTGTCGGGGAAGCGCACCTCGTGAAAAGCCATCAGAGAACCCTCCTGCCCATGGCGACGGCGCGCTGGATATCCGCCGCGACCTGTGTCCGCGATTGCCGGAAGGAAGGCGCGTCGCGCGTGGCGATATTGACCGTGACCGGCGCCATCGCTGCCTGCTTCCCGCCGCCGCCCCGGAATTCATCCGTCACCCGTTCCTGTGGATGGAGCATGGCGAGGAAACCGCCGCGGCCATCGAGACCGCCGGATCGGGCCCCGAAACCGGTGTGACCGCCGCCCGCGAAATTGGTCGGACGCGCCGCCGGCCGGATGCTGGTGGTGAGAGCGCTGCCGAAAGCGTTGCCGAGAATGCCGGAAATCCCGCTCGCCAGTGGCCCAAGGATGTATTGCCGCGCGGCGAGTTTCGCGAGATCGGCAATCATCGACGTCACCAGGTCAGTGAAATTGACCTTGCCGGTCTTAACGAACTGGCCGACCGCCTCCTCGGCAGAGGCGAAGGCGCCCACCAGCCGATCGGCGATGGCGTCGCCGGTATTTCTCGCCTCTTTCGCATACTCGGCCAGCTTGTCGCGCAGCGACTCCCACACCGAGATTCCGACATTGCCGGTCGACACCATCTGCTCGGCTGCCGCACGCCCCGCGCCGCCGGTCTTCTCCGCTTCCTCCGCCGTGCGCTTGAGCGCGTTCTGGACCGCCCGCTGTTTCACCGCGTCGAAGAAATCCCCGAGCGGACTGCTCGCATCGATCTCCTCGGCTCTGGTTCGGGCGTCCTCCCATCGCCCGCTCAACCGATCCCGCGCCGCCGTCGCTGCGCGGGCATAATTGCCACTTGCCTCGCTCAGCCTGTCGATGGTTCCCGAGAGCGTGCCGGTGGAGAGATCGGTCCCGAAGGTCTCGTTGAGCTTCTGGGCGATCCCGTCGATCGCGTGGCCCACATACCAGACCATGTCGTGCAACTTGGTCAGCACATGCGAGACCGCGCCATTGAAGGCCGCACGGAATAGATCGGGGATCGACCCGACCGAGGTGCGGATCCCGAGCACAGCAAGTTGGATGCCCTTGATGATCGAGTTTGCCGCATCGACCGTGGTCGTCATCACCTGCTCCCAGGCCGAGGCAAACCAGGGCGCGATGGCATCGACCACCGGCTTCAGAAGGCTCTTCAGCCCGTCCGCCGCAACCTGCGAGACCGCGAGCGCGGTGTCCCCGAAACTCACCGTGACCTCCGAGACCTGATTGATCTCGTGGCTCATCGCCGCGATGGCGGCAGATGCCACTCCGACGACTGCGAGCAGCGGCCAGAAGCGGGTGACGACGCCGCCGATCAGCTTGCCGAGATCGCGGAAGATGGCGGAGACGCCGCCATTGCCGAAGCCGTAGATCTGCGCGATCTGCGTGCCTTGCTGCGCCATGACCACGAAGGGGTTCATACCGCCCGCGAGCGAGACACCGATATCGTTGACCTGGTAGAACATCTGCTGCGTCCGGAAGGCGGCATTGCGCGAGGCGCCCGCCATCCGGGTGATCGCATTGGTCCGCCCCTTGAGCGCGGCGACGCTCTCGAGCGAGGCGCGGCGTTCGCGGGCGATGGCCGCAGTCATCTCGTCGGTCGAGATCGCCCCCTGCAGATGCGCCGCCTTCAGTTCGGAGACTGCGCTGCGGTAGCGGCGGATCTCGCCATAGACCGGATTGTATTTCGCGCGGAGGTCATCAAGCGCCTGACCCTGCCGCAGGAACTCGGCCGTGGTCTGACCGATGGCCGGGGTGACTCCGGTCAGCCGGTTGATCTGCGCCACCATGGGCGTGGCGGCAGCGGCCGTGGTGTTGAGCGACCGCGCCGCCTCTGCCGCCTTTGCGGAAAGCATCTCCAGCTCGGCGCGCGCGCGAGCGGTGGAATTGCCCACATTGTCCAGACCCGACCCAGCCGGAGCGGCTCCCGTCTTGATGCCTTCGAGCGCAGCGCGGCCCTCGGTACCGAGCGAACGAAGCTCCGCCTTGACCTGTTGACCGCCCACCGCCGCGAGACGGACCGATACCCGTTTTTCAGCCATTCTCCCGCATCCTCTCATTCGCCTTCAGGCAGGCGATGGCCTCGATTTCCGGCAGCAGCTCGGCCGCGGCGAGCAGATCGCAGCCCAGCGCCTCGGCGAGCCGCAGACCTGCGCCAAGGTCCCAGCCGAGCACCGCGTAGCCGTTCATCCCCGACACCGCGCGGACCTGACCGCCCATCCGCAGTGCCAGATCCCACACCTGCGCACCCTCTAGGCTTTCCGGCTGGTGCCGGTCCTGCGGGCAGGCTTCGCAGCGGGTGGGGCAGGCTCCGCAATATTCGGCGCCCCCGCCGAAGTGCCATTCGGCAAGGGCGCGGAGGCGTTTTTTTCCTGTTCCAGCCCCAGCCAGCGCGCCATGTATTCGAGCTGCCATCCCTCGAAGATCCGGTAATTGTCCAGAAGCGCATCGATGTGCTCGCGCGTGACCTCGGCCAGCCCACCATCCTTGCCCTCGATGCCCTCCCACTCGGAAATCACCTGGAAGGCGACGGCCTTGGCAAAGCGCAGCGCCGCCTCGTCCTGATCGGTGGTCTCGTCCACCCCCTCGAGGATGGGATCGCGGCGCGCGGCCCCCATGATGGCGGTGGTTGCCGGCGCCGCCAGGACGCGGACGCCGGGCAGGAGCGCGACCCATTGCGGCTCCCGGTTGAGATTGAGACGGATCATGGATGACCTCACGGATTGTCGTAGGTTTCCTGATCATTGATCAGGGTTGCGGTGGCCATTCGGCCGGTGACGGTGTCGAGCGCGGACTGCCATTCGAAAGTGGCCTGCACACCGCCGGGTCCTTCGAGCGGCAGGCGGGCCTTTGGCAGGTAGACGGCATGGGCCTTGAGCTCGAAGCGGCGATCGGCGTCGATCTCGTAGGCGAAACTCAGTTCGCAGGGATCGCCGGCAATGGCCTGATCGAGCAGCACCGTGTCGGCGAAGCGCACGTTGATGGAGCCGGTGAGGGCTGCCACGGAGGGATCGGCCCCGTCGATCATGCCGTCCGAGCGGATGGTCTCGATCCGGTCGAGATTGTTCGAATAGGTGATCTCGCCCGAGACGATGCTGCCGAGCTGCGAGCCGTCGCGGGAAACAGAGCCGTTGAAGGCGCCGAAGCGCTGCAGCTCGAGCCCGGTCAGCGTGCCGGCCGAGGACGCCGCGCCCGTGGTTTCACCTTGAGCGATCACATTGACCGTCGCGGTCACGAGCCCCGAGCGCTGCATGGTCCAGCTGATCGAATTGGCAACGCAGCCCGCGTTCATCGCATAGTGGGGCACGTCCGGCATGCCGATCTCGATCGACATCGAGGGCAGCACCCAGCCCCCCGAGGCGAACTCATGGGTGAAGGGTGCGACCGCGCCGGTGGTGGTGGGTGCCCCGAACAGCGCCTTCAGCCAGATCCCGAGGAAGCGCAGATCGATCGGCACCGAGACATCGCCATCGGCGGTGATCGCATCCCTGACCGGTGGCAGCGGATCGCGGCCATAGCCGAGAAGTTCGGAGTTGAGCAGCGGCTGCTCGCTGCCGAGGCTGGAGCTGGCGAAGGGCATCCGCCAGTAGCTGTCCGCGGCCGGCGGCGTTCCGTAGACGGATTCGAAGGCGAGCGCCATCTGCGCCCGCGCGCCCTGTGCGCGTGCCATGTATCAAAGTCCTTTCGGTTTGTCAGTTCAGCGGATCGTCGGTGGCGTAGGTGAGAACGACGCCAACGGTTGCCGCCTTCAGCCCCTCGGCCCCCTCGACAGGCAGATCGAGCGGCGCCGGTGCCTCGCCCAGCACGTAGTCGCAGAGACCGCCCAGGGTGCGATCGGCGGCGATGGCGGCGCCCAGCGCCAGCTTCAGCGTATCGAAGGCGGCATCCCGCTCGGCATCGGTGCCGGTCTCGACAATCAAGTCCACCTCGGCCCGGTGCTCGAACACATAGAGCGGTGGGGAGAACAGGAACTCGGGCTCGCCGGGATCGCCATCGCGCAGGATCATCATACCCGCCGCCGGCACCCGCGCCGGAAGCCCGGCATTGCGCAAGAGCGTAGCGCCTACCGGCCGGGATGCCGCGAGCGCCGTATGCAGTGCCTGAAGCACCTGCTCGGATCTGCTTGCCATCAGGTGCGGTCCTTCCAGCGATCGACGATCATGCCCGCGAGCCGGTTGCCCCATTTCTCCGCATCGCGGCCGAGATCGGTGCGCTTCGGCAGCTTCACCTGCGGCACCAGCAGAAAGGCGATGACCGTCTGCTCGCCGGTGAGGATGCCATCCTTGCGGCGGCGCCCGCCCTTTTTCGCCACGCGGCCCTTCCGGTTGATCCGCGCCTGATCCACGACCAGCAGGCTGGGCTTGCCCCGCCGATAGACGAAGCGCAGCGGCAGGCCGGTCTTGCGCTCGAAGCCGAGCGGCGTGATCCGCTTGTTGCCAGAGCCCCGAAGCTTTGCGGTGGCGGCGGTCGGAATTGCCAGCCAGAAACCGTCGCGGGATCGGATGAGCGCACCGCGATCATGGGCATCGATCACTTCCGGCGTGTGCCGCCCTTTCACATGAATGAGCGCGGCCGCGCCGATGCTCTCGCCCCTCGCGGGATAGGTGTTTGCCCGGATGGCGCGCGGGAGCCGGTCTCCGAGACCGCCGCCGCGCAACTGCGCCCGCCAGTCGTTCTTCAGGCCTGTGCCCGCCGCGCGGATGCCGCCGGTGACCGCCCGCTCGGCCGCGAGGATTTCCCGCTCCATGCGCTCGCGAAGATCGCCCTCGATGCGAATGTCGAACCTCATGCCGCCCGCGCCTCCGCCTGCCACACGAACCGCTCGCGATCCCGCACCGGCTCACCCGCGATCTCGAAGACCTCGCCCGCAACCTCGAGCGTGTCGCCCGCTGCCAGCTCCGGCGCCTCCGAGACCCGGAGATCGAACAGCACCGTATCGACCACGAACCGCCCGCCATTGAAGGACGCGGTGTCGTCGGTCGCGCGGCGCATGACCCGGATGGCAACGCCGCCGCCCCCGCCGCCGGCCCGCCAGAGCGCATCCTGCGCCATGTGCGGATCGGCGAAAAGCGCATCGATGGCAGCGGCGAAGATACTCATCAGGCAGCAGTTCCATTGAGGCGAACGGCCCCGAGAATCTCGGTCGCCCCGGATCCCACCGCCGCCGCGGCAACGCCGATCAGGGTGTTGTCGGTATCGACCGTGGTCGCCTCCGAGCCGTCCCAGTAGATTTTCGCGCCGACCGCCCAGGCCTGGGATGCAGCCTTCGGCAACTCGTAGGTGCCGGTGAGGTTCAGGGTGCCTTCGGCGCCATTTGCGACCGCATCTGCGCAGACGCCGAAAATGGCGCCCTGCAGATGGCCGGCGCCGGAGGCGAGATCGGAGCCCGAGCCGTTGGTGAAGGTCAGCGTGTGACCGTGGGAAAGGAAGTTTTTCATGGGGGAGAACCCTTTTCAGGAGAAAGAGAAACCGGCGCCCGCCCAACAGGGAGGAAAAAGCGGGCGCCGGCCGATCACGGCCGGAGCCGGATCATTCCGGTGCCGCGCCGGCGTTCTTGTAGAGGCCGCGCCAGTCGATCGCCTTGGCCGCGAAATCGTGCCGGGCCTTGATCTCGATGCCGTCGACCTCGAAGCCCATGCGCGTCTCGGTGAAGACACCCTCCTGACCGTCGAGATAGGCATATTCGACCGTGTCGATCCGCGAGGGATCGGCGGCGAGGAACCACGGATCCTCACCGGCATCGGGAATGAGCCGCGCCTCCTCGATGACCTGCAGCCGGCCGGCGAAGGTGTTGACGTCCGAGGTGCTGACCGGGGTGGTGGCCGTGATCTGCTTGCGCGCCTCGAGCGACCGGCGCCCCGGCGGCACGATGATCTGCGAAGGCAGGATCGAGATCTTGCGCCCCTCGATGCCGGTCTGCTCGGCAAAGGCGCGCCAGGCCGCCGAAAGTGCCGCTTCGTCGATGACCGAGGCGGTGCCGAGATTGCCATGATCTGCATGGAAGAGTGCGGTGCCATCGCCCATCGCCGGGTTCTGCATCAGGATCGCGTAGACGATATCCGACTCAAGATCCGCGGCCGATGCCCCGAAGGCGGCAGGAATGCGGGTGAAGGCGTCGAGATCGTCGTTGATCAGCGTCTGGCGGGTGATGCCGATGATCCGGCCATAGGTCGCCAGCGCATAGACCTCCTTCGCCTCGCCCATGGTCCCGTACTGGAACTCGCCCGATTCCAGCACCTTTTCCAGATCAGGCGCGCCGCCGAGCTGCGTGCGCTGGACCGGCTTGAAATCTGTGATGGTCGCACGCCGCGCCCAGGACCCGAAGGTGCGCGGGGTGGAGGAATAGGCGCCCCGCAGGGTCTTGTTCGCCACATTGGCGAGGATCGCCGTGAAATCCCCCGTGGCATGCAGGCCGGCGGCTCGCTGCTGGAACACCGCCCCGGCAAGCTCCATCCGCGACATGCCACGCGTGGAGATGCCCGAGCGTTCGAGCGCGTGGCGCGACATCTCCAATAGTGTCATGCCTCGGAACTCGCGCGCCGACGCGGTCAGCTCATTCCGGCCCGGATCGTGTCGATGCAGCAGTGCCTCTGAGACCGCGTCGCGATAGGCGGCGTCACGCCCGCCATCGCCGCGTGCCTGTGCGGGCGCCGGCTCGTGCACGCGACCCTCGAGCGGATCGGCCTCGGCAATGGCGTCGAGAATGGCGGTGCGCGCCTCGTCGAGCGAGACACCGCGCGAAATCAGCCCATCGGCGACAGCGCCCTCGAGGCCATGCCGGCGGCAGAGCGCGGTGATGGTGGCAACGCGGGTGCGCTCTTCGGCACGAATGGCATCCCCGTCGATGACCAGTTCCTGCGGATGGCTACGCGTTTCCTCGGCGGTGGCCGCCGGGGCGGTACCGGTGGTGGGGGTCTGTTCACCTTGTTGCGCGGCGCGGGTTTCATCGCCGGCCGCCGCCTGGTTCCGCTCACTCATGCTCTGTCCTTTCCGATGTTCCTGCGTCTGAGCCAGCACGCAGGGTGTGAGAGATCCCGCGGGCGCCTCCGCGGCGCGGGTCTGTGCTCCATGGTCCGCGGGGATCGCCACGGCCGAGACCTCGAAGGGTTCCCAGTCGACGGCGCGCCAGTGCTCGCGCTCGCCGTCGCGTTTGGTGATCTCGTAGCGATGGACCCGGTAGCCCACGGAGACGTTGCGAACGGTCCGTTCGAGGATGCGCTGCACGATCCCGGCCGCATCCGGCGCATCCGTGAGCTGGATGGTGGCATAGCCATGCCCGCCCTCAATCCGGACCGAGCCCGGCACCACCGAGCCCAGCACATTCTCCAGCCGCCAGGCATTGTGGCTGTTGAGGAAGGGTGCGCCGGCGTTCATCCGCTCGAGCCGCACCGCCTCCGGGGAGACGAGCAGTTCCTCGTCGAACTCGATGCGATCGTCCCAGCCCTCCCAGCGGACGCGCTGCACCGTCGCCCCGGTGGTCCAGACGATCTCGACCGTCCGCGCCTCCCGGTCGATCGAGTCCGGGCGCAGCTCCGCCGCCCGCCCGATCAGGGGCAGGTCCCGTGTTTGCCGTTCCATGGTTTCAGTCCTTCTGATTGCCGCCGGCGGGCGGGTCCGGCTCCTCCTCGCCCGGCGCATTGGCCTGCGCGAGACCGGCCCGCGTCACCCGGCGCGGATCGCTGTCGAGCACCAGGTCCAGCTCATCGGCCAGCGCCAGAACGCTCGCCTGCTCCTGCAGGATCGACCGCGGATCGTAGCCGCGCTTCGCGATCTGCTGCGACAGCGAGGTGAAGCCCGCGCGGGTCTCCAGCAGGTCGGTCTGCGCATCCTGCCAGGGGTTCACGCTCTCGAAGCGCGGCGGCGCCCATTCGACCGGGATATCCGGGGAAGCAATGAGGCCCGCCGACCAGGCCGCCTCGCAGAACCATTCCCAGACCCGTTCGCAGAACATCGGAATGACCGTGTGCCATTGCTGCTGTTCGATCATCCGCCGGAATTCGTTGATGCCGACCCGGCTGCTCGAGAAATTGGTCTGGCTCAGATCGCCGGTCATCAAAGCGTAGGGCACCCGGAAGCCCGCCGCGATGACGTGCATCTGCACCATGTTCCACTCGCGGATCCCGGCGCTGGAGCCGGGCTGGTTGAACTTGATGTCCTTGCCGCCCCGCGCATAGGCGATGAGGCCCGGCTCGAACTGCTCAATGCGGTTGCCGTCCGAATCCTCGACACTCGGCGCGATGCTCTGCTGCCCTTCGTCCTCCGCCCCGAAGACGATGCCGACCATGCAGGCCTCGGTCTTCTTCCGGACCAGCTCCGCATTCTGCCAGTCGCCCAGATCGCGCAGGCTCAGCATGGCCGGCGCGCCCCAGGGAACGCCGCGCGACTGCACCCGCTGCCGCTCGAAGAGATGGGCGACCATGGAAGCCGGCACACGCACCGACTCCAGAGTGCGCTGGAAGACCGGCGATCGGTTGCCCGGATGGTCGGGAAACATCCAGAAAGCAGCGCGCCGGCCGTTGCGATCGTACTCGATCCCCTGGGAGATGCGCCCGCCGCCCGGCCGATCCTCGAACCGTGCCGCGTCGAGATGATCGGCCTCGCGCAGCTCGATCTCGAGCGGCACCTCTCCGCCGCGCCGCCGCCGGGCCCGTTTCACCGCAAAGACCTCGCCGCCCTCGATCATCTCGCGTACCGCGAGCCCGAGCACCCCCTGAAAATCCGTGTGGCCATGCGCGTCGCAACGCTTCGCCCATCCGGCCCAGAGCGCATCGATCCGCCTGTCGGTCTCCTCGTCGCCGGTCACGGCGCGCGGCTCGATGCCGGGCCCCACAATGTTGTTGACCAGAACCTGCACCGCCTGCGCCGCGAGCGGATTGTTCCGCACCAGCTCCCGCATCCGGTCCCGCAGCACAGGCCCGGCCGTGGCGATTTCCGCATCCGCCGCCGTGCCGGAGGCCCGCCAGCCATCGGTGCCGCGCCCGCGCGCCGCCGCCTCGTAGCCGCGCCGCAGATTGGCGATGGTTACGCGAGCCGCATAGCGCCGCGCCGCGATCCTCGGCGCGACCGAGGCAAGCCCGGCATCGAGCCAGCCCCAGCGCACCTCCGGAGCAGATCCTGTCTGACGTTTCATCGGGCGCACCGCCGGAAGGAGGCGAAGCCCGCAACCGGCGGCGCCTTGCCCGAGGCGGCGCGCACCTCCGCCTCGATGGTGCGGATCCGCGCCAGCAACCCGGCCTGGCTGTCATACTCGACGGTCTTGCCGTCATAGCTGACCCGCGTGGTGCCCGACGCGTAAGCTGTCTTCAGAGCGTCGAGCTCAGCTTCTGTCCATGCCATCTCAGAACCACTTTCCCCTCTGGCGCGGCCCCATCCAGTCGGATGACCGCTTCCTCGTCTGTTGCCTTGCTCTGTTCGGGCGCCCCGCGGGCGGTGCCTCGTCGAGACCGGTATTCAGCTGCGCCTCCATGTCCTGCCAGCGCGCTTCGTCCCATCGATCGACACCCATGAGCCAGGCCGCCGCGCGGGCATAGACCCGGCAGTCGAGCGCCTCGTTGCGTTCCCGCATCTGCTGCCATTCGAGCTTCTGCCCGCCGGTGCGGGTCTTCAGCGTCATCAGCTGCTCGGCCGTCAGCTGCTTGTGCCATTCCGCCGTTGTACCCAAGGGCAAATGGACAAAGCCCGCCGGCCAGTCCGCGCCCTCGGCGATCTCCTCGTCGGTGGGCGCATTGAGCCGCAGCCAGCGATAGGTCTCCGACTTGAAGACCGCGCCCGCGACCTTCCAGAGCTGCACCCCGCGCCGGATCTTCCGGCCGGCTTCCGTGGTCTCGACATAGGTCGGCCCGTCGACCGGCATCGACCGGTCGAAGCCGCCAACGCCCTTGATCGCGATCACCTGACCGCGCCCCATCGCCCGGCACCAGGCATAGACCGCATCGGTGGTCTGACCGTCGCCGGTGTCGATCGCGAGCCGCGCCAGCGCCATGCGTTCGCCCGAGGCCAGCGGCCAGGTCTCCGACAGAAGTCCCGTCAGATCGTCCCAGAGCTCCTGTCGGGCCGGATCGCCGTCGAGGACGACGTGATCCACGAGCCATGACTGCATGCCGCGGCCCCAGCCCCAGATATCGATCTCGATCCGGTCCCGCTGCACATCCGCGCCGGCCGTGAGCACCAGCGCCCCCTCGGGCACCATGCCGAGATGCCAGGCCTCGCGCCGCTCGTAGAGCCGCTGCCAGTCCGGCGCCTCGCCGCGCTCCTGCCAGGTCTCGCCCAGAATCGTGTTCCGGACCGTCTTCAGCGCCGCATCGTTGCCCTGCGCCTCCTCCCAGGACCGCGCGATATCTTCCCAGGAGAGCCAGCCGAGCGGCGAATAGAGCCCCGAGATATGGAAACCCACGACCCGCGCCTCGCGCGCCCGCTCGATCTGCTCGGGATCGGCCGTGGGTCGCCACTCGGCACCGTTCTCCTCGTCCATCATCCAGGTCTTGTGCCGCTCCTGGATGGGAGCGTCGCAATGCTCACAGACATAGACCGCCGTTCCCGGCCGGCCTGCCTCCCAGCGGAGCCGCTCGAACTGCAGCCATTGCGGCTCAAGGCAGTGCGGACACGGCACGAAATACCGCCGCCGGTCGCTCGCCTCGTATTCCCGCTCGATGCGGGACATTCCCGCGATGGTGGGCGTCGACGCCATGAATACCTTGCTCCGATGCCCGAAGGAGTTGGTACGGGCCTCCGCCAGCGCGACCGGATCGCCCTCGCCATCGAGATCGCCCGGATAGGCATCGACCTCGTCGAGAAACACCCAGCGCGCCGGCATCGAGCGCAAGCCCACGGCGCTGTTCGCCCCGGCCAGAATGAGCTGCCCGCCGGGAAACCGCTTTGCCAGCACCGTGTTTCCCGAATCCCGCGCGCGGTTCGGCGAAACCAGCGCGCGCAGCGTGGGCGAATCCTCGATCAGCGGATCGATCCGCTGCTGCGAGAGCCGCTTTGCCAGATCCACGGTGGGCTGCACCGCGAGGAAGGGACCGGGTGCTGCATGCATGCAAAACCCGATCCAGTTGTTGCCCGCCTCGGTCGCGCCGACCTGGGCCGACTTGGCGAAGATGACCTTCTGCGCCGGATCGCGCGGCGAGAGCGCATCCATGATGGCGCGCATGAAAGGCGTTCGCGCCGTCCGGTAGCGCCCGGCCTCGGAGGCCGCCCGCGAGGACAGGATCCGATGCCGGTCGGCCCACTGCGAGACCGTGAGCGGCGGATCGGGCGCGAGACCTCCCAGCCAGGCACGGCGGATATCCTCGGCACCCTCGAATGCCTCACCGGAGCTCAATCCGTATCTCCGCAAGCTCGGCCAGATGCTCGCGAATATGACGATCCAGCACCTGTTCCATCAGATGCGCCTCAACATCCAGCTCCGCCGCCATGTTGGCGGAGACACGCGGCGGCCAGTTGATCCAGGCGTCCCGCTCGCGTCGCGCCAGATCGAAGACCGTGGTCGTGGCACGTGTCCGGTCGACCAACTCGCCTTTCATCTTCTGCAGCCGGACCCGTGCGGTCTGCGCCTTCAGAACCTCGTTCGCCATCCGTGCCCGGATGTAGGAGACCTGACCGCCATCGCCCTCCGGCGCGGCTTCGCCCGCATCCCGCAGCGTGTCCTGCACCGCGTCGATCGCCGCCTGCGGCACGGGTTTCTTCGCGGCAGGTTCCGGCGCGCCAGCCGGAGCGACCTCGGTGCGCTGCTTTGCCGGATCCGTCTGCATGGCCCATTGCGCATCGGCGCGTTCGGGGTCGATGGTGCCATCCGGCCCCACCTCGATCCGGCCCGAGGCGATGGCATTGCGCACCGCCTTCTCCGAACCGCCCGGAAGCCTGCGCTCCTTGCGATGGGCGGCATATGCGCGGCGCGAAAGTCCCATTTCAGTCCCCGATGAAGCGCATCAGCTCATCCACCGAGAAGGAGGCATCCTCGATGCGCGGCGCCTGTGCGTCCTTCCCGCCGGCCACGGGGTTCCTGCGCCGTGGCCTTACGTTCTCCTCGGCCGGGTCCGCGAGATAGCGGTCATAGACGGCCCTGATGATCGCCCGGTTGTCCTGGCTGCGCCCGGACTCGTCCCAGAGCGCATCGAACCAGCCGGAATAGAGGCCGACCACCTCGCCATCCGGCGCCTCGCAGTCGATATCGAACTGCTCCGTCCGCAGGTTCTTGTTCAGGTTCATCGAGGACCGCATAACCGCCGCGCCGCGTTCACCCGTCACGATGATGATCTTCGCATGCACCGACAGACAGCGGAACGCATCGACGCCCAGCATCTCGATCAGCGGCCCGGCATATTTGGGCGATTTCTCGAAAGTGCCCCGATCCAGCAGCATCCGGATATCGGTGATCCGGCCCTGTACCCGGATGGCCCGCGTCCGCTCGACATCGTAGACACCCGTGGTCCAGGTCGAGACGCGGACAGCGGCCGGTCCCAGCTCGTCCACCATGTGCTCCATGGCATCGACGGCCGAGAACTGGCCCGCCGTCAGACCGGTCACCCGCACGCCGGGCGAAAGCGGTCCGATCACCTGCGCAGCCGTGCCGGTGCGATGCACAACGCGGCGGATCCGGCCGGTGGCATAGCGCAGGGCGCGCGGCCGAGACTGTTTCATCCCGCGACCCCCATCTTCAGGAACTCGCGTCCCTCCCGGATTTCCTCCCAGCGATCATCGGTCAGCACCGCCTCGACGAGGATCCGGGAGGCCCGGCCGAGCGGCCCGCCTTCAACCTCGATCCCCAGCTCGTCGAGCTTCCGCCCGAGACAGATCATCCACTCCACGCCGAGCGCGATCCGGTCGACCTCTGCCACCTCGGCGCGCACGGTGCCGGTCGGTTCCCGAAGCCCGAGCCGCCGAGCGATGGCGACATCCCAGCGCTGCTGGACCGCCGACAGTTGCTCCGCACCGATGGCACGCTGCAGTGGCGAAACCAGATCGCCCGTCGCGAATTCGTGGTCATCGTGATGGCCGGCCCATTCCACCGCTGGCTCGGACATCCCCATGTCATCGGCCAGCAGGGCACAGAAGGTCTGGTGCTCCGCCACGGTCAGCGCGGCCGGATTGCCCGAGAAGCGCCGCATCTCCGCCAGGCGGAGGATCAGGAAGCGAGGATCCACATCCTGCGGCCGGGGATGGGCGATATCCGGCACCAGGATCGATCCGAGCAGGCAGGCCGACATCACGCCGCCCTCGCGCGCGAGGATGCGATGTCCTCGAAGCTGCGGCCGTCGCCCTCGAGGATGGCCTCGCCGCCGGTAAACTGCTGCCAGCGGTTGACGATCACGTCGCAGAACTTCTCGTCGAGTTCCATCAGCCGCGCCCGCCGGCCCATCTCCTGACAGGCGATGAGCGTGGAACCGGATCCGCCGAAGGGATCGAGAACCCGGTGCCCGCGCGACGTGCTGTTGCCCAGCATGTCGGAAATCAGCCGAACCGGCTTCATGGTCGGATGCTCGCCATTCCGCGCCGGCTTGTCGAAGCGCAGAACCGAGCCGTCATGGGTCTCCATCGTCAGGTTCTCGCCCGCGATGGTGACCACCTGGTCGCCGACATCGACCTGCACGGTCCCATCCGCCATGAGGCGCAAGGGCTCGCGTCCATCCTCGAACACCGTGGTCTTCGCGCGGCCCCCGAACCATTTATGCGCCGCGCCCGGCTTCCACCCGTAAAGGATCGGCTCGTGCCGCCACTGGTAGTCCGAGCGCCCCAGCACCAGCGACGGCTTCACCCAGACCAGGCAGCCGGAGAGCTTGAACCCGGCATCGCGGAACGCGCCGCGGAAGTTGAAGCCTTCCGTATCCGCATGCGCGACGTAGATCGGACCACCCCTCTTCATCACCGCGAAGGCACAGCAGAAGGCATCCGTCAGGAACCGCCGGAACTCCGTGTCGCCCATGTTGTCGTTCCGGATCGAACCGGCCGTACCCTCGTAGTTCACGTTGTAGGGCGGATCGGTCCAGCAGGCGTCGACCGGCCCGTCCGGGCAGAGCGCCTCGAGATCTCCCCGTTTCGTGCTGTCGCCACACATCAGGCGATGATCGCCCAGGAGCCAGATGTTGCCCCGCACCGAGACCGGCGCTCGCGGCGGTTCCGGCAGGAAGTCCGGATCGCCGGGCAAAACCGATGCCCCGTCCTCGTCCTCGATCGGCGCGCCGGCCAGAAGTTCCTCCAGTTCGGCATCAGAGAAGCCCATGAGATCGAGATCGAAAGACTCCTTCTGCAGCGCGGCCAGCTCGCGGCGCAGCAGATCCTCGTCCCAGCCGGCGTTTTCCGCGATCTTGTTGTCGGCGATGATCAGTGCCCGGCGCTGCGCGTCCGACAGATGGTCCAGCACGATGACCGGGACCTCGGCCAGTTCCATCCGTTGCGCTGCCAGAAGGCGTCCGTGACCGGCGATGATCTCGCCATTTCCGGCCGCGAGAATGGGGTTCGTGAACCCGAACTCGGCGATGGAGGCGCAGATCTGCGCGATCTGCCACTCGGGATGCGTGCGGGCATTGCGTGCATAGGGCACGAGCCGCTCCGTCGCCATCATCTCGATCTGCAAGCCGGTATTCCTTCCCGCCAGTTGTTCATGACCATCCCCCCAGACGCACCGGAGCGCGGCGATCACGAGGACAGCCGCGCTCCGAAGACTTTCTCGAAACGATTTGATGCAGGACCGGGCGCCGAACTTCCCGGTCCCGCTCGACATCTCAGCCGCTGAACAGGGCGAGAAGCCGAATGGTGCGGACCCGCGGACCCAAAGTGCGGACCCTGGGTGCGGACCCAAATAAAATCCCTGTCGCCAGAGAACTTCCGGGCAAATGCCCCCCCGCATAGCGTTGCCGGCCGCGAAGGACCCGAGCACGGGGAGGGGATCGGGCGCCGGGGGCCTCCCAACGGCCTCTGACCTGCCCCCCGGAAAGTCCCTCACCGTAATGTAGAGTCTGCCCAA
>NZ_LOAS01000033.1 GCF_001558155.1 Aliiruegeria sabulilitoris
TCACATCAATCCGCCTCTGGCTCCGCCATTTGTCAACATGACCTAGCAACAAAGCAAACTGCTCGCGGATGTGTGCCAGTATCACCATGTCTTTGCGCTGGCTCCGGCTCATCGGTCGACTGCGCCATGCCTGATAGCCCGGTGGACTTAGATCCATGATCTCGCACAACCGGTTCACGGGAACCTGATCTCGGTGCTCTTCGACGAAAGCGCGCTTCATTTGCTTCGTTCCACGAAGAACACGGTGGCCTTCGTCGGGGAATTGATCCCCCGGATCAATTCCTGATCCTCCTCAGTTTAGTAAATCCCTCTCCCCCCTGGGGCGGCCGGTTCTTTCTGCGCAAATCAGCGATCTCACGCTCAAGGTCGGATTGCGCCGTCGGCTTCTCGGGGTACTTGCGTTCCTGTTGTATCCACCGGCTCAGCGTTGAAAAGCCAACACCGAAGTCAGCGGCAACCTGCTTGCGTGAAAGCCCGCTCGTCAATGCTACCCGAACCGCTTCAGCGCGGAACTCCGGGCTCGGTCGTGATGCCATGTCTGTTCTCCTTTGTGACACGATGCGTGCTCAAAGGAGCTGCACAATTCCGCGACAGGTCCAGACCGTCTCCTATGCTCAAACAGAAACCGAACCAGAGCCTCTGTTACAACGCGGCCCCAGAAGTCCGAAAAACTCTAACGACGGACATTCGTGAATTGGCCGCATGGGCGATGCGGATATCGCTGTTGTAGGCTTTCGGCATTGAATGGAGTTTATGCTCAGGTACGTCGATGAAATTGATCAGGTCTCTTCTGGTATTTCTGATTCTTCCGGCGGCCGGCCTTTCGCAGGGCAGTAGCGACGATCCGAACTCACTCTTCGTCGAAGCACATCAGAAATTTGCCGTTACTGCCGAACTCGGCGGCGCGACCCACTTCGAAATGCTGCGCGACATTGGTGCAATCCTGAAACGGATCGAAAAGGAATTTCCGGAGTCGACGCCTGCGCGCCTGATCCGTGAAGGCGGCGCGCTCGGCGGGATAGATCTTGCGGCCATTCGCGCTGTAAGCGACCTGCGTTCCCGGGAGATGCCGGATGCAACGAGACGGTCCATCGCCGCAACCGCCGAACGTGCTTGCCGTAATCTGTCGGCGTCGTGCAAGGAAGACATCGGGGAGAGCCTTGAGGGAGTCATCGCAGCGGCGGTCTTTGCCGGACCGGGTAACAGGGCGGGCGCCTCCACGCATGGCGTGCTGTTCTCGGATCCCGCCAAGATCGCCGATCCGCTCATGCGCGTGGACGCATTTGCCGCGCTTTCCGATGACCCCGGGTTTGCGGCCAGTGGTGAAACCTGGCGCCAGCTTCTTCTCAGCCAGGTCCAGACGGAAGATATCACGTCGAAGATCGCCGCGGATTTTGGTTTCGGCCTCGTGACAGCTGTCGTGACGGAGCTCCTGGCGGAAGCCCACGAGGCTGCCGGAAAGCGGCAGACGGCAGAGTTGGTGCGCTCATGGATTGCGCCACTGGTCGATCTTGCGCAGCTGGAAATTGGTGTGGCCGGGAAGCCCGCCACGGGCGCGAGTCGGATCTGGGCGAAAGATTTCCTGGCCCTTGTGGAGATCAGCGCCCTGCAGCAAGCTGATACCGGCTACGACGCCACAACACGCCGGGCGCTGGACGACATTGCTGCCGATGCCGAGTCGATCCTTCGGACATTCCGGACGGGCATGTTGACGGGCAGGTTGTTCGAGTCCAGCGGCCGAATCGGCTATCCGATCTGGCCGGAACTGGAAGAGGTTCTGCGCGATACTTTGGCGCAAAAATACGAACTGCAAACATGGTGGCTCAAGAACAACGAGGCCGGAGACCTCGATGAGCTGACGTTCGTTCTGGACAATGCAAGGCGTTTCGTCACGCCTGCGACGCCGACGCCGACGCCGACGCTGACGCAGAGCAACGGCAGCCATGGGGCCGCGGCGCCGACCGAGAAACCGGGGCGATGGGGCGTCGAGATCGTCAGCGGCCCGCACAACGTCCAGAACATTTCCAGCTGCGCCGGGCCCGATGCGGAGACTTGTTTCAGGCAGAAGGGTGTCTCGGAAGGCGGTGTCGCGTTCCTGATTGCGAACGCGCTGACCGGTTTGAGGGCGCTTTGGGTGGACTCGTTCGAAGAACTGGGCCGGGTCGATCTGGCGCGGGCACGCAACATGACCAATCATCCTCGAACGGATCTGCTCCTGAATGGAGATCCCGCGCTCATCTATCCTCCGGCGCGGCCCCCTCGCGCCGCATTCACGGACCGAGCGAGCCAACGTCTGTTGCGCGCCTATCCCCAGACCCTGGTCCAGTTCAGCCATATCGCTGGTCACCGGAATCTGCCCTCCGGTTTCCAGCGCTTCATCCTGGAGGAAATGGTCAGCGAATGCATGGGCTGCCCGACCCGCGGCATCGGATTGAGCTACCTGGACTTCGACAAAAGGGGCCGGCTCTTCGGCAGGCGGAATATCGGGATCGCGGCCCCGGGCGCCAAGCTCCAGTTTGACCCTGATGCCGAGAATGGCGGCGGCAGCGGCTGGGAACACGCTCAGTTCGAGCGCTATCCCGAGGCGCTGCAGTTCCGGTTGAACCGGATGGGATACGATGCCGGACCGATGGACGGCGTGCTCGGCGACCAGACGATCGAAGCATTGAAACGCTTCCAGTCCGAATGGTGCCTTACACGCAGCGGACGGCGCGACGAGGCAACGCTGGCGGCGTTGCGGTCGGCCGTGGGTCCGCAACCTGCCTTTTCAGAGGAAGGATGCCCCGACACGGGTGGCCGTCCCGGTCTGCTTGGGAAATACGAGCTGATGCAGCAGCCCTCGGAGATCAACTGCCAGATGGCGCCATTGGTGGTCGAAGCGGCGAAAGTGCTCTTCTACGAGAGCACTTGCCAGTTCGACAGCCCGATTCCGCGCGAGGCTGGCGAGCATCAGACCCAGGCGACCTGCAATGGTGAGGGAACCAACTGGCGGACAGCGTTCCGTTTCCGTAGGGAAACGGACGCGAGTCTGCGGATCGATCACCTTGACCGGGATGCCACGTCCTATTTCCGACCTTGTAGCATCGCCCCGCTACCGCCGGCCGATCCGGCGGTGTTTTCGAACGACGCCAAGGCACTTCAGTCGCGCCTGAGCGCACTGGGCTTCGATGCCGGGCCGGCGGATGGCTATCCCGGTCCGCAGACTCGCGAGGCATTGATGCGTTTTCAGCGCAGCCGCTGCCTGGCCCCGACCGGGCAACCGGATCTCGACACACGCAAGGCGCTCGCCACCGCCAAACAAGGCGGCGGCGAATGCGCGGGGATGCCGATGCCGGATGGAATTACCGCAAACACGCCACTTCGCACCGGCCTTTATGTCAACTCGAACTACTCCTGCGAAAGTGACGACCTGACTAGCAGCGCGGACATTTCCATGCGAATCGTCCGAGGGAGGTCGACGACCTTCAGCTACAACTTCCAATGTGAAACCCGCCGTACCGACATTCGTGACGGAATTACGCAGTGGTCGGGGGAATGCGCGGACGGGTTGGTTCCGTTCGACGTCAAGTGGAAGCTCGACGTCGTGTCCAATACGGAGTTCATCGAAACGCAATCCGTGTTCGACTTCGTTGAAGTTGACGGCGTCCGTCAAAGCCCGAATGGGCAGAGATACATCCGGTGTCCCGATGACAGTTTCCAGGCAAGGGAATGGTCAAAGTGGTTTGAATAGCCGGGCTGCGACCGATTGCTCGTTTCGAAATAATCATTCGCGACCAACTGACGCGCGTCAAATGCCGGGTTTGTACCCCCTTATCCTTACTGCAAGCTGCAAATGGTAACGGCGGTATTGTCATGGCTAAGATCTCGATTATCAAAACGGCTTTTCTGTTGGTTAAAAGAAAAAGGTGCGATTGTCGGCTGTCGCCACTGGCATTTCTTCTGGCAATCAGCTTGATGCATTTCTCGCCTGCATTTGCCCAGGACGAGGGCGCTGAAGCGAACCTGCTCTTTGCAGAAACGGTCCGGCTGCACGCGGCCGCGTCGGATCTTGAGGGGGATGCGCGCCGAGACGTCCTGCGCGCTGTTCTGGAGCAGTTGCAACGGATCGGCGAAGACTATCCGACCTCCATTCCCGGCAAGCGCATCGCCGCCGACGAAGCCCTCGGTGCGATCGATATTGCCGCGATACGGAAAGAGCTGGAGTCAACGGCAAGTGCCTCCGACAAGGACACGTCCAACGAGCCGATGGCCACCCCGCGAAAGCAGACCGCGGCAAACCCATCCAGTTCGACTAAGGGTCATTTCGACCAGACGGTCCCATGGGAGAAGAATGCCCCCGCAGGCCCACGCCCCAGCAAGGACACGGCCACCAACCTGGACCTTGAGCAATGGCACCGCACGGTGGTTCCAAACGGGTTCGCAGGCGTCGGTTTCGGTCATGGCGAGTTCCCGTCGATCGGCCAACGCACCCATCCGGGTGTCGATATCGTTGGCGATTGCGGTCTCGATGTCGTCGCCCCCTACCCGGGAACAGTCACGCGCACGGTGAAAGCGGGGGACGCGGATTACGAACTGGTCGGAAATGCCGTCCTGATCGATCACGGCAAGGTTGAGGGCGTAGATACCTGGACTTTCTTCTCCAACCTGTCGGACACCCCCTTCGTCGAAGGCGGCGCTATCGCGCTCGGCACCGTCATCGGGCAGACCGGCGAAAGCCGCCACGCAACGGGCTGCCACCTGCATTTCGAGGTACGAAACTTCACCGGTCGCGGCGGGGTGGTGCATCCCGAGTGGAACCGGATGCTGGCCTATGGTGACTGGAGCACCGACAGTGTCTTCCTGTCAGGGTGGACGGATCCCGAAGGCTGGCTGAAGGCGCGCGCCGTGGAACGGGCCATGATCGCGTCTGGCGGCGCCGAGTTCGTCAGCAAGCTCGCCTATTACGCGCAGCCCCGCAACTTCGCCTTCCGCGGCAAGGAGGACCAGGGGCTTGATATGCGCATGAAACTCTCCGCGCATTGGGCGCCGGATGGCCTGCATGTGAGCATCGACAGTTTCATCGCCTCGTTCGTTCCAAAGGCAAAGATCAACCCGATCGGCAAGAACGACGTATTTACCACCGAGTTCCTGATCACCGCGAGCAAGAAATGCGATGGCTGCTCGGCGCTCCACTCCGAGCGTGTCCCTTCCGGCATGACTTTCGAGAATGGGCGCCTGTCGCGGCTCAAGGCACCGGTGCGTTTTATTGTCGGCAACGAGATGCTTCGAGACGCCGACCAGATCGGCGTGACCCTGGTCGGTGGCTGGAAGACAGTGTTCCTGTTCTCGGACGCTCTCGAACTGGCAGCCCCCTGGGAGGTCGCCCCCTTGCATCCGCGCACCAGTACCTGGCGGCGCACCCTGACAACAGCGCTACAGGAATGCCTGAAAGGGTCCGAAGATGTCACCAGCGCCGTTTCCATGCAGGTCCTGTTCGCTGTGGATGGACAACCGATCCCGAGTTCGTTCCTCTCCGGAAGCGCGATCAATGCGACGGACGAGCTACGCCGGAAGATCCTGTACTGCGCGACAGAGGGTTTCGATCTGCCGCGCCAGGAATACGCGGACTGGAAATCGGTGAGCCTCGCCGTGAGACCCGGCACCGAAAAGGGAGAGACGCAGATTGTTCTGGAGTAAGCGCCCCAAAGGGCTGCTTGCGGCCATGGTCTTGGCGGGGGCTTGTCTGCTTCCCGGATCGCTGCGGGCCAGCGAACAGGCGAACCTGCTCTTCATCGAAGCGCTGGAGATGTACCAGGCCGTCGAGGCCCGGACGGGCGAAGCGCGCCTCGATCTGCTGCGCAGCATTCAGGCGATCCTAGAGCGGATCGCACGCGACCACCCGGAATCCATTCCCGGCCAGAAGCTGCTGTCCGGAGAGGTGCTCGGGCCGCTCGACCCTGTCAGTATCGCTTTTGAACTTTCTCAGGCCGGCCCCTCCGCAGGCAGCATGACGCAAGCGGTGGACGATAAGGTTCAACCTCTCGGCGACGAACTGATGCGGGCGCGCTTTGCCGACAACTGCGCGCAGGCGCGGTTGACCGGACCGGACCCCGCCTGTCCCTATGTCGAGCAGAACAGTTGCAGCGGAGAGGGGTGCCGGACAACCGGTATCGTCATGGCGCGGCAGCGTTTTTCCACGTCCAGGCAGCCCGGCGGCGATGCAAGTTCGTTTACCGCGGGCGCCGGCGAGTATCTCGTGAACCTAGAAACGCGGATCTACACAGTACCCTGTCCGGGAACGGTTAAAAGCTCCTGGGAAGGCATCGCGCCGGGCACAGCGGTCCATCAACTGAGCTACGCGGGCGAGGGAACCTACAGGTTCCTTCTGGATGGCAAGATCCGGGCGCAAGGCGTCGAAGATGGGATCGAACTCGCTTCGGGCTGCGAGCCGCGAAGCGAGGTCTGGCGCCGGCTGCGCAACGCCTCCGGGCTCGAGGGCTGGACGGAGAAGGATTTCGACGCCCTCCGTGGGCTCGACCGGTTTGGTGGCGATGACGATTTCATCGCCAGGGCGCCGGACTGGGCGCGACAAGAACTCACTCGGGCGGAAACCCGCACTGCGAGCGCCGCGTTCAAGTCGCGCTACTGTCGGGCCCCGGGTGCGACACTCTCCGGCGATGAGATCGCCTCGACCCTGCTGGGCGGGCGGATGAACATCGAACTCGCCGGGCGGGTCGAGGGCAGATACTACCTGACCCGAAAGGGACCAAAGAGCGCGCGCGGCCTGATCGTCTTCTCCCAGGAGAACTTGCCCGAGGTATCCGGAGAGGTGGAGGTCGTCGGCGACGTGCTGTGCCTTCGGCGAGACAGGGCCGCGGGCAATGCATGTGACCGGGTGCGTCGATGCGAGGATCATGGCGCGGACTCCTACATCCTCGAAAGCGTAACAGGCGATTTCAGCGCCCACCTGACCGGTGTGGAGCTGGCAGGAAGCGAATTGGCCCGCGAAATTGGCCCTCCGGGCGACTACCTTGTCAACTCCGGGATGACCGGATGGGATTTCGAGCGCTTCCTGCCCTGCGCAAGGGACGGCACACGCGCGCCCTTCACCGCCGAGTGCCTCGCCTCCCAAGGATTTCCCGAGGATGTCGCGCGCCGCTACGCGCGGCTTGGGCAGATCATGGAGCACGATGTCATCATCGAGGGCGTCCGCGATCTCGGGCGCTATCAGGTCCTGGATGCCTTTCACCCGAATTGGGCCAATTCCAACTCACAGCAATACCTGTTTCTCGAAGGCCGCCCCGTTGACTTCGACTTCGACGGGGTTGATCGCGGCCTTGCGCAGCCTTGGAACGCGGAGGCCCGCAGGATCAAGCGATCCTACCCGAAGGCCCTGATCGATTTCGGCCGCGGACGGATCGTGTATTTCCGGTTGGAGCGTGGCGCGCCCGTTCTCTATCACAGCTTAACCATTCTGAACGGATGCCGGGCCTGCGAACCTGTCGGAATTGTCTCCGTCGAAACCAGAATGACTAACGGCAAACCTGACAGCCGGGCGATTGCCTGGAGCGTGCTGGAACCCGGGGAGTGGTCGCGACCCGGACCGGAAATCACCGATCTGCTCGACTTCTACGAGGACGACCCGAAAGCCCTCCAGGGAAGGCTTGGCAGTTCCGGATACAATCCCGGCCCGGTCGACGGGGTGATCGGCGCCCGGACCAGAAGGGCCCTGCGGGAATTCCAGCATGAGCATTGCATCGATCCGGTCGTCGGGCTGGATCAGAAAAGCGCGGAGGCGCTTTGGCGACGAAATGAGCTCTGGGGAGGGTGTCATGCTTCGTGATCTGTCTGTTCTTGGCCGCGCTCTGGCCGTCGTGAGCCTTTGCATGCTGCCAAACCTCGCGTTTGCGCAGGGCGGGAACGAGTCCGCCGGCGGACCCGCCGTCAAGGCACAGCCGGTCTCGGGTGCGGCCGAGCTTGCCGCGCAAGGGGCACACGTTACTCCGCAAAACCGCCCCGATCCGATGGATGCCTTCTGCAAGACCCTGGGAAAGCCCGCAAAGAGACGGGACATCGCCAAGCTGACCGGGGCGTCGATCGAACGGCTGATCGATGGCGTTCCGGTCTATTCCGAGGTGCTTGGCGATCTCGAAGCAAACCATCCGCGCTCGAACCGCTACGGGACAGATGGCCGCCGCTCTGCTCACAAGGTCCGGATGGACGGGCGGCGGCTCTGCGTCGAACTGGCGGAGGGCGGGACGGCGGATTGCACATTGCCGGTGGCCTGCCTGTCCTATGAGGCGGATTACGTGCTGCTGTCGAAACAGGGCGCGCCCTTTGCGCGTGTTCACAGCGATGGCCGCGCGCCCCAAAACGCGGCCAGGGGCAGCGAGAAGGAAGACTGGATCCTGCATGCCGGGGGAAGCTTCGGGCTTCGGATCGACGAAAAGCAAAAGGTTTCGGACCGGCTCCTGGGAAAGCGAGGCACGCGGAACAACTGCCGTATCGGGAACGGATTCGCCGAGATCGACTCCGCGGAGTTCTTCTACTGGATCGGCAAGGACTGTAACGGTGGCCCGATCCAGCCGCCGGGCACCATTGTTCACATGCAGGCAAATGGAACACTGGGTCATGTCGACTTGCGTGCCCATAGCGGTCTGTCCGTCAAGCACGGTATGATCGTATGGCAGTTTCCGACCAAGCCGATGGACGCACAGATGGTCTGTGAAGACGCGCGGAGCGGCATCCCCGGATCCGCCGAGGAAGTTGCCACGATCAGGATTCTGGTGAAGCACCCGCCAAAGGTCGCCGTCGGCGAACCGGCAGTGTTCGAGAAGATCGTCGTGGACTTGCTGCCCTATGTCGAGCGGATCTGCGGCGTAGCCGGTGCGGAGCGCGAGGTTCGGGTCGAGTTGGCAGAGGACAGCAGGGATGCCCCAAAACCGTTGAACCTTGTCGTGAAGAAGGGCGTACCCTCGCGCCCGGCCGCGTTCGCCGGCGATCATGTCGAGCAGGAACGTAACCGCGATTTCGCCCTGCGCGAGGAAGCGGCCCGGGAGTTCCGCCGCTACATCGTCGATAACGCCCGCCGAACCTATTATACGAATTTGCGCGAGACGATCCGGAATGACCGGATGATCCCGAACCTGTCGAATGCCATGGATGCGTACAAGGTTCCGACCCTCGTCGCGCTGACAAAAGGACGGAGCTTCCGCATGCCCTGGCAGAACCCGACATTCGAGCGCGGTGTCTTTCAGGTCTCCTGGCGCGTCAGCGTGGACAACCCTGTCGAAGATTTCCTCGCGCGCAAACCGCACAACCTACTATGGGCCACCATCCGGCAGGGGCTGTCGCTGGATCAGTCCATTTCCCCAACCCGCGTAACCTGCCGCATAGGCGAAAGCGCGGCCCAGCGCCTTCCGGAACGGAGCTGGGTGACGGTGCGCGGCAAGCTGTTGAGCTACGATGGCGGCGGGTTGGTCCTGGATTGCAGCGCCGGGTAGAGCGGATGATCGACCGGGGCCAGCGGTGTCTCGGCCGAAACCCTGTGCCCATGCATTCGGCCTCGCCGTCCGAATCGGCACCAGCGACCTGCCGAAAGCCCTCAACATGTCGATCGCTTGCGGTGAACCAAGCTTCCTTCCGAATGCCCCAAAAGGACATTTTCGGCGGTAGCGCGATTCACACGAACGTCATCACGTCTTGGACAACATCATGAGAAAAAATATTTAGGCCATTGAATTAATTGGGTGAATCCTAATGGCCAACTCCAAGGAAGTCCATTTCGACGAATTGGACGATTATCAGATAAGGAAATTGGACCATTCCGGGCGCGAGTCTTCGCTGCGACTTAACGCCATGCGTCATTTCCCGTGTTCGTCCTTCCCCTAGGATATGCACATTATGATTCGACGTTTTTAGATTTCACGATGCGAGTAATGTCAGCCTGGGTGGAATTTCGATTAGCGAGCCTGTCTCGGAGCGGCAACGGCCATTTCCGTGCAAAAATCGACTCGCGCTCCAATCCGTCCCGAATCCGATGTGCCGCCATTTCAAGGAACCTGCCGTGGCCGGATGTTCCATCCTCGCTGCGTCGCCGAGATCCTTGGGCGCGCTTCCTTTTCAATGGCCTGGCCAGCGGAGGCCGACAGTCGCGGAGGCCGTTTTTCGGCGAAGCAGAGCAGATTGCGGGGCAAGGCCGGAGGCCGATTTTCGACAGGGGGAAGAAATGATTATGAGATCAGAAACGAAAGACGCAGAAACGGCAATTGTCGAACGCCTGTTTCCCTCCATCAGTTATTGTTGCCTGTGCCTGGTTTCGGCAATCGCCATTTGGGCACATGGCCCCGCCCTTGGGCAGGGCTCTGTCGAAACCCCCGAGAGCCTTCTTGCAAGGGCGTCCGCACTCGTGGCGGCGACCGACGCTCCTTATGACGCACAGGAGGCCACCTACCTGGATGAAGCCCGTATCAGCCTAGATCGCATTGTTACGGATTTCCCCTCCTCCGATATCGCATTGCGGATCCTCATGCAGGACAAGATCGGCAATCTTGATGTAGCAAAACTTCGCTCGGATGTCGCAAGCCTTGCCCGCGATCGCCTGTCGAACGGCTCCGCGGAAAGAGCAGTTCAGACGGCCGAAAACGTGGCTCCCTCTGCCCCCGATGGCGCGGCGAGCGGCTTGGCAAGGGGCATTGCGGCGGTCGAGTTTCCACTGAAGGACACGCCGTTGCCTGCGGGCACTTCCGGCGAAGAGCTAAATGGCTTGAAACAGGCGGAACGCTGTTTCGTTCCCAAGGCCGGGCTGGATCCGCAAGAAGGGGTCGTGATCGAAGTGCAGATCGATCCGGGCGGCAATGTCGCGAGAATGCCGGAACTGATCGATCCGTCCAAGCCTACGGAGACCGAACGCAACCTTGTCTTGAGCGCGATCACCGCATTGGATGGCTGTGCGCCCTACGGGCCCGATGCGGCCGGCCTGCATCGGGTTTCAGCCTCCACCTCCGGCATTCGCCCGCTCGAATTCCGAGCCTTGCAGCTGGAGAATGCCGAGGAGATCACCAACACTGCCAATGTCCTGTCGTCGGCGGAGAGTGTTGTGGAAGCGGTGGCGGAGACCGCCGATTACTGGGGCCCAGCGACTGTCGAGACCTACAATGCGCTCGGCCTCACCCGAAGCGAGATCTTCGAGGTCCAGGCGCGCCTGACCTCCATGGGCTACAACGTGCGCGGCATCGACGGCCTCTATGGTGACGGCACACGCGGCGCCGTTTCCTCCTGGCAACTTGATCTTGGCCTGCCGGTGAGCGGCTATCTCGATCGCCCCCAACTGGCGCTGTTGCGAGAGCATTCCATCGCCAATTACACCACATGGATCACATACGGGATCGTCTCGCAGTGGCCCTCACCACCGGCCCGGTTTCTGTTGCGGCCGACGACCGTTTTGCGGGGAACCGTGCCGATGGTCCGGGACACGATCCCGACAGCACGGGTGAGCGCACCCGGGATGACCAAGCAGATCCCGGTGGTGAAACGTTCCGCCGCCGAGGCGGTCCGCCTTTCCACAACGATGAACCGCCCGGCAACCGCCGCGAGACAGCAAATCCCGGTGGTCAAGCGATCTGCCTCCGAGGCGCGACAGCCCATTCCGACCACCCGGACATCGGCAGCTCCACGCAATGGCATCCCGCAGTCGCAAACCAGCGCCCAGCGAAGCGGTGTTCCCGGACAACAGGCCGCGCCCAAGAAGACCTATTCGCCGAAGGCCGTTCCCACGCAGCGGAAGACCGCGCCCAAGACGACCACGACTCAGAGGAAGACAGCGCCAAAGACGACGACCCAGCGAAAGGCCGCGCCGAAGAAGACAACGACCCAAAGGTACACCGCACCGAAGAGAACCACGACACAGCGCAAGACCGCTCCCAAGAAGTCCGCGCCCCAACGGAAGACGACCACGAAGAGAACCACTACGCAACGGAAGACGGCACCAAAGAAATCCGCGCCTCAGCGTAAACCAGCGCCCAAGAAATCCGCTCCCAAGAGGAGCTCGAACTCGAAGAGTTGCATCAGGACGAAGTCCGGAAATCTGGTGTGCAAATGAGGCGGCTCGAAACCGGAACCCGCAGGCGTCGCTTGCAACCCCACAAGGAGGGCGCAATGCCGAAACCCCTGGCTGAAGTCTTCGCAGTACAGGCGTGGCCACGGGCGTTTTTCGGCCGGGGACGGCTTGTGCTGCTGTGCTTTTCGCTCCTGCTGTCGGCCCCGATGCCGGTCTTCGCCCAGTCGAACGGCGTGACGCCGGAGTCGCTCTTCGCTGCGGCGAAGGTCCTGTTCGGGACGACAGAAGCGCCCTACGAGACATCCGAACTCGGCGCGCTGAAGGGCACACGAGACATCCTGGACAGGATCGTGGCCGATTTCCCGGCATCCGACATCGCAGTTCAAATCCTCGTTCAGGAGACGATCGACGGGTTGGATGTTGCGCAGCTGGATGCGGATATTGCCCGCCTCTCCGAGCCGAAACCCAGCCCGGTATCGGACGCCCCTCCGGAGGCTCCGCAAACGCAACCGCCGGAAATCGAGGCCAGGAAAATCGAAGAGCCGGTCGAGGCCGAAGCACCCGGAACCACGCCCGAGGCCTTGTTGGCGCAGGCGCGCAAGCTCGCGAATGCAACGAATGCGCCGTTCGATTTCTCCGAAGTCGAGAAGCTCCTTCAGGCCAACCGGCTGCTGGAGCGGATCGTCAAGAACCACCCATCCTCGGATCTGGCTGTAAGGATCGTTGTCGAGGACAATATCGAAGGCTTCGACATTGCCGCGCTGAAAGCCAGCCTTGCCAAGGTGCAAAGCAGCTTTTCGCGCCTGAACGCGCCCGCTGCCACAGAGGATGATCTGTCCGTCTCTGCAGCGAACACGCCGCAATCCGGAGCTTCCGGAGAAACTGTCGCTTCGAAGCCTGCACAGACGGCGCCTCAACCGGATGTGATCGAGGGGCTTCCCAGAATCGGAAAGTGCTATGTCGGCAAGAGCGAGGCAGCATCAGCCGGGATTATCGTCGTCGAGGTCAGGATCGACCGGGAGGGAAATGTCTCGACGATGCCGAAACTGATCGACCCTCTCACCCCCACCTCGGCACAACGCACCGTGTTTGTTCAGGTCTCCTCGGCGCTTGACGCCTGCGCTCCCTACGGCGGAAGCGCCGCCGGCATGCATTGGCTGACCGCATCCGCGAGCGAGATACTTCTGATCGAGACTTTCGAGGATGACGCGAGTGGCTCGGGCCCGGCGCCATCCCTGGCGGCGATGTTGGGAACCTCGACGGACCCGGCCAGCCTATCCGCAATGGGAGATCCGGGACTGGCAGGGGTCGAATGGGCTCCCGCCAGCCGCGAGACACAGGCCGCACTGGAACTGACCCGCAAGGATGTCGCGGAGATCCAGGCGCGACTGACCGCCCTGGGTTATGATCCCAATGGAGTCGATGGATCAGCGGGCGAGGGCACGCGCACCGCCCTAGCGAACTGGCAGGAGACATTGGGCATGCCCGGCACAGGCTACCTGGACGAGGCACAGCACGCAGCACTTTTGAGGCATTCGGAGGTCGGTTTCACGGAGTGGAAGCTCGACGAAAAGAACCTCGAGGCGCTGGAACGCGCTTCGGCTGCCAAGAAAGCATCGTCCAAGAAGAAGTCGAGCAGAAAGCTGCCACCGGGCTATTTCTGGTACAAGGGACGCATGTGCCGGAAGGTCTGGGGCAACTCCGTCTACTCTTGCAAGTAGTCGGATGGGCCTAACGGCTCTCTAGAAGGCGTATGGCACCGCCCCCCGTGTGCAGCCGGTACAGGCCGGGGCCACTCGCGCGATAGGGGGCGCATTTGTCCAGGGCGGAGGCGAGTTTCACGAAAAGCGCACGATCCGAGGAGGTCGGTTCTCGCGGCGCAAGAAGCCTCGGCAGGTCAGCAACATTTCCCGCGGCATCGATCTCCACTTCAACAACGACGTCCTTGCCTCCGGCATATCCAGAGGGCGGTTCGAAACAGGCCGCGACCAGTTTCAGACCCACCCGTTTGGTCGCGGAACCCCCTGATCCGTCGGCCAGCCCGTCCAGCAAATGAACGGCCCCACCCGAGGTGGAGAGGCGATACCTACCGGCTCTTGGCACGGCGTAAGGAGCGCATTTGTCCAGCGCGGAAGCCAGCTTCACGAACAGGGCACGATCGGACGGGCTCGGGTCGGACGGCTCAAGGAGTGTCGGCAAATCCGCGACGTCTCCGTCAAGATCGATGGCGACCTCGACAAGGATCTTGCTTCCGCCCGCCTGCGCGGACGCTCCTCTAAAACAGGTCTCGACGCTCTCCAAGCCGGGTCGCCTGGCCGATGCCAGAGCGGTTGGATCCGGCAAAAGGTGCGGGGTGGTGCCGCTCTGTCCGCTCCGGTCCGTGTCCTTTGATGCAGTGGCGTCGGGCTCTTGCTGGAAGCCCGCCCCTGCGGCGGAGTTCCCGGAGGTTCGTGCCGGCATAATGTCCGATTGGGCGGGCGCATCCAAACTCCCCGCCGCTCCGCTCGACACTCCATCCTGCACCTCGGGAAGCGACGCTTCCAACAGATCTTGCCCGGACTCCCCACTGCCCGACAGGGCCTTGAGCCGGATCCTGGCCACATCGGCAAAGGCGCCGTTCGGAAAAGCTTCCAGATAGGCCCGGTACTCCGCCTCGGTTCCGCCACTGGACACTTCCCGCCACAGCGCCAACTCCAAAGCCTCCTCCGGTTCCTGCGCAGCCGTCTCGGGGGGATGTATGTATATCAGCCGGGAAGAGAGCGCCCCGTAGATATGCGGCTGTTGCCGGTGCATGGTCGCTTCCAGAACCCGGTCATGGACCATGCGGAAGACGAAGTTGATCTCGACGCCCGGCAAGGCCAGCACCTCCATCAACGCCTTGGCATAAGGGCCATTCCGCCCGACACCATCCTGCGCAACTGTCCCCTCCCGCGCCGCGAAGGCCACCAGCGAATGCGCCGTGGGTTCGACCTCTGCCAGGCCGCGCCCGAGGGAACGGGTGGACCAGGATCGTGTCATCGCGGCGATGAAGGGGTTGTTGCGGCAGGCATCCAAGATAACCAGGCTCAGATCGGACGCGCCGGCCGTGGAATCGGACAGCAACTCAAGAGGCACGGTCTCGTATTTTATGTCGAGGTCGGTCTTGAGAACAGCGTCGACCGGGATCAGGAAGTTTTCCCGGTCAATCTCGACTCCATGTCCGGCATAATAGATTATGGCGTGATCGGCGCCGTGGGTGCGCCGCCTAAACTCGCCCAATGTCTGCACCATTTCGGCGCGGGAGAGATCGTATAGGACGGTGACGTCATAGCCCAACTTCGAAAAAACGAGGCCAAGATCGCGCGCATCGTTCTTCGTGTTTTTCAGATCCTCGACCGTTGCGTAATCCGCATTTCCAATCAGGAGCGCATAGCGGCCTTCGGCAGACGCCAATGACGTGGCTACTAGAAAAATGGTAATCGCAAGGACGCCGCGCAGCATGTCTCGATTTTCCACCCCGGATAATAGATTTTGTACCATGTCGGGGCGGCCGGGTAAATTCTGTCAGCTCTTAAAAAAACAAAGCTAATTGAGGTTGGACTTTTCCTGGCGGTGTCAAAGGAACCTGGCTTGCGATGGGGCAAGGGGCTGCGTAGCGTCCGCGGATGACGAAACGCATCCCGTTCAAGTATTTCAAGACGAGCGAGGGGGTCATCCGCTTGGCGGTGATGATGTACATCCGCTTCCCGCTTTCGTTTTCCTTCTGAACCGTCTCAAGGGAGTCTCTGCAAAGGCGGTGGAGGCGCAAGGAGCGGGAGAATCGACCGGGAAAAGGTATTTTTAAATTTAATATCAATAGGGTAGGTGGGTTGCGGAGAGATGGGGGTTCGAACTCAAGGTTCGGTTTCCAGTGCCAGACTTGCGGCCCCGCCTAAAGTTCTTTCCCAAGGCGATCCAAAGATATCAATGAGAGCGGTTTCTGCCTGGGCATCCTGGCGCAAGCAGCCCGGTGCCAGTCCGCGCGCCATGCGCGGGCAAAAGACGCCACGCGCCCGTAGGAGCCATCATAGCCAAGCTTCACCAGATCAGCATGCATCTGCTTCACAGTTCGGCGTTCCTTGCGCGGCTGGCGTGTCTGCGCAAGCAGCCAGGCCGAAAGACGATCCGTATAGGGATCAAGCTTGCTCGGCCGCGATGGCGTCTTGAACTTCGGCTCCACCGCGCCCTCACGCAGATACTTTCTGATGGTGTTGCGAGACAGGCCCGTGCGCCGCGAAATCTCGCGGATTGGCATTTTGTCACGCAATGCCCAGCGTCGGATAACACTCAAAAATCCCATGTCGATCACTCCATATCTCCCCGACCGAAACCGTCAGGGCAACGTGTTCACATGGGTCAATTCTCAGTGGAAATTTGAGGGGCTACCGGGTCACTTCTCAGCGGAAATCAACACTCGATGGGGCAAAAGTCGCTACCGATCGCAGCGCACGCATACATTCAGGTCGACTTCTTGAAAAATCCAATGACTGCCAAAAGGATCACCGCACCGACCGTAGCGGTTACGATAGACCCGACAAGACCGTAAAAGGACAAGGTGGACACGGTCACCGGCATGTGCGCGCATTGGGGGGATAACCCAGTCGACGTTCTCCACCCGCAAGAAGTCAGGTTGGCCTTTGGAGAAGGGCTTGACGACGCCGACGATGATGACAAGACCGATAGCGCCGAAATACGCATTCGAATGCGCATTTGCCTCCTGTCGAAGGGGAACGAACAAAACTCCCTCCCTACTGCCGGGGCGAAGTGTAGTAATACTACACTTTTCCGATGCGGGTCGGGCATCCCTCCCTGCTGTTGAAGGGGAACGGGCAAGCAGGGCATTCCGGGCAAGGGCGCGTCGGACCGACTCGGAAAGCGATGTCTATTCTACACACTCAAGGCACACACGCTGTCGCGTCAGGTCGTGTGTATTTCACCTAAGTCATTGAAAAGTGGCGGAGACGAAGGGATTCGAACCCTCGAGACGGTTTCCCGCCTACTCCCTTAGCAGGGGAGCGCCTTCGACCACTCGGCCACATCTCCGTCGACCCGTCTATCGAGGCAGGCTCAGAGAAACAAGGGCTTTTTGGTCGTCGTGGACGTGATCGCTGTTATCCGTTGTTTTTCGTGGAGTTCTGCGAAAATCGCGCGAGTTGTGCGCCGTTTCGGCGCAAGACGAGCACAGTGCGTTTCGGCGGAATGTCCAGTTTCGAGGAAGAAGTGAAGCCCATTGTCGCCGTTGGTGTTTCAACCGCCGCTAGCCTTGGGGAACCATTTCTTTCAAGGACCGGGAACCGCATGGGCGCGATAGATGTTGCGGCATAACTCACCCGATGATTTGACAAGGGGCCGGGCCGTGGTCACCGTGGCCCCCACGCCTCTCTGAATCCCTTTCTAGACAGGACAAGAAGAATGGCAAAAGTTTGCAAAACCAAGCCAGCCGCAGATGGCTTCGACATGCCGGGCGAACACGAACCTCATGCCGAGATCTGGATGGCCTGGCCCGAGCGCAGCGACAATTGGCGCGATGGCGCCAAGCCCGCGCAAGGGTGCTTTGTCGAGGTCGCCAGGGCAATCGCCGAAGTGACGCCGGTCACCATGGCGGTCTCCGCGGCTCAGTACGAGAATGCGCGCGGCCGGCTTCCGGAGAATATCCGCGTGGTCGAAATGTCGACCAATGACAGCTGGATGCGCGATATCGGCCCGACCTATGTGACGAATGGACAGGGCGAGCGTCGTGGCATCCAGTGGGACTTCAACGCCTGGGGTGGTCTTGTGGACGGGCTCTATTTCCCCTGGGACAAGGACGATCAGGTCGCTGGCAAGATCTGCGAGATTCTGCGCGATGACAGCTACAAAGCGGGGATCATCCTCGAAGGTGGTGCGATTCACACCGATGGCGACGGCACGCTCTTCACCAACGAGGAATGTCTGCTGCATCCGTCGCGCAACGCCAACATGAGCCAGGACGAGATCGAACAGGTTCTGAAGGACAATCTCGGGGTCGAGAAGGTGCTATGGCTGCCCGAGGGTCTGTTCAATGACGAAACCAACGGCCATATCGACAACCTGATGCATGTCGTGAAACCCGGCGAGGTGATCCTCTCCTGGACCGAAGACACACGGGACCCGCAATACGAGATCTCGCAACGGGCCTTCGCGTTCCTGTCCAACGCGACAGACGCGAAGGACCGCACCCTCAAGATCCACAAGATACACATACCGGGCCCGCTCTACCTCACCGAGCGGGAAGCCGCAGGCATCGACATGTCGGACGGGATGGAGCGGGAGGCCGGCCAGCGACTGGCCGGTTCCTATGCCAATTTCCTGATCACCAACGGCCGCATCATCATGCCGCTGTTGGACCCGAAATGGGACGATCCGGCCCGCCAGGTGCTGCAGGCGGCGTTCCCGGAACACGAGATCGTCGGTGTCGCGGCGCGTGAGATCCTGCTCGGTGGCGGCAATATCCACTGCATCACGCAGCAGGTGCCGGCGGTTTGAGCCCCGAAATGACCTGAGCCACAATGAAAAGACCGGACGACAACGCCCGGTCTTCTTTGCATGGACCTTTGGAGCAGGTCAGTTTGTCGGCATCTTCCAGGCTTCGTGGTCGATGTCGAGATCGGCGTAATCGTCCGGGTTGAGTACCGGGCGTTCGATCCCCGCTTTGAGCTGTGCCTGGAAGTCGCGCAGTAGGCGCATGGCAACCGGGAAGAGCATCATGATCGCCAGCAGGTTGACCAGCGCCAGAATCCCCATCATCGGATCGGAGAAGAAGAAGACGGCCGTCGCGGCGGGTGCTGTCGCGCCGATGAACACGATGCCGATGATCGCGATTCGAAGGATCAGGATCGCCACGGGCTTCTCCGACAGGACGGTCATCGCGTTCTCGCCCAAGTAGTAGTTGTAGATGATCGACGAGAAGGAGAAGAGCAGGATCGCCCCGGTCAGGAAATATTGCACCCATCCGCCCAGATGCGAGACCATGGATTGCTGGGTCAGCGCCACGCCATCAATGCCTTCGGCGCCCGGCACGTAGACATCGCCCAGAAGGATGACGAACGCGGTACAGGAGCAGATGATGATCGTGTCGATGAAAACCGAGAAGCTCTGGGTGATACCTTGGCTGATCGGGTGTCTGACCTCTGCGGTTGCGGCGACGTTCGGTGCCGAACCGAGGCCGGCCTCGTTCGAAAACAGACCCCGGCGCATGCCCTGCGCAATGGCCGCTCCCATGCCGCCGCCGACGGCTTCTTCAAAGCCGAAGGCATTGGCCACGATGTCATATATCACACCCGGTACCGAGGTGATGTTCAGCAGGATGACGATCAGCGCCATGCCGAGATAGCCGACGGCCATGATCGGAACGACCACATCTGCGGTCTTGGCGATCCGGTGGATGCCCCCGAAGATGATGATGCCGGAGACGGCGGCGAGCGCGGCACCGGAATAGAGCCGGTCGATCCCCATGCTGTCCTTGATCGCGCCGGCAACGGTGTTGCCCTGGAAGGCGTTGAAACCGAGGCCGAAGGCGGCGATCAGGCAGATCGCGTAGACGATGGCCAGCCAGCGGTATTCCTCACCCAGTCCATGCAGGATCGAGCGGGCCGGGCCACCGCGATATTCGTTCTCGCCCGTCTTGCGCTTGAAGAGTTGTGCGAGCGAGCATTCCACGAGGCTCGTGGCCATGCCGATCAGGGCAACCGCCCACATCCAGAACACCGCTCCCGGGCCGCCAAGGGTGATGGCAACCGCGACGCCCGCGATATTGCCACCGCCCACGCGTCCGCCAACCGAGACCAACAGGGCCTCGCGGGCCGAGATCTTGTTCGGGTCGGCCGACTGGTTGGAGTTCGACAGCACGCGGAACATGCGCTTGAAGAACCGAAACTGGACAAAGCCAGTGGTGATCGTGATGAACAGACCGAATACGACCAGGATGGGGATCAGTGACCACCCCCATGTCAGGTCGCCGATCTTTCCGAAGATAAACTCTAGAAAACCCATTTCTGTTGTCCCTCTTTATGCTTTCGGTGCAATCCACACTGGATTGTACAGGCCAGCTGCGGCAGAGGGCGGATTTCCCTTTTCTTGGCAGGATTTGCCCCATGCGGATCGCTGGAATACTTGCGTCAGGTAGAAAGAAAAACCTCGTGTTTTGCGGCCCGCCGCATGGCTTCAGGGTAAGTAGTTCATTTCACAAGTCAATCGCCAAACTCTGCTGCAGGTTCGGGGACAATGGGACGCAGATCGGCCGGGGACCGGAAAAGCCAGAAGCGCATGCCGGAGTGATATTGCCGTGCTTCAGGTGGTCATTTCTCCGCACTGGCTGGCGGCGAGATAGGCGCGGCGCGCTTCGAAATCCGTGAATTTCGTCAGGCTGAACTGCATCTTGGCGAAGGCCATTTCCGGGCTCATGTCCCGGCCGTCGACAACGCCGGTGTCTCGCATGACCTTGCCGGCGGCATAGGTGCCCAGACGCATGCCGCCTTCGGGGCATTGGCTGACCGCGACGACCGGCACCTGCTTTTGATAGGCGCGTGCAAGGGCCGCGCGCAGCTCCGGTGTATCGGGGGCCGTTCCGGAACCGAAGCAGCGCAGCACCAGCCCGTCGCAGTTTTCCGCCGCAAAACCCACCAGGTCGGCAGAGGGGCCGGGCGTGACCGAGAGCATCCCGACATTCTGCTCACGCAGCTCGATCAGGCCGGGCGTCCTGGCCGCAACAACCGGCGGCTCCGCGCTCGGCACGTCCCTGAAGGCGTCGAATGCATGGGAGTGGGATTTGCGGATCCGCGCGCCGTGCAGCAGGTGGCCGGCGAACTGAACCTGTACGCCCGGCGCGGCATCGCGGACCACGCTGAGCGCGTCGAAGAGGTTTTTCTGCCCGTCATTGCCCTCCACGGTCAGCGGCAACATGGAGCCCGTCACGATGACGGCCTTGCGAAGCCCCGGCAGCGAGAGGCACAGAGCGCCGGCGGTATAGGCCAGCGTGTCGGTGCCGTGGGTCACCACGAAGCTGTCGAAATCATCGCGTGCCTCGAAGATCGTGCGCGCGACGCGGGTCCAGTCGCGCGGCGTCGCCTGCGCGGAATCGATCAGCGGGTCCAGTCGACAGACCTTGACCGGCGTTGTCACGCGCCCGTCATCGAGCAGCCTTTGCACCTCGCCTTCGACCACGCCGATACGGGGGGCGAAACCGTCCTCGGTACGGTCCATCCCGATCGTCCCGCCGGTGTGGATCAACAAGATCGACATCCTGCCTCCGTGGTTACCGATACGCGTTCTGGCTCGTTTCCCGCGGCTACTTGCAGGAAATCACCGCGTTTCCGAACACTTTCTTGCATAGCCGCCCCTTGTACCAGAAATAGCCCGGCGGTGTTTTGGCGCGGCCGGAGGATTTCTTGGTGGCGGCCCGTTCCGTTGCTGCGGCCTCGACCTTGGCCTTGTTCGCGTCATCCAGCAACCAGGCCTCGTAGGCGGGGTTGGATTGCTGCAGGAAGGCGGTCATCTGCGGCTGGTCGAGATAACCGGTTGCGGGAATGCCGGCCGCTGCCTGCCATTGGGACAGCGCTTCGCGGGTGCCATTGCCCGGAACGCCGTCAATGCCGCGTGGATTATAGCCCATCGCGGTGAGCCGGGCCTGCAACTCGGCCTTCTCCCGGCGGGAGAGTTCGAGCGCATCCTGCGTGTCCTTGCTGGCGGCCACCCAATAGGCCGGAGCGATGATTGCGGCTTCGGAGGTTGTGGGCGCGGCCGTTATCGGGGCGCCGGACGTGTCCACCCGCTCGACGCCATCGGCGGTGGCAGCGATCCTGTAGCTACCGGCAGCTCCGGCGGCATAGGGCGAACAGCTATCCAGCGCCGTGACGAGGGTGATGAAAAGCTGCCGCGCGCTGGCGGAGGGCGCCACCGGTTCCAGCAGCCGGGGCATGGCCGCAACCTGTCCCTGGCCGTCGATATCGACCTCGACAATGACCCGTTCGCCGCCGTCGGCACCTTGGGTGCTGACATAGCAGTTCCCGACACTGCGCAGGCTTTCCGAAACCATCGTCTCCGGGTCTGCCGTGGCAGGGGCGGAAGGCGGCGCGATGACGGGGAAAGCGCTCGTGGCCTGTCCGCCAGAAGCCGTTGCCGAAGTGGCGGGGGCAGTGTCCTGTACCATCGGAATTACCGGGAAGGCCCCCGTGGTCGGGCTTTCCGCCGCCCCTTCGG
Source organism: Aliiruegeria sabulilitoris (assembly GCF_001558155.1). GTDB lineage: Bacteria > Pseudomonadota > Alphaproteobacteria > Rhodobacterales > Rhodobacteraceae > Tropicimonas > Tropicimonas sabulilitoris. The sequence continues at coordinate 22,271 of NZ_LOAS01000033.1, forward strand.
TTTGCGCCGCTGTGCCCGGCGCCATCGGGATGACCGGGAAAGCCGCATTTGCCGTACCGGCCGGTTCGGGTTGGCCGGTCTGCGGGGGCGGGATGACGGGGAAGGCGGGGGCTGCGTCTGCCGTTGGCAAGGTGGCGATCTCGGCATCGAGGCGGGCCACGTCCAGCCCGTCGATCGTGTCCTGGATGAGCACGCGAACGGACAGGTCGGAGGCCGGGAATTCGGAAATGATCCGGTCCAGGATCTCGCGTGCCTGCCGCAATTGCGCGGCTTCTGAGGTGTCATAGGGGGCAGCCGTGGCGTCCACCAGCGTGCGGGCCTGCTGAAAAAGCGATTCCGGCGTTGTCGTCTGGGCCCAGGCGAGACTGGCCTGAACCGTGCACGCCAAAGCCAGAAGCCCGGACCGCATCATTCCACGTTTCGCGTTCCGATCCATATCCTCTGCCTTCCTCCCGAATTGCCGGCCTGCGGTTCTTCGGGTCACTTGACTGAACAAATCATTCTCATTCGACACCCGTCATACGATACCAGCCGTCCGGTTGTCGCCAACCAATTGCTGTATGCGTCAAGCGTATTATATTTCCGTGAAGCTGCAATTTGGCGGTACCAGAACGAAATTCCCCAGATGCGTTTTCTTCAGGAATTCCCGCTGGGCCTCCGCGATCTGGTCGAGCGGGTAGACACCGGCCAGCAACGGACGGATTTCGCCGCGCTCGATATAGCCGACCAGATTCGGAAAGACGGGCGCGTCCCAGGCTGTGCAGCCGATGAGCGTGATGTCCTTGAGATACATATCCCGCATGTCGAGGCTGACGATGGGGCCGGCAATCGCGCCCGAGGAGACATAGCGACCGCCGCGTTTCAGCAATTTGAGCATCTGCGGGAAATTCGGGCCGCCCACATTGTCCACGATAACATCGACCGTGCTATCGCCCAGCGTGCCGACGAGGTCGTCCTTTCGGTCCAGAACGATCTCGGCACCAAGATCGCGCAGCAGATGGGCCTTGGCCGCGCTGGTGATCGCCGCCACCCGCGCGCCGCGCCGCTTGGCGAGTTGCACCGTCGCGGAGCCCACACCGCCGGACGCCCCGGCCACCAGCACGAGATCGCCCGGCCCGACAGCCGCGCGCTGCAGCATGTTTTCGGATGTGCCATAAGCGCAGGGAATGGTCGCAAGTTCCGCATCGGACCAATCGCAGTCCACGGCAAAGACCTCGCTTGCCGGAACCTTCACAAATTCGGCGAAAGCACCGTCGAAATCCGAGGCCATCCAGACATTTTCCATATCGTCGAAGCCGTTCGGACGCATACAGGCCCGCACCAGAACCCGCTTGCCGATCAGCTCCGCGCCCGCGTCGCCGCCGGCCTGCACAACCTTGCCGCAGCAATCGGTCCCCTGGATCAGCGGGAACGGGGTCGCGGCGCTCCAGCCGCCATCGGCCTTCTGCTCGGCGCTTGCTTCCTGAACTGTCGCCGCCGTGCTGGTATCGGTTGTCACGCTCGACGAGTACCAGCCCAGCCTTGTGTTGATCTCCGTGTTGTTGACGCCTGCCGCCAACACCCGGATCAGCACCTCGTTCGGTCCGGGGACGGGAACCGGCACCGCGCGGTAATCGAGCTTGTCATAGCCACCATTGCCGGTGGTCACGACGGCCATCATGGTAGCGTTTGCGGCGCGGGATTGCTGTTTGTCCACGGCTTGTTCCTTCCGGGTAAGCGCAGGGTCCCTCCAATGGTAGCCTGCCCTTTTCCGGATGAACACCGTCCCGGCGACTGTCGCGCCGCCGGGCTGGCCGGTCGCGTCACTCCTCTGGCGCGTACCAGATGGCGGATGTGTAGGCCCGTTCCTGATGTACTTTCTGGGCCGCTTCGGGGATCTCGACACCAAGCCGAAGCTGGTCATAGACGACCCAGCGGGGTGTCGGGATCTCGAGGACGCGGGCGTAGTAGAAAGCGGACTGCGCGGCGTCGAATTCCGGGTCCGACCAGATGGTCAGCAGCTCCGGCGCACCAATTGTATTGGCATAGCTCGCCGCCTCCAGATCGACCGTGTCGCCAACCGGCGGCAGCTTGCCTGCGTCATCCATCTCGCGCCCGGCGGACCATGCCACGTTATAGACCTTCTCGTGCAGGTCGCCGGCCTCGTCGATCCAGCCCTTGACGATCTGGATGCGGTCGAGATTGGCGCCAATCGGATCTCGCAGCGCATAGACCATGAAGGTCGGCGCTTCGGCCCCCTCGGGCGCCGCGCGCAGGTCGCCGCCCATGGGCACGCCGCGCTGGTAGCCGGCAAAGGCAGGTTGGCGACCGCGCAGGTCATTCTCGTTGAAATCCCAGCCGCCGAAGAAGCGTACCATCATGCGCGGCCCGGTGGTGGCATAGGTCTCCCGGCGCACCATCGCGTCCCAGAGCGCCTTGCGCGTGTTCTCCTCGGCCCAGACGCCGGTATAGCCGGACGCGACCAGCTCGAAACCTTCGAACACGCCTTTATCCGTCTTGGTGAAAGGGTGGGTCATCCGGGTCAGGTTCGGTTCGGCATTGGTGGCCTTGCCGAAGTAATTGTCCGAATCCGCGGTGGCGAGCGAAGTGTGGCTGTCGGTCGAGCCGACGGCGCCGAACTTGTAGGGGTTCACGCCGAGCTTCTTCTCCAGCGCAAGGCCCTGTTTCAGAGCCTCGCGGGCATATTCGCCCTTGAGCATTGCTTCGGTCTTGGCCTCGCTCAGGTCCAGGTTGCCCGCATCCCAGGTCTCGTAATCGGCAAATTCGTCCTCGGGGCTGAGCACCGGGTGAGTCTCGCCATCCCCCTTGATCTGGGTGAACTCATAGAGCGGCTCCCATTTGTTGCGCAGCGTGACGTAGTTTTCGTTAATCGGGGCGCCGGTATATTGCTGTTCGGTCGGGAACATCAGACCGTTCGACAGGTTACCGTTATGGGCCAGCGAGAAAGCGTAACCGCCGGTCTTGCTCTCGTAGTCTTCCAGCCAGGAATAAAGATCGAGCGGGTCCGTCGAGCCCACGGGCGGCTGCGTCACCAGCGGGTCCACCATCAGCGCCTTGTCCGCGTTATCGCGAAGTACGACGTTGCGGTGCAGGTTGTTCCCTTTGTAGAGCGAGGTCCACTCAAAGCCGATAAAGGCAGTGAAGACGCCCGGGGTGTTGTACTCTTCGGCCTTCTCGATCACGGTTTCCCAGACCGAGCGGTAGATTGGCGATCCGGGCGAGTATTGCGCCATCAGATCCGGATCGATCGCGCCCTGCGAAAAGGTCGTGATCAGGTCCAGCGCGGCTTGCGTGCTCGCCTCACCGCCTTCGGCCAGTCCTTCGGCCCAGTTTCGGGATTGTTCGAATGCCATGACGTTGGGTTTCTGGTCGAGCATGTCGAAGATCAAGCCCATGCCATCCGAATGGTCTGCCAGCACCAGCCAATCGAGCGGCCGAGCCAGCCGGACAGGCAGGCCGGAGGCAGAGGTTACCTCCTCGCCGCGTGCGAATTTATAGGCGGTGTCATGGCCGGTTGTATTGCCGAACAGGCCGGCATCCATGGAGTAGCCGGTGTGAAGATGGGTATCGCCCCAAAAGACATTGGACGGGAAGCTCCGCTGGGCATAGGGCGAATAGGCCTTGCCGGGATAGAGGCCTTCGACGGATTCCGCGCTTGGAATAAACTGGGCGGAAGCGGGAAATGCGGCAAGTGTTGTGCAAATGGCGACTGTCGTTCGAAGCTTCATCGGTGTCCCTCCCCGGACGGATTGTGTGCTTTTGAACCTGAATTTCCTTTAAACCGTGAAACCGACATTAGATCATCTGAGGGAAATTTCTCCCTTTATAACAACATTACCCGCGCAGACCAAATTGTCTGACTCTTGGGATCTTCCGGGGACGGTGCGGGTCTGTTCAGAAACCCGCAACCCGTTCGACGAGCCAGAAGGTCGCGACGCCGCCGATCGAGTAACCCAGGACGGATATGCCCGTGGAATGCGCCTTGCGGAAAGCGCGCACCAGGCCCGGCCATACAGCGCGCAGCAGCACGAAACACGCCATTACCCCGCCGACAAATGCGAGCTGGCCAAGTTCGACTCCGACATTGAAGGCCAGAAGTGCGATGGGGATATCCCCCGTCGGAAGGCCGATCTCGATCAGCGCGCCGGCAAAGCCCAACCCGTGCAGCAGGCCGAAACTGAAGGAGACGATCCATGGCGCGCGTTCTGAGAGCCGCGCCGCGCCGTCCTCGTGCTTGAGGATCTCGACGGCAAGAAAGACGATAGACAGCGCGATACAGGCCTCGACCGGCGGGCCGGGTACGCTGACATGGCCGAGCGCGGCAAGAGCCAGCGTGATGGAATGCGCCAGGGTGAAGGCGGTAATCGCACCCACGAGCCGCCAAGGATCGCGGATCAGAACCAGCAGGGCAAAAACGAACAGAAGGTGGTCCCATCCTTCGAGGATATGCTCGAAGCCGAGGCCGAGATAGCTCAGGAACACCGCGCCGCCCGAGAGGGTTTCCGGCACAGTATAGGCGGGCGCGTTCGGGGTCAGCCGCGCGGTCGTGGCCGGCATCTCCAGCGGTTGCAGGCGCAGCAGCACGTCCGTGCGCTGCAGTTGCAGCCCCGGGATGCGGACCTCGCCGCCCCCGATCCCGTCCGGGCAATTGGCGACCCAGGCGGTGATCCAGGCGTAGCCGTCGGACTTGGCCTCGCCGCCCGTCGCGGGTGTGCAGGTTTCGGGAAGCGTTGCGTCGATGGCCATGGGCGCGCCGTTGACATCCGGCTTGCGCCAGAACACCTGCCAGCTTTCGGGCGTCAGCTGCCGCAGGTCGAGATAGCCCGGCTCCAACGCATGAGCGGAGGCTGTGCCCAGCGATGCCATCAAAAGGAAGAGCCCGAGGGCGAGGTGCAGAACGACCCTCATTGCGACGCGCCTTCGGTGGTGGCCAGTGGTTCCGGCAGCACGATCTCGTATTTGGACTTGAGAGATTTCAACTGCGCCGCGGTCAGTTCCTCGGATTGCTTGCTACGCCAATCCTGCAGCACCCGGTCGCGGATCTCGTCGAATGGGGGCAGGGCGCCGGGTTCCCGCCCGGTCAGCCGCACCACGTGCAGGCCATAGCCGGACTGAACCGGGCCGGACCAGCGGCCCTCCGGTAGCTCGGCCAGCTGCTCAAAGGTCCCACGACCCAGCAGGCCATCGACCGAGGCCGCGATGCTCAGCGGGATCTCCGCCGGCAGCAGCGTCGCCGCACCCAGTTGCGTTGGATCTGCTCCGGTGTTCAGGGCGGCCAATACATCGCCCGCTTCCTCCTCCGGTTTCAGCAGGATTTGCTCGAAGGAAACACGCGGTGGAAAGGCGAAACGCTCCTGGTTCTGGTCCATGTAGGCGCGCAAGACCTCGTCATCCGGCTCGATCGATTGTGCCACAGAGGTCGTCAGGAAAGTCATCTTCTGGGCAAGGCGGTTCCGGATCGCCCCGTCACCCTGATCCAACCCAAGCAACTGGGCCTCGCGCACCAGGACTTCCTCCCTCACCAGCGAGTCCAGGAGGCCCTGCAATTCCGCCTCCGTCGGCGGCCGCCGCCAGGTCGCCTCGAATTGCGCCGTCAGTCGCGCGATATCCTGCACGTCGATGACAATGCGATCAGAGGCCGCGTCGTTCGGATCGGCGGGGTTCAGCCAGAAGAACCATCCGAACAGCAGCAGTCCCAGCAGGAAGAAATGAAAAAGTGGCTCGCGTAGAATGCGCATCGGCCTATGTCCTTGCTGAAAAACCCCAGCCCTAGTCGTAACAAGATTTGGCCTGCCGACAATCCTCTGATTCCATTGCCCGAGGGGAAGGCATCCTCATAACGGGCGCCTCGTACGAGTTTCGTGCCCGAGGTTTCATCTAGGTTCGCGCGTTGCGAACCCGTGCCCCGGCCGCGTTCAGGGCTTTCGTCAATGCCTCGGTGCCGCCGTTGGCGGCAAAGGTTGAAAAGACCTGCTCGTTCAGCCCGCCCGGCGTGGAATGTTCATCGCGAAGGGTCGAAAAGCTCCTTTCCGGGGCTTCCGCGGCTGTTCTCGCCAGCCCCAGGAAGACCGGGGTGAGATAGGCTTGCGCCGTGTCGCGCTCGATGCCGGTTTCGCACATCCAGTCCGTCGCCGTTTCGAGAATGCCGAAATAGGTCCCCATCAATGCGCTGGCGGTGGCATAGGCGTCGAACTCGTCGAGCGATCTTGCCGCGACAACCGTTCCGAGCGGCCCGAAAAGCGCCTCGCCCACCGGATCGTTCGGAAAGAGCGCCGTGACACCGCGCAATTCGGCGACCGCGGGGAGCGGGATCGCCCGGAAAATGCGGACCGGGGTGCGGAACCAGCCTTGCAGCGTCTCTGACGGGATGGTCGCGATGAGGCTGCAGACATGCTGGCCCTCGCGCAGGCGCAGCGGTTCAAGCACCGCGTGGGCATCCTGCGGGCGAACGGCCAGGAAGAGCAGGTCGCTCGTCTCGGCAATCTGCTGGTTGTCGGCGCAGACGCGCACGCGCGCGCTGGCCGCCTCCAGCCGTGCGGAAACCGTGCGGTTCCTTTCAGAAAGCAGGATCTCTCCAACCTCCGCTTCCGTGCGCAACAACCCGGTCACGATGGCTTCCGTGATCGCTCCAGTACCGATGAAACCGAGCCGCATTCGCTGTGTAATCCCATAATGTGTCAGGTTGGATCGAGGGTGAATCTATGTGGGGCGTTTGTCCAGATCTGTTCGACAGAGGCTGGCGCAGCATTGCCATCGGGGGAAACGTCCAGAAAGCAATTATTTTGATTCTGAATGTCGGCCAATCGCGAAAAAGGGAGATATCGGCAGATCGCAGTCCCGGGAGAAAACGTCGCCGATTCGCAATTTGGGCCCCTGAAAAGGCGAATGCCGATGCTTCGAACAATAGTGAAGCACCGACATTCAGAAACAGGTCCAGAATAGGACCACCACTCACACCTATTAACTCTTCGATACCCGCGGCCCCTTTGGAGGAAGAGCCGGAATGACAATCCGTTGGAACCTCTTGCCACTGTAGGGATCATCACACAGATGACGGCCAAACGAAATTCGCAGGATTGCGTAGGCAATTCTGCCTATGAGCTTGTTTCCTCCCCGCGCTATCGTTACCCGTGAAGCGTTAACGTTCAGGTTCGCCGGAACATTTCACGCATGCTTGGAGTTTGGTGTAGTGAATAGACGGAAGCTGTGTCGGCCAATCGGGTCCCCGATCAACGGGATCTGTGCGCGCAGCTTCGAAGCGTTTCGGACAGGGGCGCAGGAGTGAGGCGCTCGCTCGGCACACTCATGGTGCTTGGCTTCGCCGGTATCCAGTTTCTCGCCGTTCTGCTTGTGACGTTTTCTTCCTACCTGTCCTCGGAGAAGGCGCTTCTCGGACATGCGCGCGCGATCCTGTTCGATGTCGGTTTGAACACGACAGAGCACGCGCGTGGCTTTCTGAACCCGGCCCGCGGAGCGGCGGTCCTGGCCGCGCGACTGGCGCAGAGCGACGTGGTTGCGCGCGACGATCCCGCCGAGTTAGAAAAACTGCTGTTTCAGCAATTGCTTCTGGTGCCGCAATTCGCGGGCATTTTCTACGGCACCCGAGAGGGTGAATTCTTCTACGTGATGCGGGACGACAATACGGGCCTGATCCGGTCCAAGCTCGTCACATTCCCGGAGGGCGAACGAAATACCAGACTGATCTGGCGCGACATGGAATTCGGCACCCAGCTGCAACGCCTCGATCCGACGGACAGATACGACCCCCGCACACGCCCCTGGTATCGGAAAACACAGGAAGAGATGCGCTCGGTCTGGACCGACCCCTATATCTTCTTCACCTCGCAGAGACCGGGGATCACGCTTGCCGCGCCGGTATTTGACGAGGACCGCGCCCTGCTTGGGGTGATGGGGGTCGATATCGAGATTTCGTCGATTTCGGATTTTCTCTCGCGTCAGCAGGTTGGTGTGCGGGGGCGGGCGTTGATCATCAACGAAAATGGCGATGTCATTGCCCACCCCGATCAGGAGTTGATCACAACAGGCAATGCCGATGGCACGCACCGCTTCGTGACCATCGGTGAACTGGACGACCCGATAGCGCGCAATGCTTTTGGGCCGCTTTTCCGGGAGGGAGCGCCGCAGCCGGTACAGGCCACTGCGAGCGATTTCTATTACGGTGACGAGACATTCGTGTCGCAAGTGATGCCGGTGGGCAGCGATATCCTGCCCTGGACGATCGCGGTTTATGCGCCCAAGAGCGATTTTACAGCCGAGATCGAACGCAACCGGCGGATCAACCTGTGGATCGCTGCAGCTCTGGCATTGGCCACCGGTACGGCGGGGCTGGTTCTGGCCAATGTCGTCTACCGCCCGGTCCGCGCTTTCGCGGTGCGCTCGGCGCTTGTTGCGCAAGGCGAGCTGGACCCGTCGGATCCCTTGCCGAGCACCTATGGCGAGCTGGAAAAGGCCAACGAAGCGCTCGTCGGACAGATCGCGGCCCGGCGGCATGCCGAGCGGGAATATGGCCAGACCTTCGAGATGGCCTCGCGCGGCATGGCGCAGATCGCGCCCGAAAGCGGGCGTTTCCTGCGGGTGAACGAGCAGTTCTGCGAAGTGACGGGGTATTCGGTCGAGGAACTTCTGCAGATGCGAATTGTGCAGCTGGTCGACCCGTTCGATCCCGCCCGCAGCGCGCTGGCGCAGGACCTGAGCAATTTCGACCTGCCGCTTCATCACGAGATCGGTTGCCGGCGCAAGGACGGTCAGGCGATCTGGCTGCAGTTCAACGGGATCGTCGTGCGCGACCAGTCCGGAACGCCGCTGCATATCGTGGTCTCGGTCGAAGACCTGACCCGCGCGCGCGACCAGGACACGCAGATCCAGCAGCTGCAGCGGGACCTGTCGCACCTGGCGCGGGCCAGCACCATGTCCCAGCTCGCCGCCGGATTGGCGCATGAACTGAACCAGCCCCTTGCGGCCATTGCCCAGAATGTCGATTGCGCGCTGCTGATCGAGGACCAGATGGACGTGTCGGACCCCGAGCTGCAACAGGTGCTTGGAGAGATCGAGGAGCAGGCGATCCGGGCCGGCGAGATCATCCGCGCCCTGCGCAGCTTCATCATCCGCGACGAAGGCGACCGGACCGTGTTCGATTTCGGCATTCTTCTGGAGCAGTCGTGGCGGCTGCTGCAGGCCGAGGCCGGCGAGATCGGTGCCCAGCTCGAAACCCGGCTGGGCGGGAATGCCATGGTCTATTGCAACCGGCTGCAGATCGCGCAGGTGATCATGAACCTGCTGCGCAATTCCATCGAGGCGATGTCCGGGAACGGAAGCGACGGGCCGCATCGGATAGTCGTCACCGCGTCGCGCGCGAACGGGATGGTGACGATTTGTGTCGAGGATACGGGGCCGGGGCCGGACCCGAACGTGAAACTGTTCTCCGATTTCGAGACCACGAAGCCGACCGGAATGGGGCTTGGACTGTCGATCAGCCGCTCGCTGGTGGAGGCCAATGGCGGCAAGGTTTGGCACGACGATAGCTGCACCAGCGGCGCAAGGTTCTGTTTCACCCTGCCGGCCGATGACGGGGCCGAGGGCGACGCGGCAGGAGAGAATGCGAATGTCTGATACGCCGTTGAAGGTTTACGTGGTCGATGACGACCCGGCGATGCGGAATTCCTTGCCCCGGGCATTGCGCAAGCGCGGCTTCGAGGTGGAGGTGTTCGCCTCCGCGCCGGAATTCCTGGCACAATATGACGGCACGCAGACGGGGTGCCTGGTGATCGACCTGCGCATGCCGGAGATGTCGGGCCTGGAGTTGCAGGAACATCTGGGCTCAGCGGCGCAGTTCCTGCCGATGGTCTTTATTTCCGGGCATGGTGGCGTACGGGAATCGGTGCAGGCGATGAAAGGGGGCGCGATGGATTTCATCGAGAAGCCCTTCCGCTCGGCCGCGCTGGTGGAACGGATCGAAGCGGCTTTCGCGCTTCTGCGCGAACGGCTCGAAATGCGGGAGAAATGCGCGGAGCTGCGACAGCGTTTCGATCGGCTGACAGCGCGGGAGGCCGAGATCGTCTCCCGCATCGTCGCCTGCCCGGCGGAGATCAGCAGCAAGGAGATCGGTCGCCATCTGGGAATCAGCCCGCGCACGATCGACCATCACCGGGCGCGAATTCTGGAAAAACTGGAAATCCGGTCCACCGCCGAACTGGTCGGGCTGGCCACGCGGCTGCGGATCGATTGCGAGTCGAGCAATCTCGCCTCGGGTCTTCCGTCGCAGGAATAGCCCGCGACGCGCCATATGCTCCGGACGAGACCTTGAGAGGTCAAAGGGTTGCGAGCGCCTCGGCCACGGCCTTGCCGAGTTCGGCATGCGCATCGGCCTCGTAATGAACCCCGTCCTGCTCGCTGACTTCGATTACCTGACCGGCATCGAGGAAGCCCGCGCCGCGCGCCGCGGCCAGTTCCGAAAACAGCACAGGCAGCCCGAGCGACACGTCCCGGCCGCCGAAGAACTCCCGGGCAATCGGCCCGACCTCTTTCACCGGCGGCGGGCAGATAAGCAGAACCTTGAAGCCGCCATGGCGCGCCTGCATCTCGTCGCCAAGCGCGATGTCGAGCAGCCCTGCGATCCCGGCCGTCACCGTTCTGGCCGTCGCGCCAAACCGGGTTTTCACGTCATTGGTGCCGAGCATCAACGTCATGACATCAATCGGCCCATGGCTCTGCAAGGCAATCCGCAGGCCCGGTCGGCCGTCCATGAACGCGCCCATCACCGGATCCTCGAACTGGGCGGTCCGTCCCGGGAGCCCTTCTTCGACCAGGTCCCAATCCGGCCCAAGATGGGCAAGGGCAACACCAGGCCAGCGGGTTGACGCGTTGTAACGCGCGCGGACCGTCGACGACGTGATCGGCAGGGTGCCATGCGTGTTGCTGTCACCGAAACACAGGAGGGTCTGGGGCATGGGCAGGAGCCTTTTTCCGAGGGTTCGCCGTAGGTTGGAACCTCCTCCGGCCGAAATCAAGTTGCTTCGCACGGGCGCGCGGGCGCTCGTGTGCCGTGGTCTGTCTCGCCGAGACTGGCAGGCCTTGCCTGGCTTCCCGGCGAAGTTGCCAAACATCTCGAACTAATGGGTCCGTTGGCGTTCCGCCCCGCGTTGTTTCCGCAGTCGAGCGAAACAGCTCCGCCCCCTGGTTGGCTTGTCCGGGGAAGGACAGTCAGTCACCTGGAGAACGCGACGGTTTACAGGCGAACCTTGACGACGATCTTCCGGACGTCCTGATCGTTTTCCGCCGAGCAGCCGGGGCGATGGATGTCCCACGGGTAGAAAACGGCATAGCTGCCTGCCGAGAACGTCAAATAGCACTCATCGGGAACGTCGCCGAAGAACAGAACGTCGTTCTCTTCCAACAGGTCCTCGACCACGGGCGGCTTGCCGACCATAGGCGCAAACCCCATCTTTTCCTTCCCCGACACGACAAACTGGACATCGATATAGCGCTCGTGCGCTTCGGGCCGCTTCTCGGAGGCCGGTTGCGTCGTGTAGTCCTGCACCTGCGCGAAGATCCGTTCGCCATCGATATCAATGCGCCCCGTGGCGGCGCTGGCAAGGTCCGTGTCGGCGAGGAACCGGAGAGCCTCCAGGATGTTTGCCGGCAGCGTTTCGGCCTCTGCGGCCATGTTGTCCAGACGTCCAAAGATCATGTTCACTCCTATTCAGGTCTTTGGTCCAGCAGGCGGCTGAACCGTATGTTCTTGCAGTTGCCTTGGTTGAATCCACAACACAGGCTCTGGCGCCAACCCGCTACGGAGCCGATTGCCGTACAACCAGTTGCGGAAAGATTTCTTCCTTTTGAGGGCCAACGGGCGGTTCATCGCTCCGCAACAGTTTGACGATCAATTGCCCGGTCTTTCGGCCGATCGCGGTCGAGAACGCTTCGATCGTCGTGATTGTCGGGTGGGCGAAGGCCGAAATGTCATAGGCACCGAACCCGGCGATGGCGATGTCCTCCGGGACCCGCAGCCCGCGGCGCTGACATTCGGTCAGGGCGCCGAAGGCGGACAGGTCGGACACGCAGACCACCGCCTCCGTATCCGGGAACCTGGCCAGCAGGCTCTGCATGGCGAGCGCGCCTTCCCGCATGGCGACGGGGGCCGGGCCGGCGGAAATGAGGCGTGACGCGTCCAGGCCGTGGCGCCTGAGCGCCTCCAGGAAGCCGGCCAGGCGCGCCTGGCCCCGATGGTCACCCTCCGCATCCCCGCCGAGAAAAGCGATCTTCGTGTAGCCCCTCGAAACAAGGTGATCCACCAATCCCTTCATGGCGGTCGTGTTGGAAAAGCCAACGACATGCTGGACCGGCTTCTCCGGAAGGTCCCAGGTTTCGATGATCGGAACAGTGGCGTTCCCGAGCAGTTCGCGCGCCCGGTCGGTGTGGTGGCCCCCTGTCAGCACGATCGCTTCGGGGCTGCGGCGCAACAATTGCTCGATCAGGCGCTGTTCCTCGTCGACGCTGTAGCCGGTGTAGCCCAGCAGGATCTGGAGCCCATGCTGTTCCAGAACCCTGGACATGGCACCGATCGTGTCGGCGAAGTTGGCGTTGTTCAGCGATGGGATGATCGCTGCGACAAAGCCGGACTTCCGGGAACGCAGGTTGGATGCCGCGCTGTCGAAGACATAGCCCAACGCCTCGGCCGCCTTCATCACCTTTGCGCGGGTATCGGCGTTGACCACGGCGTCCGACTTGAAGGCGCGCGAAACCGTCATCGGCGCGACGCCGGCGGCCTTGGCAACGTCCTTCATTGTGATCTTGCGGCTCATATTTGCCTTTTTGATCCTGTCGGTGTCATCCGCAAGGGAGCACTCGCATGTCCGGGCTCCCGGGTTTGAGTGCCGGGGGGCCGGGGCGATCACACCGGATAGGCCGTGCGCTCCGTGACATGGTGGTGAATGTGGCCGTCAAAGCACTCGGCAAAGATCTCGCCGGTCACTTCGATCGCCTGTTCTCGGGCAGGGCTGGCAAGGGCGGCCCGCATCGTATCGACATCCGGATAGGACACCGCGAGGATCAGGGGCAGGTCCGGTGCCCCATCGTCGCGCTCGTTCGTGAAGGCGATGCTGACCTCGAGGACACCGTCGAAGGTTTTCAGGATCGGCACGAGGCGGTCGCGGATGCCGTCCCGGAAGGCCTGTGTCTTGCCGTCCTTGAGGCGACCTTCGAACATGGCATATCGGGTGATCATGACAGTTTGTCCGGCTTGGGGCCCTTGAAGTATTCCATCAGCGCGGCCTGGTCTTCGCCGCCAAGACCGGCGGCGGTCAGCATGCGGTGCACCTCTGCACAGACCGCCGTCAGGGGCATGGAGGTGTTGGTCAGCCGGGCCAGGTCCTGGGCGCCGTTCAGATCCTTGACCATGTTGTCGATCCGCCCGGTCCGGCGGTAATCGCGCGTGGCAAAGCGGGGCATGTACTCCTGGAGCAGCGCGCTGTCGGCCCGCCCGCCCTTCAATGCCTGCGGTATCTTGGCCGCGTCCACGCCCGCATCCTCGGCAAGCTGCGTCGCTTCGGCGACGGCGAGGAACCCGAGGCCGCAAAGGACCTGGTTGATCAACTTGGTCGTCTGCCCGGCGCCGGACGGCCCCATATGGGTGTAGTTGCTGGCGACGTGCTTGAGGACTTTATGAGCGTCGGCAACGTCTTTCTCTGTGCCGCCGGCCATCAGGGTCAATTCGCCGATCAGAGCCTTCGGCGCACCGCCGGAAAGCGGGCTGTCGACCCACCGGAGACCCGCTTCGGCCGCCTTCGCCGCCAGCGCCTTGGTCGCTTCCGGATCGATCGACGACATGTCGATGATCAACGTTCCCGGCTTCGCGCCTTCGGCCACGCCTTGAGGGCCGAAAACGGCGATCTCGACGATCTTTGCCGCGTTCAGGCTGGTGATGACATAGTCGCTTGCGGCGGCGGCCTCCGCGGCCGATTTCGCGGCCGAGGCGCCCTTTTCCGTCAGGACCGCGACCTTTTCCGGATCCAGGTCAAAGACTGTCAGGTTGCATCCGGTTTCCACAAGCCGGGTGCCGATGGCACCGCCCATGGCGCCGGCTCCGATCAAGGCAACGTTCAATGTCATCGTGCTCTCCTGTCTTTTGCTTGCCTGGAAGGCTCTGGCTCAGAGCGACGCGGTGATGCCGCCATCCACGTACAGCGTATGGCCGTTGACGAAGCTCGACGCGGGCGACGACAGGAACACACAGGCGCCTACCAGCTCATCGACATTGCCCCACCGACCCGCCGGGGTCCGCTTTTCCAGCCAGGCCGTGAAATCGGCATCCGCCACCAGGGCCGCATTGAGCGGCGTGTCGAAATAGCCAGGCGCGATCCCGTTGCATTGCAGCCCGTGCTTCGCCCAGTCGGTCGCCATGCCCTTGGTCAGGTTACCGACCGCACCCTTGGTCGCCGTGTAGGGGGCAATGCCCGGACGGGCGAGGGAGGTTTGTACCGAAGCGATGTTGATGATCTTGCCCTCGCCACGCGCAATCATGTGGCGGGCGACAGCCTGGCCGACATTGAAGACGGTCGCAATATTGGTCTGAAGCAGTTGCTGAAAGGCTTCCGGCGGGAAGTTCTCAAGCTCGGTGCGGTGCTGCATCCCGGCATTGTTGACCAGGATGTCGATCGGCCCGGTCTCTGCCTCGAACGCGTCGATCGCTTTCGCAACGGCAGCATGGTCCGTCGCATCGAAGGCAAGCTCGTAGACGGTTCCGCCATTTGCGCGAAGCTCTTGCGCGGCCCCCGCCAGTTTTGCAGCATCGCGCCCGTTCAGGACGACCGCGGCACCGGCCTCCATCAGGCCCTTGGCGAGAGCGAAGCCGATCCCTTGGGACGAGCCTGTTACGAGGGCCGTCTTTCCGCTCAGATCGAACAGTTCCATTCCAGTCGCCATGGTGTGTCTCCGAATTTGGTCTCGACAAATCTGTGTCATCCTGTTTATGGTATCGATACCATCGAATGTCAAGGCGAGGAGAAGCAGACATGGAAACCCCCGAAATCCTGCAGGTCGGCCCCTATCCCGAATGGGATGAAATCCCCCTGAACGAAGCCTTTTCCGTGCACAGATACTTCGATGCGCCGGACAAGGAAGCGTTCCTTGCCGAGGTCGGACCGTCGATTCGCGGCATTGCCACCCGTGGGGAGTTGGGGGCGGATCGCGCGATGATTTCCGCCTGTCCCAACCTGGAAGTGATCTCGGTCTATGGCGTGGGCTATGACGCTGTCGACCTGGAAGCCTGCCGCGAGCGCGGTATCCGGGTGACCAACACGCCTGACGTGCTGACCTGCGATGTCGCGGATCTCGGCGTGGCGATGATGCTGGTCCAGTCGCGCGGCATGATCGGCGCGGAAACCTGGGTCAAGGATGGAAGCTGGGCCGCCAAGGGGCTCTACCCGCTGCGCAACCGCGTGCACGGCAAGCGGGCGGGCGTTCTCGGCCTGGGCCGGATCGGCTTCGAGGTCGCCAAGCGGCTCGCCGGGTTCGACATGGACATCGCTTATACCGATGTCGCGCCGAAGGAATACGCCCCCGACTGGGAGTTCATCGCTGATCCCGTGGCGCTGGCCGAACGCTCCGATTTCCTGTTCGTGACGCTGGCCGCCTCCGCCGAAACCCGCCACATCGTCAACCGCGAAGCGATTGAAGCAGTCGGCCCGGAGGGGATGATCATCAACGTCTCCCGCGCCCAGAATATCGACGAGGAAGCCCTTCTCGACGCGCTGGAAAACGGCACGCTCGGCTCCGCCGCGCTGGATGTTTTCGAAGGCGAGCCGGCGCTGAACGAGCGCTTCCTCAAGCTCGACAACGTGCTGCTGCAGCCCCACCACGCCTCGGGCACCTTCGAGACCCGCAAGGCGATGGGCAAGCTGGTGCGCGACAACCTCTCGGCGCATTTCGCAGGCCAGCCCCTGCCCTCTCCTGTCCTGTGAGGCACCAATGAAGTCCATTGTAATCCACGCGGCCAAAGATCTCCGGGTCGAAGAGTGCGAGGCCGGACAGCCCGGCCCCGGCGAAGTCGCGATCCGGCTTGCCGCCGGCGGCGTCTGCGGGTCCGACCTGCATTACTACAACCACGGCGGTTTCGGTGCGATCCGCCTGAAAGAGCCGATGATCCTCGGCCATGAAGTGGCGGGCCACATCACGGCACTGGGCGAGGGCGTCGACGGGCTCAGCGTCGGGCAACTGGTGGCGGTGTCGCCATCCCGTCCCTGCGGAAACTGCAAATATTGCCAGGAAGGCCGGCGCAACCAGTGCCTCAACATGCGGTTTTACGGCTCCGCGATGCCCTTTCCTCACATCCAGGGCGCTTTCCGCGAGATCCTGGTGGCGGACGCCCGGCAGTGTGCCCCCGCCGACGGGTTGACGGCGGGCGAGGCGGCAATGGCCGAACCGCTGGCAGTGACTCTGCATGCAACGCGCCGCTGCGGTGACATGCTGGGCAAGCGCGTGCTGATCACGGGCTGCGGCCCTATCGGCTTGCTGGCGGCTCTTTCCGCCCGTCGCGCCGGGGCTGCCGAAATCGTGGCCACGGACCTCTCGGACTTCACGCTCGGAATGGCGCGCCAGAATGGCGTCGATCGGACGATCAACTCCGGCGATGATCCGGAGGGCTTGACGCCCTACACCGCCGACAAGGGCTATTTCGATGTCCTTTACGAGTGTTCCGGCGCCGCTCCGGCACTCAATGCCGGGATTGCCGCCATGCGTCCGGGCGGCATCATCGCGCAGCTTGGCCTTGGCGGAGACATGACACTGCCAATGATGGCGATTACCGCCAAGGAGCTGGACTTGCGTGGCTCGTTCCGCTTCCACGAGGAGTTCTTTTCGGCGGTGGAGCTGATGCAGAAGGGGCTGATCGACGTGAAGCCGCTGATCACCCATGTCGTGCCTCTCGACGACGCCGAAGATGCCTTCAAGGTCGCTTCGGACAGGACCTGCGCCATGAAGGCACAGATTGCCTTTAGCTGACCTCCCTTCCGGCGTTGCCCTGTTGGCGGCGCCGGAGTTCAGGCGGTGAGTGTGGAAAGGAACCGGCGATACACCAAACCGGAGCTGCGTCGCCGTGACGAGCTGCCTCGCCGCGGGCTCTAATCGAAATGCCCCCTCCGCACAGCGAAGATGGCCAGGAGCAGGCAATAGACCGCCAGCCCGACGGACGTTCCCAACGCAAGGCCGAAGGCTCCCAGAGTGGTCAGGGTGGCCGCCTTGCAGCCGAGGTTGGCGACCAGCGAAACCAGAAGCAGGCGCATTGGGGTCGCCGTGTCGCCGCGGGCCTGGAACCCCACCGCCAGCGGTCGTACCAGAAGTGCCGGGACCACGCCCCAGGCATAGCCTGCAAGGATCGTCGCGGCCGCCTCTGTGTCGGCCGCGGTGAAGTTGCCGCGCTGGAACAGCAGGGCAATGGCCTCGTCGCCCAAAAGAGCCATGGCCAGCGCGGCGGGCAGGCCGATGGCGGCGCAGATCAGCAGCGACTTGAACAGGATGCGGCGCGGGCCGCGGCTGTCGCCACGCGCGATCCGCCCCGAGATTTCGGGCAGCAGAACGGTCCCCAGGGCGACTGACAGGATGCCCATGGGCAGTTGGTAGAGCCTGTCGGCATAATACAGGTGCCCCAATGTGCCCGAGGGCAGGAAAGACGCAAAGATCGTGTCGATGAACACGGCCAGTTGCAATGCGCCTGCGCTGAGAATGGCGGGCCAGAGCGCGGCAAAGAAACGGCGCGTTGCCGGGCTTGCGCCCAGGCGCGGCCGGACGAAAGCGATCCCGGCCCGGCGGCAAGCCCACCAGACAAGCCCGACCTGTGCGACACCCGACACCAGCACCGCCACAGCCGCGACGTGACCCGCGTGCTCGTTCCCTCCTGCCAGCAACAGCCCCGCGATCAGGCACAGGTTCATCAGGCTCGGTGCCAGCGCCATTGCGGCAAAGCGCCCCTTCGTTGCCAGTCTCGCGCCGAGAAAGGCCATGGTCGACAGGCAGGCGAGATAGGGGAAGGTGATCCGCAGCAGGTCCTGCGCAATGGAATGCACCGGATCCTGTGGCCCGTACCCTGGCGCGAGCACGGAAAGGATCGGCCCCGGCGCGGCCAGTGCGGCCACCAGCAACACGGCGTTGCCCAGCCACAGCCAGCCGAGTGTCTCTGCGCGAAACCGCCGCGCCTTCTCGGACCCGTCGTCCATCGCGGCATCGATTGGCTGGAACGCGATGGTGAAGGCGCCCTCGGCGAGAAAGGCGCGAAGCTGGTTCGACAGCCGGAACGCCAGCATGAAGCCGACAGCCACCGGCCCCGTGCCCAGCGTCTGCGCCATGACAACGTCCCGCACGAAGCCCAGAATCCGGCTAACCACGGTCAGGCCCGAGACCAGGCCCAGCGACCGCACCCAACGGGGCGGGCTCACGGTGTCAAGGGCCAGATCAGCGGAGCGAGGGCCACGGTCAGCACCCCCATCAGGATGTTCATCGGCACACCAATGCGCAGGAAATCCCGGAACCGATAGCCGCCCGCGTTATAGACCAGGGTGTTGGTCTGGTAGCCGATCGGCGTGGCAAAGCTGGTAGACGCCCCGAACATCACCGCCACAATGAAGGCCCGCGGATCAAGGCCGAGGTGCTGCGCCACCCCCGCCGCGATGGGGGTCATGATCACTGCAACGGCATTGTTGGTCACCAACTCGGTCAGAACCGAGGTGCAGGCGTAGATCACGGCCAGCGCCAGGATCGGGCTCATGGCCGACAGCGGCCCTCCCAGAGCCTGAACGATCATCGCCATGGCGCCGGTCTTTTCCAGCGCGCTGCCCAGCACCAGCATCAATACGATCAACAGAAGCAGGCGGCCATCAATGCCGCCCAGCGCCTCGTCCGGCTCGACGCAGCGTGTGGCCAGCAGCGCCGCCGCACCGATGATCGACAGCGGCAGGATCGGCGCCAGGTCGATTGCCGCACCCAGCACCACCAGCGCCAGCACCGCCAATGCGATGGGCGCCTTTTGGCGGCGATAGGCCTGCGCCGTCGAGGGCGCCAGCAGGATCAGTTGTTCGGCCTCGATCAAACGCTGAACGTCCTCGGCGGAGCCGTCCAGCAGCACGGTATCGCCGGACCGCAGCACGGTATGGCTTTCCTCGATGTCGACGGAGTGGCCGCGGCGATGGATGGCAATCAGGTAGACGCCGAAGCGGCGACGCCAGCCGAGTTCGGCCACAGGACCCGAGTCCTGGCGCACCAGTGCCTCGACCACGGTGTTGCGGCGGCTATTGGCCAGCTCGGTCCCGGCAATGTGCAGCCCGGCGCCGCCGCTGCCGCGAAAGCCCATCACCTCGGTGTCGCTGGTGCGCAGGACCACCCGGTCCCCGGC
Organism: Aliiruegeria sabulilitoris; assembly: GCF_001558155.1. Classification (GTDB taxonomy): domain Bacteria; phylum Pseudomonadota; class Alphaproteobacteria; order Rhodobacterales; family Rhodobacteraceae; genus Tropicimonas; species Tropicimonas sabulilitoris. The sequence goes on from NZ_LOAS01000033.1 coordinate 41,670, forward strand.
GGCCAGCGGTTCGGCGTCGAGCGTTCGGCGCAAGGAGACATCGGCACGGATCAGGTCGATCACGCGGGTGGCGCTGCGGCGGAACTCGGCCACTTCCCGCGCGCGCAGGCCCACCAGCGGCGAGCCCGGCGGCACGAACAGCTCGACCGTCCAGGACCGTTGTGCCCCCAGCGCCGGGCTGTCGGCCAGCGCCGCGCGATCGGGCAGCAGGCGCGGCCCGAACAGCGCCAGGAACAGCCCGCCCGCCAATGCCAGCGGGATGCCTAGCGGTGCGATCTCGAATAGGCCGAACGGTTCAAGGCCGAGATCACGGGCCATACCGTCCACCAACAGGTTGGTCGAGGTCCCGATCATCGAACAGGTGCCGCCCAGGATGACGACGAAGCTGAGCGGCATAAGGTATCGTGAGGCGCTGGTGCCCATCTGGCGTGCCAGCCCGAAGACCACCGGGATCAGGATGATCACGATGGGCGTGTTGTTGACAAAGGCCGAGGCCACCGCCGCCAAAGCGAAGAACAGCGCGATGGTCAGCCGCGGCCGGGTCTTCAGCCCTGCGCTCAGCCGGTCGGCGACACTGTCCAGCACGCCCGTGCGTACCAAGGCGGCGCTGATCACGAACATCGCGCCGATGGTTGCCGGGGCCGGGTTGCCAAGCGCCTTGAGCAGGTCTTCGGCGGCGACAAGCCCCAGCAGCAGTGCAACGGCAACCGCGCACAGAGCGATCACGTCAGCAGGGAAACGTTCCAGGAGGAACAGCCCGAACACCACGAGCACAAGCCCGAGCGCCAGGAAAGGTGCCAGCGCACCAGGATCAAATAACATTCAAACCGCCAAGAGCTGTCCAGCTGTAATGCGCCGCCGACAAGGCGCCCGACGCCGCTACCGACCCAATATACTCGATGCGCGGGGCTATCACGGCAATTTTAATTCATCACCAGGCCAAAGGTAATGGGCCATAACGCAGGTCGGAAAAAAACTTGTTGCTGAATTCGTCGCGGGCGCGGTGATGCCATGCTGTCATCGCTGAACTGAGCTAATCCCCGACATACGGATACTGATGCAGGATATGATCTTCGGTCTGCCGTTCTTCGACGATAGGAGATCGGAGATGTCGAAACGGAAGCCGCATGCGCCCGAGATCAAGGCTTGCCCTTACATGCTGCGCGGCCTGCGCGTGGACAGGAACAACCAGGTCCGGGCCGCCGAGATCACCTGCCAGCCGATGCGGAACGGCTTCCTGTATTCGGCAGCACCCAGATTTGGCCCTCGGAGGAACGCCCCGGGCCAAGCTTTGCTGGCTGAGAAGTGAAACCATCACCCCCAAAAGGGTGATGTACACATCACTTTTCCGGGCAACGGATCAGCAGGAGCAGAGGGTACCTTGAAGCGCGAAAGATCGTGGCCAACGATTGGGGTGCAGCTCGGTCTCTCTGGTTGCCGTTATCCCGCCGGTCTCGGAGTGTTCGGAGTGCCGTGCTTGTTCAATGCCTTTGACAACGCATTCAGCAGGGAAGTCCGCTGTACCGGCTTCATGAGCCGAATGTCCTCTGCGCGAAGACCATTTTCATGCACGGTCGCCTCGTTGGCATAGCCCGACATGAACACGACGGGCAAATCGGGGTTCATTTCCCGCAAAGCCCTGCTCAAACCTGTCCCTTGCAGCAATCCCGGCATTACGATGTCGGTTAGCACCAGGTCGAATTCCGGATTTTCTCGAAACAGGTCCAGTGCCTCATCGCCAGAACTGGCGGCGGTGACGCGATAGCCGCTCTTCTCGATCATGGCGAACAGAACCTTGCGAACCTCGTCATCGTCCTCTGCGAGCAAGATATGGGCGCTTCCGATACAGGCGCTTTCGCTGATGATTTCCTCTTCCCGGATGTCATCCAGCGGAACATGCATTGCCGGGAAGTACAGCTTGAATGTCGTTCCGACGCCTGGTTCTGAATAGACCTGTACCCGCCCGCCCGATTGCAGCATGAAGCCTTGAATCATCGACAGGCCAAGACCCGAGCCCGCCCCGGGTTGTTTTGTCGTATAGAAGGGCTCGAAGACCTCGTCGTGCTTGTCCGCGGGGATGCCATGACCTGTATCCGACACGGCAAGCATTACATAGCGCCCCGCGGGGAGCTTGGTTTTTCCGGGGTCCGCAGAAGCCTCCTCGATCGTGACATTCGCAGTCTCTATGGTCAGCGTGCCAGCACCAGACGTGGCATCGCGCGCATTCAGGATCAGGTTCAGCAGCGCCGCCTCGCTTGAGGACGGATCGGCCTCCAGGATCCAGAGGTCTTCAGCCAGCGATACCTTGATCTCGATGGAACTCGGCAGGGTGCGTCCGGCCCAGCTGCAGATATCTTCTACGAGGGAGTTCAACGCTATCGGTTGTGGCTCCAGTCGGGCCTTGCGGGCAAAAGCGAGCATGTTTCGCGTCAGGTCGGCCCCGCGCCGCGTTGCGCCGATGCCGGCATCGATCATCTGGAGCTTCTGAGGATCGGTTTCCTCATCGCGCAGCAGTTCGAGATTGCCCATGATGACGGCGAGCAGGTTGTTGAAATCATGGGCAACGCCGCCGGTAAGCCGGCCGATGCTCTGCTGCTTTTGTGCGTGACGGCTCAGTTCGCGTTCCCGTTCGAGCTCCTGTTCGCGCTCGACCTGCTCTGTCGCATCCACGACAAGGCTGTACCAGACGGTCGACCCGTCTTCCTGACGAACCGGATGTCCGCGACCGTCAAGCCATTTTCGTTGCCCGTCCGGCGTCCGGATTGGCCAGACCGCGTGCCACGGCAATATGCGCTGCGTCGCATCGCGTATGATCGCCGCGATGTCGTCCAGCGCGGTGGGGTCGTCCACAAGTCGCGCAATCGCCATGCTGTCGGCTTCCACGTCAGCGGCGGGAATGCCCCAGATTTTCTCGCACACCTCCTTGTTGACGAAGACGATCCTGTCTTCCGGCCCCGGCACAACATGACCGGAAGGCATCGTGTAGGTGTAGGACGCCCCAGGCTGGTTCATCAGCACCCGCTCAAGCTCGACGTTCTTTTGGGAAATTGTCTCGTTGGTGGAGGCAATCGTCGAAAGATGTGCGATCCTCTGCCGTTCGAGGCGGAGGATTGCCATGCCGGCGAGCAGGCCCCAAAGCAGCACGAAACAGATAAGAACGACGCTCATGAAGCGATAGCGCTGCAGATCGGTCGACATGCGGTTTTGAAGTGCGGTTTCAACCCGTTCCGCGTTCGCGAGAAACTCGTCGAACGCGGCGGCGAAACGCTGAGTGCTTTCGGAGCGAGGCAGCGGTTGGCTGTGGTCTTCGAGCGTCGCCCTGGCAATGGCCTCGAAATCGTGAAGGGACTGGCGCATCTCGACGACATGCGAAGGCTCTATTGGCTCGTCTAGTAGGCTATAGAATCCCTCGTCATTTTCGACCCTTTCGAGGATTGCCGAGATGTTCCGATCCGCCTCTCGCAGATGGGACCAAACGGTTTCCACATCGTCAGTCTCGTCGCCCGAGATAACTTTCTGGATCCGCAGATGCGCCAACGCCCCGTGCAGTTTTGCGTCTTTTGCCGCCTCGACGAGGGGCGCGTTCCTGGCCGTCATGCGTTCACAGCTGAACGCCAGTAGAACCGCTACCGCAAGGGAAACCAACGTGAACAAGGAGAAAATGGCCGCAACTCGGCCCGGTCCGGATACGCTCATGCTACGTCTTTTTCAAAGTCCTCTAACTCGGGGGCAATCAAAGGGGCTGTTTCAACAATGCGGCGGCGGTCTCCTGAAGCGCAGAATGGGCGACCGACCCGCAATTGGCTGATCGCGCACCTGGGTGTGGAACCGGAACCATCTCTCGATCCACATGTTGCCAGGCAACGCTTTCGAGTTTTCCATGCCATGACTGAAATTCAAATATCGGCGCTTTCCACTACTGGCGTAGCTTCGATCAGCGTGCCCCAAGTTGACACTTTCGTCGACCCGGTTTTCTCAGGAGCCATTGGTTGCGTCACGATCTGTGTGGAAATTCTCTGGCGGTTTTGAATTGGCAAAAAACGGGGGCTCCTGCTCAAGTGGCGACGTCCAGGGGTGTAGCTTCGAGAGGCTAGGTCATGTTGACAAATGGCGGAGCCAGAGGCGGATTGATGTGGTGT
>NZ_LOAS01000034.1 GCF_001558155.1 Aliiruegeria sabulilitoris
GGAAAGCTTCGTCACGAAGGCGCGGGACAAGAAAGCCGCATTGAAATTTTTCAAGAAAACAATGCGGCGTTACGGTCGGCCTGCGTCCATAGTCACCGACTTGCTTCGGTCCTATGGCGCGGCCTTGAGGGAGATCGGCGCGGCAAACCTGCAGGAAACTGGTCGCTGGCTCAACAACAGGGCGGAGAATTCGCACCTGCCGTTTCGACGACGAGAGCAGGCAATGCAGCGCTTCCGGCGGATGCGAAGTTTGCAGATGTTCGTTTCCGTCCACGCCTCCGTCCACAACCATTTCAACCAAGAACGCCACCTCTACTCACGACAGAATTTCAAACTCAACCGTGAAACCGCTCTCGCCGAGTGGCGCCAACTTGGCGCGGCATAAGGGGCAGGGCTACTGTCCGACCTGAGACCAGTTTGAATCTGTCTGACAGCTCCGGCAGGGCCGCTCTCCAACCTGAGACTGGTTCGAATCCGTCTGACAGCTTCCTTGTCACGCATCGAGACTGGAGTCAGGTCACCCGGAACGCGAAAGATGTTGCGAGAGCAATGCGCTGATCCCGACCCTTGCGCGCAACCGTGTCCCAAGAAGGAACACGCCCCCCGCCTTGCGTTGGAGGTAGAGGAGGTCGATCGGCACCTCCGGGGGGGCGGCCTGTGCCTCTGCCAGCCTCTGACCGGCGTCCCGCAGCAGGGCCAGGAGATCAGAGGTCCCGAAGTCGAAGGTTTCGAGGCGCAACGCGTCAAAAACCAAGGCCGCCAAGTCAAGAAGTGCCGCCCGAAAGGCGGGCGACGACCCGGGAGACACCAGGCCAAGAGCTTCGACGCTTGCTTCCAACGCCGACCGGTCTCCCGCCAGCCCGGCTGCAAGAAGATCGCGTATCGCTTCGGTGAAGGCCGGATCGAACTCTCGCACCGCGCCGAAGTCGAGCAGGACAATCCGGCCGGTCCGCGGGCAATGCCGGTAGTTGGCGAAGTTCGGGTCCGTCTGAACTGTCCGGTGGGTGAAAACCTCGTCGAGAAACAGCGCCAGCAAGCGTTGCATAGCCAGGTCACGCTCGGCCTGGGGCGCCTGTTCCAAGCTTTCGATGGGGCGCGATGGCAGGTAGGTCATGCTGAGCACGGACCTGGTCGACCACTCCGGCAGCACATCGGGCAGCACGAACCCCTCGGTTCCCCCCATCATGGCGGCATAAGAGGCCATCGCCCGGGCTTCCTGCTCGTAATTGGCTTCGTCACGCAACTGTGCCCGCGCCGCCGCCAGATAGGGCGCAAGGTCGAAGTCCCGCGGCAACAAGCCCGACAGCCGCAAAAGCGAACCGAGATTGGCCACATCGCTGTCGATGCTCTCGGCAATGCCGGGATACTGGACCTTGATGGCCAGCTCGCGCCCATCCCGCAGCCGGGCCCGATGCACCTGCCCGATGGAGGCCGCGGCGATGGGGCGGGTATCGAAGCTCTGGAACTCACGCCGCCAGCCGTCGCCCCAGGCCTCGCGCAGCACACCCTTGAGATGCCGCAGCGGCATCGGGTCGGCCGCATCCCGCAGGCGGGCAAGGATTCGTGCCATTTCCGGCGGCAGCACATCGCCCGCCTCCATCGACAACAACTGTCCCATCTTCATCGCCGCGCCGCGCATGTGCGCGAGGTCTTCCGCGATCCGCCGCGCATTGGTGGGCGTGAGCAACAGGCTCCGGAGTTCGGGGGACTCGCCTCGGGACAACTTGCGCACGCCATCGACAGCGAGCCGTCCGGCAATACCGGTCGCCAGGGCCCCGAGGCGATGCAACCGCGAGATGCGCCCGGCCGGGACCTTTCGGGTCAGGTTTCGAACCGCTGTCATGTCTCACCCATCCCCCGCGCGGCGTTTATGGCACCCTTCCGCGTTCCGTGTCGTGCCGTTCGCGCCTCCCCACGACATCTCGCGGAACAGTACCGGACAGCCTCCCAGTCGCGTTGCCACTTCTTGCGCCACGAAAACGGGCGACCACACTGGACACAGGGTTTCTCGGGCAAGGGGCGCGTCGACATCATCCCGCCCTCGGTCGTTCAAGCGGGAGTGACAGTTGCGCGGAGGGCACACGCGCCCTGCGACGCGGCTTTCGCCGACTGGCGTGCTGCGCGACTATCTCAGCGGCCTCATCGCGGAACCCGGGCCGCTTGCGCACGGCCCAGATCTTCTGGCGAGCCTCGCGCGCTGCCAAGAGGTGATCCACAACCGGAAAGGGATACTGACGGCCGAGCACGGTGCCGGCATTCTCTGCCAGCCAGGGGGCTTGCAAGTGCCTGTCCGGAATCTCGTCCAGCTCCGGTAGCCAGCGCCGCACGAATTCCCCCTCCGGATCCTGATCCTTGCCCTGCTTGACCGGGTTGTAGATCCGGGGCGTGTTGATCCCGGTCGTGCCCGACTGCATCTGTACCTGCGGCCAGTGAATGCCCGGTTCGAAATCCGTGAAACTGCGGGCGAGGTGAAGCCCCGGCGCCCGCCAGTCGAGCCACAGGTGATAGCTCGCAACCGACATCAGCATCGCCCGCATGCGGAAGTTGAGCCATCCCGTGGCCGCAAGGGATCGCATGCAGGCGTCCACGAACGGCAGTCCCGTCTCCCCGTTGCACCATGCCTCCAGGCGGAGCCGGTCAGGAACGCGCGGGCGCAGGTCGTCATAGGCGCGATGCAGGTTCCGCGTTTCGATTCTCGGCCGGTCCTCCAGCTTCTGGATGAAATGGCAATGCCAGTGCAGCCGGCCCGAGAAGGACTGCATGGATTGCCGCCATCCGGCCGCCGCACGGCCCTTGTCCCGCAGTTCCGCCTGTCGCGCCCACGTCGCCTGCGTGACCTCCCGGACCGAGAGCGTGCCGTGGGCCAAGTGGGGCGACAGGCGGGAACAGGCCCGTGCGCCGCTCAATGGACTGGACATGTCGTGTCGATAGCCCGCGCCGCGTTCCTCCAGAAAGCTCGACAGGAGCCGGAGACCGGCCTGCCGCCCGCCCGACTGTCGTTGCGGACAGGGGTCCGCGGCAAGGCCCATCTCCGCAGCCGTCGGCAGGTAGCCGGGCGCGATGCCTTCCAGCGGCTGAAGGTCCGGCGGCTGGGAACAGGGCTGGCGCATCATCGCGTCCCACCGTCCTGCCCACCCCTCTCGCGTGGACGGCCCACGCTCCACCCCGTGTTGGCGATGTTCCTGCCAGGCGATCCCCTCGGCGCGACAAAACCCCGCTACGCGTCGATCCCGCCCGAAGGTCCAGTCACCCCCCGTTTCCTCGTGAGAGTGCAACCCGGCGATCCCGTGGCGCGCGTGAAGGTCGGCCAGCACATCTATGACATCTCCCTTGCGCAGGATGAGAGACTGACCGCGGCGCGCGAGGTCCTCCGACAGCCCGCGCAGGCTCTCGGAGAGGAACGCCCAATGCCGCGCCGACGCTTCGGGCAGGTCCCAGTAGCCCGGCTCGACGACGTAGAGTGGCAGAACCGGACCGCGAGCCGCCGCCGCGACAAGCGCGGCATTGTCGTCAACGCGCAGGTCGCGTTTGAACCACATGACCTGAACGCCAATCCGGGTGTTTCCTTGCTGGTTCTTGCTCATGTCTAAAAGGATAGAGCTGTCCCCGGGCCTGACCAGTCGCCCGAAACGTCCCGCGTACGTTTCCTTCCGTACGATGGCGCCATGTGCTGGCCCGGAACCGAAAGGAGTACCACATGCAAAGAGCGATTGTCATCGGGGCATCGGGTGGGGTTGGTGCCGCCATCACCATCGCTATCGTCATCGCGACCGCGCTTGCCAGTCGCTGCGCGGAAGTGACCGGATTGTCACGCGCGAAGGATGGGCTGGACGTGACCGATGTCCGTTCAACCTCCTCTACGGGCACTGCATGAACCTCCATCGCGAGTGGTTCGCGATCAATCCGAGGATGGGTCAGATGTATCGGACATGGGACCGGATGGACGAGCGCCGCCGTGCGGACATCCTCAACGAAGCCGAAGCTTTTCTCTCACGGCTGGACGCCGGGGGGATCGTCTGATTTCCAGCAAGGCACCCGGTAGCGCCTACATCACGCCAGCCCGAGGATGTCGCGCGCAATGGCGTCTCCGCTCTCCCAGGCGTTCTCCGCGCGCGCCCCGAGGCACCAGTCGCCACCCGCGTAGAGTTTCCCCGAGCCGTCCCGTAAAAAAGGCGCTCCGAGCGCGGTCGTCACCCGCGCAAACCGCCAACGATGCGCGGCGACGTGGCGGGCGGACGTGGGGTGAATGCCCAGCCTGTCACACAACATCGGCAGCATGAGCGCCGCGATTTCCTCCGGTGTTTCTTCCAGTTTTTTGCGGCTCCAGTCGGGCGCAGCATGGGCCACCCATGTTTGCGCCCCATCACGGCCCGGCTTGGAACTGTTCAACGCGATCCAGTCGAGGTCGTCCTGAGGGTCGCGTCGTGTACGAAACGGCACTGGCACGTCCTCTTCGAACGCCGCCATCAGGGCCAGGCAAGGCGCCATTCGCACCGCAGCAATTTCCTGCACCAACGGCTTTTCCTCCGCCAGCAACACTTTTGCTTGCGGTGCCGGCACCGCAACGACAAGTCTCTCGCAGGTCCACGTTCCCCGATCCGTGTCGATGCGCCAACCGATAGGGGTTCGCTCCACCGCCGTAACTGTCACACCTAGTCGGATGTCGAGCCCGGTGGCCATGTGCTTCGCAATCGCGTTCATGCCCGGAACACCGACGATCCGCTCTGCATCGCCGCTGTCCTTCCACGCCGCCGCTTGCCCGGCCGCCTCGGCCTCGCGCAGCAACGCTGCGAAGCCGTGGGTGCGCGCGGTCACGAACTGGGCTCCGTGATCGAACCGGAGATGGCCCTCTGCCCGGCGCGTCGAAAGCCGCCCCCCGACGCCGCGAGACTTGTCAAACACCACGGTAGACTGCCCCGACTCACGCAGCGCGGTGGCACAGGCCAGCCCGGCCAGCCCGGCGCCGATGATTGCCGTTCCGATCTGAGTCATTTCGATACTCCGGTGGATTCGAGGATCTCGGGAATGCGGTCTTTCACTTTGAAGAAACTCGCTGTCGCGTATGGCCAGACTGCGCTGTCCCAATCTCGGCGCAACTCGCAGAACGCGATGTCGTTCGCATCCAGTGCGGCGAGATGCGGGCGTAGCCAGTCACGCAATGGACCTTCCGGGATGTAGGGAGTCACGACCTGTTTGACCCCATTGGAGACGGCCCAACCTGCGAGGTCCGCCCCGTTTGCGGCGTCAAGCGCGTCGGCAGGCCGGCCCACACGGGCTGCCGCATCCTCAAGAGCGGTGCGTTCGAACTCCGCGACGGCCCTGCTGACCGGACGGGAGGATCGCAGTGGGCTTCCGGCGAGGGTCGCGCAGGCCCGGATGTCAAAGGTCGACAGGTCGAACTCCTCCGGCCGACAATCCTCCTCGGTGATCAGCAGAGCCGTGGGCGTTCCCGGAGTCGCAGTGCGAACCGGCCGCAAGGGCCCGGGCCGAGGGAGACCGCCGGGTTCCTCGGCGACCAGCGAAACCACATTGGAGGACAGTTCGGACACCGTGGGCGTGAACCGGCCGCCGCTGAACTTCTCGATGTTCCACGCCTTGGCTTCATACGCCTTGCCCCGCGTGTGCAGACCGGCAACCCACCTCCACCCGAGCGTGTTCGCGGCCGGATCGCCATCGATCAGATGGCGCAGGAAGAAATCGGCGCCGATGCGCCATGGGAGCCGCAATGTGAAGATCCAGATCGAAGCGAACCACATGCGGGCGTGGTTGTGCAGGTATCCCGTTTCCACAAGTTCCTGCGCCCAGAAATCGAAACACGCGATCCCGGTGGCGCCGGTTTCGGCGGCCTCGACGCTGGCCCATCGCCGCTCGTCACTTCGTGATTGCGCAAGATCCTGTTCCAGACCCGTGCAGTAGGCAGCCCAAACGGAGGGTCTACGTTCCAGCCATCCCTTGAAATAACTCCGCCAGAACACCTCCTCGATGAACTTCGAGGCTTCCTCCGGACCGTGCGCGCGGACCGCCGCGATCACGGTTTCCTGCTCCGTCACGAGTCTACGGCGGATAAAGGGCGACAGACGGCTCACGGCCCGGTGGTTTCCCGGGCCGGCATCCATATTGCGTTGCGCGGCGTAGCGCTTGCCCATGCGCGGCCGGAACGCGTCCAGTAGGTGTAACCCGGACTGGCGGTTTCCTTGAACGCTTGCGAAGAGATCCGTTTGAAAACTCATGGCGCGATATCTGGTGCGTTTGCGCCGCCTGTCCAACCGATCCCCCGCATCAATCAAGGATTTCGCACGAGACATTGCGCAGGTGCGACCTATTTGACGATTCAGACGCAGCCAAAAGGTTCGCCGCGACATGCCAAGATCCGATCCTGCACTGACCGCCACGGCAGACCCCGGCGAATCCGGCGATTGCCTGACTGTCTATTTCGACGGTTCCTGCCCGCTCTGCACGGCAGAGATCAACTTCTATGCGTCTCGAAGGGGAAGCGATGCGCTGCACTTGGTGGATGTGTCCGCCGAGACCGCTGACACCGGACCGGATCTCGAACGCGATGCCGCGATGCGCCGCTTCCACGTACGCCGGTCGGATGGATCCCTGCTATCAGGCGCCGCCGCGTTCGCAGCGATCTGGGAGGCTCTGCCCGGATGGCGTGTCGCGGGACGCCTGGCGCGCCGGCGTCCTGTCACCGCCGTGCTCGACGCCGGGTACCGCCTGTTTCTGCCGGTTCGTCCGACCTTGTCACGCGCCACAAGATGGATCACGCGATGACCTTGCTCGCGCTCCTCGCGACGGCCCTGCTCTTCGGCGGCATGGTCCTGTATTCCTTCGGGTTCGCCGCGTTCCTCTTTTCGTCGCTTCCCGCCATGCAGGCCGGTCCGTTGCTGCGCCGGGCCTTTCCCCATTTCTACCTGTTTGTCCTCGTGGCCTCGGTCGTCGCGGCCTTGTGCCTCCTGTCGAACGACATGACAGGCGCCGCACTGATGGGACTAGTCGCCGCCACCGTGATCCCCACTCGCCAGGTCCTTATGCCAGCGATCAACCTGGCCACCGACACCGGGCGCACGCGACGATTCAAGGCCCTTCATACCCTGTCCGTCGGCATAACGATCGGCCACATCGGGATAGCAGCGTGGGTCCTGTCCCGTTTCATTTGAGGTTTGCGATGACACTTCCCCCCGAGAACGTGCAGGACTATCCGAGGCCTCCGCGCCTCGAACCGGTGCCCTATCCGATCCGGATCATCCTGGGCGACGAGATCGTGGCTGACACGTCGGGCGCCCTCAGGGTCCTGGAGACCCACCACGCGCCCACATACTACCTCCCTCCCGGCGACGTTCTTGCCGACCTGCGGGAGGCCAGCGGTCGCAGCGTCTGCGAGTGGAAGGGTGCTGCGCGTTACTTCGACGTGATCGCAGGCCGCGAAACCGCTCCGCGTGCCGCCTGGTGCTACACTCGCCCGACGCGACGTTTCAAGGCTCTGTCGGGTTACCTGGCGTTCTATGCCAACGCGATGGACGGATGCTTCGTGGACGGGGAACGGGCCACCCCACAGCCCGGTGCATTCTACGGCGGCTGGGTCACGCCAAACCTCACTGGAATTCCCAAGGGCGCCCCCGGGACCGAGCATTGGTAAACCTCTGTGGACCGAACGATTTTCGAGTCCCGCAGATCCGTCTATTGCCGAAGCGCCTCGGAGCGGTAAGATGCAGCCAATCGTGTTCTTTCCCTTGCCGCAGGAGATGTCAGTGTCCGACCCCGTTCCAAGTGAAGACGACCTGATTGCCATACTGGACTCCGACGAGCGGGAGATGAGCGTGGTCATCACCAATCCGGCGCTGCCCGACAACCCGATGATCTATATCAGCGAGGAGTTCGAGGACCAGACAGGTTACGCGCCCGAAGAGGTTCTGGGGTTGAATTGCCGGTTCCTGCAGGGGCCGGACACGGATCCGAACGCCATCGAGGCCATCCGCGCCGCGCTGAAGGCCCGGACCACCTTCACCATCGATATCCTCAATTATCGCAAGACCGGCGAGCCGTTCATGAACCGCCTTCGAATCCGTCCGCTCTTCGATGACGAAGGCAAGCTGCTCTACTACGTGGGTGCCCAGAACCCGGTCTGAACGACGCTTACGTGTGGCAGGGAGGAAACCTGTTCGCGCCCAGCCATCTCATCGGGATCGAAGGGCTGGCGCCCAATTGGGGCCTGATGTGGACACGTCTCCCGATGTCCGATGGTGCCGCGACCAGGGCATCGTGGAACTGGTCGGTCCGTGAAAGCGTGCTCGGAACGCCGCGCGCATGAAAGGGGGGAGACGACCGAAACCTTGCTCTCTATTTCGTGTTCATGCCGCCCGAGCGCGCCGAAGCAAACCGGAATGCCAACGTCCGCAAGATGCTCCGGGCATCGGATGCACGCGTGATCATGGACGTCTGGGGCGGCAATCACGGGAGGAGCGAGATACTTCTTTCGCCCTATCTGAAGGCCCGTAAACAGACGATCATACGACGCCCTGCCGGCACCGGATACTTTCAGGAAACCGTTGAATCAAATCAGATTTCAAATGCGCCTTGGGTGAGGAGAAGACTGTCCTCGTGGGCCTCGCCATTTCCTCGGACAGCGACGACATCGGCGCGTCCGTTCGGGCGCAGCTTGATGGGCTGAGATTGGAGTAGAGCGCCCGACGGCGGGCGGACGAGTTGGCAGCCCGGCTTTCCCGCGTGTTCGGGTGGGCGAAATGAAAAATCGATTTTACATTGATCCGAGTGGCGACGCCTGCCGTATCCCTATCATTCCGCACGACGCGGGCTCACATGAATGGAGATACCATGCTTCGCAGAACCTTTGTCGCCGCCACCGCTGCCGCCAGCTTGTTTGCCGCCACCACCGCCTTCGCAGACGGCCACTCCAAGGACATCGTCGACACAGCCGTTGGAGCCGGTTCGTTCGGAACGCTCGTCGCAGCCGTTCAAGCCGCCGGTCTTGTCGACACCCTGAAGGGCGAAGGCCCGTTCACCGTGTTTGCGCCCACCGACGACGCCTTCGCTGCCCTGCCGGAAGGCACGGTCGAAGAGCTTCTCAAGCCCGAGAACAAGGACCAACTAACCTCTATCCTCACCTACCACGTCGTCCCCGGCAAGGTGATGAGCACAGACCTCAGCAACAACATGATGGCAACGACGGTGCAGGGCAGCGACGTGACGATCATGACCGACGGTGGCGTGTCGGTGAACGGCGCCAACGTTGTGACCGCCGACATCGAGGCCTCCAATGGCGTGATCCACGTCATCGATGCGGTAATCCTTCCCAAGTAAGGGGCGCATTGCTCTGGCGCACCGTCCCCGCTTTCCCTCAGGGGCGGTGCGCATCCCGAACACGGCCTCCTTCCGCTTCTCAGAACCCAGGAATAACGTTTTGAACTCCATTAGAAATCTCGTTGCAGTGGCCGTCGCCACATTGTTTTGCTCCCCGGTCGTGGCCGACGTGAAGGTCGAATTCCTGGAAGGCGCGCCCAAGGACCGGTTCGTGCTGACGAACTCCGGGTCCTGCGGCCTAGAGGACATGACCATTACGATCGACTTATCGACCTCCGCATCGGGCGTCATCTTCGACGTGACCGCCAGCGGGGCCGGCGTCGAGGTCTTCCAGCCGTTCGAGATCGTGGCTGGTGAAAACTACGTCGGCGCCATTCCGGCGGTGTTGGACGGCGACCGTTCCGTGACGCTCCAGCTCGACGGTCTGCCTGCCGGTGAGTCCGTCGCCTTCACCATAGACGTTGATGACACCCGCGGGAGCCGAGGGATCACCGTATCCGACAGCGAACTCCGTGGCGCAACTGCTTCGGTTCAGACCGCGTCCTGGACGGCATCCGAAGCGTTCGGCGAGACCGCAACGCTCCGCGTGCCACTGCCCACCTGTTCATGAACGGGGTCGCAGCCTTGACCTGCTCTCACCGGAGAGCCCCCCCATCAAAGGATATGTAAGATGAACGCCATCAAGAGGACATTCGCCGCGGCGATGGGCCTGTCGTTGCTCACCGTGGCAGGGACGGCCAGTGCAGACAGTAATGCCATGGACGGAATGGCCAACCACCATGGCATGAAAGGCCATGGCGGGATGTACGGCATAAAGGGGCATGGCAGCAAGCATGTCGGGGGCTCCAGTGTGAGCGGATTGGCCGATATGCTGGACGCCTATGACACGGATGCGGACGGGAGCTTGTCTCAGGACGAAATCCTTGGAGCACGTGCGGAACAGCTCAAGACTTTCGACGCCGATCAGGACGGAACCTTGAGCATCGACGAATACGAGGCGCTGTGGCTCGACGCAATGCGCGAGCGGATGGTGGACAGGTTCCAGCAGCATGACGATGACGGCGACGGACAGGTGACAGTGGAGGAATTCAACGAAGACTTCCAGCGGTTTATCGAGCGTCGCGATCGTAACGGAGACGGTGTCCTGAACTCCGACGACTGAGAAGTCTTCCTCCGTGGTCTGCCGGCCAGTTTCCGGCGGATCGCTTGCGGCGCAGTGGTCCACTGGGCCGCTTTTTTGATTCCAGGATCGGAGGTGTCGACAGGTTTGGATGGCCCGTCATCCGGATCTGACGTTCTGTGCAACAAGGTCCGCAGTTCGGTTCAGAAGGGTTTGGAGGTTCAGGCCACGCCTTTGCAGGAAGCCTCCATCCGCATGGCGCGCGGCCAATCGCAACTTGTTCCAGGACGTTCGACATCGTCAAGGGTCTCCACTGCTCGGCCCTGTTACAGGTCCTGCATGCGCACAACCGGCGATGTCAGGGGAACTTGGCTTGCGGCGGGACAGGGGGCTGAGTGGTTGCGTCAAAGCGATGAAGCTTGAGCGGGGCAGGGTGGTCTCGTGGCGTCTTGGGATAACGAAAGACGACCCATTCAAGTATCTCCGGACCAGCCGCGAGATCATCCGCCTGGCGGTGATGCGCTACGTTCCGGGCCGCAATGGACGTGGCACCTGGACGAGATGTTCGTGAAGATCAACGGAGAACGGTGCTAACAGTGGCAGGCCGTCGACCACGAGGGCGAGGGCTTGCAAAGCTTCGTGACGAAGACACGGGACAAGAAGGCGGCATTGAAATTCGTCAAGAAAACGATGCGGCGGTACGGTCAGCCCGACGCCATCGTCACTGACCTGCATCGATCTTACGGAGCCGCCTTGAAGGCGATTGGTGCGGTGGGTTTGCAGGAAACCGGCCAATGGATGAACAACCGGGTGGAAAATCCGCAGCTACCATTTCGACGAAGGGAGCGGGCAATGCAACGGTTCCGGCGGATGCGAAGTTTGCAGATGTTCGCCGCCGTCCACGCCTCGGTATTTAACCATTTCAAATCAGAGCGCAGCGTCTACTCCAGAGCAAACTTCAAGAAGAACCGCGCCGCCGCTCTCGCCGAGTGGCGCCAGTCCGGCGCGGCATAAAGGGCAGGGCCGCTCTCCAATCTGAGACTGGTTCGAATCCGTCTGACAGCTCCTTTTGTTGGCAATCGTGGAGACGTCAATTCCGTGATGTCAGTGAAGGTCATCAATCGTTCCTGTCTGGAAGAAACTGACAAACGCGTTCAACTGGATTGGGCTGCAGAACTCCTTTCGGGCAGAAACTCGTCTACAACAGTATAGGCAACGATGACGATCATGGCCGAAATGCCGATCTGGACGACGCGGACGATGCTCTTGACATCCGCCTCGTCCGAGAACGGCGCTATGGAGCCGCCATAGACGATGATAACGGTCGTAAGAGCCGATCCGGCCATCGGGGCCAGTTGGTGGTCGGATTTGCTCAGCGTCCCGAGCACGACGCACAGGATCGTGGTCAGCAATATGGAGGTCACGACACTGGGTGCGATCACGTTGATCTCGTAGAACACGATGGCAATACCGGCGCCAAGCAGGTTCGCGGTCAGCATGCCGATGGCAACTTTCTTGCCCGCGGCAGGTATGGCGGCAAGTTGCTGGCTGAGGAGCGCGACGAAGAACAGGACGAGCAGCGCGGACAAGCCGAAGAGGAAAAACGCCATTGCGAATGGTACGGTCACCATGGACATTCGCACCAGCCTCCGGACGGGGTCGAAGTCTGCCGCCGCCCTTTCTTGCCCGCCACCTGCCACGTTCGGGGCAGCCGGGAAGAGCGTGAAGCTCAAAGCCGAGGCAAAGCCCGCGATGAGAAGATTGCCGGGGATCCAGGCCACGAGGACAAGCGCCAGCTCTTTCGATTGGACGATGATATTCGGGATCATCATCGCGGCCATCAGCGCCAATACGCCCGGCAGGATTCCTGCGCCGGAGAGTGACCATGTGAATGAAAGGACAATTGCAATGGCGACCGCGCCAAGGAACACCAGCGGATAGGGCGCCAGAAGCGAGAAGACGATCCACGATGCAAGCATGAGGAGGATGGCGAAAAGGAAAAGTTTCGCTGCAACCTTGATCGGCATAGCTGCGGGCGCTTGCAGGAAAAGCGCAGCGAACACCGCGCCCAGAAAGGATAGCGGCCAGTCGAGGAGCAACCCAAGGCCGAACACCCCGACCGTGCCGAAGGTCAATCGCAGGATTGAGCGCCGCGCGTCAGTAGGCATAGGAAAGAAACGCCACTGCCCGGATATACATGCGACCAACGAAGTTCATGAGTTTGCTTTCGGTTGTGTACAGAATGACGTCCGCCTGACCGTTCAATTGGAATCTCAGGTCGTCTTCCAGGCTGCCGGCCTCATAGCCGGGCAATATGATACGCACCGGAAAACGCTCCGCTTCGCGCAGGAAACCTGTAGTCGACGGCGCGCTCGCAATTTTTCCCGGTGCATCCGCACCGCTCACGGACACCGCGCCGCTGAAGCTTTCGACCTTGCCCTTTAGAACTCGACCGGGATGCATGTTCAAAACGACCTCAACCGGCGTACCGACTTGCGCGAGACCGATATTGTTCTCGGTCAAATAGGCTTCGATCCAGACGTCTGTCGCATCGAGGAAGGTGATGAGATCGTTGCCTGCCCGGGCATAGGTGCCCGGCGCGATGAGGAGGTTGGAAATTACACCGTCCGCAGGTGCCTTGAGTTCCGTCCATTCAAGGTTCAGGTCGGCTTCGGCGAGCGCGGCAAGGGCGCGCTGGATCTTGGCATTCTCCTGACCCTCTTCGCCCAGGCGCTGTTTGGCCTTTTCCAGATCAGCAATCGCGTTCTCCAGGTTCGCCTCTCCTTCGGCGATCTTGCCCCTTGCGTCATCTGCCTTGGCAACCGGAACCAGCCCCTTCGCTTCAAGCGTATAAATGCGTTCGCTCTGTAGCCGCAGAGTGTCCAGATCTGCCTGTGTGCGCGCAACCGTGGCCTGCGCGGCACTGACCTCGGCCGATGACGCCCCGACGTCCTGCGTAGCTGAGGCGAGGTCTGCCTCTGCCTTCGCCCGGTCGATTTCATAAGGCCTGCGGTCGATCCGGACCAGAATGTCCCCGGCCGTTACGACGTCACCATTCTTGACCAGCACTTCGGTGACGGTACCAGTCACGTGAGGGACGATCTGAGTGGCAACCGCCTTGACCCGCGCATTCCCGGTGATCGGGGTCATGCGGTCCGCTGCAATATACCAGAGCAGGAACAGCGCAAGGATCGCAACCGTGGTCCAGATGGTCCGCTTCATTCCGCTTCTCCCGCGATCGGTGCGTCATCGGATGCAGCCGCGTCGGACATGTCGCCGTCGTTGATCCACAGACTGAACAACTCGTAGAAAACGGCAAAGAGCACCGGCCCCATAAAGACGCCGATCAGGCCATAGGCCATCATCCCGCCCAGCACGCCGATCAGGATGACGAGCATCGGCGTTTGAAGGCCTTGCGAGATGAAGATCGGACGAAGGAAGCTGTCCATGATGGCCACGGGAATTGCCAGGACCGTGAAGACCAGCGCCATGCCGCCCGACATGGAACTCCACGCATAAATAACCACCGGCAAAAGGACGAGACCCGGCCCGACCTGGATGATCGACAGGATGAGGCAGATGAAGGCCAGGGTGGTTGCCGATCCGATGCCGAAGAGCTTCAGCAACACCCAGACGACGAGGGCCTGGATGGCGGCCACGCCGACGACGCCTTTCATGACGTTCTTGATCGTAGACCCCGCCATCATCACGAACTCGCCGCCACGCGGTGCAAAGACCCGGTTGGCGAAGTTCTGCACACCGACGACAACCTTGGGGCCGGGTGAGAAGAGAGCGCCCATCACGATAACGGCGAGCGCGAGGCCGAGAAGCCCGACGCCGATTCCCAGGATCTTGCCGAACAGGGCCTGCGTGACATCCAGGATCTGCGGTCCGAATTTCGCCAGCGCGCCATCGATGTTCTTTTCGAACATCGACCAGGTTTCCAGCAGCGGCGGACCGAGGACGGGGAACTCGCCCAGTTTCTCGGGCGGTGGCGGCATCTTGAGCGTCCCGGCGGCCGCCCTTTCCGAGAAGTCCGAGCCGAGATCGGCCACTCCGGAGATGGCGGAGGCAATGGGCCCGAGCGTGACGGCGAGGCCGATCAGCACCAGCAGGGTCGATGCAACGCCCTTGCGGCCGCCCAGCTTCGACTGGAGCCAGTCAAACACCGGATAGACGGCGACACAGAGGATGACTGCCCAGATGAAAATGCTGGCGAGCGGTGTCACCATCACGATGGCGCTGTAGATGAACAACCCGAGAAACATCAGGCGGATCGCAAGATCGACGATTCTCGAATCCTGTGACTCTGTGCTGGATTGAGTGTTTTCGGCCATTATTGTCCCCTGTCGCTTATTTTGTTTTTTTCATTTCAAAACGATGCCTTGCATGCATGTTTGATTTTCCTCTTCTCGTTTCCGGTTGCGCTGAAACGCATCCCTACAACGAGGCCGCGGTTATTCCTGTTCCTTGTCGGCCTTGTACTGGGACAGGATTGCGTCAGCGACGGTCGTCGCCGCGGTGACGAACACGCCGAGACCGATCACGATGTAGAACATCGTGAATATCTTGCCTCCGGCAGTATCCGGCGAAATGTCTCCGAACCCGACCGTCGAAACGGCAATCACCGAGAAGTATATTGAATCGAGCCAACTCCACCCCTCGACGAAGCGGTAGAAGACCGATGCCCAGAGCACCAGCGCGAGCGTGAACGCGAGAATACTCCGAACCCGTCCGTCCCCGAACGCGTAGCCAACGCCCCTTAATATCTGTCGAAATGACCCCAAGTGCTCCTCCCCTGATTGCGACCCACGTCTCCCTAAAAGGTCCCGTTCACACCACGATTCACTGGCAGCTTTCCTGAATATCGTTTGACGTATCGACCGTCCCGGAAGCGCAAACGGACTTTTCCATTATTGTGCCTGTGGCTCGTAGGGATCGGGCTGTCCCGGCGGGATGGCCGGGAATTTCTCGAAGGTTTCCAAATGCTTGCCAAGATACGGAAGCGCTTGCTCTGCTACCCACGTATAGGGAAGCAGAACGTCCTTCCGCTCTCCGGGGTCGTTGATCAGGTCATAGAGGCGCGGAGTGGAGTAAGATTTCGTGTCCGAGTAGACCGCCTCGTTTTCCTTGAATACCACCTTCCAGTCGGTCCATTTCACGCCGTAGATCTCGTCCCCCATGTAGACGATGACATGATCGCGATTGGAGTCTTCCTGTTCGCCCAGCAAGAATGCCGACTGGTCCACGCCGTCAAAGGCCCTGTCGTCAGGCACCTTGCCCCCTGCGATGGCAGCGAGTGTCGGATAGAGATCCATCTGATGGACGATCTCGTTGCTGGCGGATCCGGGCGGGATCTTTCCTGGCCAACGGATCGCAAACGGAACCCTCAGGCTCCCTTCAAAAGGTGTGAACAGGGTTCCCCGCCACGGACCGGGTGTGCCTTGCGCATGGGCCGTCATGGCAATGTCGTTGCTGCCAACATTGACGGCTTCCGGGCCGTTATCGGCGGTGAAGATCACGATTGTGTTCTCCGCAATGCCGGCTTCGTCAATCGCAGCGGTCAGGCGTCCGACATAGCTGTCGGTCTGATGCAGAAGATCAGCCCACAAGCCCTTGCCGGTTGACCCTTGGAAATCCGGGTGCGGAATGACGGGTGTGTGGGTTGCCGTCATGGCGAAATAGACGAAGAACGGCGCGTCTTCAGTGCTCTTGCGCTGGATGAAATCGATGGCCTTGTCGGTCAGGTCTCCGTCGATCAAGGCCCGATACTCCATGTCGTATTCGCGGGCGATCGTGGCCTCCTGGCCTGCCAGCCCTTCCATGACATGGGGCGGCTCAATCCCAAGCGCCTTCCACCGTCCCTGGACCGTCCACGTGGTCTGGTCCGTGCTTTCGACGCCGTAGAACTCGTCGAAGCCCTGATCCTTGGGATAGCGCCCCTCGCTCCACCCGAGATGCCACTTGCCATACATGGCCGTGTTGTAGCCCGCCTCCTTGAGCATCTCCGCCATGGTGACTTCCCATTGCGTCATACCGTAGACACCGCCCGCAACCGGGATCGTGTGGTTGCCGGATCGGATGCCATAGCGACCGGTCATCAGCGCCGCACGAGACGGCGTGCACTGGGCTTCGACGTTGAAATTCGTCAGCCGCATGCCTTCTTCGGCAAGGGCGTCCATCGCCGGCGTGGCAGCTCCGCGGATGATGCCGCCGCCGTTGAACCCAGGCTCACCCCAACCGAAATTGTCCAGGTTGATCAGGACGATGTTGGGTTTGTCCTGCGCAGAGGCAACACTCGCGGCAACCAATGACAGCCCGATCGCGACCATGCGCAGCAATTCACCCATTGTTCTCTTCCCTTTCGGCTGGTGCCCCGGTCCGATTGAAAAGCCCTATCAGCGACAAAACGGATCGGTGAACCATTTTGCGCCAAGGTCTGGAAAGCACGTTTTTTCAGGTGGACGTTCGCCGGTTTTCTGCGCCGGCCCGGGGAAAGAGCAGTCTTTCCGTCTTAGTTCCGATGGCCTCGTTGCGCGCGGAAATTGGTGGGCGAAACCCCGAAGCTCGACCGAAAGGCCCGGGCGAAATGGCTTGGCGTCGCATAATCGAGAGTTTCGGCAAGAGCAGAAATGGAAATATCCCGCTCGCCCAGAAGCTCCACCGCGCGCTGCATCTTAACTTCGGCGAGCAACTCCCGAAAGGAGTGTCCCTCGAGATCAAGGCGCCGTTGAAGCGTTCGCTTACTCAACCTGAGTGTCTGAGCCACACTATCGATTGAGCTTTGATCATAACCAAGATTCTGCCGAAGAATGTTCGCAACGATGTCCGAATACCGTTGGGGAGGACCACCGCCATTAGCTCGTTCGACATCCTGACGAGTAAGGTACTGTACGCCCGGACTTTTCGGATTCGGGGCGAGCAGGTCAGCTTTGGAAATTTCGAGCTCCAGGCACCGGTGACCAAACCGTATCGGGCAGTCAAACACGGTCTCAAGCCGGGACGACCGCCCTCGCTCGCTAAGATCAAAGCCCATATACAGCGGCGACCAGGTCGACCCGAGATAGTGATGTGCGAGGCTGATCATTGCTTTCGCAGACATGATCGCGACCTGCGGGTATCCTTCGACCTTTCGTTCAGCATAGAGGTATCGGAACGTGGCCGTGTTGGTACCAACATCGAGTGTCAAATGGTCGTCACTTGCATGCAAATGAATGATGCGTGTCGCCCGCAGGATTGCATCCAGAAGCGACGGCGCTTCCAGAACGTATTCGCCCCAGATGCCATAATCGAGAACCGAGAGCTGTGATAAGTAGTGAATGGCAAACAACTCGTCTCCAGAGCGTTTTGCCACGCTCGCCAAGAACCTGTTGATCGCGGCAGCGGGAACGAATCCCTTCTGTTCTGCGATCAAGTTCGGCGACAGGGCAGCGTCGTTCATGCAGCCAAGAAAGGCTTTTTCGCCAAGCCCGTCGAAAACGAAGCCCGGAATTGGGCCAAGCGCTTCTGTTACGACGGTCGGCGGACATCCTGTCACCGAGTTTCCCCTCTGGAAGACTGAAATTATGAACAGCCTGTCGCCAAATGGTTCATCTTGCAAGCAATGCCACGGATAGCATGGCTCAAGCACCGCTGATCATAAGACGGTTCGAACCAACGAGGACTTATCCGGGAGGACTCCATGATTAGATTTTTTTCCACGACTGCGATACTTATAGCAATCTCCTCTGCGGCTATCGCGCAGGTCGATACGACCCACGAGGGTGCGGATACCGTTCTGCCCGAACGACCGTATTCGCCCTACGCCAACCGGACCTTCCCGGCGCGACCTTTGTGGGGAGAAACCCACTTGCATACCGGGTTGTCGCTCGATGCGGGCGCATTCGGAAATATCCTGGGGCCGGACGAAGCATGGCGCTTTGCAAAGGGAGAGCAGGTGATTTCCTCGACCGGACAACCGGTGAAGCTGGGCCGACCGCTCGATTGGATGGTGTTGACGGATCACACCGACCTTATGGGCTTCGCCCCCGATTTGCAGGCAGGCAATCCGAATATTCTGGCTAGCGAGAAGGGACGCGAATGGTATGCAGGCTACTCAGCCGGCGGCGAAGCTGCCGGCCAGAGCGCTTTCGACCTGATCACCAATTTCGCCCAGATGACCCTGCCCGAGGAGTTTGTAACCGGTTACGGCCCGGGCGGAGATCCCTTCGCCTTCACTTGGGAAAAGATCGTTCAGGCTGCCGAGCGACACAACGATCCCGGCGAGTTCTCTGCCTTTATCGGCTTCGAGTGGACGTCGGTGCCCAAGGGCATGAATCTCCACCGCAACGTGATGCTGCGCGACGGTGCGATGCGCGCCCTGCAGGTCGTCCCGCCCACCACCCAGCCGCCCTTGGGCAGTACCGATCCCAAGGTGCTCTACGAGTGGCTCGAGATGTACCAGGAAAAGACCGGCGGCCGGGCAGTCGCGTTTGCGCATAATGGCAACCTGTCCAACGGCTGGATGTTTCCGACCGAAACCACGTATCACGGAGGCCCGGTGGATCAGGCCTATGTCGAAGCCCGTGCCAGGTGGGAGCCACATTACGAGACGACCCAGATCAAGGGCGACGGCGAGGCCCATCCCGCGCTGAGCCCCGATGATCCGTTCGCCGATTATGAGAACTGGGACGTCGGCAACCTGGACATTACCGAGCTCAAGACTGAAGAGATGCTGGGCGGGGAATATGCCCGCGAAGCGCTCAAGCGTGGACTAGCGCTAGAGGCGAAATTCGGCACGAACCCCTACAAGTTCGGCATGGGCGGGGCGACCGACAGCCACACCTCGCTTGCGACCGCGGAGGAGGATAACTTCTTTGGCAAATCCGTGAGCGTGGAACCGTCCCCGACACGGATCTCGCATCCGTTCATCGCGAATGAAATGGGCCGGATCGAAGGCTACGAACTCGTCGCCTCGGGTTACACGGCCGTCTGGGCGAACGAGAACACCCGCGAGTCGATCTTTGATGCGTTCAAGCGCAAGGAAACCTACGCAACGACGGGTCCCCGCATCGGATTGCGGTTCTTTGGCGGCTGGGAGTTTGACGAAAACGATCTGCTCACGCGCTCGCCGGCGGTTGCGGGTTATTCCAAAGGCGTGCCCATGGGGGGTGATCTGACCCCGCGCGTGGGAGATTCGGTGCCGTCATTCATGATCTTTGCGCTGAAGGACCCAATTGGTGCCAACCTCGATCGGGTTCAGGTCGTCAAGGGATGGTTGGATGCAGATGGAGGCCTCCATGAGAAGGTTTTTGACGTCGCGTGGACGGGCGAGCGCGAGCCGGGTGACGATGGGAAATTGCCGGAGGTTGGGAATACCGTAGACCTGGAGACAGCAAGCTGGAGCAACTCGATCGGCGCTTCCGAATTGGCCACAGTCTGGTCGGACCCGGATTTCGATCCTGCCGAGAGAGCCTTCTACTACGTCCGTGTTCTTGAGATCCCGACGCCTCGCTGGGTTGTCTACGACAAGGTGCGCTACGGCATCGAGCTGCCGGAGGAGGCACAATTGATTCACCAGGAACGCGCCTACTCGTCGCCGATCTGGTACACGCCAGAAGGATAAGGCTTTCGCTGACGACACTGAAGAACAATAATTCTGGGAGGAGTACGATGAAGTTTCGTGCGGTCTCATGCCTTGTGTTCTCAGGTGGCCTTCTGTCGACCTCGGCCATCGCCCAAGCCGCCTGAGTTGACCCGGTTGGGTGGTCCGGGTTGAATGCCAATGCATGGTTGGCCGCCGATCCAGAAAACTGAGCGCTTCCCGGAAAAACCCGACGATTTTTCGCGGGAGGCCCTTCACCAATCGCGTGTTTTGGTCGTCGCGTTGGCTGGAGTACGATGGCTGATGAGTGAACCAAAGAAATTCTCCCGGCTACTTGGTCAGCCGCTGGAAAGATTGCGAGATGATCATTTGGCTCTTTAGGGCAGATGCCCAAGGCGCGCGACCGCTTGCAGGCGAAGCTCGAAGCGAAGAGTGTAAGGTCGAAGACCGAACCGATCCAGACTGAGGAACAAGAGGTATGGACGGGTATGAGCATAATGAGCGAACTAGGAACGAAAAACCTGCCAAAGGCCTTTGCAAGTTGATGCAAGATCGAATGTCTGATCGACGCCGAATAGGTCATTGGATTCTGGTGTTCCCCTTGCTCTTCTTCGGCGTGTCAATCGGTGGGGCACTCAGCGCTTCCGAGTCACCGGACAAGGTCTTTGTCCAATGTGGCGTCGTGCAGGGTAACGGCTACAACTGGGCTTCGACCATGGGTTGGCTCTCGGCGCAGGTCGAACTTGCCGCTTTGCGAGCGCAGGCTTTCGAAGACATCTCGCCGGGGAAACGTGCGGCGATCGATCTGAGCTGCTTCGTCGGATCTTCTTCGGGTGGGTTCATCACGGCAGTCTTGGACCATCTACTAAGCAATGAACGGATCCGGGGCGACGGCAAGCCGCCGGACGACCGACGCCTGAACGTCAAGGACGCCAGAGAGTTATCGCGCGCTCTTCTCTTTCTCGCTCTGTCGAGCAATTTCGACGCCGAGAAACGCCGCTTGTTTGTCGAGGGAATTGGTTCGCGTCTTGCCCTCGAAGACCGCAGCAGCAACGCCACTGGCCGGCGTTGGTGGCGTCCCTCTGCCAGCGCGCCGGAAAACATCGAGATATTCTGGCAATGGGTTCTCGGTGCTCAGGCCTACGCTCCCGATTGGTTCGACGAGATGGAACGAGATGCGGGTCTGAAGATGCCGGTTCTGGCAACACGGCCGCGAACGTTGAGCCAGGAAGAGTCCGCCTCTGCAAAAGACGGGATGCGTAGGCTTGCGAAAGCGGCCCGCAAGGTTCTCGACGAAAGGCTGCGGGAGAAAGCTTACGAGCCAAAGACTGTTGGCGACGGCATTTGCATCACTTCCTTCGCATTGCCGATGGAAGACCTGGCGCGTCCGTTCGATTACGAGGCACTACAGCTTGTTTTTGTGTGCAATCGGAAGACCCGTTCTGTCCTTGCTGACAGCGAAACGCTCCGGTTGTGGCTGACACCGGAACGGCAGATGACAAAGAGGATCCGGCTTGCTGAGCAGGAAGAGTGGCCCGTTCTCGCAAATGTCTCCGTGCGCGAACCCAACCTGATGACGCAGCTTTCCGGAAAAATGGAGTCGCACAACGGGCTTAAAAATCTGGGAGCATTTGACGGAAGCGGGTCCGCACCCTCGCACCCCGACGCGGAGTATCTGATGTTTGGTGGGTTTGCAGGGCCGCGCATGGAGGCCTGGTCGGCCGCAACTATCCTTTTGGATCGCATGCGGATCGCTCGGTCAGAGGGGATCGACGCGGATGGACGCATCGCGGTATTTGGCAGGATCGAGAACCGCGACGATCCGGGCGCGAGCTTTGCTCAGAACGTGATGGTCGAATACTTCACGCAGAGCCATCGGTCCGATAACAGCCGCGAGGCAATGCGTCTTCTGGAACGGTACTATGCCTGGCAGGATGAGTTCTGTGAGATTGATGAAGGGTTTGGCAAAGAAGTGTCGAACGACTTCTATCGCTTTGAATGGAATCTGGGACATCTTCCTGCAGCCGTTCTTGAACGTAGTCATGAACTCGCAGCGACAGGCTACAACCTCGTCAAGCTGCAGACGAAAGCGGAAAAATATCCGGAGGTTCAGGGCGCGTTCTGGAGTGCCTTTCTGTTCGATCCGAATGACGCGGAAGGATTGGTCCAGGAACCGCCAGAGGGTGGGATGACGTGCCGTTTGCAGGAACGAGGCCTATGAACTTCAGCGTTGCCGCCGGTGCGCTCGACTGTATTGTTCTGCTCCCGCAGAAGTGGTTTGCCAAACGGGGTCGTATCGCCTGCGCATGCTCCGCAGGCAATCTTAATCACCCATGACAGCGGCATTCTGCGCGGCAAGCGTTCCATCTGTGGCGGTCAACGCCTGCTGCGCCTCGTGATGGAGTCTAGCCGCCCTTTTTTCCGTTCTTCGCAATCCAGCATTGAAATCCTTCGCAGAAGGTCTCCGAGCAGTTGGATAACTGCGCAAAGCCACCGCCACGTTGGTCGTCCACAAGCTCGTATCAATCGCGAACGTGACCCTGGTCCTTGAGTTGACTCAATCGCAGGCCAAAGACTATCCGTATTCGAAGGAGAGGGCTTTGAATGCGGTTAGCAGACCATGTTTGGGAAATGAGGTTTCGGGCCGGCACACCGTTTAGGGCGATGCTGATTGCGTTGTTCTGCACGTCAAGTGCCTTGGCCTCCGATCTTGAGAATTGGGGAACGTCAGGCGACTGGGTGATTGCCGTGGATCATGCAAACGGCAATGGCTGCCTGCTCCAGAAGGATTTCGAGGACCTGGGAATCCGTGTCAGATTTGGCTACGTACCCGAGCGCGACGGAGGGTTCTTTTCAGCGCTTAGCAAGGACTGGAGCGATCTCACGCCGGGCGCAACGGGTATCGTCAAATTTCTGACCGACAAGGAGAAATTTGCAGGCGACGTGGAGATCATCGAGGAGGAGGACTGGAAGGGGGGGTGGGCCTTTTTCAACAACCAGAACCTGGTCACGGAGTTCGGACAGCGCAAGACCCTGACGGTTATCGGACCCAACGGTGGATCTTTCGACCTCGATCTCAGCGGAACCGCCCGTGCGCTCCGGGAGGTGAAGAAATGTCAGTCCGCACAGTGATCCCCGGGTGGTGAATTTGTCCGTCAACGACCTCTCGGCGGTTTGACCATCTGCCTGTAATCGGGGACGCAAGGGACGCGCTTTTCGGGCATTTCAAGAGGAACGCGCCGTGGTGCTGAGCCGCCAAACTTGACGTTCACTTTCGGGTTGTGCAAAGAGCCCTGAACGGTAAATGGCAACGCGCTGCGCGACAATGGACGCCCCACCGCGCGAGGAACGGCGCTGAAGGCGATCTGATCGCGCGGGACGTCGATGACCCCTTTGCCCACAAGCTGTACGCGGCGGGTTTCCAGAACGGCAGAATTGAATTCGATCCGGCCTCGATCGACCCTGAGCGGCGCTCTCATGCAAACGATATCGGCATAACCTCTCCGCATCTCCTGCGAAAAGAGCCAGGGCAGCACGCCCAGTCCGGTGAGTTCAATAAGGCTGGTACTGATCCGGCCGTTCGACATACGAAGTTCAGCCTTGCCACGCATGGTCCGCAGAAATGCGCGAGATGACGAAGCGCTGCCCCGAAGGTCGAAGCTCCCTCGCAGTGTCCCGGATGCTCCGACGCCGACATTCAAGGATTGGAGGATCTCTCCCAGGTTCCAACCACTAGTCTGGCCCGAAACGCGTAGAAGCCCGGGCGCATCAACCATGTTCATGGCGGCGCTGAGGACAGCAGAGCCGCCGCCATATTTGACCGAGAGCGGCCCGAAGTTGAGCTTCCCTTGTTTGACAACCAGCTGACTGTTCAACTTC
The DNA here is from genome assembly GCF_001558155.1 of Aliiruegeria sabulilitoris. Taxonomy (GTDB): domain Bacteria; phylum Pseudomonadota; class Alphaproteobacteria; order Rhodobacterales; family Rhodobacteraceae; genus Tropicimonas; species Tropicimonas sabulilitoris. The sequence continues at coordinate 23,907 of NZ_LOAS01000034.1, forward strand.
GAGATTCCCTTTTGTCCGGTCAGCTTTCGCACATGGATCCCGATATCTGCGTCCAAGGCTCTTGCGAGCCGGCGTGGATCCTCGATATCGGCAATCGGAAGGTCTCCGATCCCGCTTGCAAGCACGAGCGGCTGAAAGTCCGAGAGATCTTCCTGATCGGACATCTCGGCACGAGCCTGTCCATTCTGTGTCTCGATCACAAGCGGCTGGTAACCTTCGAGATCCTCTCCCGCGTCCGGCTCTTCTGGTTCCGTCGGCAGAACGAGCGGCTGGAACTCTCCATCTTCCGTGGAGCCCAAGTTGGCATGACGCTGCTTCTGAAGCTCGGAATGCCTTTCCGCAGCTTTTTCCAACTCGCGGAAGGCGAGAACGAATTTCCTCAGATCCACCAGCGCAAGCTTGTCGCTTTCAACGGCTCCGGTGATGACAGGAGCGCCCTGAACCAGCGTAGACTTCAGGTTGGCTCCGATTTTCGAACCGCCGAGTTCCACGGAGAAGATCGATTGCAGCGCACCTTCGATGCGATCGAGTTTGCCTTCAACCACCACCTGTCCGGTATTCACCGGCTTCAGATCCAATGCCTTGAAGAAAGTTGCCCCATCCGCCGTGTCCAGGTTCATTTTCGCGGAAAAGTCTGCAAGAGATCTGAGGTCATCCGTCGACAACGAAGCACTGCCAGACCACAGTTCGGCGTTCGCGGAATGCACATCCGCCTGCAGTTCGATCGCTTCTCCTTCGCTTCCTTGGAGATCAAGCGATCCGACGAGGTGCCCGAACTGTTCCCTTTCCTGGAGATCGAGGTGTCGGAGAACCCATGACACTGGAAGATCAAGCGAACCAGTAACGGAAAAGCCCCTCATTTCGAGAATGTTCTGCACATCCGCCCGGGCCGCTAAATAGGGTGCCTGCGCGGGGCCGAGTTCCAGTGAGAGATCAGTAAGCTGCAAGGAGTCGTCCGGTGTCCGATCGATGTCTCCAATTCGGAAAGGGCCGATGCTTTTCAGGTCGTGATCAAACGCATTTGTTTCCACGTCCAGGTGTTCAAGCCGAAAAACGCCCTGCTCTCCGACAACTCGCGCTGAGACGCGTTGGGGGCGAATGTCACGCAGAAAAACAGCAGGCCGCATCACTTGATCGGCCGGAAAAAGGTCGGCCTCAACCTGCAGGTCCATGTCGGCGCCGCTGGGCGTGTTTGCGAAATCACCGGCAACCTGGACTCGCTTCCCGTCCGTGAGTCGCAGATCAAGATCGAGACCTTCGAAGGCAAAACTCTCTTCGGCGTTTTCGACTTTCGACGAGATCTTGCCGGTTCCTTCAATGTTGCTCTCCAGTCGGAGCATTGCAAAAAGGTCTGAAAGGTCGTCAGTTTCCGCCGATAGCTCGCCTTTGAAGCTCCCTTTCGGCATTTCGGGATCTTGCTCGCCGTGCAGCGAGAACTTCGATTTCCCGAATTTTCCATTTGCCTCAAACGGAGCAGTTTCGGGAAAACTGCCCGAAATCTCGAACGCGCCTCCATTGATCACACCCTCGGAGGTGACCGTGGTCTGCGCGTCATCGGCATCTTGCGACACCTGAAGCTGTCCTTGCGAGATCTCGAACTCGAAACCTGTATCGAACTCCTCGATCCTGACCGCCACATCACGCAGATCCACTGAGCGCTCGAGAAAGAACACAACCACTCCGGTATAGCCTCTCTCGTCCGTATTCGGCGCGCCGGCTACCGTCTTCTCCTGAACGATATTGATACTGACGTCACGTGCGCTGATCTCGGGTAGAAAGTTCTGTCCTTTCAGTCCCTGAAGTGGCGCGAGAGATAGCCGAACATGTTGCAGCCGCGCCAGGTCCTGCCCGGATGGCCGTTGCGTGGGCAAACGCACCTTCGTCGCCGCGATGCTGAAGCCGGGAACGAAGGAAATCTGGACATCTCCATCGATCTCTACCTCGGTCTTCAGCAGTTCGGTCAGCGCATTCTCCAGAATCCCGACGCGCCAGCCGCGCATCTGGTCACTCTTGAGGGCAAAAATCAAAATGACCGTTGCAGCAAAAAACAGCACGCTCAGTGAAACGATCAGTTGCTTGGCTTTGGCCATTTGGGGAACCAACATTTGGTGTCTTGTGCCACGCCGATCATTCTATCACGCTCACGCTGGTAACCCAATCAGAGGCAGCGTCAGAGCGAATCCAGTTGAGCGGGGCAGGGTGGTCTCGTAGCCTCTCGAGATGACGAAAAACGATCCATTCAGATGTTTAAAGACGTGCCGCGGGTGTTGTCAGAAGTAACTGGACTTGCCCGGGTTTGGTGGAGAGCGATTAGCTCAGTTCCGGGGCCTTCCGCTCGAATGCGATGGGGCTCTGGAAGCCGAGTGATGAATGCCGTCTGACAGGGTTGTGGAACCCGTCGATGTATTTGGCGATGGCGTTTTCGGCCCGATGGCGGGTTTGCCATGCAACCGGCCAGATCAGTTCCAACTTGATGGTCTTGAAGACGGTTTCGACCATCGAGTTGTCGTAGCGGTTTCCCTTGTCGCTCATGGAGATCAGGATGGCGCGTGTTCGAAGCTCGGCCTGGCAATCGGCAGAGCAATAACTATCGATCAGATACACCGAGCGCCTGGCCGAGGCCGGCATCGAACCCTCAGTCGGCAGCGTCGGCGACAGCTACGACAACGCTCTCGCCGAGACGATCAACGGCCTCTACAAGGCCGAGGCCATCCAACGCCGCGGCCCCTCGCGCAACTTCGACGCCGTGGAATACGCCTCCCTCGAATGGGTCGACTGGTTCAACACCCGCCGCCCGCTGGAACCCATCGGAAACATCTTGCCAGCAGAAGCCGAAGCCAGCTTCTACGCAGCTCTGGAAACTGAAACCATGGCCGTGTAGCTTACGTCAAACAGCCTCCGGCAGACCCGGCTCGGTTCACACCACCCGCTCGGCTGGTTCTTGGCAAAAACTGCGCAAGCTGGACGCTCGAGGGATTGCAGGCTCATGGTCGAGACTGATATGCGGTCGGATCATCTGAGAGGGAATGAATGAATACGCAGAATGGGGCAGGACGGCGACCGTCCCTCTCGCTTCCGATCCTGAGGACATCCCGCGATCATCATCGTGCAGGAACTCTAACTCTCGGCAATCTGCTCTCATCGCTGGGCGAGGCATCTTTCGGATGGGCAATCGTCGTGTTCTCGCTATTGACCCTGCTGCCGCTGCCGCCCGGCTCCTCTGTCGTCACCGCTTTGCCGCTTCTCGTGACGACGGTTCAGATGATACTCGGCTACTCCCATGTTCGACTTCCGGGGCCGCTGGCGCGCCTGCAACTCGACCAGGCCAAGGTGCGACGGACGGTTCTGCGCCTTAGACCCGTCACCCGCCGGCTGGAGCGCGTGTTAACCCCCCGCCACACGACGCTTTTCGCGCCTCGGTACGAGCGGCTCTCGGGCGTCTTCCTTTTCGTCATCGCTTTCGCGCTCTTTCTGCCGGTCCCGTTCAGCGGCTGGTTTCCGGCCGTCTCTCTCTTCACTTTCGGGGTCGGCATCGTCGAACGCGATGGTCTGGTCGCTCTCGTCGGCCTATCCCTTGGTGCTCTTTCGGTCCTGCTTACGGCAACGATCATGGTGTCGCTCGCTCATGGAGCAGAGGCCATGTTGCTTTGAGGCGAGGCACGGAACCGCACCAAAAGCACCGTGTCCAAAGCCTACCCATATCTTCAAATAGTGGTCTGTTCACTGCGCAAAGGTGCCACTAGGCGGACCGAGCCGATTTGCTGGTGCAGCAACGGCAATGAGTGACGTACTGTCCCACACCGGACGTTCAAAAAATATGCGGCGAACGGCAAAGACGAGCCCAAATGGGGCAATCGCTTCGTGCGCGCATTTTGCAGATGTTATCTCGGCGTGTACCAAATCGGTGAGGTGTAGGCGCGCTCAGTAACGGTCATAGGGACCTCGGGCGCGAAGTCCGCGTCCTCGAAGTAGGCGGCGTCATAGGCAGTCCAACGGGGCGTCGGGATCTCGATCACCCGCGCGTAGTAGAAGGCTTTCTGCGATGGGTCGAAATCCGGATCCTGCCAGACGGTGATAAGCTCGGGTGCGCCTATGGTGTTTGTCCATGTCGCGTTTTCGACATCCACCGTATCTCCGACCGACGCCAGCTTGCCATCCGCGTCCGGCGACCGCTCGCCTGACCAGACCACGTCATACACCTGTTCCTGCATTGCGCCGCTCGCATCGAGCCAGCCCTTGACGATCTGGATGCGGTCGAGATTGCCCGACAAAGGATCCTTTAGCGCGGCGACGAGGAAGGACAGCGCGGCACCTTCAGGCGCTGGCGGCAGGTCGCCGCCCATCGGTACGCCTTTTCCGTACCCGACGGCGCCGGGGTTGCGTCCGAGAGAATCTTCTGTCGTGAATTCCCAGCCGCCGAAGAAGCGCACGAGCATCCGCGTTCCGGTTGTGCCATAGACCTCCTTACGCTTCATCGCGTCCCAGATCGCGGCCCGGCTGTTTTCCACCGCCCACACCGCTGTCAAGCCTGAAGCGCCCAGTTTCCAGTCCTTGACTGTACGCCCGTCGAAGTCGAAGGCGTTTCCTGTCGAACGCTCTGGGTCTGGTTCACTCGCGGGAAACTTGCCGAAGAAGTTGTTCTCCTCGGCCGACGAGATGCCCGTGTGCGCGTCAGTCGACCCAACCATCCCGAACTTGAACGGATTGGTGCCAAACTCGCCTTCGAGCTTCAGGCCGCGCTTCAGCGCTTCGCGGGCATATTCATAATCGAGCATCCCCGGCTCCTTGGGCACCACGTTGAGGTTGCCCGCATCCCAGATCTCGAAATCGGCGAACTCGTCGGCCGGCGCCAGCGACGGATGTTGTTCGGATGTTCCCTTCCCTTGCGTGACTTCATAAAGCGGTTCCCACCGCGCCCGGCTCATCGCCCATTCGGCGTCGATCGGGATTCCGTCGGGCGTTTCGGTGGAGAACATCAGGACGTTCGACAGGTTGCCGTTGTGCGGGATCGCCAGAACCCGGCCGCCGGTCACCTCTTCGTATTTCGCCATCCAGTCCCAGAGTTCGCGCGGCAGCTCGGTGTCGAAGGTCGTCAGGGGGCGCACCCGGTCGGCTTCGGCCTTGTCGCCACGATAGATGACGTTGCGGTGCAGGTTGTTGCCGCCGCCGTAATTCGACGTCCATTCATAGCCGATCATGGCCGAGAACGTGCCCGGGTCGTTGTGACTTTCGACGATCCCGGTCATCGACTGCCACATGTCCATTTGCGTCGTGGTGTCGGTCATGGCGGGTGGTATCTTGCCCTCGCCCTGCAGGGTGATCATTTCCATGACCACCGCCGTCGCAGCCTCGCCGCCCTTTCTCATCTCGTCATGCCAGCGCTTCAGGGTGGGATCGGACATGAAGGCGGGATCGCCCTCCTAGATGCTTGCCACGACACCGAGCGCGTCGGAGTGGTCGGCGACCACGATCCAGTCGTAGGGGCGTGAAAGTCTGACCGGCTGGCCGGTGTTCGACGTGATCTCGGCCCCCTTGGCATATTGCAGGGCCTCGTCGGGCCCGACCCGTGTGCCGCCGCCGAAGGCATCGGGCGAACAGGAGGTATGCAGGTGCTGCTCGCCCCAGAGAGGCACCATCGGGAAACTACGCTCCGCGTAAGGCGAATATCCGGACTGGTTAAAAAAGCGCTCGATCCGCTCTGGCTGGATCGTGCCAGTGTCGGTCGTTACCTGGGCGGCAGAGGAAGAGAAATTAAAGGCTACCAGGATGGGGCTCAACGCAATTGTCGGACGGATCTGCATTTTAACCTCCTCTTGGCATGGTTCCGCAAGCGTATGGGAGGAAATCGTTTCCGTAAAGATATCGGTCAATTCGTAATGGATCACGAGGCAGGGCCGATCGATGAGTTTTGGTCCACCGTTACGCTGCAAATCTCACGGGCGTTAGGAATGTCCGAAGAGCAGATGTGTGACTGGCTTGTTTGTACCGCGCCACTGCGAACGCCAGCTTCGTCCGCTGAGTTCACCTCGGTGCGGCCCGCCGCGAACTGCGCGTTGGTGCCATTTGCCGATCTTGCCGCAGCTCCGCATTGAGAATTGGAATCTATCTGTGGTGCCTTTCGGGGCGTTGACAGAGATCATGGATGACCCTGCGTCAATTTACTATTGTGCTCTCATCGTTTTGGTACCGAATTTCTTTCTTGGGTATGAGTTGGGCGAAGCGTGTGGGAGCGTCTTTAGACACCCGCAAACGTCCTCGTGGAGAGGAGGATAGAGTTATGTCGAACCTGAAAACTATCGGGTTATCGGTGCTGTTGTCGCTTCCGGTGGCCGCATACGGACTTGAGCAATCAGTCGAGCCAGACCAAGTCCCGACAAAGAAGCAGACAACTTTGGGATACTACCTTACCCCGAGCGAAGCTCATGATGCCTTGGAGCAAACGCCCGAAATCGTGTTCATTGATGTTCGCGATCCGAAAGAGGCAACCTTCGTGGGTCTTCCTGACAGCGTAGATGCAGTCGTGCCTCTTATGACGGTTGCTGATGAGTTTCTCCCAGACAAGGGCAAATACGCAATGACGCCAAACCCCGCCTTTCTCGATCAGGTGGCTGGGATTGTCGAGCGCGAAGGTCGGGGCAAAGACGAAATCCTGTTCGTTATCTGTCAGTCGGGAGGTCGAACTGCCAAGGCGGTCAATGCACTGGCCAAGGCTGGCTACTCGAAGGTCTATGCTCTTTTCGAGGGCATCGAGGGCGATCTCAACAAGGAGACCGGTCACCGTGACCTGAATGGTTGGAAAAACGCCGGATTGCCTTGGGGCTACACCATGACTGAGACCCAGGCATGGCAACCGAAAGAATGATCCAGTCGTAGTCCGTCGTTTCGCTCGGTTGCAGGCAACAATTTGCGCGATGACGGCCGCAAACGATTGTCCGACACGAATTGTCGGTTGACCGCTACGTCGGCAAACTCGTCGCGCATGCAATGCCCTGTGTGGCAAATTAGTGCGGCGGAACCGCCAGCAGAGCAATCTATCGGAAATCCCCATCCGTGCTCATCTCTACTGTATGGCCCACGCTCGCGCTGCCAAATTCTGCATCTGCCGCGCCGGACCCGAAGGTGTCGCCATAATCGGCCCACTCGATCCTCTCAGAAAGCCCACCCCAGTCGAAGTTCTTGCTTACAGGGTTGATGGATGCGCCGATGGCGAGCACGGCGCCGCCGGCGGGAGCGTCGATGAAGGCCGAGGTACCATTGTTACCGACAGAAACTGCACCGGCCGCATCTGCCCCCTTGAGCGTCCGGCTATGGATGGCAAGACGAACGGCAGCTGCGGAACAGGTTACGGTGATTTCGAACATTCCGGCCGGAACGCCCTTGGCGATGGTGAAGCGCGATGCGAGTTGGCGCTATTGACGTAGTCAAACAGGTTGGCGGTGACGCCGGCTCAGAGATCGACTATGAAGGAATACGTGGACAGATCTTCGGTGGAGGCATCGAAGCCAGTCGACAGGATCGAGGCACTGGTCGGGATCTCCGTATCTGCCTTCGCCACCGAAAGGGCCGCGAAATACCGGCTGCGTTCATGTCAGAAGAACCTGGCTTGCGGCGGGGCAGGGCGCCTACTAGCCTCCCTTGATGTCGAAACCTGCCCCCCGTTCAGATAATTCAAGATGAGCCGTGAGATCATCCGCCTGGCGGTCATGATGTACGTTCGCCTCCCGCTGTCGCTCCGAAATGTCGAAGACCTGTTGCCCGAGCGCGGGATCGGCATCAGCCACGAGTCCG
>NZ_LOAS01000035.1 GCF_001558155.1 Aliiruegeria sabulilitoris
CCTGCGCAAAAAGGATATCATGCCGCCGAGTTTTCACACAGCCTCGGCCCAGAGCAGACGTTCGCGCGACCGTACTTCGTTGGTCGGTTGCAAACAGATACGGACCTTCGCTGCACCTGAGAAATCTGCCAAGTCGTGTGACCTCAGGCCTGGAGATTGCCGGCGTTCCCTCGGCCATGCGTGTCATCTCTCGGAGCACATCATTCAGCCGTTACCCTTTATCCCTTGCCGGCCCGGTCTTAGGGGCGCGGTCTGTTGTCGAACCAAGGGGCTGCCCTGCACCCTGTTTCCGTGTTTCAGAAAACGAATTTCAAACCGGCATAGGGACCCTTGATTGTGAGGTCCGAAAGATCCGATGACGAGTCCAGATCCCACCGCAGATATCTGTGGCCGAAGGCGATATCGAGTTTCTCGAACCGGTAGCCCAGCCCAACGGCCGCCTGCCAGGTCAGGTCGCTGTCTCCGGTTCCGACATCGGCGCAGTAATCCGCGTACCAGTTTCCGGACAGGTTCGACTGGCCGCGCAGACCGATGACGCCGTCTGTGAGGCTCGGATCCGACTTGACCCGCCTATCCAGCCCGCCGAGTTCAAGCTTGGTATCGGTCTTGAATTTGAGGAACCGCACACCGCCCAAGACCGAGAGTTCGGTGTCGGGGTTGTCGAAGATCGAATAGCCGATGCCGGTCGTGGTGATGAAGCCCTTGACCTGCAGGTCGACATAGGTGTCGACCGTATCGCGCCCGATCGTGACACTGCCGTCCTTCTTGTCTCCGAGGTTCAGGTAGATCAGGTCCGAAAAGAGCGTCCACTTGCCGTTTCTGGCGGCCAAAGTCGCCATGCCGCCAGCGTTCAGGTTTTCGAGGATCGTGCCCAAGGAGAGTTCGAGGGCGTCTCCGTCTGACACTTCGCCGCCAAGACCAGCGCCCCAGAGATAGACCGCCGCATCGAATTCCCAGCCCGTTTCGGGAGGTGGAAATGTGCCATCGGCCCCAACATCCTGCGCATGCGCCGGTGCGTCGAGTCGAAGGGCCATGCATGTAATCGCAGCGCTCATCAGCAGGCGTTTCAAATGGGTCATCGCGGGTCTCATTTCCGGGGGGCTCGATCTGGCTCGGTAGCCATCGTAGAAACCCCGGTAACGCCCCGCCGGACATTTCGCGCCAGGCCGGTGGATCGCCTTGACCCCTTTTCACCGACCTCATGCAGAAGGCATTGGCGGAAGTCGAAACCAGATGGCGCATGATGACCGGAGCTGTTGTCCCGGAGCGGTATTCTGGGTGCGAGCCGTGAACGATGCCAAAGGAGTCCCTCCGTGTGTTCCCAGACAGCGCCAGTGACTGTGGAGGACGTTCGGAAGGTGATCGACACCATGATCCGCGACGGTGACGTCGCCCTGAACCGGGTGGCTGGCAGTCTCGGTATCAGCGTCCGCTCGCTGCAGCGCACACTGGCGGACATGGGGGTGACCTACACCGAATTGTTGGAACTGGCGCTTTTTGAGAGAGCCTGCCGTCAACTGGAGCGGACGGACCGTAAGATCGGCGAGATCTCCCGCCTTCTTGGATACCGGGACGCCAGCAACTTCAGCCGCGCGTTCCAGCGTTGGAGCGGTCAACCTCCGCGTGCCTGGCGCAAGATCCGGGCCGGAAGTTCATCGAGAAACCGAAGATGAAACCGGGTGCCGGCCCCGCATTTCGTGCTTCGCGAAAGCCGAACGCGTCGCCGCCTCCCGCCACTTCTGCACGGTGGCACGAGATGACCGGAAACGGGTTCGATTCGGCGCCACAACAGAATGTGCCAAAACAGGAGACCCCGATGAAGATCCCCCTCTATTCGCTCGCGCTTGGTGCAGGCCTGATTTCGGCGACTGTCATCGCACAGGCCGAAACGCCCACCTACAAGATGACAACCGACATTCCGGCGGCGATCACAACGCCGGGGTCTGTCGACACCAGCATCGGAACGCTGCGCTTCTTTGACGGCGTTCCGGACAGGCCCACGATCGAGACCGTCTATGACTACATGGACCGCGCCCGCGCCGTGCAGGCCTATGTTTCGACGGTACCGGGTGTGTCGCAATATGCCATGCGACAAGGCCAGCGCGACATCGGGGCCAGCAAGGTCAACCAGATCCTGATCTGGGACAGGTTGGCGGATTCAAAGTCGCTGTTTCTGACCGGTAACAGCTCGACAATCTACACCTGGACCTACACCAACCTTGCCGACGATGGCCCCACGGTGATCGAGTTGCCCAAGGGCATGCTGGGCGCGATTGACGACATGTGGTTCCGCTATGTCACCGATCTTGGCATTGCCGGGCCGGACAAGGGTGAGGGTGGCAAGTACCTGATCCTGCCTCCGGGCTATGATGGCGAGGTTCCCGAGGGATATTTCGTGGTCCGGCCCTCGACCTACGGCAACTGGATCTTCATGCGGGCCTATATCGGCGACGGCGTCGACAAGGCCGCCCAAGCCGTGAAGGACAATCTGCGGATCTATCCGCTGTCGATGGCCGACACCCCGCCCGAGGCGGAGTTCTTCTCGATGTCGGGGCGCGAAGGCTACAACGCCGTGCCACCGAACGACTACAGCTACTGGGAGATGCTGAACCAGCTGATCCAGGAAGAACCCATCGGCACACATGATCCCGAGACCCGCGGCCTGCTTGCCGCACTCGGCATCGCAAAGGGTCAGCCATTTGCCCCTGACGCCCGCATGAAAGCGATCCTGACCGACGCTGTGGCCATCGGCAACGCCTATGCCCGCGCCAATACAGTAGTGCCGAAAGATCCCGATCAGCGCATCTATGGACCGGACAGCGAATGGGTCATGGCCTTTGCCGAAAAGGACACGAGCTTCCTTGTCGATGGCGCGCGCCGCTACGACTCGCGCTTGTGGATGCACTACAACGCGGTCGTTGTGACACCGGCAATGGCCGTCACCGCACCCGGCAAGGGGTCGGACTACGGGATCGCCGGTTTGGCAAAAGGCGGGCAAGTGCTGGACGGGGCCAGGACGTACAGGCTGCACCTGCCACCCGATGTGCCGGTCAAGGACTTCTGGTCCGTCACGGCCTACGACCCGCAGACCCGGTCCATGCTGCAGACCGACCAGACCTTCCCCGCGCTCGACAGCTACAACGAGAACGTGCAGCAGAATGCCGACGGGTCCCACGACATCTATTTCGCGCCCGAAGCCCCCGAGGGGCACGAAGGCAACTGGATCCAGACGATCCCCGGCAAGAGCTGGTTCATCATCCTGCGCATGTATGGCCCGCTTGAACCCTGGCTGAACAAGACCTGGGTCCCCGGCGAGATCGAACTGGTCGAGTGAGCGGTCCTGGCACGGGCGGGGCAGCTGTCCCCGGCCGTGTTCATCCGACCCGTCGCGATCGCAATCCATCTCGCCTGCGACGCGATCTGGATGTCGACCGAGAGGCCCCTGCGAGGGTTCCCCCCAATGGAGAAAGAGCATGAAAACCCGAACACTCTTCAGTGCAACCACCGCAGGGCTTCTGGCCTCTCTGCTTGCAAGCCCGGCAATGGCTCAGCAGACGCAAGATTTCTTCGAAATGGCGGGGTCCGAGCCGCAATATGCCCCGGGCGACTTCCAACCGGCGCCCGAAAACATCCAGACCCGGTTCGGGCTGCTGGAGTTCCCCGGCGGCTTTCCGACCGAGGACACCGCGCAAAAGGTCTTTGACGAGCTTGACCTGCAACGCGCCACCCAGCTGTATCTCGACATGTACCCGGCGCTGTCCGCGCATGGCCTGATGAAGGGTTGGGTCCGCGACCTCGGGATGACGGATAGCGCGCATATCCGCGTGACCGCCGACCGGCTGGATTCAAGCGCCCTTGTTCTGACCGGCAATACCGAAAGCCTGTATGCCTTTGTCGTGTTCGACCTGAAACGGGACGGCCCGACCGTGTTCGAGGTGCCGCCGGGGGTCATGGGACCGCTTGACGATCACAACTTCCTGTTTGCCGCCGATATTGGCCCAACCGGAATGGACAAGGGTCAGGGCGGGAAATACCTCCTGCTGCCGCCGGGCCATGAAGGGGATGTTCCCGACGGCTATTTCGTCGTGCGATCCCCGACCTACATGAATTTCTCGTTTATCCGGGCGAATGCCGCCAAGGTCGGTTTTGGCGAGAAGGCCCTCGACTACTATCGCGACCACGCCAAGGTCTATCCTCTTGCGACCGGCCCGCGGCCGCCGGTTGTCGAAAACGCCACCAATGTCGCCTGGAACTCGATCGTTCCCGAGGACGCCTCGGCGTTTGAATGGATGCACGAGATCATCAACTACGAGCCGGCCGACGCCTTCGGTAGGGAGTTGCTGGGGCGGCTGGCATCGCTGGGCATCAAGCAGGGTCAACCCTTCGCCCCGGATGCGCGCATGCAGCGGCTCTTCGAGCAGGCAGCGCAGGAGGGCGTGGCCATGTCCCGCGTGATCGCCTTCGAAAGCCGCCAGCCGGACGCCGTGGTCTATCCCGGCCTGAGATGGGAAAGCCCGTTCATCGGCAACAGTTCGACCTTCGATCCGGACGGGTATTTCAACCTGGAGGCCCGGACCACGTTCCACTTCACGGCCGACGGGATCACGCCCGCGATGGCGATGCAGATGCCCGAAGGCACCGGATCGCGCTATCAGACGAGCTACAAGGATGGCAGCGGCGCCTATCTGGATGGTGCCAGGACCTACAAGCTGACGATGCCACCAAATGTGCCGGTGGCGCTGTTCTGGTCGGTCACGCTCTATGATCCCTGGACGCGCTCCGAGTTGCAGAGCCGGCCCTACCCGAGCATCAGCAGCCAGCAGACGCCCGCGCCGCAAGCCAATGCCGACGGGTCGGTGGACCTCTATTTCGCCGCCGAGAAACCTGCGGATATTCCAGAGCAGAACTGGGTTCCGACGCTGCCGGACCGGGGCTTCTTTGCCTATATCCGCTATTACGGCCCGCTTGCCGAATTCAACGAAAAGTCTTGGGTTCCCAACGACATAATGCTGATCGAATAGAGAAATTACGGATGCGGGCATGAGGTCCGCATCCGCAATCCCCTGCTTGCCAGAAAGGCACCGACATGACTCGCACTACGCTTTGCGCCCTTCTGCTCTTCACGGCACTTGTCCCGGCCAGCCATGCGGAACAATCCCTGTTTGCGCCGGAGATGCCGCAAACAGCGCAGGACTTCCAGTCCGCCCCGATGACCATCGACACCAGCTTCGGCACGTTGACCTTCTCCGGCGGCGGCTTCCCGACCGAGCAAACGGCGCAGGCCCTCTATGACGAACTGGACCTTCAGCGCGCCACGCAGGCCTATATGGACTTCCTGCCGGCGCTGTCGCTCTACAGCATCGTCAAATCCCAGGCCCGGGACCTCCGGTTCGAAACCGCGTCGGATATCGGCGTCATGGCCGAGTTCATGAACTCCAACCAGCCCTACCTGACCGGCAACAACTCGACCATCTACGCCTTTGCCTCGCTGGATCTCGGCATCGACGGCCCGACCATTGTCGAGATCCCGCCCGGCATGTACGGCACCGCGAATGATGCGGCTTTCCGGTACCTGACCGACTTTGGCGCCACCGGGCCGGACAAGGGGGAGGGCGGCAAATACCTGTTCCTGCCGCCGGGCCATGACGGCGATGTGCCCGACGGCTATATCGTGATGCGCTCCAACGGGCATCGCATCTGGGCGATGATGCGCGGTTTTGGCGAGGTCGGCACCGGCGATCAGGCCCTCGAATGGTTCAGGGACCGTCTCAAGGTCTATCCCCTGGGCAGCGACCGGCAGGGCAAATACGTCAACGCCAGTGTCGTGGGCATGAACCCGCTGCCGCCCGAGGATGGCTCGGCCTTCGTGATGCTCAACGAGATCATCCAGCATGAACCCTCCGAGCTGTTCGATGCCGAGCAGTTGGGGCGGTTGGCCAGTCTTGGCATCGAAAAGGGAAAGCCCTTCGCGCCAGACGCGCGGATGATGGCGATCTTCGATCAGGGCGCAAAACAGGGCACGGCCATGTCCCGGGCCATCGTCTATGCCTCGCGCGAGCCCGACATCCGCTACTGGCCGGACCGGCAGTGGGAAAAGATGTTCGTGCGCAATACCGAGTTCACCCGGGACAGCGGCGCCAATGACATCGATGCCCGCACGTTGTGGCATTACCAGGCCATCGTCGTGTCGCCCAACCTTCTGTCGACGACGCCGGGCGTCGGCACGGCCTATCTGACCGCCTTCCGCGATGCCAATGGCGGGTTCCTTGACGGGCGCAAGCCCTACCGGCTGCGCGTCCCGGCCAATGCGCCGGTGAAACGGTTCTGGGCCGTGACGGCCTATGATCCGGCAACCCGCGGCCTTCTGGCCTCTGACGGCCAGATCACGGTTGGCAGCCAGACCGACCCGGTGATCAACGCGGACGGATCGGTGGATCTCTATTTCGGGCAATCGGCGCCGGAAGGCTTCGAGGTGAACTGGATCAAGACGGACCCATCCAAGGGGTTCTTCACCGTGTTCCGGTTCTACGGCCCGCTCGAAGGGTACATCGAGAAATCCTGGGTTCTGAACGACTTCGAGTTGCTTGAATGACCCATGAACACGCCGTTGGGGCCGGTCGCATGCGCGCAACGAGCGCTGCGTCGTGACCCCGGATCCAAAAGACCTCGCCCCAAAAGCCCACAGGAGAGAGACCACATGACCATGACCATATCAAACCGTCTTGCTATCGCAGCGGGAGCCCTGGCCCTCGCCGCGACATCGGCCCTCGCCGAGAGCCCAACCTACGACAACACCACCGAGATTCCCGCCAATGTCGTCACGCCGGACCGCTCAGAGACGCGGATCGGGACGTTGGAATTCGTCGACGGCGTGCCGACACCGGAAACATCACAGGCGCTCTGGGATCACCTGGATTTCAGCCGCGCGGTCGAAGCGATGATCATGACCACGCCAGCCGCGTCGCTGGCCGGGTTCCGCAAGGGCATCCGCGAATTCGGTCCTGACAATGAGACGATGATGTACTGGCACGGTCGTCTTGATTCCAAGGGGCTCCTGCTGACCGGCAACACCACCGTGATCTATGGCTTCATGTGGATCGACCTGAAAGACGGGCCGATGATCATGGAAACGCCGCCGAACGTGCTTGGCATCATCGACAACGCCTGGTTCCACTACGTGACCGATTTCGGAAATGCCGGCCCCGACAGGGGCAAGGGCGGCAAGTACCTTCTGGTGCCCCCGGGATACGAGGGCAACCTGCCCGAAGGGTACATCGTGCGTCACTCCGACACCTACGGTAACTGGCTGGCGATCCGGGGCTTCATGACGGATTTCGAGCCCGATCCGGTTGTCGACAACATGAAAGCCCATTTCCGCCTCTACCCGATGGGAGATGAGCCCAAAGAAGTGAACTGGGTCGATGTGGCCCTCAAGGAGCTCAACACCCTGCATGCGCAGGATGCGAGTTTCTTCGAGGAGGTGAACGAGATCGTGCAGGAAGAGCCGAACGCGGCACAGAGCGCGGAAATGCTCGGCCTGCTGCGAGCCATCGGCATCGAAAAGGGCAAGCCCTTTGCGCCGGATGAGCGGATGCAGAAGATCCTTGCCGAAGCAGCCGCAGTCGGCACCGCGGCGCAGCGATCGATCATCTGGGCCAACCGCGACGAGAACCGCATCATCTGGCCCGACAGCAAGAGCTGGGAAAAGGGCTTTGCCGGGGGTAGCCACGAGTTCCTGAACGACAGCATCAGCCTGATCAACTCGCGCGCACGGTTCCACTTCTATGCCACCGGCATCACCCCGGCGATGGTGAAGCCTCCGGTCGGCGCCGGGTCGCAATACGTGATCGGCCTGCGCGATGCCGAAGGCAATCCGCTGGACGGGGCAAAGACCTATCGCGTGCATGTGCCCGCGAACGTCCCGGCGCGCCGGTTCTGGGACATCACGGTCTATGACAACCAGACCCGCTCCATGCTGCAGGTCGACAATCCCTACCCGGCGGTCACCAGCATCGACAAGGCCGTGGTGCAGAACGACGACGGCACCTGGGATGTCTATTTCGGCCCGGAACGCCCGGACGGCGCGGATAACTGGATCCAGACCATTCCCGGCAAGGGTTGGAACATGCTGTGGCGGATCTATGGCCCGGAACAGGCCTGGTACGACGGTGAATGGCGCCCCGGCGAAGTCGAGTTGGTCGAGTAGTCGAACGCACCACACGGGCCTGGCGCCGGATGGCTGATCCTGCGGCGCCGGGCCGAAACAATTTCCTCACTGGGAGCAAGAACCAATGAAATTGAAATCTCTATTGAAACTGACCGCGGCCGGCGTCCTGACGGCTGGGCTGGCGGCCCCGGTCCACGCGGCCGACCAGAGCATCTTCGAGCTGGGAGCTGCCGAAGCGGAACAGGGCGTGGATGGCTTCAAGCCCGCCCCGGCACGAATCGAAACCAGTTTTGGCACCCTGGACTTCGTCAACGGCGCCTATCCCACCCCGGAGACCGCGCAGAAGGTCTATGACGAGCTTGACCTGCAACGCGCGACGCAGCTCTACCTGGATCTGTTTCCGGCACTCTCGGTGCATGGAATCCTGAAGGCCCAGGTCCGCGATTTCGGCCATCGCAATTCGTCCGATATCTGCGTCACGCCGCAGAAGATGAATGCAAACCCGCTGTTCCTGACCGGAAACACCGACAGCATCTATGCCTGGATGACGCTTGATCTGAAGGCCGAGGGACCGACCGTCATGGAGATCCCGCCGAATGTCATGGGGCCGCTGGACGATGCCTATTTCCGGTTCGTGGTCGATTTCGGCGCCACCGGCCCGGACAAGGGCAAGGGCGGCAAATACCTGATCCTGCCGCCGGACTACGAGGGCGACGTGCCCGAGGGCTATTTCGTCGCGCGCTCGAAATCCTACCGCAACTGGGGACTGGTTCGGGCCAACACCGCCGTTATAGGAACCGGCGACGAGGCCATGCAGTACTACCGCGACAACCTCCGGATCTATCCGCTCGAGACCGGGCCGCGCGAGGGGCGCTATATCGACTGCGGCCACATGCCTGGCAATAGCCTGGTGCCTGAGGACGGGTCCGCGTTTCGCTGGCTGCACGAGATCGTGAGCTACGAGCCAGCCGACTTGTTCGACAAGGAGCAGCTCGGGCGGCTGGCCTCGCTCGGTATCGAAAAGGGCAAGCCGTTCAACCCTGACGCGCGTATGCAGGCCATTCTCGAGCAGGCCGCCAGGCAAGGCGTGGCGATGTCCCGCGTCATCACATTTGCCAGCCGCGATCCGGAAGAGAAACTCTATGAGGGCATGTCCTGGGGCACGCCTTTCATCGGCGGCAACGCGGAGTTCGAGAAGGACGGACACCGCAATCTCGATGCGCGCACGCTCTATCACTACAACGCGATCGTGGTCACGCCTGCCATGGCGGCGACGATGCCGGCTGGCAAGGGCTCCAAATACTCATCGACCTATGTTGACGGGAACGGCGCGTTCCTCGACGGCGGCAAGATCTACAAGCTGCGCGTGCCGCCCAATGTCCCGGTGCGCGAGTTCTGGTCGGTCACGGTCTATGATCCGGTGACCCGGTCTCAATTGCAGACCGCACAGCCACTGCCGAGCATCAGCAGTCAGGAGAACCCTCCGGCCAATGCAGACGGGTCCGTAGACATCTACTTTGCAGCCGAAAAACCGGACGGCGTTGCGGAACAGAACTGGATCCAGACCGCCGCCGGCAAGGGGTTCTTCCCATTCTACCGATTTTATGGCCCACTCGAAGCATTCAACGACCAGAGTTGGAAGCCCGTCGAGATCGAAGAGGTCAGGTAGGGCATCGCTTGCATCGGCAAGACGCTGCACAGGTGATCCCCGGCACCTTGAATGCGCCGGGGATCGGAATTCCAATCTCAAAAGGAGGACGAAATGGCTACTTTCAAGGAAATGATGGACGAACTCGCCCAGGCACGGGACGAACTGCTCCTGCAACTGCATCTGGGGAGCAAGGAGGCCGAGGACGAATGGAAAGAGCTCACGCAGGAATGGGACCGGTTCCTGACGAAGACCCAGTTCGACAAGAGCGCCGAAGAGGTGGGCGACGCGGCCCGGGATCTCGGCATCAAGATGAAGGCGGCATATGATCGGATGAAGAAGGCCAAAGGCTGAGCATAGCTGCCGGCTTGGCGGTCAGGGAGAGTAAGATGGAACCGGACGGGTTCTTCCAGCAAATCCTCCACTGGTTTTTCCTGCAGGACCGGGAGAGCCTGTATTGGGCACTCGGATGCCTGGCAGCGGCGTACCTGCTGCGCCAGCCGTTGGCCAGGCTATCGCTGATGGTCCTGGCACGAATCGTCAGGAGCCTTGGCGCGACCCTGACCGACGAGTTGCGCGCCGCCCTGATGCCTGCCACGAGCTTGATGTATGTGTCCGCCGGGTGGTTGATCGCCCTGAGCCTGCTGGTTCTGCCCCAAAGCCTGTCGGGCGTGCTCGAAAACATCGTCCTGTCGGTGATGGTCGCCGCGATCTTCTCGGCGCTCTACGAGTTGATCGTTCCGCTCGCCGATGCCCTGCACGACGAGAGGGTCGAGGGCGCGCGGAATCTCGGCGGCGACTGGTTCCTGAAGGCGGCGCAGGTCGTCGTCGTGGTGCTCGCGGTCGCCTCGGTCTTGGAGGTGTGGGGCATCAAGATCGGCTCCGCGATGACCGGGCTCGGGGTCTTCGGGGCCGCGATGGCCCTGGCCGCCCAGGATTTCGTTCGCAACATGATCGCCGGGATGAGCAACATGAGCGAAGGCCGCTTCAAACCCGGCGACTACATCCAGCTGGCAAGCGGCGAAGAAGGCACCGTGGAACGTATCGAGCTGCGTTCCACCCTGCTGCGCAAGCCGGATCAGGGCACGGCCTTCATTCCCAACAGTGACCTCGCAAATGGCAGGATCGTGAACCTGACCACGCGAAACCATCGGCGGATCAACTGCAATCTGCCTCTGCGCAATGACACAACGCGCCCTCAGATCGCCGCCATTCGCGACGGGATCGCGGCGTTCCTGGATCAGAGCGAAGACTTCATCGACAGCCCGGACTTTCCGACCCGGGTCCGGGCAACCACGGTCACGGACGAAGGGATCATCCTGTTGATCTCGGTTTTCACCCGAACCCGCGATTACACCGAGTTTCTGCCCGCGCAGGAGGCCCTGATGCTGGAGGTGGTGGACCTCGTAGAGGCCAGCGGTGCCCATTTCTCCCGGCCGCTGATGCAGCTCGTCCCTGACGGACCGACAGGGTCGGCTGTCTCGGCGCCCGCTGGCACGACATGACCGGACCAGACCGCGGAGACGTGCAAGACCTTCTGCAGTGAACATCCTGACAGGAGGCCCGCATGGCTTCGTTTCGACACGCAACCACGATAACGCTGGCGGCCGGCATCTGCCTGTCGCCCGGAAGCCTTCTGGCGCAGGACGACGCAGGCGCGAACCTGGCACAGGCCAACAACCCGCTGGCCGCGTTCAACACGTTGAACTTCCAGAACCAGTACAATGGCAGCCTGACCGGCCTCGACGACACAACCTCCAACAGCTTCTTCCTGCGAGGGGCCTTGCCGGTATCCGCCTTTGGAGGCGACTGGCTGGTGAGGGCGACCCTGCCGGTGAACAAGATCCCGGTGCCCGGCGAGTCCGTCACCGGCATCGGCGATTTCAACGTCTTCGCCGCCTACCTGATCGACACCGGCAACCCGACGCTCAGCTTCGGCATCGGTCCCCAGATCACAGCCCCCACCGCCGCCGAAGATGAAACCGGATCGGGCAAATGGTCCGCAGGGCTCGCCAACGTGTTGTTCAACTTCAAGAACCCGAATTTCCAGTGGGGCTATCTGCTGACCTGGCAGGCGAGTTTTGCCGGCGACGAGGACCGCGCCGATGTCAACAACGCCGCTTTCCAGCCGCTGGTCATCGCGCAGCTGGGCAAGGGCTGGTACGCGCGCTCGACGGCGATCTGGACCTACGATTTCGAGACCGACAATTACAACGTCCCGCTCGGCCTCGGCCTCGGCAAGGTCATCAAGACCGACCGCGCCATCGTGAACGTCTTTGTCGAACCGCAATACTCGGTCGCCTCGTCGGGAGACGGGTTGCCGGAATGGGGCGTGTTCGCAGGCGTCAATTTCCAGTTCCCAAAATAAGACAAGGGGACAACAGACGTACAAGATTCTCACCACAGCCCTGATGGCGTCCGCCTGCCTGGGCACCGCCGCCCTTGCCGAGGGCACACCAATAGCGTTCACGACCGAGAATCCGACCGAGATCACAATTCCGGACAGTGTCGAGACCCGGTTTGGAACGCTGACCTTCGAGGGCGGTTTTCCCACCGAAGACACCGCACAGAAGATCCATGATCTGATCGACTTCCAGCGCGCCGTCGAAGCGGTCCTGATGACACCCCCGGTCGCCCCCGCAGGAAAAGTAGCCAACGGGGTCCAGACGGTGCCCGAGATGGGCTGGCACATGCTGTTCCGCCTCTACGGCCCCGAGCAGGGCTGGTTCGACCGGACCTGGCGGTCCGGTGAAATCGAACTGGTCGAGTGATCCGGGGGCCTCAAGGAAACCGCATGGCAATGCCATTTTGACACGCGGCAGAACTCTCCGGCGCAGAGGCCTCGTATGCGTCGGAGAGTTTTCCTGATTTCAGCACAGCAAGCTGCGCAAAGATGTGATCTGCGCCGGTGTCACAACGCGATCGGGACGGATAACGACGTGCGTAGGGGATTACGTGCCCGCACGCTCGAAACCCGCGTCAGGCGGCCGATATCTTGCGCGATTTCATCCAACGACTGAGCCGCCCTTGCTGCCACAACACGATGCCGGACAGTCCCAGGAGGGGCACAACCCCGTAGAGTGTCACGGCCGTGAAGGCAGGATCAGCGGACCACGGCGCGTAAAGATATGTGCCGACGATCATCCCCCCGACAATGTGGATCCAGCGCAGGGTCTGTCTGAGTTTCATCGGTGTCATTGTCCGGTTCCTTATATATACGGCGCATATATATAGCGTATATATAAAGTTGCAAGCCGCCCCGAATGGCCATATCCCGAAGCGATGGGAAAGCAGCCGTACCACCACAGGAACCTGGCAAACGCGCTTGTTGAGCGCGCCATTGTGAAGCTTGACGCGCCCGGAGACGGAAACCTGTCGCTGCGCGCCATCGCAAAAGATGTCGGTGTTACGGCCATGGCTCCCTACAACCACTTCGATGGCAAGGAGGATTTCCTCGATGCGGTCGCGGCAGAAGGGTTCCGCATGTTGTCGCGGGATATCGAGGCCGTGCAGGGGATCTCGGAAACGCTGGAAGACGTGATTGCGGCGCACATCACCACCTATTTCGAGTTCTCGCGTAGGCATCCGGGCCTCTTTCGGTTGCTGTTTGAAACCGGGGTACGTGACGCCGGCAGCCGGGCGCGAAAGGTCAGCCGCACGATGTTTGACGGCCTTTGCCGGGCATTGACCGGAGCAAGTGGCGGTATGAACACAGACGACGCAACAAGCCTGGCCAACCTGGTCTTCGCGGCGGGCCACGGGATCACAGTCCTGTCCGACAGAAACCTGTTTCGATCTGTCGAGGAGGGCGCGGATTCCGTTGAACAGATGATCTCCCGTGCATCGCGCGCCCTTGCCGCCGAGTGGCAGGCGCCCAGCAGACAGGAACCTCAGACCGAACGGTCATCGGAGTGAGTTACAACAGTCTGCGTAATGGGCTTGCGGGAAGGGCGTTTCCCCACCTCATCCCCTTCCGCGCGACGCGGGATGGCGGGATCGAGCAGGTTTTCGTGTCTGGCGCGATCTGACCAAAACGCGACGCCGGGCAGTGATATCCAAGGGGAAGAACAGAGTCCCGGAAACCGCTGCGAAAGGTCGTGTCCATGCCCCACCTTCCTGCCACACGGGCGGCTCACGTCATCGGGTTCGTCGAACTCCTGCGCGAGATCGGGACACCGGTGGAACGCGAATTGACCCGCTCGAAGCTTCCCAGCCTGATCGAGGAGATCCCGGACGCCTGGATGTGCAGCGCCTTCGTGATGGATTTTGTCGGACGCTCCGCGCGCCAGGAGGGCATCGAGGATATCGGTTGGCTCGGTGTGAAGAATTTTCGATTGTCCCAGCTGGACCGTGGCCTGTTGGCCGCTCTGTCCGGAGCGTCCACCGTGCAGGGGCGACTCCGGCGGTTTTTCGAGTTGATGAAGCTGGAGGATAATAGCCTTTCGGGCGGTATCATTCCCGAGGGCGAGTCCATGCGGGTGTGGTTCAACTCCATCAGGATACCGGAAGGTGAGCCACTCGAAGTCTCCGAATGGTTTCAGGTCGGGATTCTGGTCGAGATCGTCCGCTCGGTTCTGGGGCCCGCCTGGTGCCCTGAGGAGATCGCGTTCCAGTCCGAGTTTCCAGTTTGCGACGACGCCCTTCAGGAGTTCGGCAATGCCCGCTTTCGCTTCGGCAGCGCCGCGACGTCGATCGTCCTGCCCCGTTTCCAACTGGCCATGAGCCCCCCCGCCGCAACAGCACAGAGGCCCGATGTGCCCGTTGCATTGCGCGCAGGCCCGGGCACGGAGGATATCTCGATCCAGATCCGAAAACTGATCTCGGCCTATTGGGGCGACGCCGTTCCCACGGTCGAGCTTGCCGCCGACATGGCGGGCACGAGCGTGCGGACCCTGCAACGCCGCCTCGACCACGAGGGGGCCACGTTCTCGGACATCCTGCAGGCATCCCGCTTCGAGCGCGCGCAGCAGATGCTGGCCGACCCCAAGGCGCGCATCGTCGATATCGCCTTTGCCCTCGGCTACGAGGACAGCTCCAATTTCGCGCGGGCTTTCCGTCGGGTGACAGGCGTTTCGCCGCGCGGATTTCGACAGGCCGTCAGCGACGGGGTCATCGCGGCCGAATAGGCGGGGACAGTGCGCTCGGCGTGCGCAACCTGGCGCGAGATGACCGGAATGTGCCGCTCTGCGCAGGCAGGATGACCGAGAATGCGTCCACGCGGTTTCGCGGCTGGGCGTCGGTTGGAAACAGGAAATGCCCCATGAGCGATGCGCCCGAAATCAGAAAAACTCCGGCCATACCGGGCTGGTTCATGGGGATCGTGACCTTGCCGATCCTGCTCGGCCTGATCTGGTTCGGACGGGACTTCCTGATCCCGCTGGTGATCGCCGCCTTGCTGATCATCCTGATCTCGGCGCTGACAGAGCGGATCGACTCCGCAACCCTCTTCGGGTGGAACCCGCCTCGCTGGCTTGCCTACGTGGCCAGCGTTGTGCCCGTCGTCGCGGTTTCGCTGGTGATCGGTGCGGCGGTTTCGAACCAATCCGCCGAAATCGCGGCTGCAGCTCCCCGCTATGCCGAGCGGGCCAGCGCATTGGCCGTGCAGATGCAGGCCCTGTTCGGGGCAGAGATCATGCAGGCGCTCCAGGATGCGGTGACGAAAATCGACCTTGGCGCAATCATCTCCGAGGCGCTCGACACCGCCAGCGGCCTGGTCGGGACCATCGGGCTGGTGCTGCTCTACGTGGCCTTCATGCTCTCGGAACGTCGCGTGTTCTGGAACAAGCTGCCCAAGGCCTTCGACGACGACGCCGAGGCGGCACAATTCGCGCGCGTGGCGCGCCGGATCTCCGGGGGTGTGCAGCAATACATGTGGATCAACACGCTCACCAGCGCGATGAGCGCCATCGTGGCCTATGCCGTGCTGAAACTGGTGGGCGTGGATTTTGCCATCACCCTGGCGCTGATGGTGTTCCTGCTGAACTTCATCCCCAATATCGGGTCGATCCTGGCAACCGCGATCCCGACACTGCTGGCGCTGATCCAGTTCGACACGCTGATGCCGGCACTGATGGTCCTGGTTTTCTACGGCGGCTCGGACGCGATCATCGGAAACGTGGTTCAACCCGCATTGCAGGGTAAATCGCTCAACATGAGCACCTTCATGGTGATGGTTGCGCTGACGTTCTGGGGCACGATGTGGGGCGCCGTCGGCGCCTTCATGGCGGTGCCGATGATGGTGGTCACGATGATCATCTGTGCCGAAATCCCCGCCCTGCGTCCCTTCGCGGTGCTGCTGTCCGGGGACGGAGAGCTTGAAACACCCGAGACAGAATTGGCCGCGGCTCGAGCCTCCGATCGATAGCGGTCGGACAAGGGCGGGGGGGCAATGTCCGGACGACACACAGGCGGGCTGACGCGATCGGGGTCCTCACCGATGCCTCGCCGCGTTCGCACGCCCTCGGCATCCTCTGCCTTGCGCCGCTTTCTCATCCGCGCCGGCCCGGCACGCACCCCACCCGTCGATACAGGGACCTGTAACATGCCTCAAAGAACTGCCGCCCATATCCGCATTGCTGCCATCGGCAAGTGTCTGGCAGCACTCTGCTTGCTGGCCCTCTCCCTCACGGACGCCGCCGCACAGGAGGCACCGGGCGCAGGCCCAGAGACGGATACTGCCCAGATGCAGGACATCACCGCGACCGCGTTGCGCACGGAGAGCGCCTTCCAGACGCTTTTCAGCTTGGACCGGCTAACGAAGGACCTCGAAGACGCGCTGCTGTCCTATGAGCGCGACCGCACGGCCCGTCGGTTGAACCGCGTCGTCCTGTTGCTGGAAGACATGACCTCGCTGCTCGATCTCTCGCAGCTGCCGGACGCGACTCGGCGCGATGTCGGTTTCGAGACGCTCGGCCATGTGCTCGACATCCTTGGCCGTGTCGACCCGATCGACATCGAGACCGTCCCGGACGACCCGACCAGCGGTCTGACATATCGCATTCCCGGAACCCCCTTGCTCCTCTCCCGGGTCAAGGAGGGCAACCGCGCCGGCGAGGTCCTGTTCGACCCGCAGACGGTGATCCGGTCGCCGCGCTTCGCCGCTGCGATCGCCGATGCCCCGCTCCGCTCCGATCTGGAGATCGAGACGTGGAGCGCGTTGTTTGGAGGACTCTCCGGCCCTCTCATCCCCAGGGCGCTGGCGGATGCGGTGCCGGACCGTCTGCAAGGACGCTTTCTCGACACACCTCTATGGAAGGTGATCGTGTTTGTCCTGACGACTGGCTTTGCGCTGCTTGCGTTTATGGCGTTTCGGAAGGTCCTACACTGGCACAAAATCCACAACCCGCTGCTGCGTCCGGTGGTGATGATCCTCGGTCCCGTCGCCTTCATCGCCGTGATCCGGTTCCTGCACTGGTTCGCGCTGGAGCAACTCAACACCACCGGCCAGCTCGCGCGCGTGATCGCCAACGGAGCGACCGTCCTGATCTATCTGGCGGCAACCATCATCATCTGGCAGGTCGTCCGCTTCGGGTTCGAGCTGATGATCTCGAGGCTCGACCGCGCTGACGAGGACCTGGACGCCAACATGATACGGCTGATCGGCCAGATGGTGGCTGTGGTCGTCGCGGTGATCGTCCTTGCCTATGGCGGCCAGGCCATCGGCTTGCCGGTCTTCAGCATCCTGGCCGGCCTCGGCATCGGCGGTATCGCCATTGCGCTAGCGATCCGACCGACTCTGGAAAACCTGATCGGCGGCTTCATCCTCTATATCGACAAGCCGATCCGCGTTGGCGATTTCTGCACCTTCAGCGACCAGGGCGGCACGATCGAGAGCATCGGCGTTCGTTCCACCCAGATTCGGGCGCTGGATCGCACGCTGATCACGGTGCCCAACGCGCAGTTCGCCGACATGCAGCTGATCAACTGGGCGCGTTGTGACATGATGATGATCACCCACACGCTGGGCCTGCGCTACGAGACCGATCCCGACCAGCTGCGCCACGTGCTGGCCAAGCTGCGCGAGATGATGCATGGCCATCCGCGGATCGACAGCGATACCGTGCGGGTGCGGTTCGCCGGCTACGGGGCCTCCTCGCTCGACATTGCGATCCGCGTCTATGCCACGACCCGGGAGTGGAACGAGTTCCATGCGATCCGCGAAGACGTATTCCTGCGTGTCTATGATGTCGTTCGTCAGTCCGGCACTGGCTTCGCCTTCCCGTCCCAGACGCTCTACATGGCGCGTGACGACGGGCTCGACGCCGATCTGGCAGAGGCGGCGAAGTCCGAGGTGGCCGGGTGGCGGCGCAACAGGTCACTTCCCTTCCCCCGGTTCTCCGCCGAGAAACTGAACCGCCTCGACGGGCGCCTGCACTATCCAGGCCCCGGCTCGCCCGATTTCAACGCCACGGAGGAAGAGCTGTCGCAAGGCGGAGAGAGCCTCTCGGCCGCCCCTCTCTCGGAGGACAACGGCGCGACAGGCAGCGCGACCGAAACGCGGAAGGGCGGTTGAGCAACCGATTGCCAAAGATGGCCACGGAGAGGAACACTCGCAGTGTTATCCCGCCGTCGCAGCGCCAACCTGGCTCAGAGCGGAGTGATCTTTCCGGTGTCGAGACCGCGGCGATAGCGTCCCGGACTGATGCCGGCGACCCGCCGGAAACTGCGCCCGAAATTCGACTGATCCTCGAAACCGACCGCCTGGGCGATATCGAGCAGTCGCAGTTCGGGATCCTGCAACATTTCCGCCGCCATTTCGAAGCGCACGGTTTCGATCAGTCCCGAATAGCTGACACCCTTGGCCTGCAACCGCCGCTGCAGGCTCCGGCGGCTGGTTCCGATCAGGTCGGCCGCCTTGTCGATCGGCATCGTGGCCTCCCGCAGATACGGCCGGAGCAGGCGACGCAGAAGGTCGAGGCCGTCTATCGGCGCATCGAGACTTTCCGGGCGCTCGGCTGTCTGCGAACCGGCACAGTCCGTGATGGAGAGATGCTCGGTCGGAAATATGATCGAGGTGTGCGTTGCACCGGTCTCGAACCGCGTGTTCGGGAAGGCCGCGCGCGCGGCGTCGGCAATCCGGACTTCGGTGGTAAAGGTGATCCGCTCAGGGCACCAGGTTGGACCGGCAACACTGCGCAGGATCTCGACAAGACAGGCAACTTGAACCCAGTCCGAAATATCGCGCCCCTGGATGTCGTCCGGCAGATCCATGTCGCCGATCACCTGGGTGGAACCGTTGACCCGCCCGAACCCGGTGCGGAAATGGGAATCCTCCAACTTGGTCAGCGCAAAGAATTTCTCCAGCCGCCGCTTCACGGTGGTCTCGTTCTGCAGGCCCGCGACCAGTTCGGCACTCATCTGCGAACTGGCAAAACCACTCGCGGCCAACCAGCCGAGATCATCGATCCCCTCTGCCACGGCGCACCGCGCCGTGAACTCGGTCGCGAATATGTTGTTGACCAGTTCGTCTGGCATTTCCTCGATCAACACAGGCAGGTTCGACCTGGCCAACGCCCGTTCGACCGGGGTGCCAATCTTCCGCAGGATGTCACAAAAGCTGATGACATGCGCGGCGCGCGTCGTCGGAATGTCCTGCACTCATCCCTCCCCTGACAAGACGCGGTCCGTCTGAGTGGGATTATATCGCAAAACCACCGTGTCACGTAAGAGCCCGTCTTCGCGTCTTGGTAGCGGGTGATATTGGCAAGACTTCATCGCCCATCGTTTCCGACGGAGGACGCATCAGTCGTGCTACGGCCATTCTTCATTGGGTGGCGTTTGGGCTGTTTTTTTGAAGCGCAGCTTACGGAATGTCGCAAGTGACAAAGGTCTGCTTTCACCTTGTTGGAGTGATATCGTAGTAAACGGCGAACGGCTGCCTTCCACCCATCGTGTCGTTCATGCAGGTGCCAGCCTGGATGCTTGGCCGAAAGGCCGCTTCTGCAGAGACCCAGAGTTACCTTTGCACCCGCGGCGAATGACCAGAATCCGCCCTCCCTGCCGATTTCTGCACCCGCGAGATTGGGACTGCTTGGCGACATGGCACAACGTCGCGACCGGCCCACAGCCGCCGTTCATCGCCATGGATTGGCTCGCATTACGGGTACGTCAAAGCGGTCTTGCGTCGATCATGCAGCATGATCGTCCTTCTCATTTCTGTGTCAGGGAGGTACTCGAATGCTAAAGAGCCATTCCAGAAATCGCTCACAGAAATCACGACCGCTTCCATGTGCAAAGTGAGGAACCGCCGTGTGGACGAGCAAACCGGAATCGTCGATTGCAGATCGTGCTCGTCAACGGAGGCGGTTTCACCGGTGATTTTGCTGCACCGAAAAAGGGTCCATCCATCGAAACCTTGGAGATGATTTGGAACCATCCAAGTCGAAGAGGCTTGGCGCTGCGGACCCCGACATGTTGTGTTGCAGAGCAAGAGGTGTTTTTCATGGTATTGGCCGGATCGGCATGACGCCACAAATTCAGCGGAGAAGAATTACGCCATGATTTCGTTGGAACCTGCAGCAATCCGGAGCGGTTCTGAGCCCGTGCGACGTGGGGCCGGACTGTTGCTTTCCCTTCTGTTTGCAAGTTTCGGGATAGCAACTCCGTTGGCTGCGCAAGTCGATCCCTCTGGTATGCTCGCCGAAAACCTTAAGGTGACCGGCAAAGGATGGGGCCAACTGACCGACCTGCAAGAGATGGGACAGTTCCTTCTCGGCCTGATCGAGGTAACTGCAATGACCGCAGTGATTGCCTACCATCCGGCTACCCGCACGGACCGACGAAAACTGGCCGAGTACCAGGTTCCGGGCACATTGTTCGTCTACGCATTGATCGGCATGGTGGTCGGCTTCCTGGTCATGAACCACGGCGCGATCATCGGTTTCGTGATTTTCGGCATTGGCGGGTTGCTGCGCTTTCGCACCGATGTGGACAAGATGTCGGACACAATGCGCCTGATCCTTGTGACGCTGGTCGGGCTCTGCGTTGGACTCGATCTGCCCGTCATGGCGCTGATCACTACGGCAAGCGCCTGGGCGATCGTGTATGTGTTCGGTGCCTCGCCGCATCATGTCGTCGAGGTGAAATTCGCCGACAAGCATGGCACACCGCAGGCGCGGGAGGATCTGGAAACCGGTCTGAAATCTGCCGGGTTCTCAATTGCCGGACTAAGCAAGGCAAAGGCCAAGCACACCTTCTCCTTCACGGTCGTCGGTGGCCGGAGCGGAACTCGCGACACCCTTGTTCAGGCGATGATGGAACTCGACGCCGCGAACCCGGAGCTCATGTCCGATTGGCACCTTGCATGACCTCACCTTCGCGATGATTTCTCGGGTTCTGAAAGCTGGCTTGGGCGTGCTTGCCCTGACAGGTCCGGCAATGGCCGATTGTGGTCATCCCTCCGTCAGGTTTCTGAAAAGCGATCGGATTGCTGACAAGGCGTTGGGATTTTCCGAACCGTCCGGGCTTTCGTTGACCGAGGAGGCCGGTGGATTTCTGAGCGTCAGCGACGACATGCCGGCGCTGTTCATGCTCGATAACGATGGCCGGCATCAAACACCGCCCGATGCGATTTTCAACGTCGAAGACCTTGAAGGGATCGTGTTTGACCCCGTCGGAAACCGTATCCTCGCCGTGAGCGAGAGCGCTGCCGGTGTCCTGGTGATAGACCGCCAATCAGGCGAGTCTGAGTTGGTCCTGCTGGCGGATATGAAAGGCTACAAACCCGTCAGGAAAGCCTTCAAGACCTCCGATCCCAATGACGGTCTCGAAGGGGTTGCCATCGACCCGGAGCGTGGCCGGGTCTACCTGCTCAAGGAAAAACGCCCAAGGCTCCTTCTGGAGCTGTCGATGGATCTTTCCGAGATCCTGCGCGTGAGGGAACTGGCGCCCGCGCTCGGCTTCATCGATGACGACCAGTCGGACCGTCATCTCGACGTGTCCGGCCTGAGCCTTGATGCGCCGACCGGATGCCTCTGGATCGTCAGCGACCGGGCCGAACGGCTGTTTCTGTTTGACCCGGAAGGGAAAAGCCCGACTCGCAGCTATTCGCTAGGCTGGCTCGACGGACAAAAACCGCGCGAGCTTCCCCATGCCGAAGGTGTCGCCCATGATGCGCGCACCGAGCGCCTCTACATCGTGAACGATAATGGCAAGGCATCGCGCCTGTTCACCTTCGAAATCCTGCGGGACGGCGGCGGACAGTAGCAATTCCCTACTCGCACTGCCGAAAACATCTGGACCGATACCAATTCGTGGCTACCCTGACCCGAACGCGTCGAACCAAACGAACAGGATCACCATGATGTCAGCCCGCTCCCGCGTCGTCCGCAATTGCGTCTCCTTGCTCGCGACCCTTGTCGTGGCCACGTTCGCGGCTTCGACGACAGACGCGTCGGACTACACCGCGCGTAATGGCGGCCCGAGCAGCAAGCAGATGCTCGCCCGCTCCAGCGGTCCGGCCGACGGGCTGGCCTTTTTCCGTCCGGTGTTGTCCGGGGTGCTGTACCGCTCCGGCTTTCACGGGGGAGACAAGGGCCGCACCGGCCTGAGTACGGCCCAACGGGAGGAACTGTGCAAGGCCGGGTTCTCCGGCGCGCGCTATATCGATTTTGGCAAGAACACCAAGTACGGCACGACCCAGTGCGGCGGCCAGAGCCTCGACTACCAGGGTGGACGCTCGACGAGCACCGCCGACATCATGCGCCAGGTCCATGCAACGATCAAAAACCCCGGAGCCGGTCCGGTGCTGGTACATTGCATGTGGGGCGTTCATTCCTCCGGCGCGGTGTCGGCCATGGCGTTGGTCCAGTTCTGCGGCTGGAGCGAGGAACGGGCCAAGAAATACTGGGACGACGCACGTAACGGTGCGGATTGCTCCGGTGGTTGCTCCACCTGGATCGACAAGCATTTTGCCAAGTTCAAGGTCGACCCTTCCCTGAAGATTTCCAGCGCCGAACAGGCCGCGATCTGCCCGAAATAGGAGGTTGGAAATGAGGGAGGGAGCATACGCAGCCGTCGCGGCATTCATGGCGACGATCGGCACGGCACAGGCCTCGGATTCCGTGATCGGGGTAGAAAAAACCTTCACCAGCCCGAACGGCGTGGAGGAGAAATGCGTACAGATCGCGCCGATCCCCGGCGGGTCCTACAGCAAGGGCGATGCCAAGGACGAAGCCGACTATTGCGGCATCGATTTCTACGACGCCTCCGTCGCCCTGTGCCCCAAGACCTGGAGCACCAGCCCGGGCATGATGGTCTATGACGTGAGCGACGGGACATATGCGGGAAACCGCGCAGAGTTCGAACGCAATGCCTGCAAGGAAGGCAAATCTGCCAAATCACTGGCCGCCGATGATCTGGCCAAGTTCAAGTCGACCATGAATGCAAAGGGAACCAGCGGAACCTTCGCACCCTCTTCGCTGCTCTATTACCATTTCTCCCGCTATTTCGACGCAACGGTCAAGGTGCCGGTCGCAGTCTGGCGCAGCATGGACGCGAAGATGCACCAGAGCGAGGTGGCCGAGCCGGGTCTTTCGCTGTCCGGCAGCCGGTCGAGCGGACGGATGAACCACGAAGGATGGCGTACCTTCGCCGCGGCGGATCGCGCCCCCGACAGCTATCGCCCCACGGACGAGTTGTTCACCTCCGACCGCAAGCAGATCTATGGCGTTCTTCTGTCCAGCCCCGGCCATCGTTATGGCTCCGAAATCAACGGCACCCGCAAGTCCGGCTGGGGAAAGGGCCAGAACGAGGACTTCCAGAAGACGCCGGCCTTCCTCGCCCTCCGGTCGGAGAAGCCTCTTGGGGAAGCGATTGCCGAGGGAGTGCGCGAAGGCCGGAAGGACCGCCAGATTGCCAAGGATCTGGGTGAGGACGGAACCCCGCAGCAGATGGTGTTCTGGATGAAGGAACTGACCGAGATCGTTCTTCTGGATTTCATCTTCAGCCAACAGGACCGCGTCGGAAACATCGACTTCACGCCGTATTACTACTGGTCCGAGGAGGGGATGCCGAAGTCGAAGAAGGCAAAGCATCATGAACGCGGCGACGGCTCCGTTCCGCCCGAGGCCGTTATCTTGCGTCGCACGAACCTCAACGACAACGATGCCGGCGGAAGGGTGCAATATGCCAATTTCGCCAAGATCACGCAGATGCTGGAAAAGCTGCGCCATCTCGGGCCCGGGACCTATGCAAGGCTGATGGCGCTCGATGCCGACTTGCAGGCGCAGGGGCCGATCTACCAATGGGTCGCCACGAGCGTTGGCCTCGACAACGGGCAGGTTGACCAAATCGTCAAGAACACCGCATTGGCCGCGGGTATTCTTCGAGATAGCTGCGAGGCGGGCAATCTGATCTTCGACCTCGATCCCGAAACCTATTTCGTCACCGGAAAGGTGGATGCGGTCGAGGTGGCCTGTGATGGTGCGTAGCGCCTTCTGGACTGTCCTCCTGTCGCTGGTCCTTCTTGCAGGCCCGGCCTCGGCATTGCGCGTGGTGGTGATCTCCGATCTCAATGGCTCCTACGGCTCGACCAGCTATTCCAAGCGCATTCCCGTCGCGATCCAGCGGATCATCGCGTTGAGGCCGGACCTGGTGATTTCAACGGGGGACATGGTGGCCGGCCAGCGCAAACCTGTCCTCAGCGAAGGCGAGGTCCGCGCCATGTGGGCGGCCTTTCATCGCGTGGTGAGCGACCCGCTTGCCAGGGCCGGTATCCCGTTGGCGGTCACCCCCGGCAATCACGACGCCTCGGCCTATGGCGGTTTCGAAGGCGAACGCCGGATCTTTGGCGAGGAGTGGCGAGCAAGAAAGCCGGCGCTGCGTTTCTCCGACGACGTCGATTACCCGTTCTTCTACGCGTTCGAGATGGGGGGCGTGCGCTTTGCCTCCCTCGATGCCACCACGCTCGGACCCCTGCGTGGGGACCAGATGGCGCGCCTTTCCAGCGTCATGGCGGGCAGTGGACCGGCGGTCACGTTCAGCCACCTGCCGCTCTGGCCATTCGCCCAGAAACGCGAGCGGGAGATCATCGGAGATCCGGCGCTCGAGGCGCTCTACCACAAGCTTGGCGTCGATCTGCACCTGTCCGGGCACCACCACGCCTTCTACCCCGGCTGGAAAGATGGCGTTGCCTATGTCTCCCAAGCCTGCCTCGGCGGCGGGCCGCGCGTTCTAATCGGCGAAACCGTTCGCAGTCAGCACGCCTTCACCATCCTTGAGTTCGAAGGAGGCGCATTGAGTTCGGTGAAGGCCTATGCCGGACCCGACTTCCGTACGCCGATCCAAACCGAGGCACTGCCCGCACAGATAAGATCCGGTCATGCGATTCTGAAACGGCTGGACCTTGCGCAGTAGAAAGCCACAGCGGTTCCAAGTCACCCCGGCATGAAAGGCTCCCAGGTGTCTGTCTGGTCGACCGCCGGTGAAAACCCGCGATCGATCTGACTATCTCTGGTCACGCTCCGCACCCGGGCGCCTCTGTGCCCGGAAATGGCGGGAAGAGTGGTTCAGATGCGCCGCAGTGGCGCCTAGCCGGCGTCCTGCAGCTTTTGCATGAACTCGGCGCACTGGTCGGCACTGCCGATCATCTGTTCGCCTTCCGCCAGTTCGGCCTTGCCGGAGATGTCCTGCGCAGCGCGGTTGAGGACCTGGTCCACCTGCTCCGCCGTCAGGAGACCTTCTTCCTGCGC
Source organism: Aliiruegeria sabulilitoris (assembly GCF_001558155.1). Classification (GTDB taxonomy): domain Bacteria; phylum Pseudomonadota; class Alphaproteobacteria; order Rhodobacterales; family Rhodobacteraceae; genus Tropicimonas; species Tropicimonas sabulilitoris. Next base: position 25,505 of record NZ_LOAS01000035.1, read on the forward strand.
CGCCTGCACCGTGGCGCAGATGCCGGAGGACAAGCCCGTCGCCACGCCGACGCCCATCATTGCGCCGCCTCCGAGATTGAGCCCACCCCAGGCGCCGACACCAAGGCCGACGACCAGGCTGATGATTGCGATCCCTGTCTTTCCCATGTTCCGTTCCTTCTTGTTGGTAGCGAGGCACCTAGCCCTGCCGGCGGGTCCGTCCACAGATCCATCGCAGCAGGACCAGGTTCAGGGCGGGCGCGGCGGCTCCGAGCCACGGCCAGAGATCTTCGGGGAAACCTTCGATCATCAGGTTCCACGGCAAACCGAGCGGGATCAGGAAGATCCCCGACAACGGATCGCGGGCTTGACCAAGCCATCCGAAGGTTCCGACCAGGAACAGGAAGAGTGCCAGAATGTACGCTGCCAGGAAGGCCCAGACAGCGAATTTGCAAAAACTGCTCATGGTCGATGGATCACTCGATCCCGAAGATCACGTTATAGCTGGCATCCGTGCTGCCGTTATTGACGACCTCGATCACGTGATCGCCGGATTGCCAGAGTTGACCGCGGTATTCCTTGTCCGGCGTCATGAAATCCAACAGCGCGGAGCCGTCCGGATTCTGGATAAGGTAGCCGAGGCTGCCGCTCTTCGGCGCGACGCGGACATAGAGGAACTGGCCATCCTTTGCGTCGAGCACGTAACGGGTCGAACTGCCCGGAGTGAGAGATGCCGAGATCTCCGCGCCGGTCGAACCGGTGTCGAACCGAACCCGCTGGGTATCCGTCGTCGGTTTCGCAGCCCCCGAGCCCGACATCGCACCGCCGCCATCATCGGCCGCTTCCACGACCGACAGTTCGCCAATGGCGCCATCCTTGTAGGCGATGCAGCGCCAGACCGTTCCGCCACCATCTTCGAGCATCACTAGCGTTCCGGCTTCGGAGAACTCCGAACTCAGCACCTTGCCGGACGCTCCGTCAGGTCCGCCGACCACCCTGAGCTGATCGATGCACGCGTTGTCCGCATCGGACATGGCAATCGCCGATCCAGCAAGCAGGGGAGTTGCGAGTAGAGATATGCAAGTGACGAAGGCCAAATGGCGCATGTGCTTCCTTTCTGGAAAATCCGGCTTCACAAATATTTCGAGCCAAACACTCGAGTGAGTTCCACTCAGCCTGCAATGCGTTCGGATTTGGGCCAAGCGGTTTTCCACATCGTTAAGGATGACCCGGCGGCGCGCGTCTGCCAACATTCAGGGAAGTTCGCACCGGGAGAACCTAGCACGCTTGTGTGACCTCTCGCTCAGAGGCCGTCCAACCCTAGACCTTGGGCGAGGGACTCGGCCTCGTCCCTGTCCAACGCAATGACGAAGCGGTCACCTTCAATGCCTTCGGCGATGTTGACCGAGCGGACCAGGTTTCCATCCACCCGGATGTCGAGTGTGCCGCCTACAGAGGCCTTGGTGAAGGCTGCGAGGGCCGCGGCAACGTCAGTGGCCAATCTCAATTCCACAAGCGTCTGGCCGTCCGGATCGTCGCGGAACTCACCGCCGACAACCCCCCGTGCCGTTATCACGATCGGTCCAAGCTGAAGGGGGGCCGTGGCCTTTTCGACCACGCATATCGGGTGGTTGCCGGGGTTCCGACCGCCGCCCAGATCGAGGCACTGGTCGAGATACGCCGCCTTCTGCATCTCCGAGCCGGCCCAGAAAGCGGCCGCGAGCGCTGTGATGAGGATGGCGGCCGATGCTTTTCGTCCCAAAGGCATCCAAAGTCCTCCCTGTTTGAAACCTCGTCAAGGCGGCTGGGAACGCCTGAGCTTGGGGCTTGACCTGTGCTGAATGCTTCTATGTGCTGATAGAACGACATGAAAAGAAACACGGATGGGGGATGGTCGCCATGGGGTTCGTGCAATCGATCAAGGTCTGCCTTTCGAAATACGTCGTCTTTTCAGGACGGGCGACGCGGTCCGAATACTGGTGGTTCGCACTCTTCGTCATCCTGAGCAGCATCGTCCTGGCATTTATTGACCAGGCGATCTTCGGCACCAACCCGGACACCGGCGAAAGTGCCAATATCCTCAACTCGGGATTTCAACTCGCGGTCCTTTTACCGATGCTCGCCGCCGGCTGGCGCCGTTTGCACGATACCGGGCGCCCGGGATGGTACCTTCTCCTGCCAATGGCCCTGGGGGTCGCGACCATGATTGCGCTCCTGAGCGGTGTTGCAGTTTTCTCGGTCCTGGAAGGCGGGGTAGACGACCCGGAGGTGCTGCGTGGACCAGCGGCATTCCTCGGCTTGACCGGGATGATCGTGGTGTGGGGGCTGCAACTGGTCCTGTCTGTCATGATGATCTGGTGGCTGACCCGGCCTTCGCAGGAGGGGGACAACGCATATGGCCCACCCGCGGCGTGAGGGACGTGCCAGATTGACCTGTCGATGATGGAGGGGAAACAGAAATGAAGCGCAAGATATCCTTGGGGCTGGCCTTGGCCGTCGGTGTTGCCACGCCTGTTCTGGCCGAGTGGACTTTCGTAGCCGGCCCAACGGCCAATGCGTTCATTCAATCCAATGACTCAACGCTGGAACTTCAATGCGACCGGATCCGTTTCGCGCCCGCGGGCTATGAGGACAGCGAGGACATCGTGGCCAAGCAGGGCCTGTCCATCCGTTTCATGAAGGACGGCACGACCGAAGTTGGTGCCTTCCAGGTCGGGCAGGACAACGGCAACGTTCAGATCGTTGACAATTTCCCGGTCGAGATCTCGTTCAACGATACTCAGGATTACGGCTTCGTTCTGGATCAGTTGGCGGCAAATGCCTCGGTCAACCTTTCCATGATCGATCAGGACGTCACCTACGGGATCTTCGACCTGACTGGGTCGAGCGCGGCCATCAAGTCGCTGAAATCTGCCTGCGGCGGTGCGGCACAGGAGACAGCGAGCACTGAGGCTCCGGAGGGCGTGGTTTATTGCGGCGGCGGTGCAGTGAAACGCCAGATCGAATACGTGATCCTCGACACCCCGGATGGCGAATGGAATGCCTTGCTGACCGTCAATGGCGAGGTGACCCGCGCGATGACGGCCTATAGCTACTTTGGCAATGCAGAAGCGCCGAAGGGGTTTGTCGTCGCGCTCCTTGGCGAGGATCGATCGGAAACGCTGGTCTTTCAGGATGGTGGCAAGGACTGGCTGGAATATGGGGATTACCAGTATGACAAGTGCAACTGATGCTCTGGCGTGACGTGAAACCGCAGAATCGGGCGGTCAAACCCTTGAAGTTTCTCGGGGTTTGCGCCGCATTGTGGCTTGCTCTGATTGCGCCGGCATCGTCCGCCGATATGTCCGATCTGCCCGAACAGCTGCAGCAAAAAGTCGAGACGGCCCGGCAGGCTTGCGCAGATTTCGAAAACGGCGCCTTCCTCCTCGAATGGGGGGCCGTTGACCGGGTCGATCTGGACGGCGACCTGAGCCACGACTGGGTGCTGAACGAGCGCGGCTTCTCCTGTTCGACGGCCGCATCGCTTTACTGCGGCACCGGTGGATGCATGTCGCATTTCCTCGTGCAAGATGTCCTCCATTCCCTGTTGAACCAGGGATGGAGCCTGGCAGATCTCGGGCCGAACCGGGTTCTTCTGGCGGATGTCCACGGCTCGCAATGCGGCGGCATCAACCCGACGCCGTGTGTGACGGCCAGCACATGGGACAGCGACGAGAAACAATGGCGAACGACAACCGCCGAGTGGGAGTGACCCGCGTTGAAAGACCGATCGGCCGCCCTGAAACGTTTTGCACTGTCCCGCGCGGCGTAAGACGGAACGTGCGACTGTGAGCAAGCTGACGCTCATCTCTCTTGTGTTGCTAGGTCTGGGCCTTGCGCTTTGGGCGGGATACGCGGCCCAGGGATCATATGTCGACGAGGATGGCATCCTGCAGGAGCCTTTCCACCTGCTGGCCCTTGGCTGGCTTTTCGTTCTGGCCGGAGGCTTCACCTTGGTAGGTGCGCTTGTTTTCGGGATCATCAAGAAATGGAGGACCCCAAAATGAAGACCCGCTTCACACATCGCGATTCCTCCACCGACCGGTTTGTGCCGTCAATTAACGCAAGCACGCGCCTGAGCGCTGTCGGCTTGCTGTTATGTGCCGGAATGTTCGCCAGTTGCAGCGAGCCGGCGCCGAGCGGCGGGATCAGCGAGCCCGACCCCGATCTGGTTTTCGTGAGGGGCTACCGTTCCGCTGATGACGACTGCAAACTCACCGGCGAGTCCGCCTTTACGGTCGAATTCCTGGATGATGCGGCAGACCTCGTCACATGCTCGACGGGGAGCGCAGCGGCAGCAACGTTGGTGTCCGAAACCTCGGCCTCGTTGGTCACGCAGACCAATAGCTACACTCTCTACTCCGTGCCGCGCCGTTGAGCCGGTCGCCTCTTCGCCCTTCCCGACCGTCTTGTAGCAGCACTGGCCATAGATGAGCCGTCGCAGAGCAAACACCAAGCTGCCCGCGCCGTTTCTTCAACGCATCGTCCTGCGAGACGACATCATGGCGCGCAAATCCGGCTACCCCTACGACTTTCCCTGGTTGGACAGCGACGCGTTCGAGTTGCGTTTCACGACCCCGGTGACCATTCTGATCGGCGAAAACGGCACCGGGAAATCGACCCTGGTGGAGGCCATTGCGGCGCTCAGTGGTGACCTGCCCCCCGTTGGTCCCTCAGTCATAACGAGAGTCTGCGGGT
>NZ_LOAS01000036.1 GCF_001558155.1 Aliiruegeria sabulilitoris
TCAGCACACCACGCTTCAATCAAGCACGAGTTTTTCAACAAAATAAGCCCCAAGGGGCCATAGGGCATCACGGACGATCCAGCCTGATTCAGATCAAGGCGCCCTTGCTACAATTGAAATTACAGAAAGGGACAAAATACGTGTATGGGGTAGGTCTTTTTATGCCGGTTTCTTCCGATTTGAGTCCAAAACTAAGGCCCCAGCTCCGCAGGCAATGGCCTTTTGCAAGCGGTATTGGGGCTGCCGTAGGCGCCGGCATTGCTTTGCTGATCTTTCTGGACGCAGCGTTCATGAAGAACCCTACCGGAGAGTTTGGTTGGCACCTTGTAGGCTTTGCGTTCTTGGTAGGCCTTTGCTTTTCGCTCGGACAATGGATTGTCTTGAATAGACTGGCCACTAAGCACCTCCAAGTTGGCCGCATCATTGTGGGGCTTTGGGTGCCGGCATCGACAGCAGCGATAATTGCGATGCTGCTTCCATTGTGGTGGGTTCCGGCCGGGTTTCTCATGTGGTTTCCGTGGCTTTTGGCCCAAAAAATGCTTCCAGGCATTCTCGCTCTGGCCACCGTCCAATGGCTAATACTGACGCGCCTTATGGCTGTCAGCCCAAAATGGATATTCGTAACGGTCTTGGGAGCCGTGGTCGGCGCCATGTTGGGGGTTTTTTGGCTCATTGTTTTGATGCCTTTTGCGGCTATCCCGGGAATGGACCAAGCTCTCGTGGCGATAAGTAATGCCACATTCGAAATGGGATGGGCGTTTGTAACTGCAGGGGCAATTGGTCTCTTCCAAGCAGGTGAGTTGGCTAGAGCAATCGGCAAGGCAGCGAATGACGCTGAAGGCGAGTAGCATGCCGCGCGTCATCACTCGTTTCTTGCCGGGGTAGCCATCCCGCAGCGACCCGTTGAAACCACACCGCAGAGCGGTCATTCATCTAGCCCACTAGTGCCGCTCTGCAGCGAAAGTCAGCTTTGTCCGCATGCTGTTGAAGAGGTCGGCTGGTTTGGGATTCTGGCATGAAGACACTGTTCGCCGGACGTGGTCTGGCGCTGCTCAGTCAGAGCGGCGGTTGATTTCATTTGTTGCTGGCAAAGTGGCTGATCTCGGTCGGCTCCGCCGAAGGCTTATCAGGCCGACGCCCGAAGGTCGATTACTGGTACTTGGCTGGTGCCAAGAGTTCTTGCCTCCTTCGACCCGCCATTTTGTACGGAAAAATGAACAGGGATTTTCTTCGTAAGGTTTTCCTCACGAATCCAATATTGGCCAGAATTTCCGGGGACGAAACCGAGCGTCTTCAGTCAATTGTTCCTGGGGGCATCGAGGCAGGGCAGCCTTGGCCGCTGGCGGGGCGCCATTGCCGACTCTGTAGCATCCGGCTGCTTGGCGCAGCGATTGGCCGGAGATTCGTCAACGTCGCAGAACTGCCGCTCGTGCGATGATTGGGAATGTCCGATATGCAGAAGCGGATGCCGTATTCCCAATGGTGATCTATCGTGCTCTACGATCCGCCAAGGCGCTGATCGAGCCTGACCTTCCAACAGCATTCAACGCGATTGCAGATCGTCCGGGAAACAGGAAAATGAACACAGCACATGAACACTGGGGCTCTCGCCTCGGTTTCATTCTGGCCACGGCAGGGTCCGCGGTTGGCTTGGGGAATATCTGGAAATTCCCCTACATCACGGGTGAGAATGGAGGGGCGGCCTTCATCATCATCTATCTCGGGATCGTCTTCACCATCGGCCTGTCCGCCATGCTTGCGGAAATCACGATTGGTCGCATTGCCCAGACGGATGCGATCCATGCATTCCGAAAGATCGGAAAACCCGGCTGGTCGTTCGTAGGCGTAATGGGCGTCATAACGGCCGTTATCATCCTCTCCTTCTATTCTGTCGTTGCGGGCTGGTGCATCGCCTATGTCGTCAAATCCGCTGGCGGCGCCTTTTCCGGCATGGACGCCGAAGCGATCGCAGGGGCCTTTGGAACCTTCGTAAGCTCACCCCTGTCCCCGATTGTCTACCATGGCATCTTCGCGGCGCTGACCATGGCCGTTGTCGTCGCCGGTGTCGGCGGTGGCATCGAGAAAACCAGCAAGGTGCTGATGCCGCTTCTCTTTGTCATGCTGATTGCCCTGGCCGTGCGATCGGTCACCCTTCCCGGTGCCAGCAAAGGCCTCGAGTTCTTCCTCGCGCCGGACTTCTCCGCAATTTCTGCCGGTACCGTCATGGCAGCGCTCGGCCAGGCTTTCTTCTCACTTTCCCTGGGCTCGGCGGCTCTTTTGACCTACGGATCCTATGTCGACAAGAAGACGAATCTCGGCAAATCCGTAGTTCAGATCACTTTTCTGGACACCCTGGTTGCCATTCTGGCCGGCCTTGCCATCCTGCCCGCCGTCTTTGCCTTCGGCATGGACCCCGCCGCAGGTCCGGGTCTGACCTTCGTGACGCTGCCGACAGTGTTCAATGCCATGCCCGGTGGATACCTTTTCGCGATCGTCTTCTTCGTGCTGCTGACCATCGCGGCCCTGACCTCCTCCATCTCGCTGCTCGAGACTGTCGTCTCCTTCTTCAACAACATCGGCCTTTCCCGCAGGAATGCGACTGTCGGGTCTGGTCTGCTTGTATTCCTGCTCGGCATACCATCGTCCCTCTCTGTCGGAATCTGGAGCGACATTCACTTCATCAAGGGCCAAGGCTTTCTCGACTCGGCCAGTTGGATGACGGATAAACTGCTGTTGCCAGTCGGCGGCCTGCTGATCTGTGTCTTCACCGGCTGGATCATTGCCCCAGTTGCGGCCAAGGAGGTGTTGGGTGATGGCGAGCCGGGCATTTTGACCAGGGCTTGGTTCATCATTTTACGCTTCGTCGCCCCGGTCGCGATTTTGCTGATCATCTTGAGTGGCTTGGAGATCATCAAGTTCTGACGGGTATATCGAAGCCGCTTTGACTGACTTCGGTGCGCCCGATGGCGGACATCCGATTGGAATGGTTGGACTTCAGCAAGGTCGGCACATTCCCAGATCGTTCAGTCGGCGGCATTCACGGTAAGGTCGGCAGAGCTGTCATTCTGAAAGGTGGACCCGAAAGACAGCATCGGGCCGTTCGCGCATGGTGGTTCTATGTTGCAGCTGCGATGCACGAGGCAGCGGTCGATGCCTCTTTTTTCGGCGAACTGACCCACCGCGTCCGGGTAACGTTGGCGGAAAAGACCAAACAGGGCTTTCCGGGTCAGACAGGTCTGGATCGCATTCGTTGGGGCAACCGTCCCCCGGACGGTTTCCTGACCCTCCTCATTCATTGGAGCTTGGTTGGCGCCGGCCGGTGGTGGCCGCCAAGTCATCTCGGGATCGAACCAGATCGACAGTAATCCGCAGCGCTTCAGCACTTCATTGTAAGACGACCAGTTCGAGGTGTTGTACTTTGAAAGGGCCAAACTGCTCATGTGTCCCAGCAATCATGCTGGAAACAAACAGTGAAAACCACACGCAGATTCGTGCAGCAAAGCCAACGGGATGCCTCTACCCACACTAACGGGTGAACGATTGGACATTCCCGGCATCCACGTTGAGGATATTGCCAGTGGACTTCGCGGACGCTTCCGAAACAAGAAAGTACGCAGCCTCGGCGATGTCCTCCGGAAGGACAGAGCGTTTGAGCAGAGAGCGCTTGCGGTACATTTCCTCGAGCCCTTCCTTGTCGGTCTCATAGGTGCTTGCGCGCTGGTCAAGCCATTCGCCGGACCAGATGCGTGAACCGCGCAGCACCGCGTCCGGGTTGACGACGTTGACGCGGATGCCGGCTGGCGCACCTTCGAGGGCGAGGCACCGGGCGAGGTGGATCTCGCTGGCCTTGGCGGTGCAATAGGCCGACGCGTTGGGGGAGGCGGCGAGGCCGTTCTTGGAGGCCACGAAGACCACGGCACCGCCGATGGATTGCACCTTCATCATTTTGAACGCGGCGCGCGAGACAAGGAAGTAACCGGTCGACAGGATCGACATGTTGCGGTTCCACAGCTCGAGGCTCGTGTCCTCGATCGGGGCGGATGATGCGATGCCGGCATTCGACACGAGCAGGTCCACGCCGCCAAATTCTCGCGCAGCGGCGGCAAAGGCCGCGTCCACGGCGGCTTCATCGGTCACGTCGAGCGCCACGGCCCGGACGACGTCGGCGGAGTGGCGCGCCGCAAGGGCCGCCCGTGTCTCCTCGAGTGCGTCTTGGGCGATATCCGTCAGCACCACGCAGGCGCCTTCTCTCAGGAACCGTTCCGCGGTTGCCGAGCCAATACCGCCCGCAGCCCCGGTCACCAGCGCTACCCTGCCGGCCAACGGTTTCGGCTTCGGCATGCGTTGAAGCTTGGCCTCTTCGAGGAGCCAATACTCGATGTCGAAGGCCTCCTGTTCCGGCAGGCCGCGATATTCCGAGACCGCCGAGGCACCGCGCATCACGTTGATCGCGTTCACGTAGAACTCGCCCGAGATGCGCGCCGTCGCCTTGTCCTTGGCGAAGGTGATCATGCCGACGCCGGGCACCAGATACACCACCGCGTTGGGGTCGCGCATGGCTGGGCTGTTGTCGCGTTTGCAGCGCTCGTAATAGGCGGCGTAGTTTTCGCGATAGGCGGCAACCGAGGCCGACAGCCCGTCGAGCAGGGCGGGTACGTCCGGTTCCGCCGGGTCGAAATCCACCACAAGGGGGCAGATCTTGGTGCGCAGGAAGTGATCGGGGCAGCTTGTCCCGAGCGCGGCGAGCGCCGGCATGTCTGCTGCGTTCACGAAGTCGAGCACCGCTGGCTGGTCGTCGAAATGGCCAACCATGTGCTGAGCGCCGGAGACCATGCCGCGGATGGCGGGCATCAGCTCGGACGCGATTGCAGCACGGGCTTCGGGCGCGAGCGCCGTGTGGATTGCGCCGCCGAAAGCCGGCTTGCCGGCTGTCCTGGCGTCGAACCACGTGATGGCGCGATTGATCGTTTCAATCGTCAGCGCGTAGCAGTCCTGGGCGGTATCCGCCCAGGTGAACAGCCCGTGCGATTCGAGGATGACGCCCTTGGCATCCGGGTTTTTGCTGCAGAATTCCTCCAGCCAGAGGCCGAGCTCGTAGCCCGGACGTTTCCATGGCAGCCAGCCAATATCGTCGCCGAAAATCTCCTGCGTCAGCGCTCGGGAGTCTGCCGCTGCCGCAATCGCGATGATGGCGTCCGGGTGGACGTGATCGACATGCGGCTTGGGCACATAGGCGTGCAGTGGCGTGTCGATTGAGGCCGCGCGCGGGTTCAGGTTGAACGTGCAATGGGGCAGGTAGCCCACCATTTCGTCCTCGTGCTCCGCTCCGCGATACAGCCCTTTGAGCGCTTCAAGTTTGTCCATGTAGAGCGTGGAGAACCCGGCTCGTTCAATGGAGCCGAGATCACCGCCGGAACCTTTGACCCAGAGGACCTCGCAGCTCTGCCCAGTCAACGGATCGGTTTCGGTGATCTTGGCCGAAGTGTTTCCGCCGCCATAATTGGTCACGCGCTTGTCAGAACCAAGCAGGTTTGATCGGTAGATCAGATGGTCCGATTCGCTCATCCCGTCGGCACGGGCTGCGTCCCATCGATTGCTCAGAAGGGTGTTTTCCGCTTTTTTTGTCATGTGTCCTGCTCCTCCCCAGAGCGCGCGAAGTCTGTCAAAGCTGCGACAAGGCTGGTAACCTATCCGCTCAAAGTCAATCAATAATGATCACTTACCAGCTTAAATGCTCAAATATGCCATATTGATGATTGAAAATGATTGACAATGAGTGTTTGAGGGATCAACGTCTACGATAAGGAGGACGCAATGCACGAGTCGGAACGCCACAGGGTCATTCTATCGGCTGTCCAGGACAGGCCGGTGGTTACCGTGGCAGATCTGTGCACCTTGACCGGGGCATCTGAGGCCACGGTTCGCCGCGATATCGCGGCATTGCATATGCAAAAGAAATTGCGCCGGGTGCGTGGTGGAGCCGAGGCGATTGCCCCGCCGAAATTCGTCGGGCTCGCCGGGCATCCGTTTGCCATGAACCAGACCCGCAAGATCGCCGAGAAGCAGGCGATTGCGCTGGCCGCGGCGGAACTCTGCGAGGATGGCGAGTCCATCATCATTAATGGCGGGACGACGACCTTTCAGATGGTGCACCCGCTGGCCAATCGACGGCTGCAGGTCTTCACCAACAGCTTTCCGATCGCCGAGCACCTGCTGAAGAACTCCAAGAACACGGTGATGGTGCCGGGCGGCGTGATCTATCGCGAGCAGAACATCATCCTGTCGCCCTTCGACAATGACGTTTCGAGCAACTTCTATGCCCGGCGCATGTTCATGGGCATCCACGGGATTGGGCGACTTGGTCTCATGGAGGAAGACCCGCTGCTGATCCAGGCCGAACAGAAACTGATCGGTCAGGCTGATGAGTTGGTGGTTCTGGCGGACTCGTCCAAGTTCCGCAACCGCTCGAGCCTCGTGCTCTGTCCGCTGGAACGGATCGACACCGTGATCACCGATGACGGAATTGACGACGAGAGCGCCACGCTGCTGGAGGCAGCCGGAGTTCGGTTGATCGTCGCCACGATTGACGCGCAACGCAATACCAACTCGCAGGCCGGGTAAAGGCCGGGCTGCGGGCAGGATACCAACGCTCAAGGGAGGAAACCATTATGAGCATCTTCAAGAAGGCCCTGACCACAGCCACGATTGCCACGACCCTGTTTGCAGGGGCCGCGCAGGCCGACGACATGCGCATCGCGCTCGTCGTCAAGGCGCTCGGCATCGGCTTCTTCGAGGCCGCCGCCAAGGGCGCCGAGGAAGCTGCCGCCGAGCTTGGCGGCGTCGAGATCATCTATACCGGCCCGACCGATACCACCGCCGAGGGTCAGATCGAGGTGATCAACTCGCTGATCGCCCAGCAGGTCGACGCGATTGCCGTCTCTGCCAATGATACCGACGCGCTCGTGCCGACGCTCAAGAAGGCCATGCAGCGCGGTATCACGGTAATCTCGTGGGATTCCGGTGTCGCCGAAGACGGCCGCCAGCTTCACCTGAACCCGTCGTCCAACCCGCTGATCGGCAACATGATCATCAAGCTGGCCGCCGACCATATGCCCGACGGTGGCGACGTGGCCGTGCTGTCCGCCACCACGACCTCGACCAACCAGAACATCTGGATCGAGGAAATGACTAAGGTCCTTCCGAACTACCCCGGTGTCAACGTCGTGGCGACCGTCTATGGCGACGACCTTGCCGACAAGTCCTACCGCGAGGCCACAGGGCTGATGCAGACCTATCCCGACCTGAAGGCGATCATCGCGCCGACCTCCGTGGGGATCGTGGCCGCCGCGCAGGCGGTGGTGGATGCCGGCAAGGCGGGCCAGGTCAACGTGACCGGACTGGGTCTTCCGTCGGAAATGGCGGGCGCCATTGAATCCGGTGCCTCGAAGTCCTTCGCGATCTGGAACCCGATCGACCTCGGCTATTCCGCAACCATGCTGGCACACGCGCTTGCTACCGGTGAGGCTGAAGCCGGTCCGGGCGCCGAGATCCCAATGGGCCGCATGGGCACGCTGATGTTGGACGAGAACACGAACGGCGCGATGGCTGACCCGTTCGTCTACGACGCCTCCAATATTGATGAGTTCAAGAGCATCTTCTGATCCTCTTCCCTCTCGGGTTCGGCGCATCCGGCGCCGGACCCACCCTTCATCACACATTGAACGGCTGGATCTCGCAATGTACCTCAGCCCTGATGTCAGCAAGGCTACCGACGCCCTCATGACAGACCCGATCCTCTCCCTCGACGGCATCACGAAGATCTTTCCGGGCGTGCGCGCTCTTTCCGATGTCAAGCTCGATCTCTATCCCGGCCAGGTCACCGCGCTCGTCGGTGAGAACGGGGCCGGAAAGTCGACCATCGTCAAGGTGCTGACCGGCATCTACCAGCCCGAAGAAGGCACGATCCACGTCGATGGCCAGGAGACGCAGTTTCCCACAGCACAGCACGCCGCCGATGCCGGCATCACGGCCATCCACCAGGAGACGGTGCTCTTCGATGAGCTCTCCGTGGCGGAAAACATCTTTATCGGCCACGCGCCGCGCGGAAAATACGGGTTGATCGACACCGCCCGGATGCGCCGCGACGCCAAGGAGCTGCTGGACCGCGTGGGCGCCGAGATTGATCCTGCCGTGCCCCTCAAGGATCTCGGCATCGCCAACAAGCACCTCGTGGCGATCTCGCGTGCGCTTTCCATCGATGCGCGGGTTGTCATCATGGACGAACCGACCGCGGCACTCAGTCAGAAGGAGATCGAGGAGCTCTACGAGCTGGTCGACCGCCTCAAGGCCGAAGGCAAGGCGATCCTCTTCATCAGCCACAAGTTCGACGAGATCTTCCGAATTGCCGACCGCTACACGGTGTTCCGCGACGGGCAATATGTTGGCGCCGGTGCGATGGCCGATATCACCGAGGATGACCTGGTGCGGCTGATGGTTGGCCGTTCGGTCGAGAATATCTTCCCCGAACGCAACGCGACACCCGGCGAGGAGTTGCTGCGGGTTTCTGGCTACTGCCACCCCACCGAGTTCGAGGACATCTCCTTCACCCTGCGCAAGGGTGAGATCCTGGGATTCTACGGGTTGGTCGGGGCAGGGCGCTCCGAAGTCATGCAGGCGCTCTTCGGCATCACCAAGCCCTCCGGCGGCACGCTGGCGGTCGACGGGCAGGTGCGCCAGATCCGCTCCACTGCCGAGGCGGTCGAGGCGGGTATCGTCTATGTGCCCGAGGATCGCGGCAAACAGGGGGCGATCATCGGCATGCCGATTTTCAAGAATGTTACATTGCCGTCGCTTGGACGCACTTCAAAGAACGGCTTCACCCGCCTGGCCGAGGAATTTGCGCTGGCCCGGAAATACACCGAACGGCTGGACCTGCGGGCCGCCTCGCTCGATCAGGATGTGGGCAACCTCTCGGGAGGCAATCAACAGAAGGTGGTGATCGCCAAGTGGCTCGCCACCGAGCCCAAGATCATCATCCTCGACGAGCCGACCAAGGGCATCGATATCGGCTCCAAGGCCGCCGTCCATGCCTTTACCGCCGAGCTTGCCGCGCAGGGGCTGGCGGTGATCATGGTTTCCTCGGAGATCCCCGAGATTGTCGGAATGTCCGACCGGGTGATCGTCATGCGCGAGGGGCGCATGGTCGCTGAACTGGAAGGCGACGAAGTGACCCCTGAAACGCTCGTCCGACACGCAGCCGGCATTTCGGAGGGTTCGGCATGATTTCCCATATGATAAAATCCCGCGAGGCCATCCTTCTGGCGGCGATTCTCGGGTTGCTGGCGATCATCGCCTCGCGCTTTCCGGCCTACGTGGAGCCGGGCAACCTCATCAACGTCTTCAACGACACCTCAACGCTGATCATCCTGGCGATGGGGCAGATGTGCGTGATCCTCACCCGCTGTATCGACCTTTCGGTGGCGGCCAACGTGGCGCTCACCGGCATGGTCGTGGCCACGCTCAACACGCTGATGCCCGGAATGCCGGTGGTCGCGATCCTCGTCATCGCGCTCACGCTCGGCGCCTGCCTCGGTGCGGTCAACGGCTTGCTGGTATGGAAACTCCAGATCCCGGCCATCGTCGTCACGCTGGGCACGATGACCATCTTCCGCGGCATCGTCTTCCTGATCTCCGACGGGAAATGGATCAACGCGCACGAGATGAGCGCGGGCTTCAAGGACTTCCCGCGCATGGAACTCGCCGGCCTACCGATGCTTTCCTGGATCGCGATACTCGTGGTTATCTGCTTCGTGGTGATAATCAACCGCACGCCGCTCGGGCGCTCCTTCTTCGCCGTCGGCGGCAACCCGAACGCGGCGGTCTATACCGGTATTGATGTCGGCCGGACGCAGTTTCTCGCCTTCACCATCTCCGGCATGATGGCCGGGCTCACGGGCTATCTCTGGGTGTCGCGCTTTGCCGTGGCCTATGTCGATATCGCCGGTGGGTTCGAGCTTGAAGTCGTCGCGGCCTGTGTCATCGGTGGTATCTCCATTGCCGGCGGTGTCGGCTCGGTGGCGGGCACACTGCTTGGCGCGCTCTTCCTCGGAGTGATCAAGAACGCGCTGCCGGTCATCAATATCTCGCCCTTCTGGCAGCTCGCGATCTCGGGCAGCGCGATCATCATCGCCGTCGCCTTCAACGCACAGTCCAGCCGGACCAAGGGCCGGGTCATCCTCAAATCCGCGGAGCATACGGCATGACCGACGCAACCCATCACCATGTTCCCGACCGCCTGACCACACCGCTGCAACGCACGCTGCGCAGTTGGGAAACGCTATTGCTGGCCGTCGCGGTGGCGATCTTCATCGTCAACTCCTTCGCCTCGCCCTATTTCCTCAACGCCTGGAACCTGAGCGACGCGACCTTCAACTTCACGGAAAAGGCCATGATCGCCTTTGCCATGGCGCTGGTCATCATCTCGGGCGAGATCGACCTCTCGGTCGCTTCGATCATCGCGCTCACCTCGACCGCGATGGGGGCGGCTGCGGAAGTGGGCGTCGGCACGCCCGGAATCGTCGCCATCGGTCTCACGGTCGGGCTGGCCTGCGGGGCGTTCAACGGCGCGCTGGTCACAGGGCTGGGGCTGCCGTCCATCGTCGTCACCATCGGCACGATGAGCCTTTTCCGCGGCATTTCCTATATCGTGCTGGGCGACCAGGCCTTCATGAACTACCCCGACAGCTTCGCCTGGTTCGGCCAGGGCTATGTTTTCTGGGTGATCACGGTGGAGTTCGTCTTCTTTCTCGCTTTCGCGGTGATCTATGGTGTGGTCCTTCACAAGACCAATTTCGGACGCGCCGTGTTTTCCATCGGCAACAACCCTGTCGGCGCACTCTTCTCCGGTATCCGGGTCAAGCGGGTGAAGTTCATCCTCTTCCTGCTGACCGGCCTGATGGCGGCGGTTGCCTCGGTCTGTCTGACCTCGCGTCTCGGCTCCACGCGCCCCTCCATCGCCTTCGGAATGGAACTGGAAGTGGTCACCATGGTGGTGCTGGGCGGGGTAAACATCCTCGGCGGGTCCGGCTCGATCCCCGGCGTGGTCATCGCGGCCTTCGTCATGGGGCTTGTGACCTTCGGCCTAGGCCTTCTGAACGTGCCGGGAATCGTGATGTCGATCTTCATCGGCCTGCTGCTGATCGGGGTGATCGCCTTGCCGCGGCTCTTTGCGCAAATCCGCCAGTCGAGGCGCTGAACCATGGAAAAATATGCCTTCCGCATGCGTCTCACCCCCGGTTGTCGCGAGGAGTACAAGCGCCGCCATGACGAGATCTGGCCGGAGCTGGAGAAGCTACTGCGCGACGCCGGGATCTCGGACTACTCGATCCATCTCGATGAGGAGACCAACCTTCTCTTCGGCGTGCTCTGGCGGACCGATGATCACCGCATGGACAGCCTGCCCGAGACAGAGGTCATGCAACGCTGGTGGGCGCATATGGCCGACATCATGGAAACCCAACCTGACAACAAGCCGGTCGTGACCGAGCTGGAAACGGTGTTTCACCTGCCATGACCGAGTACCGACATGTCGCCGTCATCGATATCGGCAAGACCAACGCCAAGGTGGCCCTTGTCGACATGGACGCGTTGGCGGAGATCGATGTCCGAACCACGCCCAACACCGTGCTCGATACGCCGCCCTATCCACATTTCGACATCGACCATCTTTGGGCCTTTATCCTCGAAGGTCTGGCGGTGTTCCAGAAGAGCTACGGGATCGACGCGATCAGCGTGACGACACATGGCGCATCTGTCGTGTTGCTCGACGCCGCGGGAGGGTTGGCGGCCCCGGTGCTGGACTATGAGCATGACGGGCCGGACACGCTCGCGGCGGAGTATGACGCGATCCGCCCGGACTTCGAGGACACGGGCGCGCCGCGCCTGCCGATGGGGCTCAATGTCGGCGCACAGCTTCACTGGCTTCTGCGTACCGTTCCCGGATTGCGGGGGCGGGTAGCCAAGGTCGTGACCTATCCGCAGTTCTGGGTGGCGCGCCTGACCGGGGTGGCATGTACCGAAGTCACCTCTCTGGGCTGTCATACCGATCTGTGGGAGCCGGAACTCGGCCGTTTCAGCGACCTGCCGGCGCGGCTCGGGATTGCCGACAAGATGGCGCCGGCCTACCTGGCCACGGACAGGGTGGGGCCCGTGCTGCCGATGTTGGCGCAGGCCCTTGGGCTGGCGCCGGGCACGCCCGTTTTCTGCGGCATCCACGATTCCAACGCCTCGCTTTATCCGCATCTTCTGGCGCTCAAGAGCCCGTTCACGGTCCTGTCGACCGGCACATGGGTCATTGCCATGGAGATCGGAGGGCAGGCGGGGCGGCTCGACCCGGCGCGGGATACGCTGATCAACGTCAATGCGCTCGGAAAGCCCGTCCCTTCGGCCCGTTTCATGGGCGGGCGGGAATACGAGATGCTGATGCGGGGGGAGAACATCGCCCCAACAACGGATGACATCGAGACAGTGTTGTCGCGTGGTGCAATGCTCCTGCCCTCCGTGGTGCCGGAGAGCGGACCGTTTCAAGGACGACGCCCGGAATGGACCATTCCGGAGGCAAGCCTCGCGCAAGGGCAGCGCGCAGCGGTGGTGTCGCTCTACCTCGCCATGATGGCCGAGACCTGCCTGCGCATGATCGGTGCAGCGGGGCCGACGCTGACCGAAGGTCCCTTCGCCCGCAACCAGTTCTTCCTCGATATGCTGGCCGAGGCGACTGGCCGACCCGTTCTCCTCTCTTGCGGGTCGGCCACCGGAACGAGTATCGGCGCCGCGCTTCTGACCCGCGGCGCCGGCGCGACGCTTTCCGAGAAACCAAAGGTGCACCCGCCGCTCGATATGAGCCGCGCCCATGCGCTCCAATCCTATGCAGAAGACTGGCGGCAAGCATGCGGCTCGCAAATCGCCGCGGCCCATTCCGCCTGAACACAAGGAAGCTGATATGACCCGTCCCGACTACATCGCCGCGAAAGACGCCTTCGGGCATTGGGGCGTCGATACCGAAGCCGCGCTTGAGCGCCTCGCAAGGATCCCGATCTCGGTCCATTGCTGGCAGGGCGATGACGTGGTGGGCTTCGAAGGCGTTACAGCGGGGAGCGGCGGCGGCATCCAGGCGACCGGCAATTATCCCGGCCGCGCCCGCACGCCCGACGAGTTGCGCGCCGATCTCGAGTTTGCCTATGCCAACATCCCCGGCAAGCACCGGCTGAACCTTCACGCGAGCTATCTCGACAGCGACGAGACGCCCGAGCGCGACGCGTTGGAATACAAGCATTTTGCACCCTGGGTGGACTGGGCAAAAGAGAACGGGCTCGGGCTCGATTTCAACCCGACCTTCTTTGCCCATCCCAAGGCTGACGACAACCTGACCCTGTCGCATCCCGACAAGGGCATCCGCGATTTCTGGATCCGACATGGCGAGATCTGCCGCGAGATCGCGGCGCGCATTGGCACCGAAATGGGCAGCCCCTGCGTGAACAACATCTGGGTCCCGGATGGCTACAAGGACATCCCCGTAGGGCGGATGGCCGCCCGAGAGCGGTTGGAGGCCTCGCTCGACGCGATGCTCGCCAAGCAATTCGACAAGGCGCAGCTTCTCGACGCGGTCGAGAGCAAGCTGTTCGGGCTGGGCGTGGAGGCCTGCACTGTCGGCAGCCACGAGTTCTATCTCGGGTATGCGATCCGCAAGAACACGCTGCTCTGCCTCGACATGGGCCATTTCCACCCCACCGAGAATATCGCCGACAAGCTCAGCGCGGTGGCGCTGTCGGTGGACGAGATCCTGCTCCATGTCAGCCGCCCGATGCGGTGGGACAGCGATCACGTGATCCTGCTCAACGACGACATCCTCGCCATGGCGCAGGAACTGGTCTTCGGCGATCTGCTTGGCCGCACCCATATCGGCCTCGACTTCTTCGATGCCACGATCAGCCGCACGGCCGCCTGGGTCGTGGGAACCCGCAACATGCAGAAGGCGCTGCTGCGCGCGCTGCTGCAACCGGTCGAGATGCTGCAGGCCAAGGAGGCCGAGCTGAATTTCTCCGACCGTTTTATCCTGACCGAAGAGCTCAAGGACCTGCCTTACGGCGCGGTCTGGGAGACCTTCTGCGAGCGGCAATCCGTGCCGAGCGGCGTGACCTTGCTCAACACACTCAACACCTACCAGGCCTCCGTGGCCGACCGAAAATAAGGAGGGCAACATGCCCGAATTCACCCACGCCATTTCCTTCGTCGAAGAGGCCGCCCCGTTCGTTCAGCTCTGCTGGGACATGGGCTGGAACGAGGCGAATGGCGGCAATTTCAGCTGGCGCCTGCCGACCGACGAGATCGAGGCAATCCTGCGCCGCCGCTTCCCCAAGGCGCGTCCGACGGACCCGCTGCCGCTCGATCAGGCGCAGCCGAGCCTCGATGGCGACTACTTCCTGATGACCGGCTCGGGGCAGTTCTTCCGCCACGCTCTGGCCCATCCCGACGAGGTGTTCGGCATCATCCAGATCGTCGATGGCGGGACCGCCTATCGCACCGTCTGGGGCTTTGCCATGGGCGGGCGGCCGACCTCGGAATTCGCCACCCATCTTGTCGGTCATGCGATCCGCAAGGAGGTCTCGGGCGGGCGCGAGCGGGTGATCCTGCATTGCCATGTGCCGGAATTCATCGCGCTCAGCTTCCTGATGCCGCTCGATTCCCGCGAGCTGAGCATGGCGCTCTGGCAGAAAATGCCGGAATGCATCGTGATCTTCCCTGACGGGGTTCGCGTGGTGCCGCCGCTTCTGCCGGGCACGGTCTCCATCGCCGAGGCCTCTGCCGTGGAGTTGCGTAACAGCCGCATCATCTCATGGAGCCATCATGGGATCTTTGCCTCCGAAGAGAGCCCCGACAAGGTCTTCGCCCTTGTCGAGACCATCGAGAAGGCATCGGCGATCCAGCGCCGTGTTCTTTCCGCCGGTGGTCCGCAGCGTGGAATCGAGCCGAGCCTGCTCAGGGAGCTGTGTGACAAGTTCGGTCACATGATGGTGTCCGAACCGGCTTTCCTTGACCAGGACGGCGGGGACGGTAAGTCTTGACCCCTTAGGCCGGAAACCCCGTCCGCAGGCTACAGGAAAACCAAATGACAGACATGAAGCCCCGCGTGGGCACGCTTCTCGGCGAATTCAACTTCGCGGTTGCCGACAGGGCAGACACCATCACGGTTGGCCAGCTGAAGGAGCGCTGGACCATGCTGTTTGTCTATCGCGGCCGGCATTGCCCGCGCTGCAAGCGCTTCCTGAACAAGTTGAACGCCGTGCTGCCTGCCTGGGCCGAGGCTATGGATGTCGTGGTTGTCTCGGCCGACACCAAGGAGAAGGCACTGGCGGACAAGGCCGAGTTCGGCTGGGACTTCGACCTGTGCTATGGCCTGACCGAGGCGCAGATGCGCGCGCTTGGCCTCTACGTGTCCGAACCGCTTGATGACGCGGAGACGACGGGCATCTTCGCCGAACCCGGCGCTTTTGCCTTCCGTCCGAATGGCGAGCTGATGCTTGTAGACATTTCCAACGGCCCCGCGGCGCGGCCCGATCTGGAGGAACTTCTGGACGGGATGAAGTTCAACATCGCGAAAAATCGCCCGGTTCGAGGAACGGCCTGAACGGGATCTAGAATGGCTCACCCGGCGCAACATTCGCGCCGGGTGCTTTGCGTCAGTGCCGTCTCAACGCGCCAGCCAGCAACCGTCCACGTTGAACACGGAACCGGCGATGCAATTGACTGCCGGAGAGGCGAGCAACAGCGCCGTGCCCGCGATATCGGACGGGTCGCCCAGCTGCCCGCCGAGATGCGGGTGCGGATCGCCTTGTTGCAATCGGGATCGTGCCACAGTGCCTCGGTATTGTTGGTGGCGCTGGATCCCGGCGCGATAGCGTTCTCGTTGAAGCCCTTGGGCGTCCATTCATCCGCGAGGATCCTGGTCAGCCCGGCCACGCCATGATTGTAGACGGTGTGGGAGGGAACGCGAATGCCGCCCTGAAAGCTGAACCGGGCGGCAATATTGACGATCCAGCCGATACTCTCAGAGCGATCCGAACGTCCGGCCCACCCTGCGGTCGTATTCCTCCCATTCACGGAGATGCTGGCCTCGGTCCACGTCACCGCCTTCGATCAGGTCGCCGACACTGATCACAAATTCCGGGCAAAGCAGATTCAACTGCGCCATTGCGATTTCGAACACATGAGGTCGCTCGCCGCCTGTCAGATCGGAGTGGATTGCAAACATGAACCGGTCGTCTTCAACGTCAAAAGCCTTGTCGGTCCATGGGGTGGGGCCATCCGTGATGCCGTTCGAAAATGGCTGGGCGAAAACGGAAGCGGCCGTAAGGAGGATGGTGGCTGTTGCGGCGACATAGTGATTCAAAAGGGTGCCCTCAAAACACGATCCTGGCCCGCAGGCCGAGGATGGTCAGGTCGTCCTGGCCGGGGTTGAGCAGCGGGTCGCGGATATACTGGATCGAGGGAGTGATCTGGAAATCCGGCGAAATGTTGAAGCGGTAGAAGGCTTCGGTGGTGAACTGGGTTTCGTCTATGTCCTTCGCCTCGGCCCAATTGAGGCCAATCCCGGCAAGATCAGTGTTCCGCCGATACCAGCCCAGTCCCGTGGAGAGGGACCGTTCGTAGAGCGCGGCAGTACCCTCGGCAACGCCGGCCCGCAGGAACGGCATCCAGGTATTGTCGATGAGCCAGGCGGCGGAGAATGCCGCGCCCTTGTCCTCGGCCCGGCTGCCATCCTCGGCCGCGTCCGATTGCCAAACAGTCAGGTGGATATTATCGAAATAGATCCGGTCCGAGCCGCTGGTATAGCCGATCTCGATGGACTTGAACGTCTCCCCGGTTTCGAACACATCGAAACTCGGTTCGGTCGGGTCCCCGTTCGCGTCGGCAACCGCGCCCACGACATAGATATTCTCACCCAGCTTCACGGCGCCCGCGATCCCGAGGCCGGGATTGGGCGCGTTGATCGTTGGATTGGTGTTGAAAGCGAGGTTCTGGAACGAGGTCCAGGGGCTGACCAGGCCATAGACGTCCACGAAATCCGTCAGGTCGAGCTGGCCGATCTGGACCGTCCATCGGCCCTCGGGATCACGCTGGGTCCAGAACAGGTTTGTCAGCATCGTGCCGTTGTCGTTGAAGGCTGTGCCAGTGATCGACAACGCGCCGGAATCGAAGCCGAAGAACTGGGGCGCGACGGCGCCATAGGCCTGCCGGTCCTCGATCTTGAAGGTCAGCGACCCATTTTCGGTTGCCTGCCAGCTTCCATAGAACCGCAGCACGCCTCCGCCCGCCTCTCCTTCCCCCAGATCGCTGTCGCTCCACTGGCCGAGCGCGAAGTAGTCGAGATTGAACCGGAAGCCGTTCTCGGCCAGCCCGTCCTTCCAGCCGAAATACCCCGGCAGCACGTTGCGTGGAAAGCCTGTGCGCGGCTGCGGGTCGGTCAGCCCGTCGCCGGGCGTCAGGTCCGCTTCGACGGATGACGGGCCAGAGAGGCCCTGTTGGGCCAATGTGGCATTCGGCAGCAGCGACAGAGTGAGCAGCGCCGCCGCCACGTGTCTGGATCTCGACATGGGGTCTCCTACTCGCCGGTCTGGGCCTTGTTCGCCTTCAGCTTCGCACGGAGTTGGTCTACCCATTCCGAGCTGGCATCTGCCGCAAGTGGCGCCGGGGAGTAGGTTTCTACCGTGACGGCATCCAGCCGCCACGTCGCCGCCATCGGCACTTCGCCGTCGACCACCCGAAAGACCTCTTGCGTCGGATGGATATGGAGCCGACCGGTCAGACTGACAGGCTGGTGCATGTATTCGGGCGTCCAGTCCGATACAAGCCGCACACGGATCATCTGGTTCGGCATGGGCGGAGGCATGTGGCTGCACATGCCCCGCTGCTCGACGAGATAAGCGATGGATGTCCCGTCGGACGCGGGGGGAGCGGGAATTGCGAAGCCCGAAATTGTCACTTCCGCGCCATCGAGTTCCGGGTTGCCGGCTGAAGCTGCCTGCTCCCGACGCTCTGCGACGACCCAACGTTGCGAGATCAGCCACTCCGCATCAACGCCATTCTCGGCCAATTCGGCTTCGCGCGCGGCCAGTTGGGCCGATATGGAGGCATCACCGGCTGCCACCTGCTGACGCAAGCGAGCGACCTCTACCAGGTCGTCAAGCTGGCCTGGCGACAGGTCGCGGTACGGGTCTTCGAATACCTGGGTAGAGGCATCGAGCAGATCGCTCCAGCCGATCTGCGCATTGTCGGCCATCGAAGCACTTGCCAAGATGCCCAGCCCAAAGGCGGCGAGAAAGATTCGCATGTGCACTCCTATCTGATGGGCGCAAGAAGCGCCGCGCGTGTGGCCGGGTCAATCGGGGATGCAGGTGGATTGGGCTGGAAGGGGTTCTTGACCACCGGGCTGATCTGGAATGTGTATTTCAAGTCTGACGCAAAGCTGTCGGGGGCGATCACGTTCTTCTCGACAGCGAGATTGAGTTTCACCAGCTGTTTGCCGATTGCTGCCGTCTTGGCAAGGGTCAGCCCGATCGGAACGGTCCAGCCATCGTCGGTGTCAGCGTTCCAGTCATAGCTATTGGTGGGGCCGGTCCCAATCTGCCATCCGTCCCCAAGTCCGTAGAACAGGAAGTATTGCAGCGAGGTGATCGACGTCTCCGGGCCGTTGCCGCCAATCTTCTCGTTATGGAACGGAAACAGACCGGCCACCCCCCAGTCAAAGGTCTTCACCGCCAGAAAGCTTGGGCCGAGGGTCCAGTTCTCCGACGACAGATCGGTGTAGGTCGGGATTGATCCGACGATCCCAGCGCCCAGTGTCCAGGCCCCGGATTGCCAAGAGTAGAGAAGATCGAAGGGAATATCTCCGAAGGAATCGACGTTCTCGAACGCCAATTCCTCAGCGTTGAAGCCGGGTTGATCCCAGACATAGGGAAACGCAGGGCGGAAGATCAGATTGTTGCCGTTTGGCAGCTTGAAGGGCAACACCGGCTGGAATGTCAGGGTCAGGCTGTCCTGATCGTCGGCACCCGGGAGGTCGCCGTCAAATGTCCGGTACTCAAACTTGAAGTTCAGCGTGGCATTCGCCGCGCCCGGATTGGCCAACTCCTTGGCGAGCTCGTCAATATTGGGGCCCACTTGCGCTTGAATTGCACAGGGTACCAACGCCAGAACGGCAATGCAGAGGCTGAGATGTTTCAGGGTCGCGACTCCAAGTCTGACAGGAAAACGATCGCGACACCCGGAAGCTTCGCTCTCCATTCAAATAAAAAAAGGCGGGGCGGTCCGAGGGAGAACCGCCCCGCAGGCAATCAGTTCAGCGTGTTCTTGTAGATTTCGCCGTCCTTCATGATGATCCGGATCGTCTCCGGGCTCTCGGGCCGCGGCTCTGCGCCGAACCATTGGTCACCCGTTCCGACGACCGAGAAATCCTTTAGTGGGTTGCCATCCAGGATCAGGATGTCCGCGTAGGCACCTTCCTCGATGACGCCGAGTTTGCCCTCGGGATACGGGTTCATGAAATCCCCGGTCAGGGCCGCGATCTCGCCTCCGACCGAGGTCAACGCAACGAGAGACGTGTACGCGCCGAAGAACTCATTCGCGAGATGTTTTTCATAGGCGATTTGTATGTTGCAGGCATCAACCGTGCCCACGCAGTCCGTGTGATGGCCGCGTTTCGCCGGACATTCGCGCATATTGTCGAGGTAGTCCGTGAAGGCTGCGGCGGCTGATTTTGCCTTGCGCAAACTGGCCGGAACCTCGCTGATGGCTGGGATATCGAACAGGTTCGGATCGAAGGCTGTCAGGTTTGTCGTGATATAGGCATCCTTTTCCGCCATCAGAGCGGAGATTTCGCAGTCGAACATGAAGCCGTGTTCGATCGAGCGGACGCCTGCATTGAGCGCGTTCAGAATCGCTTCCTTCCGGTAGGAATGCGCCATGACATAGCTGCCATATTCATTGGCCACCTGCACGGCTGCCTCGATCTCGGCCTGCGAACCGGCGATCAGTTGCCACGGGTCGAAGACCGACACCACGCCGCCCGACTGCATGAACTTGAGCTGGCTGGCCCCCATGCGGAAATTGTTGCGACCGAATTTCTGGACGTCGGCAACATTGTCTACTTCCTGCGCCATATTCAGCCGGCTGAAATTAGAGCTTTCTCCGACAGGCGACGTGTAGTTCGCAAAATCCGCATGGCCACCCCGAGTGCTCAGAAAGGCACCCGACGGGTAGATACGCGGTCCGGCAATTGTTCCGGCGTTGATGGCGCGTTGCAGGCCGCCGTTCTGGCCGCCTGCGTCCCGGACGGTGGTGAACCCTTGCATCAGGTACATTTCGGCAGAGGCGACACCGGCAATCGCAAGGTCTTCCCAGGTGCTGTTCGCTTCCATCGACGGAAGCGTCGGCCCCGGCAGCATCAGGTGCACGTGGTTGTCAATGAAGCCTGGCGTCAGTGTCCGCCCTCCGCCGTCAATGACTGTGGCATCCCCTGCGTCGACGGCCTCCGTCGAAAGCGTCTTGATCAGGTTGCCTTCGACCAGAACAGAGCCGTTCTCGATCAAGGTCTCACTCACACCGTCAAATATATTGACGTTGGTAAACAGCACCTGGCGCGGTCCGTCGTCCTGCGCCGAAGCGGTCGTTGCAATCCCGGCGACCAGAGCAAGGCCGGCGACCGAGGCAAGGAATCTCATCATATACATCTCCCGTTGGATCAGACCCCTTTGCGGGGCGCTTGGCTGAGAGACATCCTAACGCACAAAAAAATCCCGCTTCTGTCCGTGGAGGTCACTGAGGGCAGGTTTTTTACCTATCCAGACTGCTCTCGAGAGTTTTTCTCTATTCCCGTTGCCGTCGGATCCTATGCTGCATGCAATTGGAAGTGCGGATATCGAATCAATGACCCACAGGCTGCCACTCGTCAAACTGAGCCTTCTTCGCCCGTTTGCGAGTGAACTCCGCGAACGTGGCATTGACCCGGAACCCGTCTTCGAAAGCGTCGGCCTGATCGAAGAGGTGACCCTTGACCCCGACCTGTCGGTCCATGTCATGGTCGCCACGCAGTTTATCGAGAATGCGGCTGTTGTGGCCAACGACAGTTTTCTGGGCGCGCATGTCGGGAGCAAGCTTGACCTCGGCGGCTGGCCGGTTCTGGCGGACGCCGAAGCGCGGGCGAACACCGTCGGAGACTACCTGTCGATCTTCATCGCACGGGCCAACGAGATTGCAAGTTCGGCCACCGAATACCTCAACATTACCGGCCAGGTGGCGGTCTTCGGCGAAACGCGAACCTTTGAGCCGACGATCCTGCCGGCTCAGAACGACGCCTTCATGGTGGCTCTCGGCTGGGCCATTCTCCGGCGGGCGCTTCGGGACGAGGTGGACCCATCGAGAGTGACCGTTGTTGTCTGCGATCCTTCGGCCCTGCCACCGGAATTCGACCTGATGCACCCGGTGAAGGGCGACCGGATGGGGTTCAGCATCCGTTTTCCCTCCGCCTGGTTGTCCGCTTCGTTCGAGACAATTTCTACTGGTGTGGCACCCAAGGAGAGGCTCGACGCCACTGTCGGTGAATTCGTACATTCCTTTCGGCAAGTGGTACGCGCCCACATTGGACAAGGCGCCCTGAGCGCAGCGGAATGTGCAGCCCTCGCATCGATGAGTCAGCAAAAACTGAAACGCCGCCTTGCCGCCGAAGGAACCAGTATTAGCAACGAGATCGGATTCGTCCGGCAAGAATATGCACGGGCCGCCCTCGCCGAGACCAACCGGTCAATCTCTGATATCGCCACTGCATTAGGCTTCACGGACGTTGCCAATTTCACCCGAGCCTTTCGCCGCGCAAACGACATGACACCAACCGCATGTAGAAAGCTGCAGAAGACCGAGGATGACGACTCCACCGGATAGTTCGGCCGAACCTAGCATTCATCGGTACAAATGCAGTGACCGCAGATTCCGCGATCTGTGCGTTCGACCCGATCCGGGTTTTGCGCTTGCCGCGAAAGGCGGCTTTGACGAGCCGCACCGCAGCAATATGAAAGGATTCCCGAGGTCTGCATTGGGCCGGTCGCGCTCCTTTCTCCGAACGCTGGATGGCGCATCCTCGCGGATGCGGAAACAGTCAGGGTGGGCGGAGTGCGGACGTTCTCTGCACAAAGCATTAGTGGCAGCAAAGCGGACGGCACCGTTGGAACTCAAGCTCCGCGAAATGCCGGAACATGCGCAGGCAGTTCGTAGTAGGTGGCACTTTTTGCGACCGTTGAACAACATAGGACCAACTTTCGTGCCCACATAAACGTCCGCGCACACGCGCACATATGTAGGCGTTACTGCGGTCCGATGTGCAAAATTCGTGCAAAGACCGGTTAACCACTTTGCTTGATTGCAGTGTCAATCGAAACTCGGCACGGCCTCTTTGAGGTAGCATTTTTCGTCACTTGCCCTACGGTTGGGAAATTCGTGCTGAGTGTGTTCGACAAAGGACCGATGCTTTTCCTTTGAAGTCAACGATAGTGGGAGTGGAATTCAGATGTCGGAGAGGAAAGCCAGTCAGGTTCAGGCGAGAGGATCTCTCTGCCGAGGTCGGCGCGAGTTCCTTGGCGCCGGCTTACTCGGAGCGGGCGCTCTGGCCACACCATTTATCGGAAACGCAAAGGCCTCCGCAGGGAGGAATCTGAAGCTCCAATCGCTCTGGACGGAAGACACGATCGGATATCGGACCTTCAAACTCTGGTGCGAAAGCGTGGTCGAACTCACATCGGGTGAAGTGGGTTTCATACCGTTTCCCGGCGGGAGCGTCGCCGAGATTTTCGACATGATGACCGCGACCTCCGCGGGTGTCCTCGACGGTATGCACTGGGTGCCGCATTACGCGGCAGTTACCGGGGCAATGCCGGCTGGAGCGTTCCTGACATCATTTCCGATGGGGCTGCCGCACCCGCACCAATGGGATATGCTTTTCGATAGCTACGGCGGAACAGATCTCGCCCGTGAGTTGTATGCCCGGCACGGGCTGCACTACGTCGGACATGTCCACCACGACATGAACCTGATCCACTCGAACGTCCCGATACGGTCTCTGGACGATTTCTCCGGGCTGAACCTTCGGATGCCGGGAGGCCTCGTCGCCGATTGTTTCGAGGCGATCGGAGCCAGGACGGTGGCACTTGCAGGTTCGGAAGTACGGCCCGCGCTTGCATCCGGCGCGATTGATGCCGCGGATTTCACAGGACCCGCGATGAACTTCGATCTGGGGTTTGCCGATGTCAGCAAGTACATCGTGATGGGCCCCACATCGACGCCATGCCTGCACCAGCCCGTGGATCTGACGATTGTCGTGTTCAACCAGGGCGTTTGGGACAGCCTGTCCACGGCGACGCAAGACCTGTTGACCGAACTCGTTCGGTCCTTCTCGATGCAGCATTTCACGGCGCATCAGGAAGCAAATATCGAGGCGTGGTCGCAGTTCGCCGCGGCAGGGGTCGAGGTAACGCGCCTCTCTGAGCAAGACGTGGATCGGTTCCGCGCCATCGCCTTACCGCTCTGGTTCGAATGGGCAAACCGGGATCCGGATTCGGCGCGTGTCCTGTCACTGCATCTCGAAGTCATGCTCAACCCGGCAGTCGCATATATTTCGCCTGAAGACATCGAGGGGTTTGAACTCAAACTCTAGAGGTCTTCTTCTGAAGGGCAATGACCGGATTGGTGATCGGAGATGGGATCGGAAAACAACGCAAAGGGACAGTTGTCAGCATTTCTTCCCTCGACGATCCGGGGAAAGCTCCTTTTGGTGATCGCGATCATTCTCGGCTCCGCACTCCTGAGCGGCCTGATCGCAAATCGCGCCAACACCATTGTTCGGGAGCAACTCACTTCGATCACCGAGGAGGTCATTCCGGCCCTTGGGGTCGCGCATAGCGTGTCCGAAGTAACCACCAATATCCGCAACTCCTCTGCCGCAGTCGCGACCTCGGCAAGCCCGAGGGAGCTCACCGAACGCCGCGTCGAACTAGAGGACTACCTGGCGCAGGCCCGACATGTCATTGATCCGCTCACCTCATCGAGGAAGGCATCCGATCCGGTCGCAAGCCTCGAGGCGTCAATTGGCGACGTCGAGGGGCTTTCGGAGAAGCAGGCGGAGATCGTTTCCGAACGCCTTGCTCTGGCGAACACGCTGTCGGGAAAGATACAGGCGCTGGCGCGCACGCATTCCCAGTTCAACAGCTCGATTGAACCCTTGATCACGGATCAACTCGACGTCCTGCGCGACGAGAGCGATCGTGTCGTCGCCGGAACAGACGGCACGGTCGAGTATCTCAACGATCTGAGCGTCCGGGCGCTCGTCCCGCTCGCGAGCATGCAGGTTCAGCTCGGGATCATCGAACAGACGCTCGCGGGCGCCCTGTCGGCAACTTCGGAGGAGGGCGTGCGCAAGGCGTGGAGCGACTATGTCGTGGCGAGTTCGGTGGCCACACGCAACGCCGCGGAACTCGCTGCCAACGATGCCGTTCGGCAGGTCGTCGACGTTGACGAACTCTCCGTGCAACTTGACCGGATAACAGCCTTCGGCGCCGGAGAGACCAGCATCTTCGATCAGCGTTCCATCGCACTCCAGGATCCCACGGCACCGGAGGTCGACGCCGCCGCGAAGGCGCTGGATATACGGAAAGCCCTCGATGGTCTTTCGGCAAGTCTGAAATGGTCCATCATCCTGATAAGAGGGCAGACGGTCACGGCAGGTGCCGATCTCAGCCGCGAGGTGTCGGCCAGCCTCGACAGGATCAATGATGCCAGCATCGCTAGCTACGGCGCGCTCCTGTCGCTCGAGGCGCTTGGAAACCGTGGGGTCGGGATCCTCACGCTGGCGCCGTTTGCCGAGGAGGAATCCACCTTGGCTGCCCTGAGGCACGACCTTGAGGAGGTCGCTGCGGAGACCGAAAAGCTGTTGGCGCCGTTAAGCGAACGCGTGAACATCGGCGAAACGGCAGAACTGGCCGAGCGTTTGATCGGTTTCGGTCGAGGCGAGGAAAGCGTCTTTGATCTGCGTGCCATGGAACTGATCGCTCTTCGGCAGACTGGCGAATTGCTTGCCCAAACGACCGAGTTGACCGAGCAGATGAGCGTTCTGTCCGCCGAGATCGTGGCCGGTTTCGGCGCGCAGGCAGATGTTTCGGTCGCCCGGGTGCTCGAGTCCCTGCGAACCAGCCGAGCGACCGTCTTCGTCGTCTTTTCCGCGTCGTTTCTCGCGATCATCGGGGCAATTGCCTATGTCAATCGTAGTCTCGGCACGCGGCTGGGGGCGTTCAGCAATGCCACCCTTGCCCTCGCGCAGGGAGACTTGCATGTGGAGCTTCCGCCACCGACAGGACGCGACGAAGTCTCGCGCCTGATGCATGCTCTGACGGTCTTCCGGGACACCGCGGTAGAGATGGAGCAAAGCAACCTTCGGGAAATCGCGGAAACCCGGCAACGCCTGATCGACGCGATCGAGAGCATTTCCGAAGGCTTCGCCTACTTCAATTCCGATGATCGACTGGTCCTTTGCAACACCCGCTATCGCAACTTCCTGAACGACCAGGAGGGCGTGTTCGTGCGGCCGGGAGCGTCTGTCTCCGAGATCGCGAGCCACGTGCCATCATCCTCGGGGCTCCGCCTGGAAGCCGCACCGCTCCGCGGTGATTCGTCCGCGGATCCCGGCGAGTTCGATGGGGCGCGGCCAGGTCTTCGTCACCTGCAGGATGGGCGTTGGGTGCAGATCGGCAAGCGCCGAACCGTCGACGGTGGAACGGTCGTTGTCTACTCCGATGTCAGCGAACTCAAGGCCCGGGAGAGCGAGCTTACCCAGGCCAAGGAGCAGGCGGAGGCGGCCAACGACGCCAAAAGCACATTCCTTGCCACCATGAGCCACGAAATCCGCACGCCACTGAACGGCATCATGGGCATGAGCAGCCTGCTGGCATCGACCAAGCTGGACGTCGAACAGCGCGATTTCGCGAACACGATCGGTGAGGCCGCCGATACGCTGCTGACCATCATCAACGACATTCTCGATTTCTCCAAGGTTGAGGCGGGTGCGCTCGAACTTGAGGAGATCGAGATCGACCTCGTCGAAACGGTAGAGGCGGCGGCCGAACTTGTTGCCCCGAAGGCCGCAGAAAAAGGAGTTGAACTTGCCTGTCGGGTCAAGCCCGGCGTGCCACGCGAAGTCGTTGGCGATCCGACGAGGATCAAGCAAGTTCTGCTCAACCTGCTGAACAATGCGGTGAAGTTCACGAATGAGGGGGAGGTCCTGCTGACCGTCTGCTCTGCCACCGAGCACCGGAAGCAGGAGTGGGTAGACGCCACGTGGATCGAGTTCGTTGTGAGC
This sequence comes from Aliiruegeria sabulilitoris, assembly GCF_001558155.1. Lineage (GTDB taxonomy): Bacteria > Pseudomonadota > Alphaproteobacteria > Rhodobacterales > Rhodobacteraceae > Tropicimonas > Tropicimonas sabulilitoris. Next base: position 26,450 of record NZ_LOAS01000036.1, read on the forward strand.
GACACAGGGATCGGCATACCGGAGGATCGGATGGACCGGCTGTTCCGCTCTTTCAGCCAGGTCGATGCCTCGACGACGCGGCGCTATGGCGGAACCGGTCTGGGACTTGCAATCAGCAAACGCATCGTCGAGAGCATGGGGGGACAGATCGCGGTTCAGAGCGAGGTTGGCCGCGGTTCGACCTTTTCGTTCGCTGTTCCATTGCCGGCGCACGAGAGCATGGGCACTGGCTCCTCTGCCCATTCTGACCCAAACTTCCGGGGCGAGTCCGTTCTTGTCGTCGACAACAACCGCACCACTCAGGACATCCTTGAAGAACGCCTGATTGGGTGGGGGCTTCAGGTACAGGTTGCCGCCGCTCCGATGGAGGCGATGACGATGCTCGAAGACCGGCGAGCCTTTGCTGCCGTTCTGATCGACTTCGGCTTGCCCGAGATGAATGGCCTGGAACTCGCGCGTCGTATCCGCGAAACGCTCGGCGATGGCGCTCCTCCGATGATACTCTTCACATCGTTTACGCCGTCCGAGCCGGGCCAGTGGGCCGAGATCCGTGCTTCCGGTTTCGCGTCAGTGATGACGAAGCCTGCCAGATCGAGGCAACTCCTAAGGGCACTCGAGGCTACCATTGCCACCGACGCCAAGGCGGAGCGTTCGGCATTCGCCCAGGACGCCGTTCGAGAGGCCGACCGTTCGTTGTCCATACTTCTGGTGGACGACAACCGGATCAACCGGAAGGTCGGCAAGAAGCTCCTAGAAAAGAACGGGTTCGCGCCCGAGGTCGCTTCGGGTGGCGAAGAGGCCGTCCAGATGGCGACAGGAGGTGCTTACGATGTGGTCCTTATGGATGTCGAGATGCCAGACATGGACGGGATTTCAGCCGCGGCGGCCATTCGCGAGAGCGTAAGCGACATGGCGCGCCCCTTCATCGTGGCCCTGACCGCCAATGCGCAGATTTCCGCGCGTGAGAAGTACCTCGAGGCCGGGATGGACGATTACGTCAGCAAGCCGGTGGACGAAGGCGCGCTGCTGGACTGCCTCGAGCGCGGTGTGAGCTTTCGGCAGGCGCAGCGCGCACGGAGTGCCTAAAGTCGGACAGATACGGGAGGCAAGGCGCGGGACTATGGAAGACGATCAGATTGACCGGGGGGCGCTCCGGAAGCTGCTTGCGCTACTTGGAAACGATCCTGCGGAACTCGAGGATCTGCTGTCGGACTACTATCAGGACGCGCCAGATCTTGCCCAGCGCATCGTGGACTCCGCCGTGCGTGGAGACGTCGAAGCGCTGCGCATTGCATCGCATTCTCTGAAGTCCAACGCGCGCGACTTCGGCGCATTGCGATTGTCTGATCTCTGCGCTGACCTGGAGAAAGAGTGCCGAGCCGGATCACCAAGGGATCCGCAGCAGGCCGCTCAGGCAATCCGACTGGCGGAGGAAACGGCGCGACAGGCTCTCTCCGAAATTGAGATCAGCGGGCTCAGTGCGGAGTCGGGCGATTGACGATCAGGGAGGCTGAAAGCGAAGGTGCCGCAGCCGCGAAGACCCTCATCGTGGACGACAGTCGGGTCAGCGGGCGAAAACTTCAGAAAGCCGTGCAGGCGCTCGGTCATGAGGCCGAGACGGCATCCGACGGCCTGGAAGCGATGCAAAAACTACGCGCCCGGTCCTACGACATCGTGTTCCTGGACATCGTCATGCCGTCGATGGACGGCTACCAGGTCCTGGAGGCCATGAAGGCGGACGAGGCGCTCCGTGATATCCCGGTGATCGTGGTGTCCTCTCTCGAAGATGAGATCGGCAGTGTCGCCCGGGCCATCGAACTGGGAGCGGAGGATTTCCTGCCGAAGGACTATGAGGTGGTCATCCTGAAGGCCCGTGTGAACGCGTCGCTGTCCCGCAAGCGTTTCCGGGACAGGGAACTCGACTACTTTCGCGACATCGATCAGCTTACGCGCGCGGCGCAGGTCATCGAAGGTGGCGCGTTTCGGCCGGCGGAACTCTCGGTGGATTCCGTCGCGAAGCGAAGCGACCCCCTCGGTCGGCTTGCCGTGGTGTTTCGCGGCCTTGCCGAGGAAATCTACGCGCGCGAGAAGCGTCTCGACCAGACCATCCGAACCTTGCGAGGCACGCTTCTCGTTCTGGCAGCGGGCAGCATTTTCGGGCTGGCGCCAGCCCTTGGGCGGATGGCATCGGAAATCTCGGTGCCGCCTCTCGGGCTCGTGTTCTGGTCGAACCTCGTCGCCGCAATTCTGTGCCTGCTGGTCTCGATCACTCGCAACGGGTTGCCACGGCCGGGTTTGCGGGATCTCGGTTTCATTGCGATCTGGGCGGTGGTTCTCGGGTGTCTCTACCAGCTGTTGACGGTCGTGATTGCAGGGCACGTGGAGGCATCCACGATTGCATTGATCGGCAGCACACGCGGCTTCATGGTGTTCCTGCTTGCGGCCTTCCTCGCACTCGAACCTCCGAGCATTCGTCGGTTCGTCGGCCTCGGCATCGGGTTCGCAGCCATTGCGATCGTCCTTTTGGCGAATGGTACGGGCGGCAGCGACGGCGACCGTCTCTGGCTCCTTTCCGCTCTGATTTTGCCGCTGCTGTTGTCCGTGCACACGCTTCTAATGGCGAAGCGCCCCGCGCATCTCGACGCTTCCGCGACGGTGGGCATCATGATGTTGTTCTCTGCATTGGCCCTCCTGCCGCTCGCGAGTGCTCGCGGCTCGATCTTCCTGCCGCCATTCCCGCCGGGGGAACGGGAGGCAATCATCCTCGTCCTTGGTGTCTCGAGCGCCGCGGCGCTGGTGATCGCGTTGAACCTCGTTTCCCTGGCAGGCCCGGTCTTTGCGAGCCAGATGGCCTATTCACAAACCCTTGCGGGGATCGCCTGGGGCATGCTGCTGCTTGGCGAGAGCCTATCGCCGCTTGCATGGGCTGCGCTCGCGATGGTGATCTTGGGGTTCTGGCTTGTGGAACCAAAGAAGGCTGGCGAGGAGTTCAGGGCGAAGTTCCGTATGCGGAGAGAGACCCCCTGAGGGATCGTCGAACCGTCCTGTTGGCGATCTTCGATCAACTGGGGTGCCCGTTTTGCAGTCGACCGAGTGCAATTTGACGTTCGAGACCTGCGTGTTCAGTTAGAGAAGCAAAAAAGCACTTTGATCTTCCGAAGGTACGACGCCACCGCAGCGACGACAATGAAGGCGCCCTGATTGGCGGTGCAAGCGCAATACTACGATCTCTAATGGACAGCGGAGTCAAATAGCTGGCTACTAGCCGTCGTTCGTTTCGAGAATCCCGAAGGTCGGCTTCGGGCCGGTCGCGCTCCTTTCTCCGAACGCTGGATGGCACATCCTCGCGGATGCGGAAACAGTCAGGGCGGGCGGATTCCGGAAGTTCGCCGCAGATGCAAACTAACCACGCAGCCTAGGTCATGTTGACAAATGGCGGAGCCAGAGGCGGATTGA
>NZ_LOAS01000037.1 GCF_001558155.1 Aliiruegeria sabulilitoris
CGACATTGGCCGCCATCCATTCGCGCTCGACCGCCTCGGAGAGGATGGAGCGGAGACTGACCATGACCTTGCGGGTGAGGGCCCGGGAAACGCCGTCATCCAGCAGTTCGTCCATGAAATCGCGGATATCGGAGCGCGAGAGATCGGTGAGAAAACGATCACCCATTCTCGGTTCAATATGGATGTGCGCATGGCTGCGATATGCCTTCAGGGTGGCGGCTTCGAGCCCGTTGCGACGGGCGGTCTTGAGCCACGCCTCGCAGGCGTCGCGGACGGTCTTGTCGGTGTATTTCATGCAGTGCTCGCTCAGTTCTGATGCTGAACACATTATAGCAGACGTGGGTCGAACCGTCGGGCTGTTTCCCATTTTTTTCCGTGGGTTGCGTGAGGTGAGCTGGATTTCTTCACCGTTCGAGCACCACCGAGGGTACTGGCGGGACGGATCTGCAGGCAATGCTCGGACCGGCGGGGTTGGGTTCCCTGAGGGGCTTGCCATTGATGTTGTAACAACATAGTTCGTCTCTATGAGCGACGACACAGAGCGCAAGCGTATCCAAGGCCACGTCATCCTCACCCATGGCGCGAAGCCGAAAGGCAGTCTCTACAAGCACGCACCGGCCCGGCAACAGATCCTGAACCTCAAGGCGTTTGCCGATAGGCATGACATCGTGATCTCACGATTGACCACCGACCATAGCCGATCGATCCGGGGGTGGTCTTCATTTCCCGAGCTTGCTCGCGTTCTGGAACTGTATCGTGCGGCCGGCAGCCGGGCAGTCGTCATTGATGATCTCAATCGCTTGTTTCGCGCTCACACAATTGAGCAGAGGCACGACGTGCTCGGCGGGCTCCAGCCTTACCGTCAACACCTTCTCTGTGTTCGGCAGGGATGCCTGCTCGAAAACATCGATCATCACGAGATGCTGGCATTCCTGAAAAGCCCCGACCGGGGGAAGTGGTCGTACGCTCCGCGCAAGAGCCGCCTGGCCGAGGACGATAAACGCGACCAGACCCGCCGGGCGGTGATCGCCTCCCGTAAGGCGCGCAGTGCGGCCGCCGATGCCCGAGGGCGTGAACTTGCCGCCGTCCGCGACGAGATGAATGCAGCGGGCGAGACGCCGACGCCGGCGGCTGTCGCCGAGGAAGCCAATCGGCGCGGTCTTCGTACCGCGAGGAACAACGAGTGGACGGCGACGAGCGTCGCGAGAATGTTGAAGCGGCTGGAGGACAGCGCCGCCGCCGACGGACCCGCGGATAGCACGCCAGAGCGTGTGAGAGACGCGTAGGGCGACGTTCCAGCGGAGGGCATGTTATTTGCGTCAACGACCGATCCGCCCACCAGGGGCGCTCTCACAGCGCCTCAGAGTGGTCCCTTCCGTCGACTTCGGACTGCGCTTGGATTTTCGGCGGGATATCCATAAGCCTATGAATTCAGGTTTAAAATACTGGAATGTCAGTTGTGACTGATCTTCGGATGTGTTGTAATTTTTCTATCGTGCCCGCGCCCAAGAGCATTTGTATACCGACCCAAAAGACCAACGGTGATTCCGGGAACATGACCGGCGCTATGAGGCTGTCGGAGCCGACAGGGTCAAGCCCTGGCGCTTTTGCGCAATAACTTGAAAAGAGATGGAGGCTCTGAGGAGACTCAACCTCCTGCCAGCGATCCGTAGGCGCATAGCGGATGGCTGGTGCTAGCAATGCTTAACCGCGTTTGACCCGAAGGGGTTAGGATGGCGGAGCTAATGCGGGTAAATGGACGCCGCCCGCTGCACCAATGGGCTCAGGTGCTTGGCTCTCATGTTTGCACGCCATACGCAGAACGTATGTTCCATCCCCCGCCAGTTCCTGGGTCGGCCTCATGGCCGATTTGTGTCGATTGACACGCTATAGGGGCTGGCGGGGGATAGACGACTCCGCAGGAGATTGCGGATGCGGAGTCGAAGAAAGACGATATGGAAAGATCAGATCATCTCGGAACAATGTGACCTGATAGATTTGCATTCCAACGACATGAGTCCCTCAGATTTCGACGTTATTCTCGATGCCAATCATCTGTCTCCTTCCGAGTTTCGTCTCGAGCCAGCTAACGCCGTCATCACGATCGGACATCTCAAGAACATTCCCCGAGCATGCCAACCGCCTTCGTACGGATACGCCCGGATATCTTGCTCCACCGAGCCGATCCGTTACACATCAGCGACGTTTGAGGCGCCTATCAACTTATTTGCACGGCTGGCCGGAGGGAGGCCGTCATCTTCATCGGGCTGACACGTCACCTATGCGACGATAACGACCTCCACAAAGTCAGGGCAGGTGACGTTAGCGACCGGGAGCTGCCTCTCACGATGAATACCTCGAATATCAGGTTTCGCGGGTGCCGAGTATCAGCGGCACCCTGAAGAATGTCGTTTACGTTTGAGAACCGGAGGGAACACAATCGGGGTGGAGGGCCGCGCCCGAAACGACCATCGGCTGCGTTGGCCGAGCCGTCCAGTATTGCGAAGAAATCGTGAGTTACGTCCGGTCTGGTCTTGACGATTGTCGATTACTTTTACGATCAATTGAACCAAACGTGTTGTGGAGGCCAAATGCTCGAACCCAAGTCGATCTCAAGAATGGCGGCGACCTTTGGTGTCGTGGCGGCGACAGCAGGCGTTGCGCAACAGGGTGAAGAGATAGGTATCGGCGTTCTGCTCGGGTTCACCGGGCCTATCGAGTCTCTGGCAGCTCCGATGGGAACTGTGGTGAAATTGGTCACCCAGGAGGCAACTGAGAGCGGCGTGTTTCTGGGTGGAGCAAGCGTTACGTCGTATCTTGCCGACACCGCCTGCACGGACAATGCCCTTGCAGTTGCGAGCGCCGAGCGCCTTCTCGCGGCTGGCGTGGCGGGCTTGATTGGCGGCGCCTGCTCTGGTGCGACAGCGGCTGTCCTGAAAAACGTCGCCATTCCAAATGGAATGGTCATGATCTCTCCCGGTGCGAGTTCGCCCAATTTGAGCGTGATGGAAGACAAGGGACTTTTTTTCAGGACTGTGGCGCCGGATGATCGCGAGGGCCAGGTCATGGCCGATGTACTCATCGATCGCGGCATTCGCTCGATTGCGCTTACCTATGCCAATAACGATTACGGCGTCGGGATGTCGGATGCGATCGTGAGCGCCTTTGAGGCTTCGGGTGGCGAGGTCACGATCAACGCGGCCCATGAAGATGGCAAGGCGGACTACTCGGCAGATGTCGCGGTACTTGCCGCTGCGGGCGGCGAGGTTCTGGTCGTCGCAGGCTATATTGATCAGGGCGGTCTTGGCATCGTGCGAACGGCATTGGACCTTGGAGCATTCGACACGTTCGGCCTGCCGAGTACCATGGTGGGGCAGAGCCTTGTCGAGAGCGTCGGGCCCGGACTCGAGGGGTCCTTCGGGCAGGTCGCAGGCAACGAGAGCCAGGGCTTGGCCATGCTGGCGGAACGAGCCGGCGACGAAGTTGATGGAACGCTTCCTTACGTGGCCGAAGTCTATGATGCGACGGCTCTGATGATCCTTGCGATGCAGGCCGCGGATTCCGCGGATCCGGCGCGCTACGGCCCGAAGATCTGGGACGTTGCGAATGCACCAGGCGTGAAGATTTTCCCAGGTGAGTTGGCGAGGGGCCTGAAACTGCTCGCCGAGGGGGTGGAGATTGACTACGTCGGCGGCTCAGAGGTCGAGCTGATCGGTCCCGGGGAAAGCGCTGGCTCATTCAGGGAAGTCGAAGTTCGGGATGGTTCTTTTGTGACGATCGGATACCGCTGAAGAAAGCGGCTGCGGAGTTGGTGAAGGTCGTCGGTGTCGGTTTATCTGCCGAAAAAGGGCGGATGGCCTATTCAGGCTTGGTTAGTAAGAAGCACGGTCGTGGGCCTTTGGCACTGCCGCCCTCGGTTTCAGCAGCTCGATGAAGCCCATCGTAGGACGCTCTTCGATCGGTTATTCTGATCCGACATGGAAGATGCGACACTACGGGCTACTTGAGCTATGAGGAAGGCCGTGCCCCAATTGGCGCGAAGGGGGCGCACTGAGAAGGGAGGTTCTCGGAATGAATGTGATAGATTCTCGAACGGATAGAACCTCACAGGTTATTCAGGCGCGGGTCTTCGAACCTCTTGCCAAGGCGTCTCCGGTATTGGAAGCCCACCAGACTCAGCTTGGGATTGGCCCTTACAAGATTGACGCAGTTGTCGGCCGCGCACAGGAGACCTGGCTCATCAGGAATCGTGTCGACCCTCTCAGCGTCGGCCATGTTGTTCCCGACCCGAACCTGCTTGCTTTCGTGGTGCCGGTCGCCTGGCGTGGCGAATATCTTTGCAACGGCATTTCCGCTTCGGCTTCGACCCTGTACATCGCTTCCGGTCCGGACGGATATTCGACGCGGGGCGCCGGGCGCGACTACTTCACTATCGGGCTGAGCAGAGACCGATTTGTCAGGTCGCTGGCCGCGCTTGAGGGCGTGGAGCCTGGCGAAATCCATCTCCACGATGGCGCCTTGTACCTGCCGCCTTTGTCGATGATCCGAATGCGGCGTATCCTGGGCGCCTGCCTTGCGGAGCTGTCGGCCGGTTCGGGCTGCCACCACAACCGACAGGCCGCCATCGCCGAATGCCTGTATGACGTCATGTTGGAAGCTTACCTGGCTGGCACACCTCTTACGAGTATGCGGGTTCCGCTCGCAAAGAGCTATGAACGGATTGTGAGAACCGCCGAGGAGCACTTCATGGAGGCTGAGGGAGCGCCGCTGTCACTGGCAGATCTGTGCAGGGCCACAGGCGTGGGACGCACGGTTTTCTACGAAGCCTTCAATTCGGTCTACGGGACCTCGCCGCTTAATTATTTCAAGAAACGACGTCTGATGCAGGCCCGAACGGCGCTTGCGACGTCCCGACCCGACGAAACCAAAGTCAAGGAAGTCGCCCTCTCGCTTGGACTGACTCACTTGGGTCGGTTTTCAACCGAGTACAGAAACCTCTTCGGAGAAACACCTTCGGTCACACTCAGTTCTCCAGACTGGAGCCGTTCGTAGGCACTTCTCATCCCAGCCCGAAGCTGGACGCTTTGGAGTGCACATCCCCCCAATCTGACCATCCACGACAATGGTTTGGCATGCATCGAACCGCGATGCAGAGAAAAGACGGAAGATTCGGATAGTGTAATTTCTTCCCGTTTTCTGACGGTTGCTTAAACCTTGGAAGCGTCGACAACAGGGCGTCGCTGATGTGTCACGAAATTCAATAGTTTGAATGGGTTGCGCACAGAGCCCCGAATGGTCGGCGATCAAGGGATTTGTACCGCGGGGAACATTATGAAGAGAGCAACCCACAGGCAGTCGAAACTTTCATCGCTGGCTTCGCTGTCGTGCGCATTTGCAATGACATCAACCGTTGCATTTGCGGATGCCGATCTTGCCAAGCAGCTTTCGAACCCGGTGGCGAGCCTGATCAGCGTCCCGTTCCAGTTCAATTACGACGACGGCATCGGCCCGAACGACACGTCGCGCAAGACGCTGCTGATCCAGCCCGTCTTTCCATTCGATATCGGAGAGAACTGGAACCTCATTTCGCGGACAATCATTCCCCTCGTCGACATCGAGGCTCCAGCGCCCGGGCTCGACGATATTTCGGGGCTGGGAGACATCGAGCAGTCGTTTTTCTTCTCCCCCAAGCAGCCTGTTGGCGGGTGGATCCTTGGCTTCGGTCCGATCGCCCTGCTGCCAACGGCAACCGATGAAGCGCTTTCCAGCAAGCAGTTCGGCCTTGGTCCGACCGCCGTTGCGCTTCGGCAGGTTAACGGTTGGACGTTCGGCGGGCTGATCAATCATATCTGGGGCATCAACGAACCGGATGATCGCGAGCAGTACAACACGACCTTCGTGCAGCCCTTCCTGACATATACGACGCCGGATGCGTGGACCTTCTCGTTGAACACGGAATCCACTTACGAATGGAACGCCGAGGAATGGAGTGTTCCGGTCAATGCCGGCGTCAGCAAGCTCGTAACCTTTGGCAAGCAACCAATCAGCTTCCAGCTCGCAGGCCGGCGCTATCTCGATGTCGGTGGAAACGAGAACGGTCCCGATTGGGGTGCGCGTTTCAACGTGACTTTCCTTTTCCCGAAATAGACCGGCGGAGACACCTCCGGCGATCCCAAATTACCTGTTAGTGGAGACTTTTCAGTATGAGCAAGAATTCCACCGCTCTCCTGCTTCTCGCATCCCTTGCCCTGCCCACTGGGGCCCGTGCGCAATCCTTTGACCTTGTCATCGCCGGCGGTCGAGTGATGGACCCCGAAACCGGCTTCGATGCCGTTGCCAATGTTGGCATCAACAATGGCTTCATCACCGAGATCACCGACCAGGAAATCGCAGGCGCGCGGGTGATCGACGCCACCGGCCACGTGGTCGCGCCCGGGTTCATCGACTACCACAGCCACGCGCAGTCGGAGTTCGGGCACAAGCTCTATGTACGGGACGGCGTGACCACTCCGCTGGACCTCGAGGTGGGCGCGTTCCCGGTCAAGAACTTCTATGAATATTGGGACGGCAAGTCCTTCGTGAACTACGGGACCAACGTTGCGCATGTCGGCGCGCGTGTGGCGGTGCTCGACGGGCAGGAACCGGACGGACGTGTTCTCTACAGCCCGGCCCTCGGGGCAGCCATGCAGGACGGCGCGAAGTTCAAGACGAAGACCTTCGATCCGCTTGATGAGGGCGCAATCATCGAGGCGATCGAAACGGAGCTGAAGCAAGGTGGGATCGGAATTGCCTATCCCATCGGGTACTACACCGTTGTTGGCAGCCCGGAACTCATGGGCGTTACCAGCTTGGCTGCCAAATACGATGTGCCAATCACCACGCATGTCCGGTATCTGGCCCAAATCCCGCCCAGCGGCTTCATGGGCATCACGGAGATGCTGACCATTGCCCGCGAAAACGATGTGGCCATGCTGATGCACCACATCCCCAGCAACTGTCTCGGGTTGACGAAACAATGCCTGGACCTGATCGACTCGGCCCGGGCCAACGGCCAGAAGGTGGTTGGCGAGTTCTACCCCTATCAATATGCCGGCACCTATGTGGATGCCGATTACAATGCGCCGGGTTTCGAAGCGCGGATGGGCATTCAGGCTTCGGACTACAAGCTTGCGGCGACAGGCGAGCCGCTGACGAACGAGGAATTCGATCGTCTGCGCAAGGAGGCGCCCGGAACCGATCTGCTGATGTACACCATGAAGCAGGAATACATCGACGAAGCCTTCGCCCGGCCGGGCGTGATCGTCGGATCGGACGGGATGCCGTGGATTATCACTGACGATGACGGGAACAAGCTTGGCTTTACCGCAACGTTCGACACGCCCTACGGCAAGGCGAACGGACACGCCCGCGGCGCAGGAACCCACGCGAAGATCCTGCGCATGGTGCGTGAGGAAGGGACGGTCTCGTTGATGGATGCCATCTCCAAGATGAGCTACGAGCCGGCCTTGTTCCTTGAAGACCATGTGCCCCAAATGAAGATCCGCGGGCGCGTTCAGGAGGGCTCGGCCGCCGACATCACGATCTTCGATCCCGAGACGGTGACCGATAACTCGACCCCCAAGATCGGCGAGAACTCTCTGCCCTCGACCGGCATTCCCTATGTCGTCGTGAATGGTCAGGTCGTGGTGGACGACTCGGTCGTGCAGAACATTCCAGCGGGAGTTGCCATCCGGAATGCGCTCGCAAACTGAAAAAGTTGGCTGAAACACCTTCTCCCTGGTCGAGCATTGGCTTGGCCAGGGATCTCGCGTTTTTCGACAGGGAGAAAAGATCTTGGTTAAACAAAGCTCAGCAACCGCGCTTGCAACTCTTTTTGCTTTGTCCGTTTCTTCAATGGCCATTGCACAGGACTACGATCTCGTCATCACCGGCGGACGGGTCATGGACCCGGAGACGCTCTACGACGACATCGCCAATGTCGGGATCACGGACGGCCGGATTGTCGAGATCTCGAAGGACGCGCTGACCGGTGCGGACGAGATCAACGCCACGGGCCACGTCGTCGCGCCCGGCTTCATCGATACTCATTTCCACTGGCAGGCACCGATCGGCTACAGGTTCGGGCTGCATGACGGGCTGACCAGCAGCATGGACCTGGAGATGGGCTGCGCTGCAAACCTCATCCCGGAATGGTATGCCGCGCGCGAAGGCGTTACGCAGGCCAACTACGGATGCGCGGCGAGCCACGAGATCGCGCGTTCTATCGCCATCGACGGGGCCAGCGGGGACAACCTGCTGCGCGGCCCGATTGCTGTTCTGGAAACCCGCAAGCAATCGGGCTGGAGCCAGACCAAGGCAGATTATGACACTGGCAACGAGATTCTGCGCATCCTCGACAAGGGCTTGCAGGACGGCGCGGTCGGGATCGGCAGCACGCTGGGCTACATGCGCAACAGTGTTACCTCGCGCGAGATGTTCGAGGTTCAGAAGGTCGCCGCCCGCTACGGCCGGCACACCGGCGTCCACACGCGCTTCACCCCGGACAATGCAACCAACGAGAATGTGGGCGCGCAGGAGGCTTTGGCCAACGGTCTCGCGCTAGACGCGCCGGTTTCGATCCTGCACTTCAACAATCCCGGCTACCGTTTGACGCATGAATTGCTGACACGTCTTTCCGAACAGGGTCACAACGTCTGGGGCGAGGTCTATCCCTACTCGGCTGGGGCGACCACGGTGAATGCGGTCTTCATGCAGCCTGAAAACTGGGTGGACAGGCTTGGCCATAGATACGAGGACACGGTGCAGGACCCCATCACCGGTGACTTCTACACGACGGCATCTTTCGAGGAGGCGCTGAAAGATGATCCGACCCGCGAGATCATCCTCTTCAAGATGCCCGAGGAGGACTCGGTGCGCTGGCTGACGCTGCGTGGCACGACAATGGCAAGTGACGCGATGGCAGCGACACCGCTCTTTGGCGCATGGGATACGCCGTCCGATCAGATCGGCAACACTCATCCGCGCACCTCGGGCGCACGTGCCAAGGCGATCCGGCTCGCCCGAGAGAACGACATTCCGCTGATGCAGATCATGTCGATCCTCAGCTACAACGCCGCCAAACACCTGGGCGACACCGGGCTAAAGGCCATGCAGGAACGTGGTCGGCTGCAGGAAGGGATGGTCGCCGATATCGTCGTGTTCGACCCAGAAACGGTGACGGATAACTCGACCTATGCCGAAGGGCTGGTGCCGTCCACCGGGTTCAAGGCGGTTGTCGTCAACGGTACCGTCGCAGTGCGGGACGACGAGTTGCTCAGCGTCTTTCCGGGCCAGCCGATACGCTTCGAGCCCGAGGCCGCGCCGCGCTTCGAGCCTGTAAGCGAGGAGGCGTGGAATCTCGAGTTTTCCACCGGTATGCCCGACATCGCCCCCGGCCTGCCGCCCGAGGGCGGCAATTGAGCCGCCGCGGGGGCGGACAAGGGATGCGCATGATCCTCGCGATCGCCATGGCCCTCTCCGCGGGGACGGCCGGGTTTGCAGCGGAGCCGGCCACGGTTGACTTCAACGATCTGGCGGACCCCGCGGCCCGCGCCTTCGTCGATCCCTATCTGGAGATGGGGCCGGAGCGGCTGAACGACCTCAGGACTGTCGTCCGGCTCGGCGCGCGGCTTGCGGAGGCGGAGTTGTCCCCGGAGGACAGGCAGCGCCTCGAAGTGCGCCGCTCGGACGCCGAAGCGGCGCTCGCCGTTTCTGGCTTCGATATCGCGGCGCTTCTGGCGCAGCGTTGGACCGTCGCCCAAAAACGTCGGGAGGCGCAGATCGCCACGAACCCGTTGCTCGAAGGTGCCGCAGTGCGCCTCGAAGGGTACCTGATCCCGGCCGGAACTGGCCCGGACGGCAGGGGGATCGGTTATCTCGTGCCGGTGGTCGGGATGTGCAGCCATATCCCCGCGCCGCCGCCCAACGAACTGGTACGGCTGTACTTCGAGCCCGAAAGAGGCACGGGTTCAATCTATCTGCCCGTCAGCGTGACCGGAACGCTCCGCGCCGAGGCGAGCGACGAGACCATCCATCTTCTCGACGGAATGGTGCGCATGCAGAGCCTTTGGCGGCTGGACGCGGATACCCTCGTTGCCGAAGGGCCCGTTCCCACGGCCCGCAATACGATTGTCGCTCAAGATCCCCTCGAAGCCCTCCCGGCGGAAGAAATCAATCAAACCCGTTCATCAAGCATAGGAGCAAGAAAGAAATGAAATTCTGGAACGGAACAGCATCCCTGGTTACCGTAGCGGCAATCTTTTCCGGCGCAGCCCAGGCACAGGAAGGCACGTCTGACGGACCGATCCTGTTCACCAACGTAGACGTTTTCGATGGCGTCAACGAAGCCCTCATCGAGGACGTCAACGTCGTCGTCACCGACAACGTGATCACTCAGATATCGTCCGAAGAGCTTTCGGTTGCCGGCGGCATGGTGATCGATGGTGAGGGCCACACGCTGATGCCCGGACTGATCGACTCGCACACGCATCTTATGTTTTCCGGCATCACTTTTCCGGAAGTTCTGTTCCAGCGATCGGGCTACGGGATGATCCAAGGTGTTGTGATCGCAGAACAAACGCTGATGAACGGGGTTACGACTGTTCGTGATATGGCTGGAGACGTGTTTGACCTGAAGCGGGCGATCGATGAAGGCACGGTCCCCGGCCCGCGGGTCTATCCCTCCGGTGCCATGATTTCGCAGACCAGCGGGCACGCCGATTTCCGTCTGCCCGTCGAACCCAACCCGACCATAACCGGAACGATGACAGTTCCCGGCCAGAAGGGCGCGGGATTGGTCGTCGACGGTGTGCCGCTCATGCTCGCCGCAACGCGTGAGCAGCTTCGCCTTGGCGCCTCGCAGGTCAAACTCGCGGTCAGCGGCTCGGTCAGCGGCATCAACGATCCGCTCGACACGACGCAGTTCACTTTGGAGGAAATCCAAGCGGCGGTGGCGGCCGCAGAGAACTGGGGCACCTACATTACCGTGCATGGATACAACACCCGCGCCGTCAACCAAGCCATCGACGGCGGGGTCAAGTCGATTGAGCATGGCCAACTTCTCGACGCAGCCACGCTTCAACGCATGTCGGACGAAGGGGTCTGGCTCAGCATCCAGCCATTCACATTGTGCAATGAACCCGGGCTGACCCCGGAGCAGAACGCCAAGCAGGCAATTGTCTGCGAGGGAACCGGCAAGGTCTACGAGGCGATCAAGTCGTTGCCCGACCTGAAGGTCGTGCACGGAACCGACATCTTCATCAGCCCGGGGAAGGGAATTGGCGTCAGTGAAGAAGTTGAGCAAATGGAGCGCCTTCTGGACTGGTTCACACCGTATGAGATCCTGAAGATGTCCACCGGCAATGCGACGGAACTGCTGCAACTGTCCGGGCCGCGCAATCCGTATCCCGGCGTTATCGGCCGGGTCGAACAGGATGCGCTGGCGGATCTGCTGCTGGTCGAAGGCAACCCGCTGGAGAGCCTCGATGCGGTTACCGACCGGGACAACATCAAGATCATCATGAAGGACGGCGTGATCTACAAGAACACGCTGAACTAAGCCTCTGGCGGGCGACAAGCCGACAGATCCTTGTCCGTCGCCCGCCCACCAAATCCTGTCGCTGGCTGCAAGTGCCGCGTGACGTTTGCCACATGCCGGGACCCGACAGACCGACGAGACAATTCGAAAGGAACGGATCATGAGTTTCAACACTTCGCGTCGAACCTCGGCACTTGCAGCCATCGCGTTAATGGCTGCGCCGGTGAGCGCTTCGGCGCAGGACGCGATATCGGACAGCTGGCAATGGGGCGCCGAGCTCTATTTCTGGGGCGCTTCCCTTGGCGGCGATACGACCACCGGCGCCGATATCGACATGGGGATCGACAAGATCATCGAGGATCTGAATTTCGGCCTCATGGGAACAGTTGCAGCGCAGAAGAACCGTTGGACGGTCTTCGGCGACTTCATCTATCTCGACGTGGAAGACACAGGAAGCACGACTGTAGACGTGCTGGGCTTTGATGTGGACATCGACGGAAAGGTAGACCTTCGCGGCTTCATCAGTACCGCCGGTGTAGGGTATCGGGTTTACGATGGGCCGGGAACCCAACTCGATCTCACCGGCGGGCTCCGTTACCTCTGGCTCGAGTCCACGATCGAACTCAAGGCCCTTGGTCTGGACGTGAGCGAAAAAGACTCCGGCACCAATATCGATGGGGTCGTGGGTTTCCGAGGTCAATCGGACATCAACGAGAACTGGTATCTTTCCTACTATGGCGATGTCGGAACCGGTGAGAGCGATCTGACCTGGCAGGCCGCCGCGGCGATCAACTACCGGTTCGAAAAGGTCGATGTCGTCCTTGGTTATCGGTACCTCGACTGGGAGTTTGACGACTTCGGCCCCTTCGACGACCTGAACCTTTCGGGCGCCTTCCTGGGGGTGAAGTTCAGATTCTGACACTTCTCCTGATAAGACATGCAGGGCGCCTCGAAAGGGGCGCCTACGTTACTCGCCCTGTCCAAGGATTCGTTGTAGCCTCACGCTAGCCTGATCTTCGTGGCTGTATTTTTTGAAAAGGCTGACATACCGTTGAAGCTCTTCTTCCCCCGGCTTATCAGTGCTCTCCTGACACTCGTCTTCCTTGCGAGTTGCGGCGGACCACCCAACGCAATCATCGGCATTGGCGACGCCGAGCGTCCGGAAGCAACCAGCGCGGTCCGGTCTCACGATATCTATGTCCTCACCACGCGGGCACCTGCGTCGGATAGTGCGATCATGTATTCCGGTGTGCGGGGAGGCGGTCTTTCGAAATCAAGGGTGACGGTAACGATCCCTCCGAACCACGCGCCGGGCCAGATCGAACGCCCGAAGCGCCTGCCGCCTGACCCAGAGCGCAACTTCACGATCGTCGAGCCGCAGACTTACGCGCGGGACTCCGACTTCGTCTCAGCTGTGAACAGTGCACTGCGCGCCCGTCCACCGTCAGAGCGCTCGATCCTGGTATTCGTGCACGGCTTCAACACGGACTTCACCTCCGCTGTCTTGCGCATGGGGCAACTGGTGGAAGATACCGGCTTCAAGGGTGTTCCCGTGCTCTTTTCCTGGGCGTCACATGGAAAGCTCCTCGACTATGTCTATGACTTGAACAGCGCCCTGTCGGCTCGCGACGAATTGCTTGAAGCCGACAAGATCATCCTGCGGACGGAGGCGCGGGCGTACAACATCGTTGCCCACTCCATGGGGAACCTTTTGACCGTGGAGGCCCTGAAACAAGCCAAACTGATAAACAAGTTCAATACGTCCGGAACGTTGAACAACGTGATCCTTGCATCTGCCGATATCGACGTTGATGTCTTCGTCGACCAGATTTCGGTCTTCGAGCCTGACGAGCGAAAGTTCTATTTGTTGATCTCGGCGGATGACAAGGCACTTGCAGCCTCCCGTTTGATCGCTGGAGGCGTAAATCGAGTCGGTGATGAGGATGCGGAGAAACTCGCAAAGCTTGGTGTGACCGTGATTGACCTCAGCGAGGTGAGCGATACCAGCAGCATCAACCATACGAAGTTCGCGGATTCTCCCGAAGTGGTACAGTTGATGGGACGGCAGATCATGTCAAATGGTGGCCTGTCGACAGGCTCGTCCGGCGGCTCGTCCATCACGAATGCCCTCGTCGGACTCGGTAATGCGGTGACAACGACCGTCGCCGGCGCCGGCAGCGTTATCGTCATTCCTTGAAACATGCCGGAGTTGCGGAAATGGTGAGCAGTAGCTCCAAGCTTGTCCTGCGGATCTCGGACCTTGCCTACCAGTGGCCCGGTGCCGCCAAACCCGTCCTTCGGGTTCAGGACCTTGGAATGACCAATGAAGAACGGGTGTTTCTTCGAGGGGCGAGTGGATCTGGGAAATCGACCCTGTTGGCCGCAATCGCAGGCGTCGTCGACGTGCCGGCGGGGAGTATCGCCGTTGCCGGTACGGACGTCGGGCAGCTCAAGAGCGGCGCGCGGGATCGGTTTCGCGTCGATCATGTCGGATTGATCTTCCAGATGTTCAACCTGATCCCATGGCAATCGGCATTGGAAAACGTGCTGATGCCCTGCCGCTTCTCGCAACGCCGTCGTGAGCGGGCGGGTGCAGATCCGAAGCTATCCGCTCTACGATTGCTCGACGAACTCGGATTGTCAGACCCTACCCTGGTTTCCGCGCCAGCCATGTCATTGAGCGTTGGCCAGCAGCAGAGGGTAGCGGCGGCACGCGCGCTCATCGGGGCGCCTGACCTGATACTGGCAGACGAACCAACGTCAGCGCTCGACGAAGACGCAAAGACATCCTTTCTGGACCTGTTGAAACGAGAATGCGCATCGGTGGGATCTGCCTTACTTTTCGTGAGCCATGATCGGTCGCTGGAAGAGGGCTTCGATCGCGTGTTGGATATTACCGAGGTCAACAACGTATGATGACCTCGCTTTCCCTGGCTGTTGGAAGCCTATGGAACCGACGTTTCGTGGCGGCGCTCACCGTTCTTGCGATCGCGCTCAGTGTATTTCTGGTGATCGGCGTCGAGCGTTTGCGTGTTTCCGCGAAGGAGAGTTTCGCAAACTCGGCTTCGGGCATCGATCTGATTGTGGCGTCGCGCGGCAATCCGGTGCAGGTCCTCATGGCGACGGTCTTTGGGGTGGGTTCGACTGGACCGGGCATCGACTGGGACAGCTACGAGATGGTCGAGGCCCTGCCGCAAGTTGCGTGGGCGGTTCCGATTGCGATGGGCGACAACCACCGCGGCTATCCGGTTGTAGGCACAACGCCAGAATATTTTGAGCATTTCAGACATAGCAACGGAAGATCACTCGCTTTCACATCGGGTCATTCCTTCTCGGAAGAAGACGACGCCGTTATCGGAGCAGAGATCGCCACGCGTTTCGGCTATGAGATTGGCACGACTGTCGTCAATGCACATGGCGCGGGCGAGGTAGCCTTCGACCTGCACGACGAGGCCCCCTTTGTCGTCACGGGAATTCTTATGCCGACGGGCACGACCGTGGATCGCATGGTTTTCGTGTCGCTGGAGGGGTTCGATCAACTGCACGCCGAAAAAACCACCAGTGTCGATCCGTTCGCGCAGGAAACACGCGCAAATGCCGATCCCGTCGAGGACGCGACAGACGGGGTTGAGGCCGACCATCACGATCACGCCCATGAACCTGACAAGATCAACGCAATCTATGTCGGGTTGGCCGATCGCGGCGCGGTCCTTTCCATCCAAAGAGCCATTTCGGAATATCCCGCTGAACCTCTCAGCGCCGTGCTTCCAGCCATGGCGTTGATTGAACTCTGGTCGATCACCGGCGCAGCAGAGCAGGCTATTGTGTTGATGGCATCGGCTGTCGCCTTGGCTGGCATCGTGGCGATGGTCGTCATGCTTTCGGCCTCGTTGGAGGTGCGCCGACGTGAATTTGCGATCCTGCGCTCCGTTGGAGCCACGCCCTTGCGCATCTTCTCTCTCATCGTTCTCGAAGCGGGGCTCGTGACGGTGGCGGGCCTGCTACTGGGATTGGTTTTGCTCGGAGCTCTGACTGCAATCTTGGAGCCGGTGCTACTTAGCCGGTTTGGGCTCCAGGTCGACGCAAGTGCATCTCTGTTGCGTGAAAGCTGGTTGTTGCTTGCAATCTTGATGGCCGGACTGGCCGCCAGCTTTGTGCCCGCCATCCGGGTCTATCGAATGACATTGGCCGATGGTCTATCCTTCAGGCTTTAACCCATGGGAGACGTGTCCATGAATATAGTTCCACGTGCTATTTCAGTTAGCATTCTCGCAATCCTTGTCAGTGCGTCGACGAGCCTCGGAGCGGCACTTCAGATCGGTTGGGACGACCTCGCTCCCCCGCCAACAACGTACGAAAATCCTTTCGCGGACCTGACAAATGAGCAACTCGATGACCTGAGAACCGTTCTTCGCGCGCAATCCTTCGCAGAGAATGAACTCCCGGATCAATTGCAGACAAGCGCCGAAGCTGCTCGCCTGCGCCTGGAGGAACAGGACCTGGACATTGATTGGCTGTTCGAACAGCGCCAAATTATCATGGAGAAGCGACGTGATGAGGCGGTTTCGACGCGCCGGGATATGATCGGATCGGAAATCCGGATGCCAGGTTATCTGCTTCCGCTCGATCTGAAAGATGGTCGCGCTGTCGAATTCCTTCTTGTTCCCACAGTGGGGGCTTGCATCCATACGCCGCCGCCACCGGCGAACCAGATGGTGCATGTCCGCTATCCCGCCGGGGTCGAGGTTGCGGGCCTTTACACGCCGATCTGGATCAGCGGTACACTTTCGTCGAACCTTTCGGAACAGACCGTCCGGTATTCCGACGGCGAGGCCCGGATCGAGGTCAGCTACGCGATGACTGCTGATCTTGTCGAGCCATTCTGATGCGCCATTCTCTATCGGATGCCCGAAGATGAGACCGCAATGTCGCATTTGATCCGCATTGTGACTTTGGCACTGGCGATTATCGGCCTGATTGCAACTGTGACGGCCACCCTTTCGGGGTCTACACTGAAGAGTGCTCGGTCCTTCGAAGCGGATCTACCGGCTGTACGAACCGAGTCGCCAAAGCGGACCTTGGCGACATTCGCCGCTCTAAAGGCGTTATTGGAAGAATCGTTCGAGCGGTACCAGAACGCACGCACGGGCGAGGAATTCGATCGTGTCGTTTCACTTTCCGATGAACTGACGTCCCTCATCGACCTGTCTGACCAACCAGACGCCGTCAAAAAGCGCAATGGCTTGTTGACAGCAATGGTACTTCTGGACGTCTGGGACATTATCCCGCCAGTAGATCTCGATACCGTACCAGACAAATCTGCCATGATCGGCGATGGGCTTGGGACATACGTTGTTCCGGACACGCCCATTCGCCTGTCGCGCATTGATGAAGGTGAGCGCGCCGGCGAGTACTTGTTCGACGAAATAACGATACGAACCGCTCCCCGGTTTCTGGCCGGACTGGAAAGCGAAACGACCGCTGAAGCTGGAGTGAACTGGAGCGCCGAACTCGAGCAATTCGCCGGGCCGTGGTTGCCTGCCAGTTGGATCGGGGCGATCCCCCCATCATTCCTGCAGGATATCTGGGGCACACCACTCTGGAAGGTTATTCTTTCGGTGGTCGCAGGCTTCCTTCTGTTCGTGGTCGCGGCGCTTGTCAGCGCTGCGCTACCCGTTGCGCGGCATGGCAACCTGTTGCCCCCGGTTTCCAAGCTGATCTACTGCGCGTCGATCCTGCCAGTCCTTGTCTTCTTTCACTACCTCCTGACGCGACAGATCAACGTCACCGGCAGATTCGCCGATGGGGCGAACGCTTTGTTGGCTGTCATCTGGTTTGGAACGCTTGCGGCCGTTTTCTGGAATGCAATCCTGGCCTGCGCGGCGGCAATATGGTCTTCGCGAACTGGTTCTGGTGATGATGCGGGGGACAGTCTTGGTCAGATGCTCGCCCATCTGATCGCTCTCGTTGGTGCGGTGTGGATCATCGCCTATGGCTTGCAATCCCTCGGATTTCCCGCGCTCAGCGTATTGGCAGGGCTCGGCATTGGCGGATTGGCAGGTGCCTTGGCAATTCGACCGACACTCGAGAACCTGATCGGTGGCTTTGTGCTATATATCGACAAACCGATCCGGGTCGGAGACTGGTGCGAGTTTGGACCTTACAGTGGGATCGTCGAAAAGATCGGTGTCCGTTCCACCAATGTACGCGCTATGGATCGCACCATAATTTCGATTCCGAACGCTCAATTCGTAAATATGGAGCTGATCAATTGGGCTCGCTGCGATCAGATGCTGATCAATCCCACCATCGGGCTGATCTACGATACGAGTTCGGATCAGCTGAGGTATGTTCTGGCCGAGGCGCGCAGAATGGCAATCGCTCATCCCAGGATCGACAGCGATACCGTCCGGATCCGCTTTGCTGGTTATGGCGAATCCTCTTTGGACATTGATGTCAGAGTCTATGCGCAGGCGACAGAATGGAACGATTTCTTTGCCATTCGGGAAGATTTCCTCCTACGCCTGAAGGATATCGTTGAGGGCGCGGGTACGTCTTTCGCTTTCCCGTCTCGCACACTCTACGTCTCTCGGGACACTCCCCGTGATCCGCAGAAAACAGTCGATGCAGAAGATGCAGTCGATGAATGGCGCCGAAGCAAGGAATTGCCATTTCCGTGGTTTTCATCGGTGGAACGAGAGAAGATGAACAACAGCCTGCGGTACCCTCCGCACGGTTCGCCCGACGGCATCCCGGATGAGGTCGAAACAACCTCGGGCAGCGAACCGCTTTCGACACAAACCGGAAATCAGACGCCTCTTTCAAGCGATTGAAAAAGGTCGTTATGACGATCCTCTGGGATGCCTATCCCAAGCCGGTTGTTGCCGGATAATCACCCCACAGTACGAGGTGTGATCTGCCGCGAACTACCCGTCCACCGCCCGGAAATATCATTGCAGCTCGACGGTATCGCCTGCGCCTAGCGCGATCATGGTCCGCAGCCGAGGAACCGTAGCGCCGAAGAAACAATCGCAGGAGTTCTCGTCGAAGGAGTCCCTGATTTCCATCGAACCGTTCAGCTCCAGCCGCCCACGCAGCGGTGGGGTTGACCGTGTAGAGGAGCGTTGCGCCGAAGAGGAAGGTACTCCGTAAGGCCCAAATATTCGGTGGAATGTGAACCAGGCTTCGGTCCCAAACGCAGTTAAAGACCGTTCTCTGTCCAAAATGTATAGGGGTAAGTTTGCGCTACGCCTGATACGAACGGTCGAGCAAAGCTGGCTCCGGTCCTTTGCATCGTTGTGTGGGACCATTTTACAGTATGGGTTACTCCCGTCGTACTCCCGCAGAAAATGCATAGCTTCGCACTTGATCGGTGCTTGAATATCATGAGAACAGCACCGCGTGTCTAAACTATCTGAAGCGGCTTCTGAAAGTGGTGCCCGGGGGCGGAATCGAACCACCGACACGAGGATTTTCAATCCATCGGGAAAGGGAAGGGGGCGTTCTCCGGATTTTATCGGGATTCACGAGTGCGCCGACTGGTTAGCGCGCCCTAAGGTCAATCGCTGTCGATCGAGGAAATTACTTGATGTAGTTACAACATAAAATGATCGTTCGAGTGCTGCGTATTTCTGATCCCGGCTCGGGTGCCTTTGAAGGCGTATGCGAGACCGACCCACAGATTGGTACAGTATCCTGAAGGACAGACGGAAATGAAAAACCGCCACTAACGTTGAAACGGTACTTTCAAAAAAAGCCATCCTTCTGTGGGACTCGCCCGGTCGGGATGCCGCAGTCTGATGCTATACCATTGCCAGTAGTTTCGTACGCAGCACCTCACTTATAAGCGGATTCGGGAACTTACGAGCGATAGTTACCGCCGCAAAAACCTCCCTGACTTCGTCGAGGCGGGCATATTCCTTCAGTTTTCCAGCGTTCAATTCGTCCTGAACGACGATGGGGGGTATGACCGCGACACCGGCATTTGCCCGCGCCAGCAAGCGCAGCATGGCCATGTCATCCGCTTCCGCCGCAATCCGAGGGACGATTCTGAGACGTTCCAGAAGTGCGTCGAATCCTGCGCGAAGCGATGTCTCGGGGGTCGGCAGCACGAGCGGCTTGGTCGCTAGAATTTCCGCGATGTCGGCACCATCGCCTATCGATTGGTTTGGCGTGCCGATAAGGCTGACCGGTTGATCGGCGAGTTGATGAACCAGGTAGGGACTGGAGGCGTCTCGTGCAGGAACGAGATTGGTGAGCACGATATCGAGGGAAAGGGACTCAAGACCGCGCAGGAGCATTTCCTGCGTTCCAGACCGCAGGACCACTTCGACGTCTTCTCTACCGATGAGGGGATCCAGAAAGGAGATCTGGAAGTTTCGCGACAAGGTCGCCAACGCCCCGATCCTGAGAACACGGCGCTTGCCCTTGGCTTGCTTCAACGTTTCGGTGAGGTTTTCGGCGGCACGAAAGATCTCTTCGGCATGATCCAGGGCAATGCGGCCGGCCTCCGAAAGGACCAGATTACGCCCGCGACGCTCGAACAGGTCGTGCCCAAGGGCGGCTTCAAGCGACTTAATCTGTGTCGAAACAGCCGATTGGGAGATGTTGAGCGCCCGCGCGGCTCCTGTCAGTGTCCCGTCCCGCGCGACGGCACGAAACAGGCGCAGGTGATGAAGATTGAGTGTCGACATTGTTCCATAATATAGAATGATTTGGCATATTATATAAATTTTTATTCAACTCTGTCATGGCGTATCTGATCTTTCGAACTCGCCTTGGAGAGATTTCATGATGGTTTCGTACTCTTTTCTTGCACCCTGCGTCTTGATGGCTATGGCTTTTATTGCTTGGCACCAGCCGGGGCGCCGCCCTGCGGGCCCGTCGAAACTTTCGGAGTATGCCGCAGTTGCGGCCCTTGGCCTCGCTGTCCTAGGTGTTGCCCAGTTCGCAGCCGCCGGTCCTGCGACCCTGTCCGTTCTCGAGGGCTCTGCGGCCCTCACATTCAAAGCCGGTCTGGTGAATGTCACTCTGGCGCTCCTCGTCGCCTTCATCGGTTGGGTGGTGATACGCTACAGCCGCACTTACCTCTACGGCGAGGCGCGGGAGGGCAGGTTCCTCGCGCTTATGCTCATTACACTGGCCGCAGTGCTTCTGTTCGTGCAATCGGGCAGCATGGCCGCCCTTATCGCGTCATCGGCACTGGTTGGGCTGGGATTGAGGCGCCTGTTACTGTTCTACAGCACCCGTCGCGAGGCCCGACGGGCAGCCACGAAATTCGCTCTGGTCTGGCACGGCGCTGACGCGGTGCTGGTTATTACCGCGCTGCTGCTGGCAGCACGCTACGGAACGGGAGACTTCGCGGCGATTGTGGTGGCTTCAGCCGATGCCGACCTGACCTTGGCCGCGTCTGTCGCAATCGCGCTCATCGTCTTCGCGGCGACGCTCAAGACGGCGGCCTTCCCGCTGCACGGGTGGCTCACCGAAGTCATGGAAGCGCCTACGCCCGTTTCGGCACTTCTGCACGCGGGCATCATCAATTCGGGCGGCGTTCTTCTGATCGCACTGGCGGGGCTCGTCCAGCAAAGCCCAGGGGCCATGGCCGCACTCGTGATGATCGGTGGTTTCACGGCGCTTTTCGGGGCCGCTGTCATGCTTACGCAAAGCGCGGTAAAGACATCGCTAGCTTGGTCCACTGTCTCCCAGATGGGCTTTCTGCTTCTACAATGCGGGTTCGGTCTCTGGGCGCTGGCCCTGCTGCATATTGTGGCGCATTCGCTTTACAAGGCGCACGCCTTCCTTTCCTCGGGCGGCGCGGTTAGGGCCGTGGCAAGCCTTCGCCGCCCTGGTCCCATCGCGGTTCCGAGCATCGGTGCGGTGCTCAAGTCCTTCACCCTCGCGCTTGCACTCTACCTGGTGATTTCGACTATCTTCACCGCACTCAGCGGGCCGAAGACGGCGCAGGCGCTCGCGCTCGGTACTATCCTAATCCTTGGGGTCGCCTATCTGGTCGCACAGGGGCTTGCCGATCTCGCGCCTACGGAGCTAACCAAGCGTACGGCGCTGGCATCGCTAGGCGCGGCTGTGGCCTACTTCGCCTTCCAGGCCGCAGCGCAGGCCATCTGGGGGCCGTCCCTGCCACCGGCTCCGATGCCGGGGCCGCTTGAATGGGCACTTCTCGTGCTCACGGTGGCTTCCTTCGGCCTTGTTGCCTTCGCGCAGGCGCTTTTCCCGCTCTGGGCGCATCATCCATCCACGGCCGGGCTTCGGGTGCATCTTGCGAATGGCTTCTACCTGAACGCTTTGCTTGACCGCGCGATCGGCGGCTTTCTCAGCGCGAAAACTAATTGAGATCACGGAGACCGACATGTTCCTCAAGCACTCGCAAATCGCACCTTCCCTGATGTCGGCGATCCTGGTGGCCGCCGAAAACGCCGCACGACGTATACCACCTGCTTTCCCGTTGGAGGCGACCGTCGCGGTCAACCCCTTCTTGGGCCAGGCCGGCGATGACCTGGCAACCGCCTCGGCGCGCCTGCAACGGGTCGCCGGCGTTCGCGCAACCAGGTCGGGCGTCGCCTACGCCACCATGATCGAGACCGGGCGCCTGATCGACGCTGACTTGGAAGCGGCGCTGTCGGCAGCTACGTCGCCGTTCAAGCCCAAAGACCTTATGGCACTGAAAACTTTCGCGGCCATGGCCACGACCGACGAGTGGACGGGCCTGCCGACGGTGGCCGACCTTGCCGCCTCGGCAACGGGGGTGGACTGGCCGTCAATCATCGAAAAATCCTTCGGCCTCTGGGCCGCGGGACGGTTCGACCGGGGCCAAGCACTCTGGTCACCGAAACCGGGATTGGAGGCGTTTGCTTCCTGGCGAGATTGGGCCACTCACGACCTGACGCCCGAGATCGCGGGCCTCACTGGTTTCTGTGCTCATGTAGCGGCAGCCCCGGACACCACAGATCGCGCAATCCTGCGGGCCGCGGACGCACTCGGCTTGAACGAGGCGGCTGCCGAAACCGCTTTCCACCGGCTCTACATGGACCTAGGCGGCTGGTCGCAGCATGCGCGTTGGCTTCTCTGGCAGGCGGAACTCGCCGGAAAGACGGACCGGACACTGGCCGATCTGCTCGCAATCCGGCTGATCTGGGAGGAAGCTCTTCTCGCACATGTGCCAGAGATAGCGAAAGAATGGTTCGAAACTGTGCTGGCGCATGGCGCACCTGTCGAGCCTTCGGAAGAGGATGTTGCCCTGGCAATCTTCCAAGAGGCGTCGGAGCGGGCGCATCAACGAGACGTTTTGGCCCTGCTTGACGGAGAAACCGCGTCAACGGACCGCCCCTCACTTCAAGCGGCATTCTGCATAGACGTGCGCTCCGAGGTCTTTCGGCGGGCCTTGGAAAGCGTTGACTGTTCGATTGAGACCATCGGTTTCGCGGGGTTCTTCGGTGTGTCGTTGGCGCACAAGGCGCATGGTTCGGATGTCGTGGAAGCGCACCTGCCGGTCCTCCTGAACCCGGCCGTCGAAACCACAAGCCACTCAGACCCGGCGAGCGAGCAGGACACTCGGATCGCCGCACGGACCTTGCGTGCCTGGGGCCGGTTCCGCCAGGCGGCCGTCTCGTCCTTCGCTTTCGTCGAGACGGCGGGGCTGTTTTATGCCGCGAAACTGACGCGCGATGCGTTGGGGTGGGGCGGTACAACGAAAAAGCCCGATCCGGCGCCACAGGTTGTTGGAGGTCTGGATGCAAAAACAAAAGCTGACACGGCGGCCGCCGTTCTAGGCGCCATGAGCCTGACGAAGGGCTTTGCAAAGATCGTTTTGCTGCTCGGCCACGGTGGACAGGTCGCGAACAACCCGCACGAAAGCGCCTATCACTGCGGGGCCTGCGGCGGTTACACCGGCGAGGTGTCAGCACGGTTTCTCGCCAACTTGCTGAACGATCCTGAAACCAGATCCGGTCTGGCCGAGCGCGGTATTGCGATCCCCGATGACACACTTTTCATCGCCGGTCTGCACGACACGACGACGGACGAGGTCACAATCTACAACGACGGATTGCCCGCGGATCGGAGCGAGGAGATCCGCCGGATGAAAGGTTCGCTGAAGCAGGCCGGACGGATGGCACGGGCCGAACGCGCGCCCAAGCTGCCCGGAGCCACGGCGTCAAACGTAGCCGACCGCGCCTTGAACTGGGCCGAGGTGCGCCCCGAATGGGGGCTTGCCGGGTGCGCTGCCTTCATCGCAGCGCCGCGTGCTGCCACTGCGGGGAAAGACCTTGGGGGGCGCGCCTTCCTTCACAGTTACGCCTGGCAGGCGGATGACGGCTTCTGCACGCTTGAGCTGATACTCACCGCCCCGGTCGTCGTGGCAAGCTGGATCAGCCTTCAATATTACGGATCGTCGGTGATGCCCGACGTGTTCGGCGGTGGCAACAAGCTCATTCACAACGTCGTCGGAGGCATCGGTGTCATCGAGGGCAATTCGGGCCGGCTGAGAACGGGATTGCCGTGGCAAGCGGTCCACGATGGCGAGAAGGCGATGCACGAACCGGTCCGGCTGTCTGTGATGATCGAAGCGCCGCGCGAAGCAATCACGGACGTCCTCGAGCGTAATCCCGAGATCCGAGATCTCTTTGACAACGGCTGGATGCACCTGTTCACATTGAAGGACGGAAAGGTCGATGCACGGTATCGTCCTGGTCTTGCCTGGGCGGACGCGGCGGAGGGCCGCGCCGCGTGATGCTGCCGAACCGAGCGGCCTTTGGTACGATCCACGGCAATGAGGCGGTGGTTGCGCCGGCCTTTGCACGCCTCGGGATCGCCTTGGAAGTGCCAGACGGTTTTGACACCGATCGTTTACCCGAGCGGTTCCACCGCGGGGAATTGCCAAGTACCGTTGAGGATTTCCTCGCGAGGCTGGTAGAGCCGGATCGTGTAGTTCCAGTCTTCCGTGATCGGAATGCAGTTCACGCGGCCATCGTCGCATCCTCCGAAGTGGATTGTGTAGGACCCGTCGTCGTTGGGGGCGGCGGTTACGTTGTTGTAGCTGTTCCGGTTGAGATCGTTTGCTTCGAGATAGCCTTCGGCGTTGTAAACGGTGATCGACCAGAACGCGTCGACAGGCACGTCCTTGACGGTAACAGCGTGTGGTGTCTGGCCGTCATTCGCCTCGACGCTTTCAAGAATGCCCAAAGCCGTCGACGAAGGCTGGCCGGCCCAGCCGGCCATGGCGCCAACCAGGTGATCGATCGGGTCGACCTCGTCCTTTCGGCCAAAGGCACGCGATGCATTGAAGCCGACCGCGCTGGCCAGATCGCTAACCGCCGTGCGTGCTTCGGCAAGGCTTTCGAGATCCCAATCCGGAGCCTCGAACGGCCCCTCGCCGCCACCCGTCAGCACAATGCCATCTTGAGTGGCATGTGCCGTCGCAATGTCGTCCGTATCCGCCGGATCGACGAAAGTGCGGAACAGCACGAAGGCGAAGCGTGTGCCAACGTCTTCCTCGGTCAGTTCGTAGGTGCCAGGCATGGCCTCAACAAAACTGTAGTGGTCCTGGCTGATCACCAGCATCGACTGGAAGCGGCCATCCGTTTCTGGCAGCGTGATTGTCGCCGGCTCCGACAGGTCCAGCATGACTGCAGAGTAAAGAGTATCCTGGTTCGGGCGAATGATCGTTTGCGTCGATACGGTCGTCGGTTCACGCATATGGAGCAATTCGCCAACGTCGATCCCGAATGACTTGAGGTTGGCCCGGATCATCGTGTCGGATTCCGCACGTACGAGGTTTGCAATCGTCACATCCTCGGCGAACGCGAACGTTGGGACGCAGAGCGCCATGGCAAGCAATGTTCTCATGACTTTCTCCTTCCTGGTCAGTTGACCGACTGAACTTCGGGGAACGTCCAACTGCCGTCGAGGATTTCCGCCCGAGGCTGGTAGAGCCGGATCGTGTAGTTCCATCCCTCCATGTTCGGCAGGCAGTTGGCGCGACCGTCCTCGCATCCGCCAAAGTGAACAGTTATCGAACCGTCCTCATTGCGCTCTCCCATGACCGAGTTGATGTTGTAGGCGTCGAGATCATTCTTCTCGTAGAACCCAGCGGCGTTGTAGAGGCTGACGGACCAGTACTGGTCCACCGGAACGTCTGCCGGAACCTCGATCTTGTAGGTTCCAACAGGCAGACCGGGTTCGATGTTCAAATAGTAGGCTTCCTCCTCGGGAAGCCCTCCCCAACCGATAGCCGCTCCGAGGAAGTAGCGGAGCGGGTCCACCTCCTCCTTCGGCCCAAAGGTTCTCCTGCTGTCTGGCGCATACCTTCCAAGTTCGAGGGCTGCTTTCAGCACCGCGTCAAAGCTCTCTTCGTCGTAATCCGGAATGATGAGCGGCTTGGACGAGTTGGCCGCCAAAGCCATCTGGTCCTGCAATGCATGAACCGCCGCGAGATCCTCGGCGTCGGAGGCATCGACCAGCGTGCGGATGATGACGACCACATACGGTGTATCGAAAGTGTCTATGTCGAGCGCATACACCCCCCCACCCACGAACACTTTGTTCATGTAGTGATCCTGATTGACAATCTGCGCCGACAGGTACCGCTCACCCGTTTCCGGCAGAGTCAGCGTTGCACCTTCACTGATGTCGATCACGGCCATGCTGTAGAGGACGTCCCGGTTCATCCGGATTGTTGGCTGCATGTCGATTGGAGCGGGTTCCCGAATGTGCACCAGGTTGTTCACGCCACCTGTGATCGCCAGGTACTTGCCAAACTCGATCTCTGTGGCCGCGCGCACGAAGTTGTCGATGGTCACGGGAATCTCCCGAGCCTCCAGAATGGCACTGAGGTTGTCCCCGCCTACCTGGGCAGCGGATGTGCCAACACAAAGCGATGCGACTGCCACCGCGGTCGCAGCTCTATGCGGTGCTTTCGTAATCATGGTAATCTCCTGAGGTTGTCCACGTGCCGCCGACCCTCTGCCTCTCTTCCCGCCAAAGGGTCCGAAACAGACTTACGGAACGCGGAGATTGATATGTCAGCCGACATTCAATCACGCTATTTTGTTGCGTTTGCCCCAATCGCTGCGCCGGCGGCTGCACCAGCGATCGTTGCTGCGGTTTTGCCAGTGCCACTGCCTACCTGATTGCCAAGTGCGCCGCCAACGGCTGCCCCTGTGGCCGCGTTCACGGCCTGGTTGTCCGTGCAAGCTGACATAGCGACGAATGCGAGACCTGCGATGGATGCCATTATGAAGCTGAGTTTCATTTGTCCAAACCCCTCCCAAAGTAGAAAGAAAGTGACCGACGAAACATCGGCTCCTTCTTGAAAAAAACAAATCTCACCCGGTTCTCATGTAAAAGGAGCGGTAAAAGTCGAGTTCCGTAGACCCCTTGCACAGCTTTATTATACCTGAAGAAAGTGATCAGTTTGCGTCAAGCATACCTGCAGCGCCCTGATCTGGACTCTAAGGAAACTTGGCCATGGTCATGTCGGAGAGAAATCTGTCGGCGTCCGCCCTGTCCAGGTCCGAAAAGCGCGCCGGAAGCTGTTCGTCTCAGTATAGCCAAGTGCGCCGGCAATCTCGGTGATGCTGTGGTTCGTCTCGCGCAGGAGATCGACTGCACGGGCTTTCAGGAAAGCATTTCTTACATCACGAAAGCTTGTGCCTTCGGCTCTCAGCCGCCGCTGGAGGCTCTGCGTTCCAAGCGACATGCAATGAGCAACGGTTTCGATGGAAGTGTCACCCAGCATCAATTGGACCCGCAATACTGCGTTAACGCTCTCGGCGAATGAAGATGGTGGTGACACGCCTAGCAGGCCGGGCAGATCTCGCAACAGCACCTTCTTTTCGGCACCCGTGGAGTTCGGATTAGGCGCGTCCAGCAACTGTCGATCCAATCCAATTCCGGAACCGTAGGGACGATAGAGCAGGGGCACGTCGTAGACCTGCGCAAGGCTGCTTTCAAAGCCGTGCGACGCACTCGGAGTTTCGATCCAGGCGGGCATCCAGTTACGTCCCAGGAACCTGCGGCAGAGATCGATCATCATGCATGGCAAGCCCTCGTCAATGTGACGTGCGCCCACAACAGTTGGAATCCCCGAGTAGAAAAGTACAACGACATTCTGGTCTCTTCGTTCGAGAGCAACGCGACATCCGGGGTTCAAGACAGGCAACGCCTTTGCCGCTCTAAGCATTGCTTCGCCCAATGTCCGAGCTGAAAGGACGTATGTAGAGTACCAGGACAGTTCCTCGTAATCGTAATGCTGGCCTATGATGGCTCCCAGATGCCGTTCTCCAGTTTTGCGCGCCAGGGATTCCAAAAAACAGGCTTCTGTTTGTAGAGGAAGGAAGACTGGGGGCCCTGCAATCAGGCGGCGATTGATTGCGACCTTTCGCATGGCCCAATCAACATCTTGCTGAGGGATCATCCCATCGATGATTTCCACGACGCTCTTGAGTGTGAGCGAGTTCACGAACGGCACAACCATCCGGGAATTTGACGCAATTTGATGACTCGTTGTCCAGTAGAAATTGACTGCGCGTCTGCGACAGACACGCTCGCTATTACAACGAGGTCTACCGTGTCGCCCGGGACACGGCAGTTGTGATCGAGGCTATCGTGATCGTCTCGGACTTGATGCGCTGACCCGACGGTCCTGGTTCTCAGGACAAGCTGTCGAACTGGATCCCGATCAAACAGCGAGGATACAACGAACCGTTTTCTTTCAAACGTGGCGATAGTCCGAATCTAGATGTAGGTCGCGACTGCGCAGGACATTGGCAGCGTCACCTTGAAAAAACGCTCTGACATTTTTGGGCTCGACTCGCTTGCGGGTTCGCATTGATTCCAATGAATCGGCACGAGGAAACGGACGTCCTTTCAACGAATGATCTATTTCCGCCAAGGGCCGAGGCTGTGTGGAAACTCTGGGTTTGCTATGGGTTCTTGGGCGA
>NZ_LOAS01000038.1 GCF_001558155.1 Aliiruegeria sabulilitoris
CTCCAATCCGAAAAACGCTCAAGCGTCCCAAATTATCTGACGACGGACAGAAGAAATCGATCAGGCCATCGAGTGTCATTGCCCCCTAAAACTGGGCCACTACTTTGGCCGGGCAAGGGGGACGAGATGGCTCGGAAGCGGTATTCGGACGAGGACGTCCTGAAGCTGCTGCGTGAGATCGAACTGACGCTGTCGGATGGCAAGGACGCGCGAACGGCATGTCGTACAGTCGTGCCAAGAGCTCTTCGGTTTTCTGTCGCGTTCTTATGTCGGTCTGCGCACCGAAGCCGCACAGCGTGAGATCGCAAAGAAGGATGACAAGCGCAAAACACGGGCCAGGGTCCGGGCAGTCGAGACGGGGAACGAGGCGCACCTATCATCCATCAGAGGCGTCCTCAGTGAGATCATCGAGAGCATTACAGATCGCATGAGTGTTGCAGATGCCGCTTCGCGCAATGAACACCAGCCGTGTTTCGGGAACCTTATCACCCCAGGGTTGCTCGACGGACAGAACCGCCCGTCGTCCGACCATCTGCAACACGTGACGCCTGTCCGGTGTGTCCGCGGCGAAGATGAACCCCTTGGCCCGGAACACTTCTGGCGGGAGGTGGTTCAGAAGCTTACTCAACCGGGCCAGCCGGATCGGTCGGGGGCTGGTATAGCTCCAACTCTCGAAGGCCTCGTCATGGTGATGGTTATGGTTATGGTCCTGCGCATGGGCATCGGCCGCATCCGGCAAATCTCCCGCGTTCACGCCCAACAGGATCTCGACCGGCAGGCTACATTGCACAGCATCAAGGATCTGTGCCCCGGCATTGACTGAAACGATCCAGTCCCGCGTCTGTGTGAGCCTCTCGGGACCCACCAAATCCGTCTTGTTCAGGATGATCAGATCGCCCCCCGCGACCTGCTGGGTGGCAAGTTTGCGTTCCTGTTCGGGGATGCTCAATGCCTGTTCGGCATCGACCACTGTCAGGACACCATCGATCAGGATCAGGTTGCGGATGTCCGGTTGCAGAAACGTCCGGAACACGCTGTTCGGGTCTGCCACGCCGCTGGATTCAATCACGATGTGATCCGGACGCGCCGGCAGGTTCACCAGTTTCAGGACAGCCCCGATCAGGTCGGAGCGGATCGCGCAGCAAATGCAACCATTGGCAAGGCTGACCATCCCGTCGCCGACATCGGTCACCAGGTCGGCGTCGATGTTGATCGCGCCGAAATCGTTCACGATCACCGCGATGCGCCGGGAATGATCCGTGGTCAGGATGTGGTTGAGCAAGGTCGTCTTGCCGGCCCCGAGGAACCCGGCCACGATTGTGACCGGGACCGGGGGATATTTTACCGCGTTTTCCATTCCGTGCATCAATCGACGATCGGCGCGCGGATCGCCTGGCCGGGCATCGCTTCGGTGTCCAGTTGCTCATCCCGGATCAGAAAGGTGC
The DNA here is from genome assembly GCF_001558155.1 of Aliiruegeria sabulilitoris. GTDB lineage: Bacteria > Pseudomonadota > Alphaproteobacteria > Rhodobacterales > Rhodobacteraceae > Tropicimonas > Tropicimonas sabulilitoris. The sequence goes on from NZ_LOAS01000038.1 coordinate 1,446, forward strand.
CGTTGACCATCACGTGGTGCATGCCCTTCGACACCTTGACCGGGTTCTGGAAATCGGCCTGTTCCGACACGGTGTTCGGGTCGAAGACGATGATGTCGGCATCGGCGCCTTGTTGCATCCGGCCTTTGTTCTTCATCCCCGGAACCGTGTCTTGGAGAATCAATGCCGGGTTCAATGACGCATGGCGGATCGCGTCCATCCAGCTCATGACCCCCCGCTCCCGCACCCATTTGCGCAGGAACCGGCTGTAATTGCCACTGGCGCGCGGGTGATTGTTGAGACCTGCGGGAAGGGGCCAATCTCGGCCTTCATAGAAGCTTCCGTCCGCCGCGACATTCGGCAAGCCGTCGGTACAGATCGCGGTACCGGGATACATGACAGACATGTCCAACAGACTGGCATCATGCGGGTTGTCGTCTTCACGCAGGAAATGGACGACGACAGAGTCGCCCGGGTTTGCCTCGCGCGCGGTGACGAACTCTTCCTTGGAGCCAAAGTCGTGCATGTTCTTGACCAGGGTGAAGTCCGACCACTCGATCCCCATGCGATCCTCGACATCCCTCGGGTCGAACTCTGCCGCCCCGATCGCCGAGTTTCCTGCGCCATAGACATAGGCCTCGGTGGTCACCGGCAAGCCCGCGTGTTGCGCCTGTCTGACCACATCGACGATGATCGGGATGTCCCGCAAGCTGGTGGAATTCCAATGACATATATGGGTGTGGGCGCCCGTTGCGCCGGCCAACCCGATCAGCTCGATCACATTTCGCACGCCGGAGTTCGGGTCGAGCATCGAGAGGTTCTGAATATGCGTATAGGTCGGGCGCTCGTATTTCTTGGCCAATTTCCAGATTTCCCGGCATTCCTTCAGCCCCGCCCCGGGGGCATAGCCCCACGCAAATCCGATGCCGATCCCGCCTTCCTTCAGCCCCTGCTCCACGAGATCCAGGATCCCTTGGAGCTCATCTCCGTGAGCCGGATTTTCGACCCACGCCGTCGCATCGAAATTGCCCAGCGTGTAGGTGATCGTGGGTACAGGCTTCCCGTTCACCGCCTTTTCGGGGCTGAGCGTGACCGTGCGGGCGACCAGCCAGCCGGCCGAGACACCATAGTTGATCGGACGGCCTTCCGCAGCGCAAGTGTCGTAGAATTCGCCTACTGGCAACATCCCTGCTTCCAGTTCGAGCGCCGTGGTCAAACCATCGAAGGCCTGCATTCGGTTGCTGGCGATATTCATGCAGTGGGCGTGCAGGTCGATGAAGCCGGGCGAAACGATCTTGCCGGTGGCGTCGACCACCTCCCTGCCCTCCAGTGGCTCGGCGGAGATTGCAGCGATTTTCCCGCCGTTGATCCCGACATTGAACGTCCCGTCCATGTAGGTCTCGGGGTCGATCACCCGCCCGTTGGCGAGCACGATGTCATAGGTCTGAGCGCTGGTGTTCATTGCTTCGGTCCTCCCATCGGCCCATTCAACCCGCGACGTTGCTCAAATGCCCGACGAAGGCGCGGCCGGTTGGCTCCAGATACGAAGTCATTGCCACAGCGCGCAGAAGCTTTCTGGCCATCTCGCGCCAAGCAGAATGGGTTCAGTGAGAGGCGACGATCAAACCGCGTGGCACTGATTGACGCGGTGCCCTCGGACTGAAAGGCCGGGCGTTTTTCGTGAGAGGACTGCACCGGGAATCTGCTCAATTCGCTTGTTGGCTGGACGATGGCATGCAGAGGCCAGAACGGGCTCCGATCATGTGCAACAAGAGAGCACGGCAGGGCGCTCACGCTTCAGGTGCGAGCGCCTCGACGGCAGTGATGCAGGCTGCATGGGAGAGGAAGAGAAATGTACGGATTTGTTGCCGTCGTTTTTGACGGTCACAGGACGGCCCGCAAGGCACTCGACGCCCTGGCCGACCATGATCCTGCGGGCATTTGGGTCGAGGATCTGGCTGTGCTTTCTAGGGGTAAGCTCGGGGTCACGCATATCCACAGCACCTGGGCCCAGGACGACAGCGATGTCGGGGCCGGCGGAAAGTGGGGCCTGATCACGGGCGGGCTGATCGGGCTTCTGTTCGGACCCGGGGGCGCGATGGCGGGGGCCGCACTTGGTGGATCGCTGGGCGCCATGGGCGGTGCAACAAAGGAGATGATGCTGGAGGATCCGCGCCTTGATGAACTCGCGGTTGCCCTGGTCAAGGACAGCTCGGCGCTCGTCCTCGTCGGTGAAAGGTCGACGCTTGCCGACTTCCTGTATGCCGTCGAACCGCTGCGCGGGAAGGTCTTCAAAGGCGACCTTTCGGAGGCCACCATCCATGCGCTGCGAAAGGGTTTGAAGGCCGTCGCGTGACGCCTGCCTTTCGGATCAGGTAGAGCATAGTGTGAGGTCCGGCCCGAAGTGCTCCACCTGGGCCGACAGAAGAGGAGAAACAAATGCTTCTGGCCATCCTTGGAAGCCTGATCGTTGCAGCCTGCATCGTCCGGGTGCTGCTGCGCCCGAACCGGGACCCTGCATCGCGCATGGCGTGGATCGTCGTGGTCCTGGCGTTGCCGATCATCGGGGTCATCGCCTATCTCCTGCTTGGCGAGACAAGCATCGGCCGCAAGCGTATTGCTCGGCTGAACCGGATTGCCGAAGGCTTGCCGGTCCCCGACGAGACCCCCGGCTGGGACACATTGGACCCGCCGCCACCGATCCCGGACCGATACGACCAACTCTTCAACGTCGGCCGCTCGATCAGCGGTTATGCCCCTGTAGGTGGCAACCGAGCTCGACTGATGAAGGATTCCGACGCCGCCATCGACGAGATGGTCGCCGATGTTGATGCCGCCACCGACCATGTGCATCTGATGTTCTATATCTGGCTGCCGGACAATAACGGCCTGAAGATGATCGAGGCGCTGAAACGCGCGGCTGCACGGGGCGTGACCTGCCGCGCGATGGTGGACGATCTTGGCTCGCGCGCATTGATCAAGAGTTCTTATTGGACGGAGATGGGCGATGCCGGCATCAAGCTGGCCCGTGCACTCAAGATCGGGAATCCGCTGGTGCGGGTCTTCGACGGGCGGATCGATCTGCGGGACCACCGCAAGATCCTCGTGATCGACAATCGTGTCACCTATTGCGGCAGCCAGAACTGCGCCGATCCCGCCTTTCTTCCCAAAGCCAAATACGCGCCCTGGGTAGATGCTGTGATGCGGTTCGAAGGGCCGATCGTGCGTCAAAACCAGCACCTCTTCGCCAGCGACTGGATGGCGAATTACGACGAGGATCTCAGCGAGGTACTGCGGGAACCGTTGGAGCCGCAATCGCCTGGGTTTTCGGCGCAGGTCGTCGCCAGCGGGCCGACGGTCCGGCATTCAGCCATGCCCGAAATGTTCGAGAGCCTGATGTATTCCGCGCGCCGGGAGCTGGTCATAACCACCCCGTATTACGTGCCGAACGAAGCGATCCAGGCCGGGCTCTGCGCGGCGGCCAATCGCGGCGTGCAGGTGTCGATTGTCTTTCCCGCCCGAAACGACGATTTCGCGGTCGGCGCGACCAGCCGGTCGTATTACGAGGATCTGCTGACGGCGGGCGTCGAAATCCACGAGTACCAGCCTGGCCTGCTGCACACGAAATCCGTGACGGTGGATGGCGAGGTCACCCTGATCGGATCCGCCAACATGGACAAGCGGAGTTTCGACCTGAACTACGAGAACAATATCCTTCTGCACGACAGGGCTATGACGGCCGAAATGCGGGCCCGGCAGGATGCCTATATCGCCGACAGCAGGCCCGTGACCCTGGCCGAAGCCCAGGCCTGGCCATGGACCAGGCGGCTCTGGAACAATGCGATGTCCATCGTTGGGCCACTTCTCTGATCGGGTGATCCTTCTCGTGTCAGACCAGGGCTTTGCCCCCGCCAAACCTTCAGCGGTATCTGACGTCAGCACCTGAGGTACAGATTTGAGGATTTGGACAACGGAAGATTCTGGTTCATCGAAGCCTTTAAGGAGCGCAGATGAGCAAGAAACCCGGAACGTCGGAAGATGCCGCTGACAAGCTTCTCAGAGGCATCAAGCGAAAGACGAGCAAGCATTGCTCGACGGGGCTCCGATGATGTCATACTTCGCACCGGGCTCCGCGTTCACTCAACCTTGTAGAAGGCGATCTCCACGGAGGACGCCCGGCGGATACCCGCGCCTGCAAAGAGGGTGTGATTGACCCAGCCATATCGTTCGTCACCCGTTTCAAGCCGGGCCGCGGTCCGCATGTAGTAGCTGGCCGGATCGACATCCTCTCCGGCGGCAAGGCGAGCAATCACCTCGGGAGATCCGTGCCGTGCGCCGACATTGACCACTTCAATGACCGCGCCGTCCTCCGTTTCCAGTGCATAGCGGGTGTCGAGATGGGCAGCGCCGTCGGCAAACACGGTTTGCCAGTCCGCCCCAAGGTTCAGGACCTTGCCGACAATGTCGGGCCCTAGGGCCGCTCCGCCAACGATCGGGATGATGCGCCGCTGTCCGGCACGACCGGCACCCATTTCGATCGGCGCGGCAAGGTCCACCCGCAGCGTGAAGGAATAGGTCAGCACCGGCACTGGAATCTGCATGTCCGAGTCTTCCGCATAGCTGTCAGGTTAGAGATGAACGGGCGACACATGCCGCCCGCCACCTGGTTCGGCAGTCTCAGCCGCCGTTCTTCTTAATCAGCGCTTTCGCGTCCGAGATCAGCTGTTTGCCGTCTATGCCGGCCTCTTCCATTTCGGCAACCCAGCGGTCGATCACCGGTTGCGCCTTCTCCTTGAACCGCGCGACCTCCTCTTCCGGCAACTGGATGATGTTGTTGCCTGCCTTCTCGGCAATGGCACGCCCCGGCGCGTCGTTTTCCCACATAACCTCGGCCGCGAATTTCGACAGGTTCAGGCCGGATTCCGCGTCGATTGCCGCGCGGATATCGTCCGGCAGGCTCTCGTATTTCGCCTTGTTCATCACGAGGACGATGGTCGCCGTGTAAAGCGCTTCGTCTCCGGTGAACTCGGTGTGGTTGGTCACGAGTTCGGTAAGCTTGATCGCCGGTGTGACCTCCCAAGGGATCACGGTGCCGGACACCACGTTCTTGGAAAGAGCTTCGGGAATCGCGGGCAGCGGCAAACCGACAGGTGTCGCACCGAGTTCATTGAGCAGGTCGTTGATCACCCGTGTCGGGCCGCGCACCTTCAGCCCTTCCATGTCCTCGACGGTCTCGATGGGCCGGCTGGCATGGATCACGCCGGGTCCATGCACCCAGGCGCCGAGGACCTTCACGTCCTTGTATTCGTTCGCTTGCAGGTCGGCCTCGACCATCTCCTGGTAGGCCATCGAAGTGGCCACCGGATCGGTCATCATGAATGGCAGCTCGAACACCTCGGTACGAGGGAAGCGGCCGGGTGTGTAGCCCACAACCGTCATGATGATATCGGCCACACCGTCGATGGCCTGATCCATCAGCTCCGGTGGTTTGCCGCCAAGCGACATCGCATCGAAATGCTCGATCTTCACCTTGCCGCCCGAGGCCTCCTCGACCCGGCTCGCCCAGGGTTTCAGGATGTGTTTGGGCACCGTCGCCGGTGGCGGCAGGAACTGGTGCAGGCGGAGCGTGACCTCCTGTGCGGCGGCCAGCCCCGGCAGGAGACTGGTGGCCAGCGCAGCGGCGGTGGCGGATGCAATCAGGCTGCGTCGGATCATGTGTTTTTTCCTCCCATTCGCGCAGTTATTCTTCTTGTTCGTTGTTCAGTTCAGCGTGACCGGCAGGCTGAGCGGCCCGCGGAAGCCAAAGCCCCAGAACTTCACCTGTGCCGGGTCCGGCAAGCTCATGTTCGGAAACCGGTCGAACAGCATCGGCAGGACGATACCCGCAAGCATCCGACGTGCGATATGCGTGCCCTGGCAGAAGTGCGGGCCGTTTCCGAAAGCCTGGTGCGGGGTCTTCGGCCTGAAAATGTTGTAGTCTTCCGGACTGTCGTACAGCTCCTCGTCGTGGCAGGCCGAGGCCTGCACCGTCATCACCACTTCGCCCCTTGCAATCGCGTGGCCTCGGATTTCGGTATCTTCCGTGACAAGGCGCGAGCTGGCCTGGATCGGCGCCACCCAGCGGACACCCTCCTCGAACGCGGCCGTCCACATCGCGTCGGCCTTGCAGGCCTCGAGCTGATCGGGATTGGTGAAAAGCCCGTAGAGGATGGTCAGCAAGGCATCGCGCGGTTCGTTGATGCCGCCGCCGATGGCAATCTTCACATTGGCATAGATCTGGCTGGTCTCAATCGGATCGTCCACATTGACCATGGCAGAGAGGGCGGACAAATCGGGGGCCGCACGCACCCGTTCAACGCATGCGTCGAACAGCGCGTTCATCTCGGCATTGGCTTTGTCAGAGCGTTCGTAAATTTCCGGCACATTACCGAAATTCCCCGCCCCGTCGATCAGCGCCTGCGACCAGCGGATCATCTCGTCATCTGTCGCCTCTGGAATACCCAGAAGATGGGTCAGGCAGCGCGCGGCATAGGGCGCGGCCAGCGCCGTGAAAAGGTCCACCGTCTCGCCGCGCGGCAGGCGCCCAATATACTCCTCCGCGACCCTCGTGTAGATCTCCTGCCAACAACCCTGAATATTGCGCGGCGAAAAGGCTGGCGCCATGGCGTCGCGTTCCCGCTTATGCGCCGCGCCGTCCTTGCGCATCAGCGTATGGGCCTGAAAGGCGCGTTTCATCGGGGTGCGCGGGTCGTCGGAGCTGAATTTCTGCCAGTTATCCTTGACGTATTTCGTATCGGCAGCCTTGGTCAGCAGGATCCGGTTGACGCTCGGAACCCGCAGGACCGGCGCATCGGCCCGCAGGCGCCGATAGATCGTATAGGGGGCCTCGGTGAGTTGCGCGATCGTGATGCTGCCGTCGACGGGAACGTCCGACAAGGTGGCTTCGTGCATCCATCTCCTCCTTCAGATGCGTCGAAAGACCGTAGCCATGTCCTCTTTATTGAACAATCCGATGGAATTGATAATGTGAATCGAAAATTTCGATAGGTTAACCCGTGCCCTTCGAACTGCCGAATCTCGATTTTGCGTCCCTCCGGACCTTGCGGCTCGTCCATGAATTGGGCAGCTTCTCCCGGGCCGCCGAAACGCTCGGTCTGGCCCAGTCGACGGTCAGCTACACGCTGGCGCGTCTGCGCGAGGCCTTTGACGATCCGCTTTTCGTGCGGCAGGGGCAGGGCATCGTGCCGACGACGCGCTGTTCCGAGATCGTCGCGCAGGCGGGCGAGTTGTTGGATCGGTTCGAGGAGCTTGCTGCGCCGCGGGACTTCGAACCGGCGGTCGCCTCGCTCGAAATCGGCATCAGTTGCAACTATTACGAGCGGGTCACCATCCTTCCGCAGATCGTCCGTGTGCTTCGGTGCGAGGCACCCGGCATCAGGCTGAAGGTGATTTCCTCGACAGTTCAGGGCAAGGGGCAGCTCACGCGATCGCAGAGCGACATCCTGCTCGGGGCAGTCCAGATTCAGGAAGCAGGCTATTTCAGGCGATCCCTATTCAAGGAAGACTATGTCTGCATCATGGACCCGCAGAACCCGCTGGCGCAGGCCCCTCTCGATCTGGAAAGCTTTGTCAGGGCACCGCAGGTCATCGTCAATTACGGTGACGGGTATCGGGCGCGCTTTCTGGTGGAGATGGAAACTGCGGGCTACCAGCCCAACACGGCGATGGAGGTTCCAAGCCCGGCGAGCATGGACCGGATATTGCTGGGAACCGACCTGATCGCAACGGTGCCAAGGCGCATCGCGCAGACGTACCAAGGCGATGTGGCCTCGGTCGCCTGCCCCGTTTCGGCCGAGATTCCCATCGACATGTTCTGGACCGCCCGGACGCACAGCTCGGCGCCGCATGTCTGGCTGCGGTCGCTCATCGCCACGGTGTCCGGCAGAGAGGCGGAGAGCCTGCAGGACGCAAGGTCCAGCGACACCGAAGACACGCACGCCTTTCCGGATCAGTCCTTTTAATCCACGCAGGCGCCAGCGGGAATCGTCGGCGATGACGCGTTCAGTTTCTCGATGGCGAAGCCAGCCGCGGCCTTGTAGGCAGCCATGAATTCCGCCCGCTCGTCCGGTGGAACGACATCATCGATATGCTCGAATTCGCCGCCGCATCGTTCATCGACAACATTCAGCAACCCGAACGGCCCGGCGCCCCGGTTGCGCAGGATCAGTTCGGACACCGGCCCGCATAGCTCGGAATCATAGGCCGCCAGCGCGTCCTGCGTCACGCCATGCGCAACCATCTTTGCCCCCAGAACGCGCGCATCGATGATCGCCTGGCTGGCACCGTTCGATCCGGTCGGATACATGGCATGGGCCGCGTCCCCGAGGAGCGCGACACCACCGTCGTGCCATGTCGGCACCGGATCCCGGTCGATCATCGGGTTCTCATAGGCGAGGTCGGCATTTCGCAGGAGTTCGGGAACGTCGAGCCAGTCCCATGTCCACCCTTCGAACTGACCGATGAAGTCGTTGACCTCGACGGGCTTGAACCAACCGCTCTCGCGCTCCGGCGGGTCGTCATAGGTGACTTCGGCAATCCAGTTGATGACCGCGGTCCCATCCGCGTCCGGATGCGAGATCGGATAGATGACCATCCGGTGCCGATGCGTTCCAAGCCCGACGAAGGATGAACCGGTCCGGATCGCAGGAGCGCGGGTCGTGCCCCGCCACATCACCGCGCCACCCCAGTGGATCGGCGGCTGGCCGGGATGCATCTGGGCGCGGATCGCGGAGTGAATGCCGTCCGCTCCGATCAGCAGTTTGCCATGTTCCTCGGTCCGGCTGCCATCTGCCAGCGTGATCAGGCAGGCAACCGTCCCGCCCGGATTGTTGCGGTAGCCCGCTACCCGGGAACCGAGACGCACCGCATCGTCCCCGCAGCGCTCAATCAGCTTGCGATGCAGCAGCATGTGGAAGCGGCCCCGATGCACCGCGTATTGCGGCCAGTTGTACCCGGCTTCGAGGCCGCGTGGCTCGGAATAAATGTCGTTCCCGTTGAGCCCGACAAGCGCCCATTCCTTCGCGGGCACGCCGACGCCGTCCAGTTCTTCGAGTGAAATACCGAGATCCAGAAGCTCCCGCACGGCATTGGGCTGAATATTGATGCCCACACCCAGCGGCTTCAGTTCCGGGACCGCTTCGAACACGACCGGTTTGACACCGATCTGTTCAAGCGTCAGCGCCAACGAAAGGCCCCCAATCCCGCCCCCCGCGATCAAGACCACCGGTTTTCCCATCTTCTCTGCGTCCTCCCAACCATGCTGCGCGTATGATCCGGGCATCCAAGTCCGACGGCAAATGCACCACTGCGTAGCTTGCGATTTTTCAGTCTATTGCGCTTCCGAGCGGAAATGAACCGCTGAACCTCCGCCATTGGCACGCTCTCCCGGATGAAAACCTTCCGTGGAACGCTTCCAGCGCAGCGCCGGTCATCCCGCCTTCCCAAGTGGTTCCGGAGCATCCGCTTAGCCTGCGGCCTCTGAGTCGCCTCGCGGATGCCGCCCGCTGACAGGCTTATCGCAGGGTCACCCGAGTTCACCACATGGAACATAGCAGGACGTGAGCGCATGTACTGCGAGACTTGGCGTTCCACCCCAGGCAAGTGGTAGATCCAATACGGAGAGTGGGAATACTGCCGCAGACTGGAATGAAATTTGATTGTTTCGGAAGTCGGCGGCAAGGAATTCGAGGTTAGAGCAGGCGACACCTTTGTTATTCGTCGGGCTTTTCGGGCACCTGGGAAGCTATCGAAACGACTACCAAGGAGTACGTTATCCGACTTTGGTCGGATCGACAGATTGCAGGAACTGACCAAGGCAACTCGGCCGTGAGCCGATCTTGGGCAAGATGGCCTGACGCCGCGACGCGCGTAAGCGTCCGTTCGCTGCCGGTGCATTGCCGGAACCTGCAAGGAAACAATGCGCGGACCTGCGTTGATCCTTGGCTAGGCGACAAGTGTGGCTGTCCCCTGCGAACAATCGGGAATGTCGGGTGAGCCACCACCGGAGTTGCCCCGAAGCGGCCAGGCCCGAAGTCTTGTTTCTGGCGGGCCACGGTCGGTTTTCACCAGCAATGCGAGCTTCCTCGATCGGGACCAGGGCAGGAGCGACGGAAACCGGCCAATCACGGAATGTGGTCATGCTCAGCGCTGTCTGGGGCAGATGCAAGCAGATCGAAATGAGTTCGGGACCACGGCCCGCTCAACCTCGTCTGTGCCATTCAGCCCATCACACCAAACCCGCCGGCAGTTGGTGCCTGTCGCTCCATTGCCTTGGCGACAGGCCATACATCCGCTTGAACTCCCGGCTGAATTGCGAGGCGCTGACGTAGCCGACATCCATCGCGGCCTCTGAAACGGTCATGCCACCTGCGATCTTCATCGCGGCGTTGTTCAGGCGCATGGATTTCACGAACTGGATGGGCGACATGGTGGTTGCCTGCTTGAATTTGCGATGGAACACGGCCCGGCTCATGCCGGCGCGGTTCGCCATGTCGTCGATGGATACCTGTTCGTCCAGCCTGGACGACACATGCGCGATGGACCGCGCGATGGCGTTGCCGGGGCCAAAGGCCTGCCGGGCAAACGGACCGGCCTCGCCCTTCAGAATGGCATAGTGGAGCTCTCGCAGCCGCGCATCGCCCAGGACGGCGGTGTCCGTCGGGCTATCCCCCAGCCGCACCAACCGTAGGAGTGCGTCAAGGAAACCGTCGTCCCAGCGCGCGAGCCTTATGCCTCGGGCGCTTCCTTCGGTTGTTGACATGCGGCTGCCTGTGGCCTCCATCTCGATGGCCAATTCGGTCATCAGCCGTTGGTCGAGCGCGATATAGACGCCGTAGAGCGGGTTCTCCGGAGAGACCGTGGGCGTCCCGGCCTCTACCGGCATGGACATCGGACAGCACAGGTATTCACTGCTGTCATAGACGTAGCGCTGCCCGTCCAGAACGGTCTCCTTGCCTCCGCTGACGATGGCAATGACGCAGGGTTCATAGACCGCCGGGGCGCAGGGCACCGCCTCTGTCGCGCGGAACAACTGAACGCCCTTGATGCCGGTCTGGATCATGCCGTCCCTTGGCATCCGGGTCTCGATGATCTGCCTGATGGTGTTCTTGCTCATGGCTTTTCTATAATCCATCGGGACGTCATATCGCAATGTCACTGAGACAATCAGGCAAGTATTCGCGAGGATCACGCCTGTTTTGCACGCGCCATGAGATCTATCTCCCCTTTCAACAATGCCGCCAAGCGGCGCGATCAACGGAAGGATCAGACACATGGCAGACACGACCTTTGGACCCAAAGGATGGACACCCGACCGCCTCGCCTCTCTCACCGGCAAGACCTATGTCATCACCGGCGCGAATGCGGGCGCGGGTTTCCAGGCGGCGCGCATCCTGCTGACCCGTGGCGCGAAGGTGGTGATGCTGAACCGGAGCGTCGAACGGTCGACCGCAGCCATCCAGGACCTAAAGCGGGAATTTGGCGCGCAGGCCGACGTCAGCTTTGTCCGCATGGACCTGTCGGATCTGTCCAGCGTGCGTGCCGCCGCGAATGAGATCCTGAACACTGTCCCGCGTATCGACGCGCTGATCTGCAATGCCGCCATCGCCCAGGTGCCGTCGCGCCAGCTGACCGTGGACGGGTTCGAAAGCCAGCTGGGCACCAACCATTATGGCCACTTCGTTCTGTGCGGGATGCTGTTCGACCGTATCGAAGCATCGCAAGGCCGCATCGTCGTGGTCGCCAGCCTCGGCTACAAGATGGGTCTGCGCACCATCAAGTTCGACGACATGAACTGGGAAAAGGACTACAGCGCAAACACCGCCTACAGCCAGAGCAAACTGGCGCAAATGATGTTCGCCTATGAGCTTCAGGACAGGCTCAAGGCTGCCTCCCGCAAGGTTGAGGTCTACGTTTGCCACCCCGGCTCTTCCGCCACGTCGCTGATCAGCACCAGCGGCGGCTTGCTGACGCGGATCTCATGGTGGCTGATGACCAAGACTCCCATGGTGCAGACCGCCGAACAGGGCGCCTATCCCGAGGTCATGTGCGCCACCGAAACCGGGCTGGAACAGCGCGCGCTTTACGGCCCCACCGGGCGGATGGAATTCGTGGGTCCCGTGGGCCGTGGCACGCTGCAGCCGCACGCGCACGACAAATCCGTCATGACCCGCCTTTGGGACGTCTCCGAGCAGGCCACCGGCTTCACCTGGGCAGTGTGACGGCCAGGTTTTTCACAAGGGCAGCCCCCTCCAACAACGGATCAGGTAACGGATATGGACATCCTCAAGGCCTCAACGGACTGGGCCAAGGCCGAAATGCTCTCCAACAGCGCCTTCCTCTTATTCGGGGCGCTGTTTCTGGCGGCGAGTATCGCGTTTTGGCAGGTCGGTCGCACAGATATGGCACGCGCCTACGTGATGCCGACGCTGGTATCGGGCGTCCTGCTGCTTATTCTCGGCACTGGCCTGCTTTACGGGACATGGAACACCCTGGCAGGCTACGGCCCGGCCGTCGCACAGGACGCACCCGCCTTTGTCGCGTCCGAGATCACGCGCGCCGACAGGACCATTGCGCAATACGGCACGGCGGTGTTCAAGGTCATACCACTTTTGATCGTCGTCGCAGCCGCACTGATCATCGTGCTGAATGGCCCCGCATGGCGCGCAGGTTTGATCACCACCATCGCTTTCCTCAGTATCGTCATGTTAGTCGACAGCAACGCCAGCGGGCGGCTGGAAGCCTACCGGCAGCAACTGGCAGCAACATCACGATAAGACACTCCCCTCCGAACCGAAAAAGGCTCAACTTGTCCCACCCAAGGAGAAACACCGGCCCTCGGCTCAAAGCGTTGTGCGGGGCATGCCTGCCGTTGGTTCCGGACTATTCCCTCGTTATGCGCAAGGCACGCGCCATAGACTGGGCGTGCCCTTCCACTGCGTGACCATGCAAGGGCCAGGTCTTGGTCAACCCCTCGATGATCAGCAAGAGCGCGTTCTCGGCCTCTGGCAGATCAGCCGCCTCGCTGGCCTTGCGCGCAACCTCGGCCTTGTGTCGCGTGAGTAATTCGCGCAGCCGCGCGCTACCGGGATCGGCAGCCACTGCCGCGTGGAACAGGCAACCGTGCGAGGTTTCGGTCGCCATCCTGTCGCTGATCCGGTCAAGCAGTGCATCCAGCGCGGCGTCGGGATCAGGTGGCAGATCATCGAAGGCGGGCGCGAGATAGCATTGATGACGGTGTTTGAACGCAGCCATGACCATCTCTGCTCGCGACGGCAGATATTTGTATCAGCGGCCGGGCGTTCCTCGCCGATTTGCCCGCCGACGGTCGCAAAATGGCCGTCAACCTCGCTGTCCGTCGTCTTAGTGTGCAGAGACGAACCTCATTGTCGGACGATGGTCTTTGCAGAACGGCTTCCTGGGCAGGAGCGACGCTGTCCACGGGCGGTTTCAAGCTTGGGTCCATGGGCGCAAGTGCTGCAGAGCCGCCGCCCAGCCCTGCCCTAAGAGGACGGAATCAGGCGAACGCTCTCTTGGACAGCGCGGCGAGAACGCCATCGTAAACCGGATCCTCAAGGTCAAAATGCGAATTGTCTGCCTCGATCACGCGGCAGGCGCTCCAGTGGATCGTTGCATTCGGCGTCGCCCGGATGATCGTATTGCAGATCGCCGAAAGCCGCACACCCTGGTCATTGTTCGAAGTCTGAATATAGCGCTCGTTCGCCTGCGACCGCATACCGAGATTCAGGTAAAGCCCGGAGCGATGATTGAATAGCCGGTAGTCCCAGCACTGTTGCCCGGTCCGACGAGTACGCGCGCCTCCGGGCGCAGCGCCACCGTTCACGATCTGATCGACGGCCTTGCCGCGCTCATTGCCCAGCGGATCGCCATCGCGACAATAGAACTTGATGGTAATGCCGTTCGGGATCGTGAACTTGCCGTCCGAGGTCCAACGGGCTCCGTGACCGCCGCACACATAGTCGACATTTCCAAACAGTTTTGACTTGATCTCATTAACGCCCATTTGGCTTTCCTTTCCTGAAATCTCTTGTTCGACAATTCTTGAATTGAGCACTGCCCAATCAACAGACATCCCCAAGTAGAACGCCTTCTGTTGAATGTTGCTTGCGTTTTGCGCACCGATCAAGCCTCTTGGCCGCGCCGCGCAGGGTTCAGGCACACCGGTCAATAACCTCCGGCCCCGCCCACGGATACCGATTTCGCCTTTCACGAGAGCGGGTTCATTTCCGCTACGTCACGCACCTGAGGGGCAGAATTATGTACCGTTTCGTTCCGGCGCGCGGTGCCGGTTTCCTTGCGGCCGGCCCGACCCTGGCTCGCGCTGTTGCGCTGTCCAGGAACCCGCAAGGGGCGCGTGCCGGGCATCCCTGTCCAGAACATTTTGCCGGTTCCAGAGAGGGTTTCAATTTGTCGGCGATGTAAGGGGCTGGACTTCGGCGCAAAAGCCCGGAACCTGCCACTCACCCAGAATGACAAGAGACAGGGCATCGGCCATGACGACCAAAGTCTCCCAGGAAACCCTCGACGCCCTGACGGATGTCGAAATGCCCCGGCTTGCTCCGGAACCGGCCTTTCCAGATGCACTGGAGACGGGCGGCGATCGGATACCGGTCCTCGGTTGCGGCTGCGTGGTGATCGGCAGTGGCGCGGCGGGGCTGCGCGCGGCTGTGGAGTTGAAACGGCGTGGTGTCAACGTGGTGATCATCAGCCAGAGCGCCTGGGGCGGCACCTCCGCCTGCTCTGGATCTGACAAGCAGACGCTGCACACGGCCAACACAGCCGACCAGGGCGACGACTACAAGGCTATGGGCCGCGCGCTCCGCGCCGGCGGCGCGATGGACGAGGACACCGCCTATATCGAGGCCGTGGGCTCGGGCCGGGCGATGGCATCGTTGCAATATCTCGGCCTGCCGCTGCCGCAGAACGAATTGGGCGGCACCCTCCGCTACCAGACCGATCACGACGAGGTCGGCCGTGCCACCAGTTGCGGGCCGCGCACCTCCCGGCTGATGGTGAAGGTCCTGGCGCAGGAGGCCATCCGGCTGGGCGTCCCGATCTTCAACCAGACGACCGGGCTGCGCATCCTGACCGACGGTACGGGCAAGGAGCGGCGGGTGACGGGCCTGCTGGCGATCCGGCCGAAGGATCGGAGCGAGACGAACCGTTTCGGACTGGCTGCCTTCCAGTGCGGCGCGTTGGTGCTGGCGGCGGGCGGACCGGGAGAGCTTTACCGCGACAGCGTATTCCCGAATGGCTGCTTCGGTTCCCTCGGCATGGCGCTGGAGGCCGGAATCGAAGCGACCAACATCACCGAAGCGCAATTTGGGATCAGTACCCGGCGCGAGGGCTTCCCGTGGAACCTTTCTGGCACCTATGTTCAGGTGATCCCGCATATCTACTCGGTGGATGCGGCAGGGACCGAGCGGCATTTCCTTGCTGACTACTACCGCACGACGCAGGAACTGGCCTCGAACGTGTTCCGCAAGGGCTACCAATGGCCCTTCCACGCCGGCCGGATGCTGGATTTCAAGTCCAGCCTCGTGGACCTGGCGATCCATCGCGAAACGGAGGCCGGCCGGCGCGTGTTCATGGACTTCAATCGCAACCCGCTGCCAGTCCCCGGAGACCGGCCGTTCAGTCTCGATCGGCTGGACGAGGATGCCAGCCTCTATCTGCGCAACGCGGGAGCGGACCAGGTTCTGCCCATCGATCGGCTGCGCCACATGAACCCGCTCGCGATCGAACTATACCGCCGCTACAAGGTCGACATCGCGACCGACCCGCTCGAATTCTCGGTGAACAACCAGCATATGAATGGCGGGGTGAAGGTCGACATCTGGGGGCAGAGCAATCTTGCCGGCGTCTATGCCGTGGGCGAGGCGGCCGGCACGCATGGGGTGACGCGCCCGGGTGGCTCGGCCCTGAATGCGGGGCAAGTCTTCGGGACCCGCGTCGCCGAACATATTGCCGCCAGCGGCAAGGCGCGCGAGGTAGCCCAGGACGACATCTCTGCGAGCCTGGCGGCAGCCGTTTCGGCAATCAGAAACCTGGTGCAAAAGGATAGCCCCCATTCGGTGCACTCGCTCCGGCAGGATATCCAGACGCGGATGAGCGACAGGGCCGGCATCATCTGCAAACCCTCCGAGGTGAAAGTGGCACGCGACGAAGCGCGCGCGCTGAACGCGGCGATCCGTAAACGGGGAATAGCCACCGGCCGGCCCTCGGAGGTGGCGCGCGTCGTGCAGTGGCAGCAGATGGCGCTGGTGTCCGAAGCGGTCCTGTCCGCGCTGGATCACTTCATTGATCAGGGCGGCGGAAGCCGGGGCGCGCGGGCGATCTGCGATCCGAACGGCGAGGCATTGCCGATGTCGAAGAACGGGCCTCTGAGCGCCTATCGTTTTCGCACAGAAAAGACCGCGCATAAGGCAGAACAGATCATCGTCCGCATGGTCGGGGAAAGGCTGGAGATTTCAACACGCCAGAACAGGCCGTTCGACGGAGCCGCGAGATCCTTCTTCGAGCGGGATTGGCCGAACTGGCTGAATGGTGCGATCTACACGGAGCGAGCGCAGGGACCGGATAGGTAGGACAGAGACCGAAACCACGTCCGAAGCCGGCTCGAGGCGAAGATGCGTTTTCTCACGCGCATGCCCGACTTGTGTTGCCCCGCTTCGGGCACAGCCATGAGCGCGTTGGCCTGCCAAGGACCAACCATCCTGCACTCCGAGGTCACACACCATGGCGCGACCACTTCGACCACCAGTATTGCTTGCCTTTGTATCGGCTTTCCAAAGGTCACCAAACGGAGTAGGCATCCCAATCTTTGAATGTTTGGGGGAAATCATGGCGCAAAATGCAACTATTTATAAAGTTGAACTGTCAGTCTCCGACATGGACCGTCACTACTATGAGACCCATAAACTGACAGTGGCAAAGCATCCTTCGGAGACGGACGAACGGCTGATGGTCCGAATTGTCGCTTTCGCGCTGAATGCCCATGAACATTTGGAAATGACAAAGGGCCTTTCAACCGATGACGAACCGGACATCTGGCAGAAAAGCCTGAGCGGAGCGCTCGATGTGTGGGTGGCTCTGGGACTTCCAACCGAGAAGGTGATGCGTCAATCCTGTGGCAAGGCCGGCAAGGTGATCGTCTACCCCTATGGCGGCCGAACGGCCGAGATGTGGTGGGACAAGATCAAAAACAGCACCACGCGTTTTGATAATCTTCAGGTCGTGAATTTCTCTGAGACCGACACAGACGCACTGGCAAAACTGGCAAGCCGCGCGATGAAGCTCCAGATCAATATTCAGGACGGCGATGTGATGGTCAGTGGCGATGACAGTATCGTTTACGTTACCCCCGTAAAATGGAAGAGCGCTGCGTAATTCGCGGCTGACCGCCGGACAGGAAGTTCGCCGCAGGTCTGCTCCGGGTCCGGGGACGACGGTTTGCAGTCACCGACTCTCCAATGCCATGTGCGCGCACTGGAACTTGGCGGATCATGTTCAAAGCACGAGAGGAAACCTGATCCAGCCGGCGGTCCACCGTCCTGACTGGGCAAGGCATCACGTCGTTGATCTCCAGACCTCTTGAATGACGTCGCCAGCCAACATGACATCCTGACGTGTTGTTTCGAACTGTCCGACCTGGAAACGAATGACTTTCCGTCCTCCGAAGGCTCCTTGGGTCAGATAGATGCGGCCATCGTCGTTGATGGCATCAACCAGCTGCTGCTGAGCCGCGTCGTCGCCAGGGCATCGAAACGAGAACAGGCTCAGGATCGGTTCCGTGACGATCTCGAACCCATCGACGGCCCGAAGTACCTCGCATATCTCCCCGGCCCATCGGACATGGTTTCGCAACCTCTGCCTCAATCCATCGAGCCCGTAGCTTCGGATCAGGAACCAGATCTTCAACGCCCGGAATCGACGACCCAGGGGGATTGTCCATTCGGAGTAGTTCGTGACCGCGCCGCCCGTGGTCTTCAGATACTCCGGCTCGATCTTGAGCGTGTTCAATTGCGGCACGGGGTCCCGGAGGAACTGCACCGAGCAGTCGAATTGCGCCCCGAGCCATTTGTGCGGGTTGAAAACGATGCTGTCGTAGCCTTCGACACCGGCCCAGAAATCGTCGCGGAACTCTGGGCAAATCATCGCGGCTCCTGCCCATGCCGCGTCAAGATGGGTGTAGAGATCCTCTGCCCGGGCCACGGCGAGAACGGCAGCAAGATCATCGGACGCCCCGACACCCGTACCGCCGGTTATTGCGACCACGCCCGTCGGCACATGGCCTGCCACTCGGTCCTGCGCGATCGCGCGCTTCAGCGCATCGACGTCGAGACCATGACGTTGGCCGCGCGTTGGAAGCTTGACCAGGTTCTCTTGCCCGATCCCCGCCACCCAGGCCGCGCGGTCGATCGAGCTGTGAACCTGATCGGAGCAGTAGACACGGAGCCTGCCCTTGCCGGACAAGCCTTCACGGTTTCCGGTGTAGCCGATGGCACGCTCGCGCATCGTGAGAATTGCCGAGAGCGTCGCCGAAGAGGCGCTGTCCTGGATGACGCCTGTGTAGCCATCCGGGAGGGCAAGCGCCTGGCGAAGCCAGTCGACCATGACGCCTTCCATCTCCGTCGCGGCGGGGGATGTCTGCCAGAGCATGCACTGCGGCGCGATCGTGGTGACGAGAATTTCGGCCAGCATTGACGGGGGCGTGGCGTTGGCCGGGAAATAGGCGAAGAAGCGAGGGTGCTGCCAATGCGTCATGCCTGGCATGACGATGCGCTCGAAATCCGCCATGATGGCGTCCATCGGCTCGCCATCTGTTGGTGGCGACGGGTCAAGCAAGCGCGCGGTGTCGCCCGGCCGCGTCTGAGCGCGCACAGGGCGGTCGCGCAGGGTCTGGTGGTATCCTGCGGCCCACCCGGAAAGGTGTCCGCCCCACTTCGCGAATTCGTCCCAGTCCATGCTCACTCCAATCTGGAATCAGGATACCCCAAGACTATCTGCCACGGTCGCAACGCCCTCGCTCCCGGCAACTCAATCCTGATCTAACCGGATGATGAACAGCCAGCGAAGCCCCGTCAAACTCGTCGTGGAGGCAAGCAGAGGACACCAGACATGTCACCACTCGATTTCCGGGTGGTGAATCATGATGTTCAACCAAAATCAACGGGTCCAGAACCCAAATCGCCGGCAGAGGAACGAACCTGGTGCCGGGCCTTGAGACAGAAGAAAGACTCCGTAGAGCCGGAAGGACGGTTTCCACACCTCTCAAGGCCGCTTCATCTCAACCAGCCCTAATCCAGAAAGAACTTCCCGTCCGGGTGGCTGAACCGCAGACCGTTGTGGTCGTGATGGGTGGCGTATTCGGTCACGATGGCGCCATTCGGCCCCGCCCGCATCCAGTGCCGCTCCGCCGGCGCCGAGAGCCGGGCAACCTCGCCGACGCCAACCCGGGTGCGCTTGAGCGCATGGGTGCAACCGCGATGCGAGGGCGGGATGTCGGCATCCGCGCCTTCGGTCGGTTCGCCCTCGGCATAGGTGAAGATCTCGCCATGGCGGACATGCCAGGCTTCGAGCTTCGGCCCGGTCACTTCGGTGCCGACATGCCAGTGCTCCGGGATCGCCTGATTGGGCAGCAGGAACATCTCGTGGCCGGACAGGTTGTAGTCCGGGTCACTGAACCAGAAGATCCCGGCAAGGCCGGAAAAGGCGAAATCGCCGATGTTGAAATCCTTGACCCAGAAATCCTCGGTCTGGAACCGGTCGGGGATGGCGTAATCGTAGTAGCGCATCAGATCGAAGTAGGCCTCCTGGGCCAGCTCCATTTTGAATTTGCCATCCTCGGTATAGTAGTGCTCGTTGGGATAAACCTTCAGCTCACGGGTCATCTTTCTCTCCTTCGAAACCTGGTCCCGGCGGTCGGTATGCGCCGGTCTTGCTTTGCCTCGTCGCGGCATTGCCACGATGGGCTCGGGGCGGGGTTCGCCCGAACTATTGTGCAGCCACGCTCGTCGCCTGATTGGCAACAGAGCGGTCGGCAGGTGGCGTCGTGGCAACCACCCGCGAGCCGAACTTGACCTTTTCGTTGAGGATCATGGCGACGATCAGGATCACGCCCTTGATGATCGTCTGCCAGAAGATCAGCACGTTGAGCATGCTCAGCCCGTTACCGATCACGATCACGATCATCGCGGCAATCAACGTGCCGATGATCGAGCCGCGCCCGCCGGACAGCGGTGTGCCCCCCAGCATGATCGCCACGACCACATCCATGAAGAAGAACTCGTAGATCCGCGGGTCGCCCGCGCCTATCCGGGAGGCGGTCATGATGCCGGACAGCGAGGCCATCAGCGCCACGGCCACGAAGAGCCCCAACGTGATCGCGTTCACGTTGATGCCCGAGAGCACCGCTGCGTTGCGGTTGGACCCGATGGCCATGGCGTATTTGCCGATCAGCGTCCGGTTGGTCAGCACCCAGAACAGCGTGCAGCCGACCAGCGCGATGAGGATCGGCACCGGCAGCCCGAGCAGTTCCGCGTTCATCAGGTTGCGGAAATTGTCCGGCAGGCCCGAGCGCACCGATTGGCCGCCGCAGACCACGAGCGCCAGCCCGTTGCCGATGAACATCATCCCCAGCGTGGCGATGAAGGGCGAGATCTCCCAGCGGGTGACCAGCAGCCCGTTGATCAGGCCGAAGCCCATCCCGGCGGCCAGCGTGATCAGGGCGGCGAGCAGCAGCGGCAGGCCGGCGGCGGCCAGCAGCGCGTAGAGCACGCCGGAGAAGGCGAGATTGGCGCTGGCCGAGAGGTCGAAATTGCCGGTCATCATCAGCATGGTCGCGGCGGCGGCCGTAAGCAGCAGGGCCGAACTCTGCTTGAGCATGTTGAAGTAATTGCCGAGCTGGAAGAAATGGTCGCTCATCAGCGCGAAGAAGATATTGAGCGCGATGAAGACCAGGAAGAGGATGAAGGTCTGGCTTTTCATGAAGCCCGGAAGGGTGTTTGCCTGTTTCATGCCTCGATCTCCTCGCCCGCGACGAGTTTCATGATGTGGTCGGTGTCGAGATCCGGCCCGTTCTGCACGATCTGGCGCAGGGCGCCGTCATACATCAGCGCGATCCGGTCGCAGAGCTGCACGACCTCCTGAAGCTCGGAGGTGAAGACGATGATGCTCTTCCCCTGCCCCGCAAGTTCGCGAATGATGTCGTGGATCTCCTGCTTGGCGCCGACATCGACCCCGCGCGTCGGCTCATCCATCAGGATGATGTCGCTGTCGCGGTTCAGGCACTTGGCGATCACCACCTTCTGCTGGTTTCCGCCCGAGAGCAGGGAGACCTGGTGCTCGCGGTCGCGCGCGGCGATGGAGAGCGCGTCGATATAGTGATCGGCGAGCCGGTTCTCTTCCGCGCGCCGCACCAGCCCGTGCGACTTCACATTGGCCATGTTCATCAGCGGGATGTTCTGGCGAATGCCGAGCAGCCCGAAGATCCCGGCCTCGCGCCGCTCTTCCGGCACCAGCGCCAGCCCGGCCTTGAGCGACTTGCGGACGTCGTCGAGCCGTGTGGCCTTGCCCTTCACCCGGATCTCGCCCGCGCAGGGATGACCATAGAGGATCTCGCAGACCTCGGTCTTGCCCGCACCCACGAGACCGTAGAAGCCGAGGATTTCGCCCTTTTGCAGATCGAAGCTCACATTCCGCAGCTTGCGGGTCGTGGCGTTGCGTACTTCCAGCGCCGTCTCTGTCTGGATCGCGGGGCTCGGCACGTAGTCATTGACCACCACCTTGCCCAGCATCATCCGCACCAGGTCGGAGCGCTCCAGCCCTTCCAGCGACCGTGTCTCGATCATCTCGCCATCGCGGAAGATCGTGATGTAGTCGCCGTTCTCGAAGATCTCGTCGAGCTTGTGGGAGATGAAGATGATGGTGACGCCGCTCGCCTTGAGACGCGCCACCGTGTCGAAGAGCTTGCGGGTTTCGCCGAGGCTCAGCGAGGCCGTCGGCTCGTCCATCACCAGCACGGCGCAATCGGAGCAAAGCGCCTTGGTGATCTCCACCACCTGTTTCTGCGCCACGCTGAGCGAACCGACCAGCGTGTCCATCGAGATGCTCTCGTCGAAGCTCGCCAGAATCCCGGCCGCCTTCTCGAGGATCGCGGTGTCCTGCTTCGGAAAGCCGAAGCTGTGCGCCTCCTGCCCGAGCGTCAGATTGCCCGCGATGGTCAATTCGTCGACCACGTTCAACTCCTGGTAGAGCACGCTGATACCGGCGGCCATCGCGTCCCGGACCCGGGTCGGGGCGAAGGGCTTGCCGTCGAGCGTGATCTCGCCGGAGGAGCGCTCATGCACACCGGTCAGGATCTTGATAAAGGTGGATTTTCCAGCGCCGTTCTCGCCGACGATGCAATGGACCGTGTTGCGCTTGATGTCGAAACTCACGCCCTTGAGGGCGACCACGCCGGGAAAGGCTTTGCCGACATCGCGGATTTCGAGAATGTTCGAGCCATCCATGGTCATGCCCTCGCCGGATTGGTGAAGCGTTGGTTGAGCATCAGCGAGCCGATCAGGATCACGCCATAGGCGATGCTCTGGTAGTAGAAGGGAATGCCGAGCAGTATCAGGCCGTTGCTGGCAAAGCCGACGACCAGTGCGCCGAGCAGCATGCCGATTGTTGATCCGACACCGCCGGTCATCGCCGTGCCGCCGAGAATGATGGCGACGATCACGTCGAACTCGAGCCCCTTGGCCACGTTCGGCGCGGCGAGCCCGACGCGCGAGGTCTGCAGGATGCCGCTGAGCCCGGCAAAGAGCGCGACGATCACGTAGAGCAGCGCGATGATCCCGACCGTATTGATGCCCGACAGCTTTGCAGCCTGCAGGTTGGCCCCGATCGCATAGGCGAAGCGGCCGATCTCGGTGCGCTTCTCGATAAAAAGGAACAGCGCAAGCGCGGCTACCATCATCACGATGGCCAGCGGGAAGATGCCAAAGACCAGCTCGCGGCCGAAATCGACGAACTCCATCGGCAGTCCGGTCATGATGTTGGCGCCGCCATCCCAGCGGGCGACGAGGAAGGCGAATCCGCGGGCGATGAAGAGCACGCCGACGGTCGCGATCACCGGGTTTATCCCGAGCACGGCGACCGTCATGGCGTTGATGCCGCCCCAGCCCATCGCAACGATGCAGGTGATGAGCATCGACATCTCGATCGGCACGCCATGTTTGCACAGGTAGGCGTGCAAGATCCCCGAGAAGGCAAGCACGGAGCCGACCGAGAGGTCGAAATGCCCGGTCACCATCAGCAGGTTTGCCGCCGAGGCGATGATGACGATCACCGCGACCTTCAGGAAGACATTGGTGAAATTCGTGACCGAGAGGAAGCTGGGCGTGGCCAACGACAGCCCGATCATCATGACGATCAGCGTTCCGATCAGGACCGCCTTCTGCGTTTCCGTCTGTAATAGGTGTTTTATCCTGTCCACGTTCCACCTCATGTCATCCGATCCGCGTGTCCGGCTGGGCCGGTCCGGCGGGGCGTTGTCGTTCCGACTGCATGCCCCGCGCCGCCTCACGCGCCGCGGAGCTGTTCATGTCCGGGAGGTCAGCGCTGCGTGTCGACCAACGCCTGGAGATCTTTCTCGAAGCCGAAATTCTCTTCCAGGAATTTCTGCGCGGCCGGGACGGAGGAGTTCCAGTAGTCGAATTCCGGGCTGAGCGTCTGCACCTCGAGCCACTTGTCCATCTCGATCGTGCCCTCGATCATCGCCATCAGCGTGTCGACCTCGGCGCGGCCATTGTCGCGCACCTGGCCATGGGTCAGCTTGAAGGAGGAGTTCGGGTTGAACACCTTGACCATCGCGTTCTCGCCGCCATCGACGCCGGCAATGATCTCGGTCAGCGGTGCGCCATCCTTCATCTTGCCACGGCCCAGCTGCTCGGTCGCTGCCAGCGCGCCAAGCGCCATGTCGTCATTGGCGCCGAAGATGATATTCACGTCCGGATTGGCCTGAAGGATGTCCAGCATCACTTCCATCGACTTGATGGTCGAGCCGAAGCCGTTCTGCATCGCAACCAGTTCCGCGTCAGGGGCAACCGACTGCACGCCCTTGAAGAAGGGCTCGGTACGTAGCTTGGCGATCTGCTCGAAACCGCCGAAATTCAGGATCGCGACCTTGACCGGCTTGTCCGGGAAGGCCGTCATCCACTGCTCTGCAGCCACTTCGCCCATGCGGAAGGAGGAGAATTCCTCTTTCGGCTGAATATGCGGCGCGGTCTTGGTGCTCGGATAGATCAGCGTGGTGACGATCGGAATCCCGGCCTTGTGCGCGGCCTCGACAGCGGTCGCGGTCATGCCGATATCGGGCGAGTGCAGCGCGATCCCGTCGACCTTCTGTGCAATCAGGTTCTCGACCGCGCTCAACGAGGATTCACTGCTGGCCTGCCCATCGACGACAATCGTCTCGGCGCCATAGTTCTTCTCGGCATAGTCCGAGAAGATCTCCACGATGGACTGGTGATAGGAATGTTCCAGCGTGAAGGGGATCTTCCCCAGTACGATCTTGTCATCGGCAAGGCCTGCCGTGGCTGCGATGCTGCAGGCCGCTGCGAGGGTTACTACCAGTTTTTTCATGTCTTCCTCCTTCACACGCGCGCTGGTGCGGTGTGTCCACTGTTCTGAAACTGTTGTGTCTTCGGTTCGGTGCGGCCGGTTGCAGCCCGGCCGTCCTGTTGTTTTGTCGCCTCTGTCAGACCCCGTCTGCCTTGAGCGTGTCGAAGAGTTCGAGTGCCTGCTCAGGCGTGAGCCCGTCATGGACGACGCCGGAAACGGCTTGGATCATCGCGGCCGGGTGGTCCGACTGGAACACGTTGCGTCCCATGTCGACACCCGCCGCGCCCTGGTCGATGGCTTTCCAGGCCAGCTCCAGCGCCTCGAGTTCGGGGAGCTTCTTGCCGCCGGCAATCACGATGGGGACCGGGCAAGAGGCGGTGACCTTCTCGAAGCCCTCGCAAAAATAGGTCTTGACCACATTGGCCCCGTTCTCTGCGCAAATCCGCGAAGCGAGCGAGAAATAGGTGGCGTCGCGGGCCATATCCTTGCCCACGGCGGTTACGCCAAGCACGGGCACACCGCTTTTCTGGCCGATATCGACCGCGTGATAGAGATTTGCGATCGTCCCGGCCTCGGTGGCAGGATCACCCACGGCGACCATCACGGCGATGGCAGAGGCGTTCAGGCGCACTGCGTCATCGATGTCGATCACCACGTTGTGGTTCAACTCGGTCAGGATCGAGCTGCCGGCATCGGCCCGCAGGCAGATCGGCTTGTTCAATGTCGGCGGGATGGCCGCTCGGATCATGCCGCGGCAGCCCATCAGGCAGTCGGCATATTGCGCGATCGGGACGATGTTGAGATCGACGCGTTCCAGGCCCGACGTCGGACCCATGATGAAGCCGTGGTCGAAGGCCAGCATCACCGTGCGCCCGGTGTCGGGACGGAAGATCCGGCTCAGCCGATCCTTCGTTCCCCAATCGAGATGGCTACATCCTTTTAGGAAATAGCCCTCCGTCTGGACCGGTTTGTCCAGCCCAAAATCCTTGCCGTCTCGGATGTCATCAAGGTCGGCCATATGTTGTGTCCTTGCCGTCTGGAGGTGTCTTACCCGGCCGGGCTCAAAGGCTTCGGCCGGAGTTAT